>NZ_JOJE01000010.1 GCF_000720255.1 Streptomyces griseus subsp. griseus | reverse complement strand
GATGGTACTGCAGGGGGGACCCTGTGGGAGAGTAGGACGCCGCCGAACAATTTTTGGGAAAACCCCCGCACCTCACGGTGCGGGGGTTTTCTGCGTTTAGGCTCTGGATATGCGCTACGACTTGGTGATCTTCGACAATGACGGTGTCCTCGTGGACAGTGAGCCGATCTCCAACCGGCTGCTGGCCGCGTATCTGACGGAGCTCGGGCATCCCACCTCGTACGAGGACTCCATCCGTGACTACATGGGCTCGGCGATGCACCGGATCCACGACCTGGTCCTGGAGCGTACGGGGGAGCGGCTGCCGGCGGAGTTCGACGACGTATTCCACCGGCGGGTGTTCGAGGCGTTCGAGCGGGAACTGCGGCCCGTGGAGGGTGCCGTGGGCGTGCTCGAGAAGCTGGCCGCGGACGAGGTGCCGTACTGTGTGGCGTCCTCGGGGAGTCATGAGCGCATTCGGGTGGGGCACCGGACGACGGGGCTGGACCGGTGGTTCGAGGAGTCGCGGATCTTCAGTTCGCAGGACGTCGGCAAGGGGAAGCCGGCTCCGGACCTGTTCCTGCACGCGGCCGAGCGAATGGGGGTCGCGCCCGGCCGCTGTGCTGTCGTGGAGGACTCTCCACTGGGCGTGCAGGCGGCTGTCGCGGCCGGAATGGATGTCTACGGATTCACCAGGATGACGCCCGCCGCCAAGCTCGCGGGTGCCACCCAACTCTTCTCCGACTTGAGCGAGTTGGCGGCTCTGCTGGCCTGACAATTGTCATACGGAGCTCCGGACGATCGTCTCTGGTGACCGGCCCCCGCCGGCGGCGAAGCTGAGGGCATGACGACGAACTCGGCCCAGGGCCAGAACACGAAGAAGAACTTCGCGCCGCTGATCGTGGACGTGGCGGTGCCGCTCGGTTCGTACTACCTGTTCAAGGACGGCTTCGGGATGAGCACGTTCGCGGCGCTCGCCTGGAGCAGTGTGGTGCCGGCTCTGCGGACCGTGTGGAGCGCCGTCAGGGAGCGGAGGACCAACGCGCTGGCGGGGCTGATCCTCGTCGTCAACGTCGTGTCCCTGCTGCTGAGTTTCGTCTCCGGTGACCCGCGGCTGATGCTCGCCAAGGACAGTGCGGTCAGCAGCACGATCGCGATCGGAATCCTGGTCTCCGTGGCGCTCGGGAAGCCGATGATGACCGCGGGCATGAAGCCCTTCCTGGTGAAGGGGGACGCGGCCAGGGAGGCCGCCTGGGAGCGGCTGGAGTCGGGTGCCTCGGTTCGGTCGGCAGACTTCCTGCGCCGGGAGCGGGTGTTCTCCGTGGTCTGGGGTGTGGTGCTCCTCGGCGAGTGTGTGGCGCGGGTGGTCGGGGCGTACACCATCCCCGTGGACACCATGGTGTGGCTGGGCGGGGTCGTCATGGCCGTCTCGATCCTGGGCGGTGTCCTGGTCAGCGGTGCTCTCGCTGCCGGGCCGATGGAGGCGATGGTCTCCGCCGAGGTGAAGGACGCGCAGAAGAAGGCGACCGAGGTCCGGGATCTCGAGCTCGCCCGGTAAAGCTGAGTGAAATTCATCTTTGGCTGGATCTACCCACGAGTACGTCGGGGCCCTACGCTCGCCGCCATGACAGATGTGCTGCGGCGCGGTAGGGCCTCGTTGGCGTTCAGCTTCTTCGCCCAGGGCGCCGCCTTCGCTCTGCTGGTGACGCGTATCCCGGCCATCCAGGATCGGTACGGCGTCTCGGACGCGCTGCTGCCCGCGTTTCTCGCGGCCGTGCCGGTGCTCGCCGGTGTCGGCAGCGTCACGACCGAGAAGCTGGTGAGGCGTGTCCCGCCCAGTCGGGTACTGCGCTGGGTCCAGCCCGTCGTGCTGCTGGCGCTGTTGGGGGTGAGCGCGGGGGAGCACTTCGCCGAGCTGGGCCTGGCACTCGCCGCGTTCGGGCTCGCCGTGGGTGCGCTGGACGCGTCGATGAACATGCTCGGGGTGAGCCTCCAGCGGACGTACGGGCGCAGCATCATGCTGAGTTTCCATGCGGCGTACAGCCTGGGCGGGATCGTGGGGGCCTCGCTGGCGTGGGTGGGGGCGCACTGGGACCTGGCGCTGTTCGTGTCGTATCTCCCGGTGGTGGCGGTGTTGTTGCCGGCGGTGTTCGTGGGGAGCCGGTGGTACGTCGACGGGGGGAGTGGGCCCGGCGAGGCGGAGGGCGAGGTCAAGGCCGAGTCGGGGGGCGGGTCCGTCGTCTTCAAGCTGTTGTTGCCGCTGTGCCTGGTGATGACATTCGCGTACATCGGGGACTCCACGGTGTCCAACTGGAGCGCGAAGTACCTCCAGGACGTGCTGGGGAGTTCGGAGCAGATGGCGACGGTGCCGTACAACGTCTACATGGTGACCACGCTGGTCGGGCGGGCCATCGGGGACTTCGGGGTGCGGCGGTTCGGGGCCGTGACGGTGGTGCGGGGCGGGGCACTGGTGGCGGCGCTCGGGTTCGCGGTAGTGGCCGTGGCGCCGGGAGCGTGGGTCGGGATGCTCGGGTTCACGCTGCTGGGCCTGGGGCTGTGTGTGCTGGTGCCGCAGACGTTCGCGGCGGCGGGGCGGCTGTTCCCGGGGGCGTCGGACGTGGCCGTGGCGCGGCTCAACGTCTTCAACTACGTCGGATTCCTGATCGGCTCGCCGTTGGTGGGGGCGTTGGGGGACGCGTGGACGTATCGGGGGGCCATGCTGGTGCCGATGGTGTTGGTGCTGGTGACGTTGGTGTACGCCAAGTCGTTCGCGGCTCAACCGGACCGATACGGTGGCGGGCATGAGTGGCCGCGCACAGCTGATGTGGGACGAGGCAGTAACGGGCTATGACTTCGGCCCGCACCATCCGATGGACCCGGTCCGGCTCGCCCTGACGCGCCGACTGGTCGACGCCTTCGGGCTCGATCGGGAGGTGGACGTCGTGGCGGCGAAGCCGGCGGGGGAGTCGACGTTGCGGCTCGTTCACCGGGAGGACTACATCGAGGCCGTGAAGGCGGCGTCCGCGGATCCGGAGGCGGCGGACGGGGCGTACGGGCTGGGGACCATCGACGATCCCGCGTTCGCGGGGATGCACGAGGTGTCGGCGCTGATCGCCGGGCAGTCGGTGGGGGCGGCGGAGGCCGTGTGGCGGGGGGACGTGCTGCACGCGGTGAACTTCGCGGGTGGGTTGCACCATGCGATGCCGGGGGGCGCGTCGGGGTTCTGCATCTACAACGACGCCTCGCTGGCGATCGCGCGGTTGTTGGAGCTCGGGGCCGAGCGGGTCGCGTACGTGGATGTGGACGTGCATCACGGCGACGGGGTGCAGGCGGCCTTCTGGGAGGACCCGCGTGTGCTGACGATCTCCTTGCACGAGCATCCGCGGACGTTGTTCCCGCAGACGGGGTGGCCGGAGGAGACGGGGGCGGACTCGGCCGAGGGCAGTGCGGTGAATGTGGCGCTGCCGGCGGGGACGGGGGACGCGGGGTGGTTGCGGGCGTTCCACGCGGTGGTGCCGGAGCTGATCGCTGATTTCCGGCCGCAGGTGTTGGTGACGCAGCACGGCGCCGATACGCACTTCGAGGATCCATTGGCGCATCTGGCGGTGTCGTTGGACGCGCAGCGGGCTGTGCAGGTGGCGTGTCATGAGCTGGCGCATGAGTACGCCGGGGGGAAGTGGGTCGCGTTGGGGGGTGGGGGGTACGCCGTGGTGGAGGTGGTGCCGCGGTCGTGGACGCATCTGGTGGGGATCGCGGCGGGGCGGCCCGTGGAGCCGGAGGCGTCGATTCCGGAGGGATGGCGGCAGGAGGTGTTCGCTCGGACTCGGCAGTTGGGGCCGGGGCGGATGACGGACGGGCGGTGGCCGGTGTCCTACCTCTCCTGGGAGGAGGGGTACGACCCTGCGGATCGGTTGGATCAGGCGGTGCTGGCGACTCGGCGGGCTGCGTTTCCCTTGCGGGGGCTGTTGCCGTAGGGGGCTTTACGGGGGTGTGCTTCGTGCGGGTTGGCTGATGCCGGGGTGGGGTGGGTTCGCTCGCCCGCAACTACGCGGCATGTAGTAGGCCGACCGTGGGGTCTTCTGGGCGTTCCAGCCGTGGGCCCCCGCCCCCTTCGTCAGCATCGGGGGTGTGTTGAGTGCTGGAGTCTTACGCGCGCATCTGCTTGCTGCCCGGCTGGCCGGGACCGTGGCGACTTCTCGGGAGGTGAGTCTGCGGAGCTATCGGTTGTTCGCTGCTCGGGATCCCCGGATGTTGATCGGGATTGATCCGGAGTGGTCGTGGGGGGAGCGGGATGTGCTCGCGTTGATGGCGGACAAGTGTGGAGTTTCAGCCGATCCTGAGTGCAGGTCCGGCCAAGATGTGATTGACCCGGAGCGTACGCTGGCCGCCCTGGACGCCTTCGCGGAGCGGCTCGCGGCGGCCGCCCGGCGGGGTGCGGCCGTGCTGCTGGGGACGGGCCACCCGCATCGGCTGCTCGGTTTCTACGCCGCGTTGGCGGACGCGTTGTCGGCGGCGGGATGTATCGTCCTCACACCTGCGCAGGGTCGCTGTGTCGACATAACGACCCGGTTCGGTCTACGCACGTACAACCTTGATTACGTACGAGGTGTCGCCTTCGCGCGAGACCCGGCGGCGCAGCGCCCCGGTCGTGAGACCGGCGCACACACCCACTCGCCCCTCCCGGTTCGGACCGCGCTGGCCGCGGCGGTGGAGGCGGGCGGGCCGTTGCCGGAGTTGGTGATCGGGGACCATGGGTGGGTCTGCGGGGCAGGTCAGCTGGGGTTCGAGGCCATCGGGCTGGCCGACACGGACGATCCGGCGCTCTTCGTCGGGGAGGCGGAGGGGTCCGTATCGGTGGTCGTTCCACTTGATGACGCTGTGCGGTCCCATTACTACCGTCCGCTGACCCGCTACGTACTCAATCGAGCGTGTCTGTCACAGTAGGTCGCCGACGGGTGCACCTCTTCCCCACTCGCATCACCCGCCCCTACATTGGGGAGTGAGCACGCAGCGACGAAGAGTCACCGGAAGGGGAAGCCGGTGGCCGACGAGTCGAGTGCGGAAGGTTCAGGTGTGACATGGCTGCAGGCGAGAGGCCTCTGAACGAGGTCCAGTTCCTTACCGTGGCGGAAGTCGCCTCGGTGATGCGAGTGTCGAAGATGACCGTGTACCGGCTGGTGCACAGCGGTCATCTGCCCGCGATCCGGGTCGGGAGGTCGTTCCGCGTCCCGGAGCAAGCGGTTCACGAGTACCTTCGCGAGAGCTATGTGGGGGTGGAAACCGTCTGAGCGGCGTCGCCGGGGGGATCCGCATCGCAGTACAGGGCACTTCGGGATCCCCTCGGCAACCTCGATTACGACCTCAGCGCTCGGGCGGGTAGGCTAGCCCCTCGTAGGTCGTATGGGCCCATGGCGCCCAGCACCGAGTGATGAGAAGTGAGCGAGGGTAGTCGTGGGCTCTGTTATCAAGAAGCGGCGCAAGCGGATGGCCAAGAAGAAGCACCGCAAGCTGCTCAAGCGCACGCGCGTCCAGCGTCGTAACAAGAAGTAAGTTACGCACGCGACGCAGTGAAAGCGTGTTGTGGCCCCCCACCGGATCCGGTGGGGGGCCACTCGTACGTACGGGGGTTCCCGCCACCTCGTGCGTCAGGCGGTCATCACAGCGCAACAACGAACCGCTAAGTTGGCCCGCAGACGGGGAACTCGGCAGTGTGCGCGAAGCTGAGGGACGAGGCGGAAGGAAGGCGCTGATCTTGGGCAAGGTCGTGCTCGTGACCGGAGTGGCCCGTCAGTTGGGTGGCCGTTTCGTACGACGGATCCAGCGTGACCCACAGGTGGACCGGGTCATCGCCGTGGACGCGGTCCCGCCCGAGCACCATCTGGGCGGCGCGGACTTCATCCAGGCCGACATCCGGCAGCCGACCGTCGCGCGCGTGCTCGCGGAGACGGGCGCCGACACGGTCGTCCACCTGGACGTCACCGGGACCGCACTGGGCGGCGGCAGCCGGGCGACGGTCAAGGAGACCAACGTCATCGGCACCATGCAGTTGCTGGGTGCCTGTCAGAAGTCCCCGAGCGTGAAGCGGCTGGTCGTGAAGTCCAGCACGAACGTGTACGGGTCGGCGCCCCGCGATCCGGCGGTGTTCACCGAGAACACTCCGCCGAAGTCGCTGCCGAGCGGCGGCTTCGCCAAGGACACGTGCGAGGTCGAGGGCTATGTCCGCGGGTTCGCGCGGCGGCGGCCCGACGTGGCCGTGTGTGTGCTGCGGTTCGCGAACATCCTGGGTCCGAACGTCGACACCCCGCTCACCTCGTACTTCTCCCTGCCGATCCTGCCGACGGTGTTCGGCTACGACCCGCGGCTGCAGTTCGTGCACGAGGACGACGTGATCGAGGTGCTGCGGATCGCGTCGCACGAGCCGGTGCGGGGCACGCTCAACAGCGGCACCTTCAACATCGCCGGCGACGGGGTCCTGCTGCTCTCCCAGTGCTCCCGGCGGCTCGGCCGCCCCACCGTGCCCCTGCTGCTGCCGGCGGTCACGTGGACGGGCTCCCTGGTACGTACGCTGGGGATGACGGACTTCTCACCCGAGCAGATCCGGCTGCTGACCCACGGCCGGGTGGTGTCCACGGACCAGATGCGCGAGACGCTGGGGTTCCGGCCGAGGTACACGACCGCGGAAACGTTCGCGGACTTCGCACGCAGCCAGGGCCCCGGGCTGCTGCCGCCGGAGGCCCTCGCGGGGGCCGTCGACCGGATCGCCGCGCTGCCCGTGCCGGGCAGCGGCCACCTCCCGACGCAGAGCGCCAACTGAGGAGCGCATCAACAATGGCGGACGCCAAGGTCATTCCGTTCGACGACGACCGGTCCCGTGGGGCCGCCGTACCGCGGCCGTCGCGGCGCCGGGGCGGGGGGAGCCGGCGCACGGGCGGGGAGCAGCCCGCTGTGGTTCGTGAGGTGCAGCCCCTGCCCAGCAGGCCTTCCACGCAGGATGATGTTCCTGTGACGGGTGAGGAACAGCCGCCGGAGACCCCGCGGACGGACGGGGGCGGCGGTCTGGAGCGGCGGGTCGCGAGCGGCCTGGCCTTCCTGCGCCGCCGTCTCACCGGCGACTACGAGGTCGACGACTTCGGCTATGACGAGGAGTTGACCGACCAGGTCCTGATGTCCCTGCTGCGGCCGGTGTACGAGAAGTACTTCCGGGTCGAGGTGAAGGGCGTCGAGAACATCCCGGCGGACGGTGGTGCGCTGATCGTCGCGAACCACTCCGGGACGCTGCCGTTGGACGGGCTGATGATGCAGGTCGCCGTCCACGACCACCACCCCGCGGGCCGGCATCTGCGGCTGCTCGCCGCGGACCTGGTGTTCGTGCTGCCGGTGGTCAACGAGCTGGCCCGGAAGCTGGGGCACACCCTGGCCTGTGCGGAGGACGCCGAGCGGCTCCTCGCTGAGGGCGAGCTGGTGGGGGTGATGCCGGAGGGCTTCAAGGGCATCGGCAAGCCGTTCAGCGAGCGCTACAAGCTCCAGCGGTTCGGCCGCGGCGGTTTCGTCTCCACGGCGCTGCGTCAGGGGGCGCCGATCATTCCGTGCTCGATCGTCGGTGCGGAGGAGATCTACCCGATGATCGGCAACGCGAAGACGCTGGCCCGGGTGCTGGGCTTTCCGTACTTCCCGCTGACGCCGACGTTTCCCTGGCTCGGTCCTCTGGGTGGGATCCCGTTGCCGACGAAGTGGACGATCCAGTTCGGTGAGCCGATCCCGACGGACGGCTATCCGCCGGAGGCGGCCGAGGATCCGATGCTGATGTTCAACCTGACGGACCAGGTGAGGGAACAGATCCAGCACACGCTGTACAAGTTGCTGGTGCAGCGGCGGTCGGTGTTCTTCTAGGCACCTTTGTACGGCGTTGGGGTCGCCCCCAACGCCGTACTGCCGTCGGCCGGCCTTACTCCGTGTCGTCGCCGTCGATGCCCAGGCCCGGGAGGAGGCCCGGGAGGAGGGGTGGGAGGGTGACGTCGGGTTCGTTGGTGGGCGTGTGGCTGGTGGACGGGGTGGCGGTGTCGGGGGACTGGGCCGGGTCGAGCAGGCCTCCCGGGTTGCCGCCGATGAGGCCGTCGGACTCGTTGCCGGACGGGGAGGACTTGCCGGGGTTGCTGGAGTGGCCCGTGCCGGCGGAGCCGCTGCCGGTGCTGGGGGCCGCGGGCCGGCCCGAGTGCGACGCTCCGGTGGAGGCGGACCCCGAGCCGTCCTGGCGCCCACTGCTGCTGCCGCCGGGCTGGGCCGGGGGCGGCGGGAGCAGGGACTGCAGCGGTGCGACCTCTTCGTCTATGGCGTCGAACACCGACGACACCTGGTCTCCGACGTCCCCGAGCTGGACGGGCAGCCTCTCGCGCAGTGCGCCCCACGCCTCGCGGTGCGAGCGGGAGAAGGCGGAGAGGGCCTGCATGGGGCCCAGGGAGTCGGGGTCGCGTTCGTACGCCTCGTGCAGCAGCCGGTGGCCCTCGGAGGCGTCGTGCCGCATGCCCGACAGCGCGCGGCGGATCTCGCCGAGCGACTCGTGGTCCAGGTGGCCGCCGCGGTCGCGCTCCATCAGCCGGCGGGCCTCGCTGAGCCTGGTCGAGGCCTGGTCGAGGTAGACCTCGCCCCGCTCGCCGTCGCCCTCGGCGAGGTACTGGAGCTTGAAGTCCTCGATGCCGCGCTTGAGGCCGTAGAGCGAGTCGCCGGGCAGCGCGTCGGAGCTCGCGGCGGCGACTCCGCCGAAGGCGCCCGCGGCGACTCCGACGCTGAGTCCGCCCGCGGTGAGCCCCTTGGCCAGGCGTGAGCGTGGCCGGAGCTTGCCCAGGGGGGTCGCCCGGTGTGCGCCTCGGGAGCGGTGGGACCTCTGCTCGGGGACCGACGGGTCTGCCGCCTCGCCTCGCGCGGTGCCCTCCTGCAGCATGGCCTCGAAAGCGGCCACGAGCTGGGCCCGCTGCACGACCTTGACCTCCGGGTCGAGCTCCGGCTTGGGCAGCTCGCCGAGACCGGCGGCGAGGGCCAGGAGACGGCCCTGCTCGGTCGGTTCGGCGGCGGCCGGTGCCGGTGCCGACGCCTCGGGCTGCGCGGCCGCCGTGTCCCGGTCGGACTGCTCGTCCAGGGCCTGGGCGAAGGCGTTCGCCCGCCGGTGCGCCGATACGTTCGCGATCACTGGCGGCACCTCCTCTCGTCATGACGGTCGACTCCCCAGGGGGTCCTGAGGGTTGCACGCCCTGAGTACAACCACACGAGTGAGTGATTGAAGTCAGCCAGGGAGTGACCACAGGGAGTCTGCATCCCGCACAACGAGCGGCTTGGCACTTGGGTTACGGACGGCGGATGATCCGACCGCGAATCCAACCCACTTTCACCAAGGGTGAGTTGGAGACAGCGGAGCGTGCCCCTTCAGCGGGCGTCGTCCGGCAGGAGCCGCGCGAGGGTGCGCACGGCCCGGTACTGGAGGGTCTTGATGGCGCCCTCGTTCTTGCCCATCACGCGGGCCGTCTCGGCGACGGAGAGGCCCTGGAGGAAGCGGAGCGTCACGCACTCCTGCTGCTGCGGGTTGAGCCGCCGTACGGCGTCGAGGAGGGCGGCGTTGGAGAGCGACTCCAGGACGGAGTCCTCGGGGGAGCGCTCGACCTCGTTGGCGTCGAGCATCTCGCCGGTGGTCACCTCGAGCCGGAAGCGGCTCGACTTGAAGTGGTCGGCGACGAGGTTGCGGGCGATGGTGACGAGCCAGGCACCGAAATCGCGGCCCTGCCAGGTGAACGTGCCGATGCGGCGCAGGGCGCGCAGGAACGTCTCGCTGGTGAGGTCCTCGGCGGTCGCCTTGCCGCCCACCCGGTAGTAGATGTAGCGGTAGACGGTGTCGCTGTACTGGTCGTAGAGCCGGCCGAAGGCGTCGGCCTCGCCGGCCTGGGCGCGCTCGACGAGGTCCATCATGCGGGCGCTGTCGCTGTCGGCGGCCGGGCGGCGGGCGGTGGCCGAGCCGCCGGAGCGCCCCCGTCTGCCGGCGGCCCGCCCGTCGCCGGACCGCCGCCCCTCACCGACGGCGCTGCGCGCCGACACCTGTTCCATGCCGTCGGCGAGTGCGTAGCACGGGCCGACGGGCGCGGCGGTGGCGAAGGCGGGGGCGGCGTACGCGGTGGGGACGAATCCGCGCAACAGGCCTTGGACCGTGGCGACCGTTGCGCGCAGCGTAGCCAGGCCCGAGGCGTCAACCCCGACGTGTGGGTACACGGGACTCCCAGAGGCAGAGCTTCCATCACGTGCAGTGCGGGACCATTCACCCGTCGTAGCGACGGAGGGGTACCGGTTTGCGTCTGAGGAGAATAACGCTTCGTAAAGGCCCTGCTACGCCCAGTTGCTCAAATCATCGATTACGTCGCATCTGTAACCGATTGGCGCCCGATCAAGCACTAGAGAGTGATCGATTTTTGATCGGAAAGGTTCGGATTCCGGGTCGGTCCGGGGCGTGTTGTGGCGGTGTCCGGACAACAGGACTGGCCGGCGGGGTGAGGGGTACAACCGTTGGAATTGTTATCGGCGACGGCGGTGCAGCGCGATCGCCGCGGCCGTGCCGCCCGCCACGGCGCCGACGCCGGCCGCCGCCGGGATGCCGACCTTCGCCGCCTTGCGGCCGGTGCGGTAGTCCCGCAGCCGCCAGTCCAGTTCCCGGGCGTGCCTGCGCAGCTTGGTGTCCGGGTTGATCGCGTAGGGGTGGCCCACCAGCGACAGCATGGGGATGTCGTTGTGCGAGTCGCTGTAGGCCGCGCAGCGGGAGAGGTCCAGGCCCTCCGCAGCCGCCAGCGCGCGCACCGCCTCCGCCTTCGCCGGACCGTGCAGCGGTTCGCCGACCAGCTTGCCGGTGTAGACGCCGTCCACCGACTCGGCGACCGTGCCCAGGGCGCCGGTCAGGCCCAGGCGGCGGGCGATCACCTGGGCGATCTCCACGGGGGCCGCTGTGACCAACCACACCTTCTGGCCGGCGTCCAGGTGGGCCTGTGCCAGCGCGCGGGTGCCCGGCCAGATGCGCTCGGCCATGTACTCGTCGTAGATCTCCTCGCCGATCGACTGCAGCTCGGAGACGCGGTGGCCCTTGACGATCGACAGCGCCGAGTCGCGGGCGTCCTGCATGTGCTCGGGGTCCTCGATCCCGGCCAGCCGGAACCAGGCCTGCTGCCAGGCGAACTTCACCAGGTCGCGGGTCTCGAAGAACTTCCGCTTGTACAGGCCCCGGCCGAAGTGGAACAGGGCGGCACCCTGCATCACCGTGTTGTCCAGGTCGAAGAAGGCGGCGGCCCGGTCGTCGCCGAGGACCGGGAACTCCGGTTCCTGGGCAGCCTCGTCCGGTCCGACGTCGAGGGCGACGTCCTGCGAGGACTTGCGCGCTGCCTCCGCCGAGGCCTCGCCTGCCAACACGCTCCGCGCCGTGGCGGAGCGCCTACGGGGAGTGAGCCATCCGAGAGCGGCCATGAGCGTGAGCATAGCCAGTTTGTTCGGTGGTTCCGGAGCTGGAAGGTTTGAAGACTGTGAACTCTCCGCGACCGCGCCGTTGAAGAAGCGCGAGAATGGCGCCATGAGTCCCCTCTTTCGTCGTAGCGCCCCCAGGGAGCGTCTCGTCACACTGGTTCGAAAGCCCGGCTGCCATCTGTGTGATGACGCACAGCTCGTGGTCGAGAAGGTGTGCGGCGATCTCGGGGTCCCCTGGGAGAGCAAGGACATCACCCAGGACTCCCAACTCCACGACCAGTACTGGGAGCAGATCCCTGTCGTGCTCGTCGACGGCAAGCAGCACACCTTCTGGCGCGTGAACGAGGAACGCCTCAGGAAGGCACTGACCGACTAGTCCAACTGGTCGGCAAAGTCGCTTAGGATCGATGGCGGCTTGGTCTCGGGGGCGGGATTCGTGAGGAGAGTGTGCGGTTTTGCCCCCAGGAGAAGAGGAACGGTGGCGCCTGTGCGCCGGTTCCACACAGGTGCGCCGGGGGCGCGTGACCCCGGTCACGTTGGCCGGGCAAATCGGACACCATCTTTGTGCACGCGTTCACAAAGACATAGCCTGCATTCGACGGGGCGGTCATGGCACGTCCGACCGCCTGCAGCCCCGCTCTACCCGCAGGAGCACCGTGGCAACTGGCCGAACTCACCGACCGGCGACCCGTAGCCGAGGGATTCCCGAGGCCACCGTCGCCAGGCTTCCGCTGTACCTCCGCGCTCTGACCGCACTGTCGGAGCGCTCGGTGCCCACGGTCTCCTCCGAGGAGCTCGCGGCCGCCGCCGGGGTCAATTCCGCGAAGCTGCGCAAGGACTTCTCCTACCTGGGTTCCTACGGCACGCGCGGCGTCGGCTACGACGTCGAGTACCTCGTTTACCAGATCTCGCGCGAGCTGGGCCTCACCCAGGACTGGCCGGTCGTCATCGTCGGTATCGGAAACCTCGGCGCCGCCCTCGCCAACTACGGCGGGTTCGCCTCGCGCGGCTTCCGGGTCGCCGCCCTCATCGACGCCGACCCCGCGCTCGCCGGCAAGCCCGTCGCCGGGATCCCGGTGCGGCACAGCGACGACCTCGAGAAGATCATCCAGGACAACGGCGTCTCGATCGGCGTGATCGCGACCCCCGCCGGTGCCGCCCAGCAGGTCTGCGACCGGCTGGTGGCCGCCGGGGTCACCTCCATCCTGAACTTCGCGCCCACCGTGCTGTCAGTCCCGGACGGCGTCGACGTGCGCAAGGTCGACCTCTCCATCGAGCTGCAGATCCTCGCCTTCCACGAGCAGCGCAAGGCCGGCGAGGAGGCCGCCGCCGACGGCGCGGTACCCGCCACCGCCGCCCGCAAGCAGTCCGCCGGCAAGGGACCTGACGGGGACATGCCCGCCGTGATGCCGGCATGAGTCTCCTCGTCGTCGGACTGAGCCACCGCAGCGCACCCGTCAGCGTCCTCGAGCGGGCCTCCCTGAGCGCGGACGCCCAGTCCAAGCTGCTCCAGGACACGGTCGCCGCCGAACCGGCCACCGAGGCCGCGGTCCTCGCCACCTGCAACCGCATCGAGCTCTACGCCGACGTGGACAAGTTCCACGCCGGTGTCGCCGAGCTGTCCACGCTGCTCGCCCAGCACAGCGGGGTCGGCCTGGAGGAACTCACTCCCTATCTCTATGTGCACTACGAGGACCGGGCCGTCCACCACCTGTTCTCGGTGGCCTGCGGACTGGACTCCATGGTCGTCGGAGAGGGCCAGATCCTCGGCCAGATAAAGGACTCCCTGGCCCGCGCCCAGGAACTGCACAGCGCCGGACGCCTGCTCAACGACCTGTTCCAGCAGGCCCTCAGGGTCGGCAAGCGCGCCCACTCCGAGACCGGGATCGACCGCGCGGGACAGTCCCTGGTCACCTTCGGCCTGGAGCAGCTGGCCGCCGGCGCGGACGTCCAGAACTGGGCGCGCGGCAAGAAGGCCCTGGTCATCGGCGCCGGCTCCATGTCGTCCCTGGCCGCCGCGACCCTCGCACGCGCCGGGGTCGCCGAGATCGTCGTCGCCAACCGCACCCAGGACCGCGCCGAGCGCCTCGCGCAGATACTGGGCGAGGGGGACGACACGGACGTGCTGGCCCGCGCGGTACCGATCGAATCGGTGCCGGTCGAGCTGACACGTGCCGACGTCGCCGTCTCCTGTACCGGCGCGACGGGACTCGTCCTGACCGCCGGGGCGGTCGCGCAGGCGGTCGAGGGCCGCACCGGCGAGCCCGTCGCGGAGACCGGCGCCGAGCGCCGTACGGCCGAGGGCGACGACCGTCGTACGGCCGCCCCGCGCGCCGACGTACGGGACACCCCGCTGCCGCCCGCCACCGTCGGCACCGACGAGAACTGCCCCCTCGACCTGTCCGCCGTGCAGCCCGGCTTCTCCGTCATGGGGGAGGCCGCCGTGGCCGGGATGGACGCGGCGACGCTGGAGCAGCACGCCGCCTGGGCCGCCGGTGCCTCCGTGGACCGCCGGGAAGCGGCCCGCCGCAGCCCCGAGGCCGACGCCGAGCTGATCACCGCGCTCGCCGCGACCGCGGCCACCGTCGGCCGCATCCCCGAGCGCCGCAGGCCCGAGCCGGCCGCCGAGGCCTCGCGGCCCGAGCCCGTCCTCTTCCTCCTCGACCTGGCCATGCCCCGCGACATCGACGCGGCCGCACACCGCCTGGCCGGGGTGCGACTGGTCGACATCGAGTCCCTCGCCGAGGCCTCCGCGGACGCCCCGATGGCCGCCGACGTCGACCAGGTCCGGCGTATCGTCTCCGACGAGGTCGCGGCCTTCGGGGCGGCACAGCGGGCGGCGCACATCACGCCCACCGTGGTCGCCCTGCGCACCATGGCCGCGGACGTCGTCGCCGGCGAGATCGCCCGGCTGGAGGGGCGGCTGCCCGGCCTCGACGACAAGCACCGCGCGGAGATCACCCAGACCGTGCGGCGCGTCGTCGACAAGCTGCTGCACGCGCCGACCGTCCGGGTCAAGCAGCTCGCGGCCGAACCCGGCGGCGCCGGGTACGCGGACGCGCTGCGCACCCTGTTCGACCTCGACCAGGAGACGGTCGACGCCGTGTCCCGGGCCGAGGACAGCACCGAGAAGAACCGAGGGTCCGCATGAGTACCCCGCGAACAGACGACAAACACGCGCTGCGGCTGGGCACCCGGCGGAGCAAGCTCGCCATGGCCCAGTCCGGGCAGGTGGCGGAGGCCGTGCGCCGGATGACCGGACGGCCCGTCGAACTCGTCGAGATCACCACCTATGGCGACACCTCCCGCGAGCACCTCGCGCAGATCGGCGGCACGGGCGTCTTCGTGACGGCCCTGCGGGACGCGCTGCTGCGCGGCGAGGTCGACTTCGCGGTGCACTCGCTGAAGGACCTGCCGACCACGCAGCCCGAGGAACTGGTGCTGGCCGCCGTCCCCGTGCGCGAGGACCCGCGTGACGTGATCGTCGCCCGGGACGCCCTGAAGTTCACCGACCTCCCCCGCGGGGCACGCATCGGCACCGGTTCGCCGCGTCGCATGGCGCAGCTGAACGCGTACGCGCGCGGCCACGGGCTGGACATCGAGACGGTGCCGATACGGGGGAACGTCGACACCCGGATCGGATTCGTACGGGACGGTGAGCTCGACGCGGTCGTGCTGGCCGCCGCCGGACTGAACCGGATCGGCCGCGGTGACGAAGTGACCGACTTCCTGTCGGTCGACACGGTTTTGCCCGCCCCCGGCCAGGGGGCTCTGGCGATCGAATGCGCCGCCGACCAGGCGGAACTGATCGCCGCGCTCGCCGAGCTCGACGACCCGTTCACACGGGCCGCCGTGACCGCCGAGCGGTCACTGCTCGCCGCCCTGGAGGCCGGCTGCAGCGCCCCTGT
Organism: Streptomyces griseus subsp. griseus; assembly: GCF_000720255.1. GTDB lineage: Bacteria > Actinomycetota > Actinomycetes > Streptomycetales > Streptomycetaceae > Streptomyces > Streptomyces griseus_I. The sequence goes on along the minus strand of NZ_JOJE01000010.1, from coordinate 158,487 downwards.
GGGCGCGCTGGCCGACCTTCTGGCCGACGGGCAGATTGTCAAGGAAATGCGCCTGCGCGCAGTCGTCGGGACCACCGACGGCACGCGCATGGTGCAGCTGTCCACCACCGGTCCCGTGCCCGAGACGCACGACCGGGCAACGGCGCTCGGTCGCGAACTCGCGACTGAGATGCTCGCCCAGGGCGCGGCCGGTCTGATGGGGGAGCGAGCACATTGAGCCCCACCACCCTTCCCGCCGGTCCGGAACACGGGCACGTCACCTTCCTAGGTGCCGGACCCGGGGATCCGGGACTACTGACTCTGCGCGCCGTGGAGGCGCTGGCCAACGCGGACGTTCTGGTCGCCGAGCACGAGGTGCTCGACGTCGTACGCGTCCATGCCAGGCCGGGTGTCTCCATGGTGGACACGGAGACGGATCCCTCGTCGGACCCGGTTCCGGGCACAGGCGCGCCTCAGCTGACGGTTGTTGACGGCTCGTCAACGACCGTTCCGATCCCCGTGGTGCGGGATGCCGCACATCTTGTCATGGAGGCCGCGCGGGGCGGCAGGCGGGTCGTACGTGCGGTGTCCGGGGACCCCGGACTCGACACGTACGCCGCCGAGGAGATGCTCGCCTGCGCCGCCGCGGGCGTGCCCTTCGAGGTCGTGCCGGGTGTCGCCGCGGTCGTCGGCGTGCCCGCGTACGCCGGTGTCCCGCTGCGGGACGCGCAGGGCACGGACGTGCGGTTCGTGGACGCCCGCACCGCCTCCGACCGGTGCTGGACCGAGGTCGGCGCGTCGGACGGGACCGTGGTGGTCTCCACGACGCTGGACTCCGTGGCGGCCGCCGCCGGTGAGCTGGTGGCCGCGGGCCGCAAGCCCGACACCCCGATGACGGTGACCGTCGCCGGCACGACCACCCGGCAGCGGACCTGGACGGCGACCCTGGGCACCATCGCGCAGACGCTGAAGCAGGCGAAGGTGCTGCCCTCGCCCGAGGGCGCGCGGCCGGTGATAGCCGTGGTCGGTGAGCGTTCCGCCCCCGCCCAGCGCGACCAGCTGGCGTGGTTCGAGTCCAAGCCGCTGTTCGGCTGGAAGGTGCTCGTGCCGCGCACGAAGGAGCAGTCGGCGGCGCTCTCCGACCAGCTGCGGTCCTACGGCGCGGTGCCGCACGAGGTCCCGACGATCGCCGTCGAGCCGCCGCGCACGCCCCAGCAGATGGAGCGGGCGGTCAAGGGCCTGGTGACGGGCCGCTACGAGTGGATCGCCTTCACCTCCGTCAACGCCGTCAAGGCCGTACGGGAGAAGTTCGAGGAGTACGGGCTCGACGCCCGCGCGTTCGCCGGGATCAAGGTCGCGGCGGTCGGCGAGCAGACCGCCAAGGCGCTGATCGCGTTCGGTGTGAAGCCGGACCTGGTGCCCAGCGGTGAGCAGTCGGCGGCGGGCCTCCTGGAGGACTGGCCTCCCTACGACCCGGTCTTCGACCCGATCGACCGCGTCTTCCTGCCGCGCGCCGACATCGCCACGGAGACCCTGGTCGCCGGGCTCATCGAGCTGGGCTGGGAGGTCGACGACGTCACGGCCTACCGGACCGTGCGGGCGTCGCCGCCGCCGGCGGAGACCCGGGAGGCGATCAAGGGCGGTGGCTTCGACGCGGTGCTGTTCACGTCGTCGTCCACCGTGCGGAACCTGGTCGGCATCGCCGGCAAGCCGCACAACGTGACCGTGATCGCCTGCATCGGACCGGCCACCGCCAAGACCGCCGAGGAGCACGGACTCCGGGTGGACGTGATGGCTCCCGAGCCGTCCGTGCACAAGCTGGCCGAGGCGCTGGCGGACTTCGGCACCAAGCGCCGCGTCGCGGCGCTGGAGGCGGGCGACCCGGTGACCCGGCCGAGCGAGCGGAGGCCGGGGGCGCGCAGGCGTCGGTCGACGACCTAGCCATGACCCGTGGCCTGCCATGAGCAGGACCTCGAACGCCCCGCCGTCCCGAAGAGGGGGACGGCGGGGCGTTCTCATGGCGACGTGGACCGCTGTGCACCCTTTGCCTCGGCGGTACCTATGGCCTGCCCCACCCCGTACCCGGGGGCTCGCCGGAGGGTCCGAGGCCGGTCGTTCGTGATCCGCTGTTCGCACGTGAACGTGCGAGAGAAAGTGGACAGTTGAGGACCCGGATCGGATACGTCGCCTGGGCCGCGGGTGTGGTGCAGTTCTTTGTGGCCCAGGTGGTTGTCGGGGCGGCCTGGACCAGGCCGTACAGCTGGGCGCGGAACAACATCAGCGACCTGGGTAATGCTCACTGCGCCATGCAGCCGGAACCTGAGCCCCGCTATATCTGCTCGCCCGAACACGGCCTGATGAACGTTTCGTTCACAGCCTTGGGAGCGCTTTTCGTCGTTGGCGTCGTCTTGACCGGCGTTCTGTGGCACAGAGGCGCGACCGCGATCGTGGCCCGGTGCCTGCTGGGCTGTGCCGGTGTGGGATTCGTGTTGGTCGGGCTGGCACCTGCGGACGTCCACGAGAACCAGCATGCCCTGGGTGCGCTGTTCGTCATGGCCATGGGCAACATCGGGCTCGTGGTGGCGGGAGCCGGCCTGGCGGACGATGTGCCGGGCCCGCTGCGCTGGGCGACCAGCCTGCTGGGAGTGACGGCGCTTACGGCCTTCGGGCTCTTCCTCTCCTCCCACTACCTCGGACTCGGGATGGGAGGCATGGAACGGGTGGCGGCGTTCCCGCTCTTGGTGTGGGCGCTGTCAGCCGCTGTCCGCGGCCTGTTCCGCCAGTCGACCCGCGTGCAGGGTGCGCCGCCGGCAGGACCGGCGGAGGCGCCCCGCGCGCGCCGACAGGGCGCCGGCACCCGCACCACGTGATGGTGATCGCCCGCATCGGCTGTCAGCGGCGTGATCGGGAGGTCGCCGTCTGCCCCAGCTGCCCGTGCCTAAGCGGAGCCCACCGTGTGCCCGTAGCGCAGCAGGTTGTCCGGGTCGTACGTCGTCTTCGTGCGGCCCAGGCGGGCGTAGACCTCCGGGGTCCACGCCCGGGCGCGGTCGCGCTCGTCGCCCGGGGTGCCGTGGATGTTGACCATGGTCAGGCCGGTGCCGTGGGGGGACATCGCACTCTGGAGGGAGAGCGTGGCCTCCTCCACGGCGCGGGCCGCCTCCGGCGAGACGAGGACGCCGACCGTCTCCAGGAAGTAGCTGGCGTCGCGCGCGCAGATCGCGTCCTCCAGGCGGGGCGGACGGGCCAGCTGGCCGCCCATGTGGCGCAGCTCCACCAGCAGCAGCGGGTAGTCGGTCGCGGCCGGGCCGGCCTCGGACAGGAACGTGTCCACCGCCTCGGGCGTCAGCTCCCGCAACAGCGCACAGGACTCCCTCGCGGGCAGTGGGTCCTGCGGCTCCATGTAGATGCGGTCCACGGCCGTGTAGTCCATCTCCGTCACCGTGTCGACCGTGACCGGCGCCGCCGCCCGGATCGGGGCCAGCCGTGCCTCGCCCTCCGCCGGCTCGCCCGTCCACGCCACCGCGACGCGGGCCCAGAAACCGCCGCGCAGCGGTTCCGGGATCGCCGGGAGCGGGGGCAGCCGCAGCAGCGAGAACGCCGAGCACATCTCGATCGGCAGCGTCGGCGTCCAGTTCGCCCAGGTGCGCAGCAGCGCCTCCGCGTGCTCGCCGGGGCAGTAGATGCCGCCGCCGAGGATGCGCGGCAGCGGGAGGAGGTCGAAGGTCATCTCCGTCACCACGCCCACGTTGCCCTTGCCGCCGCGCAGCGCCCAGAACAGGTCGGGATCGTGTCCGGCGTCCACCTCGTGCTGCGTCCCGTCGGGTGTGACGAGCCGGAACGAGCGCACGAGGTCCGTCGCGTAGCCGTAGGTCCGGCCGAGGACCGGCAGGCCGCCGCCCAGCGTGTAGCCGACGGCGCCCCCGTCCGTGGACGTGCCGCACAGCGCGGCGAGGCCGTGCGGGGCGGCAGCCTCCAGCACATGGCGCCACTTGGCGCCGGCGGCCACCGTCGCCGTGCGCGCGGACGGGTCGATCCGCACGTCCGTCATGCGGGACGTGGTGATCAGCAGGCCGTGGTCGATGGGGTAGTTGGCGCCGTGGCCGGTGGCCTGGACGGCGACGGGGGTGCCGGTGGCGGTGGCCCAGCGCAGCGCGCCCACGACGTCGTCGGCGCAGGTCGCGCCGACGACGACGTCCGGGGTGTGCGCGGCCGCCAGGTTGAAGCCGGTCACTTCGGCGACGTAACCGTCCTCGCCGGGGCGCAGCACCGGGCCGCGGACACCGGAGAGGGCGAACAGGTCGGACGGGGTGTGATGGGTCGCGGTCATCGCGGGCTCCGTGGGGGCGGCTACGGAGGTACGGCGGGTTCATGTCGAGGGCTGCCGTTTGTTGAGGGGCGTACTTCCAGCATGGACCCGGGGGGCGGGCCCCGCATGTGCGACAAGGCGGTGCGACAAGGCCCCCGGCGGGCAGTCGGTGAGGGCGGCCTCCCCGACGGGCAGTCGGTAAAGGCGGGCGCGGGGCGGGCGTAGCGTAGGTGCATGACGAAGTACGGATCCTTCCCCGGTACGCGTCCGCGTCGGCTGCGCACCACCCCCGTCATGCGGCGCATGGTCGCGGAGACCCGCCTGCACCCCGCCGACTTCATCCTCCCCGCGTTCGTGCGGGAGGGTGTGAGCGAGCCGGTGCCGATCGCGGCGATGCCCGGCGTGGTGCAGCACACCCGGGACAGTCTGAAGAAGGCCGCGCTGGAGGCGGTGGAGGCCGGGATCTCCGGGATCATGCTCTTCGGAGTGCCGGAGGAGTCGAAGAAGGACGCGCTGGGCACGCCCGGGACCGACCCGGACGGGATCCTCCAGGTCGCCCTGCGGGACGTACGCGCCGAGGTCGGCGACGACCTGCTCGTCATGTCCGACCTGTGCCTCGACGAGACCGTCGACCACGGACACTGCGGTGTGCTGGACGCGGAGGGCCGTGTCGACAACGACGCGACCCTCGAGCGGTACGCCGAGATGGCGCAGGTCCAGGCGGACGCCGGCGCGCACGTCGTCGGGCCCAGCGGAATGATGGACGGGCAGATCGGTGTGGTCCGGGACGCCCTGGACCAGATCGGCCGGGAGGACGTCGCGATCCTCGCCTACACCGCGAAGTACGCCTCCGCCTTCTACGGGCCGTTCCGGGAGGCCGTCGGCTCGTCGCTGAAGGGCGACCGCAAGACGTACCAGCAGGACCCGGCCAATGTGCGGGAGTCGCTGCGCGAGCTGGCGCTCGACCTGGAGGAGGGCGCCGACATGGTGATGGTCAAGCCGGCCGGCCCCTACCTCGACATCCTCGCGCGCGTCGCGGACTCCGTGGACGTGCCGGTCGCCGCGTACCAGATCTCCGGCGAGTACTCGATGGTCGAGGCCGCCGCGGAGAAGGGCTGGATCGACCGGGATCGGGCGATCCTGGAGACGCTGACCGGCATCAAGCGGGCCGGCGCGCAGAACGTCCTCACGTACTGGGCCGTCGACGCGGCCAGGATGCTGGCCGCTCAGTAGGTTCCGGGTGCGCGTTGCCCCGCAGGTCCAGGCTTTCCGGCCGGGGCGTCGTACGGGGCGGACGACTTGGGCAGCCCCGCGTGCGACGGTCCCTCGTCGCGCAGGCCCTCGCCGTCCCGGCAGCCGGTGAGGGCGAGCGCGGCGAGGGCGGTCAGGGCGGCGGCGAGCAGACGGGTGCGGGCGGCGCGGCGTGCGGGCATGACGGCCTTCCGGGCGGGAGCGAGGTGCGGGCGGGTGGGACCACCACAGCTTGAGCTGTTCGGCGGGCCGGAGGCCACGGTCCTGGGGGAATTCGGGACGCCGGACTACGGCTCGCGCATCTGACCTGCGGGGATGGTGTCTCCCTGGGACATCGGACGGGACACCGGAGTCGTTTGGGCACCATCAAGTCGTCCCGGGAGTTAGGTTGTTGACCGCCTAATTGGTTGTCAATTAAATGACCGAGCTCCCAGGGAGACGCCCATGTCCGGTGATGCCCTCAGCCAGGATCCCGCCGAGCTGAGGAGGAGGATCGACACCACCAAAGCGCACCCGGCTCGCGTCTACGACGTCTTCCTCGGCGGCAAGGACAACTACCCGGTGGACCGGGCCGCGGCCGCCGCGGCGCTCGCCGCCAACCCGCGTGGGTATCTCGACGTGCGGCACAACCGGGACTTCATGCGCCGCGCGGTGACCACGCTGGCGAAGGAGGACGGCATCCGCCAGTTCCTCGACATCGGCACCGGCCTGCCGACCGCGGAGAACGTCCACCAGATCGCCCAGCGGATCAGTCCCGACTCCCGGGTCGTCTACGTGGACAACGACCCCGTGGTGCTCGCCCACGCGCGTGCCCTGCTCACGTCGGGCCCCGAGGGCCGTACGGACTACATCGACGCCGACCTGAAGAGCCCGGCACACATCCTCGAACAGGCCGCGAAGACCATCGACTTCGACCAGCCGGTCGCGCTGTGCCTGGTGGCGATCCTGCACTTCGTCGAGGACGCGCAGGCCTACCCGATCGTGCGCGAGCTCGTGGCGGCGCTGCCCTCCGGCAGCCGGCTCGTCCTCAGCCACCTCACCGAGGACCTCAACCCCGAGAGCATCCGCGCGGTGCAACGGACCTACACGGAGCGCGGGTTCACCTTCGTGCTGCGGTCGAAGGCCGAGGTCGAGCGGTTCTTCGCCGAGGCCGGCGTCGAGCTCGCCGAGCCCGGTGTCGTCCCGGCGCACCACTGGCGGCCCGACGACGCGGCGCCTGCGCCGGAGCACGCGGACGCCGCGGATCTGGAGGGCCTCGACGCCATCGACAAGGTGCGCTACTACGACATCAGCGACGTCACCGACGCGGACATCAACGTGTACGGGGCGACGGGGACGAAGGCGTGACGGCGGCAGGGAGCCTGGCCGGTGTCCGCATCACGGAAATGCCGGTGTAGGCGGCATGCATCTCCGTAGGCTGCGGGCACGCGAGGTACCCGCAGCCGAAGGAGCCCTGCCATGACCGTCGCACCCCCGCCCCCGACCGCTTCCCTGCCGCCGCTCGCCGCGCGGACCGGGACGATCGGCGGCTCGCCCGTACGGGACATTCTCGCGGTCACCGCACGCCCCGAGGTGATCAACTTCGCGGGCGGGCTGCCCGCGCCGGAGCTCTTCGACCAGGAGGGCATAGCCGCCGCGTTCCGCGAGGTCCTCGAACAGGCGCCGGCCCAGGCCCTGCAGTACTCCACCACCGAGGGTGAGCCCACGCTGCGGGAGCAGCTCGCGACGCGGACCACCGCACGCGGGCTGCCGACCGTCGCCGACGACCTCCTCGTCACCACCGGCTCCCAGCAGGCGCTGTCCCTCCTCGCCGCCGCACTGCTCGACCCCGGCGACACCGTCCTCGTCGAGGACCCCTGCTACCTGGCGGCACTCCAGGTCTTCGGCCTCGCGGGCGCCCGCGTGATCGCCGTGCCCACGGACGCCGACGGCGTCGACCCGGAGGCCCTCGCCGCGGCGGTGGAACGGGAGCGGCCGAAACTCCTCTACACCGTCCCCACCTTCCAGAACCCCACCGGCCGCACGATGCCGGTCGAACGCCGGGCCGCCGTCGCCTCCGTCGCCGCCCGGCACGGCCTGTGGATCATCGAGGACGACCCGTACGGCGAGCTGCGCTACGACGGTGAGCGCGTCCCCTGGATCGCCGCGCACGCCGACGCCCGCGACCGCACCGTCCTCCTCGGCTCCTTCTCCAAGGTCATGGCACCCGGCCTGCGCCTCGGCTGGCTGCGGGCGCCGGCCGAGCTGCGCCGGGCCTGCGTGGTCGCCAAGCAGGCGGCAGACCTGCACACGCCGACCGTCAACCAGCTGGCGGCGGCGCGGTACCTGACCGAGGGCGACCTCGACGCGCACGTCGCGCGCGTGGCCGGCGTGTACCGCGAGCGGCGGGACGCGATGCTCGCCGGGCTCGCGGAGGCGCTCCCGGCGGGCTCTTCCTGGCAGCGCCCCGAGGGCGGCATGTTCCTCTGGGCCCGGCTTCCGGAGTCGTACGACACGACGGCCCTTCTCACTGAGGTGGTCCGGCACGACGTGGCGTACGTGCCGGGCGCACCCTTCTACGCGGGCGAACCCGACCGCTCCACCCTCCGGCTGTGCTTCGTGACGCAGACGCCGGAGGAGATCGCGGAGGGGCTGCGGAGGCTGGGGGAGGGGTTCAGGGGGTAGGCCGGTCCGCCGGTCTCAGTCCCACCAGAAGGTCCAGGTCGTGCGCTCGTCGAGCAACTGACGGGCGTACGTGGCGAGGGTGCCGTCGTGCTGCTGGAGGACGTTGTCCGGGCAGAACGCGAAGTGCTCGGCGGCGACGGCCTCCGCCTCGGCGAGGGAGGTGGGCGGAGCGGCGACGGAGAGGACCAGCCGGTCGAAGCCGAGGCCCACGACCCGTATGCCGAAGCGGTCCTCCCAGGAGCGCAGGACCGCGCAGATGCGGGCGACGTCCTCCTCGTAGTTGAGGGGCCCGGTCCAGCCGATGGCGGCGGGGATGTCGGCCGAGCGGCGGGCCGGGACCAGGGCGAGATGCGGTTCCTTGAACCAGGACCGGCCCTGGGCGAGGGCGTCGGCGACCTCGGTGGCGCGGGTGTCCGGATCGGCGGTGAGGACGGGGGCGGCGACGAGGCTGGGCCACTCGTCGTCCTCGGCCGCGTACTCCTCCCACAGCTCGGTGAGGACCTCCTCGGCGTCGTGATCCCCCGGGTACGACACCTCGTCCGGCATCAACTCCCACTGCTCGGGTCCGCCCTGGTCGCCCCCGAGGTCGACGAGGACGGGCAGGAGCCCGGCCCGGCCGGCGGGTGTGCCCAGCGCGGCCCAGTTGCCGGGAGACGCGGACTGCTCCGCATGCCACAGCAGGGGCTCGTGCCAGGGCCCCTCGTCCGTCACGTCGATCAGCCTCCCGAGAGGGAGACGAAGCCCGAGCACACGCCCACTCGGATCAGCCGCCAGCTTGGGCAGCGGGTTGGGAAGAGTCGCCATGCCGGTGACTTTAAGGGCGCCCACTGACAACGGGGTTACCGGCGTACGTGAGGAAAGCGGCCCACGTGGACGGAGTGAGCTGGATCATCGGGCCGCTTACACAACATGCGTACGGGTTCCTGGGTGTCAGAGACGCTCGGGCGTCCTGATGCCCAGAAGGGCCATGCCCCGCTGCAGCGTGCGGGCCGTGAGGTCGACGAGGAACAGGCGGTTGGCCACCTGCTCCGGCGTCTCGGCCTTCAGGACCGGGCACTGGTCGTAGAAGGTCGTGAGGAGGGTCGCCAACTGGTAGAGGTAGGCGGCCATCTTGTGCGGCTCGTACGCCGACGCCACCTCCAGCACCGTCTCGCCGAACCGGTCCAGGTGCAGACCCAGCGCTCGCTCCGCCGGGGCCAGCGCGAGCTCCGGGTGGGCCGCCGGACGGGCGTCGCCCGCCTTGCGCAGGATGGACTGGATACGGGCGTACGCGTACTGGAGGTACACGGACGTGTCACCGCTGAGCGAGACCATCTGGTCAAGGTCGAACTTGTAGTCCCGTACGGCGGAGGTCGACAGGTCAGCGTACTTCACGGCGCCGATGCCGACGTACTGGCCGTTCTCCTCGATCTCCTGCTCGGACAGCCCGACCTTCTCGGCCTTCTCCCGGACCACGGTGGTGGCACGGTCGACCGCCTCGTCGAGGAGGTCGACCAGCTTGACCGTCTCGCCCTCACGGGTCTTGAACGGCTTGCCGTCCTTGCCGAGGACCGTGCCGAAGGCGAGCTGGACGGCGGTGACGTCGTCGTTGAGCCAGCCGGCCCGGCGGGCGGTCTCGAAGACCATCTTGAAGTGCAGCGACTGGCGGGCGTCCACCACGTAAAGCAGAGTGTTCGCCTTCAGGTTGAAGACGCGGTCCCTGATCGCGGACAGGTCGGTCGCCGCGTAGCCGTAGCCGCCGTCCGACTTCTTCACGATCAGCGGGACCGGCTTGCCGTCCGGGCCTTTGACGTCGTCGAAGAACACGCACAGGGCGCCCTCCGAGCGGACCGCGACACCCGACTCCTCCAGGAGGCGGCAGGTCTCGTCGAGCATGTCGTTGTAGCCGGACTCGCCGACGATGTCCGGGTCCCGGACCTCCATGTCCAGCTTCTCGAAGACGGAGAAGAAGTAGATCTTCGACTCGTCGACGAACTTCTGCCACGTGGCGAGCGTGTGCGGCTCACCGGCCTGGAGGTCCACCACCCGGCGCCGGGCCCTCGTCTTGAACTCCTCGTCGGAGTCGAAGAGCTTGCGCGCGGACTTGTAGAGGCGGTCGAGGTTCGACATCGCCTCCTCGCCGGTCACCTCGGCGGCCTTGTGGTCCAGCTCGTGCGGGTGCTCGTCCAGGTACTGGATGAGCATGCCGAACTGGGTGCCCCAGTCGCCGATGTGATGACGCCGGACCACCGTCTCGCCCGCGAACTCCAGCAGCTGGACCAGGGCGTCGCCGATCACCGCGGAGCGCAGGTGGCCGACGTGCATCTCCTTCGCCACGTTCGGCTGGGCGTAGTCGATGACCGTCGTACCGGCCCGCTCCGGGCGGGGCACACCGAGGCGGTCGGTGTCCGCGTACCGAGCGGCCAGGTTCTCGGTGATCGCCTTGTCGGTGATGGTGATGTTGAGGAAGCCGGGGCCGGAGACCTCGATGTCCTTGATCACGTCACCGGTGACGATCTGCGAGACGACCTGGGTCGCCAGCTCCCGCGGGTTCGACTTCGCCTTCTTGGCCAGCGCGAGGATGCCGTTGGCCTGGAAGTCGGCCCGGTCGCTTCGTCGCAGCAGCGGGTCCGCGGTGGCCTCCGGCAGGGTGGCGGAGATCGCGGAGGTGAGCTGCTGCTGGACGGAGTCGCTGAGGGACGTGACCGGGGCCATAGAAGTGGGTGCCGTTCTCCTCGGGGGGTCGATGGACACAGCCAGTATCCCATGGGGGTAAACGGGTTTTCCCGGGCGCGATGCCGTCTGGGAGAATGGGGCAACCATCAAGCCTTCAGTACTTCAGTAAAAGAGGACGTGCCGATCGTGGCTCAGAGCACCGAGACCACCGACTGGGTCTCCCGTTTCGCGGATGAGGTCATCGAGGAGTCGGAGCGCCGTGCCCCGGGCAAACCGGTTGTGGTCGTCGCGTCCGGCCTCTCGCCCTCCGGCCCCATCCACCTCGGCAACCTCCGTGAGGTGATGACCCCGCACCTGGTCGCCGACGAGATCCGCCGCCGGGGGCACCAGGTCCGCCACCTCATCTCCTGGGACGACTACGACCGCTACCGCAAGGTGCCCGCCGGGATCGCCGGGGTCGACGACTCCTGGCAGGAGCACATCGGCAAGCCGCTGACCTCCGTCCCGGCCCCGAAGGGCTCCGCCCACCCCAACTGGGCCGAGCACTTCAAGGCCGCGATGATCGAGGCGCTCGCCGAGCTGGGCGTCGAGTTCGACGGGATCAGCCAGACCGCGCAGTACACCTCGGGCGTGTACCGCGAGCAGATCCTGCACGCCATGCGGCACCGGGGCGAGATCGACGCGATCCTCGACCAGTACCGCACGAAGAAGGCGCCGGCGAAGAAGCAGCAGCAGAAGCCGGTCGACGAGGCCGAGCTGGAGGCCGCCGAGGGCTCCGGCGCGGCCGCCGAGGACGACGGCAGCTCCGGCGCCGCCGGGTACTTCCCGTACAAGCCGTACTGCGGCAACTGCGAGAAGGACCTCACCACCGTCATCGCCTACGACGACGACAGCACCGAGCTGACGTACACCTGCACGGTGTGCGGCTTCTCCGAGACGGTCCGGCTGAACGAGTTCAACCGCGGCAAGCTGGTCTGGAAGGTCGACTGGCCGATGCGCTGGGCGTACGAGGGCGTGATCTTCGAGCCGAGCGGTGTCGACCACTCCTCGCCGGGGTCCTCGTTCCAGGTCGGCGGGCAGATCGTCGGGATCTTCGGCGGGAAGCAGCCGATCGGTCCGATGTACGCGTTCGTCGGCATCTCCGGGATGGCGAAGATGTCGTCCTCCCGGGGCGGGGTCCCCACCCCGGCCGACGCCCTGAAGATCATGGAGCCGCAGCTGCTGCGCTGGCTGTACGCCCGCCGTCGGCCCAACCAGTCGTTCAAGATCGCCTTTGACCAGGAGATCCAGCGGCTCTACGACGAGTGGGACAAGCTGGACGGCAAGGTCACCGACGGTTCCGCGCTGCCGGGGGACGTGGCCGCCCACTCGCGTGCGGTGCGCACCGCCGCCGGTGAGCTGCCGCGCACCTCGCGGCCGCTGCCGTACCGGACGCTGGCCTCCGTCGCCGACATCACCGCCGGGCACCAGGACCAGGCGCTGCGCATCCTGTCCGACCTCGACCCGCAGAACCCGCTCGGGTCGCTGGACGAGGCGCGGCCGCGGTACGACAAGGCGGAGGCGTGGATCAACACGCACGTCCCGGCGGACCAGCGCACCATCGTGCGGGACGAGCCCGACGCCGAGCTGCTGAAGTCCCTGGACGAGGCGTCCCAGCAGTCGCTGCGGCTGCTGCTCGACGGGCTGGACTCGCACTGGTCGCTGGACGGGCTGACGCACCTCGTGTACGGCGTGCCGAAGGTGCAGGCCGGGTTCTCGGCGGACGCCACGCCCAAGGAGCTGCCGTCGGAGATCAAGACGGCCCAGCGGTCGTTCTTCGCGCTGCTGTACCACCTGCTGGTGGGCCGTGACACCGGACCTCGGCTGCCCACGCTGCTGCTGGCGGTGGGGCAGGAGCGGGTGCGGAGCCTGCTCGGCGAGTAAGCCGCTCATACGACGATGGGGGCGCCCGGTGTTCGCCGGGCGCCCCCATCGTCGTACGAGCCGGGTTATGCGATGTGGTCTTCCATCAGCTCACTGTTGAGACGGGCCGCGAACTGGTCCATGTACTGGTTCAGATCGCGGGACTGCAGGCGCAACCCGTAGGCGGCCTCGACGTTCGCGGCGAAGGCGCCGGGGGTGGGCATGCCCTCGCCGTCTATCGAGTACCGGAACACCTGGTACAGGTCCTCGTCCGAAGGGGTCGCCTCCGGTACGCCCTCTCCCAGGGGGCGCGTGCCGCCCGCGCCGTTCGGCACCTGCACGTGCGGCTCCGGCGCCTGCTCCCGGGCCGGCACGGGCGTCGGCTCCGCGGCGGCCTGGGGCTCGGCCGCGCGGGGCTGCGGCACCGGGACCGGGATCTGCTGCGGCTGTCCGTTGTAGAAGGCCTGCTGCTCCTGCGGAGGCGCGTATACGGGCGGCTCGTAGTTCGGGTCGTAGCCGCCCTGGTACTCCACGTCGGTCGGGTGCGGGGTGGCGAACCACTGGCTCGGCACCTCTCCGTCGGCCTGGGCCGGCGTCGGTGCCTGGGCGGGCGTCGTGGCCTGGGCCGGGGGCGTCGCCTGGGCGGGCGTCGAGGCCTGAGTGGGCCTGGACTCCAGTTCCGGCGCCGCGGGCCTCGGCCGCAGCAGCTGAGGTTCGATCCCCGCCGCCGCGAGGCCGGCCGGTCCGGTCTCCGCCAGCGGAACCCCGTACCTCGCCAGCCTCAGCGGCATCAGGGACTCCACCGGGGCCTTGCGGCGCCAGGCTCGGCCGAAGCGGGAGCGCAGGCGGGCCTGGTAGACGAGGCGCTCCTGTTCCAGCTTGATCACCTGGTCGTAGGAGCGGAGCTCCCACAGCTTCATGCGGCGCCACAGGAGGAACGTGGGGACGGGGGAGAGGAGCCAGCGGGTGAGGCGGACGCCCTCCATGTGCTTGTCGGCGGTGATGTCGGCGATGCGGCCGATGGCGTGCCGGGCCGCCTCGACGGCGACGACGAACAGCACCGGGATCACCGCGTGCATGCCGACGCCCAGCGGGTCCGGCCAGGCCGCCGCGCCGTTGAACGCGATCGTCGCCGCCGTCAGCAGCCACGCCGTCTGGCGCAGCAGCGGGAAGGGGATGCGGATCCACGTCAGCAGGAGGTCCAGGGCGAGCAGGACGCAGATGCCCGCGTCGATGCCGATCGGGAAGACGTAGGAGAAGTTCCCGAAGCCCTTCTTGATGGCCAGCTCGCGGACGGCCGCGTAGGAACCGGCGAAGCCGATTCCGGCGATGATCACGGCGCCGGCCACGACCACGCCGATGAGAATGCGGTGCATCCGAGTCAGCTGCATTGGCGCGGCCACCCGTACTCCCCTCCCCTTGCGTGTTGTTGCGCGGAACAGGGTGGCACATGCGTCCGGTGAACGCTTCGCCGGGACGGGCGGAGCCCGGCCCCAGGAGGGGACCGGGCTCCATCAAGCTGCCGCTGTGAGCTGGGAGTTGACCGCCAGGTGTGACAGTCAGCTCTTCTTCGACGCTGATGTGGAAGGGGAGGCGCTCGCGGACTTCGACGGGCTCGCCGACGGATCCTTGGACGCCGACTTCGAGGGCGTCGGGCTCGCCGTGCCCGCACCCGAACCGGAGCCCGAACCCGAGCCGCCCTGGCCGTTGGCCGACGACACCGCCGCCACCGCCTCCTTGGCCGCCTTTTCCGCGGCCTTCTTCAGGTCGGCGGCGCTCGGCGTCTTGTCGCCGGCCAGGCCCGCGCCGTTGTAGTCGACGGTGACGACGACGTTCTCGACGCGCGCCACGACCGTCTGCTGCTTGAAGGCGCCTTCCTTCTTCTTCAGGTCGTAGCCCACCGACGTCGCCTCGTCGCCCGTACCGGCGACCGGCTCCGACTTGGTGCCCTTCGCACCCGAGACCGCCTTGGCGTCGTTGACCTGCGACGCGTAGTACTCCTGCGCCAGCTTGTCGCCCGCGCCGCGCGTCTGGTCCGACTCGAAACGCAGCAGGGCCACGTTCAGCCAGCGGAACTGCGAGCCCTTCACACCGTTGTTGGCGAGGCTGCTCCAGGAGCAGCTGCCCCGCGTCGACGCGTCGCTCGACTTGCCCTCCTTGCCCGACTTCGCCTCGGGCACCAGGTCTTCGAGGGTCTTCTTCGACAGCACCTTGCACGACTCGGGCAGCGTCTTGAACGCGGCGGCCTGCACCGTCGGCGACGCGCTCGGGGACGCGCTCACCTCACTGCCGGCCCCCTGCTCCGCCGCGTTCGCGGCGTCGGAGCCGGAATCGGAGTCGGAGGAGCAGCCGGCGGCCACCAGCATCACGGGGACGGCGGCCGCGCTGACAAGGACGCGGTTCAGGCGCTTGGCTCGCTTCGCTCGCTGGTCACGCGGTTCTCGCTGGGCTCGTCGCTGCATGGTTCCTTCACTCATGACGCTCGTGGTTCGTGCGGTCGGATCGGGTCCGAGGGGCCACGGTACGCGGTGAAGGAGCTGTGTGTTCTCGCTTTGTGACCTTCGCGGCACCTGTCGGAGACGCGGTGAGGGGGCGTCAGCCCGCCAGGGACTCCGCCAGCTGGGCGGCCAGTTTCTGCGCCCTGTCCTGCATTTCCTCACTGTCCGGGACGACGCCCACGGTCGTCGGCTGCTCCATGTACTCGATCGTCACGATCACATTCGACGTGCGGAACGCCACAGTCACCGTGCGCTGCTTGGCGGTCGAACCCGAGCTGCTGAGCTCGTCGTCGAGGAACGCCTCGTCACCGAGATCAGTGAGGACGCGGGGCTGGAGATCGGTCGAGGTGGCGGTGGAGGACGGGGAGGAGGCCGGGGAGGAGGGAGACGAGGAGGGAGGGGAAGCGGAAGAAGGAGAGGCGGACGGCGAGGCGTTGCTCGGGGCGGCGGAGGGGCTCGCCGCGTCGTCGGCGGCGGACTCGGTGGCGGTCGGCTCCGGGAGGTCGGCCGCGACCTCCTTCTTCGAGAAGAGCTGCTCCGCCTGGCTGTCGTCGCTGACCGCGTTGTCGTACGACACCACCCGCTCGAAGTCGACGAGCAGATGGTCGGTGGCGCTGGTGGCCGGCACCTTCCAGCGGCAGCCGACCTTGCGGTCCGTGTTGAACGTCTGCGTCGCCTCGCCCGCGTAGGCGTTCTCGCGCTGGTCGGGGTCGGTGATCTGCTTGATGCCGGGCAGCAGTGAGTCGAGCGTGCTGTGGCTGACCGCGCCGCACGGCTCGGGGAGCGAGGCGTACTTGCCGGGCTGGGGCGCCGCCGTCGCCGTGCTGGTGTCGCCGGGGTTGGAGTCGTCCGTCGTGCCGCCGTCGTCCGAGCCGCCCGTGCAGCCGGCGAGGAGTGCCGCGAGGAGCGCGGCCACGCCGGGTACGTACGCCTTCCGCTGCACGGTCAGGCTCCTCTCGACGGTGTGTCCGGCCTTGGTCTGCCGTGTATGTGTCGGGGGTCCCCGCTGGTTAATCGCTTGCCGCGCGAGGGCTACCCCTGGAGACAATGTCTATCGCACGCAGAGCCGTGGACGCCGGTCCGCTGTCCCCTTTCACCGACCTTGGCGCCGGTTTTGCGACTTGAGACTTCTGTTTTGGTTCCGGGGGAATGAGGACGATATGTCGTACGTGGAAATGCCGGGCGCGAAGGTCCCGATACGAATGTGGGCCGACCCCGCGACGGTCGAGGAGGGCGCCCTCCAGCAACTGCGCAACGTCGCGACCCTGCCGTGGATCAAGGGCCTCGCGGTCATGCCGGACGTCCACTACGGCAAGGGTGCGACCGTGGGCTCCGTCATCGCGATGCGGGGGGCGGTGTGCCCGGCCGCGGTGGGTGTCGACATCGGCTGCGGGATGTCGGCGGTGAAGACGTCCCTCACGGCGAACGACCTGCCGGGGGACCTCTCCCGGCTGCGGTCGAAGATCGAGCAGGTCATTCCGGTGGGGCGGGGGATGCACGACAGTGCCGTGGACCCGGGGGGCCTGCACGGTTTCGCGACCGGCGGGTGGGACGACTTCTGGGGGCGGTTCGACGGGATCGCCGATGCGGTCAAATTCCGTCAGGAGCGCGCCACGAAGCAGATGGGAACTCTCGGATCCGGGAATCACTTTGTAGAGCTGTGCACGGATACGACCGGTGCCGTCTGGCTGATGCTCCACTCCGGTTCCCGGAACATCGGCAAGGAGCTGGCCGAGTTCCACATCGGCGTGGCCCAGAAGCTGCCGCACAACCAGGGTCTGATCGACCGTGACCTCGCGGTCTTCGTCGCGGACACCCCGCAGATGGCGGCGTACCGCAACGACCTGTTCTGGGCGCAGGAGTACGCGAAGTACAACCGGTCGATCATGATGGCGCTCCTGAAGGACGTGGTCCGCAAGGAGTTCAAGAAGGCCAAGCCGGTCTTCGAGCCGGAGATCAGCGCACACCACAACTACGTCGCCGAGGAGCGCTACGACGGCATGGACCTGCTCGTCACCCGCAAGGGAGCGATCAGGGCCGGCTCCGGTGACTACGGGATCATCCCCGGCTCGATGGGCACGGGTTCGTACATCGTGAAGGGCCTCGGCAACGAGAAGGCCTTCAACTCGGCGTCGCACGGGGCGGGTCGGCGCATGAGCCGCAACGCGGCCAAGCGTCGCTTCTCGACGAAGGACCTGGAGGAGCAGACGCGGGGCGTGGAGTGCCGCAAGGACTCCGGCGTCGTGGACGAGATCCCGGGCGCCTACAAGCCGATCGAGCAGGTCATGGATCAGCAGCGGGACCTTGTCGAGGTCGTGGCGAAGCTGAAGCAGTTCGTCTGTGTGAAGGGCTGATGCTCGCGCGGGGTCGAGCGCGAGCCCGGCATCCCCGCCGCGTCACGCGAGCCGCTTCTCCAGCAGTGTCACCCCGTACGGGCTCCCCGTGCCGCCGTCCTTCGCGGGCTGTTCGCCGACGACCGTGTAGCCCGCCGACTCGTAGTACCTGCGCAGGCGGGGGTTGGTGGAAAGGCAGTCGAGGCGGGCGTAGGGGCGGCCCTCGGCGGTGATGCGGGATTCCGCCTCGGCCAGCAGCACGCGGCCCGTGCCCGGTGGGGCCGTGTGCGGGACGGTCATCAGGCGGTGGATGTAGCCCGCGTCGGGCGGGCGGGGGCCCCAGGCGGCGGGGTCGGTCCACCAGAGTTCCCAGCCGCCGGCCAGGTGGTCTCCGGCGTACGCCAGCCAGACCTCGCCGTCCCGCATGACCTGGCGGAAGTGGGCCTCCGTCTTCTCGCCGGGCAGCCACTGCGCGATGCCCCGGGCCAGTTGCCAGAGGGCCGCTGTGTCGCGGAGGCGGACCAGGGCGGGGGCGTCGGCGGGGGTCGCCCTGCGGAACGCCGGCTCGGGCCAGGTGGTGGGGAGCGGTTCCAGGAGGTTCGCCCGGAGCGTGTCGGTCAGGGCCTGCGCGTCGAGGCCGAGGGCCTGGGAGACGTAGGCCTCCATGGAGCCGTAGTGGGCTCTGAAGGACTGCAGGTACAGGCGCATCACGCTCTCGGGGGCGCGGGCGAAGCCCGGCCACGCGGGACTGCGGCCCCCGTTGCGGGTGCGCCAGTCCGCCAGCAGGGCCGGGGTGGCCAGTTCCGTGAGGGAGAAGTCCTCGATGATCGTGTGTTCCGGGACGTCCAGGAGGCCCAGGATCAGGGCCGCCAGCTGGCCCGTGAGGTCCTTGCCGGAGGCGCAGTGGAAGACGAGGGGGTCGTTCGTCCCCGCCACGCGTTCCAGGGCCGCCCGGATCTCCTTCGTGCCGTCCTCGGCGACCTCCAGGTAGCGCTCGGCGAGGTAGGGGCCCGGGGCGACGTCGGGAGTCTGGGCCGCCTGGTCGTAGGGGCGGTGCTCGATGCTCAGGTTGTGGTACGCGAAGGAGTCGTCCGCCGGTACGCGGCCGCGCCGGTCGGCCTCCCAGGGGTGGCGCAGGTCCAGCACCGTGCGGATGCCCAGGGAGAGGAAGCGGTCCCAGTCCGGCGTGCCGGGGTTCAGCTTGCCCAGGGAGTCCGCGCGGAACAGACGGCCCGGGCGGACGCGGTGCCGGCCGTCGGCGGTGCGGTAGCCGCCCAGGTCGCGGAAGTTGTGCAGCGACTCGAAGGATATGTGTCTGTCCACGTTCCCCGACCCTAGGAGATCACCGGGAGTTCTGGCCGCGGCTCACCGTTCCCTGTGCACCTTCGTGTTGGACGCCTGGGCGCGCGGGCGCAGGACGAGCAGGTCGACGTTGACGTGGCTGGGGCGGGTCACCGCCCAGGTGATCGTGTCCGCCACGTCGTCCGCCGTGAGCGGCTCGGCCACGCCCTCGTAGACCTTCCGCGCCTTCTCCTGATCGCCGCCGAAGCGGGTCAGCGCGAACTCGTCGGTCTTGACCATGCCGGGGGCGATCTCGATGACCCGGACCGGCCGGCCGACGATCTCCAGGCGCAGGGTCTCGGCGAGGACGTGGGCGCCGTGCTTGGCGGCGACGTAGCCCGCGCCGCCCTCGTACGTGCCGTGGCCGGCGGTGGAGGAGACCACGACGACGGTGCCGTCGCCGCTCGCGTCCAGCTTGGGCAGGAGGGCCTGGGTGAGATTCAGGGTGCCGATGACATTGGTCTCGTACATCGTGCGCCAGTCGGCCGGGTCACCGGTCGCGACGGTGTCGGCGCCCAGCGCGCCGCCCGCGTTGTTGACGAGCACGCCGATCGTCTTGAAGGCGGTGGCGAACTCGTCGACGGCCGCGCGGTCGGTGACGTCCAGCTGGTACGCCGTCGCCGAGCCGCCGGCCGCGGTGATCTCCTCGGCGAGCTGCTCGATGCGGTCCTTGCGGCGCGCGGTCAGGACCACGCGGTAGCCGGCCGCGGCGAGCTGCCGGGCGGTGGCGGCGCCGATTCCGCTGCTCGCACCGGTGACGACGGCAATGCGGGAGGCGGCGGACGGTGCGGCGGTGGCCATGGGGGTGCTCCTCGGGTCGTCGGCGGTCGGGCGTTCGTACGGTCGGCTTCCGCCGCACAGGATAGGTGGCGGGGACAGGCGTACGGCTCGGTGTCCGGGGCGTGGAACGGGATGTCCGCGGCGGCTGCCGCGGACCCGCCGGGGGCCGGGTCGCGTGAGAAAATCGAGGTGGGTGATCCCCTGAGTACGGAGGTGGATCATGAGTGAAGCGCGTGACGTCATGGACCGGCTCACCGAGGCGCTCACGACGAAGGCGGACGCGAAGCTCATCGCCGAGTTGTACGCGCCGGACGCGGTCGCCGTGACCCCGGACGGCGGGGAGCTGCACGGGCGCGAGAACATCGCGGACTACTGGCGGCAGATGACCGAGATGCTCACCGAGGCCCGCTACGAGTCGGTGTACTCGTACGAGGTCGGCGACACCGCCATCGACGAGGGCTTCTTCCACGGCAGGAACACGGGGCCGATCCCGCTGCCGTCGGGGGAGACACTGCCCGCCACCCAGAAGGAGATCCGGATCCGCGGGGTCGACTTCGCGAAGGTGCGGGACGGCCGGATCGTCAGTTACCGGCTGTACTTCGACCAGATGGATTTCCTGTCGCAGCTCGGGCTGCTGCCGGAGGAGCTGATCTGAGACCGGCGCTCAGTCGCCTCGCGGTGCCCACATGATCACGGCCATGCCCGCGAGGCAGATCAGCGCGCCTGCGATGTCCCAGCGGTCGGGGCGGTAGCCGTCGGCGACCGCGCCCCACAGGAGCGAGCCGGCGACGAAGATGCCGCCGTACGCGGCGAGGATGCGGCCGAAGTGGGCGTCCGGCTGGAAGGTGGCGACGAAGCCGTAGGCGCCGAGCGCGAGGACACCGCCCGTCAACCACAGCCAGCCGCGCTGCTCGCGCACGCCCTGCCAGACCAGCCAGGCGCCGCCGATCTCGAAGAGGGCGGCGAGGACGAACAGGGCGGCGGAGCGGACGACGAGCATGCGTGCAGCCTCGCACGGCGTTCCCCGCGGTGGCCCCACGGGGGACTCGTACGCCTGGTGACACAGCCTCCCTCTCAATTCCGACTACGATCGCTTCGCACGGCGCGAACTAAGGGGTGCACGCCATGTCCGGGAACGCGCGGTCGCGGCTGTTGGATGAGTTGTCCAGCGTCTCGCGCCGCTACATGGCCTCGTACGCCCTCTTCAACCAGGCCGTCGCCGATCATCTGGGCCTGCACCCCACGGATCTGCAGTGCCTGAATCTGCTGACGCTGGAGCGTGAGCCGGTGACGACGGGCCGGGTGGCCGAGCTGACGGGGCTGACGACCGGGTCGGCGACGCGGTTGGTGGACCGGCTGGAGCGGGCCGGGTACGTGGTCCGGGAACGGGACGCCGGCGACCGGCGGCGGGTGCTCGTGGCGACGGTGCCGGAGAAGATCGTCGAGTTCGGGCGGATGTGGGACCGGCTCGGCGGCGGCTGGGTGGCGCTCTTCGACGACCTCGACGACTCCGAACTGACCCTGCTGATCGACCACATGAGGCGTACGACGGAGTTCAGCGCGGCCCAGGTCACCCGGTTGCGGGAGGGACGGGTCTAGGGCCTGTTGTTCGGATCGCGCCGCAGACGCGGGGCCTGGGGCCCGCTCACCGGCACCGACGAGGCACCGTCGATCCGCGCGCCCCACCGGCTCGTCGTACGGGAGCGCACCGCGGTCCGCCGGCCGGCCCGCCTGACGAGGTGGTCGGGCGCACCTCTTTTCACCGAGGCGGTCCGCCGGCCGTTCAGTCGTGCTGCGCGCCGTTCTCGCCGTCGTACCGCTCCCGTGCCGCGTGCACCTCGTCGATGTGGGTCTCCGCCCAGTCCTTCACGGCGGTCAGCAGAAGGGCGAGGCTGCGGCCCAGCGGGGTGAGCGCGTAGTCGACGCGTACCGGGACGGAGGGCGTGACCGTGCGGACGAGGATGCCGTCGCGTTCCAGGCTGCGCAGGGTCTGGGTCAGCATCTTCGGGCTGACGCCGGCGATCTTGCGGCCGAGGTCGCTGTAGCGCAGGGGGCCGCCGTGGGAGAGGGCCGCGACGACCAGGCTGACCCACTTGTCGCTGAGGCGGCCGAGGAGCTGGTTGGTGGGGCAGCCCCGGATGAAGGCGTCGTACTCGGCGCGCGCCTGTTCGCGCCGCTGGGCCGCTGTCATGGTCGCCATGGCTCTCCTCCGGGTGAGGTAGGCACCTTCGGGTAACTACTTCCCGATGGATAGTAGCTCTTCCTAGGGTTGCGGCACAGGGCGAGGCCGGGCGACAGGAGCCCGCAAGTGCCCGATGACCAGGGAGAGTTGGCATGCGTGCAGCAGTGGTGACGTCGTTCGGCGGACCCGAGGCCGTCGAGGTCGTGGACGTCGAGGTGCCGGAGCCGGGCGCGCGGCAGGTGCGGATCAAGGTCGCGGCGGCCGCGCTGAACCCGGTGGACGCGGGGGTGCGGGAGGGTGTGTTCGGGGGCGCGGGCAAGCAAATCGGTCTCGGCTGGGACGTCGCCGGGACGGTGGACGCGACCGGGGTGGCCACCGCCTGGAGCGTCGGCGACGAGGTGGTGGCGCTGGACTACGGCATGGTGAAGCCGCTCGGCACGCACGCCGAGTACGTCGTGGTGGACACGGACGCGGTGGCCACAGCGCCGGCGACGGCCGACGCGGTGCACGCGGCGACCCTCCCGCTGAACGCCCTGACCGCCATGCAGGCCCTGGACCTGCTGGATCCGGCGCCGGGCGGGTCGCTGCTGGTGACGGGTGCGGCGGGCGCGGTCGGCGGGTTCGCCGTCCAGCTCGCCGCCCACCGCGGGATCGCGGTGACCGCGCTGGCCCGGGAGGACGACGAGGAGCTCGTACGGTCGCTGGGGGCCGCCCGCTTCATCGCCGGGGACGTCGAATCGGGCGGCTTCGACGCCGTGCTGGACGCGGCGGTCCTCGGCGAGCGGGCCCTGGCCCGGGTGCGGGACGGCGGTGCCTACGTCGGTGTCATCCCGCAGGCCCAGCCCGCCGCCGAGCGCGGGGTGCGCACCGGCGCGGTGGAGGTGAGCGCCGACGGGGCGCGCCTGGCGGAGCTGGTCCGGCTGGTCGACGCGGGTGTCCTGACCTTGCGGGTGGCCGAGACGTACGCCCTGCAGGAGGCGGCGAAGGCACACGCCCGGCTGGGCGAGGGCGGGGTGCGGGGGCGGCTGGTGCTGGTTCCCTGACAGGTCAGTGGTGTTGTTCCTCCGGCGCCTTGCGCGGCAGCAGTCGTACGAGGGGCAGGCACAGGGCGACGGCCGCCGCGACCACGGTGAGGCTCACGTTCATGGCGTGGGACTCGCCGCCGGCCGTGGCCTTGAAGTAGACGGTCGTCACGGCGGCCGCGCCCATCGCGTTGGCGAGTTGCTGGACGGCGTTGAGGGAGCCGCTCGCGCTGCCCGCCTCCTCGGGGGTGATGTCCCCGATGGTGACGTCGTAGACCGTGCCGAAGCAGGTGCCCATGCCGAGGCCGATGACGAGCAGGGAAGGCGCCAGGGCCCAGCCGCTCGTCAGGTCCGCGGAGCTCATGGCGAACAGGCCGGCGCATCCGGCCAGGATGATCAGCAGTCCGGCGAGGACGAGTCGGCGGCCGTAGGTGTGGATGAGCCGGTAGCAGGCGATCGAGGCGACGACGATGCCGGCGGACAGCGGGATCAGGCCGAGCGCGGTGCCCGCGGGGCCGCGGCCGAGGCCGCGCTGGAGGTAGAGGGAGACGGCGTAGAGGAGCCCGGCGACCGCGGCGAAGGAGACGATGCCGAGCAGCAGGCCGGAGGTGAAGCCGCGGTTGCGCAGCAGGGTCGGCCGGATGAGGGGGTCGGTGGCGGTGCGCTGGCGGTGCCAGAACCCGGCGAACAGGGCGAGGCCCAGCAGGAGCAGGGTGAGCGGGCGGGCGGTCCAGCCCTGCGCGGAGCCGTCGATGAGGCCGCCGAGCAGGCCGAGCATGGCGCCGCCGAGCAACGCGGAGCCGGGTCCGTCGATGACGGTGCCGGGTGTTCCCGTGTCGCGGGGGAGCAGGCGCAGCGCGGCGAGTATGGCGGCGCCGCCGAGGAGCAGGTTGATCAGGAACATGGGGCGCCAGCCGAGGCCGCCGAGGTCGGCGTCGACGAGGAAGCCGGCGAGGATCGGGCCGCCGATGGCGGACAGGCCCATGACCGGTCCGAAGAGACTGAACGCCTTGCCGATCTGGTCGCGGGGCCAGGTGGTGGCGAGGATGCCGAAGCCCTGCGGGATGACCAGGGCCCCGAAGGCGCCCTGGGCGAGCCGGGCGACGACGAGTTGCTCCGGGCTCCGGGCGAGGCCGCAGGCCAGGGAGGCGACGACGAACCCGGCGAGTCCGGTCAGGAACAGGCGCCGGCGCCCGTACTTGTCGCCGAGCCGCCCGCCGGGCACCAGCAGTACGCCGAGCGCGAGGGCATAGCCGGCGCCGAGCCACTGGACGAGGGCGGGGCCGCCACCGAGGTCGGCGGTGATGGTCGGGGCCGCGATGTTGGTGATCGTGGCGTCGAGCAGGTCGAGGACGTCGGCGGCGAGGACGACGGCGAGGATCGCCCAGCGAGTGCGGGCGGGGAGGGCCGGTCTTTCCTCTTTGTTGTGCAGTATCTGTGTCACGCAGGTAAATATGATTGAGGAAGGCGGGGCGGGTCAACCGGAATAAGTGGAGAGGGGCGGTCGTTCAGCGGTATAGTTGAACGGTCAACAACTTTGGGAGGTTGAGCGACCATGCAGTTCGGGATCTTCAGCGTCGGCGACGTCACGCCGGACCCCACCACGGGTCGTACGCCGAGCGAGCGCGAGCGCATCAAGGCCATGGTCGCCATCGCGCTGAAGGCCGAGGAGGTCGGCCTCGACGTCTTCGCCACCGGCGAGCACCACAACCCGCCGTTCGTGCCGTCGTCACCGACGACCATGCTCGGCTACATCGCGGCGCGGACGGAGAAGCTGATCCTCTCCACCTCCACCACCCTGATCACCACCAACGACCCGGTGAAGATCGCCGAGGACTTCGCGATGCTCCAGCACCTGGCCGACGGGCGCGTGGACCTCATGATGGGCCGCGGCAACACCGGCCCGGTCTACCCCTGGTTCGGGCAGGACATCCGGCAGGGCATCAACCTCGCCATCGAGAACTACGCCCTGCTGCACCGGCTGTGGCGCGAGGACGTCGTGGACTGGGAGGGGAAGTTCCGCACCGCGCTCCAGGGCTTCACCTCCACGCCCCGGCCGCTGGACGGCGTGCCGCCGTTCGTCTGGCACGGCTCCATCCGCTCCCCGGAGATCGCCGAGCAGGCCGCGTACTACGGCGACGGCTTCTTCCACAACAACATCTTCTGGCCGGCCGACCACACCAAGCGGATGGTCGAGCTGTACCGGAGCCGGTACGCCCACTACGGCCACGGCACGGCCGAGCAGGCCATCGTCGGCCTGGGCGGCCAGGTGTTCATGCGCAAGAACTCCCAGGACGCCGTCCGCGAGTTCCGGCCGTACTTCGACGTCGCGCCGGTCTACGGGCACGGGCCCTCCCTGGAGGACTTCACCGACCAGACCCCGCTGACCGTCGGCTCCCCGCAGCAGGTCATCGAGAAGACGCTGGCCTTCCGCGAGTACGCCGGTGACTACCAGCGCCAGCTGTTCCTCGTCGACCACGCCGGGCTGCCGCTGAAGACCGTCCTGGAGCAGCTCGACATGCTCGGCGAGGAGGTCGTACCGGTGCTGCGCGAGGAGTTCGCCAAGGGCCGCCCGGCGGACGTGCCGGAGGCCCCCACCCACCAGTCGCTGCTCACCCAGGCGCGGAAGGAGACCGTCGCATGAGGCTCGTCGTCGTCTCGGCGGGACTGAGCGTCCCGTCCTCCACCCGGCTGCTCGCCGACCGGCTGGCCACGGCGACCGCCGGGCGGACCTCGGCGGAGATCCAGGTCGTCGAGTTGCGCGACCTCGCCGTGGAGATCGCGCACAACTTCACCAACGGCTTCCCCGGGCGCGGTCTGAGCGCCGCTCTCGACGCCGTGACCTCGGCCGACGGTCTCATCGTGGTCACCCCGGTGTTCTCGGCGTCGTACAGCGGGCTGTTCAAGTCGTTCTTCGACGTGATCGACCCGGACGCGCTCAGCGGGAAGCCGGTGCTGATCGCCGCGACCGGCGGCAGCGCCCGGCACTCCCTCGTCCTGGAGCACGCCCTGCGACCGCTCTTCTCCTACCTGCGGGCCGTCGTCGTACCCACCGCGGTGTACGCCGCCTCGGAGGACTGGGGTGCCGAGGGGCTGCCCGAGCGGATCGAGCGGGCGGCGGGGGAGCTGGCCGCGCTGATGGCGGGGCTGTCGGCGCGCGGGGGCGGCCCCACCGCGCAGGCGGAGCGCCCGACGGCCACCGCGACGGCCACCGAGGGCGACGCACACCTGGAGGTCGTGCCGTTCGCCGAACAGCTCGCGGCGCTGCGGCCCACGGGGTGAGACGGGCGGCTCGCGGCGCGGCGGCCCACGGGTGAGACGGGCAGCTCGCGACGCGGCGGCCCACGGGGTGAGACGACGGCCGGACAGCGGGTCCGGGTTGGGTCGCGGACGGTGAGAGGCCGGTAAAAAGGGTGGTCGCTGTCCCACTCACCCCGGCCGCAGCACCGCGAGCCGGGGCACACTGGGGGCGTGCCCCAGACAGTGCTCCTCGCCGAAGACGACCGCGCCATCCGTCACGCCCTGGAGCGTGCCCTGACGCTGGAGGGCTACCGGGTCACCGCGGTCGCCGACGGCGTGGAGGCGCTGGCGCACGCCCACAAGAGCCCGCCCGACGTGCTCGTCCTCGACGTGATGATGCCCGGCATCGACGGCCTGCAGGTCTGCCGGGTCCTGCGCGCCGAGGGCGACCGCACGCCGATCCTCATGCTCACGGCGCTGGTGGAGACCGCGGACCGGATCGCGGGACTGGACGCGGGCGCCGACGACTACGTCGTCAAGCCGTTCGACGTCGAGGAGGTCTTCGCCCGCCTGCGCGCCCTGCTGCGCCGCACGAGCCCCGTCGGCACCGCCGGTACGGCCGTCGCCGCCGGCGCCGGCAGCGAGGCCGTCGCACCCGAGACGCGACGGGAGTCCCTTCCGGCCGGCCGCCACATCGAGGCCGCCGGGCTGCGCATGGACCCGCAGGCACGGCGGGCCTGGCGGAGCGGCCGTGAGCTGGAGCTGACCCGCACCGAGTTCGAACTCCTGGAGCTGCTGGTCCGCAACGCGGGCATCGTCCTCGACCACTCCACCATCTACGACCGCATCTGGGGCTACGACTTCGGCCCCGGCTCCAAGAACCTCGCCGTGTACGTCGGCTACCTGCGCCGCAAGCTCGACCAGCCCGGCGCGCCGCAGCTGATCCACACCGTGCGGGGCGTGGGTTACGTGCTGCGGGAGGACTGAGTGGGCCGCCTCGGGCGGCTGTCGGCGACCCGGCGGGCCCACCTCGTCTCCCTGCGCACCACCTTCGCCGTGTCCTTCGCGGCCGTCACCGCCGCCGTCACCATCGTCGTCGGCATCCTGTCCTACAGCGCGGCCGCCCGGCTCGTGCGCGTGGACCAGCAGTCGGTCTTCGACGAGGTCGTGCAGGACCTGCGGGACGAGGTGCGCCAGCACCGGATGGGCCCCGACGACTTCTCCTCCTCCGCGCCGGGCCACGACCTCGTCCGCCCGGCCCGCACCGATGTACAGGTGCTGGGCCCCGACGGCGGGGTCGTCGACCCGGGCAGACCCGGGCTGCCCGTCACGGTGGACGACCGGCGGATCGCGACCGACCCGAACGCCGGGCGGCTCGCCCGGCACAAGGACGTCGACGTCGGCAGCGACGTCTACCGCGTCGCGACCGTCTCGCTCGGCGGGGGCCGGGGCGCCGTGCAGGTCGCGCAGGAGTTCAGCGACACCGAGGACTTGCTGCGGGCGCTCCAGCAGCGCACCCTGGTGCTGATGATCGCCGTCGTGATCGGGGCGGGCCTGGTCGGCTGGTGGCTCGCGCGCCGCATCACCCGGCGACTGATCATCCTCGCCTCGGCCGCCGAGGACGTCGCCCGCACCCGCCGGCTCGGCATCCAGGTCCCCGTCACCGGCTACGACGAGGTGGGCCGCCTCGGCCGCGCCTTCGACCACATGCTCGGCCGCCTCGCCCAGTCGGAGGAGGACCAGCGCCGGCTCGTGCAGGACGCGGGGCACGAGCTGCGCACGCCGCTGACCTCGCTGCGGACCAACATCTCGCTGCTGCGCCGCATCGACGAGCTGCCCCCGGCCACCCGTGAGGACCTGGTCGCCGACCTCACCCAGGAGGCCCGCGAACTGACCGACCTCGTCAACGAGCTCGTCGACCTCGCGGCCGGGCAGTCCGACACGGAGCCGTCGCAGCGGGTCGACCTCGCCGACATCGCCGAGGACGTCCTGGGGCTCGCCCGCCGCCGCACGGGACGGGAGATCATGCTCCGCACCAGCGGCGACACGACGACGGAAGGACGGCCCGCCATGCTGACGCGGGCGGTGTCGAACCTGGTGGAGAACGCGGCGAAGTTCGACCGGGAGGGCGGCCTGCCCATCGAGATCGTGGTGACGGGGGTCGCCCTCTCCGGTCGCGGGGCGGTCCGCGTCGAGGTCCTCGACCGGGGGCCCGGCATAGAGGAGACCGACCTGGACCGCGTCTTCGACCGCTTCTACCGCGCCGCCGACGCCCGCTCCCTGCCCGGCTCCGGGCTCGGCCTGTCCATCGTGCGGGAGGTGGCCCTCGCCCACGGCGGAGCACCGTTCGCCTTCCGGCGGGACGGGGGCGGGTCGGTGATCGGCTTCACGGTCGGCGGGGGGTCGGCGGAGGACCCGCACCGCGTCGCGTAAGGGCGCTCTCGGAGGTTCAGGGCCCGGCCGGTGGCCGTCGCGCCGGGGCGTCCGGGCGTAGAGAATGGACGTACACCGTGCACTGGCCGCCGAGGAGGTCGCCATGGCAGACGAACACCCCGTGCCGCCCCGGTCGGGGACCGTGCGGATCGCCGAGGCAGACGGGGAACACGCCGTTCTGGCCTTCACCGGTGACCTCGACACACAGGCGCTGCGCGAGCTGGAAGCGCTGCTCCTCGACCGGCGTCTGCGGCGGGCCGGCACGTGGGTGCTGGACATGAGCGGTTTGGTGAGGCTGGACCTCGCCTGCGCCTACGCCCTGCTCCGCGCGGCGACCCGAGCACCGGAACCGGCCGCCCTCACGGTCCGCGGCGCCCGCCGTGACGTACAGCGGACCCTGCGCCGCTCCGGTGTCGACGCGGTGGCCACGGTCGAGGAGTAGCCCGGCCCCTGGCTCCTGGTCTCCGGCTCCTGGTCTCCGGCTCCTGGCCTCCGGCCCCCTCAAGCCATCTCCGCCTGGACCCGGCCCGTGTCGATCGCGTCGACGAGAGCCTGGTGATCCTGCTCGTTCTGGTCGGCGTACAGCTCGGCGAAGGTCGCCAGCGCGCGGTCGAAGACATCGCCGCTGCCCAGGTAGGCCGCGATCGCGATGCGGTCGCCGGACCGGGCGTGGGCGCGGGCCAGGGTGGCGCCGCACAGCTCGGCGAAGAGCGCCATCCGCTTCGGTGACATGTTCTCGGTCACCGCGATGCCCTTCCAGTCCCGCAGCTGACGTACGTAGAAGTCCCGGCGCCGGCCGTCGATGCCGTCGACGCGTTCCCAGCCGAGGAAGATGTCGCTGGTGGCCTGCATCAGCCGCTGGCCCGCGACGACACGCTCGCCCTGGGTGGGGAAGGTGCTCGCGCCGACGTAGGGCGCCAGCACCGACTCGTCGGCCTCCTTGGCCTGGAGGAAGAGCGGGTCCTCGTCGTCCCTGCCCAGCAGCAGCACGATCCAGCAGCGGGTCCCCACACTGCCCACCCCGACGACCTTGCGGGCCACGTCGGCGACGCGGTAGCTCTCCAGCAGGAAGCGCCGGTCGGACTGCACGGTCTGGCCGTACCGCTCGATCAGCCGGCTGATCTCCTTCTCCAGCGCGCCGCGTTCCGCGTAGGGCACCAGGTCCGCGAGCCGTACGAGGAGCGGCGGATCGGAAGCGATCAGGCGCTGTCCGCCGACGACTTGGGTGAGCTTGTCGAAGGCCTGGAGGGTGTCGTGCGAGCGGGCCCGCTCCCTGGCCTGCTCCCAGCGGTCCCGGTCCTCCTTGCTGATCGTCGGCGCGAACTGCTTCTGCAACTCGTCCGCGTCGAAGTGCGTGTACCAGACGGCGAGATTTCCCCGCGCGGCGAAATTCCGCATCCGCTCGCGATAGGACCGCACGGCCCTCCGCACCACCGACGCCCGCTGCTTGGCACTGAATCCATTGGCCCGGCCCGCGATGACCAGACTCGCCGACAGCCGCTTGACGTCCCATTCCCAGGGGCCGGGCAGCGTCTCGTCGAAGTCGTTGATGTCGAACATCAACCGGCGCTCCGGGGAGGCCAGCAGACGGAAGTTCAGCATATGGGCGTCACCGCACAACTGCGCCCGGATTCCACTGCGGGGAGTGTCGGCGAGGTCCGCGGCCATGATGGCGGCGGCGCCGCGATAGAAGCGGAACGGCGATTCGCGCATCCTGCCGTAGCGGATCGGTACGAGTTCCTGCACCCGCTTCGCCGACTGTGCCTCGATGACGTCCACCGGATCGGTGCGCTTCGGCGGCGGGGTGTACTCGGCGTGCGAGGACCGTGGGGCCCTGGACCGGGCGGCCTTGCCGAAGGCGGCGCGCTCTTCGGGGGTGCGGTGCCCCATGTCGTAGCCGGTGGGACTGTCGGTACTGCCGGCGGAAATGGAATCGCTCATCGAGGACGCTCCTCGTGTGGTCGCCGAATTCGACGCGCCGGAATTCCGGCGGGCGACATGGCGCGCGCCGGAATTCGGCGGGCGGCACAGCCCTGTTTTTCAGGGTAGGTCCGACGGATTCGCCCGGCTACCCGGTGCGATCAGGGTCCGGGTGCGGCCGTCCGGGTCCGGTGATGCAATGGTTTGCAAGGGACCCACGAGCACAAGGGGTGAGTCGTGAGCGGGCAGAGCGACGAGATGGGACCCATCGACTACATCGTGGTGGAGTTTCACGGCAACCGAATGACAGGCGAGGGCTTCCCGCTGCTGGTCGATCTCGTGGACCGCGGCCTCATCCGGATCCTCGACCTGGTGTTCATCAGGAAGGAAGAGGACGGCTCGGTGGTCGCGCTGGAGATCGCCGACCTCACCGGTGACGGCAACCTGGATCTCGCGGTCTTCGAGGGTGTCCACTCCGGCCTGCTCGGCCAGGACGACCTGGAAGAGGCGGCCGCCGCCGTGGAACCCGGCAACTCCGCCGGTCTCCTGATCTACGAGAACGTGTGGGCCGCTCCCTTCGCCGCCGCGCTGCGCCGCGGCGGGGCCGAGCTGGTGGCCTCGGGACGACTTCCGGTACAAGCGGTCATCGCCTCGCTGGAAGCGGCGGAGGCCGCCTCCTGACCAGGGCAAGAGAAAGGGACCCGCCATGCCAGGACTCCTTCGCGGTGTGGCACGCACGGCCGTCGTCGCCGGTACGGCGACCGCGGTGTCCAACCGTGTGACGCGCCGCCAGCGGGGACGCTGGGCCGCCCAGCAGGGGTACGCGTACCAGGAACCCGAGCCGCGGTACGCCCGGTACGCCCCCTCGGCACAGCCGCCGCAGGCCGCCGAGCCGGCCGCCGCTCCGGCATCCGACATGGGCAGCACGATCGACCGGCTCAAGCAGCTGGGTGAACTCAAGGCGCAAGGCGTCATCACCGAGGCCGAGTTCGAGGAGCAGAAACACAGGCTTCTGGGCTGAAGATCCATGGCCCCACAGGAACGGAGATCCCTTCATGGCAACCACCGCCACACCTCACCACCGGACAGGTTCCCCGGCCGGCGCCACCGGTCTCACGATGTTCGCCGCCATCATGCTGTTCGTCGCCGGTGTCCTCGATCTCTTCCGCGGCATCATGGCGATCGCCAATGACGACGTCTTCGTGTCCACCCCCAACTACGTCTTCAAGTTCGACCTCACGAGCTGGGGCTGGATCCAGCTGGTCCTCGGCGTCATCGCGATGGTCGTGAGCTTCGGGCTCTTCGCGGTGGCCACCTGGGCCAGGGTCCTCGGCGTCGGCATCGCCGCGCTCCTGATCATCGCCAACTTCCTGTCCATCCCGTACTACCCCGTGTGGTCGATCACGCTGATCGCCCTGTACGGGTTCGTCATCTGGGCCCTGTGCGTCGTGCGGCGCGACTGAACCTCCGGTCGGAGGCGCGGTACACGGCGGGCCGGCCGTGTACCGCGTTTTAACTCCGCTGCGGAAAGCGGCGATTGCTCGACCAGGGCTGTCAAGGCCCGTACCCGTGGTCGGCTTGGGGCCTATGGGCGGGGTCCGACCCCTAGGACGTCGAGCATCGCCCGGGTGGCCGGGCAAAGCGGCTCCACGCCAGATACTCGACGCGATGCGGCCCGTCGACCACCGGGACCAGCGCCAGTTCGGGATCGTCGGCGGCCAGGGGCCGGATGAACGCCGACGGCAGCAGCGCGACGCCGAGTCCGCGCCCGATCAGCCGGGTGATCAGCTCGACGACACCGGCCTCGTAAGCGACCTCGCGGACCAGTCCCGCGGCGGCGAACGCCTTGTCGGACTGGGCTCGGGCGGGGGTTCCGGCCACGAAGTCCACGAACGTCTCCTCGGCGATCTCCTCCAGCGTGACCCGGGCAGCGCCCGCCAACCGGTGCCCGGCCGGCACCACCAGCACATGCTCGTCATGATCGAGGACGACGGTTCCACGCCGGAGGGCCGCTCGCCCTCCGGCAGGCCGAGAAAGGCGATGTCCAATTCGCCGTCCCGGACCGCCGCCGCGAGGTCGTCGCCGCGTCCGGACCGGAGGGCGACGTGGACGTCCGGGTGCTGGGCACGGTACCGCTGCAACAACTCGGGTACGTCGACGGCAGCCGTGGTCACGATCACGCCGACGGCGAGTCGGCCCCGTACCACGCCGGTCGCGGCGCGGATCAGACAGCGGTGGCCGGGCGTGGGCTGCCGTGGAAGACCTGACGGCTGTGCCAGTCGCGGTGGGCGGCCGCCACGGAGCGTGCACCGGGCTGCGGGCCGAGCAGCGGACGGCCCGCGAGGGCTGTGACGTGCTCGCGGGCGGCGGGGCTGTGGCCGATGAAGCGTTGCGAGACCAGGATTCGCTCACCCTCGCCGACGCCGAGGACACCCTTGTCGAGGAGCTTGTGGTGCAGCGAGCACAGACACAGCCCGTTCTCGATGTCGTCGGGGCCGCCGAACGCCCACCACCGCACGTGCGCGGCCTCCAGCCCGACCGGCACCGCGCCGATCCTGCCGTCGTAACCGCA
This sequence comes from Streptomyces griseus subsp. griseus, assembly GCF_000720255.1. Lineage (GTDB taxonomy): Bacteria > Actinomycetota > Actinomycetes > Streptomycetales > Streptomycetaceae > Streptomyces > Streptomyces griseus_I. The sequence goes on along the minus strand of NZ_JOJE01000010.1, from coordinate 125,409 downwards.
GAAGGCGCACCGGTACTCGTAGGCGGTCAGCACGAGCTCTCGCATACGTCGGTCCCGTTGTCGCCGCACGCTCGGGAGCCGCTCGGTCTCCGCGGGCTCCAGTTCCAGGCCGACGGCTTCGCACAGGTCGCCGTGGAGTGAGGGCGGGAAGTGCTGGTCGAGCAAGAGCCGCGCGATCCTGCCCAGCAGCGGCGGCTCGCGTCGCAGCGCTGCTCGCAGGTCGGGCGCGAGCCGTCCGGTGGCGCCCGTGTCCCGCAGGTCCCGCACCCCGGTCCCGGGGCTGCCGGGCCCACGGTCGGTACGCACTTCCCACACACCGTCGTTGGCCAAGTGGTGGAACGGGTAGGCGGGTGTCGTCCTGTTGGGCGGCCCGTACTCGGTCAGCAGCCGCTGCAGGTCCTGTTCCACCGCGCTGTACCGCAACGAGCCGTCGGCGTCCTCCTGGAACCGGCCGAGGGCGTACAGGAACAGCAGCGGCTTGTGAGGAGCCCGCGTCCCGCTCCTGCTCCATTGCCGCAGTCCCGCGGTGCGCTCGAGCCAGTCCATGGACAGTGATCGTAGGGCCGCCGTCCTCGCCTCTTGGACACGTCGACCCCAGCGGCCACTTCGCACCCGGCTAGGTCTTGGCTCTCACCGTCGCGTCCGGCACCCGCGGTGCCTGCGCGCCCGGCCCGCGCCCGGTGAAGCGCATGGCGACGCAGGCCCCGAGGTACAGGGCGGCCACGATCAGCAGCAGCGCGTGGTAACCCGTCACCAGGGCCAGGTATTCGATCGCGCCCCCGGTCATCGCGCCGAGCAGGTTCGCACCGAACGCGGAGGTCGGGTCCGGGGCGGACGCCAGACGGTCGGAGAAGATGAGGTTGGCGCAGAAGATGGGGGCGAAGGCCAGGGCGATGGCGGCGGCGAGCCGGCCGGCGAAGGGCAGCGAGAGCACGGCCTGGGCGGGGACGAGCCACGCCACGGCCAGGGAGCCGAAGAGCAGGAGTTGCAGCAGCGGCTGGTTGACCCGCCGCAGTCTGCGCCGGACCTCGACCGCCGCGAGGACGGCGAGCAGGACACCGAGGAAGACGAGGGCGTTGACCAGCCAGGTGGTACCGAAGTAGAGCGCGAAGCCGATCACGTTCTTCGTTTCGAGCAGCAGGAAGGCCGCGCCCAGCAGGAACATGTCGATGTACCGGAACGTCTTGCGGACGGACACCCCGGTCAGGCGCACCGACAGGACGGTCACCAGCAGAATTCCGCCCAGCGCGCCCAGGTAGAGCGTGGGGATGCTCCGGTGCAGCAGATACGGGAAGGGGCGGTCGTCGGTCGCGGCGGCCGGGACCGCGCCACTGGCCTGCCAGACCCTCTGGCAGGACTGGTCGGCGGGCGTCATCCCGGCCACCAGCACGGCCGCGGTCCTCTTGAACGTCGTCAGACAGGGGGCGTGGCCGTAGACCTCGTCGAGGGTTCCGGCGAACCGGTCGACCAACCAGCTCTTGCGGTAGTAGTTGTACATGGCGAACGCGCCGTCCGGCTCCAGGTGATCCCGCGCGGCCTCGAACGCCTGCTTGGTGAACAGGTAGCTCTCCAGGCGCAGGTTGCTCGCACCGGACACCAGCGTCAGCGAGTCCGGGAGCGCCAGGACGACGAGGTCGTACTTGGTCTTCGTGCGCTCCAGGAAGGCCCGTCCGTCGTTGATGTGGACGTGCACCCTGGGGTTGTCGTACGGCCTCGCGGGGTGCAGCTGTGCGCCGATCTCCTGCAGCCGGGGATCGATCTCGACCGCGTCCACGCGCTCCGCTCCGTGTGCGAGAGCGACCGCCACGTCGTTGCCGTTGCCGGCCCCGATGATCAGCACGCGCCTGTGCGGGTTGCGGGGCGTCTCGTCGTACGCCGTCCGATAGGGCGAGTCCTGCCGCATCAGCACCGGCAGTGGCGCGGTGCTCTGGTGCTGGACGCCGTTGGCGGAGATGTAATAGGTCCGGGTGGTGGTCGGCGCGGGCTGGACCTCGAGCTTGTAGTAGGGCGACCAGGAGATGCCGGTCGTGATCGTCTCCATGAACAGCGCGGCGACCATCGCCGTGAGGGGAATGCCGTACCGCAGCGTGTTGCGCCGTCCTCCGAGGACCAGCAGGGCCGCGGCGGCGAGTACGCCCCACACGACCGACGGGGCGCGTAGCCAGGACAGCAGGGCGAAGGACGCCGATCCGGTGATGCTGCCGAGCAGGTCGTAGCGGTAGGCGTCGAGCGAGGGGAGCTGACGGAAGAGATCGGCGGTGATCTTGCCGATCCCCGCCATGATCACCGCGGTCAGCAGGAAGATGGCCGGCAGTGTCACCCACTCGGGGAGGCCGGTGGTCTTCACGGCGGTGAAGTAGATGACCTCGTTGCTGCTCTGGCGTACCTGCACCGGGAACTCGCGTACCAGGATGATCAGGAGCGCGAGGGGGACCGGTGTCCAGCGTTTGAGCCACTGTCCGCCCTGGGCGGGGAGCAGGAACCCGATGCCGATGCCCAGGAACGATCCCAGCAGGATGAAGTTCGAGAAGTAGCTGAGATGGACGACGTTGGCGCCCGCCCATCTGATCAGGGCCAACTCGACGAAGAGCATGGTGGTGCTCGCCAGCACGAGCCGCCAGCGCACCCCGCCTTTACTTTGTCCGCTTTTAAGCTGCTTCACGCTGATTTACGGTGCCATCCTCGACGCGATGAGTCGAGGTGCCGTGCCGATCGGCGACGCGCCACTTTTCAGGCGAGCCTGTCACGGTGTGCGGTGCCCTGGTGGCGAACGTGCGGCGGGTGAAGTGTCCGGATCATGCCTCCTGGATCTTGCTGCCCTCGTTCTATGAAGGCGAGGGCAAGCGGCCGGTCCTGGATGCTCGCTGTCGGCGTGGTCATGGCCATCGCGCTCGCCGTGTTCGCGGTCTTCGTGGCGAGGCCCCGGGCGGTCAGTCTCTTGGCGGCGGCGGCTGCTTTTCTTGTTACCGGCGGCATCAAGGTGACGGTGTCGTCCGAGGGCGTCACGGTTGCCTCGGTGCTCGTGCCCTTCCTGCGCCGCCACATCCCGATGGACCGGATCGAGCGCGCGTCGGCGCGCTGGACGCGGCCGATGGAGATCGGCGGCTGGGGCTACCGGTGGAAACCGGGCACGCTGGCCGTGTCCCTGCGGGCGGGCGACGCGCTGTGGCTGGAACTCACCCGTGGAACCCGCTTCGTCATCACTGTCGACGACGCCCGAACGGCAGCCGAACTCATCAACCGCTCTCTGCCGCCACCGAGTGGGGCCGCTGAGCTGGTCAGGATCCGTAGGACCTTCCGGGCCGCGGAAGTGTTCGTCGTCGAGGGTGATCTGGTCCACCTTCACGGAAGCCCCGGCTCCGGAAGCTCAGGGCATATCAGTGTCCCCAGCGAAAGCAATGCGCCCCGGCGGCCTGAAGGCTCGCCTCCGCACAAGACCGAGGCGAGGTCCGGAAACCCCGCCCGAAACCAGCGAAACCCCGGCTCAGGGCCACACCAGGCAATAAGGCTGATGCCCCGCCTCATGCAGCCGGTGCGAGAAGTCCTGCCACTCGTGCAGCAGCTGGTACACGTTGAACGCGTCCCGCGGGCCGCCCCGGTCCGGCACGGTGGACCAGATGAAGGCGGCGGCGCCGACGGCCTCCTCGCCGATGTCGCGGAGGGGGTCCACGACGGTCATGGGGAGTTTCACGACGGCGTAGTCGGGGTGCAGGACCACGAGTTCCAGGGGCGGCACCTTGTGCAGGGGCACACCCTCGATGCCGGTCAGCACCATCGCGGCCATCGTCTCCGGCTTGATCTTGGTGAACATGCCGTTCATGCCCAGCTCGTCGCCGCCGAGCTCTTCGGGGCGCATCGAGATCGGGACGCGGGCCGCGGTCGCGCCGTCCGGCGCGCCGAAGTACTTGTACGTCACCCCCACCCGACCACCATTCCTGCTCCCCGCCCTCAGCTGCTCGACCCGTCGGTCCAGCCCCTCGGACTCACTCGGTACACCGTGTGCCTGACGTGCTTCGGTCGTGTCCTCCGCGTCGCGCCGGTGCCTTCCCCGCCGGGCACGTCGAGGACCCAGGTCGTCAGTCCCCTCGCCCAGTCCGCCACCGCGATGCATATCTCCACCCGACTGCTTTTTTAGGACGCGTGGCCCCCGCCGCGCAACCCGATCATCGTGTCAGTGACCTCCCCCACGGTCGCCCGCCGAAACGTGCGTTGAAACACCTGCCCGCAGGATCTTTGCAGCCCTGAAGAAGCCACGGTGCAAGGTTCTGTACACCATGGCCCGGTTGAGCTGCGTGTATCAGGTGCCAGTCTCGCAGATCATGTGGGGCTGCGGGTTGTCCACCACGTTATGCGGACTGTGCGCCGGTTCAGCAGCGGGTTCAGCCGGTTCGGCGGCCGGTCGGCGGTCCCGCTCGCCCCTGACCCCCGCGGCCCCTGGCCTACCCTGAGGAGGTCACTTGGCAACCTGAGTCCGAGAAGTCGGAGAAGTCGCAGGTCATGAGCGAACTGCCCTATACATACGAAGCGCCTGTGTCGCAGGCTCTATTCGACCGTGCGGCCGCCGTCACACCGGGTGGCGTGAACTCCCCGGTACGCGCCTTCCGTGCCGTGGGCGGTACGCCCCGGTTCATGGTGTCGGGTACCGGTCCCTACCTGAAGGACGCGGACGGCCGGGAGTACGTCGATCTCGTCTGCTCCTGGGGGCCCATGATCCTCGGGCACTCCCACCCCGAGGTCATCGCCGCCGTGCAGGACGCCGTCGCGCGCGGCACCTCCTTCGGTACCCCGGGTGAGGGCGAGGTCGCGCTCGCCGAGGAGATCGTCGCGCGGGTGGAGCCCGTGGAGCAGGTGCGGCTCGTCTCCAGCGGGACCGAGGCCACCATGTCGGCGATCCGGCTCGCCCGCGGCTTCACCCAGCGGTCCAAGGTGATCAAGTTCGCCGGGTGCTACCACGGACACGTCGACTCCCTGCTCGCCGCCGCGGGCAGCGGCGTCGCCACCTTCGCGCTTCCCGACACTCCGGGCGTCACCGGTGCCCAGGCCGGCGACACGATCGTGCTGCCGTACAACGACCTGGAGGCCGTGCAGGAGGCCTTCCACCGGCACCCGGGCGAGATCGCCTGCGTGATCACCGAGGCCTCGCCCGGCAACATGGGCGTCGTACCGCCGCTGCCCGGGTTCAACCAGGGGCTCAAGGACGCCTGCCGGGCGAACGGCGCGCTGTTCATCTCCGACGAGGTCATGACCGGCTTCCGTACCAGCCGCGCCGGCTGGTACGGGATCGACGGGGTCCGGCCCGACCTCATGACCTTCGGCAAGGTCATGGGCGGCGGCTTCCCCGCGGCCGCGTTCGGTGGCCGCGCCGACGTGATGGCGCACCTCGCGCCCGCCGGGCCCGTCTACCAGGCCGGCACCCTCTCCGGGAACCCGGTCGCCACCGCCGCCGGGCTCGCCCAGCTGCGCCTTCTCGACGACGCCGCGTACGCCAAGGTCAACGACGTGTCGGAGCGGATCCAGGCGCTCGTCTCCGAGGCGCTCACCAAGGAGGGCGTCGCACACGCCGTGCAGAGCGCCTCCAACATGTTCTCCGTCTTCTTCACGGACCGGGCGGTGCGTTCGTACGAGGACGCCAAGGCGCAGGAGTCCTTCCGCTTCACCGCCTTCTTCCACTCGCTGCTGGCGAACGGCGTCTACCTGCCGCCGTCGTCGTTCGAGTCCTGGTTCGTGTCCACGGCCCACGACGAGCGGGCCATCCAGCGGATCGCCGACGCCCTCCCGGCGGCGGCCCGAGCGGCTGCGGAGGCCACAGCGGCATGACCAGCAACAAGGACATCACCGTCGTCCACCTCATGCGTCACGGCGAGGTCGCCAACCCGGACGGGATCCTGTACGGCCGTCTCGGCGGGTACCACCTCTCCGAGCTCGGGCGGCAGATGGCCGACCGGGTCGCCGAGCACCTCTCCTCCCGTGATGTGACCCACGTCGTCGCCTCCCCGCTGGAGCGGGCCCAGGAGACCGCGACGCCGATCGCCAAGGCGCACGGACTGGACCTCGCGACCGACGAGCGGCTGATCGAGGCCGAGAACGTCTTCCAGGGCAAGACGTTCGGTGTCGGCGACGGCGCGCTGCGCAAGCCCGGCAACTGGAAGCATCTGACGAACCCCTTCAAGCCTTCGTGGGGCGAGCCGTACGTCGACCAGGTCGTCCGGATGAAGGGGGCGCTGGACGCGGCGAAGGACGTGGCCCGCGGGCACGAGGCCGTGCTGGTCAGTCACCAGCTGCCGATCTGGATCGTGCGGTCCTACGTCGAGCGGCGCCGACTGTGGCACGACCCGCGCAAGCGGCAGTGCACGCTGGCCTCGCTGACGACGTTCACGTACCAGGGTGACAAGATCGTCTCCGTCGGCTACACCGAGCCGGCCCGTGATCTCGTCCCCGCCCACCTCCTCGCCGGTGCCAAGCCGGTCAAGGGACAGGGCAAGGCGTTCGGGGCATAGGCGGCCGGTTCGTGAGCACTCGGGGCGTGCGCGGCGCGACTCGAGTGCCTCTATGACACGTTCGTGACAAATTATTGCGAACTTGCGGTGATCGCGAGGAACCTCCCGCTTCGTCACGTCCTCTGAAGGGGTGACCACCAGAGGACGTACGAATCGGGGAAGCAATGCGCGCTCTCACTCGCAGGGGGATGCTCGGACTCGGCGCCGGCGCCGCGGCCGCCGCAGGACTCGCGGGCTGCGGCGGCCTTTCGTCGTCAGACGGGTCGAAGGACAGTGCCGGTTCCGGAAAGGGCCGTTCCGGCAAGCCCTCCGGCAGCCCGACGCCGGCCGCCCGCCCCATCGGGGACGGCTCCACCTCCTTCACCGGCAAGCAGCCCCACCAGCCCGCGAAGCCCGTGCCGCTGGAGCCGGGTCAGGAGCCGCCGCAGTTCGTCGTCTTCTCCTGGGACGGCGCGGGCGAGGTCGGCAACGGTCTCTTCCCGCGCTTCCTGGACCTCGCCAAGGAGCACGGCGCGAGCATGACGTTCTTCCTCTCCGGGCTGTACCTGCTGCCGGAGTCGAAGAAGCGGCTCTACAACCCGCCGAACAACCCGCGCGGCGCCTCCGACATCGGTTACCTCACCGATGAGCACGTGAAGATGACGCTGACCAACATCCGCCGGGCCTGGCTCGAAGGACACGAGATCGGCACCCACTTCAACGGGCACTTCTGCTCCGGCAGCGGCACCGTCGGCAACTGGACCCCGAAGCAGTGGCGCAGCGAGATCGACCAGGCGAAGGCCTTCGTCAAGGAGTGGCGGACCAACACCGGCTGGACCGATCTGCCGTCCCTGCCCTTCGACTACGACAAGGAACTCGTCGGCGCCCGCACGCCCTGCCTCCTCGGACAGTCCAACCTGCTGCCCACCGCCCGCGCCCTCGGCTGGCGCTACGACGCCTCCTCCTCCGGAGGCACCCAGGTCTGGCCGCAGAAGAAGCAGGAGATCTGGGACCTGCCGTTGCAGCAGATACCTTTCCCCGGACGTGGCTTCGAGGTCCTGTCGATGGACTACAACATGCTCGCCAACCAGTCGGTCAACTCGACCAAGGCGCCGCCCTCCAACTACCCGGGCTGGCGGAGGCAGTCGGCCCAGGCGTACATATCCGGCTTCAAGCGGGCATTCGAGACAAATCGCGCACCCTTCTTCGTCGGCAACCACTTCGAGCAGTGGAACGGCGGCATCTACATGGACGCCGTCGAGGAGGCCTTCAAGCACATCGCGCGGGAGAAGGAGAAGGGCGCGGACGTACGCCTGGTCTCCTTCCGGCAGTTCGTGGACTGGATCGACGTACAGAAGCCGGAGGTGCTGGCGAAGCTGCGCACCCTCGGTGTCGGGCAGCAGCCGGCCGGGGGCTGGAAGACCTTCCTCCAGGAGACCCCGAAGGCGTCTTCAGGGGCCTCGCCGAACGCCGCCTGAAATGCGGGTTTCCGCCCGCAAGGGGGGTGTGCAAGATCCCCAGAACGGGCATGCGAAACTTTTCACATGAGTGCCGCCAGCCGCGCCCCCCTGAGCTCGACCACCTGGATCCGCTCGCCCCGCGCCGCCCTGCTCACCGCGGGTGCCGCGGTCGCCGCGCTGACTCTTGCCGCATGCGGTTCGGGCGGTACGTCGGGCGGGGGCGGCGACACCAACTTCGTCATGGGCAAGGACGGCGTCGCGACCGCCGAGAAGGGTGAGCGGGCCCAGGCCCCCGACCTCTCCGGCAAGACCATCAACGGCAAGCAGCTCGACGTCGCCTCCTTCAAGGGCAAGGTCGTCGTCCTCAATGTGTGGGGCTCCTGGTGCGCCCCGTGCCGCGCCGAGGCGCCCAACTTCGAGAAGGTCTACAAGGACGTCCGGAGCAAGGGCGTGCAGTTCGTCGGCATCAACGTCGCCGACGCCCGGGTCGGGAGCGCCCTCGCCTTCGAGAAGCAGTACGGCGTCACGTACCCCAGCCTGTACGACCCGAGCAGCAAGCTGATCCTCCGATTCCAGAAGGGCACGCTCAACCCGCAGGCGATCCCCAGCACGCTCGTCCTCGACCGGAGCGGGAAGATCGCGGCCCGTTCACTGGCCGCCCTCAGCGAGGACAGGCTGCGCTCGATGATCGACCCGGTCCTCGCGGAGAAGTGACGTGAGCTCGCTCACCACGCTGGCCGCGGACGGCTACAACGACACGGTGCTCAACGGGGCCCTCCTCGCGGCCCTCCCCCTCGCGCTGCTCGGCGGTCTCGTCTCCTTCTTCTCCCCGTGCGTGCTGCCCCTGGTCCCCGGCTACCTGTCGTATGTGACCGGCGTCACCGGCACCGACCTGGCCGAGGCCCGGCGCGGCCGGATGGTGGCGGGCGCCTCCCTGTTCGTCCTCGGCTTCACCGCCGTGTTCGTCTCCAGCGGAGCCCTGTTCGGCTTCTTCGGGGACACCCTCCAGGACAACAAGGGTGTCCTGTCCAAGGTGCTGGGCGTCGTCATGATCTGCATGGGCGTCTTCTTCATGGGCCTGATGCCCTGGATGACCCAGCGCGAGTTCCGCTTCCACAACAAGCCCACCGTCGGTCTGGTCGGCGCCCCCCTGCTGGGCGCGCTGTTCGGCATCGGCTGGACCCCGTGCATCGGCCCGACCCTCGCCTCGGTACTCGCCCTGTCCGCACAGCAGTCGAGTGCGGGCCGCGGTGCCATACTGACCGTCGCCTACTGCCTCGGCCTCGGCGTGCCGTTCGTGCTCGCCGCGGTCGCCTTCCGCAAGGCGCTCGGCGCCTTCGGCTGGATCAAGCGCCACTATGTCTGGGTGATGCGCGTCGGCGGCACGATGATGATCGTGACCGGCCTGTTGCTGCTGACCGGCGCGTGGGACAGCCTCGTACAGGACATGCAGTCCTGGTCCAACGGCTTCACTGTGGGGATCTGATCCATGAGCAAGACGACCACCGGCGAGCAGACCCCGGCCGCCCCGGACGACCAGGGCGTTGGTGCGGCCGGCTCGCACATGTCCACCGCACCCGTGGAGACGCTGGCCAACGTGTCCGGCCTCGGCGTCATCGGCTGGGCCCGCTGGTTCTGGCGTCAGCTCACCTCCATGCGGGTCGCCCTGTTGCTCCTGCTGCTGGTGGCGCTCGGGGCGATCCCCGGCTCACTGATCCCGCAGTCCGGCAGCGACGAGACGAAGGTCGCCGACTTCCGCAAGGCGCACGAGACGCTCGCGCCGATCTACGACAGGCTCGGCCTCTTCCACGTCTACAGCTCGGTGTGGTTCTCCGCGATCTACATCCTGCTGTTCGTCTCCCTCATCGGCTGTATCGTGCCCCGCACCTGGCAGTTCGTGGGCCAGCTGCGCGGACGTCCGCCGGGTGCGCCCCGGCGGCTGACGCGGCTTCCCGCATACACCGTGTGGCGTACGGAGGCCGAGCCGGAGGAGGTGCGCGAGGCCGCGCTGGCGTTGCTGAAGAAGCGCCGCTTCCGCGCCCACCTCACCGGTGACGCCGTCGCCGCCGAGAAGGGCTACCTGCGCGAGGTCGGCAACCTCGCCTTCCACACCGCCCTCATCGTGTTGCTGGTCGCCTTCGCCTGGGGCCAGCTCTTCAAGTCCGAGGGCAACAAGCTCCTCGTCGAGGGCAACGGTGGTTTCTCCAACACCCTGATCTCCTACGACGACTTCAAGTCCGGCAACCTCTTCGACGTCGACGACCTGAACCCGTTCAGCTTCACCCTGAACAAGTTCACCGGCACCTACGAGGTATCTGGTCCGAACAGGGGCACCCCGCGCGTCTACCAGGCGGCCATCACCTACAGCGAGGGCGCCTACGGCAAGGACAAGAAGACCGTCGTCGAGGTCAACCACCCGCTGGAGATCGGCGACGCGAAGGTCTATCTCACCGCCCACGGCTACGCCCCCCTCGTCACCGTCCGCGACGGCAAGGGCAACGTCGTCTTCCAGGACGCCGTTCCCCTGCTGCCGCTGGACTCCAACGTCACCTCCTCCGGTGTGATCAAGGTCCTCGACGGCTACAAGAACGCCCGAGGCGTCAGTGAGCAGTTGGGCATTTCGGCCTTCTTCCTGCCGACGTACACGCCCGGCAGCGAGACCGCCTCGACATTCCCGGCGCTGGGGAACCCGGTACTGAACCTGACGCCGTACCACGGCGACCTCGGCGTCAACTCGGGCATCCCGCAGAGCGTGTACCAGCTGGACAAGAGCCACATGAAGGGGTTCAAGGACTCCAAGGGCGCGCAGCTGCGCGAGAACCTGAAGCCCGGCGAGACCATGAAACTCCCGAACGGCGCGGGCTCGGTCACCTACGAGGGCACCAGGGAGTGGGCGAACTTCCAGATCGTCCAGGAGCCCGGCAGCGGCTGGGCACTCGTCGGCGCGTTCACCGCGATCTTCGGTCTGGCAGCCTCCCTGTTCATCCAGCGCCGCCGTGTCTGGGTGCGCGCGGTGAAGGGCGCCGACGGCGTCACGGTCGTCGAGATGGCCGGGCTCGGCCGCAGTGAGTCCGCCAAGGTGCCCGAAGAGCTCGGCGAACTCGCCGCGATCCTGTACGACCAGGCCCCCGGGGCACCCGACCCCGGCTCCTCCGATTCCCCCGACCTCCAAGTCGTACCTGCCGAAGGGGCTGAGAAGCAGTGACTCTCGCCGCCGCCACCAACGAAAACCTCGCGAACATCAGCAACACGTTGATCTACTCGTCGATGGCCGTCTATACCCTGGCCTTCTTCGCGTACATCGCCGAATGGCTCCTCGGCAGCCGCAGCAAGGTCGGTCGCACGGCCGCCGCGCTCACGGACGCCAGGAAGGCGGGCGCGCCCGCAGTCACCGTGCAGAAGGCCGGCGGCACCGCCGTCCTGGAGCGGCCGAAGGTCGTCGTGCGGTCAGCGACCGGCGCCCGTGACGTGCCCGACGGGCCGGGTGCGCACGGCGGCGACGAGCAGGGAGATCTCTACGGACGGATCGCCATCTCCCTCACCGTGCTCGCCTTCCTGGTCGAGCTGGGTGGTGTCGTCGCCCGCGCGGCCTCGGTGGAGCGGGCGCCGTGGGGCAACATGTACGAGTTCAACATCACGTTCTCGACGGTCGCCGTCGGCGTGTACCTCGGGCTGCTGGCGCTGAAGAAGAACATCCGCTGGCTCGGCCTGTTCCTGATCACCACCGTCCTGCTCGATCTCGGCCTCGCGGTCACCGTCCTCTACACGGCGAGCGACCAGCTGGTCCCGGCCCTGCACTCGTACTGGCTGTACATCCACGTCTCCACCGCGATCTTCTGCGGCGCGGTGTTCTACGTCGGCGCGGTCGCCACGATCCTGTACCTGTTCAAGGACTCCTACGAGAACAAGCTCGCGACCGGCGGCAAGCCCGGCAAGTTCGCCAACTCGTTCCTGGACCGGCTGCCGTCCTCCGCCTCCCTGGACAAGTTCGCCTACCGCGTCAACGCGGCCGTCTTCCCGCTGTGGACGTTCACGATCATCGCGGGCGCGATCTGGGCGGGCGACGCCTGGGGCCGCTACTGGGGCTGGGACCCCAAGGAGACCTGGTCCTTCATCACCTGGGTCGGCTACGCCTGCTACCTGCACGCCCGCGCCACGGCCGGCTGGAAGGGCCGCAAGGCCGCCTACCTCGCGATGCTCGCCTTCGCCTGCTGGCTGTTCAACTACTACGGCGTGAACATCTTCGTGAGCGGCAAGCACTCGTACGCGGGCGTGTGACCGCCCAACGGTGAAGGCCGGTTCCTGTGACCTGAGGGTCGCGGGAACCGGCCTTCGTCGTACGGACGGCGCTGGTCGTGGAAATAGCCAGGGTGAATCACCGGAATGAAACCGGGCGATCCACCCTGGCTGAAATGCATTGTTACGCCGTGACCGGATAGACGTCGGAGCAGGTCAGTCCGCTGCTGTTGTTGCCGATGCAGACCCAGAAGGAATAGGCCTTGTCCTCGGTCAGGTTTCCGCCCACATTCCTGGTGAACGGGGAGCTTTTCCCGAACGTGTCGGCCTCGCGAACGGGGCTCGTGCTCAGGTAGGCGCCGATGCCGTAACCGTCGCCGAGGGAGTCGTGAGCCGTGAGGGTGTCCCCGTTCGCGGTCCACTTCCCGTATCCGGCGTACCGGTTGTTGAGGTAGACGTCGATCTCGCGCGACCCGTCGCTCAGCTTCGGGCCGACGTCGAACCGGACCCCGGACGGTCCGGCGGCGGCGGGTCCGGCGCCCATGGCCATGATCAGTCCGGCCGCGGCGACGGTCCCCAGCACCTTCGCAGAGTTCTTCCCCAGAGAGATTTTCATTCCCACCCGTTTCCTGTGAAAAATCTTCACCCAAGATCATAATCGAACCCATGTCCGCACGCCAAGCGTTATTACGGCTCGGCAAAGCCGGGCCAAAGGCCGAATTGGGTGAATGTCCCGCGAGGGTGAGGCGACCCCTCACGACGGCGGCAGACACTCCTTCCCCGGCGGCTTCCCCTCCGGCCAGGCGATCTTCACGAAGCGGGAGCCGCCCTGCGCGGTGAGCTCCACGATCGGTACGGCCTTGTCGTAGGGGTTGCCGTGGACGTCCAGGCAGATCCACCCGCTCACCCCGTTCACCCGCAGCGAGCCCTTGACCTGCGGCCACTGCAGGCCGACGTCCGCGAGCGGCGGGACCACCCCGCCGTCGGGGGTGGCCTCACGGATGCCGTGGACGGCGACGAGCGTGGCGTCGTAGCCGATGATCAGCTGGCCGTCGTCCAGGCCGACCGGCCCGAGCGGTCCCACCGGATCACGCTCGGCCCGCGACAGCAGCCCCTTCAGGTCCCGCGTGTCCTTCGACGAGCCACCGGTCGCCGGGGCGCCCCGCAGCCAGGCGTCCGGGTGGGCGAGGGAGGTGTAGCGGACGGACAGGTTGCGCTTCAGGGCACCGCGGTCCAGATCCTCCTCATGGGTGAGGTACGAGCCCTCGTCCCCCGTGAGCAGTGTGAACCTCCGTTCCTGGCAGCCACGCTGCCCCAGCGCGTTGATGAACTGCCGCAGCTGGGTGTGCCGGCCCGCGAACAGGATCGTGTCGGTCTCCGGGGACGTGTCGCACACCAGGTGGGTGATCTGCCGGAACGTGTTCGCCGTCGTCCCTTCCTGGCTGCGGTCGGCCGGCGGCGTGAACGGCTGCGGCTCGTACGGTGAGCCCTCGATCAGCTTCGCGAACGACGTCTGCAGCGTCCGCGTGTACGGGTCGCCCGGCTTGTCGTACACCAGCAGCGCCCTGCCCGCCGACACCTTCGCGAAGGACGCGAGCGCGCGGGCCTGATCGGTGTTGGTGGGGGAGACCCGGGCGAGGCCGGGGAACGGGTCGCCGCCCCGGTGCCCGTTGGCGAGGTCGTCGGCGGTGATGGAGCTGCCGACCACCGGGATGCCGCGCCGGGTCAGCTCCTGCACGGCCGCCTTGTTGTTGTCGGTGCTCATACCGACCCCGACGACCGCGCGCAGCCGGTCGGTGCCCTTCGTCATCCGCTCCAGCCGGTCCACCATGGGCTGCCAGTAATCCCCGGTCGCCCCCGGGTTGGCGAGCACCAGCCGGATCGCCGGGGACTGCCCGTTGGAGTCGTGGTTGGCCTGCCACTGCGCCAGGTAGGCCCCCTGTGTCTCGTGCAGGATGTCGCTCACCGTGGACGGGTTGGACGCGGTGTACGGCAGCATCAGCGCGACCGTGACGTAACTGCCCGCCTTGAGCCGGTCGTTCTCCCGGCCGATCGCCCGCACCACCTCCCGCAGCCGGCCCTGCCCGAAGTCGTACGCCTCCGTCGCGACGCCCACGCACTCGTCGTCGCCCTCCGGACGATCCACCCCGGCGGCGCACGAGCGGTCCTCCCGCGCGAGCGCCCTGATGCCGAAGAAGCCGCCCGCCACCAGCGCGGCCGCCACGAGCAGGGCGACATAGCGGTAGAGGCGGATCTGCCAGACATCGCGCAGCCACCGCACAGCACGGCTTCCCATCACGCCTCCCCGTCCCGGTCGTCCGACTCGTCCTCGCCCGGCGTGCGCAACGGCCGGCCGGCGCGGGCGTCCCGGGGCCAGGTCCGCGAGGCCGTGAACAGCAGCGCCCCGCCCGCCGGCCGCAGGTCGGACAGTTGCAGCAGCTCGAACCGCAGCCGGTCGCACACCCTCGGATCGGGCAGCACCAGCGGGTCGGCCACCTGCCAGACGGCGTGCAGCAGCCGCCGTATCCGCAGGTGGAAGAGGCCGTCGACACCGTCCGGCGGCCTCTGGTCGGCGTCCGTGCGGCCCAGCGCGACCGCCGCCCGCCGGTCGTCGTGGTCGGCGAAGTCGCGGCCCTCGGCGTCGTGCGCGTGGAAGTAGGGCGCCGAGGCGAGGAAGCGCAGGGTGTCCAGCCAGGTGCGGGTGTGCAGGCTGTGGAAGGTGTCGCGCAGGTACGCCACCGCGCCCGCCGTGTCCCCCAGGGCCAGTTCGTGGTGCAGCCGGTAGCGGGCGCGGGCCGGGCCGTCGGCGTCGTCGCCGTCGGAGCCGTCGTCCGTGTAGTGCCGGATCAGCGTCTCGTGCACCTCGCGCCACTTCGCGTGGTCGGCGTTGCGGTGGTGCAGCCGGAGCAGCAGCAGGGTGCGCACGAACGGGTCGCCGACGAAGTGGCCCGGTTCCACGGGCAGCCCCTCCTCGGCGAGCCGCACCCGCAGCGACCGTACGCCCGAGGAGCCGAAGTCGTCCGGCAGCTGGGCCGTGGCCAGCGCGACCGCCGAGTCGTGGTCGTGGGCCGCTGCCAGCACGGTCAGTTCGTCGAGCCGGTCGCCCGGCACCAGCCGGTCCAGCAGTTCGCCGTAGGCCGGGCGGTCTCGCTCGGCGGACTGGTCCTCCGTCACCGTGATCCGCGCGGTGAGCAGTCCGCCGAGCGAGCCCGCCCGGTCCGGGTGCTGTTTCGCGGCGGTGGCGACCAGCGCGATGCCGAGCGGATTGCCGCCGGTCAGCCGGTGCACCGCGTGGGGGAGCTGGGGAGGCACCTCGATGTCGTCGCAGACCGCGCCCACGATGTGCAGCGTGTCGTCCGGCGACAGCGGCGGCAACGGCACCAGCAGCGCACGCGAGGACGGTGAGGCGCCCGGCTCCCACTCCGTCACCCGCGCCACCGCGGGCAACTCCCGCCGCACGGCGTCCCGCAGCGCCGCGTGCCCCGTGCCCCGTACGGTCGCGACGAACACCACCTGGTCCCCGATGCCCTCGGACCGGTCCCGCAACACCGCGTCCAGCAGCCCCGGCCCCGGCCCGCCCCGCACGTTGTCCAGCAGCACCAACGGCCGGCCCAGCCGCGTCAGATGCGAGCCCAGGCCCGTGTACCCCTCCGCCAGGTCGGCGAGCAGCGCCCGCACCAGCCACCGCTCGGCGTGCTCCCGCGAGGTGCCGCCGGCCCGGAAGTTCCCGGCGAGCAGCAGCAGACCGCGCTTGGCGTTGCCGCCCGCGTTCGGATGCGTGCGGTACCAGGTGGACGACCGCTGCTCCCGGCGCCCGGTGACGCCCTCGGAGAGAGCCTCCAGGGTGGCCTCGACGGCGGCCGCGACGAACGGGCCCTGCCCGCTCGCGGCCGCGATCACCTTCGCCGCGACCTTCGCCGCCCACCGCCCGGCCATGCTGAACCGCGAACCCCGCTCGTTCAGCAGCAGGATCCGCACCAGCTCGCGCCGGATGCGCTCGGAGTCCGTACGGCCGCTCCAGTCGCTGGCCCGCACCGCCACCAGGCCCGCCGTCAGCCTGGGGAACGTGAGCTGTCCGGCCGCCTTCACCGGTTCGGTCAGTTGTTCGGCGATCACCAGCAGCGCCTGCCACACCGGTGACCAGGACTCCGGGCTCTCCTCGTGCGGAGGGCCGGCGAACTGCTGGTCCTCGCAGTCGATCAGCGCGACCGGGGTGCGCTTGCGTGGCTCGCCCCTGCGGGGCCGCTCCGTGTAGGCGTCCCACAGCTCGGCCAGCACAGCGCTCTTGCCGAGACCCCGGCCGCCCGCGAGCACCAGCAGCGGCAACTCGCGGGGATGGTCGACCTTCGCGGCGAGATGCGCGTACGGGCGCAGTCCGACCAGCCGGGGAACCAGCCCCGGCGGCTCACCGTCGAACAGGGCGCCCCGCCCGTGTAACGATCTGTGCACCGCACCTCCCCCTGGAACGGCTTACAACGCCAGGGTAAGGAGCGGGAGTTGATTCGCACTAGATCGCGTGATGTCCGTTGGGTTACGAAAATTCCGATCTCGTCAGTCGACCGTGATCGAATCCAGCTTCTCCCGCAGGTAGACATGCGAGTCGACCGGCGGATAGGCCACCCGCCCCACCGGTGCCGGGACCGACTCGACCAGCGTGCCAGGGGTGCACTCGCCGAAGTACACGAGGGACATCAGCTCCTCGGTGGGCGCGTCGGCGGGCGGGGGCAGCACCCGGTGCCTGCCCGACCGCCACCGGTCACCGGTCCAACGGGCCATCAGATCACCGACGTTGATGGTGAACGCGGCGGGGTCGTAGGGCGCGTCCTCCCAGCCGCCCTCGTCCGTGAAGACCTGGAGCCCGCCCCGGCCCGCCTCACGGTCGAGGATCGTCACGGTGCCGAAGTCGGTGTGCGGGCCGATGCGGAACTGGCCCGGCTCGGGCTCGCCCACGACGTCGGTCCCCGGGTACCAGTTGATGTTGAAGCCGTAGGTCGGATGGTCCATGTGCCGGGTGAAGAAGTCGGGTTCCAGCCCGAGCGCCTCCCCGAGCAGGGCGAGGAGATGGTTCTCCAGCTCGCCCATCCTCGTCAGGTACTCCTCGCACAGCGGCTGGAGTTCGGGGACCTCGGCGGGCCACACGTTGGGCGCGTACCACTCCGCGTTGACGGCCGGGTCGTCGAACGGCTCGTGGGTGGCGAAGGTGAGGGACTCCTTCAGGTCCGGCGGGGTCGCGGTGCCCTCCGCGTAGCCGTTGGCCTCGGTTCCGGGGCCGAGCCAGCCCCGGCCGCCGACCCGTACGGCGTAGGCCTCCTTGACCGCGGGCGGCAGGGTGAAGAACGACCGGGCCGCCGTGCGGACGGCGGCCTGCAGCTCCGGGTCCACCCCGTGCCCGGTGACCAGCAGGAACCCGGCGGTCCGCAGGGCCTCGTCCACGGTGCGGGCGATGCGGGCACGGGCCTGCGGGGCACCCTCCAGCCAGGGCCGCAGGTCGACGGTCGGGATGCGCGGGGGGCGCGGGATGCTCGGGGCAGGGGGCTCACTCACCGATGTCCTCATTCCACAGAGCCGGGTTCTTCTCGATGAAGTCGCGCATCATCGCGACGCACTCGGAGTCGTCGAGCAGCACGATCTCCACGCCGTGCTCGGCCAGCCAGTCGTGCCCGCCGTGGAAGGTGACCGCCTCGCCGATCACCACGCGGGAGATGCCGAACTGGCGGACCAGCCCGCTGCAGTACCAGCACGGCGAGAGGGTCGTCACCATCGTCGTCCCCCGGTACGACCGCTGTCGTCCCGCCGCGCGGAAGGCGGCCGTCTCCGCGTGCAGGGCCGGGTCGTCGTCCTGGACGCGGCGATTGTGGCCGCGGCCGAGCAGGGTGCCGTCGGCGCCGTAGAGCGCGCCGCCGATCGGAATACCGCCCTCCGCGAGGCCCGCCCGGGCCTCCTCGACGGCGATCGCGAGCCAGGCGCGTGCCTGTGACTGGTCCATACTTCCCACTGTGCGGCCCGCGTCGCCCGGAGACGAGGATTTCCGGGGACGGGGATTTCCGGAGACGAGGATTTCCAGCAGACGCCTTACAGGATCCGCCCCGTCTCCTAGGGTGATTCGCGTGGACGAAGAAGAGGATCAGCGGCTGGCCGCCATCGCCCCGGAGATCTCCCGTCTCTCCATCGAGCTCCTGCGCAGGGCGGCCGGCACCTACCCCGAGGAACGTGTCGCCCAGGAGGCCCTGGAATGCGCCGACGATGTCCAGAAGCAGTACGGCACCGACGGACTCCGCGTCCTGATCACGAGCCTCACCTGCTGGGCCGCGGGCCAGCTGGAGATCAACGCCCAGGCGTCGGGCCGGCCGCTGGAGTCCCTCCTCGACGACATTCTCCTGACCTGGCTGGAGGCGAAACCGGAGGAGTGAGAGGTCAGGTGCTCTCCTGCGCCGGCCGTCCCGCCCGTCGCATGACGATCGTCGGACGCCGGCGCTGCTCCCAGTAGTGGCTCAGGTTGGGCGCCGGCACCCGCGGATAGAGGCGGCCGTAGCGGGCGTAGTTGTTGCGGACCGTGATGAGGCCGTTCTCGGTGGGGATGGCGTACGTCTGGTCGCCGCGCTGCAGGACGGTGGCGTACTGGCGTATCTGGAGGACGGTGAGGTCCTCCTGGGAGGCGTAGCGCGAGGTGCTGGAGAAGGCGAGGCCGTCGAGCCCGGTGTTGGCCAGCGCGACCATCAGGCGCCACTGCCGGACGTTCATCGCCTCCGACAGGAACCTGCTGAGGTTCTTCGCGGCGGCCGGGGCGGCGCCCTCGATCAGGGTCTCCAGATGGGTGCGGCGGTTGCGGGCGCGGGTGGCGGCGGAGGCGGTCTGGGCGAAGGCCTCGTCGACCTTCATGCGCGCGTGGTCCCGCAACAGCTCGCGGTAGGTATCGAGTTCCGCGTTCACAAGGCGGCAGGCGACTTTCGCGGGGCGTTGCAGCAGCGGGGCGATCTGTCGCAGGAGGGGGTCGTCGACGTCGATGACGGCCGGGCTGTGCTTGTGGTGGGCCCGTTCGAAGACGACCCCCAGCCGCTCGGCCAGTTCGACCTGGCGGGCGACCGCCGCGGGGTGGCGCAGAAGGGCGCGGTCGATGACGGCGGGGGTCACGCCGAAGACGCGGGCGAGGTTCATCCGGACGGTGCCGTCGTCCCGTACGGGCAGCAGGGCGTGCCGTTCGATGTTGGCGTAGCCGCTGCGGCTGATGCCGACCAGGGCGGCCGCCTCGGCCGCGGTCAGGCCGCTCTGGCAGCGCAGGCCGTGGATGTCGGCCAGGGCGCGCTTGGTGCGCAGCTCCCGGGCCGGGATGCCGAACAGGTCGCTGATCTGCGCGATGCGCTTGGGATCCGGCTTGGAGGTGTTGTTCTCGTACGCGAGGATCCGGCTCTTGGAGGTGCCCAGGCGCTGGGCCACGGCTTCCGCGCTGAGGAGCCGGCCGTCGACGGGGCGGGTCAGGCGTGCGGTGCGCAGGGCCTCACCGTCGAAGTTCGCCGTGCCACGAGCCACTGACGCCCCCTCCTCTGGTCAGATCTTCAACTACCGCTGCAAGCGGCACGGTACCGTTCAGGTCCGCAATCGCTTATAGCGATTCACTCTGACGAGTGTTTTGGCGGCTTTTGGCAGATCAATCCCTGTGTCACGGTACCGCTTAGAACTGAAATGGGTTCCCGATGTGCGGCGCACGCGCGAGGATTGGCGCGCACGCGGGGGTGGATGCTCGGGGGATCCCTACAGTGGGACCGTCTCCGGAGCGCGTCGCTCCATGACGACTTGCCGAACCGACCGTGAGCCCGTGTCCTGGCGGGAACCTGAGCACGGGCCCACGTACCGGCTATTCGGTAACTGACGGCGGATGAGGTCCCAACCTCATCCGCCGTTGTCGTACAGGTCGAGCATCAGCCGGACGAGCCAGTACAGGCACTCTCCGACCACGCGTACCCGACTGCTGCGCGGCGCGTTACCGCAGTCCGGCTCTGGGATGCCGCGCGGGGAAGCGGCGCTGTCCCGCTCCGCGGTGTCCGGGACCGGTGGGTCCGGGTCCCGCGGTTCCGGGGGGACGGCGTCGTCCCTGTCGCTTGGCTGGTCAGAGCTAGCCACGGACCTTGCTCCTCTCTGTAGGTGGCCGGGCCTGATGAACCCGATCGGCACCCACGGGCACCGGCACAGAGAAGAGCTAGGAGGAGACTACCGGGTGTCGGGGCCGGAACCCGTATCACTCGTGTGGGTCAACTGGACCGCTGTGAACGGCCGGAGGCGGAAAGAGGTCGAAGTGTGGCGAGTGTTCGAATAGATGAGTCGACATTCGTGTGCGCGTCCCGTGCTGGAACCTTGCATGTGAAGGGCTTGTTCGAGCAACTCCCTTGCGAACGAAGGGAGTTATTACCCTTCAGTAGACTGAAAAAAGTTGTGCAACTTCCTCGGTGGAACATCCCTTCTCCGGTCGCACAGCGTGTCCGATGTATCATCTCCCGCTCATCCATCGGCCCACCGGCGTACGGCCCACCGGCGTACGGCCCACCGGCGTACGGCCCACCGGCGTACGGCCCACCGGCGTACGGCCCACCGGCGTACGACCTGCCCGCATCGGCCCGGCCGATGACCCCATCGGCAGGACGCCCCACTGGCCCGTGGACCCGCCGCACCGCCCGCTCGTAGCTTCCTGGGCATGACATCGCAGAACAAGGGCGCAGCCCAGCTCACCGCCGCCATGGTGCTCTCCGGCACCCTGGGCGTCTTCGTCGTCGAGTCCGGAGCCTCGCCCTTCGACGTCGTCTTCTTCCGCGTCCTGTTCGGCGCCCTCGCACTCGGCGGCTACGTGGTCGCCCGCGGCTGGCTCCGCGGCCACGGCTTCACCCCGCGCACCCTCGGACTCGCGGTCCTGGGCGGCGTGTTCATCGTCTTCAACTGGGTCCTGCTCTTCCAGTCGTACGAGAACACGTCCATCTCCGTCGCCACGGTCGTCTACCACACCCAGCCGTTCTACGTCGTGCTGCTCGGTGCCCTGCTGTTCCGCGAGCGCCTGACCGCCGCCAAGGCCGGCTGGATCGCCGTCGCCTTCGCGGGCCTGGTCCTCGTCTCCGGCGTCACACCCGCTGACTTCACGGCCGGCGGCTCCTACCTCGTCGGCATCGGCCAGGCGCTCCTGGCCGCGCTCCTCTACGGCCTGTCCACGATCGTCACCAAGCGGGTCACCGGAGTGCGACCGCACCTCGTCGCCCTCGTCCAGGTCGTCGTCGGCATTCCGTTGCTGCTCCCGTTCGCCGACTTCGGCGCGATGAGGGGCACCGGTGCCGACTGGGGCTGGCTGATCGGACTCGGCGTCATCCACACCGGCCTGATGTACGTCCTCATGTACGCGGCCTACGCCCAGCTCCCGACCGCGAAGATCGCCGTCCTCGCCTTCACCTACCCGGCCGTCGCGATGGTCATGGACTGGCTGGTCTACGGCCACCACATCGGGCTCGTCCAGGCACTCGGCGTCCCCCTGATCGTGACCGCGAGCCTCAGGGTCACCCTCGCCAGGACGCCCCGCGTGGTCACGGCAGCGGCGCCGTCTGCTCCCGCACCAGCCGTACCGCGGAGTCGATGAACAGCCGCAGATGGCGCGGCAGTCGCTTGCCCGCACGCCACGCCACCTGCGTGTACAGCCGGAACGGCGGCTCCCAGGCCAGCTCCGTCAGCGCGCCGGACGTGAGCTCCCCGACCACCGCCATCCGTGGCAGCAGCGCCACACCGAGTCCGCCCGCGACGCCCCGTTTGGTCGCCTCGATCGTGCCGAACTCCATGAAGGGCGGCGGCGTCCCGGTGCGTTCGGTCAGCTCGGACTCGAAGAGATCGCGGTACGGGCACCCCGGCTCCGTGCCGACCAACTGGACCGCCGCCAGGTCCTCCGTCCGCAACGCGGCCGCGCCGGAGCCGGTTTCGGCTCCGGGTGCGGCATCGGGTGCGGCTTCGGCGAGCGGATGACCAGGGGCGGCCACCAGCACCAGCGGCTCGGGGGCGAGCACCCTGCTCTCCAGGCCCGCGTGTTCGGTCTCCGGCTCCATCAGGAACCCGACGTCGAACGTTCCCTGCCGCAGCGCCTCCCGGGTCCCGTCGCCGATGGTCGTGCGCAGGGAGAGCCGCACCTTCGGGTAGCGGTGGTGGAAGAGCTCCAGAAGCGGCGGCAGACGGTACGACGTCAGCGACTCCATCGTGCCGACGGTGAGCGTGCCGGAGGGCTCCTCCGCGTCGGTGACCGCGGCCCGCGCCTCGTCGGTCAGCTCGATGATCTGCCGGGCGTACGGCAGCAACCGCTCGCCCGCCTCGGTCAGACGGATCCGGCTGCCGAGCCGGTCGAACAGCTCCGCGCCGAGGGAGGACTCCAGAGCGCGGATCTGGCTCGTCACACTGGACTGGGCGTACTTCAGCTCGGCCGCGGCCCGGGTGAAGCTCAGTACGGTGGCCACCTTCTCGAAGGTGACCAGCAGCCGCAGCTCCATCAACTGTCCTTCGGTTCCTCGCCGTTCTCCTTGCGGCGCAGCTCCTCCTCGCGCCGGCGCAGGTCGGCCTCCCAGTCCTTGAGCAGGGCCTCGTCCTTCTTGCTCTCCTCCTTCAAGGACTTCAGGAACTCGGGGTTGTCGTCCGGCGCGACGAACTCAGTGCGGTGGTTGCGGTGCCACTCCGACGGTGTGGAGCCGCCCCCCGGTGCCGTACGGACCTTGCCCGCGACCAGCCAGGCGATCGGACCGACCAACACCTCGCCGAAGAGCAGGATGATGATCACCCAGATCACCTTCGGCAGCCCTCGCACCTGCTCCTCGGGAGTGTTCAGACAGTCGATGAAGGCGTAGATCCACAGCGCCAGGACCAGCAGGAAGGGCAGATACCGGAGCATGGTGGGCGTTCCCCCAGGAGACGGTGACGGGGGCGTGGGACAGCCCCGGTGACGGGGTCAGGGTAGCCCGTGGCCGATACTTGGTCCCATGGCTTACGACGATCTTCGTTCCCTGCTCAGGGCACTGGAGCGTGAAGGCGACCTCAAGCGCGTCAGGGCGGAGGTCGATCCGTATCTGGAGGTCGGGGAGATCGTCGACCGGGTGCAGAAGTCCGGCGGTCCCGCGCTGCTCTTCGAGAACGTGAAGGGCTCCGACATGCCCCTCGC
Source organism: Streptomyces griseus subsp. griseus (assembly GCF_000720255.1). Lineage (GTDB taxonomy): Bacteria > Actinomycetota > Actinomycetes > Streptomycetales > Streptomycetaceae > Streptomyces > Streptomyces griseus_I. Next base: position 102,073 of record NZ_JOJE01000010.1, on the reverse strand, counting down.
GATGAACGTCTTCGGCACCGACCGCCGCCTGCTCAAGGCACTGGGCCTGAAGTCCTACGGCGAGATCTCCGAGAAGATCGGCGGACTTCTGCGCCCCGAGCTGCCGCACGGCTTCGTCGGGATGCGCGAGGCGTTCGGCAAGCTCGGCGCGATGGCGCACGTACCGCCGAAGAAGGTGAAGTCCGGGGACGCGCCCGTACAGGAGGTCGTCCTGCACGGCGACGACGTCGACCTCGAACGGCTCCCCGCCCTGTTCACCTGGCCCAAGGACGGTGGCTCCTTCTTCAACCTGGGCCTGACCCACACCAAGGACCCTGAGAGCGGCATCCGCAACCTCGGCCTGTACCGCCTCCAGCGCCACGACAAGCGCACCATCGGCATGCACTGGCAGATCCACAAGGACAGCCGCAACCACTACCAGGTCGCGGCGCGCAGGGGCGAGCGCCTCCCCGTCGCCATCGCCTTCGGCTGTCCGCCCGCCGTCACCTACGCCTCCACCGCCCCGCTCCCCGGTGAGATCGACGAGTACCTGTTCGCCGGGTTCGTCGCGGGGAAGCGGATCGAGATGGTCGACTGCAAGACCGTCCCGCTCCAGGTGCCCGCGCAGGCGGAGGTCGTCCTGGAGGGCTGGCTGGAGCCGGGCGAGATGCTCCCCGAGGGGCCCTTCGGCGACCACACCGGCTTCTACACCCCGCAGGAGCCCTTCCCCGCGCTGACCATCGACTGCGTGACGATGCGGAAGCGACCGCTGCTCCAGTCGATCGTCGTGGGCCGGCCCCCGACGGAGGACGGGCCCCTGGGCCGGGCGACCGAACGCTTCTTCCTCCCCCTGCTCAAGATCATCGTGCCGGACATCGTGGACTACCACCTGCCCGAGGCCGGCGGCTTCCACAACTGCGCGATCGTCTCGATCGACAAGAAGTACCCCAAGCACGCGCAGAAGGTGATGCACGCGATCTGGGGCGCCCACATGATGTCCCTGACCAAGCTGATCGTCGTCGTCGACTCCGACTGCGACGTCCACGACCTCCACGAGGTGGCCTGGCGCGCCCTCGGCAACACCGACTACGCCCGCGACCTGACGGTGGTGGAAGGTCCGGTCGATCACCTTGACCACGCCTCCTACCAGCAGTTCTGGGGCGGCAAGGCCGGTATCGACGCGACGAAGAAGTGGCCCGAGGAGGGCTACACGCGCGACGGCGGGTGGCCGGACATGGTGGAGTCCGACTCGGAGACGGCGGCGAAGGTCGACCGCCGGTGGAAGGAGTACGGGCTGTGAGCAGCGCGTCAGCCGCTCTCCCGCAACCGGGACGCACCAAGGCGTTCCTGCGCCTGGTGATGATCGAGCACTCCGTCTTCGCCCTGCCCTTCGCCTACATCGCCGCGCTCACCGCGATGTTCCAGTGGGACAGGAACATCCACTGGGGCCGGCTGCTGCTGGTGACGGTCGCGATGGTGGGGCTGCGGACCTTCGCGATGGCGGCGAACCGGATCATCGACCGCGAGATCGACGCCCGCAACCCGCGCACGGCTCAGCGGGAGCTGGTCACCGGTGCGGTGACGGTGAAGCACGCCTGGACCGGCGCGCTGGTCGCGCTCGTGTTCTTCCTGGGCGCGGCCGCCCTGCTGAACCCCTTGTGCCTGGCGCTCGCCCCCATCGCGGTGATCCCGATGGTGGTCTACCCCTACGGCAAGCGGTTCACGAACTTCCCGCAGGCCATCCTGGGCCTGGCCCAGGCGATGGGCCCGGTGGGCGGCTGGCTGGCGATCTCCGGCGAGTGGTCCTGGGACGCGGTGATCCTCGGCCTCGCGGTCGGCGTCTGGATCGGCGGCTTCGACCTCATCTACGCCTGCCAGGACGTCGAGACCGACCGCGAGACCGGCGTCATGTCGGTCCCGGCCCGCTTCGGCATCCCGGCGGCGATCTGGGGAGCGCGCGTCTGCCACGCCGTGACGACAGCCCTGCTCGTCTGGTACGCCCTCGCCACCGGCGCGGGCGCCTTCTTCTGGCTGGGTCTGCTGATCGTCGCGGGCGCGTTCCTCTACGAGCACACCATCGTCCGGCCGCATGACCTCTCCCGACTGAACCGCGCGTTCTTCTCCGTCAACGGGTTCATCGGCATCGCCCTGTTCGTGTGCGCGCTGCTTGATCTCCTGGTTCGGGGTCTGACCGTGTGAGTACGGTGCGGCCTACCATCGAGGGCAGGACCCCAGGGAGGCCAGCGTGACCGTCTCGGGCATCGACCGCCTGCACTCGCAGCTCAGCAAGCTGGAGGACATGTTCCCCGGCTATCTGACGGAGATTGTCGAGGGCAGCATCGTGATGAACCCGGTCAGCCCGTTCCACGGGAGGACGATCCAGCGGTTGTGGGCGATCGTCGAGGGGCAGATGCCCTCGGAGTGGGCGCTGGTGAGCGATGTTGCGTTTCCCCTCGACGAGGCCAACGAGTTCTGCCCGGACATCGCGGTCATCCCGGCGGAGGCGGAGGCGGAGAATCGCAGCGCCTACCCTGCCGACCTGATCGAGCTCGTCGCCGAGGTGGTGTCTCCGGAGAGCATCCGGCGCGACTACGAAGTCAAACCTCGCTGGTACGCCTCTCGCGGCATCGCGAACTACCTGGTCCTCGACCCTCTCAAAGGCCATGTCGTCACGATGTGGAACCCAGGCCCCGACGGCTACCGGGGCCGTGACACGATCCCGTACGGCGCGGAGCTGACCATCGACTCCCCACTGGGCAAGCTCACCATCCCCACCAGCCGCCTCCCCGTGGATCGCCAGGCATCCGGCCGGTCCTGAACACCTTCCGCCCCACCGGTACGCTCAAGGTGTGAACGCAGGAGAAACGCAGCGTGTGCCTTGGATCGTGGGGGTGTCCGGAGCGTCTGGGACGCCATACGCCGCCGCCGTGCTGCGTGCCCTGCTCGACGCGGGGGAGAGCGTCGACCTCGTCGTCAGCCGGGCCTCCCGGCTGACCCTGCTGGACGAGACCGGCATCTCCTTCCGGGACGCCCACTGGCGGGCCGACCTGCGGGAATGGCTGGCACGGGGAGCCGACGGCAAGCCCGGCATCTTCGACGTCGACATCGACCGCGTACGGCACTGGAACGCCGGGGACCTCGCCGCCGGGCCGTCCTCGGGGTCGTACGCCGTGAAGGGCATGCTGATCGTGCCCGCCTCGACGGCGTGCGTCGCCGGAGTCGCGCTCGGGCTCTCCAAGGACCTGCTGCAGCGCGCCGCGAGCGTGACCCTGAAGGAGCGGCGTCCGCTGGTGGTGGCCGTGCGGGAGACCCCGCTGAACGGGCAGACGCTCAGGCACCTGGTGGCCCTGGACGACGCGGGCGCGAGTGTCGTGCCCGCGTCGCCCGCCTTCTACGCCGGGGCGACCCACATCCAGGACCTGGTGGACTTCGTCGCCGGCCGGGTCCTCGACGCGGCGGGCGTCCCGCACGGGCTGTACCGCCGCTGGACGGGCGAACTGGGCGGCGGCAACGCAACCCGCCCGACGTGAGCGCCGTCTGAGTAAGTCGCAGTACCTCTCATCACCACCCTCATCACCCAAGAACTTTCAGTGGAAGGCTTCGATCGCATGGACGCGGTGGACAGGCAGCTCATCCAGGCCCTGAGGGAGAACGGCCGGGCCTCCTACGCGGAGCTGGGACGCCTCGTCGGCCTGTCGGGACCCAGCGTCACCGACCGCATCAACCGGCTGGAGGCGGCCGGTGTCATCACCGGCTACCGCGCCAGCGTGAACGCCGTCTCGCTGGGCCTCGGCGTCATCGCCCTGATCGGCATCTCGCTCTCCGACGCCGCCGACCACGAGGACGTGGCGGGCCGGCTGAAGGACCTCAGCGAGATCGAGGACTGCTGGTTCATCGCCGGCGACGACTCGTTCATGCTCAAGGTGCGGGCGACGGACGTGGACGGCCTGGAGAAGATCATCCGACGGCTGTCCGGGATCAAGGGCGTCTCCAGGACCCGTACGACGATCGTGCTCTCCACGAAGTGGGAGAACCGGGTCGGGGAGCTTCCCGAAGAGGTCTAGGGATACCGTTGGTCGGGCTGTCGTAGAAAGGTGTTGACATGGACGTCGGGCTCAAGCGCGAGCTGGAGGAGAAGGTCCGCTCCGGTGAGCGGCTGTCCCGCGAGGACGGCATCGCGCTGTACGAGTCGGACGACCTGGCGTGGCTCGGCGGCCTCGCGCACGAGGTGCGGACACGCAAGAACGGCGACGTCGTCCACTTCAACGTCAACCGCCACCTCAACATGACGAACGTGTGCACGGCGTCCTGCGCCTACTGCTCGTTCCAGCGCAAGCCGGGCGAGAAGGACGCGTACACGATGCGCATCGAGGAGGCGGTGAAGCTCGCCAAGGCGATGGAGGGCGAGAACCTCACCGAGCTGCACATCGTCAACGGACTCCACCCGAACCTGCCGTGGCGCTACTACCCGCGCTCGCTGCGGGAGCTGAAGGCCGCGCTGCCGAACGTGTCGCTGAAGGCGTTCACGGCGACGGAGATCCACCACTTCGAGACGATCTCCGGGATGTCGGCCTCCGAGATCCTCGACGAGCTGATCGACGCGGGCCTTGAGTCCCTCACCGGCGGTGGCGCGGAGATCTTCGACTGGGAGGTCCGCCAGCACATCGTCGACCACCGCACCCACTGGGAGGACTGGTCGCGCATCCACCGGCTGGCGCACGAGAAGGGGCTGAAGACCCCGAGCACCATGCTCTACGGCCACATCGAGGAGCCCCGCCACCGCGTCGACCACGTACTGCGGCTGCGTGAGCTCCAGGACGAGACCGGCGGCTTCCAGGTCTTCATCCCGCTGCGTTACCAGCACGACTTCGTGGACATGAAGGACGGCAAGGTGCGCAACCGGCTCCAGGCGCGGACGCAGATGGCGACAGGGGCGGAGGCGCTCAAGACCTTCGCGGTCTCCCGCCTCCTCTTCGACAACGTCCCGCACGTCAAGGTCTTCTGGGTCATGCACGGAGTCCAGACCGCGCAGCTCGCGCTCCAGCACGGCGCCGACGACATGGACGGCTCGGTCGTCGAGTACAAGATCACCCACGACGCGGACAACTACGGCACGCCCAACAAGTTGACCCGCGAGGACCTCCTCGACCTGATCCGCGACGCCGGCTTCCGCCCGGTGGAGCGCAACACGCGGTACGAGATCATCCGCGAGTACGAGGGCCCGGACCCGGCGCGCAGGGAATCGCCGCAGCCGATGCGGGTCTGAGCTGCTCAGCGACCAGCCGCCACGCACGCACCCGACACGGGTCCGAGTCCCCACGGCGGGTACTCGGACCCCATGGTGACCACCCGAGCGCCTGAGGACGCCTACACCGCGGAACCGTTCGTCCCGGAAGGGCCACGCGACCTCACCGCCCTGCGCAAGGCCGCCGCCGACTGCCACGGCTGTCCCCTGCACAGGGACGCCACGCAGACCGTGTTCGGCGCGGGCAGCGCCCACGCGCGCGTGATGCTCGTGGGCGAGCAGCCCGGTGACCAGGAGGACCGCCAGGGCAAACCCTTCGTCGGCCCGGCCGGCAAGCTCCTCGACCGAGCCCTGGAAGAAGCGGGCCTGGACCCGGCGGACGCGTACATCACCAACGCGGTCAAACACTTCAAGTTCACCCGGGCCGAACCCCGCAAGCGCCGCATCCACAAGGCGCCCAGCCTGCGAGAGATGACCGCCTGCGGTCCCTGGCTGGCCGCTGAGCTCGCCCTGGTGGAGCCCGAGCTGATCGTCGTGCTCGGGGCGACCGCGGGGAAGGCGCTGCTCGGGTCGTCGTTCCGGGTCACGCAGGTGCGCGGGACGGTGCTGGAGGAGGAGATCCACGGGCGCCCGGAGCGGCTGGTGCCGACGGTGCACCCGTCGTCGGTGCTGCGGTCGGACGACCGGGAGGCGGCGTACCAGGGTCTGGTCTCTGATCTGGCGGTGGCGGCGCGGGCGCTCTCGTGATGCCGTAATGGGTACGATGCGACCATGCCCCTTACTTTCACTCTTGGCCCCGCCGTCACCCCCGCCCTGCGGGACGGTCTGCTCGACCTGTGGGCCGACGTCAGCAACGCCGGAGGGGCCGTCGGGTTCGTGTCGCCGGTGGCCCGGGAGGACCTACGCCCGGAGCTGGTGAAACACTTCGCGGCGATGAGTGAGGGGCGCACCCGCCTGCTCGTCGGGCACGACGAGGAGGGGCAGGTGGCCGCGACGGCCTTCCTCACCCTCAACACACACCGGCTGATGACCCACTGGCTGTGGTTGTACACGGTGATGGTGCACCCACGGCACCAGGGCAAGGGGTACGGCCGCGATCTGCTCGCCGCCGCCGCGGACGCGGCCCGCACCCTCGACGGCATCGAGGCGATACGCCTCACCTGCCGGGGCGGACTGGGCCTGGAGCGCTTCTACGCGTCCTGCGGCTACAAGGAGGTCGGCCGCGTGCCCGGCGCGATCCGCGTCGCCCCCGGCGACGACCGCGACGACGTCATCATGCTGCTGCCGCTGGGCTGAGCCGGCGTACCCCCGTGCAGGACCGGTACACCGGCGTGCTTCACTGGACAGTGCCCCTTTGTGCCAGAAACGGAAGAGTGGATTGAGATGCTCCGCTACACGCTGATGCGCCTCGGGATCTTCGTGGGCTGCCTCGTGGTCGTCTGGGGCCTCGTCTACTCCGGTGTCGTCCCGCGCGGCCTCGGCCAGTCCAACGGCATGTGGGTGATCCTGCTGTCGCTGGTGATCTCCGCCCCGATCAGCTTCGTGGTGCTGCGCAAGGAGCGGGACCGCGCCTCGATCCAGGTCGTGCAGCGGGTGGACCGCGTCAAGGCGAACCTGGAGGCGAACCGCAGCCAGGAGGACGTGGCCGACGACAGCGCCCGCGCCCAGGGTCAGGCTCAGGGGCAGACGCAAGGTCAGACGCAGAGCCACGCCTCGTAGGGGTCTCACTCGGCGCGGCCCCAACTAGGCTTTGCCCATGGGTGTCGTGAAGAGCAAGCGGATGCCGCGTGCCGTCCGTGAGCAGCAGATGCTGGACGCCGCCGTACGGACCTTCGGGCAGCGCGGGTACATGGCCGCCTCGATGGACGACATCGCCGAACTCGCGGGCGTGTCCAAGCCGTTGGTGTACCTGTACCTGAACTCCAAGGAAGACCTCTTCACCGCCTGCATCCGCCGCGAGGCGAAGGCGCTGACCGAGGCGGTCCGGGCCGGTGTCCACCCCGGGCTGTCCGCCGACCGCCAACTCTGGGACGGACTGCTGGCGTTCTTCACGCACACCGCTCACCATCCGGAGGCCTGGACGGTACTGCACCTCCAGGCCCGCACCCACGGTGAGCCGTTCGCGAGCGAGGTCGCCGCGATGCGGGAGGAAATCGTCGCGTTCGTCACCCAGCTGATCGCGATCGCGGCCCGCGACGCCGTCCCCCACTCCCGGCTTCGCTCGGGCGGGGGGACCCCCGTCGCCCCCGACCTTCAGGAACGCGAGGTCGCCGGTCTCGCCCAGGCCCTGGTGGGCGCCGCCGAGTCCCTCGCCGCCTGGGCCAACGCCACGGAGGGCGTCACCGCCCGGCAGACGGCCACGACCCTGATGAACTTCGCGTGGGCGGGCCTCGGCAGCCTCATGGCGGGCCGCTCCTGGTCGCCGCCGGCCCAGCCCTCGGTACCGCCGGAGGAGCCGGCCGCTCACGGCGGCGGCTGAACGCGCACACCGTCAGGTCCGGCCCCGCTCATCGCAGCAGCCGCACGCTCCCCGTCACATGCGCCTTCTCCCCGTCACCGCTCCTCAGCTCGAACCGCTCCCCGTCCGCCGCGTACCGCACCGTCCCCGGCAGCAGCACCGGAGCCCTGAACTCCGCCCGGACCCGGGCCGCGTGCGGGGTGCCGTGGGCGGCGAGGCAGCGGGCGACCGTCCACATGCCGTGCGCGATGGCCCGGGGGAAGCCGAAGAGGCGGGCGGTGAGGGCGTGCAGGTGGATGGGGTTGCGGTCGCCGGACGCGGCTGCGTAGCGTCGCCCGACATCGGCGGCCAGCCGCCATTCGGCCAGGTGGGGAAGCGGCTTCCGCCCGCTCGCACGCGCCGGGGGTTCGGGTGCCCCGGCGGTACGTCCGTCCGTGCGGTGCCGTGCCAGATAGGCGCTCCGCGACTCCCACACCACGTCGTCACCGAGCCGCAGCTCGGTGACGACGGCGGCCTCCGTGCCCCTGCGGTGCGGCGCCAGCCCCGCCACGCGCACGCTGAGGTCGTAGGCCGCCGTGGCGGGCAGCGAGGCGTGCCGGGTGATGTCGATCGACGTGTGGACCAGGCCGAGAAGCGGGAGCGGGAAGTCCCGGCCGCTCATCAGGTGCATCGCGAGCGGGAAACCGAGGACGTGCGGAAAGGTGATCGGCAGGGCGTCCTCGCCGGTGGCGAAGCCGCACACCCGCTCGTAGGCGGCCAGCCGGGCGAGGTCGACGCGCAGGCCGGGCAGCACGAGCGGGGTGCGGGGGAAGTCGGCGTCCGGGTGAGGGTGCTTGAAGAGGGACAGCAGGGTGCCCCGGGCGAGCAGCGGGGCGAGGGCGGGGGAGCGGGTGAGGAGGGTCATCGGGCCCCCAGCGGGCTCTGTTCGCAGACCCGTACGACCTGTCCGTCGACGCAGGCGGATTTGCCGGTGAAGCTCAGACAGCGGTCGGCCATGTCGATCTCCCCAGGGGTCGGCGTGGTGTGTGTCCCATTTACTTACTCTGGAGTCAGGTTACCCTGGGTAAGTCTAGGTCGGAGCAGGCTGGGACGTACGTGAGGGTCGCTCACATAACCCCCGAGGTTGCACAGGCCTGGCCCCGGATCGCCTCCGTACCCGCACAAACCCACCACAGCAGCCCCGTACGATCCCCTTCCTAACCGTCGGTAACGCGTTTCTTCCGCCACCGACGGTGAACGCCCCGCCACTCGGGGCACGTACGTATTGCAGCAAGGCAGTTCGACGCTGCACGCCCAGGGAGCCGCCCGTGTCCACGCCGTACTCCACCACCGCAAGCTACGACGACGCTCCCCCCACCCTCGTCGCCCCCGAGACCCGCCGACTCGACGGAGTCGTACGCGAGGCCTCGATGCCCCCGTTCGCCCTGCCCGTCACCCACGGCTCGCTCGCCGACCTGCCCTTCGACAACGCGGCCGCCGCCCCCGACGCGGTCGTCATCAGCCGCAAGACCCAGGACGGCACCTGGGTGGACGTCACGGCCGCCGAGTTCGCCGCCGAGGTGCACGCGCTCGCCAAGGGACTCGTCGCCGAGGGCCTGGTACCGGGCGACAGGATCGCCGTCATGGCGCGCACGCGGTACGAGTGGACACTCCTCGACTTCGCCGCGTGGGCGGCCGGCCTGGTGACCGTCCCCGTCTACCCGACCTCCTCCGTCTTCCAGACCCGCTGGATCCTCCAGGACTCCGGCGCGGTCGCCCTCGTGACCGAGACGGCCGGCCAGGCCGCCGCCATCGGCCCCGAACGCGACCGCCTGCCCGACCTCCAGCACATGTGGGTCATCGAGAAGGGCCACCTGGACCGGCTCGAGGAACGGGGCGCACACCTGCCGGACCAGGAAGTCGCCGTACGACGCGGGATGCTGGTCCCCGACACCCTCGCCACCCTGATCTACACCTCCGGTACCACCGGCCGCCCCAAGGGTTGCGTCCTCACCCACGGCAACTTCTTCGCCGAGGTCGACAACGCGATCGAGTACCTCTACCCGATCTTCAAGGCGCGGTCGAACGAGGAGGTGTCGGTCCTGCTGTTCCTGCCGATGTCCCACGTGTTCGGCAGGATGGTCGCCATCGCCTGCGTACGCGCCCGCGTCCGCCTGGGCCACGCCCCCAGCCTGAAGGCCGAGGACCTCCTCCCCGACCTGGCCGCCTTCCGCCCGACCTGCCTCCTGGCCATCCCCTACATGCTGGAGAAGATCTACAACACCGCCCGCGCCCGCGCCGAATCGGGCGGCCGCCTCTCCTCCTTCGACCGCGCGGTGTCGATCGCCCGCCGCTACGGCGAGGCGGTGGAGGCCCACAAGACGGGCACCGGCTCCGGCCCCAACACGGCCCTGAGAGCCGCCCGCACCTTCTACGACCCGCTGGTCTACCGCCGCATCCGCAACGCCATGGGCGGCCGCGTCCGGCACGCCATCTGCGGCGGCTCCCCTCTCGGCCGCCGCCTCTCCTCCTTCTACCTGGGGGCGGGCATCGAGATCTACGAGGGCTACGGCCTGACCGAGACGACGGGGGCGTCCACGGTGACGCCCCCGATGAAGCCGCGTCTCGGGACGGTGGGCTGGCCGATGCCCGGGACGAAGGTCCGTATCGCCGCCGACGGCGAGATCCTGATCAGCGGCGGCCACGTCCTGCGTGGCTACTGGGACCCGGCGGCCGGCGGCGTCGTCCCGGCCGCCCCCGACGGCTGGCTGGCCACCGGAGACATCGGCGAACTGGACGACGAGGGCTTCCTCACGATCACCGGCCGCAAGAAGGAAATGATCATCACGGCGGGCGGCAAGAGCGTGGCCCCCGCCCCGCTGGAGAACTGGCTGCGCTCCCACCCCCTGATATCCCAGTGCATCGTCCTGGGCGACGCCCGCCCCTACGTCTCCGCGCTGATCACCCTCGACCCCGACGGCCTCACCCACTGGCGCCAGATGAACGGCAAGCACCCCGTCCCGGCCGAACTCCTCATCGGCGACGACGACCTGAACGCGGTGCTGCAACGCGCGGTGGACGAGGCCAACAAGCTGGTCTCCCGCCCCGAGTCCATCCGCCGCTTCGCCGTCCTCCCCGTCGACTTCACGGAGACGTCCGGCCATCTGACCCCGTCGATGAAGCTGCGCCGCGAGGCGATCATGCGGGACTTCGCGACGCAGGTGGAGGGGCTGTACGTGAGGTAAAGAGCTCGCGGACCGGGGTGGGCACGGGGAGGGCACGGGCGTGACCGCGCACCACAACGGCATCGAGTTCCGCCACCACCCCTGGTCCGAGAACCCGGCCGCGGCGGTGTGGGGCATCCGCATCGACGGCACACAGCACCCCGTCCTCGGCTGCGGTTGCGGCTGCGGCATCTGGCAGTGCTGGCCCCTGCTGGCCCGCATCACGGTCACCCCGACTCGGCCCGTACGTGTTCGGGCGGGAGGCCTACGAGGCCGCTCTCCTCGCCGGACCTACGGGGTGTTGCTCCGCAGGGCCGTGTCCACCAGACGTTGGGCCAGACCGGAGAAGGCGCTGCTGAGCGCCTCGTCCGTGGTCCGGTCGGCGTACGTCTGGAAGACCAGCCCGGCCGTGGCCTGGACGGCGGGCCCGAGGTGGGCCCCGTCGGCGAGGAACTGCTGCTGCACCTGCACCGGTACCGGCCACTTCTTGGGCCAGGGGAACTTCGGCGGGGTGGGGCAGTAGTCGTCCCCGACCTCCGCGAGGACCTCGACGGGGTTCCGGCCGGCCAGGCTGGCGGCGATCGTCGCCTCCGCGACCGACACCGCGGTGTCCCGGATCGCCCGCCACACGGCCTCCCGGGGCGGCAGCGGCTGTGGATTGAGCCGCGCCTCGTCCCCGTCCGCCGACCGCGCACCGAGACGCCCGTCGAACAGGGGCAGATGCGGCTCGATGATCTCCCACCACCGGGGATCGGCATGCGCGAGCAGTTCCAGGATGCGACGGGTCTGGGCGGCGCTGGTTGCGGTACTCACGGGGACTCCTTGCGTGTCTACGGTTCCGCTCTGCCCTCCCTGTGTAAGGCCCCCCACGACTCGATTCGCCCATTGACCCGACCGAGGGCGCGGCCGTCACCCTTCACCGCTCACCTCTCGTCCCCTCACCCCTGGTACTCCTGGTCCCTCCCCGGTCCCCCCGACAGCCTGTCCCTGCCCGGGCCCCCGTGCAGCACGTCGTTGCCGCTGTTGCCGTACAGCACGTCGTTGCCCTGCTCCCCGTACAGCTTGTCGTTGCCCTTGCCCCCGTACAGGACGTCGGCGCCCGTGCGGCCGTGCAGCACGTCGTTGCCGTCGTCGCCGAAGAGGGTGTTCTCGACTTCCTCGGCGCCGCCGGTGAGGGAGTCGTTGCCCGGGCCGCCGTGGCACTCGTAGCGGCAGTCGGTGAGGGTGTCGTCGCCGGGGCCGCCGAAGGAGCCGAGGCCCCAGACGCCCCCGCCTCCCGCGAGGCGGTCGTTGCCGGCCTCGCCGTAGAGGACCGACGCTCCGCTGCCCCGGATGACGTCGTTGCCGGAGCCGCCGTGGATCGCGGCGTACGCGGAGTTGTCGGCGGGGATCGTGGCCGTGTCGTCGCGGTCGCCGAGATCGACGTCGTAGATGTCGGAGTCGTCGGAGCCGAGGGGGATGGGGACCACGCACCGGGCGACGGTGTGGTCGCTCGCCGACGGGTACGTGCATTCGCCGGCCGCGAGGGTGATGCCGACGCGGTCGCGGAAGGTGAGGACGTAGTCGGACTCGAACTCCGTCCTGGGCACCACCTCGGCCGACACGGTGAGGCGGTTGGTCTGGCCCGGGGCCGCCTTGTACCAGAGCTCGCCCTCCTGGTGGACGAGGGAGGCCGTGGCCGTCGGGGCCGCCTGGGCGGTGGGTCCCGAGAGGATCGCGCCGCCGAGGCATAAGGCGAGGGCGGCGGTGACGGTAGTGGTTCGGTGCGTGCGCATGCGGAGACGCCCCTTCGGCAATTCCGGTTTCCGTATCCTGCGATCACCTCTTTGACCCTGAATCAGGTGAACCGGTTGTGCCGGGGAAAGGCGCCACCCACGACTTCACTCCGCCGTTCTCCGGAATTCCGCACCGGAAGGCGGAGTGTTCACCTCCGTGTTTTCAGTCCGCCGCTCTTGATGCCTTGTGGGCCGTCAGGAAGGCCTGGGGTGCCGTGTCGCCCAGGGACTCGTCGGGTTCGCGTACCGCCTGGGAGTGGAGTGCGAATCCGGCGGACACCAGCAGCTCGACGACGCGGTCCGGGCGTCGGCGTTCGAAGTCGAGGGTCACCGGGTGCCCCCACGGCCGGTCGAGGTGGCGCGGCTCGTCGCCCACCTGGAAGGCGAGGAGCAGGTGGCCGCCCGGTGCCAGGACGCGGTGGAACTCGGCGAAGAGGTCGGGGAGCCGGTCCATGGGGGTGTGGATGGAGGAGTACCAGGACACCACGCCCGCGAGTTCCCCGTCGGGGATGTCCAGCTCCAGCATCGAACCCTGTTCGAACCGCAGTTCCGGGTTCTCGCGCCGGGCCACCGCCAGCATCCCCTCCGACAGGTCGACCCCGAACACCGGCAGACCGAGGCCTGCGAGGTACCCCGTGACCCACCCGGGCCCGCAGCCGAGGTCCGCCACCGTGCCCTTGTCACCCACCAGTTCCGCGTACGCGGTGAGCAGCGCCCGCTCCAGGGGCCTCCTCGTGTACCCGTCCTGGAAGTGGTCGGCGTAGTCGTCGGCGATGGCGTCGTAGAACGTCCGGGTGGTGGCGAGGAAGCCGGCGGTGTCGGTCATGGCGGGGGAGCCTAACCGGGGCCACTGACATGCGGGCCGGTTCAGGCCACCCCGGCCGCCCGCAGCAGTGCCGTCGCGCCCGCCGCGGCCAGGACCACCACCGCGAACGGCGCCCGCCGCCAAGCGAGCAGTCCGCCGACGAGCACCCCGGCCGGGCGCGCCCAGCCGGCGAAGTGACCGCCCTCGGTGAGTGCCCCGGTGGCCAGCAGGGCGACCAGGAGAACGACGGCACCCGTCGAGAGAAGGTCCTGGAGGCGGGGCGAGATGTCGACCCGCCCGTGCAGAACGGGGCCCACCAGGCGGAAGGCGTACGTTCCCGCAGCGAGCGCCAGAATCATGACGAACGTCGCGGTCATGCCGCTCCCTTCCTGCGGTACAGCGCGGCGAGCCCGCTCAGCGCGGCCAGCACCGGCACCCCGGCCGGGACGACCGGCGCCACCGCCAGGGCCACCGCCGCGCCGGGCAGCGCGGCCCGCCGTACCCGCTTGTCCGCGCGCAGCGCGGGCAGGACGAGGGCCACGAGCACGGCGGGGAAGGCGGCGTCCAGGCCGTAGCGGGCGGTGTCCCCGAGGGCGCCGCCGGCCAGGGCTCCGGCGAGCACGGACATGTTCCAGGTGGTGAAGAGGCCGATCCCGGACACCCAGAACGCGGTCCGGCGCCGTAGCGGATCGGGCTGGGCGAGGGCGAACGCCACGGTCTCGTCGGTCACGAGGTGTGCGCCCAGGAACCGGGCGAGGCGGCCCCGGCCCAGTACGTCGGCCACGGCCAGGCTGTAGGCGGCGGTGCGGGTGTTGAGGAGCAGGCCGGTGGCCGCCGCGGCGAGCGGGCCGCCCCCGGCCAGCAGCACGCCGACCGCGCTGAACTGGGCGGAGCCCGCGTACACGATCAGGGACATCACCACCGGTACCCACACCGGCAGGCCGCCCGCCACGGCGATCGCGCCGAACGAGACGCCGACGATGCCGCCCGCGAGGCACACGAGGGCGACGTCCCGGAGGAGCTCTGTGGGCTGCTCTGTGGGCTGCTTTGTTCGGTGTGACGAACGCATGTTTTCTACACTGGACAAGAAACGTGGTGTTCGTCAAGGCGAACGAGCGTACTTCTGTAGCGAACGATGAAGCCCGCTTCCGGAATGGTTGAACGAATGGAGTGCCCCGTGGTCGATGCGTCGACACCGCCGCCCCGCCTTCCCCTCGACTGGATCGCCGCCTCCCTGCGCCGCGAGCGCACCCGGGCCGGGCTGTCCCTGTCCGAGCTGGCCAAGCGGGCAGGGATCGCGAAGTCGACGCTGTCGCAGCTGGAGGCGGCGAGCGGTAATCCGAGCATGGAGACGATCTGGGCGCTGGCGGTGGCGCTGGGGGTGCCGTTCAGCGCACTGGTGGAGCCGCCTACGTCGGCGGTGCGGGTGATCCGGGCGGGGGAGGGGCCGGCGGTCGCCTCGGAGCAGGCCAACTTCGTGGGCACGCTGCTGTCGGCCAGCCCTCCCGGGGCCCGGCGGGACATCTACCACCTGCGGGCGGAACCGGGCACGCCCCGGGTGTCGGAGCCGCACATTCCGGGCTCGGTGGAGCACCTGGTCGTCAGTACGGGGCGGATGAAGGCCGGGCCGGTCGGGGAGAGCGTGGAGCTGGGGCCGGGGGACTACCTGACCTACCGGGGGGATGTGCCGCACGCGTACGAGGCGCTGACGCCGGGGACGACGTTCGTGCTGGTCATGCAGCACGTGTGAGGGGTGAAGCCGGGAGCGGGGGCGGGAAAGGGCAGGAGCCCCGTCGCCGGATGGCGCGGGGCTCCTTGGGTACTGCGGTGCGGCGCGATCAGATGGGAGTGACGTTCTCCGCCTGCGGGCCCTTCGGACCCTGCGTGACGTCGAAGCTCACCGACTGGTTCTCCTCGAGGGAGCGGAAGCCGGCGGCGTTGATCGCGGAGTAGTGAACGAAGACGTCGGGTCCGCCGCCTTCCTGGGCGATGAAGCCAAAGCCCTTTTCGGCGTTGAACCACTTCACGGTTCCGGTAGCCATAAGCCCTCCTTGGGCCCAAAGGGTTGCCCTGCTCCAGAACCCTGCAAGTGTGAAAACAAGATGCCGCACAACTCTGCATACGTCTGAAAACGACGAGAGCCCGCGGTTACATGCTCCGCAGGCTCTGTACTGCAAGGGAAACCAAACTGCAACTTGCGGCGAGCCTAGCACGCAGGCAGCCGAAAGCAATAGAGGTCAAGATCACTTCACCCGGATGTTTGAAACCATGTGGGTGAGGTTGACTCGACCTCCACGACAGGGAGCGACACGTAACCCCCATCGAGGCCCACCCTGAAGGGGGAACCGTACCCCACGCGGGCTAGCCTCGCGATGTGGACAATTCTCGCACCCGGCCGCGCGTCGGCCACATTCAGTTCCTGAACTGCCTGCCCCTCTACTGGGGGCTCGCGAGAACGGGCACGCTGCTCGACTTCGAGCTGACGAAGGACACCCCGGAGAAGCTCAGCGAGCAGCTGGTGCAGGGAGACCTCGACATCGGGCCCATCACCCTCGTCGAGTTCCTGAAGAACGCGGACGACCTGGTGGCCTTCCCCGACATCGCCGTCGGCTGCGACGGGCCGGTCATGTCCTGCGTGATCGTCTCGCAGGTCCCACTGGACCGGCTGGACGGTGCCCGGGTCGCCCTCGGCTCGACCTCGCGCACCTCCGTCCGCCTCGCCCAGCTGCTGCTGGCGGAACGCTTCGGCGTCCAGCCCGACTACTACTCCTGCCCGCCCGACCTCAGCCTGATGATGCAGGAGGCGGAGGCGGCCGTACTCATCGGAGACGCGGCGCTGCGGGCCAACCTGCTGGACGGGCCGCGGTTCGGGCTGGAGGTGCACGACCTCGGCGCGCTCTGGAAGGAGTGGACCGGGCTGCCGTTCGTCTTCGCCGTCTGGGCGGCGCGACGGGACTACGTGGAGCGGGAGCCGGTCATCACCCGCCAGGTCCACGAGGCCTTCCTCGCCTCCCGCAACCTCTCCCTGGAGGAGGTCGGCAAGGTCGCCGAGCAGGCGGCCCGCTGGGAGGCCTTCGACGAGGCGGTGCTCCAGCGCTACTTCACCACCCTCGACTTCCGCTTCGGCGTCCCCCAACTCGCCGCGGTCGCCGAGTTCGCCCGCCGCGTCGGCCCGACGACCGGCTTCCCGGCGGACGTGCGGGTGGATCTGCTCCAGTAGGGCGCCGCGGCCGTGCCGGGCGCCGCGTCTGTTCCACGGGGGCTGCATCCGCGCCCGTGGGCACGGCGTCTGTTCCACGGGGGCTGCATCCGCGCCCGTGGGCACGGCGTCTGTTCCAGTACGGCTGCAGCTGCTCCGGCACCGAGGGCACGGCCGCCCCGCCGCACTAATCTGCTGTGCAGTCCTACGGGGGAGAGGTGGACGCCATGCAGCCGCTCGGAGCCGACGAGCCCACCGCCATGGGGCCCTACCGACTGCTCGGCCGGATCGGCTCCGGCGGGATGGGCCGCGTCTATCTGGGCCGCAGCGCCGGAGGCCGCACGGTCGCCGTCAAGATCGTGCACCCGCACTTCGCGCTGGACGAGGAGTTCCGCGCCCGCTTCCGCCGCGAGGTCGAGGCGGCCCGGCGGGTCGGCGGCGCCTGGACCGCACCGGTCCTGGACGCCGACCCTGACGCGTCGGTCCCCTGGGTCGCCACCGCGTACGCGGCGGGCCCGTCGCTCGCCGGCGCCGTCGCGGACGGCGGGGCGCTGCCCGAGCACACCGTACGGGTCCTGGGCGCGGGCCTCGCCGAGGCGCTGACGGCGGTGCACGACCTGGGGCTGGTGCACCGGGACGTGAAGCCGTCCAACGTCCTGCTCACCGTGGACGGCCCGCTGCTCATCGACTTCGGCATCGCCCGCGCCACCGACGGCACGGCCTCCCTGACCTCGACCGGCGTCTCGATCGGCTCCCCCGGCTACATGTCCCCCGAGCAGATCCTCGGCAAGGGCGCGACCGGCGCGGCCGACGTCTTCTCCCTCGGCGCGGTCCTCGCCTACGCGGCGGCCGGCGAGTCGCCGTTCCCGGGGGACTCCTCGGCGGCGCTGCTCTACAAGGTCGTCCACGAGGAGGCGCGGCTGGGGCAGTTGGGCGGTGAGCTGCGTGAGGTGGTCGAGGCGTGCCTGGCCAAGGATCCGGCGGTCCGGCCCACGCCCCGGGACGTCGCCCTGCGGCTCGCTCCGGAGGGCACGGCACGGCTGGTGGCGGCGGGCTGGTTGCCGGGTGCGCTGGTGGAGCGAGTCGGGCGCAGTGCCGTACAGCTGCTGAACCTCGAGGCGGCCGGGACGGCCGGGGCGGCGCCGTCGGGGCCGGTGGAGTTCAGCAGTCCTTCGGTGGGCGGGGCTTCGGGGGTGGGTGAGTTCGGGCCGCCTCCCGTGATGCCTCTTCCCGTGATGCCTCCTGCCGTGATTCCGGCTCCCGTGATCCCGCCTCCCGCGACGCCGTTGCCGGTGGACGCCCTGCCCTACGTACCGGAGCCGCGTGACGCGCCGCCGCAGGACGGGGGTGTGGCGTCGGGGGTGTCGGGGACGGGGCCCGGCAGGCTCTCCGTGTCCGTCGCGGCGACGTCGACGCCCGGGGACGAGGGGCGGGGGCGTCGGCTGAGCTGCACGGTGGCTCTCGCGGTGGCGGGAGCGCTGGCGGCGGTGACGGTGGGGTCGGTGTTCGTGTTCGACCTGCTGCCGGGCGGCGACCGCGACAGCGACAGCGACACCTCGGCGGGTGGCGAGTACTCCGCCGCGCCGACGTCGGCGCCGGGGTCCACGCCTACGCGGTCACCCACGTCGTCACCCTCGTCGTCCGCCACGTCGTCACCCACGGGCAGTGACCTGCCGAGTGATGCCGCCTCACAGGTCGTCGGCGTACCCGCTCGTTACCTCGGCACCTGGCAGGGGCAGGGCACCGGGCTCGACGGCAGCGTCCCGATGGGCACGTTCCGGGTGACCGTGAAGCAGGTGGCGGTGGGGGAGGAGTTGGGCAGCGTCCGCAACACGGATCCGTTCGGGACCATGGTGTGCGTCGACGTCCTCACCCTGAAGGAGGTGACGGACAAGCAGATCGTCGCCACGTCCGTGGGCGCCGACTCGAATCCGGCGACCTGTGTGAAGAGCGCCGCCACGGTCACGCTCACCCCGGCCGGCGACGGCCTCACGTACGCCTCGGACAGCGACGGTTCCGGCCGTCCGGTGGCCCGGCTCGCGAAGGTCAAGTAGGGGAGAGGGGAGGGGCCCGGCATGACCGACCTGCTGCTGGTCCTGGTCGCGGTGGTGTGGGGTGCGGCGGCGGGGGCGCTGCTGCCGAGGGCCGCGTACCGGTTCTCGGTGCCGGACGAGGAGCCGTGGCGGGAGGCCTGTCCCGAGGGGCATCCGATCGGCGGGCGGCTCCGGGGCTGGGTGGGACGGACGCCGTGCGAGGCCTGCGTCGAGGGTCCGGGGACGCCGTACGGACCTCGTGCTCTCCCGCTCGCCGCGGTCACCGCTCTTCTCTGCGCCGCCCTCGCCGCGGCCACCGGTACGCGGCCCGAGCTCGCCGTCTGGCTGCTGCTGGTGCCCGTCGGGGTGCTGCTGGCGGCGGTCGATCTGCGGGTGCGGCGGCTGCCCAACCCGCTCACGCTGCCGCTCGCGGCCGCCGCTCTCGCGCTGCTGGGCCTGGCCGCCCTGGCGCCCGAGCACGCCGGTGACTGGACGACGGCCCTGCTCGGCTCCCTGGCCCTGGGCGCCGGCTACCTCGTCCTGCATCTCCTCAACCCCGGCGGCATGGGCTTCGGCGATGTGAAACTGGCGCTGGGGGCGGGCGCCGTCCTCGGCTGGTACGGCTGGCCCACGGTGATGCTGGGCACGTTCGCCGGGTTCCTGCTCGGGGCCGCGTACGGCGGCGTCCTCGTCCTGGCGCGGCGCGCGGGGCGCAAGACGGCGATCGCGTTCGGGCCGTTCCTGATCGCGGGAGCGTTCCTCGGGCTGCTCATCGGCGCGTACACGGCCTGACGTCCCCTCGGGAAAACGGCTGACGTAGGCTGGTTCGGTCCGCCCACCCGTCTCCCACCCCCACCCTTGTCCGAGCGCTCCGCGCACCTCTTATTCACCCTTGACGAAAGGGACGCCCGGTGACCGAGAAGGCCGACCTCCAGTCCGTGCTCGACCGTGCCGCGGACGGCGGGCGGATCACCCCCGAGGAGGCGCTCGTCCTCTACCGGGACGCGCCGCTGCACGCGCTGGGCGCCGCCGCCGACGCCGTACGCCGCCGCAGGTACGCCGGGACCGAGCACATCGCGACGTACATCATCGAGCGGAACATCAACTACACGAACGTGTGCGTGACGGCGTGCCGGTTCTGCGCCTTCTACGCGGCGCCGAAGGACACGGACAAGGGCTGGACCCGCGACCTCGACGACATCCTGCGCAGGTGTGCCGAGACGGTGGAACTGGGCGGGACCCAGATCATGTTCCAGGGCGGCCACCACCCGGACTACGGCGTCGAGTACTACGAGGAGCACTTCTCCGCCATCAAGAAGGCGTTCCCGCAGCTCGTCATCCACAGCCTGGGGGCGAGCGAGGTCGAGCACATGGCCCGCATCTCGAAGGTGTCGGTCGTGGAGGCGATCCAGCGCATCCACGCGGCGGGTCTGGACTCCTTCGCCGGTGCCGGCGCGGAGCTGCTGCCCGAGCGCCCGCGCAAGGCCATCGCCCCGCTGAAGGAGAGCGGCGAGCGCTGGCTGGAGATCATGGAGACCGCGCACCGGCTGGGCGTGGAGTCCACCTCGACCATGCTGATGGGCACCGGCGAGACCAACGCCGAGCGCATCGAGCACCTGCGGATGATCCGCGACGTCCAGGACCGCACGGGCGGCTTCCGGGCCTTCATCCCGTACACCTACCAGCCCGAGAACAACCACCTGAAGGGGCGCACCCAGGCCACCCTCTTCGAGTACCTGCGGATGATCGCCATCGCGCGGCTGTTCATGGACAACATCGCGCACATCCAGGGCTCCTGGCTGACCACCGGCAAGGAGGTCGGCCAGCTGTCGCTGCACTACGGCGCGGACGACCTCGGCTCGATCATGCTGGAGGAGAACGTCGTCTCCTCCGCCGGCGCCAAGCACCGCTCCAACCGGATGGAGATCATCGACCTGATCCGCAAGGCAGGGCGCGTCCCGGCCCAGCGGACCACGACGTACGAGCACATCGTCGTCCACGACGACCCGGCGAACGACCCCGTCGACGAGCGGGTCGCCTCCCACATCTCCTCGACGGCGATCGCGGGCGGGACGGCACACCCCGAGCTGAAGCTCCTCGCGTCCAACTGATCTCGTGAGCCTTCGACGGGGCAGCACGTGCTGACCATTCACGCCGACTCCCGGGGCCGGGCACTCGCCGTCAAGGGCGCGTGGGTCGCCGAGGCCGGCCCGCTGGAGCAACTCGCCGCCGCCCATCCGCGCGCGCGGGTGCGCCAGTGGCCCGGCATCCTCACGCCCGGGCTCATCAACCTCTACGGCAACGAGCTGCTGGAGGAGGCGTACCACCCCGACCCGCGCGAGGCCGACGAGTTGGGCACCGAGCCGTTGTTCGGGGACGCGCTCGCGTCGCTGGCCATGGACGACGCCCGCTGGGGTGCGAGCGCCCGGCGCGGGGTTCAGCGCATGCTGGCCCACGGCACGGTCACGGCGGCCTGCGAGGAGCTGCGCAACCGCGCGGTGCGGGACGCCGTGCACCGTTCGGGGATCGGGACCATGGGCCGGATCGGGCGGCCCGGCGGGGTGCCCACGCTCGACCCGTACGCCGGCGATCTGGACGTGGAGTTCGCATGGCCGAGGGAGCGGGGCTCCGCCGCGCGGTTCGCCTTCTTCGACGTACCGGACGAGGCGGCGCTCGCCGAACGAGGGGCCGCGCGCACGTGCGTGGCGACCATCGTGGAGGGGCGGATCGTCTACCGGCGGCGGTGAGCACCCGGCGGAGCACTACCGGGAGAACGCCTCGGCGAAGGCTCCGGAACCCTGCTTCACCCCGCTGCAGTTGGTCAACGGATCGTCCCGGCCTGTGGCTTTGTCCGCACACTGCTGGTCGCGGAAGGTGGACCACATGGACACCCAGGCGACCTCCTTCTCCTCGGCGAACGTCCGCACCTCGGCCGCGTCCGCGAGGGTGAACGTCTCGTTGTCGACGTCCTGGACGCCGATCATCGAGGTGAGCGCCATGCCCCGCCAGGCCTCCGCGTCCGACAGGCCGAAGACCTCCTTGAGCTGGGCCTGGGTGGCGGTCGCCGAGGTGACGGCGTAGTCGCCCATGTCGTCGTCGTACGACTCGCCGTAGTTCATGGTCATGATGTTGACGGTGGCGACCCGCACGCCGTGTTCATCGGCGGACTCCAGCAGGGCCAGGCTGTCGGCGTCCAGCCCGGACGGCATCACCGGGAGTGTGAAGGAGACCTCCATATCGGGGCGTTCCTCCTGGAGCGTCGCGATCGCCCGGGAGCGCAGGTCGACCGAGCCGGGGTCGGTCAACTCGTCGCCCTCGATGTCGAAGTCGGCCTGGGCCGATCCCGCCGCGTCCAGAGCGGCGCCGTACGCCTGGGCGAGTTCCGACGCGCTGTCGCAGGTCGCCCCGAGTTCCTTGCCGGAGGATCCGCCGAAGGAAACACGAACGGTGCCGCCGGATTTCTTGAGCGCCGCGATACGGGACATGACCTTCGAGTCGCCGATCGAGTGCGTGCCGTTCCACTTGGGCGTACAACTGCTCCCGTCGGAGATCACGAAAGCCAGGTTGTACGTCGACGGATCGCCGGCCGGGTCGTTGGCGGAGGCCTCGGTGGCGCTGACGTACGGGGCGTAGGCGGGAGACGCCGGTACGGCGGGTGCGGTCGTGGTGGGGGCGGTGCTTTGCGACGGTGACGCGGACGTCCGTTCCGGTGGTGCCGGCGCCGCGTCCGTACTGTCTCCGGAGTCCGCGGAGCACCCCGTCGCGGCCAGGGCGAACAGACAGCCGAGCCCGGCCATCGACGTCCGGAGACTCCTCATTGCACATGCACCCGCTCTCGTCGAAAAAAGGACGTTCAACGCTCTCACGGCGGTGAGCGATTGCGGGGGAGTTCCGGAAATTTCTCAGGAAATAGACAGGTCAAGACTTTTCTCATGGGTCTCTCGCACGAAATCCAGAGTTTAGGCCACATAAAGCGTCCCTAATATCCGGGGAATGCAATCCGAGCCTGCCATCGTCCGCTCCGGCCTCCGGAGCCTCCGCCCCCAACCCGTCCGCGTCCGCCGGTGCGGCCGCCAACTGACCGGAACGCAGCCACTTCATGACGACGACTTCCTCCCGCGGCCGCCGCCGCGCCCCCAGCCGCATGGAACGCGCGGCGGGCAGGGCCGCGGCCCTGCAGAAACCCCGGGTCATCCTCGCGGGACTGCTCCCGCTCGCGCTGACCAGCGTAATGCTGCTGGACGGCTGTCTGCGCGCCGACGTCGGCGGTGACCAGCGCGTGCGCACCGGGGCCGGATCCAGCGAGGTCCCCGACGACGTCCTCCTGAAGATCCTCGAGAAGTACGACGTGCCCGGCACGTTCTTCCTGGTCGGCTCGATGGTGTCGCGCTACCCGGACGTCGTGCGGGACATGGTCGGGCAACGCGCGCGCGGTGACGATCTACCTCTGGCACGAGATCGCGCTGATCCTGGCCGTCCCGCTGATCGACCGGTTCTGGGACGTGCCGGCCTTCGAGGCGTACCTGCCCTTGGACAGCCAAGGTTCATGTTCGGCGTCCGCTGGCTCCTGATCGCCGGGTTCGTGCTGCTGTTCGGCTGGGTCGAGGACGTGGCGGCACGCAAGAAGCCGAGGCTGCTGCCGTGACGTCGTACCCCCTGCTGCCACAATGGGCGCGTGACCCGCGCATCCCTGGACAAGCAGCCGCACGAAGTCGCCTCGATGTTCGACAACGTGGCGGAACGGTACGACCTGACCAACGACGTGCTCTCCCTCGGCCAGGACCGCCGATGGCGCAAGGAGGTCGCCAAGGCGGTCGACGCCCGCCCCGCGCAGAAGGTCCTGGACCTCGCCGCCGGTACGGCGACGTCCTCGCTGCCCTTCGCCCGCACCGGCGCGTACGTCGTCCCCTGCGACTTCTCGATCGGCATGCTCCAGGTCGGCAAGCGGAAGCACTCCTGGCTGCCGTTCACGGGGGGCGACGCGACGCGGCTGCCCTTCAAGGACGACACCTTCGACGCCGTCACGATCTCCTTCGGGCTGCGCAACGTGCAGGACACCGATGCCGCCCTGGCGGAGATGTACCGGGTGACCCGGCCGGGCGGGCGGGTCGTGATCTGCGAGTTCTCGCACCCGACGTGGGCGCCCTTCCGGACCGTCTACACCGAGTACCTGATGCGCGCGCTGCCCCCGGTCGCCCGCGCGGTCTCCTCCAGCCCGGACGCGTACGTCTACCTCGCCGAGTCCATCCGCGCCTGGCCCGACCAGCCCGCGCTCGCCGAGCGGCTGCGCAAGGCCGGCTGGTCGCGGGTGGCCTGGCGCAACCTGACGGGCGGGGTGGTGGCCCTGCACCGGGGCTTCAAGGTCGACCCCGGCCTCAACGACGGCTGACGCTCACTTGTCGATCATCTCGTAGGCGTCCCCCGGTTCGCCGAGCTCGCGTCGCATTCCGCCCCCGCTCGGGTTCGGAATGCGCGGCTCGCGCACGCCCCCGCCGCCCTCACCTCCCCCCAGCTCGAACCAGACCGTGACCACGGCACCGCGCGGCACCTCCACGCCTGGTGGCGGGTACTGCCGTACGACGTAGTCGACGACGGTGCGAGGGAAGTCCGGCCGGTCGGGTGCGGCGAGGAGCACTCCGTGTGCCAGCGCCGTCTCGTGCGCGTCCACGGCCATCAGACCGACGAGCTTCGGCACTCGCACCTCGGGTGTTTTGGGCGTTGCGTGCACAGATGTCACCCCCAGCGGTACAGGCAGGGTAACCGCCCGGGGGCGCCGTCGGGAAGCCTCAAGTCGCTTTCTGTAGCGATCCACTACTCAGTGTGTGCGAAATGGGTCGGTGGCTTCCGGAATCGGCGACCTCCGCTACAAGGTGAGCCGGTAGCAGTGCCCCACGTCCTTGCGTGGTGTCGTGAAGACCTGCGCGAGCCGCATGCCCAGCCGTCTGGTGACGGCGATGGACCGCTCGTTGCGCGCGTCGACCATGGCCACCACGCTCGGCACCCCGGCCGCGCGCACCCGCTCCAGCGTCATCCGCGCGGCCGCGGTGACGTACCCCTTGCCCCAGTGCTCCCGCGCGAGCCGCCAGCCGATCTCGACCTCGCCCGTCGGACCCCACTCCCGCTCCCAGGGCTGGGCGCCGGTGAAGCCGATGACCTGACCGGACTCGTCGAGCATGGTCCACAGGCAGTAGCCGCGCTCGGCGTCGTGCCGGCGCTGGCGGGCGGTCAGCTCCTCGTAGACGAACAGTTCCGCGGCCTTGCCGCCGTGGAATTCCATGACGTCCGGGTGGGCGAAGGCCCGGTGCCAGGCGACGGCGTCCTCGTCGGTGGGGACACGCAGCCGTACTACGGGGAGAGCTCGGTTCACTGGGGCAGCCCTTCAGCCGGGTGATCGGTTCCGCTGAATAGACTGCCCATGTCCAGTGCCGGTCGGCACGCATATTTCGAACCTTGGGGAGATCCCGCCGTGACCGAGCCCCTCTCCGAAAACACCGCCGATGTGATCGTCGTCGGCGCGGGGCCAGCCGGCTCCACGACCGCCTACCACCTGGCCCGGGCCGGACTCGACGTCCTTCTGCTGGAGAAGACCGAGTTCCCGCGCGAGAAGGTGTGCGGCGACGGTCTCACCCCGCGTGCGGTCAAGCAGCTCGTAGCGATGGGCATCGACATCTCGGAGGAGGCCGGCTGGCTGCGCAACAAGGGCCTGCGCATCGTCGGCGGCGGTGTCCGCCTCCAGCTGGACTGGCCGGATCTCGCCTCCTTCCCCGACTACGGCCTGGTCCGCAAGCGCGACGACTTCGACGAGCAGCTCGCCCGCCAGGCGCAGAAGGCGGGGGCGCGGCTGTTCGAGCGCTGCAACGTCGGCGCCCCGATCATCGACGACCGCACCGGCCGCATCACCGGCGTCCACGCCAAGCTCGGCGAGGAGAAGCGCGAAGTCACCTTCCACGCCCCGCTCGTGGTCGCCGCCGACGGCAACTCCACCCGGCTGTCGCTGGCGATGGGCCTGCACCGCCGCGAGGACCGCCCGATGGGTGTCGCCGTCCGCACGTACTTCACGAGCCCCCGCCACGAGGACGACTACCTGGAGTCCTGGCTGGAACTCTGGGACCGCCGGGGCCCGGGCGAGGACCGGCTGCTCCCCGGCTACGGCTGGATCTTCGGCATGGGCGACGGCACGTCCAACGTCGGCCTGGGCGTCCTCAACACCTCCGACTCCTTCAAGGAACTGGACTGGCGCGAGGTCCTGAAGGCCTGGTGCGCCTCGATGCCGGAGGACTGGGGCTACACCCCCGACAACATGACGGGCCCCATCCGCGGCGCCGCCCTCCCGATGGCCTTCAACCGGCAACCCCACTACACCAAGGGCCTGCTGCTCGTCGGCGACGCCGGCGGTCTGGTGAACCCCTTCAACGGTGAGGGCATCGCCTACGCCATGGAGTCCGGTCAGATCGCCGCCGAGGTCATCGTCCAGGCCCACGCCCGCTCCACCCCGGCCCAGCGCGAGACGGCGCTCCAGCACTACCCGCGCATCCTCAAGGACACCTACGGCGGCTACTACACGTTGGGCCGCGCCTTCGTGAAGCTCATCGGCAACCCCAAGGTCATGAAGATCGCCGCCCAGCGCGGCCTGACCCACCCCATGCTGATGAAGTTCACCCTCAAACTCCTCGCCAACCTCACCGACCCCACCGGCGGCGACGCCATGGACCGCATCATCAACGGCCTGAGCAAGGTGGCTCCCAAGGCCTGACCCCGGCAGGGAGGGGCGCGCCCGAGGCGTGCCCCTCAGGGGACGACTGAAGGACCGCGGCCCCCGAGCGGCCGCGGTCCTTCAGTGTGTTCGTCGTGTGCCGGTACGGCTCAGAGCACGCGCACCGCGCCCGAGGCCGGGTAGCCCGACAGGTCCTGGATGACGACGCCCTTCGAGGGGTTCGCGGCGTCCAGGTACTGGCCGTTCCCGATGTACACGCCCACGTGGTACGCCGAGCCCTTGGAGCCCCAGTACAGGATGTCCCCGACCTGGATGCTGGACAGGGGGATGTCCGTGCCCTGCATGGACTGGTCCTGCGAGACGCGCGGCAGGTCGACGCCGACCTGCTTGAAGGCGGCCTGGACCAGGCTGGAGCAGTCCCACGCGTTGGGGCCGGTGGCGCCCATGACGTACGCGTCGCCCACCTGTGCCTTGAGGAACGCGATCACCGTCCCGACGCTGCCACTGGCGGGAGCGGAGACCCCCGTCGAGGCGGACGCGGAGGCGGACAGGGTGGTCCGCTGCGAGGAACGGGACGCGGCGGCTTCAGCGGCGGCCTTGCGGGCCTCCTCGGCCTTCTTCTTGGCCTCGGCCTTCTGCTTGGCCTCGGCGAGGTCCTTCTTGGCCTCCTGGGCCGCCTTGGCGGCGGCCGCGTCACGCTCGGCCTGCAGTTCGTAGTTCGCGGCGGCCAGCTGCGTGGCGGCCGCGGACTGGGCGACCTGAGCGGCCACATCGCCCGTCAGGGTGGGCAGTTCCAGCGTCTGCGTCACCGGCTCGGCCGCGTTCGCCGCACCGGACGCCCCGGCGACTGCCAGGCTGCTGAGGACACCACCGGCAACTCCGGCGCGCATCGCCATCGTCGAGGCGCTGCGGCGGGGTTTCCGGTGGCTGCGTATGTGAGCGGTGTGGGACATGGGTACAACCGGTATCAGGGGCTCCTCCATACCTTCAAGAAACGTGTGCTGCGCCACATTTGTTCAACGGGCACCCTGAACACCCGTTGTCAGTTTCTTTATTGACGCCATAACGGGCATTGCGGACTCTGGCGATCAAGCCTGTGATCATGGGCTTTCGTCGTTCTGCCCGAATTGCCCGCCACCTACCACTGGTTGGGGTCCGTGGCCAAGCCCGGTTCTCTGACGTCTCTTTCGAGTGTGGTGCAGGTCACGGAACGATTACCGGAATGCAAGCGTCCTGTGCGCGATCGGTGCCCGACCCCGTTCGTGAACGCGTGCACGCGTCCACACCTCGCCGCACGACTCCCTCTGCGGTGTGAACGCGTGCCTCTATCAGGGCGACGCAACCGGCACCAATTTGCATGCAAGGGAACTCTCTTGATATAGAGACGTCCCTCTCGACCTGCACCAATGAGCGAAAATGTCACCTCTGGTGATCACTCGGACGCTTCTCGTGTGAAGATCACCGCCCATCCGGCTTCATGATCCTTCGTCAGGTGGTGGAGATCACAAAGCTTGTGTAATACCCCGTGTCGCAGATCACAGAGCGGCAGGCATAAGATGCGAGGCAGTTGGGCTTGTGACCTGCTTCACATGTTCGCGATCTTCGCCGGGACGAGCGGGGTTCGTGCGACAGGTGGGGCTGATGTGAGCCCGATGCAACCGCCAGCAGTCAGTGCCGACTGAGAGGAGCGAGGAGCGGTGAACGCGTATGCGCCCATCCTCGTACTGGGAGCCCTCGGGGCAGGCTTTGCGATCTTCTCCGTGGTCATGGCCACGTTGATCGGACCAAAGCGGTACAACCGGGCCAAGCTCGAGGCCTACGAGTGCGGTATCGAGCCGACCCCCACGCCGGCCGGCGGCGGGCGCTTCCCCATCAAGTACTACCTGACGGCGATGCTCTTCATCGTCTTCGACATCGAGATCGTCTTCCTCTACCCCTGGGCCGTCACCTTCGACGCCCTGGGTGTTTTCGGGCTCGTGGAGATGCTGCTCTTCGTGCTCACCGTCTTCGTCGCGTACGCGTACGTATGGCGGCGCGGCGGCCTGGAATGGGACTGAGGGGCCATACGACATGGGACTCGAAGAAAAGCTGCCGAGCGGCTTCCTGCTGACCACCGTCGAGCAGGCCGCGGGCTGGGTGCGCAAGGCGTCCGTCTTCCCGGCCACGTTCGGCCTCGCCTGCTGCGCCATCGAGATGATGACCACCGGCGCCGGACGCTACGACCTGGCCCGCTTCGGCATGGAGGTCTTCCGCGGCTCACCGCGCCAGGCCGACCTGATGATCGTCGCCGGCCGGGTCAGCCAGAAGATGGCGCCGGTGCTGCGGCAGGTCTACGACCAGATGCCGAACCCCAAGTGGGTGATCTCCATGGGGGTGTGCGCCTCCTCGGGCGGCATGTTCAACAACTACGCGATCGTCCAGGGCGTCGACCACATCGTCCCGGTCGACATCTACCTCCCAGGCTGCCCGCCACGGCCCGAGATGCTCATGGACGCCATCCTCAAGCTCCACCAGAAGATCCAGAGCTCCAAGCTCGGCGTGAACGCCGAGGAAGCGGCCCGCGAGGCGGAGGAGGCTGCGCTCAAGGCCCTGCCCACGATCGAGATGAAGGGGCTGCTGCGGTGAGCGACGCGAACGGCACCAACGGTGTGAACGGCTCCGCGGACGGGACCAACCCCGAGAAGGACCTCTCCGCCTCCAACCTCCCCGGACAGCGCGGCCAGGGCGGCGAGGAGATCCGCGTCCAGCGCGGCATGTTCGGCGCCACCAACGGCGGCGACACCTCCGGCTACGGCGGCCTGGTCCGCTCGGTCCGGCTCCCGGGACCGGCGAGCAGGCCCTACGGCGGTTGGTTCGACGAGGTCGCCGACGAACTCGAGGGCGCGCTGGAGGAACAGGGCCTGCTGCCCGGGAACGCGATCGAGAAGACGGTCGTCGACCGCGACGAGCTCACCTTCCACGTCGAGCGCGAACACCTGCTGCGCGTCGCCCGCACCCTGCGTGACGACCCCGCCCTGCGCTTCGAGCTGTGCACCGGCGTCAGCGGCGTCCACTACCTCGGCGACAAGGGCCGCGAGCTGCACGCCGTCTACCATCTGCGCTCGATCACCCACAACCGGCTGATCCGCCTGGAAGTCAGCGCCCCCGACAGCGACCCGCACATCCCGTCGCTCGTCTCCGTCTATCCGACGAACGACTGGCACGAGCGCGAGACCTACGACTTCTTCGGAATCGTCTTCGACGGTCACCCGGCCCTGACGCGGATCATGATGCCGGACGACTGGCAGGGCCATCCGCAGCGCAAGGACTACCCCCTCGGCGGCATCCCCGTCGAGTACAAGGGCGCCCAGATCCCGGCTCCGGACCAGCGGAGGTCGTACTCGTGAGCACGCAGTCAGCATCCGCCCGCGAAACCACCGAGGGCACCGTATATACGGTCACCGGTGGCGACTGGGACGAGGTCGTCCAGTCCGCGGCCCGTGCCGACGACGAGCGCATCGTCGTCAACATGGGCCCCCAGCACCCCTCCACCCACGGGGTGCTCCGCCTGATCCTGGAGATCGAGGGCGAGACCGTCACCGAGGCCCGCTGTGGCATCGGCTACCTCCACACCGGCATCGAGAAGAACCTCGAGTTCCGCACGTGGACGCAGGGCACCACGTTCGTGACGCGCATGGACTACCTGACGTCCTTCTTCAACGAGACCGCCTACTGTCTCGCCGTCGAGAAACTGCTCGGCATCGAGGACGACATCACCGAGCGGGCGAAGATCATCCGGGTGCTCCTGATGGAGCTGAACCGGATGTCCTCCCACCTGGTGTGCATCGCCACCGGCGGCATGGAACTCGGCGCCACCACGATCATGATCTACGGATTCCGTGATCGTGAAATGATTCTCGACCTCTACGAGCTCATCACGGGCCTGCGGATGAACCACGCGTACATCCGCCCCGGCGGACTCGCCCAGGACCTGCCGCCCGGCGCGGTGGACCAGATCCGCGAGTTCGTGAAGAAGATGAAGAAGAACCTCCCGGAATACGACAAGCTCGCCACCGGGAACCCCATCTTCAAGGCCCGTATGCAGGACGTCGGCTACCTCGACCTGGCCGGCTGCATGGCCCTCGGCGCCACCGGCCCGATCCTGCGCTCCACCGGCCTGCCGCACGACCTGCGCAAGACCCAGCCGTACTGCGACTACGAGACGTACGACTTCGACGTCCCCACCGCCGACACCTGCGACTCCTACGGCCGCTTCCTGATCCGGCTGGAGGAGATGCGCCAGTCGCTCGGGATCATCGAGCAGTGCCTGGACCGGCTCCAGCCCGGCCCGGTCATGGTCGCCGACCGGAAGATCGCCTGGCCCGCCCAGCTCGCCCTGGGGCCGGACGGCCTCGGCAACTCCCTCGACCACATCAAGAAGATCATGGGCACCTCCATGGAGGCCCTGATCCACCACTTCAAGCTGGTCACCGAGGGCTTCCGCGTTCCGCCGGGACAGGCGTACGCGGCCGTCGAGTCGCCCAAGGGCGAACTCGGGGTGCACGTCGTCTCCGACGGAGGCACCCGTCCCTACCGGGTCCACTTCCGCGACCCGTCCTTCACCAACCTGCAGGCCATGGCGGCGATGTGCGAGGGCGGCCAGGTCGCCGACGTCATCGTCGCCGTCGCGTCCATCGACCCCGTGATGGGAGGCGTCGACCGGTGACCACCTCTTCTTCGGAGCGCGGCGTCAGCCTGGGCATGCCCGAGCTGCCCGCGCCCGCGTACCCGGACGACGTCCGAGCCCGGCTCGAGCGGGACGCGCGCGAGATCATCGCCCGCTACCCCGACTCCCGGTCCGCCCTCCTGCCGTTGCTGCACCTCGTGCAGTCGGAGGAGGGCCACGTCACCCGCACCGGGATGCGGTTCTGCGCCGACGTCCTCGACCTGACCACCGCCGAGGTCACCGCGGTCGCCACCTTCTACACCATGTACCGGCGCAAGCCGAGCGGTGACTACCAGGTGGGCGTCTGCACCAACACGCTGTGCGCGGTGATGGGCGGCGACGCGATCTTCGACGCGCTCCAGGAGCACCTCGGCGTCGGCAACGGTGAGACCACCGACGACGGCAAGGTCACCCTGGAGCACATCGAGTGCAACGCGGCCTGCGACTTCGCGCCGGTCGTGATGGTGAACTGGGAGTTCTTCGACAACCAGACCCCGGGCAGCGCCAAGCGGCTCGTCGACGACCTGCGCGCGGGCCGGCCGGTCGAGCCGACGCGCGGGGCGCCGCTGTGCACCTTCAAGGACACCGCGCGGATTCTGGCCGGCTTCCCCGACGAGCGGCCCGGGGCCGTCGAGGCGAGCGGCAGTGCGGGACCCGCTTCGCTGGTGGGCCTCCGCCTGGCAAGGGGAGAGGCCGCACCCGCGCGCGTGGTCCATCCGCGGGACGGCGGCCCGCACGACGAGCCGCAGGACAAGACGGTGCACGAACCGTCGCCGTCCGAGCACCTCAGCTCACATGACGCGCCGCAGGAGACATCGGCCTCCGACCCAGCCCACCCGGCAGGGCCTGCCGCCGAGGAGGGGGAGTGATGACCTTGGCACCCGAGCTGAAAGACCCGAGCCCCGAGAAGCTGCTCGCACCCGTGCTGTCGGCCTTCTGGGACGAGGACAAGTCCTGGTCGATGGACGTCTACCGAAGGCACGAAGGGTACGAGGGGCTCCGCAAGGCGCTCGCCATGTCGCCGGACGACCTGATCGCGTACGTCAAGGACTCCGGTCTGCGCGGGCGCGGCGGCGCGGGATTCCCGACGGGAATGAAATGGCAGTTCATTCCGCAGGGTGATGGAAAACCGCACTATCTAGTTGTCAACGCCGACGAATCGGAGCCGGGCACCTGCAAGGACATCCCGCTCCTCTTCGCGAACCCGCACAGCCTCATCGAGGGCATTGTGATCGCGTGTTATGCCATCAGGTCTTCGCATGCCTTCATCTATCTGCGTGGTGAAGTCGTCCCCGTTCTGCGGCGGTTGCACGAGGCCGTGCGCGAGGCCTACGCGGCGGGATACCTCGGCGAGAACATCCTGGGCAGCGGACTCGACCTCGAACTCACCGTGCACGCGGGTGCGGGCGCGTACATCTGCGGTGAGGAGACCGCACTGCTCGACTCGCTCGAAGGCCGCCGTGGTCAACCGCGGCTGCGTCCCCCCTTTCCTGCTGTCGCGGGCCTCTACGCGTGCCCGACTGTGGTGAATAACGTCGAGTCGATCGCGTCGGTTCCCGCCATCCTGAGAAACGGGAAAGAATGGTTCAGGGCGATGGGAAGCGAGAAGTCCCCGGGCTTCACGCTCTACTCGCTCAGCGGGCATGTCGCCAGCCCCGGCCAGTACGAAGCCCCGCTCGGTATCACCCTCCGTCAGCTCCTCGAGATGAGCGGCGGCATGCGACCGGGCCACCGCCTCAAGTTCTGGACGCCGGGCGGCTCCTCGACACCGATGTTCACCGAAGAGCACCTCGACGTCCCTCTTGACTACGAAGGAGTGGGCGCCGCCGGTTCCATGCTCGGCACCAAAGCTCTCCAGTGCTTCGACGAGACGACCTGCGTCGTGCGCGCCGTCACCCGCTGGACCGAGTTCTACGCCCACGAGTCCTGCGGCAAGTGCACACCATGCCGCGAAGGCACCTACTGGCTCGTTCAGTTGCTGCGCGACATCGAGGCCGGGAAGGGCGTCATGTCCGACCTCGACAAGCTGAACGACATCGCCGACAACATCAACGGCAAGTCCTTCTGTGCCCTCGGCGACGGTGCCGCCTCGCCGATCTTCTCCTCGCTGAAGTACTTCCGCGAGGAGTACGAGCAGCACATCACGGGCCGCGGCTGCCCCTTCGACCCGGCCAAGTCGACGGCCTGGGCCGACCGCACGGAGGTGAACGCATGACCGTGACCACCAACGCTCCCGCAGGTGGGGGAGAGGCGGCGGTCCCGCCGGAAGATCTCGTGACGCTGACGATCGACGGCGTGGAGATCAGCGTGCCCAAGGGCACTCTGGTGATCCGGGCCGCCGAGCAGCTCGGCATCGAGATCCCCCGCTTCTGCGACCACCCCCTCCTCGATCCGGCCGGCGCCTGCCGCCAGTGCATCGTCGAGGTCGAGGGGCAGCGCAAGCCCATGGCGTCCTGCACGATCACGTGCACGGACGGAATGGTGGTGAAGACCCATCTCACCTCGCCGGCCGCCGAGAAGGCCCAGCACGGTGTGATGGAGCTGCTCCTCATCAATCACCCGCTGGACTGCCCGGTCTGCGACAAGGGCGGCGAGTGTCCCCTGCAGAACCAGGCGATGTCGCACGGCAACGCCGAGTCCCGCTTCGAGGGCCGGAAGCGGACCTACGAGAAGCCCGTCCCGATCTCCACGCAGGTGCTGCTCGACCGCGAGCGGTGCGTGCTGTGCGCCCGCTGCACCCGCTTCTCCAACCAGGTCGCGGGCGACCCGATGATCGAGCTGATCGAGCGGGGCGCGCTCCAGCAGGTCGGCACCGGCGAGGGCGACCCCTTCGAGTCGTACTTCTCCGGCAACACCATCCAGATCTGCCCGGTCGGCGCGCTCACCTCGGCGGCGTATCGCTTCCGCTCCCGCCCGTTCGACCTGGTGTCCTCCCCGAGCGTCTGCGAGCACTGCTCCGGCGGTTGCGCGACCCGCACCGACCATCGGCGCGGCAAGGTCATGCGGCGGCTCGCCGCCAACGACCCCGAGGTCAACGAGGAGTGGATCTGCGACAAGGGGCGCTTCGCGTTCCGGTACGCCCAGCAGCGCGACCGGCTCCAGACGCCCCTGGTGCGCAACGCCGAGGGCGACCTCGTGCCGGCCTCCTGGCCGGAGGCGCTCCAGATCGCGGCCCAGGGCCTGCTGGCGTCGCGCGGCCGGACCGGTGTCCTGACCGGCGGCCGCCTCACCATCGAGGACGCCTACGCGTACAGCAAGTTCGCGCGCGTGGCGCTCGACACCAACGACATCGACTTCCGCGCGCGGGTGCACAGCAGCGAGGAGGCCGACTTCCTGGCGGCGCGCGTCGCCGGCCGCGGCCGGGATCTCGACGGTACGGGCGTCACGTACGGTGCGTTGGAGAAGGCGCCCGCGGTCCTGCTGGTCGGCTTCGAGTCCGAGGAGGAGGCGCCCGGCGTCTTCCTGAGGCTGCGCAAGGCCTGGCGCAAGCACGGGCAGAAGGTGTTCTCACTGGCCACGTACGCCACACGCGGGCTGGAGAAGGCGGGCGGCACCCTGCTGCCGGCCGCTCCCGGCACCGAGACCGAGTGGCTGGACGCGCTCGCGAGCGGGGTGGGCCTGGAGGAGGCGGGCGGCAAGGCCTCCGAGGCACTGCGCACCGAAGGCGCGGTGATCGTCGTCGGAGAGCGGCTGGCCGCCGTGCCCGGTGGACTCACCGCCGCCGCACGGGCCGCGTCCGCGACCGGCGCGCGGCTGGTCTGGCTTCCGCGCCGGGCGGGTGAGCGGGGCGCGATCGAGGTGGGTGCGCTGCCGACGCTGCTGCCGGGCGGACGCCCGGCCACCGACCCACGCGCGCGTGACGAGGTCGCCGCCGCCTGGGGGCTGGCCGCACTTCCGCACCGCTACGGCCGTGACACCGGCCAGATCGTCGAAGCCGCCGCGGGAGGTGAGCTGCAGGCGCTGCTGGTGGCCGGTGTGGAGGTCGCCGACCTGCCCGACCCGGCACGCGCGCGTGCCGCACTCGCCGAGGTCGGCTTCCTGGTCTCGCTGGAGCTGCGGCCCGGCGAGGTCACAGCGCTCGCCGACGTCGTGCTGCCCGTGGCGGCGGTCGCCGAGAAGGCGGGGGCCTTCCTGAACTGGGAGGGAAGGGTCCGCCCCTTCGAGGCCGCGCTCAAGCCCGACCAGATGACGCGCCGCCTGGCGCCGTCCGACGCGCGCGTGCTGCAGATGCTGGCCGACGCCATGGACGTACACCTGGGGCTCCCGGACCTGCGGACCGCGCGGGCGGAGCTGGACCGGCTCGGGGCCTGGGACGGGCCGCGGGCCACCGAGCCGCTGGAGACCGCCCTGCCGTTGCCGCGACCGGCGGCCGGAGAGGCCGTGCTGGCCGGGCACCGGCTGCTGCTCGACCAGGGTGTTCTCCAGGACGGCGACGAGGCGCTCGCCGGCACCAGGCACGCCGCCCACGCGCGCGTGTCGGCCGCGACGGCCGCCGAGTCGGGAGTGAAGGACGGCGACGCCCTCGCGGTGACCGGACCCGTCGGAACGGTCGAACTTCCCGTCGAGATCACGGAGATGCCCGACCGGGTCGTCTGGCTCCCGCTGAACTCCACCGGTGGCGGCATCGCCTCCGACACCGGGGCACATCCCGGCAAGCTCGTCCGCATCGGCCCGGCGACGCTCGCCGCCGAGACCCCCGAGGAGGTGGAGGCATGAGCCCGTACCTCGCCGCTGAAGACCTCTCGATGTTCGGCCACGACCCCTGGTGGCTGGTCGTCATCAAGGCGGTGTTCTGCTTCGCCTTCCTGATGGTGACCGTGCTGTTCTCCATCGTCTGGGAGCGCAAGGTTGTCGCGTGGATGCAGCTGCGCATCGGCCCCAACCGGCACGGCCCCTGGGGCATGCTCCAGTCGCTCGCCGACGGCGTGAAGCTGATGCTGAAGGAAGACCTCATCGTCAAGCGCGCGGACAAGGTGGTGTACGTCCTCGCGCCCGTCGTCGCGGCCATCCCGGCCTTCATGGCGATCGCGGTGATCCCCTTCGGCCCCGCCGGCAACGAGATCTCGATCTTCGGCCAGCGCACCACGATGCAGCTCACCGACCTGCCGATCGCGATGCTCTACATCCTCGCGGTCGCCTCGGTCGGCATCTACGGCATCGTCCTCGCCGGATGGAGCTCCGGATCCACCTACCCGCTCCTCGGCGGCCTTCGCTCCTGCGCGCAGATGATCTCGTACGAGATCGCCATGGGTGCCGCCTTCGCCTCGGTGTTCCTCTACTCGGGGTCGATGTCGACGTCGGCGATCGTCGAGGCGCAGCAGGACCGCTGGTACATCCTCCTGCTGCCGGTGTCCTTCGTGATCTACATCATCACGATGGTCGGCGAGACCAACCGCGCCCCCTTCGACATGCCGGAGTCCGAGGGAGACCTGGTCGGCGGCTTCAACACCGAGTACTCGTCGATCAAGTTCGCGCTGTTCATGCTCGCCGAGTACGTCAACATGGTCACCGTCTCGGCCGTGTCGGTGACGCTCTTCCTGGGCGGCTGGCGGGCGCCCTGGCCGATCAGCGGCTTCTGGGAGGGCGCGAACCACGGCTGGTGGCCGCTGCTCTGGTTCGTCGTCAAGGTGCAGCTGCTGCTGTTCTTCTTCATCTGGCTGCGCGGCACGCTCCCGCGCGTCCGCTACGACCAGCTGATGAAGCTCGGCTGGAAGGTGCTCATCCCGGTCTCGGTGACGTGGCTGATGCTCGTCGCGACCGTGCGGACCCTCAGGAACGAGAACTACGACTTCGCCGACATCGCTCTCTACGTCGGCGGCGGTGTCCTGGCGCTGCTGCTGCTCTCCTTCGTGGCGGACCTCTTCCGCGACCGCGGGAAGCAGGCGGAGACCCCCGCACAGGAGGCCGGCTTCGACCCGATGGCCGGCGGGTTCCCCGTGCCGCCGCTGCCGGGACAGGAGCTTCCACCGGTGCCCCGGCGCCGCTCGCGCCGCGAGCGGGAGTTGATTGTCAGTGGTGGGTCGGATACTGCGAGTGACGGATCTCTGGATGGAAAGGAGGCGTCCGATGGCTGAGGAGCCGAAGGAGACCGGGCAGACGAAGCCCGGCTTCCAGAACCCCGTGGCCGGCTTCGCCGTGACCTTCAAGGCCATGTTCAAGAAGCGGCTGACCGAGCAGTACCCGGAGCAGCAGAAGACCACGGCTCCGCGGTTCCACGGACGGCACCAGCTCAACCGCCATCCGGACGGCCTGGAGAAGTGCGTCGGCTGCGAGCTGTGCGCCTGGGCCTGCCCCGCGGACGCCATCTACGTCGAGGGCGCGGACAACACCGACGAGGAGCGCTACTCGCCCGGCGAGCGGTACGGCCGCGTCTACCAGATCAACTACGCCCGCTGCATCCTGTGCGGTCTGTGCATCGAGGCGTGCCCCACGCGCGCGCTCACGATGACGAACGAGTTCGAGCTCGCCGACTCCAGCCGCGCCAATCTGATCTACACCAAGGAGCAGCTGCTCGCGGGCCTGGAAGACGGCATGGTCGACTCACCGCACGCGATCTACCCCGGCACGGACGAGCAGGACTACTACCGGGGCCTGGTGACGGAGGCCGCGCCCGGCACGGAGCGGCAGGTCGCCGTCTCCAAGGACGAGGTCCCGCAGGAAGCCGCCTCGACCTTCGGTGAGGGCGAGCCGGCGTCGGAGAAGGTGATCGGCCGATGACGCAGTTCGCCGCATATTCCACCTCCACCGGCGAGGCCTTCCAGTTCTGGGTCCTCGGCACCGTCGCCGTGATCGGCGCCCTGTGCACCGTCTTCATGAAGAGGGCCGTGCACAGCGCGCTCTGTCTCGCCGGAACCATGATCATTCTGGCGGTCTTCTACCTCGCCAACGGTGCCTACTTCCTCGGCATCGTGCAGATCGTCGTCTACACGGGCGCGATCATGATGCTGTTCCTGTTCGTGGTGATGCTCGTCGGTGTCACCGCGGCGGACTCCCTGAAGGAGACCATCAAGGGTCAGCGTTGGCTGGCCCTGTTGTGTGGCCTCGGCTTCGGCATCCTGCTGTTCGCGGGCATCGCCAACGCCTCCCTGAAGGAGTTCAACGGCCTCGGGGCCGCCAACGCGAACGGCAACGTGGAGGGCCTCGCGGCCCTCATCTTCACCAAGTACGTCTTCGCCTTCGAGATCACCGGCGCGCTGCTCATCACGGCCGCCGTCGGCGCCATGGTGCTCACCCACCGCGAGCGCACGGAGCGCGCCAGGACCCAGCGTGAGCTTTCCGAGCAGCGCGTCCGCGAGGGCAGGCACGTACCGCCGCTGCCGGCGCCCGGCGTGTACGCCCGGCACAACGCCGTGGACATCGCGGGCCTGCTGCCCGACGGCACCACGTCCGACCTCACGGTCAGCAAGACGCTGCGTGAGCGCGGCCAGATCCGTGACGTGTCCACCGAGGCGCTCAACGACCTCAAGGCCCTCGAACAGCGCGCCGAGGAGCGCCTGC
Source organism: Streptomyces griseus subsp. griseus (assembly GCF_000720255.1). Lineage (GTDB taxonomy): Bacteria > Actinomycetota > Actinomycetes > Streptomycetales > Streptomycetaceae > Streptomyces > Streptomyces griseus_I. Next base: position 63,460 of record NZ_JOJE01000010.1, on the reverse strand, counting down.
AGCGGGCCGCGATCGAGCCGCCGACCTTCAAGCGGGCCGAGGAGGCGTCGAAGTGAACCCCGTCAACTACCTCTATCTCGCCGCCCTGTTGTTCACCATCGGCGCCACCGGGGTGCTGATCAGGCGCAACGCGATCGTCGTGTTCATGTGCATCGAGCTGATGCTCAACGCGTGCAACCTCGCGTTCGTCGCCTTCTCCCGGATGCACGGCAACCTCGACGGCCAGATCATCGCCTTCTTCACGATGGTCGTCGCCGCCGCGGAGGTCGTGGTCGGACTCGCGATCATCGTGTCGCTGTTCCGTTCCCGCCACTCGGCCTCGGTCGACGACGCCAGCCTGATGAAGCTGTAAGGGGTCGGAAGAATCGTGGAGAACCTGATTGCGCTGCTGATCGCGGCGCCCCTGCTCGGAGCGGCCGTCCTGCTGGTCGGCGGCCGTCGGCTCGACGCCGTCGGCCACTGGATCGGCACCGCCCTCTCGACCGTCTCCTTCGTGCTCGGTGTCGTCCTCTTCGCCGACCTGCTCGGCAAGAACCCCGAGCACCGGACGCTCACTCAGCACCTGTACACCTGGGTCCCGGTCGAGGGCTTCCAGGCGGACGTCGCCTTCCGCCTGGACCAGCTGTCGATGACGTTCGTACTGCTGATCACGGGTGTCGGCTCGCTGATCCACCTGTACTCGGTCGGGTACATGGAGCACGACGAGCGGCGCCGCCGCTTCTTCGGCTACCTGAACCTGTTCCTCGCGGCGATGCTGCTGCTCGTCCTCGCCGACAACTACCTGCTGCTGTATGTCGGCTGGGAGGGCGTCGGTCTCGCCTCCTACCTGCTGATCGGCTTCTGGCAGCACAAGCCCAGCGCCGCCACCGCGGCGAAGAAGGCCTTCCTGGTCAACCGCGTCGGCGACATCGGCCTGTCCATCGCGATCATGCTGATGTTCACGACGTTCGGGACGTTCGCCTTCGGACCGGTGCTCGGCTCCCAGGAGGAGCCGGGGCTCGTCGGCAAGGCCGGGGAGGGCACGCTCACCGGCATCGCCCTGATGCTGCTGCTCGCCGCCTGCGGCAAGTCCGCCCAGGTGCCGCTGCAGTCCTGGCTCGGGGACGCGATGGAGGGCCCGACCCCGGTCTCGGCCCTCATCCACGCCGCGACCATGGTGACCGCGGGCGTGTACCTGATCGTCCGCTCCGGAGCGATCTTCAACGCCGCCCCCGACGCACAACTCGTGGTGACCGTCGTCGGTGCCGTCACGCTCCTGTTCGGTGCGATCGTCGGTTGCGCGAAGGACGACATCAAGAAGGCGCTGGCCGGTTCGACCATGTCGCAGATCGGCTACATGGTCCTCGCGGCGGGCCTCGGCCCCATCGGCTACGTCTTCGCGATCATGCACCTGGTGACGCACGGCTTCTTCAAGGCCGGCCTGTTCCTCGGCGCCGGATCGGTCATGCACGGCATGAACGACGAGGTCGACATGCGCAGGTACGGCGGCCTGCGCAAGTACATGCCGATCACCTTCATCACCTTCGGACTCGGCTACCTCGCCATCATCGGCTTCCCGGGCCTGTCCGGCTTCTTCTCCAAGGACGCGATCATCGAGGCGGCGTTCGCCAAGGGCGGCACCGAGGGCTGGATCCTCGGTGGCTGTGCCCTGCTCGGCGCGGCCATCACGGCGTACTACATGACGCGCGTGATGCTGATGACCTTCTTCGGAGAGGAACGCTGGCGGCACGCTCCGACCCCGTCCCCGGCCGAGCCCAGCGTCGAACCGGCGGCGGAGACCCGGGGCGAGTACACAGAGCCTCATCCGCACGAGTCGCCCAAGGTCATGACCATCCCGATGATCGTGCTGGCCTTCGGATCGGTCTTCGCCGGAGCGTTCTTCAGCATCGGCGACCGCTTCGTGCACTGGCTGGAGCCCATCACCGGGCACAGCCACGGCGATTCCCCGGTCAGCGCCCTGACGGTCACCCTCGCCACCATGGTCGTCCTCGTCATCGGCGTGGCCATCGCGTACGGACAGTACGGCCGCCGCCCGGTCCCGGCCGTCGCCCCGCGCGGGTCGCTGCTCACCCGGGCCGCCCGACGCGACCTGCTCCAGGACGACTTCAACCACGTCGTCCTCGTCCGCGGCGGCGAGCACCTCACGCGCTCGCTGGTGTACGTCGACCACACCCTGGTCGACGGGGTCGTCAACGGCTCGGCTGCCTCCGTCGGTGGCCTTTCCGGACGGCTGCGCAAGCTGCAGAACGGCTTCGCGCGCTCCTACGCGGTCTCGATGTTCGGCGGTGCGGCGGTCCTCATCGCCGCGACCCTGCTGATGAGGGCGGTCTGATACCGATGTCCTTTCCCCTTCTGACAGCGACGGCGGCGCTCCCGGCCCTCGGGGCCATCGCCACCGCCGCCGTACCGGCCCCCCGGCGCAACGCCGCCAAACTGCTGGCGCTGGTCGTCTCCCTCGCCACGCTCGCGCTGGCGATCACCATCCTGGTCCGCTTCGACCCCGACGGCGACCGCTACCAGCTCACCGAATCCCATGCCTGGATCGCGGACTTCGGGGTGCGGTACGAGCTGGGCGTGGACGGCATCGCGGTGGCGCTCATCGCGCTGACCGCCCTGCTGATGCCCTTCATCATCCTGGCGGGCTGGCACGACGCCGACCCGCTGGAGACCGGAAGCCGCCGCTGGCGGCCCACGCAGGGCTTCTTCGCCTTGATCCTCGCCGTCGAGGCGATGGTGATCCTCTCCTTCGAGGCCACCGACGTCTTCCTCTTCTACATCTTCTTCGAAGCCATGCTCATCCCGATGTACTTCCTCATCGGAGGCTTCGGGGACCGGGCCCACGAACACGGCGAGAAGGCGGCGTCGACGCAACGGTCGTACGCGGCAGTGAAGTTCCTGCTGTACAACCTGGTCGGCGGTCTGATCATGCTGGCCGCCGTGATCGGGCTGTACGTCGTCGCCGGGAACTTCTCCCTCCAGGAGATCGCCCAGGCGCGGGCCGACGGCACGCTCCACATGGCGACCGACACCGAACGCTGGCTGTTCCTGGGCTTCTTCTTCGCGTTCGCGGTGAAGGCGCCGCTGTGGCCGCTGCACACTTGGCTGCCCAACGCCATGCAGGAGTCCACCGCCCCGGTCGCCGTGCTCATCACGGCGGTCGTCGACAAGGTGGGCACCTTCGCGATGCTCCGCTTCTGCCTCCAGCTGTTCCCGGAGGCGTCGAAGTGGGCGACGCCGGCCATCCTCGTACTGGCGCTGATCAGCATCATCTACGGGGCGCTGCTCGCCGTCGGCCAGCGGGACATCAAGCGACTGGTGGCGTACGCGTCGATCTCGCACTTCGGCTTCATCATCATGGGCATCTTCGCGATGACCAGCCAGGGTCAGTCCGGCGCCACGCTGTACATGGTCAACCACGGGATCTCGACGGCCGCGCTGATGCTGGTCGCCGGCTTCCTGATCTCCCGGCGCGGCTCGCGGCTCATCTCGGACTACGGCGGGGTGCAGAAGGTCGCCCCCGTGCTCGCCGGCACCTTCCTGATCGGTGGTCTGGCGACCCTGTCGCTGCCGGGTCTCGCGCCGTTCGTGAGTGAGTTCCTGGTCCTGGTCGGCACGTTCTCGCGATATCCGGCGATCGGCATCATCGCCACCTTCGGCATCGTGCTCGCCGCGCTCTACACCCTCGTCCTCTATCAGCGGACGATGACGGGCCCGGTGAAGCCGGAGGTCGCCGCGATGCCGGACCTGCGGGCGCGTGAGCTGCTGGTGGTCGCACCGCTGGTCGTACTGCTGATCTTCCTGGGCGTCTACCCGAAGCCCCTCACGAACATCGTCAACCCGGCGGTCAAGCAGACGCTGTCCGACGTACAGAAGAAGGACCCCCAGCCCGAGGTGGAGGCGGCCAAGTGAGCGCAGCAGCCGTCCACAGCCTGTGGACAACCGCGGCCGACCCGATCTCGAAGATCGACGCGCCGAAGATCGAATACGGGCAGCTGTCGCCCACCCTGATCGTCGTGGGCGCGGCGATCGTCGGGGTGCTGGTCGAGGCGTTCGTCCCACGCAAGTCCCGCTACTACGCCCAGGTGTTCGTCTCCGTCGTCGCCCTCGCCGCCGCGTTCGCCGCGGTCGTCGCGCTCGCGGCCGACGGATACGGCACGACGAAGGCACGCATCGCCGCGATGGGCGCCATCGCGGTCGACGGGCCGGCCCTCTTCCTGCAGGGCACGATCCTGCTCGCGGCCCTGGTCGGCCTGTTCACGTTCGCCGAGCGGCGGCTCGACCCGGAGGCGCACGGCAACCGCGTCGACTCCTTCGCGGCACAGGCAGCCTCCGTGCCCGGCAGCGACAGCGAGAAGGCCGCGGTGAAGGCCGGGTTCACCACGACCGAGGTCTTCCCGCTGCTGCTGTTCGCCGTCGCCGGCATGCTGATCTTCCCGTCGGCCAACGACCTGCTGACGCTGTTCGTGGCCCTGGAGGTCTTCTCGCTGCCGCTGTACCTGCTGTGCGCGCTGGCCCGCCGCAAGCGGCTGATGTCGCAGGAGGCCGCGGTCAAGTACTTCCTGCTCGGCGCGTTCGCCTCCGCGTTCACCCTGTTCGGCATCGCCCTGCTGTACGGGTACGCGGGCTCCGTGTCGTACGGGACGATCGCCCAGGTGGTCGACGGCACGGTGAAGAATGTCAGCCCGGCGCTCGCGGACACCATGGGCAACGACGCGCTGTTGCTCGTCGGTGCCGCGATGATCGTGATGGGCCTGCTGTTCAAGGTGGGCGCGGTGCCGTTCCACATGTGGACGCCGGATGTGTACCAGGGCGCGCCGACACCCGTGACGGGGTTCATGGCGGCGGCGACCAAGGTGGCCGCGTTCGGTGCCCTGCTGCGGCTGCTGTACGTCGTGCTGCCGGGCCTGCGCTGGGACTGGCGGCCCGTCATGTGGGGCGTCGCGATCGTGACCATGCTGGGCGGTGCGATCGTCGCGATCACGCAGACCGACATCAAGAGGCTGCTGGCGTACTCGTCGATCGCGCACGCCGGGTTCATCCTCGCGGGTGTCATCGCGACCACGCCGGACGGTGTGTCCTCGGTGCTGTTCTACCTGGCGGCGTACTCGTTCGTGACGATCGGCGCGTTCGCCGTGGTGACCCTGGTGCGTGACGCGGGCGGTGAGGCGACCCACCTGTCCAAGTGGGCGGGGCTCGGCCGCCGGTCGCCGCTGGTCGCGGCCGTGTTCGCGGTGTTCCTGCTGGCCTTCGCGGGCATCCCGCTGACCTCCGGGTTCGCCGGGAAGTTCGCCGTGTTCAAGGCGGCGGCGGAGGGCGGCGCGGGCCCGCTGGTCGTGGTCGGTGTGATCTCGTCGGCGATCGCGGCGTTCTTCTACATCCGCGTGATCGTGCTGATGTTCTTCAGCGAGCCGCGGCCCGAGGGCCCGACCGTCGCGGTCCCGTCGCCGCTGACGATGACGGCGATCGGCGTGGGCGTAGCGGTGACGCTGGTGCTGGGCGTGGCTCCGCAGTACTTCCTGGACCTGGCGAACCAGGCAGGGGTGTTCGTGCGCTGACCCGCGGCACGCGCGCATGGCCCCGGTTCCCTCGAGGGAGCCGGGGCCTTCGCACCTGCTCAGGCGGTCGATGTCCCTCAGCCTGTGGATAACTTCCGGGGCTGTCGGTGCGGACCCCTATCGTGGAGGCAGTGGTCGAGGGACGACGTACGGGGGACATCACGATGGGCGGGACGGGCGGGATCAGCGAGATGCCAGAGGTGACTGAGAACGAGTCGCTCGCCACACTGCACCGGGTCTTCGGGTACGAGGCCTTCCGCGGCGAGCAGGAAGCGATCATCGAGCACGTCGTGGCCGGCGGGGACGCCGTCGTCCTCATGCCGACCGGTGGTGGCAAGTCGCTGTGCTACCAGATCCCGGCCCTGGTCAGACCCGGTACGGGCGTCGTGGTATCCCCCCTCATCGCGCTGATGCAGGACCAGGTGGACGCGCTGCGGGCGCTCGGTGTGCGCGCCGGGTTCATGAACTCCACGCAGGACTTCGACGAGCGGCGGGTGGTCGAGGCCGAGTTCCTCGCGGGTGAGCTGGACCTGCTCTACCTGGCCCCGGAGCGGCTGCGTCTGCAGTCCTCCCTGGAGCTTCTGTCACGCGGCAAGATCTCTGTCTTCGCCGTCGACGAGGCGCACTGCGTGTCCCAGTGGGGCCACGACTTCCGCCCCGACTATCTCGCCCTGTCCCTGCTCGGCGAGCGCTGGCCGGACGTGCCGCGGATCGCGCTCACGGCGACGGCCACGCACGCGACGCACCAGGAGATCACCCAGCGGCTGAACATGCCGGCGGCCCGGCACTTCGTCGCCAGCTTCGACCGGCCCAACATCCAGTACCGGGTCGTGCCGAAGGCCGATCCAAAGAAGCAGCTGCTCAGCTTTCTGCGCGAGGAGCACCCGGGCGACGCGGGCATCGTGTACTGCCTCTCGCGCAACTCCGTGGAGAAGACGGCCGAGTTCCTGTCCGGCAAGGGCATCGAGGCGGTGCCGTACCACGCGGGCCTGGACGCGGGCACCCGTGCGGCGCACCAGTCCCGGTTCCTGCGCGAGGAGGGTCTCGTCGTGGTCGCGACCATCGCCTTCGGCATGGGCATCGACAAGCCGGACGTCCGTTTCGTGGCCCACCTCGACCTGCCCAAGTCCGTCGAGGGCTACTACCAGGAGACGGGCCGGGCGGGCCGCGACGGACTGCCGTCCACAGCCTGGATGGCGTACGGGCTGAACGACGTCATACAACAGCGCAAGCTGATCCAGTCCGGCGAGGGCGACGAGGCGTTCCGCCGCCGGGCCGCCGCGCACCTGGACTCGATGCTGGCGCTGTGCGAGACGGCCCAGTGCCGGCGCGGCCAGCTCCTCGCCTACTTCGGCCAGGACCCCGACGCGGCGGGCTGCGGCAACTGCGACACCTGCCTGACCCCGCCGGAGACCTGGGACGGGACGGTCGCCGCCCAGAAGGTGCTGTCGACGGTGGTGCGGTTGCAGCGGGAACGGGGCCAGAAGTTCGGTGCCGTGCAGATCGTCGACATCCTGCTGGGGAAGCGCACGGGCAAGGTCATCCAGTTCGACCATGACCAGCTGTCCGTGTTCGGCATCGGTGAGGAACTGACCGAGGGCGAGTGGCGGGGCGTCGTCCGGCAGATGCTGGCGCAGGGACTGCTGGCGGTCGAGGGGGAGTACGGCACCTTGGTGCTGACCGAGGCCAGCGGGGCGGTGCTGCGGCGGGAGCGGGAGGTGCCGCTGCGCAAGGAGCCGAAGAAGCCGGTGGCCTCGCGGTCGGCCGGCGCGTCCGGCTCGGCGGGCTCGGCGGGCTCCGGCCGGGGCGAGCGCAAGGCCAAGGCTGCCGTTGCCGAGCTGCCCGAGGAACTGCTCCCCGCCTTCGAGGCCCTGCGTGCCTGGCGCGCCGAGCAGGCCCGCGAGCAGGGTGTCCCGGCGTACGTGATCTTCCACGACGCCACGCTGCGGGAGATCGCCGGCGTCTGGCCCACGTCGGTGCGGGAACTCGGGGGGATCAGCGGGATCGGCGAGAAGAAGCTGGCGACGTACGGGGAGGGCGTGCTGGCGGTGCTGGATGCGCTGAGCACGCCGAGCGGCGGGGCGCCTGCGAGCGCCCCTGCGGGTGCCGGCGGCGATGCGGGTGCGGGCGGCGCGGTGTCGGGCGGCGCGGTGTCGGGCGGAGCCGTGTCGACCGCGGGAGCCGGCGGTGCGGACGACTGGCCCGAGATGGCGGAGGAGCCGGAGCCGGACGACTGGATATAGGGGTGGGGGCCGATGAGGGCACGTCGGTGCGCCCTCATCGGCCCCCGGTGACCGGCACCGTCACAGGGCGCGTGCAGCGTACGCCCTGACGTCCGCGTCCGAGTCCGTCGTCGCCGTGGCGAGGGCCGCGCGGGCCTCCCCGGCGGAGCTGTGCCGGGTCAGTGCCAGGACCGCGGCCTTGCGGACGTCCGCGTTCGGGTCGGCGAGAGCCTTGGCCAGCGCCGGGACGGCGACGTCGAGTGCGGCGGCCGACAGCGCGGTGGCGGCACCGGCGCGCACCTGCCAGGCAGGGTCGCTCTGAGCGGCCACGGCCTGCTCGGCCAACGGAGCCGGGCACCCGGCGGACGCCAGCGCTTCGTAGGCGGCACCGCGTACGAGGGCGTCGGGGTCGTGGGTGAGGGCGGTGAGGGCAGCCAGGAGAGCGTCACTGTCGGGCCCCGCCGCAGCCCTGCCCGAGTCGCTCGTCCCCGCGGCCAGCGTGCCCAAGGCCTTCGCGAAGGTCACCCGGACCTCGCGGGACGGGTCCGTGGTGGCTGCCTCGGCGAGGGGGATGACCGCGTCGACCGAGACGAGGGCGCGGACGGCCTCGATGCGGACGGCGGGGTCGGGATCGGCGAGGGCGATGGTGAAGAGGGCAGCGTCGCCCAGGCGCAGGGCGCGCAGGACGTCCAGGGCCGCGGCACGGACGACGGGGTCGGCGCCGCCGGACACCGCATCGGCGAGGAGTTCGCGCAGGGCCGGCTCGGGCGGCAGCGTCTCGACCAGCTCGCGCAGCGAGGCCGCCGCGGCGGCGCGGACGCCGGCGTCGCTGTCGGAGAGCGCTGCGGCGAGCGCCGGGCCGGTTCCCGGCGGCACCGTCTCCGTCAGGACGGCGACGGCCGTGCGGCGGACCGCGGGCTCGGAGTCGGCCAGGTAGGAGGCGAGGGCGGAGAGCTCGGGCTCCTCCTCCGCGAGGGCGAGGAGAGCGACGAGGCGGGGTGAGGTCGGCACCTCCGCGTCGGCTTCGGGGTGAGCGGCTCCGGTGGGCACAGCGGCGACCTGACCCTTCGCCACCGGAGCCACCTCGCGCGCGCCCGCCGTGGCCACCTGCTCCGCGTGGACCTCGCCGAGGTGCCGGGAGGGCCCGCCGACCGGGGTGAACTCGTCGATCGGAACCAGATAGGGGGCCACGGGACGGGCCGTGAACTCCATCGCACCGGAGGGGGACTTGTGCAGGTCGAGATGGTGGAACCAGGACGCGTCGTCGCGCTGGGGGTGATCGAGCCGGTCGTGGTAGAGGCCCCAGCGGGACTCCGTGCGGGCCAGGGAGGCACGCGCGGCCATCTCCGCGCAGTCACGGATGAAGGTCACCTCCGCACAGCGCATCAGCTCGTGCGGGGTGGCCGCCCCCATCGCGGCGATGTCCTCCCGCATCCGCTCGAAGGACTCCAGGGCCAGGGAGAGCCGCGCACCCGACTTCGGCGGGGCGACGTAGTCGTTGACGAAGCGGCGCAGCTTGTACTCGACCTGGGTCTGCGGCGGCCCGTCGGGATTGCGCAGCGGGCGGTAGATCAGCTCGTGCGCCTCCTGGAGCTGGTCAAGGGGAAGCTCCCCGGCGTAAGCCGCGTACTGGGAGGCGTCCGCGCCCGCCAGGTCCCCGAACACGAACGCGCCGATCATGTAGTTGTGCGGGACGCAGGCGAGGTCACCGGCGGCGTACAGCCCGGGCACGGTCGTACGGGCGTGGTCGTCGACGCGTACGCCGGAGGCCGAGTGGCCGCCGCACAGGCCGATCTCGGAGATGTGCATCTCGACGTCATGGGTGCGGTAGTCGTGGCCCCGGCCGGAGTGGAACGTGCCGCGGGTGGGGCGCTCGGTGGAGTGCAGGATCGACTCCAGCGCCGAGACCGACTCCTCGGGCAGGTGGCTGAGCTTCAGGTAGACCGGGCCGCGGTCCGAGGCGACCTCCGCCGCGAACTCGGCCATCATCTGGCCCGACCAGTAGTCGGAGTCGACGAAGCGTTCGCCGTGCCGGTTGACCTGGTAGCCGCCGAAGGGGTTGGCGACATAGGCGCAGGCCGGACCGTTGTAGTCCTTGATCAGCGGGTTGATCTGGAAGCATTCGATGCCGGTGAGCTCGGCGCCCGCGTGGTACGCCATGGCGTAGCCGTCGCCCGCGTTGGTGGGGTTCTCGTACGTGCCGTAGAGGTAGCCGGAAGCGGGCAGGCCGAGGCGGCCGCAGGCGCCGGTGGCGAGGATCACCGCGCCGGCGCGAACGGTGACGAATTGCCCCGTGCGGGTGTTGAAGCCGGCCGCCCCCACGGCCCGACGCTCCGCGCCCTCGCCCGCGGTCAGCACGCGGACCGGCATCACCCGGTTCTCGATCCGGATCCGCTCCCGCATCTCGCGCCGCCGCAGCTGGCGGTACAGGACCTTCTTGACGTCCTTGCCCTCCGGCATCGGCAGGACGTAGGAGCCGGAGCGGTGGACCTGGCGGACCGCGTACTCGCCGTGCTCGTCCTTCTCGAACTTCACGCCGTACGACTCCAGCCGCTGCACCATGGCGAAGCCGCGGGTGGCGGTCTGGCGGACGGTGGACTGGTCGACGATGCCGTCGTTGGCGCGGGTGATCTCGGCGACGTAGTCGTCGGGCTCGGCGCGGCCCGGGATGACCGCGTTGTTGACGCCGTCCATGCCCATGGCGAGCGCGCCGGAGTGGCGGACGTGGGCCTTCTCCAGCAGCAGCACGTCGGCGCCGTGTTCGGCGGCGGTGAGGGCCGCCATGGTGCCGGCGGTGCCACCGCCGATGACGAGGACGTCGCAGGTCAGTTCCTCGGCGTCGGCGAGTGCGGGGATCTGCAGGGGGGTGTCCGTGGGAGCCACCGGGATGCCTTTCACGTACCGGGTCACGTGCCGAGTCACGTACCGAAGGAGGTCAGGACGTCGCGTCGCAGGGCCACGCGCGCGGGGTCGTCGTGCGCCGAGCGGTCACGCGGGCGCGGTACGTCCCGTACGGCGAGGAGGCCGCCGGCGCCGAGGAGGGCCACGCGGTCGCCGAGGAACAGTGCCTCGTCCACGTCGTGGGTGACGAAGACGACGGTCGCGCCCGTGCCGCGCAGCACCTCCACCAGCAGGTCCTGCATGCCGGCGCGGGTCTGTGCGTCGAGCGCGCCGAACGGCTCGTCCATGAGGACGGCGCGGGGGCTGCCGGCCAGGGCGCGGGCCAGCTGGGCGCGTTGGCGCTGGCCGCCGGAGACGCGGTGCGGCAACTGGCGGGCGTGCTCGGCGAGTCCGACCCGGGCCAGCCACGCCTCGGCCTGCGCACGCCGGTCGGAGCGCGCCACACCGCGGATGGCCAGCGGGAGTTCGACGTTGGCGCGCAGGGTGCGCCAGGGGAGGAGGGCGTCCTCCTGGAAGACCAGGGCGCGGTCGGCGGACGGGCCCGCCAGCGGGCGCCCGTCCTGGGCGATCTCCCCGCCGAGCGGTGACAGCAGGCCGGCCAGGGTGCGCAGGAGGGTGGACTTGCCGCAGCCGGACGGGCCGACGACGGTGAGGATCTCGCCGGGGGCGACGTCCAGGTCGACGTCGTCCAGTACCGGAGCGTCCGGGCGGCCCAGGGAGGCGGCGCGGAGCGTGAGGCGGGTGCCGCGCGCGGGCGCACCCCCCTCCTGGGCAGGGAGCGTCTGCTTCTTGGAGAGGCCGCCTGACGTGGTGCTCGTCGCGGTCTCAGACGAGGTGCTCATCGCGCGCCTCCTCGGCCTCGGGTGCGGTCTTCGGACTGGGCTGCGGCTGGGCGGGCCGGACGGCTCGGACCCGGGCTCCGGGCACGTACGAGGTGCGCGGCAGCCAGCGGGTCAGGCGGCGGCCCAGGAGTTCCACGGCCGTGGAGGTGAGCCAGCCGAGGACGCCGATGGTGACCATGCCGACGAACACGCCGGGGTAGTTGACGATCGTGTAGTCCTGCCAGGTGCGGTAGCCGACGCCGTACTGGCCGGAAATCATCTCGGCGGAGATCACACAGATCCACGAGACGCCGATGCCGACCGACAGGCCGCCGAAGATGCCGGGCAGCGCGCCCGGCAGGATCACCGAGCCGAGGATCCGCCACCGGCCGCCGCCCATGGTGCGCACCGCCTCTTCCCAGACCGGGGCCAGTGCGCGGACCGCGTGCCGGGTGGAGACCAGCACGGGGAAGAAGGCGGCGGTGAAGGTGATGAAGACGATGCCCTGCTCGTTGGAGGGGAAGAGCAGGATCGCAACGGGGACCAGGGCGATCGCCGGGATCGGGCGGACGACCTCCAGGATCGGCCCGATCAGGTCCTCGGCGAGCCGAGAGCGGGCCACGAGCACGCCCGTGGCCACGCCCAGCACCGCCGCGAGCAGGAAGCCGGTGACGATGCGGGTCAGGCTGTCCGTCAGGTCCGTCCAGTAGTCGGGCCCCGACAGGCGGTCGGCGAAGGCCCGGGCCACGTCGGCGACCGTGGGGAACTGCGAGAAACGCAGCCACAGGTCGACGTTCAGGCTGGTCAACAGCTGCCAGAGGCCGAGGGCGACCGCGAGGGCGACCACCCGCAGCGCGTACCGGCCGACCGGCCTGCGGTGCAGGGGCGCGGCGGTCATGCGGCACGCCCCAGCGCGTCGTCGTACGTGATGACGCGCGCCCCGCCGTGGGCGGTGATGTACGCCTGGGCGGTCTCCGGGGCGACGAAGGGCAGCACCTGGTCGCCGTCGGCCACCCAGACCGCCTTGTCGGCGAACCAGAGGGTGCCGGTGGTGGTGTCGGGAACGTAGGCCGCGCGGATGCCGTCGCGGTGCTTGGCGACGTAGCCGAGCAGTTCGGCGGGCGTCTTGAAAGTCTGCGTCCGGGTGGCGCCCTTCGGCCACACCTCGCTCGCCGCGGGCGGCGGCGCGGAGGCGAGGCGCTTGGCGTACGACGAGCCGAGGGCCTTCTTCACGTACTGGTCGTCGACGAAGGAGTCCACGTCCACGTCACCGGTGAGCTTCGCCGCCTTCAGCACCGACACGTCGTCCTTGAGGGCGGAGACGAGCTGCGGCTTGACGGCCGGGTCGAAGGTGGAGATGCCGTGGGCGCCGTTGTAGAGGTAGACGACCTCGGCGGGCAGGCCGGTGGCCTTCGCGACCTTCTCGGCGGCGTCGACCGGGTGGTCGTTGAGGTAGTCGGTCGCCTCGGCCTGGGCCTTGAGGAACGCCTCCAGCACGGCCGGGCGCTTCTTCGCGAAGTCCTCGCGCGCGGTGACCCCGTGGAAGGTCGGCAGGTCGAGCTGGGCACCGTCGTAGAGGGCCTTGGCCTTGCCCTGGTAGGCCAGCAGACCGGGCCAGGCGACGAACTGGGAGAGCGCGTCCGCGCTGCCCGCCGTGAGGGCCGAGGCGCCCACCGCGGGCTGCTGGTTGAGCTTCTCGATGCCCTTCTCGGGGTCGATGCCGGCGCGCTGGAGGGCACGCACGAGGGTGCCGTCGGCGGCGGAGCCGATGCTCGTCGAGACCTTCTTGCCCTTGAGGTCCTTCAGGGAGGTGAGCTTGGAGCCGGGGGCGGTGACGATGGTGTTGAGGCCGCCGCGCAGGTTGTAACCGGTGACCGAGACCAGGTGGGTGGGGCTGCCGAGCTGCTTGCCCCGGGCCGCGTTGATGAGCAGCGGGAAGTCGCCCATCGAACCGATGTCGATCTTCCCGGCGGTCATCTGGGCGGTGATCGGGGCGCCGGTGGCGTAGTCCTGCCAGGCGACCTTGTACGTGTGGCCGTCGTGGAGGGCGTTGAGCTGCTTTTCGAAGTAGCCGAGGGAGCGGAGCAGCGTCCCGGCGGTGACCGTGTTGATGGTCTTGGACTGGTAGCCGACGGTCACCGTGACCGTGGAGCCGTCGTCTCCGGCCGCCGCGTTGCCGCCGCAGGCGGTGAGGGGCAGGAGCAGGAGCGAGGCGGCGAGGAGTGCTTTGTTCTTCATGGGGTTCGGACCTCTCACCGGAGCAGATAGGGCATGTTGACCGTGACGGCTCCGGTGGGACAGCGGGCCGCGCACGGGCCGCAGTACCAGCACTCGTCGACGTGCATGTACGCCTTGCCGTTGCTCTCGTCGATGGCGAGGGAGTCCAGGGGACACATCTCCACGCAGAGCGTGCAGCCCTCGATGCACTTCGACTCGTCGATGGTCACGGGCACGTCGGCCCGCTGGGGCACCAAGGGCATGGCTGTCTCCAGAGATTTCCTGAGATTCCCCGCGCGACAGCGAACCGATGAGGCCGTGCCGAACGATGAAGGGGTGAAGGGGCGGGTCGGAGCGGGGATGGGGGATGTCAGAGGGAGCGGTGCAGCAGGCCGCTCATGGTGATGCGGTCGCCGCGGAAGCGGATGAACTCCAGGTCGACGGGGCGGCCGTCGGCGAGGTGGGTGAGGCGTTCCAGCATCAGGACCGCCGCACCGCGCGGGGCCTCGAGTACGGCGGCGGAGTTGGCGTCCGCGTTCACCGCCTCCAGGGTGATCTCGGCGTGGCCGAGGGGCAGGCCGGTGATCGATTCCAGGAGGCGGAAGACATCGGTGTTCTCCAGGTCGCAGTCGAGGAGCGCGGTGCCGATGTCGAGGGGGATGTACGTCAGGTCGAGTGAGAGGGGGAGGCCGTTGAGGCGGCGCAGACGTTCGATGTAGAGGACGTCGGTACCGGCCGGGACCCGGAGGCGGTCGGCCACGGGTGCGGGCGCGGGGACGGGGGCCATGGTGCGGACCTCGTTGGTGACGGTGCCGTGCTCGCGCAGGGTTTCCGCGAGGCCCATCAGGCGGTCGAGTCCATGGGGGTACTTCTGGGCCACGACCACCGTGCCGACACCGGGCTGGCGTTCCACGAGCCCCTCCGCACGGAGGAGATCGAGGGCCTGGCGCACGGTGTTGCGGGAGGCGCCGTAGTCGGTGGCGAGGGTGGTCTCGTGCGGCAGGGTGCCGGCCGTGAAGCCGCCGGTGAGGATCTGGTGGCGGAGGAGGTCGGCGAGCTGCCGGGCCTGATCGGCGCGCAGCCGACGCCGCGCACGGTGGGCGGCGACGGTGGTCGCGCCCTGGCCGGCGTGGTCTCGGATGCGGTCGGTGGACATGGCGGAACCATATCTACCCGGTAGGGATAGTGGTGTTGCGGAAGTGTTGCGCCAGTCTTCGAAGCGTCAGATAACGAGCTGACCTGCTGTTTCTTCGCAGGGCGAGCAAGATCTGCCACTTTTGCCTGCCAGGGCCCCACCTGCTCGCCGTGCCGCGGTTGCCCGGTTACGTCAGTGCGGTCAGCCCGGGCGCGAACGTGATGAGCAGCGGCAGCAACGGCACCAGCGCGGCCACCGTCGACGTCAGGGCGCGGTGCCTGCGGCCCAGGCGGGGCGGCGGTTCGAGGAGACGGTCCACGCGTTCGCCCAGGAGGCGGTGGCTGGAGGCGCAGGACAGGACGCCGCGGTGCTGGTTCAGCTCGATCAGGGCCAGGGCCGTCGTCAGATGACCGCAGCGGCGGGAGGCCGTGTCGTCGGCGGCGAGTTCGACCAGGCGGTGCGTCTGGTCGCAGAAGTGGGAGAAGAGAGGGATACGGGGGAAGCCGGTGGCCAGGGCAGTGGAGAGGTGCAGGAGCCAGTCGTGGTGGGCGCGGGCGTGGCCGCGCTCATGGGTGAGGACGGCATCGAGCTGGTGGGCGGTGAGGCGGTGCAGGGCGCCGGTGGTGACGATCAGCTGGGGCGGATGGCCGGGCATCCACCAGGCGTCGGGGTACTCGTCCTCCAGCACCAGCAGCGGACCGCGGGCCGAGCCCAGGCCGGCGGGCAGGTCGGGGGCGCGTTCACGCAGGTGGGCGCGGGTCCTGCCGCGGCGGCGGCGCGCCTCGACCAGTTCACGGCCGAGCATGGCGGTGGTCCAGGCGGCGCCACAGGCCAGCAGCAGGGTGAGTGCGGCCGCCCAGAGGGGCGCGGCCGAGAGGTCGTACGCCTCGGCCACCGCCGTCGGCGCGGGCGCGAACACATGGGTGCGGACGGTGTGGAAGACGGCGGCCGCGCCCAGGAGCAGGGCGGTCAGGCAGCACAGCAGCACGGTGGCGACCAGGCACTGCCACGCCCACAGCCCCACCACCGGTTCCCGCTCCGGCCACACCGCCCGGGTCAGCGCACGCGGGACCGGCACGGCGGCCGCCAGAGCGACGGCGCTCAGCAGGAGCAGGCAGACGGTCATGCCACGGGCTCCGGTCCTGGTCGGGAGGCGGAAGGAGTGGGGGCAGTGCGGAGTACGGGGCTGGGGCTGTGTGCGGCGAGGGCGGCTCATCGCACGGGGGTGTGGCTCGGTTGTGCGGCGAGGGCGGCCCACCGCACGCGGGTCCAGCTGTGTGCGGCGAGCGCGGCTCCCCGCGCGGGGGTCTGGCTCGGTTGTGCGGCAAGCGCGCCTCACCGCACGGTGGGCGGCCTCATCCAGGGGCTCCCGTCGCCAGTATGACGGCGTGAGCCGGTGGAGTCAGCCCGATGGGCGGTCCGAGGATCGGCCGGAGTCACCCGGGCAGAATCCGCCCGGTGACCTCACCCAGACCCACCCGGACACCGCCCGGGCCGGGGGCCCAGGCCGACAGGGTGACCACGTCGCCGTCCTCCAGGAAGGTGCGCTTGCCGTCGGGGAGTTCCAGGGGGTCGCGTCCGTTCCACGTCAGTTCCAGCAGGGAGCCGCGCTCGCGTTCGGTGGGACCGCTCACCGTGCCCGAGCCGAAGAGGTCGCCGGTGCGCAGGGAGGCGCCGTTGACGGTCATGTGGGCGAGTTGCTGGGCGGCCGTCCAGTACATGGTGGAGAAGGGCGGCTCGGAGACGACATGGCCGTTGACGGCGACGGAGATCCGCAGGTCGTAGCCGCCGGGCTCTTCCTCGCTGTCGTCCAGATAGGGCAGCAGCGGGTGGGTGCGCTTCGGGGGCGCCACCCGTGCTTCCTCCAGGGCGTCGAGCGGGGTGATCCACGCGGACACCGACGTGGCGAAGGACTTGCCGAGGAACGGACCGAGAGGGACGTACTCCCAGGCCTGCACGTCCCGGGCGGACCAGTCGTTGAGGAGGGACAGCCCGAAGACGTGCTCGCGGAAGGCGGACAGCCCCACCGGCTTCCCCCGCCCCGAGGGCACCCCGACGACGAAGCCGACCTCCGCCTCGATGTCCAGGCGGACCGACGGGCCGAAGACCGGCGCCGGGTCCGAGGGAGCCTTGCGCTGGCCCGATGGCCGGACGACGTCCGTGCCGGAGACCACCACCGTGCCCGAGCGGCCGTGGTAACCGATGGGCAGGTGCTTCCAGTTCGGGGTCAGGGAGTCCTCCGCGTCCGGGCGGAAGATCCGGCCCACGTTCCGGGCGTGGTTCTCGGAGGCGTAGAAGTCGACGTAGTCCGCGACCTCGAAGGGCAGGTGCAGGGTCACCGAGGACAGGGGGTGGAAGAGCGGTTCGATGGCGTCCCGGTGCGAGGGCACCGTCACCCAGGCGGTGAGCGCCCGCCGCACGTCGGACCAGGCGGTGCGGCCCGCGGCGAGGAGCGGGTTCAGCGAGGACTGCGCGAGGAGGGCGGCGTACGGCGAGCCGAGCGCGCGGGCGGCCGCGCCCGCGTCGAGGACGTGGTCGCCGAGACGGACGCCGACCCTGCGGCCGGCCGCGTCGGAACCGGCGGGGGAGAAGACGCCGTAGGGAAGGTTGTGCGGGCCGAAGGGGTCGCCCTCGGGGACGTCGAAGGGGGGCATGGGGTGGCTGCCTCACTCTCATCCGGGCCATGCGTGCGATGGATCCCACGGGTGATCCCGAGGTGCTCCGGCGGGATTCCATGTGGTCGCGCCACACGTTACGGCCGAGTTCCCGGTCTTGGGCAGGGCCTAAAAGGTTGGCAATGTCCGAATTGGGGTTGTTGGATGGGGCAATTCCGGCATGAAGCGAACGCTGTCCCACGCGCCGTCAGTTCACAGCCCTGCCGTCACCTCCCGGCCCAGGCCGGTCCGAGCACCCTGCGGGCCAGGAACCCGGCCTTCGTCCTCCCCGGTGCCGTGAAGGGCATCGGCAACATGTTGGAGACCGTCGGGGAGGGCGGTCTGCCCCAGGACGTCGCCGAGATCGTGGGGCTGCGCGTCAGCCAGATCAACGGGTGCAGGTTGTGCGTCCACGGCCACACGCACAACCTGCGCAAGGCCGGCGCGAGCGAGGACCGCATCTCGTCCGTCGCCGCCTGGCGCGAGGCCCCCTTCTTCGACGACGCCGAGCGGGCCGGGCTGAAGCCGGCGGAAGCGATGACACCACCCTCAAGGAGCCCGTGGGCACCACCTGGGAGTGAAAAGCCGATCGCCACGGTGGAGTTGAAAGGCGCGGCGGGACGGCGGCGGGCGCCCCCGCGGTCCGGTTCGCGCTGAGTCGAGGGAGGTGTCCTGTCCGTATTCTCTGATCATGGCCGCACCCACCGCATCAAACGAGCGCACCACGTACTCACTCATCGCCACCGACCTGGACGGAACGCTGCTGCGCGGCGACGACACCGTCTCCGACCGGTCCTTCGCCGCGCTGGCGCGGGTGGCACGGGCGGGTGCCCAGCACCTCGTCGTGACGGGACGGCCGGCACCCCGGGTGCGCCCGCTCCTCGACGACCTCGGCAGCACGGGGCTCGCGGTGTGCGGGCAGGGCGCGCAGGTCTACGACGCCGGCGCGGACCGTCTGCTGTGGTCGATCACTCTGGACCGGGAGCTGGCCGAGACCGCGCTCGAGAAGGTCGAGGCCGAGGTGGGGCAGGTGTACGCCGCGGTCGACCAGGACGGCGTCGACGGCCTGACGCTCATCGAGCCCGGGTATCTGATGCCCCACCCGACCCTGCCCGCCGTGCGGGTCGACCGGCGCGCCGATCTGTGGTGCGAGCCGATCAGCAAGGTACTGCTGCGCCATCCCGACCTGTCCGACGACGAGTTGGCGGCCACGGCGCGGGGAGTGGTCGGCTCGCTGGCGACGGTCACCATGTCGGGGCCGGGCACCGTGGAACTCCAGCCGTGCGGCATCACCAAGGCGACCGGTCTGGCCCTGGCCGCCGAGCACCTGGGCCTGAGCCCGGCGGACACGATCGCCTTCGGGGACATGCCCAACGACATCCCGATGTTCGACTGGGCGGCCCGTGGCGTCGCGATGGCCAACGCGCATCCCGAAATCAAGGCCGTCGCCGACGAGATCACCAAATCGAACGAGGACGACGGCATCGCCATCGTCCTCGAACGACTGTTTCCCCAGGGCTGATGGGCGGCCTCCGCGCGGAACCCGCGTGCCCCAGGCCTGTCGTTTGGATCACGCCGCAGACGCGGGGCCTTGCAGCTGCACGCCCGAGGCCCCGCTCACCGGCACCGACGAGGCACCGTGGCACCGGAGATTCCCTGCGGCCTGACCCGAACGGCAGGCCCTAGTACGCCCCGAAGACGTTGTCGATCGAACCGTAACGCGCCGCGGCGTAGTTGCAGGCGGCCGTGATGTTCGCGATCGGGTCGTAGGGGTCGAAGGACGTGCCGGGCACGTGGTAGGCCTGGAACGTGGGGTCGATGACCTGGAGCAGGCCCTTGGACGGGGTGCCGGCGGCCGCGTTGGAGTCCCACAGGTTGATGGCGTTGGGATTGCCCGAGGACTCACGCATGATGTTGCGGTAGATCCCGTCGTAGGAGCCGGGGATGTTCCGCTCGGCCATGATGGCGAGCGACGCCCGGATCCAGCCGTCGAGGTTGTTGGGGTAGCCCAGGACCGCGGCGGTCGTCAGGGACGGGGTGGCGGCGGAGGCGCTGCCCGCGCCGAGGAGCGGCAGGGCGAGCACGGCGGCGCCGGTACCGGCGACGACGAGGGTGCGGACGAGTCGGGAAGTGCGGGGGCGGCGGGGCAGGCCGGCAGCGGGCATGGCGAGTTCCTCTCCGGCGCCTGCGAGGTGAGCTGTCGGGTTCGGGCTGGGAGGTGCCCGGCCGGCCGCCGTGGAGCGACGCGGCTTCACCCCGAGCCGGCCCGGTGCGATGCCCGGCCCGGCGACTTGCCTGGGTCCCCCGCTCCTGCCGTGCGCGAGTGAGTTCGTCGATGGGTCGCGGGCGGCGGCAGGATTCGGCGTCCGCCCGACAGGCCGGGAACGTATGCGAGAGCACATGTCGGGAACAAGGGGCGGATTCATATCTCGCCCGATTGACCTTGGTCTGAGATGTATGGGGCGCTTGATCCTTTGCTGTTGCCAAGGCTCAACTCGGTGATGGGCAAAGGGGTGAGACGGCAGAGAGTGGCGTGTCCGAATAAGCCCGCACGTGACCCAACTCACTGTCCGCATATCTCCAGCCCATTTGCCACTAAGGGGAATTGAGAAAGCAATCGCGGCAAATCGGGCACATTGGGTTCACGGTCGGGTGGCCGAGAAATGGCGGGGCATGAATGGCTGCTCGCGGGCAAGGTGAGGGGTGACTGGTCGTATCGGATGATCAAAGGCACACCGCTCGTTTACGTACCGGCCGGACGGTACGTAAATCGTGAACGCCTCCCGCTCGGGCGACGTCGCCGGTAGGAGGGGCGGGGGGCATCAGTGATCGAAAGGTGACCGGATACGCTGACTTGAGTGATGGCAGCGACCTATCGACAACCACGTAAGCGCCGGTAGACACCAGCAGACAGGAGACCCCTCGTGACCGTCGTCGGGCCGTTCGGGCTGAGCGTGCGGGACCAGGCTCTGGAAGCCGATGTCCAGGCCGGAATGGCGGCCGTCGAGGAGGGTTTGCTCGAAGCCACCAAGAGCGAGGTCCCCTTCATCACGGAGGCCGCCCAGCATCTCGTGCGAGCCGGTGGGAAGCGTTTTCGGCCACTTCTCGTGATGCTCGCGGCGCAGTTCGGTGACCCGTACGCGCCGGGGATCGTGCCGTCCGCGGTGGTGGTGGAGCTCACCCACCTCGCCACGCTGTACCACGACGACGTGATGGACGAGGCCGAGGTGCGGCGCGGGGTGGACAGCGCGAACACGCGCTGGGGCAACTCCGTCGCGGTCCTCACCGGCGACTTCCTGTTCGCGCGGGCCTCGCACATACTGGCCGACCTGGGACCGGAGGCGGTCCGGGTCCAGGCGGAGGCGTTCGAGCGGCTGGTCACGGGCCAGATCCTGGAGACGGCGGGCCCCACGGACGGGCGGGACCCGGTCGAGCACTACCTGGACGTGCTCGGTGGCAAGACCGGCTCGCTGGTCGCTGTCTCCTGCCGGTTCGGGGCGATGATGTCCGGCGCCGACGAGACGGTGGTCGACGTCCTGACGCAGTACGGCGAGCGGCTCGGGGTCGCCTTCCAGCTCGCGGACGACGTGCTCGACATCGCCTCCGACTCGCACGAGTCCGGCAAGACGCCGGGTACGGACCTGCGCGAGGGCATCCCCACTCTTCCGGTGTTGCGGCTGCGCGAGCGGGCGGCCCGGCTCGGGCTGCCGGAGGACATCGCCCTGTGCGAGCTGCTGGACTCCGACCTGACCGACGACGCCCGGCACGCCGAGGCGCTGGCGGCCCTGCGGGCACACCCCGCGCTGGAGCAGGCGCGCCAGGACACGGTCCGGTACGCCAAGGAGGCGCGGGCCGCGCTGGCGCCGCTGAAGGAGTGCGACGCGAAGGTCGCGCTCATGGAGCTGTGTGACGCGGTGGTCCACCGGGCCGGCTAGGGGGACACCCCTCGGGCCCGTCCGCCGTCGGCTTCTTTCCCGGTCCTATCGGAGTATCCAGTCCCTCCGGGGTGTCCGGTTCTTTCGGAATATCCGGTTCTTCCGGATCGCCCACTTCTTTCGAAGTGCTCGGCCTTTCCGGAGTGCCCGGTTCTTCCGCGGTATCCGAGGATGCGTGATGTGCGTCACGCCGCTGGGCTGACTTCGGTGGTGTCACCGCGCACGACCCCTACGGGTCGGGGGAGGCGCCGCCTCCTCGTGTCATACCGCAGGCGTACGCGGAGTTGAGTCCGCGGGTTGACGAATCCCCCTGACGGATTTGGTCAGATGGAGACCACGGAAAACACCACTCCTCACCGATTCGGGTGAGAATGGCTGCTCGGGGTGGGACACGGACACGCGAGATGGGCAGCCGCCGCCGACGACGGAGGTAAGGCACACATGGCACCGTACGCATCCGATGACAGCACGACCGCCGGGGAGGCCGACGACCTGCGCTCCGGACGGCGCAAGGCGGCGCGGTACGTCGTTCCGGTCACGGTCATGGGGGTGGCCGCGGCGACCATCGGGCTCGTCCCGGCACTCGCCGACTCCGGCGACCCCGACCTGCCCAAGATCAGCGCGCAGCAACTCATCGAGAAGATCGCGCAGTCGGACGTACAGCAACTGTCCGGCACCGTGAAGATCAGCACGGACCTGGGCCTGCCCGACCTCGGCGGGCTGCAGAGCGGCCTCCTGTCCGGCGCCGCCGGGAAGGGTGGAGACGACGGCTCGTCGGCCGACCCCTCCACCAAGCTCACCGAACTGGCCTCCGGTACGCACACCGTGCGCGTCGCCGCCGACGGCCCGGACCGGCAGAAGCTGTCGCTGCTGGAGAACGCCGCCGAGTACAGCCTGATCCACAACGGCAAGGACGTCTGGGGGTACGACAGCAAGTCCAACGAGGTCTACCACGGCACGTCCCCCGAGGGCGCGGACAAGACGCGGGAGAAGGACGAGCGAGACCTCCCCGCCACCCCCAAGGACCTCACCGAAGAGGCTCTGAAGTCGGTCGACGCCACCACCTCCGTCACAGTCGACGGCACCGTCCAGGTCGCCGGCCGGGACGCCTACAAGCTGCTCATCAAGCCGAAGCAGTCCGGTACCACGGTCGGCGCGATCAGCGTGGCCGTGGATGCGAAGACCGGGCTGCCGCTGAAGTTCACGCTGACCCCGGCGAGGGGCGGCGCGGCCGTGGTCGACGCCGGCTTCACGCAGGTCAGCTTCGCCAAGCCGGCCGCCTCGACGTTCGACTTCACTCCGCCGAAGGGCGCGAAGGTCACCGAGGACAAAAAGTCTGGCGCCGAGCCCAAGCCCGAGCCCGAGCTCAAGCCCGAGCTCAAGCCCGAGCCCGAGCACGGGCAGCGGAGCCCGAAGTCCGAGGGGGACCTCGGCAAGGAGCTCGACGGCCTGAAGACCATCGGCGAGGGCTGGAACTCCATCGCCACCTTCGACACCGGCGGCGAGGGCGTGCCCTCGGGCGCCGGGGCCGGCGGTGACCTCGGTGGGTTCCTCGGCTCCCTCGGCGACCAGGTCAGCGGCAAGTTCGGCAAGGGCACGGTGTTCTCCACCCGCCTGGTCAACGCGTTGATCACCGACGACGGCAAGGTCTACGTCGGCGCCGTCACCAAGGACGCGCTGGTGAAGGCGGCGAACACCGCCAAGTAGGCACCGTGCGCCCGCGGCAGGGGCGTAGGACGAATCGAGGGAGCGCATGGACGAGTCGTCCGCCACGGAGCCGGAACGGGCTCCGGACCCGGAGCCAGCCCCGGGCCCGGAGCCGACCCCGGACCCGGAGCCGGTGGACGCGCGGGACGGCGTCATCGCAACCCGCGCGCTCACCAAGCGCTACCGGGGCGGACAGCTCGCCGTCGACGGCCTTGACCTGACCGTCCCGACGGGCAGCGTCTTCGGCTTCCTCGGCCCGAACGGCTCGGGCAAGACGACCACCATCCGCATGCTGATGGGGCTCATCGAACCGACCTCCGGCGCGGCCCGCGTCCTGGGGCACCCCATGCCGCGGGCCGCGCGCGCCGTGCTCCCGCACGTCGGCGCGCTCATCGAGGGGCCCGCCCTGTACGGCTTCCTCTCCGGCCGCGACAACCTGCTGCGCTACGACGCCGCCGACCCGGTCGCCGATCCGCGCACCCGGCGTACCCGCGTCGCCGCGGCGCTGGACCGGGTGGGGCTGACGGCGGCCGCGGGCAAGAAGGCGAAGGCGTACTCCCTCGGCATGAAGCAGCGGTTGGGCCTCGCCGCCGCGCTCCTCCAGCCCCGCCGCCTGCTGGTCCTCGACGAGCCGACCAACGGCCTGGATCCGCAGGGCATGCGGGAGATCCGCTCCCTGGTCAGGGAGCTGGCCTCCGACGGCACGACCGTCTTCCTCTCCTCCCACCTCCTCGACGAGATCGAGCAGGTGTGCACCCACGTGGCCGTGATGGCCCAGGGCCGGCTCATCACCCAGGGTCCGGTGGCGGAGCTGGCGGCGGGCACGCGCGGCCGGCTGGTGGTGACCACGCCGGACCCGGGGGAGGCGGCCCGGGTGCTGAAGGAACAGGGGGTCGGGGACGTAGTGATCGCCGAGGACCAGGTGACCGGCGAGCCGCCCGAGCGAGACCTCGCCGAGGTGAACGCCGCGCTGGTGGCAGCGGGCGTCCGCGTCCGCGGTTTCACCGTCGAACGGGCCTCTCTGGAGGACGCGTTCGTGGCACTCACGGGGGAGGGATTCGATGTCGCGGGCTGACGTCGTGCCGCAGTCGTACGCGACCGGGGAACAGGCCCTCCGTAAGCCGAGCCCCTTGTGGACCTTCGGCCTGCTGCGCAACGAGCTGATGACCACCCTGAGGCGCTGGCGCACCCTCGCGCTGCTGGGGGTGCTGGCGGCCGTGCCGATCCTGGTCGGGATCGCGGTGAAGATCGAGACCAGCGACGGCTCACCGGGCGGCGGCCACGGCTCGGGCGGCGGTGGCGGCGGTCCGGCGTTCATCGCGCAGATCACCAACAACGGGCTGTTCCTCGTCTTCACCGCACTGGCCGCGACACTCCCGTTCTTCCTGCCCATGGCGGTCGGCGTGGTCGCGGGCGACGCGATCGCCGGCGAGGCCAACGCGGGCACCCTGCGCTACCTCCTGGTCGCCCCCGCCGGCCGCACCCGTCTGCTGCTCACCAAGTACGCGACCACGATGGCGTTCTGCCTGCTGGCCACCCTCGTGGTCGCGACCTCGGCCCTGGCGGTCGGCGCGCTGCTCTTCCCGCTGGGCGACCTGACGACGATCTCCGGCACCCGGATCGGCTTCGCCGACGGCCTGGGGCGCGCCCTGCTGATCGCCCTGGTCGTCGCCGCTTCCCTGACCGGGATCGCGGCCCTCGGCCTGTTCGTGTCGACGCTCACCAACAGCGGCATCGCGGCGATGGCGACGACGGTCGGTCTGCTGATCACCGTCCAGATCCTCGACCAGATCCCCCAGCTCCACGCGATCCAGCCGTACTTCTTCTCCCACTACTGGCTGTCCTTCGCCGACCTGATGCGCGACCCGGTCTACTACGACGAGCTGGTGAAGAACCTCGGACTCCAGGCCCTGTACGCGGCCGTGTTCGGCTCGGCGGCCTGGGCGCGCTTCACGACGAAGGACGTCACGGCGTAGCGCTCACGCGGCCTCCGACGCGGTCTCGTGGGGGAAGCGTGCGAGCGCCGCGTCACCCGCGAAGAACGTCTTCGCGTGCACCAGTGCCGCCTCGTCGTTCAGTACGTCACCCCGCCTGCTGCCGTTGCCGAGCAGGACCCCGCCGAAGCGCATGCCCATGTACGCGGCCGAGTTGTGCAGGGTGCCGATCAGCGGCTCCGCGACGGAGAACTCGTGGTCGGCGAGCGCGGCCACGCCCCAGAGGGTGCGGCCGGCCAGATTCGCCTTGAAGTCGAGGCCCGGGGTGCGCAGCCAGCCCGACCAGTGGTCGAGGTAGCGCTTGGTCTGTGCGGACACCGAGTACCAGTACAGCGGCGACGCGATCACGATGTCCGTCGCGGCGAGCGTGGCGTCGAGCAGCAGCGCCGGGGCGCCCTCGCTGGGGCGGACATGGTCGCTGTCGCGCCGCAGGTCCACGAAGTCGGGCAGCGGGTGCTCGGTCAGGTCGATCCACTGCTGTTCGACGTCCGGGGGGAGTTGCTCGGCCGCCCGGCGTGCCAGCAGCCGGGTGTTGCCGTCGTCGCGGCTGCTGCCCAGCACGAACAGGAAGCGGCGGGTGGTCATGGATCCCCCAGTGGTGAGCGTACGACAATTACACGCGCCTACATTAATTGCACATGCATTCATCTGTCCAGGGGGAGCAGTCCAGGGGGAGCAGCCCAGGGGAAGCGGTCCAGGGGAAGCGGTCCAGGGGACGTCGTCAGGAGACCGCCCCCGCCACGGCGAGCAACAGCGTCTCCCGCCCGTGCGGTGCCACCAACTGCAGCCCCACCGGGCAACCGTCGGCGCCCAGTCCCGCCGGGACGCTCACCGCCGGATGCCCGCTCAGGTTGAACGCCCAGGTGAGCGCGGTGGAGTACCGGTGCCCCGGCCCGTCGTGACCGTGCGGCGCGTTCGGCGTCGTCGGCGTCAGCAGCAACTCCGCCTCACCGAAGAGGGCGCTGAGCCGCCGGTCGTTCACCGCGCGGAGGCGATGGGCCGCGTCGAGATCAGGTGCGCCGGGGGAGCGGAGGGTGGCTGCTGCGGAGGAGCGCAGGGCGAGCCAGGCGGGCGCGGGATCCTCCAGGCGGAGGGACGTGTACGGCCGCACGAGCCGTATGACGCCGGAGTCGGCGAGGCGCAGAGCCGCCGCGTGCGCGAGGGCGGCCGGCTCCGGGTCGGTGTCGGCGAAGCCGAGGTCGGCGGACCAGACCGCGGTGGGGACGGCGGACGACCACTGGGTGGCCTCACCGGGCGCAGGGCGCCTTACGGTCTCCCCGGACACGGCGCGCCGTATGGCTTCGCCCCACCTTCCTGGCGGACCGGCGCCACCCGGCGTCAACCGCCGCACGTCCTCCCCACACATCACCCGCCAGTACGCCTCCGCGTCCGACGCCCGTCGGGCGAGCACGCCGGGGGCCGCGAGTCCCGTGCGGTCGGAGGTCGGGAGGTGGCCGTTCGTGGTCTTCAAGCCGACGACACCGCACCAGGCCGCCGGTATCCGCACGGACCCCGCCCCGTCGCTGCCGGTGGCCAGCGGTACCAGGCCCGCGGCCACCGCGGCCGCCGACCCTGCCGAGGAACCGCCCGGCGTACGGTCGGCGCGCCAGGGGTTGACGGTACGGCCGTGGCGCCCGAGTCCCCAGGTCTGCCAGGGAGTTCCGGGCCCCGGCACGGAGGTCGCGCCCACGGGCACGCATCCGGCCGCCAGCAGCGGGCCCGCCGTACGCAGCCCGTGCCGCCCCTTGACGCCCACCGGCACCCCGGCCAGCGGCGGCCGCTCACCCGCGGCGACCCGGGCGTCCACTTCGAGGGCCCGCCGCAGCGCCTCCTCCTCCCACACCTCGGTGAAGGCACACAGCTCGGGATCGACCCGCCCGATCCGCTCCAGCGCCGAGGCCACCACGTCCACGGCCGTCAGCCGCCGGGACCCTACGGCCTCGGCGATCTCCTCGGCCGACGCCTGCCCGCCGTCCACGCTCAGCGTGCCCGCGCTCCCGTGAGGCGGGCCAGCGCGGCCGTGTCCCGGGGCGGCTCCCCGCCCAGGTCGCCGAGGCGCCATGCGGGCACCCAGGGCACGCGGTACACCTCGACGAGCGACTCGATCAGCTTGACGTGCCGTACGAGCTGGCGCGGCAGGCGGCCCGGCGCGTCCGCGACGAGCACGACCGCGTCGAGGCCGAGCCCTTGCGGTGCCTCACCCTGTCGGAAGCTCTCCAGGGTGCGCAGCACTGACTCGAGTCCGGCGGCGTGCGTACGGGCGACGAGCAGCACGGACGGCGGGTCGGCGGGGCCGGGCCAGTCACGTCCGCTGTCGTGGCCGCCGTAGACGGTGGCGAGGGTGGAGGCACCGGCTCCGCCGTGCGTGGCGACCCACGAGAAGTGCCGATCGGCGGGGGAGGAGGTGGGCGGGTCCTGCTCCGGTGGCGGCACGGGGCCGCGCAGCCAGATCTCGGGACCCTGCCGCCTGCCCGCCGCCGTCGTCGCCATTTCCGCGTTCCTCCTTCGTCACCCCGGCCGTTCCCCTCGACCAGCCAGACCCTTGTGGCTCAGGGACGGTTCCGTGATGCAGGGTAGGTTCCTGGAACGAGGCTGTGACGCCGTGGTGACGCGAGTACGGGGAGCGAGCGGAGAGACTCGACAGTACGTGGACGGCGGGGGCCGTGGCGCCGAGAAGTACAGGTGAGTGAGGAAGCGATGTCTCGACTCAGTCGCGAGAAGAAGCGGGAAGAGAAGCGGGCGGTGCCGACGGCGGCGCCCGTGCTGGCACCGCTCGATGTCCACGTCCCCGGCGAAGGTCCCGGAGCGGGCGGTGCGTCGATCGGCGGCGTCCCGGTCGTCCCGGCCCACGGCCAGGAGATTCAGCACGCCGTCCTGGGGCACCTCCACCGCATCGCCCTCGCCACCGGCCACCCCGTCCTCGCCCACGTCCACGACGAACGCATCGGCTACGTCGTCCCCCTCCGCATGGACCCGGACGGCTCCACCCACTTCACCGCCGAACCGACACCTACGGCACCGGCGGCATCCACTGCACCCGCGGCATGCACGGCATCCACGGCGTCCCCGGTGGATGAGCCACGCGTTACGGAGACCCCCCGTCGGGATCAGCCGACGCATCTGCTGCGGGAAACGCCGGAGCCGGTGAGGGACGCGACGCCGACGTTCCCCCTGCGCTCCGTTGCCGAGACGGAGACGGAGACGGAGGCGGATGCGGGGAGCGCCGCCCGGTCCGAGCCGGCGACCTTCCCGCTGCGAGCGGTGCCGGAGTCGGCGGCAGAGGGCGGTACGGCCGTTTCCGATACGGCCACTTCTCCTACGGCCGCTTCCGCTCCCACCGATGCGCCCGGCACGCCCCCTGCGGCAGAGGCCGCGTCGGCTTCCCGTACGCCCGCCGCCCCCGGCACCGTCTCCGTCCCCACCGGCACCTTCGGTCCGCCGCCCACCATGGCCCTCCGGCCCGACGCCAACCGCGCGCCCTCCGCACAGACGACCCCGACCTCGTCGCCGGGGCCCTACGCCGAGACGCCCCCCGAGCCCACGCGAACGCCCTACGCCGAGGCACCCCCCGAGCCCGAGCCCGCGCCCTTCGCCGGGACGACCTCCGAGCCTGATCCCGAGCCCGCGCCCTCCGCCGGATTCATCCCCCAGCCTGAGCCCAGGTCCCTCCCCGAGGTGACCCCGGAACCCGCCCCCCTGCCCCTGCTCGGCGTCGCCGCCGGCATCGAGCCGGAGGCCGAGCCCAAGCCGACTCCCGCGCGTGGGTTCGACGCGGTGGCCGAAGCCGTGCTCGGGGACGATCACCGCACCGCGCCCGGCGACGGCTCCGCCCCCGCTCTCCTCGCCGAGCCGGTGGCCCGGATCAACGAGGCGGTGAAGTCGGGCCGGACGGACACGGCGGCAGGGCTCGCGGAGCAGACCGTCGCCGAGGCGTCGGTGACCCTGGGGCCGGAGCACCCCGAAGTGCTCAGGCTGCGCGAACTCACCGCGTACATCGCCTACCTGGCGGGCGACCCGCTCCGCTCCTTCCACCTCTCCCTCGACCTGGCCCGCGTCCACCGCCGCACGAGGGACGCTGAGGCCGCGTACGGCAACGTCCAGAGCGCGGCCTCCGCCTGGCGCGCCGTACGCAACCCCGTGCAGGGCCTGTCGCTGGGTTACGACCTGATCGGCCTGTGGACCGAGCTCGTCGCGGAGGGGGGACCCGCCGCCGACGACCTCGGCCAACTGGAGTCGGCCCGCACCCGCATGGGCCGCCTGGCCGAGCGCGCACGCAACGCGGGCGTCCAGTAGGAACCCGAACTCACGCGCCCCACCGGCCTACGCCGAAAGGTTCCACACCGCGTACGCCACGGCGTCACTGTTGCGGTCCAGTGCCGTGTCGTTGATGTTGGCCGTGGTGTCGCAGGACGAGTGGTAGCAGCGGTCGAAGGCCTGCCCCGACGTACCGCCCCACTTGGCCGCCTGCGCGGCCGTCTTGCGGTAGTCGGCGCCGCTGAACAGCCCGCCGACGGGGACCCCCGCGTTCTTGAAGGGCGCATGGTCGGAGCGGCCGTCGCCCTCGGTCTCGATCTCGGTCGGGATACCGAGGCCCGCGTAGTAGTCCTTGAAGGTCTTCTCGATCGTGGGATCGTCGTCGTAGACGAAGTAGCCGGGGTTCGGCGAGCCGATCATGTCGAAGTTCAGGTAGCCGCTGATCTTCGCGCGGTTGGTGGAGGAGAGGTTGTTGACGTAGTAGCGCGAGCCGACCATCCCCAGTTCCTCCGCGCCCCACCAGGCGAAACGCAGGTGCTTGGTGGGGTGGTAGTCGGCCCGGGCGACCGCCAGCGCGGTCTCGAGGATCGCGGCGGAACCGGAGCCGTTGTCGTTGATGCCGGCTCCGGCGGACACGCTGTCCAGGTGTGACCCGGCCATGACAACCTTGTTGCTGTCGCCGCCCGGCCAGTCGGCGACCAGGTTGTAGCCGGTGCGCCCGGACGAGGTGAACTGCTGGATGGTCGTGGTGTATCCGGCGGCGTCCAGCTTGGCCTTCACGTAGTCGAGCGAGGCCTTGTAGCCGGCCCGGCCGTGCGCGCGGTTGCCGCCGTTGGCGGTGGCTATGGACTGGAGCTGGGTGAGATGTGCCTTGACGTTGGCCACGGGGATGTCGGGCGCGGCGGCGGCCGCGGCCGGCTGGTGGACGGGTGCGGCGCCGGCTATGGATCCGCCGGCCAGGAGCGAGGCGGCAGCGACGACGGCGGTCGCCGCCGCCCGCCCGGAAACGGAGAGCTTCATGTGGGGGCTCCGAATGACCGAGGGACACCCATGGGATGGCACAGGTGGTCCACACTGAATGGGGTGCCGTGATGGTGAAGCTGTGGCCAACTCTCCGTCAAGAGCGGTATTCGGTCAGGGGGTTCGCATAGCGGACCATATCCGGATTCCCTGGTCGCTCATTGCACGCAGAACTCGTTCCCCTCCGGATCCGCCATCACCACCCACTGGCCTCCGGGCTCCTTCACCTCCCGCAGCACCGTCGCCCCGAGCCCGCGCAGCCGCTCCACTTCCTCCACGCGCCGCTCCGCCCCCGCGTGCACGTCGAGATGGAGCCGGTTCTTGACCGTCTTCGCCTCCGGAACGCGCTGGAAGAGCAGCCGCCGCCCCAGACCGGTGCCGCTGCCCTCGTCCACCGGGTCGTCGGGGTGTCGTACGGCCATCAGGTCGCGGAAGGCACGGCGGCCGTGCCACTCGATCGTGAGGTCGGCCGGTACGGCACCGACGTCGATGAGCCTCTCGATGAGGGCGCTGTTGTCCTCGACCTCGTAGCCGAGTGCGGCGGCCCAGAAGTCGGCCTGGGCGTGCGGGTCGCCGCTGTCGATGACGAGCTTCCAGTGCAGGGGTGCGGGTGTTCGGACCATGCGGTCATTCCTACTGGCCGCCCGCCCGCCGACGCAACGACCGGAAGGGCTTGAACTCGCCGTGTCGTAGAGGGACTTGTACGGCGGCTTGTACGGGACCGGTACTCAGGCCTGCACGCGGGGCGGGGTGGGCATCGCAGTTCCGTCGGCCCCGGCCTCCCCGCCGGCCCCGTCGGCCGCGCCCACCGCGTCCACCGCGCCCCCCGTCCCGGCCGCGGCCAGGGCCACGACCCGCCCTTGCCGTGCCGCGCGCCACGCGTCGGCCGTGAGGAGGGTCAGTGCCAGCCAGACCAGGGCGAACCCGGCCCACCGTTCGGCGGGCATGGCCTCGTGGAAGTACAGCACGCCGAGCAGGAACTGGAAGACGGGCGCGAGGTACTGCAGCAGCCCCAGCGTGGACAGCGGCACGCGGATCGCC
Source organism: Streptomyces griseus subsp. griseus (assembly GCF_000720255.1). GTDB lineage: Bacteria > Actinomycetota > Actinomycetes > Streptomycetales > Streptomycetaceae > Streptomyces > Streptomyces griseus_I. The sequence goes on along the minus strand of NZ_JOJE01000010.1, from coordinate 32,004 downwards.
GCGGCCCCGAAGCAGACGAGCGGCAGCGCGGTGACGATGCCGGTCGAGGCGAGCAGCGCGGCGTGGCCCGCCCCCTCGCTCGCGAAGGTGAGGTCTCCCTGGCCGCCTGTCCACAGCAGGTAGCCGAGCGCGGGCAGGAACTGGATGGCGGTCTCGGCGGTGAGCGACTCGACGCCGCCGAGATTGACCTTCTTCTTCACCAGGCCGTAGGTGGCGAAGGAGAAGGCGAGGCAGAGCGAGATCCACGGCGGCCGGCCGTAGCCGATGGTGAGGACGAGCACCGCGGCGAGGCCGACCCCCACCGCCGCCCACTGCACGGGACGCAGCCGCTCCTTGAGCAGGAGCACACCCATCGCGATGGTGACCAGGGGGTTGATGAAGTACCCCAGTGAGGCCTCGACGACGTGTCCGCTGTTCACGGACCAGATGTAGACGCCCCAGTTGACGGTGATGACGGCCGCGGCGATGGCGACCAGCCCCAGCCTGCGCGGCTGCCGCAGCAGCTCACCGGCCCAGGCCCAGCGCCGTACGACGACGAGCGCGACGGCGACGAAGACGAGGGACCACACCATCCGGTGGGCGAGGATCTCCACCGCGCCGGCGGGCTTGAGCAGCGGCCAGAAGAGGGGGACGAGGCCCCACATCCCGTAGGCCGCGATGCCGTTCAGCAGCCCCACGCGCCGCTCACCCTTCGACGTCCCGCTCATCGGCCCTCCCTCGTACGACCTGCCGCAGGCCACGACGGTAACGCCGAGCGCCTCCGCCTGTCATGCCCGTATCGGCATACGGTCATGACAGGCGGAGGTCGGGCACCCGAGGGCTCGGCAGAGGGGGAGTCAGCCCTTGAGCGCGGCCGCGATGGCCTCGGAGATCGGGGTGGTCGGGCGGCCGGCCAGACGGGACAGGTCGCCGGTGGAGACGACGAGCTCGCCCTTGGCGATGGACGCGTCCACACCGGCCAGGATGGCGGCGAACGGCTCGGGCAGGCCGGCGCCGGTCAGGATGCCGATGAGCGCCTCGGCCGGGACGGAGTTGTACGCGATCTCCTTGCCGGTCTGCCGGCTCAGCTCGGCCGCGTACTCGGCGAAGCTCCACGCCTCGTCGCCGCCCAGCTCGTACGTCTTGTTCTCGTGGCCCTCGCCGGTCAGCACCGCGACCGCGGCGGCCGCGTAGTCGGCGCGGGAGGCGGAGGAGACGCGACCCTCGCCCGCGGCGGCGACGACGGCGTTGTGCTCCAGGACCGGGGCGAGCTGCTCGGTGTAGTTCTCGTGGTACCAGCCGTTGCGCAGCAGGGCGAACGGGACACCGGAGGCGAGGAGGGTCTCCTCGGTGGCGCGGTGGTCGTCGGCGAGCGCGGCCGTCAGAGTGCCGGGCGCGCTGGTGTACGCGAGCAGGGCCACGCCGGCCGCCTTGGCCGCGTCTATGACCACCTTGTGCTGCTGCGGGCGGCCCTTGTCGAACTCGTTGCCGGAGATCAGCAGCACCTTGTCGCCGGCCGCGAAGAGGCCGTCGAACGACTCGGGCGTGTTGTAGTCGGCGACCGCGAGCTTCACGCCCCGGGCCGCGTAGGCGGCGCCCTTCGTCTCGTCCCGTACGACGGCGGTGATCTGCTCGGCGGGAACCTTCTCCAGCAGCTGCTCCACGACGTGGCGGCCGAGGTTTCCGGTGGCTCCGGTGACGACGATGCTCATGATGTGCGCTCTCCTTATGGGGTGCCTGGCTTCCACTAACCGTAGGAGATGCGCTAACTCTGCGAAAGTACCCACTTTGAAGTAAGGTACTGGCATGGCCGTAAGTGAGTTTGCCGTCGAGGGCGAGGGCATGTGCCCCCACCGCCTCGTTCTGGAGCACATCACCAGCCGCTGGGGCGTCCTGGTCCTGATCCAGCTCCTGGAGCGCCCGTACCGGTTCAGCGAGCTGCGCCGGGCCATCGGGCGGGTGAGCGAGAAGATGCTCACCCAAACCCTCCAGACCCTGGAGCGTGACGGTCTGGTCCACCGTGACGCCAAGCCCGTGATCCCGCCGCGCGTCGACTACTCCCTCACCGACCTGGGCCGCGAGGCCGCCCAGCGGGTACGCGCGCTGGCGGCATGGACCGACCAGCGCATGGGCGAGGTCGAGAAGGCACGCCAGGCATACGACGAGGCCCGGGAGCAGCGGTCCCGGGCCTCGTGAACAGAGGTCGCTCTCAGCCGACCACGGTCCAGGTGTCCCCGCCGGCCAGCAGCGACGCCAGGTCCCCCTTGCCCTTCTGCTCGATCGCCGTGTCCAGCTGCTCGGTCATCTGCGTGTCGTACACCGGCCGCTCCACCGCCCGGAACACACCGATCGGCGTGTGGTGCAGCGTGTCCGGGTCGGCCAGCCGGGAGAGCGCGAAGGCGGTCGTGGGGGACGCCGAGCGGGCGTCGTGGACCAGGATCTCCGACTCGTTCTCCGGGGTCACGGTGACCACTTTCAGATCACCGGTGGCCCGGTCCCGGACGACCCCCCGCGAACCGTCCGCCCCGAAGCGGATCGGCTGCCCGTGCTCCAGCCGGATCACCGCCTCCTCGGCCGACTGCTTGTCCTTCAGCGCCTCGAAAGCGCCGTCGTTGAAGATGTTGCAGTTCTGGTAGATCTCCACCAGCGCCGTGCCGGAGTGGGCGGATGCCTGGCGCAGCACCTCGGTGAGGTGCTTGCGGTCGGAGTCCACCGTCCTGGCGACGAAGGACGCCTCGGCGCCGAGCGCGAGGGAGACGGGGTTGAAGGGGGCGTCCAGCGACCCCATCGGCGTCGACTTGGTGATCTTGCCGACCTCGGAGGTCGGCGAGTACTGGCCCTTCGTCAGGCCGTAGATCCGGTTGTTGAAGAGCAGGATCTTCAGGTTGACGTTGCGGCGCAGGGCGTGGATCAGGTGGTTGCCGCCGATCGACAGGGCGTCCCCGTCACCGGTGACCACCCACACGCTCAGGTCACGCCTGCTGGCGGCGAGCCCCGTCGCGATGGCCGGGGCACGGCCGTGGATGGAGTGCATGCCGTACGTGTTCATGTAGTACGGGAAGCGCGAGGAGCAGCCGATGCCCGAGACGAAGACGATGTTCTCCTTGGCCAGCCCCAGCTCGGGCATGAAGCCCTGCACGGCCGCCAGGATCGCGTAGTCACCGCAGCCGGGGCACCAGCGCACTTCCTGATCGGACTTGAAGTCCTTCATGGACTGCCTGGCCTCGGCCTTGGGGACGAGCGAGAGCGCCTCGATCGTGTCCGTGCCTTCCGTGGTCGTCTCAGCCATCGATGGCCTCCTTGAGAGCCGTGGCGAGTTGCTCGGCCTTGAACGGCATGCCGTTGACCTGGTTGTACGAGTGGGCGTCCACCAGGTACCTCGCCCGGACCAGAGTGGCGAGCTGGCCGAGGTTCATCTCGGGGATCACCACCTTGTCGTACTGCCGCAGAACCGTACCGAGGTTCTTCGGGAAGGGGTTGAGGTGGCGCAGGTGCGCCTGCGCGATGGACAGCCCGGCCGTCCGCAGCCGCCGTACCGCCGCCGTGATCGGCCCGTACGTCGAGCCCCAGCCGAGGACCAGGACGTTCGCCTCGTGCGGGTCGTCGACCTCGATGCCGGGGACGTCGATGCCGTCGATCTTGGCCTGCCGGGTGCGGACCATGAAGTCGTGGTTGGCGGGGTCGTAGGAGATGTTGCCCGTGCCGTCCTGCTTCTCGATGCCGCCGATGCGGTGCTCCAGGCCGGGCGTGCCCGGGATCGCCCACGGCCGGGCGAGGGTCTGCGGGTCGCGCTTGTACGGCCAGAACACCTCGGTGCCGTCGGCGAGGGTGTGGTTGGGCCCCTGCGCGAACCGCACCCGTAGATCCGGCAGCTCGTCGATCTCCGGGATGCGCCAGGGCTCGGAGCCGTTGGCGAGGTAGCCGTCCGACAGCAGGAACACCGGCGTGCGGTACGTCAGCGCGATCCGGGCCGCCTCCAGAGCGGCGTCGAAACAGTCCGCGGGCGTACGGGGGGCGACGATCGGCACCGGTGCCTCGCCGTTGCGCCCGAACATCGCCTGCAACAGGTCCGCCTGCTCGGTCTTGGTCGGCAGACCCGTCGAGGGACCGCCGCGCTGGATGTCCACGATCAGCAGCGGCAGCTCCAGCGACACCGCGAGCCCGATCGTCTCCGACTTCAGCGCCACACCGGGCCCGGACGTGGTCGTCACCGCCAGGGACCCGCCGAACGCGGCCCCCAGCGCCGCGCCGATCCCGGCGATCTCGTCCTCCGCCTGGAACGTGCGCACACCGAAGTTCTTGTGCTTGCTCAGCTCGTGCAGGATGTCCGAGGCCGGCGTGATCGGGTACGAGCCGAGGAACAGCGGCAGATCCGCCTGCCGGGAGGCCGCCACGAGGCCGTAGGACAGCGCCAGGTTCCCGGAGATGTTGCGGTAGGTGCCCACCGGGAAGGCCTTCGCCGCCGGTGCCACCTCGTAGCTGACCGCGAAGTCCTCCGTGGTCTCGCCGAAGTTCCAGCCCGCCCGGAACGCGGCGATGTTCGCCTCGGCGATGTCGGGCTTCTTGGCGAACTTCGTTCTGAGGAACTTCTCCGTGCCCTCGGTCGGCCGGTGGTACATCCACGACAGCAGGCCCAGTGCGAACATGTTCTTGCTGCGCTCGGCCTCCTTGCGGGAGAGGTCGAACTCCTTCAGCGCCTCCACCGTCAGGGTGGTCAGCGGGACCGGGTGGAGCTGGTAGCCGTCGAGCGAGCCGTCCTCCAGCGGACTGGCCGCGTAGCCGACCTTCGTCATCGCCCGTTTGGTGAACTCATCCGTGTTGACGATGATCTCCGCACCGCGCGGCAGGTCGCCGATGTTCGCCTTCAGCGCGGCCGGGTTCATCGCCACGAGCACGTTCGGCGCGTCCCCGGGGGTGAGGATGTCGTGGTCGGCGAAGTGCAACTGGAACGAGGAGACCCCGGGCAGCGTCCCGGCGGGCGCCCTGATCTCGGCGGGGAAGTTCGGCAGCGTCGACAGATCGTTGCCGAAGGACGCCGTCTCCGAGGTGAAACGGTCCCCGGTGAGCTGCATACCGTCACCCGAATCACCCGCGAACCTGATGATCACACGATCGAGGCGGCGTACATCCTTCACCCCGTTCGCTTTGCGCTGCTCTCCCACGACGGTTCCGTCGGCCTGCTCCGCTGCGCTGCTGACCTGACTGGTCACTGAACTGGACCTCCCTCGAGGCGGCTGTCGGGGAACGGCCTTCCCGAAGGCCCTCCCAGGATCAACCCTACGTCTGTGAGGGTCGCCTTACCTCGGACATGCGCATGATGTTCGCCCGCGTAGACGCGCCGCGTCCGCCGCCCGGTTTCCGGGTTCCGTCAGGAGTTCAGGTACGTCAGGACCGCGAGGACCCGTCGATGGTCACCGTTGCTCGGGGACAGCCCGAGCTTCAGGAAGATGTTGCTGACGTGCTTCTCCACCGCCCCGTCGCTCACCACCAGCTGCCGGGCGATCGCCGAGTTCGTGCGCCCCTCCGCCATCAGCCCCAGCACCTCACGCTCCCTGGGCGTCAGCCCCGCCAGCACGTCCTGCTTGCGGCTGCGCCCCAGCAACTGCGCGACCACCTCGGGGTCCAGCGCCGTACCGCCCTCGGCGACCCGCACCACCGCGTCCACGAACTCGCGGACCTCGGCCACGCGGTCCTTCAGCAGATAGCCGACCCCACGGCTGGAACCGGCCAGCAGTTCGGTGGCGTAGCGCTCCTCCACGTACTGCGACAGCACCAGCACCCCGAGCCCGGGATGCGTCCTGCGCAGTTGTACCGCGGCCCGCACCCCCTCGTCGGTGTGCGTCGGCGGCATCCGTACGTCGGCCACCACCACGTCGGGCAGCGCGCCCTCGGCGTCCAGCTCCGCGATCGTCTTGACCAGCGCCTCCGCGTCCCCCACCCCGGCGACGACCTCGTGCCCGCGGTCGGTCAGCAACCGGGTCAGGCCCTCCCTCAGCAGCACCGAGTCCTCGGCGATGACCACCCGCACCCTGTCCTCCACGTCCTTCGGCCCCCCGCAGCCCGACTCGCCCACTCGGCGGAACGGGCCCAGCATTCCAGCATCGGGGGCGCGGTGCTCCCTGGACGCGGGGCAGACGTCGGGTTTTGGACTACCGGTGGCGTGTTGTCGATCATCGGCGACCCGATCGGGGGCCGAGAGGGCGCAGCTCCTGGGACGGGACGGGTGAGGGCGGCGGGGGCGCCCCCTCACCGCCCGCCCCGGCCGCCCGCTGTGGACTCACCCCCGCCAGGGCAGCTCCGCCGTCACCCGGGTAGGCCCACCCACCGGCGAGTCCACCACCAGAATCCCGTCCACCGCGTCCAACCGCCCCGCAAGCCCGGCCAGCCCCGACCCGCCGGAGGCATCCGCACCCCCCACCCCGTTGTCCACCACCTGCAACATCAACCGGTTCTCCACCCGCCACACATCGACCGCCGCCCGCGTCGCCCCCGAGTGCTTGCTGATGTTCTGCAACAACTCCGACACCGTGAAGTACGCGATCCCCTCGATCGCCGGCGCCGGCCGCTCCGTCAGATCCACCTCCACCCGCACCGGCACCGCGCACCGCGACGCCACCGCCGACAGCGCCGCGTCCAGCCCCCGGTCCGTCAGCACCGCCGGATGGATGCCCCGGGCCAGGTCCCGCAGCTCCTGCAGCGCCGTCTTCACCTCACCGTGCGCCTCGTCCACCATCCGCGCCGCCGTCCGGGGATCCTCCGACAGCTTCTCCTTCGCCAGTCCCAGATCCATCGCCAGCGCCACCAGCCGCGCCTGCGCCCCGTCGTGCAGATCCCGCTCGATGCGCCGCAGGTCCGCCGCCGCCGTGTCCACCACAACCCCTCGGTCGGACTCCAGCTCCACCACCCGCGAGGCCAGCGTCGACGGGCCGAGCAGCCCGTGCACCAGCAGCCGGTCCACCATCGTCAGCGCCCGCACGATCCACGGCGTGACCATCGTGAACAAGAGCCCCACCAGCGCGGTCACGGTGATCTCGAACGGGTTGTCGAGGTAGATCCGGTGCGTCTCGTCACCGTAGAGCTGGATACCGCCCTGACCGCCGTACATCGGGAAGACCCAGAACCACAGCGGGTACGTCAGCAGCGTCCACCCGCACGAGAAGAAGACCACCGAGACGGTGAAGGAGAACACCGACCACGGCATGTGGAGGACCGAGTACAGCAGGTGCCGCCACGACGTGCCGCTCTTCAGCACGGCGCCGATCCACCCCATGAAGCCGTTCTTCCGTACCCGCAGCGGCTCCGGGTCGTCGACCTCCAGGCCGAGCAGCCCGCGTGCCCGCGCCCGCTCCAGCACGCCGATGCCCCGGCAGCCCGCCAGCGCCCCCGCCAGCACCGGAACACCGAGGAACGTCACCAGCAGGCCCGCCCCCAGCGACACCATCGTGACGGAGTAGATGAAGAGCGCGATGCTGATCGGCAGGCTCAGCAGCACATAGGCGAGCTCGCCCCAGTGGCGCGGCTCGACCGGTGCCCGCAGCGCGGCGGGCAGCCGGTGCCGCCGACCGGTTTCCTGGAGGCCGTACTCCTGTCCGTACTCCCCGTACTGCGTGGCCATCGGTCCCGTCCCGTTCTGCTCGTCGTGTCTGCTTGCCATACCTGCTCGGCGTGCCGCGTCGGCTGTCGTACCTCCACCCTCCCGGGCGACGGCCCTGTGGACCATGGAGTCCGTCGGCCTCTCGGAAGGGGGGTTTTCCCCACCCCCGGGCAGCCGTGCCGGCGGCCGCCGCATCCGGAACCTTGGCGCCTCGCGTCAGGACCGCTCCCGCCAGGGCAGCTCCGCCGTCACGGTCGTGGGACCGCCCGGCGGGGAGTCCACGACGAACAGCCCGTCGACGGCGCCCAGGCGCTCCGCCAGCCCCCGCATCCCCGTACCGCCGTCCGGACGCGCGCCTCCACGGCCGTCGTCCCGGACCTGGATCATCAACCGGTCGTCCGTCCGCCACACGTCCACCGCCGCGGACTTCGCCCCGCTGTGCTTGCTGATGTTCTGCAACAGCTCCGACACCGTGAAGTAGGCGATGCCCTCGATGGCCGCCGCCGGTCTCGACACCAGGTCGGCCGTCACCTTCACCGGCACGGTGCAGCGCGTGGCGACCGACGACAGCGCCGCGTCCAGACCACGGTCGGTGAGGACGGCGGGATGGATGCCCCGAGCCAGGTCGCGCAGCTCCTGCAGCGCCAGCTTCACCTCGCCGTGCGCCTCCTCGACCATCGAAGCCGCCGTGTCCGGGTCCTCCAGCAACTTCTCCTTTGCCAGACCCAGCCCCATCGCCAGGTTGACCAGCCGCGCCTGCGCCCCGTCGTGCAGATCGCGCTCGATGCGCCGCAGATCGGCGGCAGCCGTGTCGACCACGACTCCCCGGTCGGACTCCAGTTCGGCGATACGGCGCTCCAACTCGTCGGACGGCGACAGCAGCCCCCGCACCAACGCCCGGTCCACGTTCGTGAGCCCCCGCGCCACGAACGGCAGCACCGGCCACAGCACGAACAGCGAGACCAGCGTCACGGTGAAGGTGAGGACACCCCACGGCAGCCGGATCAGCTCATACAGCCCCGATCGCCAGCCCACCGGGTCCTTCAGCGCCAGCCACATCCGCTGGAGGTAACTCCCGCCCCGGCGCCAGGGCAGTGGACTCGGCTCGTCGATCCGCACCCCGAGCAGCGCCCGCGCCCGGGCCCGCTCGAACCGGCCCAGCAGCCGGGCGCCCGCCAGCCCCACCGCGAGCAGCGGCAGGCCGACCGCGGTGACACTCAGCCCGGCGCCGGTGAACATCGCCGTCATCACATAAACGAAGCCGATCAACGACATCGGCAGGTTCACCAGGAGATGCGTGATCTCCTTCCACGTCTGCGGGTCGAGGGCGAACCGGGGCGGGGGCAGAGGGACGTCGCCCCGCGGCGCGTCGTCCAGCGGCCCGGCGCCCTGTGTCGCTATGCCGTGCGTTCTGCCCCAGCGGGAGGCGGAGTTGGAAGCGGTCATATGCGGTAGCGTGCCGCGCCGCGGGCTCCCGCGCCATGAGGTCGGCCGCCCTTGCCCGACGGGGGAAAACCCCACCAAGGCACCACCGCGGCTCCATCACGTTCCCGCCCCCGTCGTTCAAGGCGTGACGGGCTGCTTACGCTCTCTTTAGCAGGCCCTAGACTCGCGTGCGTACAGATCGTCGAACACTGTCGAGGCCAGGGAGCGAGGGGCAGACGTTGTCGGAGACGCTGCGCGTAACGGTGAGCGACCCGACGGTCGTCGTCGCGGCGGACTACTTCCAGTCGTACTCGGTCGTCGGACTGCTCACGCTCGTCGGCGTGCTGTTCGTGGCCGTCGCGTTCGGCGCCGGCCGCCTGCTGCGCCCTGTCGTGCCCACCCCGGAGAAACTCCTGACGTACGAGTGCGGTGTCGACCCCGTCGGCGAGGGCTGGGCCCACACCCAGGTCCGCTACTACGTCTACGCCTTCCTGTACGTGATCTTCGCCGTCGACTCGATCTTCCTCTTCCCGTGGGCCACGGTGTTCGCCGCGCCCGGCTACGGCGCGGCCACCCTCGTGGAGATGTTCATCTTCCTGGGCTTCCTCGCCGTCGGCCTGCTCTACGCATACAAGAAGGGGGTCCTGGCATGGACGTGACCCCGTCCGCCCCTGAGCCCGTGCTGCTTCCCGAGCCGAAGCGGCTGGGCGCGCTCGCCCGGCTGGCCCCCGAGCCGATGAAGGTGGTCCTCAACTGGGGCCGCCGCTACTCCCTGTGGGTCTTCAACTTCGGCCTCGCCTGCTGCGCGATCGAGTTCATCGCCGCGTCGATGGCCCGCCACGACTTCATCCGCCTCGGCGTGATCCCCTTCGCGCCGGGCCCCCGCCAGGCCGACCTCATGGTCGTCTCCGGCACGGTGACGGACAAGATGGCCCCAGCCGTGAAGCGCCTCTACGAGCAGATGCCCGAGCCGAAGTACGTCATCTCCTTCGGCGCGTGCAGCAACTGCGGCGGCCCGTACTGGGACTCGTACTCCGTGACCAAGGGCGTCGACCAGATCATCCCGGTCGACGTCTACGTCCCCGGCTGCCCGCCCCGCCCGGAAGCCCTCCTCCAGGGCATCCTGAAGCTCCAGGAGAAGATCGCCCGCGAGTCCCTCGGCGACCGCTACGGCACCCCGCCCCGCCCGACCCCGGCGGCCCTCCAGAGCGGCTTGGTCCAACCACCGGCCGGCGGGGCCGCCCCCTCCGGTGCTGAATCCGGGCCCGCCTCGGGAGACGCACGATGACCGCTGTCGGCTGGCTGCCCGCCTCCGCCGAGGAGCTGTTCGGTACGCAGGCCACGGCCGAGGAGTCCTACGACGTCCTCACGGTGGACGTACCCCCCTCCGCCTGGACCGCGGCACTGGAGACCGCCCGCGATCGCCTGGGCTGCACCTACTTCGACTGGCTGAGCGCGGTCGACGAGCCGGGCACGGGCTTCCGCGTCGCCGCGCACGTGGCTGCGCTGTCCCCGGTACGCCGCCTGCTCCTGCGCACCACCGTCCCGCACGACGCACCGGTCCTCGCGTCCGCGGTCCACGTCTACGCGGGCGCGGCCTGGCACGAGCGCGAGACCCATGAAATGTTCGGCGTCGACTTCCGGGGCCACCCCGCCCTCGACCACCTCCTCCTCCCCGAAACCTTCGAAGGCCACCCCCTCCGCAAGGACTTCGTCCTCGCCGCCCGCGTCGCCAAGGCCTGGCCCGGCGCGAAGGAACCGGGCGAGTCCGACCACGGCGGCCCCAAGCGCCGCCAGATGCTTCCCCCCGGCGTCCCCGACCCCAACGAGTGGGGCCCACTGAAGGGCCAACTTCCCCCCGCCCCGGCCCGTCCGGCCCGCGGAGCGGGACGCGCGGCGGGGGAGCGCCCTGCTCGGGCCACCGGGGAGCGGCCCGTGCGTGCGGCGGGGGAGCGGCCGGTACGGCGGGCCCGCACCGCGGCGGAAGGGTCGGCCAGCCAGGCTGCCGAGGCCGCGACTCCGGCGGCTGAGGCTGCGACTCCGGCGGCTGAGGGCGGGACTCCGGCGGCCGAGGCTGCGACTCCGGCGGCTGGGGGCGGGACTCCGGCGGCCGAGGCTGCGACTCCGGCGGCTGGGGGCGCGACTGCGGCGGCTGAGGCTGTGACCTCGGCGGCTGAGGGCGGGACCCAGGCGGCTGAGGTTGCGACCTCGGCGACTGAGGCTGCGACCTCAGCGGCTGAAATTCCGCCGACCAGGGCTCGACGGGCACGCACCGCTTCGCAGGGCTCGGCAAGCCAGCGCACTCGAGATGCGGAGGCCGCCGAGGGCGCGGAGGCCGCGCAGCCTGCGGGGGGCGCCGAAACGTCCCCCGCCCCGGCGGGCCACCGTCGCTCGCGCAGCGTCAGCGAGGGCTCGGCCTCCCAGCGGACGTCGGCCGCTGAACCCGCCGCGACCGACGAGCCCAAACCCTCCACTGCCCCCCGCAGCTCCGACGCCCCGTGGCACCACGCCCGTCCGGCCTTCGACGAACCGAAACCCACGGCGGAACCGGAACCCGAGTCCGCCCCGGAGCTCGCGCAGGAAGCCGAGCCGAAGTCCGCTCCGGAACCCGAGCCGAAGCCCGCTCCGGAACCCGAGCCGGAGCCCGGCCAGGCAGCCGAGCCGAAGCCCGCTGCGGAAGCTGAGCCGAAGTCCGCTCCGGAACCCGAGCCGAAGCCCGCTCCGGAAGCCGAGCCAGAACCCGAGCCGAAGCCCGCCCGTACAGCCGAGCCGAAGTCCGCGCAGGAACCCGAGCGGAAGCCCGTCCAGGAACCCGAGCCGAAGCCCGCTGCCGAGCACGCCCGGGAGCCTGACCCGAAACCTGACCGGGCCCCCGCCCCGGAACCCCACCCGGCGCCTGAGGCGAACCAAGACGCTGACGCCGACGCCGGTGCGGCGCCCGCCCCCGACAGCCCCCGTACCCCACCCGAGAACCCCCCAGGAGGCCGGCAGTGAACGACGCTCTCGACGTCGCCCTGCGACTCCTGATCGTCTTCGGGGTGTTCCTCACCTTCCCCCTGATCATCGGCCAGACCGAGCACAAGGTGATGGCCCACATGCAGGGCCGCCTCGGTCCGATGTACGCCGGCGGTTTCCACGGCTGGGCCCAGCTGATCGCGGACGGCGTGAAGTTCGCGCAGAAGGAGGACGTGGTCCCCGCCGGTGCGGACCGCCGTATCTTCCAGCTCGCCCCGGCCGTGGCCCTGCTCCCGTACCTCCTCGTCCTCCTCGCCGTCCCGATCGGCCCCGGCGAGGGCGCCGTCGGCCAGGTCGTCGACGCGGGCGTGTTCTTCGTGCTCGCCGTGATGGGCGTCGGCGTCCTCGGGTCCCTCATGGCCGGCTGGGCCTCCGCGAACAAGTTCTCCCTCCTCGGCGGCCTCCGCACCGCCGCCCAGCTCCTCGCCTACGAACTGCCCATGCTGCTGACCGCCGCCTCGGTGGCGATGGCGGCCGGCACCGTCTCCCTCCCCGGTATCCTCGACGCCTTCGAGTGGTGGTGGCTGCCCTGGCAGATCGTCGGCGCGATCGTCTTCTTCGTCGCCGGCCTCGCCGAACTCCAGCGCCCCCCGTTCGACATGCCGGTCGCCGACTCGGAGATCATCTTCGGCGCGTACACCGAGTACACCGGCCTGCGCTTCGCCCTTTTCCTCCTCGCCGAGTACGCCGGAATCGTCGTCCTGTGCGGCCTGACCACCGTCCTCTTCCTGGGCGGCTGGCACGGCCCCTGGGGCGCCGACGGCCTCGGCTGGGTCTGGACCCTGCTGAAGACGGCCGTCCTCGCGTTCATCGTGATCTGGCTCCGCGTCACCTACCCCCGCCTGCGCGAGGACCAGCTCCAGAAGCTGTCCTGGACCCTCCTCGTCCCCCTCTCCCTCGCCCAGATCGCCCTCACCGGCATCGTCAAGGTGGTGATCTCCTAGTGGCCCCCATCCCCGGCTCCGGCCTCGCCAAGGGCCTGGCCGTCACCCTCCGCACGATGACGAGGAAGACCGTCACCGAGCAGTACCCGGACGCCCAGCCCGACCTCCCGCCCCGCACCCGGGGCGTGATCGGCCTGTTCGAGGAGAACTGCACGGTCTGCATGCTGTGCGCCCGTGAGTGCCCCGACTGGTGCATCTACATCGACTCCCACAAGGAGACGGTCCCCGCGGCGACCCCGGGTGGCCGCGAACGCAGCCGCAACGTCCTCGACCGTTTCGCCATCGACTTCTCCCTGTGCATGTACTGCGGTATCTGCATCGAGGTCTGTCCTTTCGACGCCCTGTTCTGGTCCCCGGAGTTCGAGTACGCCGAGACCGACATCCGCGACCTCACCCACGAACGCGACAAGCTCCGCGAGTGGATGTGGACCGTGCCGGCCCCGCCCGCCCTCGACCCCGCCGCGGAGGAGCCGAAGGAGATCGCCGCCGCCCGCAAGACGGCCGAGAAGCTCGCGGCCGCACAGGCGGAGCCGGCCGACCCGTCCGGAGGCGAGTCGTGACATTCGCTCAGGCACCGCACGTGACTCTGGCCCAGGCACCGCACGTGACTCTCGCTCAGGCACCGCATGTGACTCTGGCCCAGGCACCCCACGGTTTCCTCTCCCCGACCGGCGTCGAGATCGCCTTCCTCCTCGTCGGCCTCGTCACCTTCGGCGCCGCGCTCGTCACCGTCACCACCAGGCAGCTGGTGCACGCCGCCCTGTGGCTGGTGGTGACCCTCGGCGGCCTCGCCGTCGAATACCTCCTGCTCACCGCCGAGTTCATCGCCTGGGTGCAGGTCCTCATCTACGTCGGTTCCGTCGTCGTCCTCCTCCTGTTCGGTCTGATGCTCACCAGGGCACCCATCGGCCGCTCCCCGGACGCCGACTCCGGCAACCGCTGGGCCGCCCTCATCGTGGCCGTCGCCGCTGCGGCCGCCCTGGTCTGGGTCGTCGTCGACGCCTTCCGCACCACCTGGATCGACCTCGACGGCCCGGCCGCCGGCTCCACCGAGGCCACCGGCGCGAGCCTCTTCCAGAACTGGGTGCTCCCCTTCGAGGCCCTCTCCGTCCTCCTCCTCGCCGCCCTGGTCGGCGCGATCGTCCTGTCCCGCAAGGCGAAGGAGGAGTCGAGCTCTCCCCCCGTGAACGCCCGGGGCGTCACGAAGAGTTCCCGACCGGTCACAGAAAGTTCGGATCCGCAGGTCCGCGCGAACCCGGCCGAGCAGGAAGGCACCCGCTGATGCACCTCGCCTATCCCGCCGTCCTCTCCGCCCTCCTCTTCTGCACGGGCCTGTACGGCGTCCTCGCCCGTCGCAACGCGATCCTGGTCCTGATGTCGGTCGAGTTGATGCTCAACGCCGTCAACCTCAACCTCGTCGCCTTCGACGTCTGGCTCAGCCGCGCCGCCGAGGAGACCCTGCACTCCGGGCAGGCCCTGACCCTGTTCACCATCGCCATCGCCGCCGCCGAGATCGGCATCGGCCTCGCGATCGTCCTCGCCGTCCACCGCAACCGCGGCACCGCCGACATCGACAAGCTCCGCGACACCGCCGAGGGCCACGGCACCGACACCCCCGAGACCGAGCCGGGCACCGAGAAGGCTGAGGCCACCGCGTGACCACGACCACCCTCGCCGTCCTCGTCCCCGTCCTCCCCTTCCTGGGAGCGGTCGCCGGACTGCTCCTGGGCCGCACGGCCCCCGGCTTCGTACGCCCGCTCGCGGTCCTGCCGACGCTCGCCTCCCTCGTCCTGGCCGCGGTCGTCGCCGTGCGCCAGGGCGGAGACCAGGCGGTGACCGCCGCCACCGAGCTCACGCCCACCGGCTCCGTCCCCATCGAACTCGCCCTGTACGTCGACGGCTTCGCCGCCCTCGTCGCCGTCCTGGTCGGGGTCGTCGCCTCCTGCGTGCAGATCTACTCGACGGGCTACCTGCGTGAGGACCCGCGATACCCCTCGTACGCCGCTCTCGTCTCCCTGTTCACCTCCGCGATGTTCCTGGTCGTCTACTCCGGCGACCTGATCGTGCTGCTGGTCGGCTGGGAAGTCATGGGCATCTGCTCCTACTTCCTGGTCGGCCACTACTGGGAGACCCCGGAGGCCCGCGCCGCCTCCATCAAGGCCTTCCTCGTCACCAAGCTCGGTGACGTCCCCTTCCTCATCGGCCTGTTCGCCCTCGCCACCGACGCCGGTTCCTTCCGCATCACGAAGGTCCTCGGCGCGGTCGCGCACGGCGGACTCGACCACCCCACGGTCGTCGCCCTGCTGCTCCTCGCGGGCGTGGCCGGCAAGTCGGCGCAGTTCCCGCTGCACACCTGGCTCCCCGACGCGATGGCGGGCCCCACGCCCGTCTCCGCGCTGATCCACGCCGCGACGATGGTCGCCGCCGGTGTCTACTTCGTCGCCCGGCTCCTCCCCGTCTTCCAGGCCTCCCAGGCCGCGCTGGTCGTCCTCGCCGTGATGGCCGCCGTGACCATGGCCGGCTCCGGTCTCGCCGCGCTCGCCCAGGACGACATCAAGCGCGTCCTCGCCTACTCGACGATCGGCCAACTCGGCTACATGACCGGCGCCCTCGCCGTCGGCGACCGCGGTGCCGCCGTCTTCCACCTCCTCTCGCACGGCGCCTTCAAGGCCCTGCTGTTCCTCGCGGCCGGCGTGATCATCCACGCCGCCGGCACCAACTCGCTGGCTGCCATGTCCCGCATGAGCCATCTGCGCGACCGCGTGCCCGACGCGTACTGGACGATGACCGTGGCGCTCCTCGCGCTCGCCGCGATCCCGCCCTTCAGCGGCTTCTTCTCCAAGGAGTCCGTCCTCGGCGCCGCGGAGCACGTCGCCACCGGCCACACCGAGCACGCCCCCGCCGCCGTCGGCTGGATCGTCCTCGTCGCCGGCCTGGTCACGGCCCTGCTCACCGCCGCCTACGCCACCCGCCTGTGGCTGCTCGCCTTCCGCGGCCGGGGCGCCGAGGCCCCCGACCACGGCAGGCAGCCGCTGACGATGACGGTGGTGCTGTGGGTGCTCGCCGCACCGTCCCTCGCCCTCGGCGCGTTCGCCTACCGGGTGCTCCCCGACTGGTTCGACGGCCGTGACCTGACCCCGGCCCTCACCACGTCCGTGCTCGGCACGGGCATCGCCCTGGCCGGCGGCGTCATCACCTACGGCGCCTGGCGGCACACCAGTGCCGTCGCGGCCCGCGTGCCCCTGGGAGCGGTCGCCGCCCACCCCGAGGGCGACGCCGCCCAGGTCGAGGCCGAGGCCATCGCGACCCACGCGCCCGCCTACGGGGACGTGGCCTCCGCCCCCGACCCGGCGGACCCCGGACGGCTCCTGCTCGGCCCGCTGCACCGCCACGCGGCCGTCGGTTTCCACCTCGACGCCGTGTACCGGGCGCTGTTCGTCCGCCCGGTCCAGGCCGGAGCGAGTCTCGTCCGGTTCCTCGACCGCGAGGTCGTCGACACCTACGTACGCGGCGCGGGAGCCCTGCCCCGCCTGCTCGGCGCGGCCGTACGGCGCGCCCAGACCGGCAACGTCCAGACCTATGTGAGCGCGCTGCTCGCCGGCACCGTCGTCCTGGCGGTCGCCGCCCTTCTCGTCGCCACGGGAGCGTGAGCACGCGTGATCGATATCAACGAGTCCGTGATGCAGTTCCTCCTGGCGTTGATCGTCGCCGGCCCGCTCCTCGGCGCCGTCGCCGCTCTCCTGCCCGCCCCGCCCGGTCTGAAGGGGAAGTCACCCGAGCAGGCCGTGCTGCGGCACGGCGTGACCGTGACCGGCGTGATCCTCATCGCCGCGATCGTCCTCGCGCTCGGCTTCGACCACGACCATCCCTCGAAGATGCAGGCCACGACCGACATCAGCTGGATCCCCGCACTCGACGTGCGGATCCACCTCGGCATCGACGGCATCTCCCTCCCCCTTCTGGTCCTGACCGCGCTGCTGACCTTCCTCTGCGCGCTCTACTCCTACTTCAAGCCGCCCACGGGCCCGTCCCCGAAGGCCTTCGTCGCCCTGGTGCTCGTCCTGGAGTCCGGCACCCTCGCCACCTTCGCCGTCCTCGACCTGCTGCTGTTCTTCCTCGCCTTCGAGACGGTCCTCATCCCGATGTACTTCCTCATCGCCCGCTGGGGCGGTGAGCAACGGACCCAGGCCGCGTGGAAGTTCATCCTCTACACCCTGCTCGGCTCCGTCGTCATGCTGCTCGGCCTGCTCCTGATCGGAATCAAGACGGGCACGTTCGACATGGTGGCACTCGCCACTGACAACGGCCGGTCACTGACCACATCCGTGCAGGTCACCGCCGTTCTGGCGATCGGGATCGGGCTCGCGGTCAAGACCCCGCTGTGGCCGCTGCACAGCTGGCTGCCGGACGCCCACACCGCCGCGCCGACCGTCGGCTCGGTCCTCCTCGCGGGCGTCCTGCTGAAGATGGGGACCTACGGTTTCGTGCGGATCCTCCTCCCCATCGCCCCCGACGGCTTCCGCACCTTCGCGCCCTACCTCGCCGCCTTCGCCGTCGTCGGCATCATCTACGGATCCCTGGCCTGCCTGGCCCTCGCCAAGCAGGGCGCGAAGGGCGACCTCAAGCGCCTCATCGCCTACTCCTCCGTCGGCCACATGGGGTTCGTCCTGCTCGGCATCGCGACCATGACCCCGACCGGCGTGAACGGCGCCCTGTTCGCCAACATCGCCCACGGCCTCATCACCGGCCTGCTCTTCTTCCTGGTCGGCGCCCTGAAGGACCGCACCGGCACCTCCGACCTCGACACCCTGGCCCAGGCAACCGGCGCCGCCCTCTACGGCAAGGCCCCCCGCCTCGGCGGCCTGCTCGCCTTCGCCGCGGTCGCCTCCCTCGGGCTGCCGGGACTCGCCGGGTTCTGGGGCGAGATGCTGGCCCTGTTCGGCGCGTTCGACCCCGCCGTCGGCCTCAGCAGGCCCGCCTTCCTCACCTTCACGGCGATCGCCGCCTTCGGCACCCTCCTGACGGCCGCCTACCTGCTCGTCGTGGTCCGCCGCGTGTGCATGGGCACGCTCCCGCAGGACGCCCCGAAGCTCACGGACGTCCGCTCGTACGAGTTCGCGGCCTGGACGCCGCTCGTCGTCCTCACCGTGGTCGCCGGCCTGTGGCCCAAGGCACTCCTCGGCCTGACCGATCCGGCCGTGCAGCAACTCCTGGCAGGAGGCACCCGATGAGCTCCCTCGTCCAGTCCGTCGACTGGCTCGCGATCGCGCCGCCCACCCTCGCCGCGGTCGTCGGACTCGTCGTCCTCGTCGCCGACCTCTTCGTCGACGACGCCAGGAAGGCCCTGCTCGGCTGGGTGTCCGTGGCCGGCCTCGCGGCCTCCGCGCTCCTGCTGCTGCCCCTCGTCGACGGCGACCGCTCCACCTTCTGCCTGACCGACGACGCCGACGTGTGCAGCTACACGGCCGACCGCTTCACCCTCGTCATCCAATTCCTGGTCCTCGGCGGCGCCCTCCTCGCAGCCCTCCTGTCCGTCACCACCCTGAAGGACTCGCGCAAGGAACTCCCCGAAGGGGAGTTCTGGTTCCTGCTGCTGTCCTCCGCCGCCGGAGCCGCCCTGCTGCCCGCCTCCCGCGACCTCGCCACCCTCGTCGTCGCCCTGGAGGTCGCCTCCCTGCCCGCCTTCGCCCTCGTCGGCATCCGGCAGGGCGACAAGAGGTCCTCCGAAGCGGCCCTGAAGTTCTTCCTGTCGTCCGTCACGGCCACCGCCGTCAGCCTCCTCGGCATCAGCTTCGTGTACGCGACGACCGGCACCCTCTACCTCACCCAGGTCGCCGACCGCGTCCAGCACGTCGACGGACAGCTCCAGACCCTCGCCCAGACCGGCGTCGTCCTCACCCTCGTCGGCTTCGCCTTCAAGACCGCCGCGGTCCCCTTCCACTTCTGGGTGCCCGACACCTACGTGGGAGCCCCCCTCCCCATCGCCGCCTACCTCTCGGTCGTCGGCAAGGCGGTCGGCTTCTCCGGCCTCATCCTCGTCACGGTCGTCGCCTTCCCGTCGTACGCCGACGCCTGGGGCCCCGCGCTCGCCGCGCTGGCCGCCCTCACCATGACCGTCGGCAACGTCGGCGCCCTGCGCCAGCAGGCCACGCGCGCGTACAGCGCGGTACGGCTGCTCGCCTGGTCCTCGGTCGGCCAGGCCGGCTACCTCCTCGTACCGATCGCCGCGGCCGCCTGGTCCGACGACCCCGAGCACTCGATCGGCTCCACGGTCGCCTACGCCCTCATGTACGCGGCCGTGAACCTCGGCGCCTTCGCGGTGGCGGCCCTGGTGGGCCGTACGAAAACCCTGAACCGCATCACCGACTACCGGGGCCTGTACGCCACGAACCCCGTCGCCGCCCTCGTGCTGGCCTTCTTCCTGCTCTGCCTGGCCGGACTGCCGCCCGGCATCATCGGCCTCTTCGCGAAGGTCACCGTCTTCTCGGCGGCCGTCGACGCGGGCCTGGGCTGGCTGGCCGTCGTCATGGCCGTCAACGTGGTGATCGCGCTGTTCTACTACCTCCAGTGGACCGCCCTGCTGTTCCGCGCCCCTGAGGGCGAGCCCGAGAAGCACCGCCTCCCCGCCCCCCTCACCGCGGCGATCGCCCTCACCGCCGTCCTCGGCGTCGCCCTGTCCGGAGCACCCCAGCTGGTCCTGCGCTTCACCGACGCCGGACTCTTCTGAGGCTTCCGACGCATCCCGTACGCGCGCGTGGGGCACTTGTTCCTCACGCGCGCGTGCCCCGCACCAGCGCCGTCACCCGGACGGCCCACGCGCGCCGCCGTACGCACCAGGGAACCCGCGGCCCCCGCCTGGCGTTGACCAGTACGGGAGGGTCCACTGGACGTGGCACCACGGCACCAGTGGCATCGGAGACACCAGAGAAGATCCGCAGGCAAAGGGTTCCCCTGCCGCACGACTTGGAGGGCGTACCGTGCACCGCCGGCACAACGGGCTCAGGACAGCAGTGCTCCTCGGGGGGCTGTCCGCACTCATCATCCTCATCGGCAGTTTCTTCGGCCGTACGGGACTGATCGTGGCGCTCGTCGTCGCCCTCGGGACCAACGCGTACGCGTACTGGAACAGCGACAAGCTGGCGCTGCGCGCCATGCGAGCCCGCCCGGTGAGCGAGTTCGAGGCCCCGGCCCTGTACCGGATGGTCCGCGACCTCTCCACCCAAGCCCGTCAGCCCATGCCCCGCCTGTACATCTCTCCGACGGAGGCCCCCAACGCCTTCGCTACCGGCCGCAACCCGCGCAACGCCGCCGTGTGCTGCACCGAGGGAATCATGCGCATCCTGGACGAGCGCGAACTGCGCGGCGTCATCGGCCACGAGCTCAGCCATGTCTACAACCGGGACATCTTGATCTCGTCGGTCGCCGGCGCTCTCGCCTCGGTGATCATGTTCCTGGTCAACTTCGCGTGGCTCATCCCGGTGGGCCGCTCGGACGACGACGACGGCCCCGGCATCCTCGGCTTTCTGCTGATCATGATCCTGGGCCCGCTCGCCGCCAGCCTCATCCAACTCGCCATCAGCCGCTCCAGGGAGTACGAGGCGGACGCCTCCGGTGCGCAGCTCACCGGCGACCCCCTCGCCCTGGCCGGCGCCCTGCGCAAGCTGGAAGCCGGCACCAAGCAGCTCCCGCTGCCCCCCGAGCCGCGCATCGAGACCGCGAGCCACATGATGATCGCGAACCCGTTCCGACCAGGACAGGGCGTCTCCAAGATGTTCTCCACCCACCCGCCGATGGCGGACCGCATCGCGCGGCTCGAGAAGATGGCAGGTCGTTACCAATGAAGACCATCCTCAATGTCATTTGGCTCGTCCTGAGCGGCTTCTGGCTGTTCCTCGGCTACCTCGCCGCGGGCCTGCTGCTCTGCATCACGATCATCGGCATCCCGTTCGGCGTGGCCGCGTTCCGCATCGGCGTCTACGCCCTCTGGCCGTTCGGCTACACCACCGTCGAGCGGCGGGACGCCGGTGCCCCCTCCTGCGTCGGCAACGTGCTGTGGCTCGTCCTCGCCGGCTGGTGGCTTGCGCTCACCCACATCGCCACCGGCATCGCGCTGTGCCTCACGATCATCGGTATCCCGTTCGGCATCGCCAACTTCAAGTTGATCCCGGTCTCACTGCTCCCCCTTGGCCGCGAAATCGTGCCCACGGACCAGCCGTTCGCGGGCACCTGACGGAACGGCCGCTCCGCTGACGCGCCCACGGCCACTCCGTCAACGCGCGGCCACCCGTCGCCGTATGCCGTACGCGACCACCCCCACCACCAGCACAGTGACGCCCACCACCACCGAGACCCCCGGCAGCGCGAACGCCACCACCACGCAGCCGAGAAGCCCCACGGCCGGCACCACCCGGGCCGCCGGAGCCGAATCGAGCGTCCAGGCCGAGGCGTTGGCGACCGCGTAGTAGGCCAGCACACCGAAGGAGGAGAAACCGATCGCGCCCCGCACGTCCACCGTGGCAGCGAGGACCGCGACGACCGCGCCCACCGCCAGCTCCGCCCGGTGCGGCACCTGGAAGCGTGGGTGCACGGCCGCCAGCGCGCCCGGCAGATGCCGGTCCCGGGCCATCGCCAGCGTCGTCCGCGACACGCCCAGGATCAGCGCGAGCAGCGAGCCCAGCGCCGCCACGGCGGCACCGACCCGCACCACCGGCACCATCCCGGGCACCCCGGCCGCCCGCACCGCGTCGGCCAGTGGCGCGGCCGCGTGCCCGAGCCCCTGAGCCCCCAGCACGGACAGGACGGCGACGGCCACCGCCGCGTACACGACCAGCGCGATGCCCAGGGCCAGCGGGATGGCGCGGGGAATCGTGCGAGCCGGGTCCCGGACCTCCTCGCCGAGGGTCGCGATGCGGGCGTACCCGGCGAACGCGAAGAACAGCAGACCAGCGGCCTGCAGCACTCCGCCCGCGCCCTCCGGGGCCCCGACGTCCAGGCGCCCCGCGTCGGACGCCCCCGACCCGAGGCACACGACCACCACACCGGCGAGGACGGCCAGCACCACCGCCACGATCACCCGCGTCAGCCAGGCCGACTTCTGGATGCCGCCGTAGTTCACCGCGGTCAGCGCCACCACGGCCGCGACCGCCACCGCGTGCGCCTGCCCCGGCCAGACGTACGCTCCCACGGTCAGCGCCATCGCCGCACAGGAGGCCGTCTTACCGACCACGAACGACCAGCCGGCCAGATACCCCCAGAACGGCCCGAGCCGCTCGCGCCCGTACACGTACGTGCCGCCGGAGGCGGGGTACAACGCGGCCAGCCGCGCCGACGACATGGCGTTGCAGTAGGCGACCACCGCCGCCACGGCCAGCCCGAGCAGCAGCCCGGACCCGGCCGCGTGCGCAGCGGGACCCAGGGCGGCGAAGATGCCGGCGCCGACCATCGAGCCGAGCCCGATGACCACGGCGTCCGGGACGCCCAGAGTGCGCCGCAGCTCGGCGGACGCGGATCCCGACTGAGTCATGAGGCGCACCCTACTGATCGATGCAACCGACAGGCGGAGCGGTGACGTCCTCTTCATCAACACGCCGCGAACAAACGGCACAAGCACACGCACGACGAGGGGCCGTGAGGAACCTCACAAGGCACAGCCCGGCAAAGAACTGCCCGTCGGGATCTAAAACACAGTGCCGGAACAGTGCGGGCACAGCGCGGAAGGGCAGGTTCAGGGCATGAGCATCATCAGCTGGATCATCCTGGGACTGTTGGCAGGAGCCATCGCCAAGTTCCTTCTCCCCGGACGTGACCCGGGCGGCTTCATCGGCACGACCCTCATCGGCATCGCGGGCGCGTTCATCGGCGGCTGGATCTCGGCCCGCTGGCTGGACCACCCCATCTCCAAGGACTTCTACGACGGGGCCACATGGGCCGCGGCGATCGGCGGCTCGTTCGTCCTGCTCGTCGTCTACCGCCTGCTGTTCGGGAACTCTCGTAACTGAGACGGGTGAGCCGGCGAGGGGGCGGCAGCAGAAGGGGTGGGCACCCACCGGCGCCCACCCCTTCGTCGTATCAGCGACGTATCAGCCGATGGAACAGATGGATCACCTGTAGTTCACGAACTGCAACGCGAAGTCGAAGTCCTTGCCCTTCAGGAGGGCGATGATGGCCTGGAGGTCGTCGCGGCTCTTGGAGCTGACGCGCAGCTCCTCGCCCTGCACCTGGGCCTTCACGCCCTTCGGGCCCTCATCACGGATGATCTTCGCCACCTTCTTCGCGTTCTCCTGGGAGATGCCCTCCTGGATCGACGCGAAGATCTTGTACTCCTTGCCCGAGAGCTGCGGCTCGCCCGCGTCCAGAGCCTTCAGGGAGATGCCACGCTTGATCAGCTTGGACTGGAAGACGTCGAGGACGGCCGTCACCCGGTCCTCCGAGTTCGCCTCCATGAGGATCTTCTCCCCGGACCAAGAGATCGAGGCGCCCACGCCCTTGAAGTCGTAGCGCTGCGAGATCTCCTTGGCGGCCTGGTTGAGGGCGTTGTCGACCTCCTGCCGCTCGACCTTCGAGACGATGTCGAAACTGGAGTCGGCCATGTCCTGTGGCTCCTTGTATCGGGGTGCGTATCGGATGCGGTTCGGGTGCCCATCGGCGTACGGGGGATCCGCCGCCGAGCCCGGCATGAGTCCCGGTCCGCATCCGGACAAGCCTAGCCACCCCGCCCTCGCCGAGCGGTGATCAATCGGGTGGCGAAGCACCCCTCCGTATCGGGTATTGTTTACGTCGTTGCCACGGAGCACCGCCGAAAAGCGGTTCGAAGGGCAGCTACCCCGGCGGTGTGCCCGAGCGGCCAAAGGGAGCAGACTGTAAATCTGCCGGCTCAGCCTTCCCAGGTTCGAATCCTGGCGCCGCCACTTTGGGGAAGACCCCCTCTACTCTGCGGAGACGCGGAATAGAGGGGGTCTCTTTGTGTACGGGGGCAGCAGGCCCGTGGTTACGAAGGCCAGCCGCCGTACGGGACGGTGATGAGTTCCATCGCGTGGCCAGCGGGGTCCATGAAGTAGACGCCGCGGCCTCCGTCGTTGTGGTTGATGGTGCCCGGGTGTTTCCGTTGCGGGTCGGCGTAGTGCTCGATGCCCTGCTGCCTGATCCGGGTGTACGCGGCGTCGAACTGTTCCTCGGAGACGAGGAAGGCGTAGTGCTGCGGGGTGATCTTGTCCGCGGGGATCGTGGCGAAGTCCAGGGTGACGCCGTTGCTGAGGGTGACCGCGATGAACGGTCCCCACTCGGCGGTTGTCTCGAGGTCCAGCAGGGCCGTGAAGAACTCCGCGGACTCGCGGTTGTCACGGGCGTGGACGATCGTGTGGTTCAACTCGACTGACAAGGGATGCCTCCATGGGCATGTCCCGACACCTCCATGCCTCACCCAGTCGGTGACCGGCACGCGATGTTGCCCTTGATCGTAGTCGGACCTCCACCCGCGGCGGTAGGCGATTACGGCTCGTCCGTGTCCGCCCGCGCCGCCTTCTTCACGTCCGCCTCGACGTCGTGGCGCAGCTTCCCCTCTTCCTTGGCGTACTCGGTCACCGCGGCCTGCACGTCCCGTGCCAGGTCGCGCCACGCCCGCCACGCGGTCTCGTAGGTGTCGGTCTGTTCCTTGGTCCACGGCTCCGCGGTGGGGGCCCCGAACGTGTCCCGCAGCTGCACGACCCTGACGTGCGCCTCGTTCGCCGTGCGCTGCTTCTCCACGAGTTCCTCGAAAGTGTGTGCCACGTGGTCGGATCCTAAGGAACCGAGCGAGTTTTCGCGCGTCGGGTGGGGGTACGTACGGCGAGTTTTCGCGGGTCGAGCGCGGTTCGCTCGGCGAGTCGTGGGCCCCGCGCGCGGCAGAACCCGACGCGGCCTGCCGTACCGCTGGAAGAGGGACGGCCGCGGCCCGGCGGTCACCGCCCTGGTGTGGGCCCATATCGTCCCTCCCCCGAAGTCCGGTGTGGAACAGTCGTTGTGTCGTTGTCGCGCGACCCCGGCCGGCCCGAAAGCCGGTCCTGGCTCGAAAACGTTGTCGGCCGGCGAGGCCGGCGAGGCCGGCGAAGCTGGCGAGGCCGGGGCAGCCGCCGCGCGCCCCGGCGGACCGGATGAACCGAAGGAGTTGACGGACGTATGTCGTCCCGCCGCAGGAACTGCCCCGTGTGCCGTCGGGAGATCGCCGTCGTCGCGGGGCGCTTCGCCCGCCACGACCCACCCGGCGCACGGGAGCACGGCGAACTGACCTCCTGCCCGGGTTCCCGCCAACAGGCGCAACTGGGCGCCGTCCAACCGTCGTTGGACGGCCACGTCCTACCGGACTTCCCCGGCCAGCTGCCGCTGTTCTAGCCCCCGGCGCGCGGGCGGCCCCTACGGCACCGTCCGTACGTCCATTCGACTCACCAGCCCGTCCCCGCCGAAGCGGTAGACGTGTTCCACCGTCCCGGCCCAGTGGTCCTCGTCATCGATCCGAAGCCCCTGCCGTACGGTCACCACCACCGCCTCGCCGTCCTGGTCGAGCCGTAGTCCCTCCAGCCGGACGAGGGGATGGGCGGCCGCGAACTGCCGTGCCCAGTACGCCCGTACGGCCTCCCGGCCGTGCAGCCGGGTGCCGTCCAGCACGTCGGGCCAGTCCACGTCCGGCGCCAGGCATCCCGCCACGAAGGTGTCGCGCTCGTCGGTCGAGAACGCCTCGTACATGCGACGCAGCATGGCCTCCCGCGCCGCAGGCACCGTCATGGTCAGTTCCCCGCCACCGACTTCACTGCCACCGACACCGGTGTCGAGCCGCTGATCAGCTCCAGGACCAGACCGGTCGTCGCCGGGGTGTCCACGAGCTCCGCGAGCACGGCGGCCACGTCCTCGCGTGGGACCGGACCGCGGCCCGTGCGGGCCTCCAGGCGGACGAGACCGGTGCCGGGGTCGTCGGTGAGCGCGCCGGGACGCAGGATCGTCCAGTCCAGGG
The DNA here is from genome assembly GCF_000720255.1 of Streptomyces griseus subsp. griseus. Lineage (GTDB taxonomy): Bacteria > Actinomycetota > Actinomycetes > Streptomycetales > Streptomycetaceae > Streptomyces > Streptomyces griseus_I. Next base: position 6,065 of record NZ_JOJE01000010.1, on the reverse strand, counting down.
CGTCCTGGCCCTGCACGTACGCGTCGGCCTCGCCCTTGGCGCGCTGGTACACGTCGAACACCTCGTCGCCCTGGTGGTCCGGGTCCGCGCCCATGGAGGACACGACGACGAAGCGCCGTACGCCCGCCCGGACCGCCGCGTCCGCGAACAGCACCGCCGCGCCTTTGTCCACGGTTTCCTTCCGGGCCGTCCCGCTGCCCGGGCCCGCGCCCGCCGCGAACACCGCCGCGTCCGCGCCCCGCAACCGCTCCGCGACCTCCTCGACCGACGCCGATTCCAGGTCCAGCACGACCGGTTCGGCGCCGACCTCCCGCAGGTCTTCGCCCTGTTCGGGCTTGCGGATGATCCCCGCCACCTCGTCCCCACGCCCGGCGAGCAGCCGCTCCAGCCGCAGCGCGATCTGACCATGTCCACCAGCGATGACAATGCGCATGCCTTCGACCGTACGCCCGGACGGCCGCATCCGCCGCATGGCTTCGCTCCCGCCCCGGGCCCGCACCTCCACCCGACAGCGCCCTACGACAGCTCCCCCCGGGGCTTCAAAACCCCGGGGCTCCTACGACGGCTCCCCCAGGGCTCCTACGACAGCTCCCCCGGGGCTCCTACGACGGCTCCCCCGGGGCTCCTACGACGGCTCACCCCGCCCCCGTCGCGGCCCCTGTCGCGGCAACTCCGGTCCCGATCCCGGCGCGGACTCCGCTGCCGCCGCCGAGTTGCAGTACTCCCGCACCGCGCTCGTCCGTGCCACCACGCGGCCACGGTGGATCACGATCCGGCTGTACGCCAGGGACAGCGCGCCCGCGAGCCGGTCCCCGCGGACCGCGAGGAGTTCGGCGGGGAAGCCCGCCTCGACGCGCACCTCGGGCAGGCCCAGCGCGGCCCGCGCGGACGCGCTGACGGCGTCATAGGCGTCCTCGGGGCGCAGGCCGTGGCGGGAGGACAGCAGGTAGGCGGCCTCCAGCGGGTCCCCGCGGCCCACCGGGTTGGACACGTCCCGAAGGGCGCCGCTGCCCGCCGCGACCCGCACCCCGGCGGCGCGCAGCAGACCGACCGGGGCCATGTCGCGCCCCTCGGCGCCCCCGCAGCCGCCCTGCGGGAGGCACACCACCGTCACGCCGGCCGCCGCGAGCCGGTCGGCGGTGCGCGAGGCCATCTCGGCGGGCAGGCGGGCGAGTCCGCCGCACGGGCCGAGGGCGACGCCGGGGCGCAGTCCGCCGGCCATCGCCGCGAGACGGGCGAGGCGGGCCGGGTCCTCGGCGTCGGTGTGCAGGTCGACGGGGCAGCCGAACTCGGAGGCGATCTCCAGGACGGCCTCGACGTACCCCGTCGGATCGGGGTCCAGGTCGGGACAGCCGCCCACCACGGAGGCGCCCATCTTCACCGCGTCCCGCAGCACCGCGAGTCCGTCGGCTCCGGCCACCCCGGTCAGCACTCGCGGCACGGCCACCGTCGCCACCTCGGCCAGTCCGCGCAGCGAACGCCCGGTCCGCAGCACGGCTGCCAGCGCGCCCAGCCCCTGCACAGCGCCCACGCGCACATGGGCGCGAAGCGCGGTCGCCCCGTGGCCGAGTTGCAGCAGCGCGGCTTCCACCGCCCGGCGCTGGACGTCCTCGGGGGCGTAGGAGACGGGTCCGTCGCCGTCGGCGGACAGCGCGGTGTCGGCGTGGGCATGCGCCTCGGCCGGGGCGGGCAGAAGCAGGTAGCCGCTGAGGTCCACCCGGGCGCCCGCGCCGAGCGTCGGGCCGACCGCCAGGCTGCCCGCCGTGCCGACCGCCTCGATGCGTCCGCCGCCCAGCCGAACGTCCACGGCCCGGCCGTCGGTGAGCCGTGCTCCGCACAGCAGGAGGGCGGGCTCGGAGGGGCCGCCCGGCGGGCGCGACGACGGGGACGGCTGCGGCCGGCTGTCGGGCATCGGGCTCCAGGTGCTCGGCATGGGGTGGGCTCGAGGGCGCCCACGGGACACGAGGTCAGGCACTCAAGATCACGCAGAGTGAGTCGAGCCTAGGGCGGCACCTCGCCCCCGGCGGGGAGGAGCGCAATAGTCGTACCGGTGTGGTGGGCCGGGTCCGAGGGGCCCGCGAGGCCGCTGGGAGAGCCGCTCAACGGGGCCGGACAGGCGGCGCGAAACGGATTTGGGTGAACGGCTGCCGAGCGTGTAATGTCTTCATCGCTCGCCCCAATAGCTCAGTCGGCAGAGCGTCTCCATGGTAAGGAGAAGGTCTACGGTTCGATTCCGTATTGGGGCTCTGGTGAGAGAGGTTCCCGTCGCGAGGCGGGATCCGATTGATCCGCAGCGGTGTAGCTCAGTCGGTAGAGCAAGCGGCTCATAATCGCTGTGTCACCGGTTCAAGTCCGGTCACCGCTACACACAGTAGCCGATTGCGGGGTCGGTCCTTCGATCGGCTACTCTTTCTTGCGTTAATACAATCAATCCGTTCGTCAAGGAGCACTCACGTGGCTGCCACCGACGTCCGCCCGAAGATCACGCTGGCCTGCGTGGAGTGCAAGGAGCGGAACTACATCACCAAGAAGAACCGGCGTAACAACCCGGACCGTCTTGAGATGAAGAAGCACTGCCCGCGTTGCAATGCGCACACCGCGCACCGCGAAACGCGATAAAACAGGCTCGTACACGAGGCCGTCCCCGAGTGATCGGGGGCGGCCTCGCGTCGTTGAGCGACCCGTACCGGTCAGTAGAGCAACCAGGAGGTGCCGAGCCCATGGCGCTCGACCAGTCCTTCGTGGGGCGGACCTACCCGCCCACCGATCCCTATGAGGTCGGCCGGGAGAAGATCCGCGAGTTCGCCGACGCCGTCGGGGACAACAACCCCGCGTACACGGACCCGGAGGCCGCCAAGGCGCTCGGTCACCCGGATGTGATCGCCCCGCCGACCTTCGTCTTCGCGATCACCTTCAAGGCCGCGGGGCAGGTCATCACGGACCCGCAGCTCGGCCTGGACTACAGCCGCGTGGTGCACGGCGACCAGAAGTTCGCCTACGTCCGCCCGGTGCGTGCCGGCGACCGGCTCACGGTCACCTCGACCATCGAGGCGATCAAGTCCCTCGCGGGCAACGACATCCTGGACGTCCGCGGTGAGGTCCACGACGAGGCCGGAGAGCACGTCGTGACCGCTTGGACCAAGCTGGTGGCCCGCGCGGCCGAGGAGGCGTGAGGACGCGATGACGGCGAAGATCGCTTACGACGACGTCGAGGTCGGCACGGAACTCCCGGTCCAGACCTTCCCTGTGACCCGTGCCACCCTCGTCCAGTACGCGGGCGCGTCCGGGGACTTCAACCCCATCCACTGGAACGAGAGGTTCGCCAAGGAGGTCGGACTCCCGGACGTCATCGCGCACGGCATGTTCACGATGGCCGAGGCGATCCGCGTGGTCACCGACTGGACCGGCGATCCCGGCGCGGTCGTCGAGTACGGCTGCCGGTTCACCCGCCCGGTCGTCGTCCCCGACGATGACAAGGGCGCCGTGATCGAGGTCACCGGCAAGGTGGCGGCCAAGCTCGACGACAACACCGTGCGGGTCGACCTGACGGCGACGAGCGACGGCCAGAAGGTGCTCGGCATGTCGCGGGCCGTCGTACGGCTGGCCTGAGCGCGCAAGAAAGTACACAGACAGTGTGTAAGGGGCGTCGGCAATTGCCGACGCCCCTTACACCGCTTGACTTAGTTAGTGATTGAGCACTAACTTGATGCACATGTCCAGGATGAGTGCAGAGGAGAGGCGCGAGAGCGTCATTCGTGCGGCGATGGCCGAGTTCGCCCGCGGTGGCTATCACGGCACGTCGACCGAGGCGATCGCCAAGCGGGTCGGCGTCTCGCAGCCGTACCTCTTCCGGCTCTTCCCCGGCAAGAAGGCGATCTTCCTGGCGGCGGCCGACCGCTGCGTCGAGGAGACCATCCGTACCTTCCGGGAGGCCTCGGAGGGGCTGGAGGGCGAAGAGGCCCTGCATGCCATGGCGAACGCGTACACCAAGGTCATCGCCGAGCGGCCGGAGCTGCTGCAGATGCAGATGCAGATGTACGTCGCCGTAGGGGCCGCCGAACAGGAGGGCGACCACGCCTTCGGGGAGGCGGTGCGGGCCGGCTGGATGCGGCTGTGGGACACCGTCCACCTGCCGCTGGGTGCCGACATCGGCGAGACGACGACCTTCCTGGCGTACGGAATGCTGATCAACTGCCTGGTGGCGATGGGATTTCCGCCGGAGCACCGGGTGTGGGAGGGGCTGTACCCGGCGGCACGGAGCAAGGGCCGACTGGAGCACTAGGTGCACGGAGGCGGGCTTCACCCCGCCCTTTCATGACCGCAAAAGTTAGTCATCAATAACTAACCAACGGAGTTCTGGGGGAACCATGTCAGAGCAGACAGCACACCGCGGGGGAGCCGTCTGGGCCCTCGTGATCACCAGCGTCGCCGGATTCATGGCGGCCCTGGACAACCTCGTCGTCACCACCGCCCTGCCCTCCATCCGCGAGGACCTCGGCGGAGCGCTGGACGACCTGGAATGGACCGTGAGCGCCTACACGCTCACCTTCGCCGTCCTGCTCATGTTCGGCGCGGCGCTCGGTGACCGCTTCGGCCGCCGCCGGCTCTTCCTCGTCGGCCTCACCGTCTTCACCGGCGCTTCCGCCGCCGCGGCCCTCGCCCCCGGCATCGACTCCCTGATCGCCGCCCGCGCGATCCAGGGCGTCGGCGCGGCCATCCTGATGCCGCTGACGCTGACCCTGCTCACGGCGGCCGTGCCCGCCGCCAAGCGCGGTATGGCGTACGGCATCTGGGGCGCCGTCAACGGACTCGCCGTCGCCTCCGGACCGCTCATCGGCGGCAGCCTCACCGAGCACATCTCCTGGCAGTGGATCTTCTGGCTGAACGTCCCCCTGGGCCTCGCCCTGCTGCCCCTGGCCCGGCTGCGCCTCGCCGAGTCGCACGGCACGGGCGCGCCACTCGACATACCCGGCACCCTGCTCGCCAGCGGCGGCCTCTTCGGAATCGTCTACGGCCTGGTGCGCGGACCGGCCGACGGCTGGACCAGCCCGTTCGTACTGATCGGCCTGTTCGCGGGCACCGCGCTGCTGGCCGGCTTCATCCACCACGGCGTCCGGGCGAAGAACCCGATGCTGCCGATGCGGCTCTTCCGTTCCCGCGCCTTCTCCGGCATCAACGCCGCGAGCCTGCTGATGTTCCTCGGGATGTTCGGGTCGATCTTCCTGCTCAGCCAGTACCTGCAGGGTGTGCTCGGGTACTCGCCCACCGAGGCGGGGCTCCGGATGCTCCCGTGGACGGGTATGCCGATGCTCGTCGCGCCGATCGCCGGGATCCTCTCCGACCGCATCGGCGGCCGTCCGGTCGTCGCGGCGGGTCTGTTCTTCCAGGCGGCGGGGCTCGGCTGGATGGCCTACGTGGTGACGGTCGACGCGTCGTACGCCGTGCAGTTGCCCGGGCTGATCATGAGCGGCATCGGGATGGCACTGTTCTTCGCGCCCGCGTCGAACCTGGTGATGTCCAGCGTGCGGCCGCAGGAACAGGGGATCGCCTCCGGAGCGAACAACGCGCTGCGAGAGATCGGCGGTGCGCTCGGCATCGCGATCATGTCGTCGATCTTCTCGGCGCAGGGCGGATACGAGAGCGGCCAGGCCTTCGTGGACGGGCTGCGGCCGGCACTGGTGACGGGGGCGGGGGTGGTGGCGCTGGCGGGGGTCGCGGCGTTGCTGATTCCCTCGCGGCGGCGCGGTACGCAGGTTGTGGCCGAGGCCGACTCGGGGCGTGTTCTGGAGACTGTGGGTCGCTGAGTACGGCACGCGCGCGTACGACCTCGTCGGTGTCGGCGGGGTCGTACGCGCAGCCTGCCGTGGGGTGGTTCTCGCTCACCCGCGCCGCTGGGGCGGGAGCCGGTAGGTGGGACGGCCCGCACACGCGGACGGCGAGGAGGGGACGGGGCGGGGGGTGTCCGCCCGCAGCGGTTGGCGCGTCAACACCAGTGCGTCCTCAAGTGACCGATTCCGCGCCGTTCCGAGGACGGACACCCCCCGTCGCGGCCCCGACCCCCCCAC
>NZ_JOJE01000009.1 GCF_000720255.1 Streptomyces griseus subsp. griseus | reverse complement strand
CGCACCACAGCAATCTCGTCCGGAGTCACACACCCTCAACGCCGCACCCGTCCCGAAGGACACGCGCCACCACAACCGACCTGACCAAGCCCTACTAGTGCCCTGCGTCCGAAGTCCGTAGGTAGTTCTGCTGCGTTACGAACGGTCAAATTGCCTGCTCAGCTGCCTGATTTAGGTCCGAGCGGCACGTCTGAACTGCCTACGAATCAACGGCGCAGGACACTAGCGGGCTTGCGGGGCCTGGTCGCCCAGCGTGTCCCAGAAGCCGGCGAGGGCTTGGGCGGTGGGGAGGGGCTGGTCCAGGTTCGGTGAGTGCTCGGCGCCCGGTACGACCGTCCGGTGCGCCCTCAGCTCCACGGCCATGTCGTCGAGGAGGGGCACCGGCCAGGTGTCGTCGCGGGTGCCGGACAGGACGTGGAACGGCAGCGGTACGGCGGCGAGTTCGGCGACCCGGTTCGGCTCCACGCACAACTGGCGGCCGGTGGCGAGGAGCTGCGCGGACTTGTGACCGAGCCAGCGTCGGCGCAGCTGCTCCACCCGGCCGTAGCCCCGGGCCGGACCACCGACCTCCTCGGGCGGGCCCATCGCCAGGACGGCCTCCCACACCTCGGCCATCGTCATCACGGCGAGCGCGTCGTGCAGCAGTTTCACCCGCTGTTGCTGGGAGTCGGAGATCTGGGCCGGGCCGGAGGAAACGAGGGTCAGCGAGGCGAAGGGGGAGTGGTCGAGGAGCACGGCGGCACGGGCGATCTGGCCGCCGAGGGAGTGCCCGACCAGGTGCAGGGGGGTGCCGAGGGCGGCTGCCTGCGCGAGCACGTCCCGCGCCAACTCCGTCTGGGTGTAGGCCGACTCGTCGTCCTCGGGCCCGTCGGACTCGTGCTGCCCCCGCCCGTCCACGGCCACGCTCCGGTAGCCGCGCGCCACCAGCGGCTCATGCACCCGGTGGAAGTCCTCCTTGCTGCCGGTGAACCCCGGCAGCAACAGAGCGACCCCCTTCTCCTCGGTCCCGGGGGCCACGGGTGCGTCGACGACGGCGAAGTCACCGCGCTCGGTGCGCAGACGGTAGGCGCGCGCACCGGGGGGCGGGGCGGACGCGGAGGGGGCGACGGGAGTGGTCACGGGGTGAGGTTAGCGGAGGGGTGGGGGTGGTGAACCGCGCGCGGTTCGCGGGTTCGCGGGTTCGGGGGTGAGCCCGCAATGCCGACGGCCCGGCCCACGAGGGGACCGGGCCGTCGGGCCGTGTTCAGCGCTCAGCGCGCTCAGCCCTCCGCGGGCTCCGCGGCGACCGTCGCCTTGCGGGCACGGCGTGCCCTGGGCTTCGCCTCGACCGCGTCGGATCCGGCCTCGGCGGCGGTGGTGGCCGCTGCGGCCGTCTTGCGGGTGCGGCGGGGCTTGGCCTCCGGCTCCTGGGCGGCCTGTGCCGGGATGTCGGCGGCCGTGGTCGCCGGTTCGGCGGTCTTGCGGGTGCGTCGGCGCGGCTTGGCCTCGGTGGCTTCGGCGGTGTCGACGGCCGTCTCCGCGGCGGCGGTTGCCTTGCGGGTGCGGCGCGGCTTGGCCTCGGTGGCCTCGACGGTGTCGACCGCTTCCACGGCTGCGGACGCCGTCTTGCGGGTGCGGCGCGGCTTGGCTTCGGTGGCCTCGACGGTGTCGACCGCTTCCACGGCTGCGGACGCCGTCTTGCGGGTGCGGCGCGGCTTGGCCTCGGTGGCCTCGGCCGTGTCGACCGCCGTCTCCGCCGCCGCGGCCGTCTTCCGCGTGCGACGGGGCTTGGCCTCGGGGGCCTGCTCCGGCGCCTCGGCCGTCTCCGCAGGGGCGGTTGCCTTGCGGGTGCGGCGGCGCGGCGCGGGCTCCGCCGTCTCCGGGGTGGCCTCGGTCGCCGTACCTTCCGCGGTGTCCACGGCGGTCTCGGCGGTCGCGGTCGCCTTACGGGTGCGACGGCGCGGCTTGGCCTCCGCGGCCTCGGCGTTGTCGACGGCGGTCTCGGCCGCTGCGGTCGCCTTGCGGGTGCGGCGCGGCTTGGTCACCGTGGCCTCGGCCGTGTCGACCGTGGCCTCGGCCGTGTCGACCGTGGCCTCGGCGGTCGTGCCCTCCGCCGCCTCGGCCGCGGGTGTCGCCTTACGGCTGCGCCGGCGCGGGGTCTTGGCAGGGGCTTCGGGCTGAGCGGCGGGCTCCGCCTCGACGACCACCGTCGACGGCTCCGCGACCACCGTCGACGGCTCCGCGACCACGGCCGCGGGGGCCGTGACCGGGGCCGCCTCGGCCGGAGCCGACTGCGTCCCGGCCGGAGTGGCCGCCGTGGCCGTCTCGGTGGACCTGCGGGTGCGGCGGCGGCGCGGCTTCGCCGGGGTCTCGGCGTCGAGGCTCGTGCCCTCGGCCGTCGCCACGGCGGCTTCCGCGGCCTCGCCGGACGTCGGTCCGACGACCGCGGGTGCCTGCGTGAGGGCCACCGGCGTCTGCTCCACGGTCACCTGCGCCTGCTCCGCCACTGCCCCGCCGCGCGTCCGGCGACGGCGGCGCGGGGTGCGCGCAGCGGTACCGCCCTCCGCGGTGGTCGTCTCCTCCGGAGTCTCCGTGCCGGCCGGGGCCGACGTCGCGTCCAGCGGAGTGCCATTGCGCGTACGACGGCGACGACGCGGCGTACGGGCCGTGCCCTCGGTGTCGGCGGAGCGGGACTCGCCGCCCCGGCCGCGGGACTCGCCGCCCCGCCCACCACGACCGCCGCGTCCACCGCGGCCGCCCGGCTCGCCCAGGTCCTCCAGCTCCTCCGCGTCGAGGCCCGCGCGCGTGCGCTCGGCACGCGGCAGGACGCCCTTCGTGCCTGCGGGGATGTTCATCTCCTCGTAGAAGTGCGGGGAGGTGGAGTACGTCTCCGGCGGGTCGTTGAACTTGAGCTCCAGCGCCTTGTTGATGAGCTGCCAGCGCGGGATGTCGTCCCAGTCGACGAGTGTGATCGCGATGCCCTTGGCGCCCGCCCGGCCGGTGCGGCCGACGCGGTGCAGGTACGTCTTCTCGTCCTCGGGGGACTGGTAGTTGATGACGTGCGTGACGCCCTCGACGTCGATGCCGCGGGCGGCGACATCGGTGCAGACGAGCACGTCCACCTTGCCGTTGCGGAAGGCCCGCAGGGCCTGCTCGCGGGCGCCCTGGCCGAGGTCGCCGTGGACCGCGCCCGAGGCGAAGCCGCGCTGCTTGAGCTGGTCGGCGAGGTCCGCCGCCGTCCGCTTGGTGCGGCAGAAGACCATCGCGAGCCCGCGGCCCTCGGCCTGCAGGATGCGCGCGACCATCTCGGGCTTGTCCATGTTGTGCGCGCGGTAGATGTGCTGCGAGATGTTCGCGACGGTCACGCCCTCGTCGTCCGGCGCGGTGGCGCGGATGTGCGTGGGCTGCGACATGTAGCGGCGGGCGAGACCGATGACCGCGCCCGGCATGGTCGCCGAGAAGAGCATGGTCTGGCGCTTGGCCGGAAGCATGTTGATGATCTTCTCGACGTCGGGCAGGAAGCCCAGGTCGAGCATCTCGTCGGCCTCGTCGAGGACGAGCGCCTTGATGTGCTGCAGGTTGAGCTTCTTCTGGCCCGCGAGGTCCAGCAGTCGCCCCGGGGTGCCGACGACGACGTCGACCCCCTTCTTGAGGGCGTCGACCTGGGGCTCGTAGGCGCGGCCGCCGTAGATGGCGAGAACGCGCACGTTGCGCACCTTGCCCGCGGTCAGCAGGTCGTTGGTGACCTGCGTGCACAGCTCGCGCGTGGGGACGACGACGAGCGCCTGCGGGGCGTCGGTGAGGTCATCGGGCTGCGCGCGGCCGGCCTCGACGTCGGCGGGGACGGTGACGCGCTCGAGGAGCGGGAGGCCGAAGCCCAGCGTCTTGCCGGTGCCGGTCTTGGCCTGGCCGATGACGTCCGTGCCCGTGAGGGCGACGGGGAGCGTCATCTCCTGGATGGGGAAGGGGGTGATGATGCCGACCGCTTCGAGGGCTTCGGCGGTCTCGGGAAGGATTCCGAGCTGTCGGAACGTCGTAGTCAGGGTGCTGCCTCTTCTGTGTGGGCGGCGTGAGGCGAGCGCGGGGGTCGTGTAGGACCGTGCCGGGGACGTCGGCTGCCATTACGGTCGGGCCGTAAGGGCACGGGACCACTGCCGACGCTCTAGCTCTCGTACCGCTGAGGGTCCCCCTCCGATCGTCGTACGCACAGTGCCGTACGGTCAGGGAGGGCTGTCGGGTCGGAGCCGATCGGGCCACCGACCGGGCATCCTCATACGTGCGGCCCGTCGAATATTCGGCAGGCGCATTACCACCATACCCCGGATTCCCGCATACGCGATGGCCGATTCGGTCACGTAGTCGTTGTCACACCGATTCGCGTAGTAGTGGTCACAACGATTGACCAGGGACTTCCGAGGCCGGGCGAGCGGACTATTGTGCGCTTCATGACCACGCCTGACAACACCTCTGACGCTCCCGCCGAACACACCGGAGTGGCCGCCCAGGACTGGGCGACGGCCTCCGCCGATCCGCAGTACCGGGCCGCGGTCGTCGATCTGCTCGGCGCGCTCGCGTACGGCGAGCTCGCGGCGTTCGAGCGGCTGGCGGAGGACGCCAAGCTCGCGCCGACGCTGGAGGACAAGGCGGAGTTGGCGAAGATGGCGTCGGCCGAGTTCCACCACTTCGAGCGGCTGCGGGACCGGCTGGCGGAGATCGGCGAGGAGCCGACCCGGGCGATGGAGCCGTTCGTCGCCGCGTACGACGGCTTCCACAAGCAGACGGCGCCCTCCGATTGGCTGGAGGGGCTGGTCAAGGCCTACGTCGGCGACTCGATCGCCAGCGACTTCTACCGTGAGGTCGCCGCCCGGCTGGACTCCGACTCACGCTCCCTGGTGCTGGGTGTGCTCGACGACACCGGACACGCCAGCTTCGCCGTCGACCGGGTGCGTTCCGCGATCGACGCCGACCCGCGTGTGGGCGGACGGCTCGCGCTGTGGGCGCGGCGGCTGATGGGGGAGGCGCTGTCGCAGTCACAGCGGGTGGTCGCCGACCGGGACGCGCTGTCGACGATGCTCGTCGGCGGTGTCGCGGACGGCTTCGACCTCGCCGAGGTCGGCAGGATGTTCTCCCGCATCACCGAGGCCCACACCAAGCGGATGGCGGCCCTGGGTCTCGCCGCCTAGGACGCCTGGGCGCCTGGGATGCCTGGGACCTGCCGACCGGGCAGGCCCCAGGTGGCGTCCCTCCTAGGAACGACGGTGCCTACGCCGGCGCTGAGCGCCGGCGGAGTCGCCCCGACGGGCGCAGCAGGAGCGAGAGCGACGCCGCGGAGACGATGGCGGCGCCGACGAGGGTGAGCAGGAAGTTGCCCGCGTCCAGCGCGCTGTGCGTGAGGAAGGCGCCGAAAAGAGCTCCGGCGACACCGGTCGTGAGCACCAGGGAGCGCAGGGGCAGCCGGTGCGACAACCGGTGCACCGCCGCCGCTGCCAGCGCGAGACCGAGCACAGCGGAGGCGAGCGCTTCCAACAACATCATGGGGGTCCCTCCCACACGGGCGGCCGTGCAATGCGGTCGTCGTCCGTATTACCCCTGACCTGCGGAATCCAATCCTCTTCTGTGGGTGACTTGTGCTCCGGCTGTGGAGGAGGCACGAAGAGGGCCCGGCGACTGATCAGTCGCCGGGCCCTCTTCACACAGGTGCCTAGAGAGCGCCGAAGCCCACCTTGCGCGGGGCAGGCTCGCCGAGCTCGACGTAGGCGAGGCGGTCCGCCGGGACCAGGACCTTGCGGCCGTGCTCGTCCACGAGGCTCAGCAGCGCCGACTTGCCGGCCAGCGCCTCGGAGACCGCCCGCTCGACCTCCTCGGCACTCTGACCGCTCTCCAGAACGATCTCGCGGGGCGCGTGCTGCACGCCGATCTTGACCTCCACGGCTATGTCCCTCCGACGGTCAGTGAAGTGCGCGACTACCGCGCCGTACGCTGCACACACTAGCCCGGTGCGGGGACGTTCATCCTCCGCGCCTGCACGCCAGGAGCGAACAGCCGACGGGAACAAACCCCCAGGGCGCCTCGGTCAGTGCTGGTGCTCGGTGCCGTGCATCGGGAAACCGGCGATACCCCGCCAGGCCAGCGACGCCAGCAACTGCACCGCCTGGTCCCGCGGGACGCTGCGATCGCTGTGCAGCCAGGAGCGGGCCACCACCTGCGCGAGTCCGCCCAGACCCGACGCCAGCAGCATCGACTCGGGGCGCGAGAGGCCGGTGTCCTCGGCGATGACGTCGCAGATCGCCTCGGAGCACTCGTTGGTGACCTTGTCGACGCGCTCGCGCACCGCGGGCTCGTTGGTCAGGTCCGACTCGAAGACCAGACGGAAGGCGCCGCCGTCGTCCTCGACGTACGCGAAGTAGGCGTCCATCGTCGCCCGCACCCGCTGTTTGTTGTCGGTCGTCGACGCCAGCGCCCCGCGCACCGCCTGGATCAAGGACTCGCAGTGCTGGTCCAGCAGGGCGAGGTAGAGGTCGAGCTTGCCCGGGAAGTGCTGGTAGAGCACCGGCTTGCTGACGCCGGCCCGCTCGGCGATGTCGTCCATCGCGGCCGCGTGGTACCCCTGCGCCACGAAGACCTCCTGGGCGGCGCCCAGCAACTGGTTCCGTCGGGCACGGCGCGGCAGGCGCGTGCCTCGCGGGCGTGCTGCCTCTGTCTGCTCGATGGCTGTCACGCCGCCTCCCAATGTCGTCCACGTGCGGTCTGCGCCGCGCCGCCATCGTACTTTTCGGTAACCGCACTGTGCGCGGTGTGAGCGCAGAATTTCACGGACCGGACGGAGGCGAAAGCGGCCCAGCGGGTTTCGAGCGGACGGGGACAGGGCAAAAACGGGCCTCGTTCCTGTGCGATGGGGGTGCCGGCGGTGCTCTTCAGCGGTAGTCGTCCTCGTCGAGGGAGACGACGCGCGCCTGCTCCACGAGGTCGGCCTCGTTGGCGCGGGCCGGGTCCACGCCCTCGAGGGGATCGTCGCGATTCGGTGTGACGTCCGCGTGCTGCTCGGCGGCGTCGTGCTCCGGTGCCTCGACGTCGAACTCCGGAATTTCGTCGTCCTTGGACGCCTCGAACGTCTCCGGGTCGGTCGGGTCGACGGTCATGCTGGGCTCCCTTCCTACGAACGTCCCTGGGAATACAGGGGTCCCCTGCGGGTGCCCTCTGTAGAGCCTAGGAGACACCCGATCCGGAAGCTATGCGATGTGCACGCCATCTGTGACGGCGAACACATGAACCAGTGCGTGATCGTCTCGTAACATTGCCGCATGTCTTGGACCGAGCTGCCGCCCGTACCGGCCACCGTGCTTCCCAGGGTGTCGCCCGTCAGGGTCGGAGAGGGGGAGCGGCTCAGGTCCGTCGGACTGCCGGGAGTCACCCTGTCGGTGCGATCGAGGCCCCCCGCGCGCGAGGGCCTGCCTCCCGCGCTCTACGTCCACGGCCTCGGCGGTTCCTCGCAGAACTGGTCGGCGCTGATGGAGCTGCTCGACGGGGACGTCGACTGCGAGGCGGTCGACCTGCCCGGCTTCGGCGACTCCCCACCCCCGGACGACGGCGACTACTCCGTCACCGGCCACGCGCGCGCGGTCATCCGTTATCTCGACGCCACCGGGCGCGGCCCCGTCCATCTGTTCGGCAACTCCCTCGGTGGCGCGGTCACCACACGCGTCGCCGCCGTCCGGCCCGACCTCGTCCGGACACTCACCCTCGTCTCGCCCGCGTTGCCGGAGCTGCGCGTGCAGCGGTCCGCGGTGCCCACGGCGCTGCTCGGAGTGCCGGGCGTGGCCGCGCTGTTCGCCCGCATCACCAAGGAGTGGACGGCCGAACAGCGGGTCCGCGGGGTCATGGCGCTGTGCTACGGCGACCCCGGGCGGGTGTCGGCGGAGGCGTTCGGTCACGCCGTCGACGAGCTGGAGCGGCGGCAGCAACTGCCCTACTTCTGGGACGCGATGACGCGTTCCACGCGCGGGATCGTCAACGCGTACACCCTGGGCGGTCAGCAGGGGTTGTGGCGCCAGGCCGAACGGGTCCTCGCCCCGACGCTCCTGATCTACGGCGGCAGGGACCAGCTCGTCGGCTTCCGCATGGCCCAGAGGGCCGCCCGCGCCTTCCGCGACTCCCGTCTGCTCACCCTGCCGAACGCGGGGCACGTGGCGATGATGGAGTACCCCGAGACAGTGGCGATGGCGTTCCGTGAGCTGGTCGCCGCCACGTCGAACGGGGCCGGTGCCGCGCACGGGGGCGGGTCCCCCGCGGCGGCCGAGGCGCCGAGCGGCACGAGCGCGGGGAGCTGAGGCGCAGCGTGGGACGCCACAGTCGACGGGGGCCCGCACCCAGGAGCGGCTCCAAGGGTGACGGCGCGGACACATCCGGCCGGGATCGCGTACCGGGTCCCGCCTCGGGACGGCAGACACCGCCCACGGGCGGGACGGCGGGCAGCGGCGGGCCACGACGGCCGGACGGCACGCCCGCGCAGGGCGCTCCCGGGTACGGCGGGCCACGACGGCCGGACGGCACGCACGGTACGCCGAGGTTCCCCGACGGCACCCCCGCCCACGGCGTCCCGCACGTCCGGGGCGGACACCCCGAGCAGCGGGAGGCCGGCGGCGGCTGGGGCGAGGTGAGGGATCGTTCCGGCGGCAAGGGACCCGTGATACCCCGTCAGCGGCGGGGGCCTGGGCCCCGCCAGGACTACCTCGACGCCTTCGGGGAGGGTGGCGACGTCTTCGCGAGGCGTGAGCGGACCTCCGCGCTCGCCTCGGATCCGTACGGCTCCGCCACCGACTGGGACGCGGCCGACCGGGTCGGCGACGGCACCTCCGCCACCGCTGCCGACGCGGGCCCGTCCGGCGGTGCGCGCACGCCGGGCAAGGGCACGAGGGGACGTACGTTCACCGGCATCGCGGCCGCCGCCGTCACGACCGTGCTGGCGGTGATCGTGGCCGGACAGGTCGCGCAGGGCGGCGACGGCGGCGAGGCCCGGCCGCAGTCCGCCACGGACCAGGCCAGGGACGCCCGCGGCTCCGCGGCCGGCACCGACGGACAGGCGAGCCCGTCCGCGTCTCCCCGCGAGGCCGCGCTGACGTACGAGCAGAAGATGGACACCACGTACCCGCTCGGCGCCAAGCTCAAGGGCTCGGGGAAGTTCGACACGGTCCCCGGCTTCGACAAGGCGCCCGGCGGGGGCCAGAAGTACACCTACCGCGTGGACGTGGAGCAGGGGCTCGGACTCGACGGCGCGCTCTTCGCGCAGGCCGTGCAGAAGACGCTCAACGACAACCGGAGCTGGGCCCACGACGGCGCCCGGACCTTCGAGCGGATCTCCACCGGCAAGCCCGACTTCGTGATCACCCTGGCCAGCCCCGGCACCACCGCGGAATGGTGCGCGAAGTCCAACCTCGACATCACAGAGGACAACGTCTCCTGCGACTCGGCCGTCACCGAGCGCGTGATGATCAACGCGTATCGGTGGGCCCAGGGATCGACGACCTATGGTGACCAGATTCACGCCTACCGGCAGATGCTGATCAATCACGAGGTCGGTCACCGGCTCGGCAAAAACCATGTGACCTGCGACAAGGACGGCGAGCTCGCGCCGGTCATGCAGCAGCAGACGAAGTTCCTCGATCACGACGGAATTCACTGCCGACCCAACCCCTGGGCCTTTCCCGAGAGTTGACGGGGGGACGCCGACGTCACATTGACATGCGCAGAAAGTTCGACCATATTTTTGCGCATGTCGCCCCGTCACGCCTCCACCCGCGCCGCCATCGAGCTGGCGCTCATCGGTGTGACCCCGCTCTGCGTGGCCGACATCCTCTGTAGCTGACGCCCGCCCCTGGCGTTCGCGTCGCGATCTCTCTCTTCCTCCGTGACCCGGGTCTTTTCGCCGACCGAGGTCATGGTTTTCCGACGACTTCGACGCCGGGCAGACGTCTGTTCATTTTCGTCTCACTCCTCGTCATTTCGTCTCACCATTTGAGAGGTCGTCTCCGATGCGTCAACCGTCCCTCATAGCGCGCCGCGTGGCCGCGGCATCCGTCAGCCTGGTCGTGGCAGCGGGCGCCGCCGCCTGCGGGCCGAAGGACAACGATGCCAAGGGCAGCAGCGGTGGCGACGCCACGCCCCACAAGGGCGGCACCCTCACGATCCTGAACTCCAACCCGCAGCAGGACTTCGACCCCGCCCGCCTGTACACCTCGGGCGGCGGCAAGGTGCCCTCCCTCGTCTTCCGCACGCTCACCACGCGCAACCGCGAGAACGGCGCCGCCGGTGCCAAGGTCGTCCCGGACCTCGCCACCGACACCGGTCGCCCCGACAAGGACGCGACGGTGTGGACGTACACGCTGAAGGAGGGCCTGAAGTACGAGGACGGCTCGCCGATCACCTCGGCCGACATCAAGTACGGCATCGAGCGCTCCTTCGCCCCCGAGCTCTCGGGCGGTGCGCCCTACCTGCGGGACTGGCTGGTCGGCGGCGCCGACTACCAGGGCCCCTACAAGGACAAGGGCGGGCTCGACTCCATCGAGACGCCGGACGCGCGGACCATCGTCTTCCACCTGAACAAGCCCGAGGGCGAGTTCCCGTTCCTCGCCACGCAGACGCAGTTCGCGCCGGTACCCAAGGCCAAGGACACCGGCACCAAGTACGAGCAGCACCCGATCTCGTCGGGGCCGTACAAGGTCGTCAAGAACGAGAACGACGGTGAGCGGCTGACCCTGGAGCGCAACACGTACTGGTCCGCCTCCACGGACGCCGAGCGCAAGGCGTACCCGGACAAGATCGACGTACGGTCCGGGCTCGACTCGTCCGTCATCAACCAGCGGCTCTCCGCGTCCCAGGGCGCCGACGCCGCCGCCGTCACCACCGACACCAACCTCGGCCCGGCCGAACTCGCCAAGGTCACCGGCGACAAGAACCTCGCCGCGCGCGTGGGCACCGGCCACTTCGGCTACACCAACTACATCGCGTTCAACCCGAACGTGAAGCCGTTCGACGACATCAGGGTGCGCCAGGCGATCTCCTACGCCATCGACCGGTCGTCCGTGGTCAACGCGGCCGGCGGCTCGTCGCTGGCCGAGGCCGCGACCACGTTCCTGCCGAACCAGAAGTCCTTCGGCTACACGCCGTACGACCTGTTCCCGGCCGGCAAGACCGGCGACCCGGCCAAGGCCAAGGAGCTGCTGGCGCAGGCGGGCTTCAAGAACGGGCTCACCGTCACCCTCACCCATTCCAACAGCAAGGACTTCGAGACCAGCCCCGAGATCGCGACCGCGATCCAGGACGCGCTCAAGAAGGCCGGCATCACCGTCAAGCTGCAGGGCCTGGAGGAGAACGACTACTCCGACAAGATCCACAACGCCAAGACCGAACCCGGCTTCTTCCTCGCGCACTGGGGTGCCGACTGGCCCTCCGGCGGTCCGTTCCTGGCACCGATCTTCGACGGCCGGCAGATCGTCAAGGACGGCGCGAACTTCAACACGGGCTTCCTCAATGACAAGTCGGTCAATGACGAGATTGACGCGATCAACAAGTTGACGGATCTTGACCAGGCCGCCAAGAGGTGGGGCGCGCTGGACAAGAAGATCGGTGAGCAGGCGCTGACCGTCCCGCTGTTCCACCCGGTCTACAAGCGGCTGTACGGCAAGGACGTCCGCAACATCGTCATCAGCGACTGGGACGGCGTCCTGGACCCCTCGCAGGTCGCGGTGAAGTGACACCGTGAGCGAGGCACTTCTCACCGCCCAGACCTCCGGGACGGACACCGTCGTCCCGGGGGCCTCGGGTGCCCGTCAGTTCTGGCGGCGGCTGCGGGCGCAGCGCGCCGCCCTCGTCGCGGCGGCCGTCGTCGCGCTGCTCGTCCTGCTCGCGCTCGCCGCGCCGCTGCTCACGGCGATCGAGGGCCAGGACCCGACCGCATACCACCCCTCCCTGATCGACTCCGCGCGCGGCGGTGTGCCCGTCGGTTCGCTCGGCGGCATCAGCGGCGAGCACTGGCTCGGCGTGGAACCGCAGACCGGCCGCGACCTGTTCGCACGTCTGGTCTACGGTGCACGGGTCTCGCTGGGTGTCGCACTGGCGGCGACCGTCGTCCAGGTCACCATCGGTGTCGTGGTCGGGGTGGCCGCCGCGCTCGGCAGCCGGTGGGTTGATCAACTGTTGAGCCGCATCACCGACATCATCGTGGCACTGCCGCTGATGATCATGGCCTTGGCGCTGCTCGCCATCGTGCCCTCGACCTTCCCGCGCCCCGTCCTGGTCGCCCTGGTCATCGGCCTGATCGCCTGGGGCAACATCGCCAAGATCGTGCGCGCGCAGACGCTCACCCTCAAGGGTCTCGACTACGTCTCCGCCTCCCGGCTCAGCGGCTGGGGCACCTGGCAGGTAGCCCGCCGTGAACTGCTGCCCGGACTCGCCGCGCCCGTCATCACCTACTCCGCGCTCCTCGTCCCGCAGAACATCACCGTCGAGGCCGCGCTGTCCTTCCTCGGCGTCGGCGTGAAGCCGCCGACCCCGTCCTGGGGACAGATGCTCACCGCCGCCGACGTCTGGTACCAGGCCGCGCCGCAGTACCTGCTGCTCCCGGCCGGCGCGCTGTTCGTGACCGTCCTCGCGCTCACCGTCCTCGGCGACGGCGTCCGCACGGCCCTCGACCCGCGCGCGGCCTCCCGGCTGCGCGTCGGAACGGGCCGCAAGCGGGAGGCCAGGGCCGACGCGGCCGAACCCAAGGGGGGAACCTCATGACCGGCTTCGTGGGCTTCGCCCTCCGCCGCGCCCTCGGCATGGTGATCACCCTCTTCGCCATCTCGGTGATCGTCTACGTCGTCTTCTACGTCACCCCCGGCAACGTCGCCCAGATCACCTGCGGCCCGCGCTGCTCGCCCGCCCAGGTGCACCAGGTCGCCGAGCAACTGCACCTCGACGACCCGCTGTACGTGCGCTACTGGCACTTCCTCCAGGGCCTCTTCGCCGGCCAGGACTACTCGACGGGCACCGCGGTCCAGCACTGCTCGGCGCCCTGCCTCGGCCTGTCGTACCAGAGCGACCAGCAGGTGACCCAGCTGATCCTGGCGAAGCTGCCGGTCAGCCTGTCGCTCGTGTTCGGCGCCATGGTCGTCTGGCTGGTTCTCGGCGTCGGCACCGGTGTGCTCTCGGCGTGGCGGCGCGGCCGGCTCTCCGAGCGGCTGCTGACCGGCATCACGCTCGCCGGCGTGGCCACCCCTGTCTTCGTCATCGGCCTGGTCCTGCTGATCGTGGTCTGCGGCGAACTGGAGCTCCTGCCGTTCCCGCAGTACGTCGCCCTGACCGACGACCCCGAGCAGTGGGCGTGGAACCTGCTGCTGCCGTGGCTCTCGCTCGCCCTCATCGAGGCCGCCGCGTTCGCCCGGCTGACCCGGGCGTCGATGCTGGAGACTCTCGCCGAGGACCACATCCGCACCTTCCGCGCGTACGGCGTCGGCGAACGGTCGATCATCGGACGGCACGCGCTGCGCGGGGCGTTCGCGCCGGTCATCGCGCTCAACGCCAACAACTTCGGGGGCGCGGTCGGCGGCGCGGTCCTCACCGAGACGCTCTTCGGCCTGCCCGGCATCGGACAGGAACTGGTCCATGCCGTCAACGTCGTCGACCTTCCCGTGGTCGTCGGCATGGTCCTGGTCATCGGGTTCTTCGTGGTCGTCGCCAACGCCGTCGCGGACGTGCTGTACGCGGTGGCCGACCGACGGGTGGTGCTGACATGAGTCTCGTGGAAGTCACCGATCTCACGGTCGAGTTCGGCGAGCTGCGGGCCGTCGACGGACTGTCCTTCGCGCTGGAGCAGGGTGCCGCCCTCGCCCTGGTCGGCGAGTCCGGCTCCGGCAAGTCCACGGTCGCCTCGGCCCTGCTGGGGCTGCACCGCGGCACGGGCGCGCGGGTCGGCGGCTCGGTCCACGTGGCCGGGACCGACGTACGGGCCGCCTCCGACGAGGAGTTGCGGCGGCTGCGCGGCGGGAAGGCCGCCATGGTCTTCCAGGACCCGCTGTCGTCCCTCGACCCGTACTACGCCATCGGCGATCAGATCGCCGAGGTGTACCGCGTGCACACGCGCGCGTCGCGGCGAGCGGCACGCGCGCGTGCGGTCGAGGTGCTCGACCGGGTGGGAATCCCGGACGCGGTACGGCGGTCCCGGTCCCGCCCGCACGAGTTCAGCGGCGGCATGCGGCAACGAGCGCTGATCGCCATGGCGCTGGCCTGCGAGCCCGGCCTGCTCATCGCCGACGAGCCGACGACCGCGCTCGACGTGACCGTCCAGGCGCAGATCCTCGACCTGCTGCACACGCTGCGCGAGGAAACCGGCATGGGGCTGCTGCTCGTCACCCACGACGTGGGCGTCGCCGCCGAGAGCGTCGACGAGGTGCTGGTCATGAGGCACGGACGGGCGGTCGAGCACGGAGCGGTGCAGGAGGTGCTCGGAGCGCCGTCGGAGGCGTACACGCGGGAGCTGTTGGGGGCGGTACCGCGAGTCGACGCGGCTCGGGTCGCTCCCCAGGAGGTCCCGGTGTCAGAGGGAGGTTCCGGGGAGCCCGTCCTCGAGGCGACCGGGCTCGGGCGGGTGTTCGGGCGTGGAAAGCGGGCGTTCAACGCCGTGGACGACGTCTCGCTGACGATCCACCGGGGCGAGACCCTCGGCATCGTGGGCGAGAGCGGCAGCGGCAAGACGACGCTGGGCCGGATGCTGGTCGGGCTGCTGGAGCCCACGGCCGGAGAGGTCCGCTTCGACGGCCGAGTGCGGTCCGGGGTGGACCCGGCCGTGCAGATGGTCTTCCAGGACCCCGTCTCCTCACTCAACCCCCGCCGCAGCGTGGGCGAGTCGATCGCCGATCCGCTGCGGGCGCGCGGGGAGAAGGACGAGGGGCGGGTACGCGGGCGTGTACGCGAACTGCTGGAGCGCGTCGGCCTCGAAGGGGCGCACTACGACCGCTACCCGCACGAGTTCAGCGGCGGACAGCGCCAGCGCGTCGGCATCGCGCGGGCGCTCGCGGCCGACCCACGCGTCATCGTCTGCGACGAGCCGGTCTCCGCGCTCGACGTCACCACCCAGGCGCAGGTGGTCGCCCTGCTCGGTGAACTGCAGCGCGAACTCGGGCTTGCGCTCGTCTTCGTCGCGCACGACCTCGCCGTGGTGCGCCAGGTCAGCGACCGGGTCGTGGTGATGCGGCGCGGCCGGATCGTCGAGGAGGGCCCCGCCGACGCGGTGTACGAGTCGCCCCGGGACCTGTACACCAAGCAGCTCCTGGCCGCAGTGCCGGCGCTCGACCCGGCGGAAGCGGCCCGTCGCCGGGCCGCGCGCCGGGAGTTGGCGGTGGTCGTCTGAGTCTCCGCCCAGTTCGCAAGTGACGTTTCGTGTGCGGTTGATCTCCTAGCGCGACGGAACGCTACCTGCACGGGAAAGTTACGCCCCTTCACCCCTTTTGGTGGCGCGATGGACAACCGTCCGTCGCGCCACCGCCTTGTCCGCATACGTTCTTCCCGCTGCGAGCCGTCGGGTCAACGGCGGCTCCCCAAACGGGAGATCGGGGGTGCACTCGTGCGCATCGGACTGCTTACGGAGGGTGGCTATCCGTATGTGAGCGGTGACGCCGTGCTCTGGTGCGACCGGCTCGTGCGCGGGCTCGGGCAGCACGAGTTCGACATCTACGCGCTCAGCCGCAGCGAACGCCAGGAGGACGAGGGCTGGGTCGCGCTGCCGCCGCACGTCGACCGGGTCCGCACCGCGCCCCTCTGGTCCGCCGAGTGCGACGGGGTGGTGTACGGGCGCCGCGCGCGCCGCCGGTTCGCGGAGGCCTACGGCGAGTTGGTGGCCGCGCTGTGCCAGGGGGATGCCTCGGACCCCCTCGCCGGCTCGTCGGGCGCCGAGGCGGACCGTTTCGGCTACGCGCTGTACGGCCTGGCGGAACTCGCCCGTGATGAGGGCGGGCTGATGGGCGCGCTCCGGTCCGAACACGCTGTGCGCACCCTGGAGCGCGCCTGCCGTGCGCCCGGCGCACTGCGCACGGCGCGCGAAGCCCGCGTGCCCGAACTGCTCGCCGTCGCGGATCACATCGAACGCGCCCTGCGCCCCCTCTCGCTCGACTGGTACGAGGAGGACGGCCTCGGCGCGGTCGACCTGTGCCACGCCACGTCCGGCGGCGCGGCCGCCCTGCCCGGCCTGCTCGCGCGGCACTTCTCGGGCGTACCGCTGCTGGTGACCGAGTACGGGGTGCGGCTGCGGTCGCACTATCTGGCTTCGGGTGCGGGGGCGTCGGGTGCGGGGACGTCGGGTGAGTCCGCTGGGCCTGGTGGATCCGGTGCACCCGGGGCACCCGGGGCACCCGGTGAAGCCACGGGGGCCGCTCCCGCCGTACGCGCCCTGCTCGCCGTCTTTCACGGCGGGCTGGCCGCCGAGGTGTACCGGCAGGCCGCCTTCGTCACCTCCGGCAACGCGCACGCACGGCGCTGGCAGGAACGCTGCGGCGCCGACCGCGCCAAGCTCCGTACCGTCCACCCGGGCATGGACGCGTCCCGCTTCGCGGACGTCGGGGAGTCCCCGGACGCCGCCGAGCCGAACACGCTGGTCTGGATGGGCCGGGTGGAGCCCGCCAAGGACCTGGTGTCGCTGCTGCACGCCTTCGCCAAGGTCCGCGAGGGGGAGCCGAAGGCGCGGCTGCGGATCGTCGGCGCCCCGGCCGGAGCCGAGGGTGCGGCGTACCTCGGCCACTGCAAGGCGCTGGCCGCGCAGCTCTTCCCCGACGAGGCCGAGGGCCCCCACGCCGTGGGCGACAACCCGGTGTCCTTCGAGGAGATCGGCGGCCCGGAGGCCCCGACGCCCGCCGACGCGTACGCGTCCGGTGCGGTGATCGTCCTGTCCAGCGTCGTCGAGGGCTTCCCCATCGGCCTGGCCGAGGCCATGTTCTGCGGCCGGGCGACGGTGTCGACGGACGTCGGCGCGGTCGTGGAGGTCATCGGCGGCACCGGGCTGGTCGTGCCTCCGCGCAATCCGCGGGCGCTCGCCGAGGCGTGCGTGGCGTTGCTGCGCGACCCCGAGCGTCGTGCCCGCCTGGGTGCCGCCGCCCGCGCCCGCGCACTCGAACTGTTCACCGTCGAGCAGAACATCACGGCGTTCCACGGCATTTACCTGGAGATCGTCTCCCGATGCCCGGTCACCCGCGCCGCCCTCGAGGGCAGCGGTGACCCCCAGCCCTTCGCCGTCCCCGCCGAGGCCCACCTTCCCGGCCGCTGGGCCGACCCGGTGGCCCGCGTCGCCGCCCGCGGTGGGCAGGGCGGGACGGCACAGCCACCGGTCACCGCCACGGCCGGAAACCCCGCGGTGGAGGCAGCCCGATGAACAGTGCCGAGCGACTGAGCCGAGCCGGGGGCCCGGACCGTACTAAGGCATGGGAAAGGGGGGTTTTGGCTACGGAAGCCGGAGGGATCGGGGAGAACGGCGTGACGGAGCTCGGGGTGGCCGGGGGAGTGGCGCGGGACATCACGGAGTCCGGTGTGAACGAGGTCGAGGACGCCGTCGAGCGCGCGGTCGAGGTCAAGGGCGCGGTCGACAGCGACGGAGATATCGACAGCGACGGAGATATCGACGGCGACGGCGAGGGCGTGGCTTTGGCCGGTCGCGCGCTGAGCGCTGCCCGCAAGCCGGACGTCGGCCCGTCCCGCCGAGGCGCCGTCGATCCCGTCAAAGCCCTGATGCACCGCCATCGTGAGCTGTGCGAACGGGCCGTGGACCCCCTGGAGATCGCCGCCGGCCTCGAGGCCCACGGCGTCACCGACCGGACCGCGGCCCGATTCCGCCACCGTGACGTCTTCTCGCTCGCGGAGGAGATGTACGCGCGCGTGCCCCGCGACGGCGAAGCGCCGCCCCACACGGCCCCCGCGCCCGCCCGACCCCGTGTCGACCGGGCCCTGCTCACCCTCCTCCCCGGCGCGCTGTGCACCGCGACCGTGGCCGGCGTACGCCTCACCCAGGGACAGCCGCGCCTGATCGTCGCGGCCGCGGGGGTCATCGCCGTCGCCCTCGGACTGGGCGCGGTCCTGCGCCACGGGCCCCTGGGCCTCAGGCGGGGCGCGTCCTCCGGCCGTCATGCCTCCAGCGTCTGGACCGGCTGGCTCCTCGCCTACACCGCCCTGGGGGACGGACTCCTGCGCGCCGCTCTCGCCGGAGGCCCGGACGGTCTGCCGACCGGAACGGCGGACGGCCCCTGGCCGCTGGCCACCGTCCCCCTGCTGGCCCTCACCCTCGCCTGCACGCCCGCGGCCTGGACGACCCACCTCTTCGCCACACGCGCGCGGCGCACCCTTGCCGCCAGCCGCGGCCTGGAGGAGTTCGCCACCTCCGTACGCCCGCTGCTGTTCGGCACGTTCACCCTGTACGTCGGCGCGCTGGCGGCCCTGCTCACCCTCTGCGCGGCGGTCCTGGACGAGCCCGCCTCCTACGCGGCCACCCTCACCCTGGGCGCGCTCCTCCTGCTCGCCCGTCTCCTCACCGTCCACGGCTTCACCCACGCCCCGGCGGTCGTCCTCGCCGCCACGACCGCCGCCGAGGCGGTCGCCCTCGCCACGGTCTTCGCGGGCCGCCTGCCCGGCTGCGCCGCCCTCGCCGTCCCCGTCGAGACCCTCGCGGAGGCCTGGGGCCCCGCGGGAGTCCCGGCCCTCTCCTGCGGAGCGGCCTCCCTCACCCTCCTGATCCACGCGGCCCGCACCCTGACCCGGGCCTCGGCCCACGCCCGAGCGAACCGGCCGTGACACCCGCACCACCCATGACACCGCACAACCCGTAACACCCATAAGGAGACCACCAGATGACCACCTCCCGACCCGGCGCCACCGCAGCCGCCGGAGCGCAGCACCCGGGAGCCGTACGCACCCAGGGAGTCGAACGATGAGGGTCCTGCTGATCGGAGCCAACGGCTACCTCGGCCGCTTCGTCGCCGACCGCCTGATCGCCGACCCGGCCGTCCAGCTCACCGCGCTCGGCCGCGGCGACGACGCCGACGTCCGCTTCGACCTCGCGTCCGGCAGCCCCGGCGCGCTCACCCGCTTCTTCGACGCGGTCCACCCCGGTGTCGTCGTCAACTGCGCGGGCGCCACCCGCGGCGGCGCCCGCGAACTCACCCGGCACAACACCGTCGCCGTCGCCACCGTCTGCGAGGCGCTGCGCCGCAGCGGCTGCGGTGCCCGTCTGGTGCAGATCGGCTGCGGCGCCGAGTACGGACCCAGCCAGCCCGGCTCCTCCACCGCCGAGGACGCCGTCCCCCGCCCCGGCGGCCCGTACGGCGTCAGCAAACTCGCCGCCACCGAGCTCGTGCTGGGCTCCGGTCTGGACGCCGTCGTCCTGCGCGTCTTCTCGCCCGCCGGCCCCGGCACCCCGGCCGGCTCCCCGCTCGGCCGCCTCGCCGAGGCCATGCGCCGCGCCATGCAGTCCGGCGACGGCGAGCTCAAGCTCGCCGGTCTGGGTGCCCAGCGCGACTTCGTCGACGTGCGCGACGTCGCCCGTGCCGTGCACGCGGCCTCCCTCTCCGCGGCGCAGGGCGTCATCAACATCGGCTCGGGCCGCGCCGTGCGCCTGCGCGACGCCGCCGCGATCCTCGCCCGCGTCGCCGGGTACGGCGGCGCCCTCCACGAACTCGACGGACACCACGGCCCCCTGCGGTCCGCCGTCGGGCACCCGCGCTCCGAGTCGGACCACACGGCCCCCGTCGCGTATCCGTACCCCGACGGCTGCGGCAACTGGCAGCAGGCCGACGTGCGCACCGCACGCGACCGGCTCGGCTGGCGCCCCCGGATCAACCTGGAGGAGTCCCTGGCCGACATCTGGATGGAGGCGGCGTGCCGTATCTGACCAGTTCGGCGGCGGGCACCGCGGACACCGACGTACGCCTCGGCTTCGGCGTCCCGGGCTTCGCGCACCCCCTCCTCGCGCCCGCCGAGTGGGGCGAGCTCACCCGCCCCGGCACCCCCCTGCACTGGGTGGTCCTCAACGTGGCCGACGGCCCCGGCGTCCGGCCCGACCCGCACTGTCTGGCGGCCGCCGGGCGGCTGCGCAACGGAGGTGTCCGCGTCCTCGGCCACCTCGATGCCGCCCACGGCGCCCGCTCCTTCGCCAAGGTGGTCTCCGACGCCCAGCGCTACCTCGACTGGTACCAGGTCGACGGTTTCCTCCTGGACCGCTGCCCCGCCGGACGCGGCAAGCTCCCCGAGGTCCGCCGCACGGTGACCACGCTCCGCACCCTTCGCGACGGCGCCCACATCGTCCTCGGCCACGGCACCCACCCCCACCCGGGCTACGCCGAGAACGCCGACCAGCTGGTGACCTTCTCCGGTTCCTGGAGCGACTACCGCTGGTCGCAGGTGGCCGAATGGACCGCCGACTACCCGCCCGACCGCTTCTGCCACTTCGTCCACGGCGTGCCCCGCGGCCACCTCGACGAGGCCCTGCGCGTCGCCCGCTGGCAGGGCGCGGCGACGATCTACTTCACCGACCACACGGACCGCGACGGCCACACCGATCCCTGGCAGACCATGCCCGGCTACTGGGACGACATCGTCTCGCGTATCGGAACAGGTGTCTCGGAATGAAGAAGGCCATGGCAGTGTTACAGGGAGAACAACCGTAGTGATTGACCGACCAACGGAGTCCCCGTGTCGTTGCCACCCCTGGTCGAGCCCGCCTCCGAGCTCACCGTAGACGAGGTCCGCAGGTACTCCCGCCACCTGATCATCCCCGACGTCGGGATGGACGGGCAGAAGCGGCTGAAGAACGCCAAGGTGCTGTGTGTGGGCGCTGGCGGCCTGGGCTCGCCGGCGTTGATGTACCTGGCCGCGGCCGGTGTCGGCACGCTCGGCATCGTGGAGTTCGACGAGGTCGACGAGTCGAACCTGCAGCGCCAGATCATCCACAGCCAGTCCGACATCGGCCGCTCCAAGGCCGCGTCCGCGCGTGACTCCGTCCTGGGCATCAACCCGTACGTGAACGTGGTCCTTCACGAGGAGCGGCTCGAGGCCGACAACGTGATGGACATCTTCAGCCAGTACGACCTGATCGTCGACGGCACGGACAACTTCGCGACCCGCTACCTGGTCAATGACGCGTGCGTGCTGCTGAACAAGCCGTACGTCTGGGGCTCGATCTACCGCTTCGACGGCCAGGCCTCCGTCTTCTGGTCCGAGCACGGTCCCTGCTACCGCTGCCTCTACCCGGAGCCCCCGCCCCCCGGCATGGTCCCCTCCTGCGCCGAGGGTGGCGTGCTCGGCGTGCTGTGCGCGTCCATCGGTTCCATCCAGGTCAACGAGGCCATCAAGCTCCTCGCGGGCATCGGCGAGCCGCTCGTCGGCCGCCTGATGATCTACGACGCCCTGGAGATGCAGTACCGCCAGGTCAAGGTCCGCAAGGACCCGGACTGCGCGGTCTGCGGTGAGAACCCGACCGTCACCGAGCTCATCGACTACGAGGCCTTCTGCGGCGTCGTCTCCGAGGAGGCCCAGGAGGCGGCCGCCAGCTCGACGATCACTCCGAAGCAGCTCAAGGAGTGGATCGACGACGGCGAGAACATCGACATCATCGACGTTCGCGAGGTCAACGAGTACGAGATCGTCTCGATCCCGGGCGCCAGGCTGATCCCGAAGAACGAGTTCCTCATGGGCACCGCCCTGGAGAGCCTGCCCCAGGACAAGAAGATCGTCCTGCACTGCAAGACGGGTGTCCGCAGTGCGGAAGTTCTCGCGGTCCTGAAGTCCGCGGGCTTCTCCGACGCCGTCCACGTCGGCGGCGGCGTCATCGGCTGGGTCAACCAGATCGAACCCGACAAGCCGGTCTACTGATCACCGCTCTCGCTCCAGCGAGGCTGACGAAGCCCACGGCGCCGACCAGTTCGGACGCCGTGGGCTTCCGTCGTCAGTCTGGCAACAGGCTGAAGCCGAGCAATACGGCGGCCTCGACGCCGCACCGCCCCGGGGGCGAAGACACCGTCGGATTCGGGATCGCGTCCGATGCGATTCCCGTGGCTGCGCAGCCCGACCGATTCCGGGTCGACGTCCTGGATGTGCACGACAGGACCGAGCCGCACACGGCAGGCATCCGCGTAGACCTCGGCCTTGCGTCGTGCGGCCGCGTCCGGTCCGCGCCGTAGCCCTTGAACTCCGACTGGAGGGCGAGGCGTGATCCGGATACGTCGGAGTCGGGTATTCCGTGCTCCCGCAGTACGGTCCGCAGCCTGGCAACCGCCGCTCCAGCCTGTTCAAAGGCTTCTTTGGGCGTCGGTGCCACAAGGTCGACCGCCATCTTCGCCTGGGCTCCGCCGACACATGCCCCGCACCGAGCGCACTGAGCCCCCAGGGCTCCTTGATCTCTGCCATTCGAGGATCGAATCAGTAACACCCCACCGCGGCAACACACTTGAAAACCGTTGTGGCGTCGCGCCGCCGTCATGCGCAGACCTTGCCGTCCTTCGGGGCCGTGCCCTTGAGGAGGTACGCGTTCACCGTGGAGTCGACGCAGTCGCTGCCGCTGCCGTAGGCGCCGTGGCCCTCGCCCTTCCAGGTGAGTACGACGCCGACGTCCTTGCCGAGTTCGTCGGCCATCCTGCGGGCGCCCTCGTAAGGGGTGGCCGGGTCGCCGGTGTTGCCGACCACCAGGATCGGAGCCGCGCCCGGGGCACTCACCTCCGGGGTGTCGAACTGACCGGCCACGGGCCAGTCGTGGCACCAGCCCGCCGTGTCCCAGGCGAGGAAGTCACCGAAGACGGGCGATATCTGCTCGAACGCGGGCAGACGCTTCCTCGTCTCCGCCGAGGTCGGCCGCTGCTTGTCGTCCAGGCACGAGATGACCCGCTGCGCATGGGTCGTCGTGCCGTAGTGCCCGGAGGCGTCCCGCTCGTTGTAGCCGTCGGCCAGGGTGAGCAGCCCGGTGCCGTCTCCGGCCTCGGCCGCCTTCAGGGCGTTGGTGAGGGTCGGCCAGCCGGCCTCGCTGTACAGCGGGAGGACGATGCCGGTGACCGCCAGGGTCTGGGTGAGCGTGCGGCCCGACGAGGTCGGCAGCGGCTTCGCGTCGATTCGCTTCAGCAGGTCGGCGATCTTCCGGGTGCCCTGCCGCGGGTCCTGGCCGGTCGACTTCAGGTAGTCGTCCAGCGCGCGCTGGAAGCCCCGGGCCTGGTTCTCGGCGTGCCCCACGGTGTCGGCGCTCGGGTCGACCACCGCGTCGAGGATGATCCGCCCCACGTTCCGGGGGAAGAGGTGGGCGTAGACGCCGCCGAGTTCGGTGCCGTAGGAGATGCCGAAGTAGTGCATCCTGCTGTCGCTGAGGACCTGGCGCATCAGGTCCATGTCGCGCGCGGTGTCAGTGGTCGACACGTGGGCCATCCGGTCCCCGGCGTCCTTCTGGCAGCCCTTGGCGAAGTCCTCGGCGTCCTGGAAGTACGCCTGCTCCTCCGCCGGGGTGTCCGGCGTGGCGTCGATCTTCTCCTCGGCGGCCTGGATCTGCTTGTCGTCGCGGCAGCGGATCCCGCCCCGCGCACCCACGCCCCGCGGGTCCCAGCTGACCAGGTCGTACCGCTCGTGCAGGGAGGAGACCGTCGAGGCGTACGACGGCATGGAGTCGACTCCGGAGCCGCCGGGGCCGCCGAAGTTGAACAGCAGTGAACCGATGCGGTCCTTGCCCCGGGCCTTGCTGCGGATCATCGCCAGTTCCATGGTCCGGCCGCCCGGCTTCGACCAGTCCAGCGGTACCTTCAGCAGCGCGCACTGCCAGTCGCTGCCCGGAGCGGGGGAGTCCCCGGTCGCCCGGCACCGCCCCCAGTCGAGCTTCTGCGAGGTCAGGGAAGAGGGCAGGGCGTTGGTCCCGGAGCCCGAGGACGGCGCGGTGGCGGACGGGCGGTCACTGCCCTGGCGCTGCCCTCCCTTGCCGCTCTTGCCGTCGGACGACGAGCCGCCGCTACAGCCCGTCACCAGCAACGCGGCGGCGGCGCCCAACGCCGTCCACCTGACGAAACGACCCATCCCATTCCCCCTCGCAAGCCGCCCGCACTTCGGTCGCGGACGGTGGTCAGGCCATCGTAGGCGGACCGCACCACAGCTGCCGAAGCCTGTGGATAACCCTTTGACCTGCGCTCTTGCCCAGCACCGTGCGTCACGCTAGGAGCAGACGGTCCCGGCGGCCGGAACCTTCCCCTCCAGCAGATAGCCGTCCACCGCGCCCTGCACGCACTTGTTGCCGCTGTCGTACGCGCCATGCCCCTGCCCCTTGTACGTCAGCTCGACCCCCACGCCCGGGCCGAGGGCGTCGACCATCTTCTTCGCGCCCTCGTACGGCGTGGCCGGGTCGCCGGTGTTGCCCACGACGAGGATCGGCGCCGATCCGGGCGCGCTGACGTCCGGGTGGTCGGCGGCGCCCCGCACGGCCCAGTCGGTGCAGCTGGTCAGGCCCCACGCCAGGTAGTCGCCGAAGAGCGCCGAGGCCGCCCGGAACTCGGGCAGCTTCCGCTGCACGTAGTTACTGTCGTAGCGCGGCCTGTCGTCGGCACAGTTGATGGACACGTTGGCGGCGGTGATGTTGCTGTACTCACGGTTCTCGCCGCGTCCGTTCATCGAGTCGGACAGCAGCATCAGGATCTTCCCGTCCCCGTCGTACGCCTGTTCAAGACCTTCGGTGAGGTACTTCCAGAACTCCTGGGAGTAGAGCGACTGGGCGATCCCGCTGATGGCGGCGCTCTGGGTCAGTTCACGGGGGAAGACGCCCGGGATGGGTCTGACGTCGAGGTCCTCGAGCAGCCGGGCGATACGGTTCTTCACGTCCTGTGGAGTGGCGCCGACCGGGCATTCCTCGGTCTGCGAGGTGCAGTTCTCGGCGAAGTTGTCGAGGGCCCGTTGGAATCCCCTGGCCTGCCCCAGTGAGCCCTGCTCGGGTGTCTGCGTCGGATCGACGACCGCGTCGAAGACGGCCCGGCCCACGGTCCGGGGAAACAGGTGGGCGTAGACGCCGCCGAGTTCGGTGCCGTAGGAGATGCCGAAGTAGTACAGCTTGTCGTCGCCGAGGACCTGGCGCATCAGGTCCATGTCGTGGGCCGCGTCGGTCGTGCGCACGTGCGGCAGCATCCCCTTCGAGTTGTCCTCGCAGGCCTCGTTGAACTCCTTGGTGCTGTCGAGGAACTCGGAGCGTTCCGTGGCGTCGTCGGGCGTCATGTCCTGCTGGAAGTAGGCGTCGAGCTGTGGGTCGTTCTCGCAGCGGACGGGGGCGCTGCGGCCGACCCCGCGCGGGTCGAAGCTGACCAGGTCGTAGCGGGTGCGCAAGGCCGCGTAGTCCTGGCCGAAGGCGTGCAGCGTGGTGACGCCGGAGCCGCCGGGCCCGCCGAAGTTGAACACCAGGGAGCCGATCCGCCGGCTCGCCTCGCCGCTCGCCTTCGCCCGGATCAGCGCGAGCCCGATGGTGTCGCCCTGCGGTTCGTCCCAGTCGAGGGGCACCCTGAGAGTGGCGCACTGCCACGGGTCGCCGTCCGGCAGGGGCGACGGGGCGGTGCCTCCGCCCTCCGCCTGGGACGGTGCCGGGCAGTCCTTCCAGCTCAGTTTCTGGGCCGACAGGTCCTCGTCACCCGCGTCGTCGCCGCAGGCCGCCGCCAGGGAGGACAGCAGGACGGCGACGGCTGTGAGGCCAGCGGTGCGCAGGCGGGAGGGCTTCGGCATGCAACCCATCCTGGGGTCGGGCCCGGCGCGGCGCGCGGGGCACGAGCCGTCCGAGGTAAGGCCGCCGTCGTCCTACAACGCGCCCTTGCGGGTCAACTGGTTGAAGGCCAGCCAGCCCGGCAGCACCGGGATCCACAGGGTGAGCAGCCGGAACAGCAGGACCGCGGGCGCCGCGACCTCCTTGGGAAGTCCGACGGCGATCAGACCGACTGTGAGGGTCGCCTCGACCGCGCCGACACCGCCCGGCGTCGGGGCGGCGGATCCGAGCGCGTTACCGGCGAGGAAGACGACGGCGACGCTGGCGATGCTGAGGTTGGTCGACTGGTCACCGAACGCGCGGATCGACGCGTCCAGGCACATCACGAAGCAGGCGGTGAGCAGCAGCATGCCGCCGATGCCGGTGATCAGCTTCTGCGGCCGCTGGAGCACGTCCAGCATGCGGGGTACGACACCGGCGAACAGCGACCGCACGCGCGTGACGACGAACTTCCGCAGGAACGGCACCGAGGTCACCACGAGCACCAGCACCGCCACGGTGAGCAGACCCGCGATGACGGTCCGGGACGGCGACAGCGACGGTGTCTTCTCGGTGCCGGTCAGGTAACCGAAGGACAGCAGCATGAGGATGTGACAGCCGAGCCCGAACAGTTGGGAGGCGCCCACGCTGGCCACCGCGAGCCCGGGCCGCACCCCCGCGCGCTGCAGGAAACGGGTGTTGAGGGCCACTCCACCGACCGCGGCCGGTGCGACGATCTTCACGAACGACCCGGCGACCTGCGCGGCCACCGTCCGCGGGAACGGCACGCGCTCCGGCACGAATCCCAGCAGGCTCATCGCCGCGGCGACATAGCTCAGCGCCGAGAACAGCACGGCCGCCGCGACCCAGCCCCACTCGGCGTTGGCGACGAGCGGACCGAACTCGATGTGGGTGAGCTGCGTCAGCAGGAAGTACGCGCCGATGGCGCCGGCGATGAAACTGATCAGAGTGCGGGGCCGCACCCGCTCCAGGCGGGCCGGCTCGACCGGGGCCTGCGGCCTGATCCGCAGCACCTCGTGCCGGATGAGCGTGAGCAGATCGTCCTCGCGCGCCTCCTCCAGGGCCTCGTCGATGGCCCGCTTCTCGGCGCGCGCCTCCGCCCGTACGGCCTTCTTGTCGGCCTTGTCTTTCACGGTCGCGGCCTCGTCGGCGCCGGCCGTCTCCAGGCGGGCCTGCTTGGCCTGCCGGGACGCCTCCAGCACCGCCTCGCGCTCGCGCTGGGCGCGTTCCCGGGCCAGTCTGCGCAGCGTCGCGCGCGTGGAGCGGCTGAGGGCGATGGGCTGCAGCATCGGGAGGCAGCCGGCCACGGCGTCCGGGCCGAGCACGGCCACCGCCGCATCCACGGCGCGCTCGGCACCCACCCGCAGGCCCAATGTCACCAGCAGTTGGGAGATGTCCATACGCAGCAGCAGGTCACCGGCCGCGATCTCGCCGACGCGCAGGTCGGTGAGGATCACCGTGCCGGAACGATCCACCAGGACCGCGTCACCCACCAGCCGGCGGTGCGCGATGCGCCGGGACTGCAGGGCCCGCACCTGGTGCCAGGTGTCCCGCAGCAGCTCGTCGGTGATCTCCTCGTCCGGCAGCGAGTCGAGGGTGCGGCCCCCCGTGTGCTCGTAGACGAGCATGACGGCGTCGGGGCCGAGTTCGGAGGTCGCGATCAGCTTGGGCGCGTTGGCGCCGGCCGCGATGGCCGCGTAGGCGAGCAGCGCCTCCTGCTCCAGGGCCTGGCGAAGCGACTGGAGGCTGCTGCGTGTGGCGAAGCCGCGCAGCGTCAGATTGCGCCACGCGCGGTAGAAGAAGCCCTGAGCCTGCTGCTCACGGTCGACCACCGTCACATCCAGTGGGGGGCCGTCCTCGAGGGTCACGAAGTAGCGGCGGCCGCGGTCGCCGGTCTCCGGGGTGTCCGACACCTCCTCGCGGGCCGCGCTCACCGGGTGGAAGCCGACGTGCCTGAGGCCCGCCATCAGCGTCCGTCCGGTGGGGCGGACGTTGGGCGAGCCGACCGCGTACAGCGTGCCGTAGGCCACGGTCCAGCCGATCAGCACCGTCAGGATGATCGAGAACGGTGTGGTGTAGCCGGTGACCAGCATGGAGAACGCGTCGAGGAGCAGCACGATCCACAGCACCGCGCGCCAGCGCGGCCTGCGTGACATGCCCACGGCCGTCATATACGCGATGACCGGGGCGAGATAGCCGTGCACCGGGTCGGTGAGGGCATGGATGTCGCCGGGGGAGGGCTGGGTGAGCGCTTCCTGGATCGAGTCGGGGGCGGCCTTGGCGACCCAGAGGTCGGTGGCCAGTGTCACACCGTGCGCGAGGACCGCCGCGAGGACGCCGTCCGCGATGCGCAGCCCGTCGCGTTTGATCAGCCGCTCGATGGCGAACGCGACCGGCACCAGCAGGATCGCGATGCTGGAGGCCAGCCCCGCGATCTTGATCAACAGGTCCGGGGCCTGCCCGGTGCCCTTGTTGATGTCCTGTTCCAGGCCCGAGGTGGTGCCGTGCGCGAAGGCGGCGATCCCGAGCAGCACGACGATCGCGAGGACACCGACCAGCAGCCGCATCAGGTCGGAGGGGCGGTGCACGCGCGCGGGGAGCAGCGGTTCGTCGCCCTCCACCTCGTCGGCGTGCACCTCGTCCACGAAGTCGGCCTCAGCCTGCTGCCCGGCGGTGGCGTTCGCCTCGGGGGCGCCCTGTCCGTCCGCCTCGGGCGGGTCAGGGCGTGACGCAGCGGCAGAGGTGCCCTCCGTGTCGTCGGAATGCGCACCCTGCTGCTTCATCGTCTCTTCTTGATCTCGAATCACCGATCACCGCCCGCACGATGGTGGCATGCTCCACCGACACACGGGGGCATCAGGGTGCAAACGCGGGGGCGCACAGTCTGCCCGAAGCACCGCTCCCGGGCGAGGCTCACGCACCGTCGCGGGCGCGTCACATTGTCGGTGGGGTGGGGCAGGATGGGTCGGATGAGCGAGCAGAGCCATCCGGACGAGGCCCGCGCGGAGCACACGGACGCGCTCCCCGAGTACGCCGAGCGCGTGCTCGACGTCGCCGAACTCATCCCGCCGGGCCGTGTCATGACGTACGGGGACGTCGCCGAGTGGCTGGAGGAGGGAGGGCCGCGCCAGGTCGGGCGGGTGATGGCCCTCTACGGAGGAGCCGTGCCGTGGTGGCGCGTGGTGCGCTCCGACGGAGTGCTCCTCCCTGGCCACGAGCTGCGGGCACTCGACCACTACCGCACGGAGGGCACGCCCCTGAAGGAGGC
The DNA here is from genome assembly GCF_000720255.1 of Streptomyces griseus subsp. griseus. GTDB lineage: Bacteria > Actinomycetota > Actinomycetes > Streptomycetales > Streptomycetaceae > Streptomyces > Streptomyces griseus_I. The sequence continues at coordinate 154,825 of NZ_JOJE01000009.1, read as the reverse complement.
GAGCAGGGCCGCCGGGGGCCACCTGCCCCGCCTCGACATGCGGCGGGCGCGATGGGACGGCGGCGAACGCGCGACGGGTCACACCTGACAGCTTCCGCCATCGGACCCGGCCGGGGGGAGCCTGTGGTCCGTACGGGGGAACCGGGGGACGCCCGTGGCATGACGTACGTTCGTGAGGTGAGGGACTCGCGTGGCATACGTGCCCGATGGGACTGCCGAGAAGAAGGGGAAGCCCTGCTTCCGGTCCGCCCGTCGGCGTAGCGTCGGCTGCACGTGTCCCTCTCACCCCGCGGTCACCGCCCGCAGCACGCGGCGGCCCGCCCCCGGCGTTCGCGCCGGCAGCGTCAACCCCATGCACTCCCACCAGGACCGGCGAACCACGTGAGCTCCTCTTTCTCCACCAGGCGCCTGTCGCACCCCCAGGTGCGACAGGGGAACCGTGGCGCTTACCGACTGGTACGTACCCCTCCGGCCCGCATCGACCCCCCTCGTTTGGACGCCGCGCAGCGCGCCGTGGTTGACCACACCTCCGGCCCGCTGCTCGTCCTCGCAGGTCCGGGCACCGGCAAGACCACCACCCTCGTCGAGTCCGTGGCGGCCCGCGTGGCCCGCGGCGGCGACCCCGCACGGATCCTCGTGCTCACGTTCAGCCGCAGGGCGGCGGTGGAGCTGCGCGACCGCATGGCGCTGCGCACCGGAGCCACCCGCGCCCCCCGGGCGACCACCTTCCACTCGTTCTGCTACGCCCTGGTCCGAGCCCACCAGGACAGCGACCTCTTCGTGGAGCCGCTGCGCCTGCTCTCCGGCCCCGAGCAGGACGTGACCGTCCGCGAGCTGCTCGCCGGACAGCCCGACCTGGAACGGCTCGGCCTCGCACACACGCGCTGGCCGGACGAACTGCGCGCGTGCCTGACCACCCGCGGCTTCGCCGACGAGGTCCGCGCGGTCCTCGCCCGCAGCCGCGAACTGGGCCTGGGGCCGGACGCCCTGGATGCGTTCGCCCGCCGCACGGGCCGCCCCGACTGGCGTGCCGCGGCCGCCTTCCTCGCCGAGTACCTCGACGTGCTCGACCTGCAAGGGGTGCTCGACTACGCGGAACTGGTCCACCGAGCGGTCCTCCTCGCCCACCGCCCCGAGGTCGCCGAGCGGCTCGCCGCCCAGTACGACGCCGTCTTCGTGGACGAGTACCAGGACACCGACGCGGCCCAGGTACGGCTGCTGCACGCCCTGGCCGGCGGCGGCCGCACCCTGGTCGCCTTCGGCGACCCCGACCAGTCGATCTACGCCTTCCGGGGCGCCGACGTGAACGGCATCCTCGACTTCCCCGACGCCTTCCCGCGCGCGGACGGGCGGCCCGCCCCCGTCGAGGTGCTGCGCACCTCCCGCCGCTCGGGCGCCGCCCTGCTGGCCGCGACCAGGCTGCTCACCCAGCGCATGCCGCTGACCCGCCTGCCGGCCGACAAGGTGCGTGCCCACCGCGAGCTCGCTCCGGTACGCGACGGCGGAGGCGTGGAGGTCTACACGTACCCCACGCCCGGCACGGAGCTGGACAACATCGCCGACATTCTCCGCCGCGCCCACCTGGAGGACGGCGTCCCCTGGGGCGAGATGGCCGTCCTGGTGCGCGCCGGATCCCGCACGATACCGACCCTCCGCCGCGCCCTCACCGCGGCCGGCGTACCCCTCGACATCGACGGCGACGACCTGCCCCTGCGTCACGAACCGGCCGTGGCCCCCCTGCTGACGGCCCTGCGGGCGGTGGCAACGGCCGCGGTCACTCCCTCCGATGCGTCCACTGATCTCCCCGCGGATGAGTCGCGGCCGGACGCCTGCCGGCTCGACACCGAGACCGCCCTCACCCTGCTCGCCTCCCCCCTCGCCGGTATGGACGCGGCCGATCTGCGCCGCCTCGGGCGTGCCCTGCGGGAGGAGGAGCGCGCCGCGGGCAACCCGCTGCCGCCGCCCTCGGACGAACTGCTCGCGCGGGCGCTGGCCGAGCCGGAGCGCCTGGTCACGCACGACCCGACGTACGCGCGCGGCGCCCAGCGGCTCGGCGCCCTGCTCGCCAAGGCCCGTGAGCGCCTCGCCGGCGGTGGCACCGCCGAGGAGGCGCTCTGGGACCTGTGGGAGGGCACACCCTGGCCCGCGCGTCTGGAGCGGGCAGCCCGGCGCGGCGGCGCGGCCGGTCGCAACGCCGACCGCGACCTCGACGCCGTGTGCGCCCTCTTCGCGACGGCGGCGCGCGCGGAGGAGCGCGTCGGCGGCCGGGGCGCCCTGAACTTCCTGGAGGAGATCGGCTCCGAGGACATCGCCGCCGACACCCTCACCCGGCGTGCCGTGCGCCCCGACGCCGTCCGCCTGATGACCGCCCACCGCTCCAAGGGCCTTCAGTGGCGCCTGGTCGTCGTGGCGGGCGTCCAGGAGGGCCTGTGGCCGGACCTGCGCCGCCGCGGCTCCCTCCTGGAGGCCGACCGCATCGGCCGCGACGGACTCGCCGAACCGCTCACCCCGGGCGCGCTGCTCGCCGAGGAGCGCCGCCTGTTCTACGTCGCCGCCACGCGCGCGCGTGAACGCCTCGTCGTCACCGCAGTCAAGGCCCCCGCCGACGACGGCGACCAACCCTCCCGCTTCCTCACCGAACTCGGCGTCGAACCCAGGGACGTCACCGGCCGCCCCCGCCGCCCCCTGTCGGTGGCCGCGCTCGTCGCCGAGCTGCGCGCCACGACGGTCGACCCGCGCGCGTCCGACACCCTCAGGGAGGCGGCGGCACGGCGGCTGGCCAGACTCGCCGCCCTCGCCGACGAGGACGGGCGCCCGCTGGTGCCGTCCGCCCATCCCTACCGCTGGTGGGGCATGTTCGAACCGACCGAGAGCAAGGTGCCGCTGCGCAACCGCGACCAGCCCGTCGTCCTGTCCGGCAGCGCCCTCGACCAACTCGCCAACACCTGCGCCCTGCAATGGTTCCTGGGCCGCGAGGTCAAGGCCGACGCCCCCGCGACCGCGGCCCAGGGCTTCGGCAACGTGGTCCACGTCCTCGCCGACGAGGTCGCCTCCGGGCACACCCCTGCCGACCTCGCCGTCCTCATGGAGCGACTCGACTCCGTGTGGAACGCCCTCGCCTTCGACGCCCCGTGGAAGTCGCAACAGGAGAAGGAGCACGCGCGCGTAGCTCTCGAACGCTTCCTGCGCTGGCACGTCATGGACCGCGCGGGACGCACCCCGGTGGCGAGCGAGCGTGACTTCGACGTCACCCTCGAAGCCGGCGACTACGAGGTGCGCATCCGCGGCCAGATGGACCGTGTCGAGACGGACGGTGAGGGCCGTGCCTACGTCGTCGACTTCAAGACGGGCAAGCAGGCGGCGAGTTCCGCCGAGGTGGAACGCCATCCCCAGCTGGCCGTCTACCAGCTCGCGGTGCGCGAGGGAGCCGTCGACGACGCCTTCGACGGCGTACGCCCCGAACCGGGCGGCGCCGAACTCGTCCAGCTGCGGCAGGGCGCGGCGAAGCGGGACGGCGGCGAGACCCTGCCCAAGGTGCAGGCGCAGGACGCCCTCGACGGCGAGGCGGGTGAGTGGGTCGGCGATCTGCTGGCCACGGCCGCCGGGAAGGTGCTCGACGAACGGTTCGCGCCGACCACCGGCCAGCACTGCGCGCACTGCGCGTTCCGCGCCTCGTGCAGCGCCCGGCCCGAAGGGCGGCACGTGGTCGAGTGACGCGAGTGTCAGTGGTCGCCACTAGCCTCTCCGACATGTCCGCCCCCATCTCCGATCCCGAGCAGCTCAAGGAGCTCCTCGGGATTCCGTTCACCCCCGAGCAGACGGCGTGCATCGTCGCGCCCCCCGCTCCCCAGGTGATCGTGGCCGGTGCCGGGTCGGGCAAGACGACGGTGATGGCGGCACGCGTGGTGTGGCTGGTCGGCACCGGCCAGGTCGCCCCCGAGCAGGTCCTCGGCCTGACCTTCACCAACAAGGCCGCCGGCGAACTCGCCGAGCGCGTCCGCAAGGCGCTGGTCAGGGCGGGCGTCACCGACCCCGATGTCATCGACCCGGACAATCCTCCGGGCGAGCCGGTCATCTCCACGTACCACTCCTTCGCGGGCCGCCTGCTGACCGACCACGGCCTGCGCATCGGCCTGGAACCGACCTCCCGCCTGCTCGCCGACGCCACCCGCTTCCAGCTCGCCGCACGGGTACTGCGCGAGGCCCCCGGCCCCTACCCGGCGCTCACCCGCTCCTTCGCCGACCTGGTCAGTGACCTCCTCGCCCTCGACGCCGAGCTCGCCGAACACCTCGTACGACCCGAGGACCTGCGCGCGTACGACGCCGGCCTGCTCGCCGCACTCCAGAGCGTCAAGCTCACCAACGCCGACCTGCGCAAGGTCCCCGAGGCCGCCGCCGCACGCGGCGAACTCGCCGAGTTGGTAATCCGCTACCGGGCCGCCAAGCGCGAGCGCGACCTGCTCGACTTCGGCGACCAGATCGCCCTCTCCGCGCGGCTCGCGAGCCTGCCGGAGGTGGGCCGCGTCCTGCGCGACGAGTTCCGCGTGGTGCTCCTCGACGAGTACCAGGACACATCGGTCGCGCAACGCGTCCTGCTCGCGGGCCTGTTCGGCGCCGGCACCGGGCACCCGGTGACCGCCGTCGGCGACCCCTGCCAGGCGATCTACGGCTGGCGCGGCGCCTCCGTCGCCAACCTCGACGACTTCCCCGAGCACTTCGCGCACGCCGACGGCCGCCGCGCGTCCCGCCAGGCCCTCAGCGAGAACCGCCGCAGCGGTGGCCGCCTCCTCGACCTCGCCAACGGCCTCGCCGAACCCCTGCGCGCGATGCACGCGGGCGTGGAGGCCCTCCGCCCGGCCCCCGGCGCCGAACGCGACGGCATGGTGCGCTGCGCGCTGCTGCGCACTCACGCCGAGGAGATCGACTGGATCGCCGACTCCATCACCCACCTCGTGAACACCGGCAAGGCACCCGGCGAGATCGCCGTCCTGTGCCGCACGGCGACCGACTTCGCGGAGATCCAGGGAGCGCTCGTCGCCCGGGACGTCCCCGTCGAGGTGGTCGGCCTGTCGGGGCTGCTGCACCTGCCCGAGGTCGCCGACCTCGTCGCCGTCTGCGAGGTTCTCCAGGACCCCGGCGCCAACGCCTCCCTGGTCCGCCTGCTGACCGGCCCGCGCTGGCGCATCGGCCCCCGCGACCTCGCCCTCCTGGGGCGCCGAGCCCGGCTCCTCGTCGCCCACGCGCGCGCGGACGAGGGCGACGACCCCGACCGCCGGCTCGCCGAGGCCGTCGAGGGAGTCGACCCGGCGGAGGTGATCTCGCTCGCGGACGCCCTCGACACCTTCCTGGAAAGTCCGCTGGACGGCGCCGGGGACGACGACGGGCTGCCCTTCTCGCCGGACGCGCGCGTGCGGTTCGCCCGCCTCGCCGCCGAACTGCGCGATCTGCGCCGCTCGCTCTCCGACCCGCTGATGGACGTCCTGCACCGCGTCCTCGCCGTCACCGGCCTGGAGGTCGAACTGTCGGCGTCCCCGCACGCCCTGGCCGCCCGCCGCCGCGAGACCCTGTCGAACTTCCTCGACATCGCCGCCTCCTTCGCCGCCAACGAGAGCGAGGCGAGCCTGCTCGCCTTCCTCGGCTTCCTGCGCACCGCCGCCCAGTACGAGAAGGGCCTCGACAACGCCCTCCCCGGCGGCGAGAACACCGTCAAGGTGCTCACGGCGCACAGGTCCAAGGGCCTGGAGTGGGACGTCGTCGCCGTCCCCGGCCTGGTCACCGGCACCTTCCCCAGCGGTCAGGGCCGCGAGAAGTGGACCGCCCAGGCGAAAGTGCTGCCGCACGAACTGCGCGGCGACGCCGACACACTGCCCGAGGTCGGCGCGTGGGACTCGCGGGGCCTGAAGGCCTTCCACGAGGCGATGAAGGAGCACCAGCACACCGAGGAACTCCGCCTCGGCTACGTCACCTTCACCCGCCCCCGCTCCCTCCTGCTCGGCTCCGGTCACTGGTGGGGCCCCACCCAGAAGAAGCCCCGCGGCCCCTCCGACTTCCTGCTGGCCCTGTACCAGCACTGTGAGGCCGGTCACGGGGAGATCGAGGCCTGGGCGGAGGAACCCGAGGAGGGCGAGGAGAACCCGGCCCTGCACCGTGCGAGCGCCGACCAGGTCTGGCCCCTGCCCCTGGACGACACCGCACTGTCCCGCCGCCGCGCCGCAGCACAGACGGTCCTGGCCCACCTCGAGGACCTCTCCTTCGTGGAGGACGGCCACCTTCCGGCGACCCACGACCCGGACACCGACCACGATCCCGACTGGCCGCCCCCTCCGGAGGACGACGAGCCGCCGTACGACGAGGCGGACCCTTTCGACGAACCCGCCTACGTCGAGACCGACCCCTTCGACGACGACCCCTCCGACCGGGGGGCCCCGACCACGAGCCGCCCGAAGGTCCCGCACCAGGCGACGGCTCCCGAACTCCCGACCGGCCCGCGCCCGGCACGCGCCGCCCCCGCGCGGGCGCGCCTCACGCCGGAGGAAGCCCGCACCATCGACTCCTGGGACCGAGACCTCGACGCACTCGCCGGTGAGCTGCTGCGCGCCCGCCGGAGCGTCACCGACGTCCCCCTGCCGACCACGCTGACCGTGTCGCAGATGCTGCGCCTCGCCGCCGACCCGGACGGCTTCGCACAGGAACTCGCGCGCCCCATGCCGCGCCCTCCGCAACCCGCCGCCCGCCGGGGCACCCGCTTCCACGCCTGGGTCGAGGCCCGCTTCGAAGCACTGACGCTGCCCATGCTGGAGCCTGACGAGCTGCCTGGCAGCGAGGCCGAGATCACCGACGAGCGCGACCTGGAGGCGCTCAAGGACGCCTTCGAGCGCACCGAGTACGCCCACCGCACACCCCACCGTGTGGAAGCCCCCTTCCAGATCGAGATCGCCGGCCGCGTCGTACGGGGCCGTATCGACGCCGTGTACCAGTCGGGCGACGGCGCGTCGGCGACGTACGAGATCGTCGACTGGAAGACCAACCGCGGCCGCACCGCCGACCCGCTCCAGCTCGCCCTGTACCGCCTCGCCTGGGCCGAGCAGCGGGGCGTGCCACTGGAGTCGGTCACGGCCGCGTTCTTCTACGTCCGCGACGGTGAGGTCGTAAGGCCCGAGGGCATGCCGGACCGGGCCGCGCTGGAGCGGCTGCTCCTCGACGAGCAGCCGTGTGACGAACCGCCCAGCGAGGATGTCGGCCCGGGCCGATAGGCTCGTGACCATGAGCCAGCCCGTTGACAGTGCCGTCAGCGTCGTCCGTACGTACATCGAGCAGCACCGCGCCGCCTTCGTCGACGACCTCGTCGAGTGGCTGCGCATCCCGTCCGTGTCGGCCCAGCCTGAGCACGCGCCCGACGTGCGACGCAGCGCCGATTGGCTGGCCACCGGACTGAAGGGGACCGGATTCCCGACCACCGAGGTCTGGGAGACCCCCGGCGCCCCGGCCGTCTACGCGGAATGGCCCTCCGGCGATCCCGCGGCGCCCACGGTCCTGGTCTACGGCCACCACGACGTGCAGCCGGCCGCCCGCGAGGACGGCTGGGACAGCGAGCCCTTCGAACCCGTCGTCCGGGACAACCGCCTCCACGCGCGCGGGGCGGCCGACGACAAGGGTCAGGTGTTCTTCCACACCCTCGGCGTCCGCGCCCACCTCGCCGCCACCGGCCGCACCGCCCCCGCCGTGAACCTGAAGCTGTTGATCGAGGGCGAGGAGGAGTCCGGTTCCCCGCACTTCCGCGCCCTCGTCGAGAGGCACGCGCGGCGGCTGGCCGCCGACGCCGTGGTCGTCTCCGACACCGGTATGTGGTCCGAGGACACCCCCACGGTGTGTACGGGCATGCGGGGTCTCGCCGAGTGCGAGATCCGGCTCCACGGCCCCGACCAGGACGTCCACTCCGGGTCCTTCGGCGGCGCCGTCCCCAACCCGGCGACCGCCGTGGCCCGACTGGTCGCCGCCCTGCACGACGAGCACGCGCGCGTGGCCGTCCCCGGGTTCTACGACGGCGTCGTCGAACTCACCGACCGCGAGCGTGAACTCTTCGCCGAACTGCCCTTCGACGAGGAGCGCTGGCTGGGTACCGCCAAGTCCCGCGCCGCCCATGGCGAGGCCGGATACACCACCCTGGAGCGCGTCTGGGCCCGCCCGACCGCCGAGGTCAACGGCATCGGCGGCGGCTACCAGGGCGCCGGCAGCAAGACGATCATCCCGTCCTCGGCGATGGTGAAACTGTCCTTCCGGCTGGTCGCGGGGCAGGACCCCGACCGGATCGAAAAGACCGTCCGCGCGTGGGCCGCGGCGCAGGTGCCCGCCGGGATCCGTGCCGAGATCACCTTCAGCCCCGCCACCCGCCCGTGCCTGACCCCGCTGGACCACCCGGCCCTGCGGTCCGTGGTCCGCGCCATGGGCCGCGCCTTCGAAACGCCCGTCCGCTTCACCCGTGAGGGCGGCTCCGGGCCCGCCGCCGACCTGCAGGACGTCCTCGGTGCCCCGGTCCTCTTCCTGGGCATCTCCGTCCCGTCCGACGGCTGGCACGCGCCGAACGAGAAGGTCGAGCTCGACCTGCTCCTCAAGGGTGTCGAGACCAGCGCGTACCTGTGGAGCGACCTCGCGGAGAACTGGCGTCGTGCGCCCTGACCGTCCCGAGCCCGAGGTGCCGTCCCTGACGGAGTTGCGTGCGGGGCACACTGGAGAGGCCGCCCCGCCCGCCCCGGCCCCGCCGGACCCGATCGCCTCCCGCCGTACGTCCCGCTGAACCGTCCGCCGAAAACCATCCGTGCCACCGGGGGAGATGCAAATACCCGTGACCGCCTGGACCGACCACACCGCCGACCGACCCATCTCGCTCACCGCGCCCAGCGGCATCGACCGCGCCGCCCACCACCGGCTCGACGAGGCCTGGCTCGCGGCGGCGTGGAGCCACCCCTCGACGCGCTGCTTCGTGGTCTCCGGCGGTCAGGTCCTCATCGACGAGACGTCCGACGGCCGGACCGAACTCGTCATGACCCCCTCGTTCGAGGCCCCCCTCACCGAGGCGCACCGGTACTTCCTCGGCATGGACGAGGACGGCGTGAGCTACTTCGCCCTCCAGAAGGACGCGTTGCCGGGCCGTATCGACCAGTCCGCGCGCCCGGCCGGCCTGCGGGAGGCGGGCCTGCTGCTGTCGGCGCGCGACGTGGGTCTGATGGTGCACGCGGTCGGGCTGGAGAACTGGCAGCGCACCCACCGTTTCTGCTCCCGCTGCGGCGAGCGCACGGTCATCGCCGCGGCCGGGCACATCCGCCGTTGCCAGGCCTGCGGTGCCGAGCACTACCCGCGCACCGATCCGGCCGTCATCATGGCGGTCACCGACGACGACGACCGCATCCTGCTCGGCCGCCAGGTCCACTGGCCCGAGGGCCGCTTCTCCACGCTCGCCGGCTTCGTCGAACCCGGGGAGGCCATCGAGCAGTCGGTGCGCCGCGAGGTCTTCGAGGAGGCCGGCATCGCCGTCGGCCAGGTCGAATACGTCGCCAGCCAGCCCTGGCCCTTCCCGTCCAGCCTCATGCTGGGCTTCATGGCCCGAGCCACCTCCACCGACATCACCGTCGACGGCGACGAACTGCACGAGGCCCGCTGGTTCTCACGCGACGAACTGCGCGCCGCCTTCGAGACCGGCGAGGTCCTGCCGCCGTACGGCATCTCCATCGCGGCCCGCCTGATCGAGCTCTGGTACGGCAAGCCGCTGCCCACGCGCGGCATCTGATGTGACGTAAAACACAAAGGAGGTGGCCGTTCCCGAGCGGGAACGGCCACCTCCTTTGTGCGGTGGCGCGGTCAGACGCCGATCTTCTGCTTCACCTGGGCCAGCGACGGGTTCGTCAGCGTCGAGCCGTCCGGGAAGAGAACGGTCGGCACCGTCTGATTTCCGCCATTCGCCTTCTCCACGAACGCGGCGGACGCCGGGTCCTGTTCGATGTTGATCTCGTTGTACGAAATGCCCTCGCGGTCCATCTGGCTCTTCAGCCGACGGCAGTAGCCGCACCACGTGGTGCTGTACATCGTCACAGTGCCCGACATGTCTCGGTCGCTCCTTCAACGGCTCGGGGTGCGTGGTCGCAGAGGTGGAACATCCGGGGAGAGGCGGCCATTCCCGCGGGCGCCCCCGCGGCGAAGTGACGCCTGCCGCATTAGTACGACTGCGAGCCGGTCCCTGTGGACAACCGACTCAGCCGTCCCGGGCGACCTGGCAGCATGGCCGTGTGACAGCAGCAACGCACTCCACGCTCTTCCCACAGGCACCGGACTCCGCCGACGCCGTGCTCGAAGGGCTCGACCCCGAGCAGCGCGAGGTGGCCACCGCCCTGCACGGCCCGGTGTGCGTGCTGGCCGGCGCCGGCACCGGCAAGACCAGGGCCATCACCCACCGCATCGCCTACGGCGTGCGCGCGGGGATCCTCCAGCCGTCCAGCGTGCTCGCCGTCACCTTCACCAACCGCGCCGCCGGAGAGATGCGCGGGCGGCTGCGCCAGCTCGGCGCGCAGGGCGTCCAGGCCCGTACCTTCCACTCGGCCGCGCTCCGACAGTTGCAGTACTTCTGGCCGAAAGCGATCGGTGGCTCCCTGCCCCGGCTCGTCGACCGCAAGATCCAGCTCGTCGCCGACGCGGCCGCCGCCTGCCGCATCCGCCTCGACCGGGGAGAGCTGAGGGACGTCACCGCCGAGATCGAGTGGTCGAAGGTCACCCAGACCGTCCCCGCCGACTACGCGCCCACCGCCGCCAAGGCCGGCCGGGAGACGCCCCGCGACCCCGCCGAGATCGCCCAGCTCTACTCGGTCTACGAGGATCTCAAGCGTGAGCGCGGCGTCATCGACTTCGAGGACGTCCTGCTGTTGACCGTCGCCGTCCTGCAGGACCGGAACGACATCGCCGAACAGGTACGCGCCCAGTACCAGCACTTCGTCGTCGACGAGTACCAGGACGTCAGCCCCCTCCAGCAGCGTCTGCTGGAACTGTGGCTCGGCGACCGGGACAACCTGTGCGTGGTCGGCGACGCGAGCCAGACGATCTACTCGTTCACCGGGGCGACCCCCGACCACCTCCTCGACTTCCGCACCCGCCACCCCGGCGCCACCGTCGTCAAGCTGGTCCGCGACTACCGCTCCACCCCGCAGGTCGTCCACCTCGCCAACGGCCTGCTCGCCCAGGCCCACGGCCGTGCCGCCGACCACCGGCTGGAGCTGGTCTCCCAGCGCGCCCCGGGGCCCGAACCCCTCTACACCGAGTACAGCGACGAGCCGGCCGAGGCCGAGGGCGCCGCCCACCGCATCCGCGAGCTCGTCGACGCGGGCGTCCCGGCCGGCGAGATCGCCGTCCTGTTCCGCACGAACTCGCAGTCGGAGACCTACGAGCAGGCCCTCGCGGACGCCGGAGTGCCCTATCAGCTGCGGGGAGCCGAGCGGTTCTTCGACCGGCCCGAGGTGCGCAAGGCCGGCATCGCCCTGCGCGCCGCAGCCCGCTTCGGCGGCAACGACTCCCTCCTCGCCGACGCCGTCGACCTGCCCTCCCAGGTGCGTGCCGTCCTCTCCGGAGAGGGCTGGACCCCACAGCCCCCGGCCGGCTCCGGGGCCGTCAGGGAGCGCTGGGAGTCGCTCGCCGCGTTGGTGAACCTGGCGCAGGACTTCGCCGCGGCCAGAGCCGGGGCCACCCTCGCGGACCTGGTCGCCGAACTCGACGAGCGCGCGAACGCCCAGCACGCCCCCACCGTGCAGGGCGTCACCCTCGCCTCCCTGCACTCCGCGAAGGGCCTGGAGTGGGACGTGGTGTTCCTGGTCGGGGTCGCCGAGGGCATGATGCCGATCACCTACGCCCGGACCGACGAACAGATCGAGGAGGAGCGCCGCCTGCTCTACGTCGGCGTCACCCGCGCCCGTGAGCACCTGCATCTGTCGTGGGCGCTGTCCCGCTCGCCCGGCGGCCGCCCGAACCGCCGCCCGAGCCGTTTCCTCGACGGGCTGCGCCCCGGCTCGGCCGGCGCCGCAGGCCGCGCCGGCTCGGCCGCCTCCGGGAGGCCGGCGACCGGCGTCGAGCGCGGGTTCGCGGGCCGGGGGCCGGCCGCCGTGCCGCGACGGACGCAGCGCAGCCCGGCCCGGTGCCGGGTGTGCGGGCGCACGCTGACCGACGCGGGCGAGATGAAGCTGATGCGCTGCGAGGACTGCCCCTCCGACATGGACGAGGGCCTCTACGAACGACTGCGCGAGTGGCGCGCCGAACAGGCGGAGCGCAGTGGGCAGCCCGGATTCTGCGTCTTCACCGACAAGACCCTGATGGCGATCGCCGAGGCCGCTCCTGACGACCCGGGCGAGCTGGCGCGGATCCCGGGCGTCGGAGCGCGCAAGCTCAACCGTTACGGGGCCGATGTACTGGCAATCTGCGCAGGCGGAGAACCGGCGGAGGACGATCGACGGAACTGACGCGAACTCGTCGAAAAAATAGTTTGCGCATGCCCCAGCGATCCCCATAGGTTCTTAGCCACGGGGACAGAGGCCTTCTCGGAGGCCCTGATTCCGTGCTGTACTTGCATACCCGCGTGGACTGGTTCACCCCAGTCCCTGAGACGCCGAGAGGAGGCGATTCCAGTGATCAGCATCGAGACCAGCTTCATCAGCACCGCCAAAATGACCGATCGCTCGGTCGTCTCCCTGTGCCTGCTCGGCGACTCCCCTCTGGGCACCGGTCTGTCCGGCATTCGTGCCGCCCGTCCGGCGTCCGCCCTGTCTCTCTCGGGCCTTCCCGTCCGTGAGCGCAATGAGCGACCGACCAAGGCACTGGAAGCGGCAGTAGAGGCAAAGGCGCAGGCCTATGCCTTTACGGCGACCGGTGCCGGATTCCGGAAGCAGACGACGCAGCACCACCAGATGTGGGCCTTCCGTGGGCCAGAACCCTGGAGTGATCCAGCCTGATCTCGATCAGGCCGGCGCCTTCAGGGCCGCGGAACCCCACCCGGGATCCGCGGCCCTTCTGTTTTCCCCGAACGGGGACGACGGAGCGAAGGGGCCTCGGGACAAGAAAAGAACCCGGTACCAGCCGCCACCCGGTCCAACCGGACCGGAAACGACCAGACGAGGAAGACGAACCGTGCAACTCGAAGCGCACGCCCCGTCCGTACCGCCTTCCGAAACGATCCCCCCGCCCGGCCTCACGGAGGACTCCACCTTGATCCCGCTCACCGCGCTCTCCGCGCTCGACGACGCCATCGAGAACCTGGGCGTACCCGTTCCCTGCCGTTCCTACGACCCGGAGGTCTTCTTCGCCGAGTCGCCCGCGGACGTCGAGTACGCCAAGTCCCTCTGCCGCACCTGCCCGCTGATGGAGGCCTGCCTCGCCGGCGCCAAAGAGCGGCGTGAGCCCTGGGGCGTCTGGGGTGGCGAGCTGTTCGTCCAGGGTGTCGTCGTCGCCCGGAAGCGGCCGCGTGGTCGCCCGCGCAAGAACCCGGTCACGGCATGAACACCGCAGGAACGATCGACCGCCCCCTCACGCACGACCCCAAGAAGCAGGCCCCGATGAAGCCGTCCACCAGCGAGCCCGCCGGCTCCGCGACTGAAGACGTCACCACCACCGGCGCGAACGACTCGCGTCAGAACAGGACCCGAGAGATGCAACTCATCCATGAAGCCCTGGCTCGTGCGCATATGCACGACCGACTGCACGAGGTCGAGCGGGAACGCCGGGCCGTGCGCCTGGCGACCGCTCGCCGGATGCAGCGCCGGGCCGAGCGCGCCTCGCTGCGCGCCCGCCGCGCGCTCGCCATGGCCGTCATGCAGTAGTCCTTCACCCACCTGAAGCGGTGGCCTCCCGGCCCAGGGAGGCGGAGCTCTTCCCCGCGGGGGCCGGTCCGACCGAACGGACCGGCCCCCGCGGTGCGTTGTGCGCGCTCCGCGAAGTAGCCCCGGCCCCTCGTGTGCGCCCGCTGCGGCACCCCGGCCCAGGGGCCGCGGGCCGCCACCTGGACCTGCTCCGGGGAGAACGGCGTCCGCCGTTACTTCTGGGAGGCCTGCGCCCGGGAGTACCTCAGGGTGGTCGAGGGACGGCTCGACTCGGGCTGGTGGTGAGCGCCGAGGCCCTGCGGACCCCGGCCGCCATGGGTCACGCCTCGGCCGCCGACTCCTCCTCGCCCAGGTCCTCCTCCGGCACGAAACCGGGGAGCCACTCCTCGAGTTCCTCGCGCATCCGCACGGTCGCCCCGAGCTGGCACAACACGCCGATGGTGCTCAGGGTGACCCGGTGTATCAGGAGGTAGGCCGGGGGCAGATTGAGGCGCTTGCCCAGCTGGTAGGCGGGGGAGCGGGGGTCGGCGATGCGGGCCGCCTGGCTGCGCATCCAACCGCGGGTGAAGGTGAACTCGTCGGCCCGGGCCGGTTCGATGATCGGCAGGAGGTAGTCCAGGACCGCCTCGGGGTCCAAATCTATGGTCTCCTTGACGAACCCCTCGGCGCGGAGCAGCTCGTAGACGGCTTCCGCCTCGCCGTCGAGCGTCATGCGCAGGGAGTCGCCGATGGGCGTGGGCAGACCGCCCGGGAGACGGTCGACCGTGCCGAAGTCCAGGACCCCCAGACGCCAGGTGTCCTCGTCGTCGGGTCCGCCGGGCAGGAGACGGAAGTTGCCGGGGTGCGGATCGGCGTGGAGGAGGCCGGTGCGGGCCGGGCCGGAGAAGAGGAAACGGGCCAGCAGCTGCCCGGCGCGGTCCCGCTGCTGCTGGGTGCCGTCGGAGATGATCTCCGACAGCGGGATGCCGTCGATCCACTCGGTGACCAGGACCTGGTCGCTCTGGTGGACCACCGCGGGCACCACGACGTCCGGGTCGTCCTCGAACTCCTCCGCGTGGGCCTGCTGGGCCTGGGCCTCCAGGGCGTAGTCGAGTTCCTCGGAGACGCGGTCCCTGAGTTCGGAGATCAGGGGCTTGACGTCCATGCCCGGGATGAGCGGCCCCAACAGTCGCGCGAAACGGCTCAGTTGGTTCAGATCGGACAGGAGGGCGTCACCGGCGCCCGGGTACTGCACCTTGACGGCCACCTCGCGTCCGTCGTGCCACACGCCCCGGTGGACCTGGCCGATCGAGGCGGCAGCGGCCGGCTTGTCCTCGAACTCCAGGAACAGCTCCTGCCAGTCCTGGCCGAGCCGCGCCTCGAGCACCGAGTGCACCGTGCTCGTCGGCATCGGCGGCGCCGCTTCCTGCAGCTTGGTCAGAGCCGCGCGGTAGGGGCCCGCGACCTCCTCGGGCAGCGCCGACTCGAAGACGGACAGCGCCTGCCCGAACTTCATCGCGCCGCCTTTCAGCTCGCCGAGCACCTTGAACAGCTGCTCCGCGGTGCGCTGCTGCAGCTCACGGCCCACGAGCTCGGCCGACTCGCCCACGATCCGTTTGCCGAGCCCCCAGGTGGCCCGCCCGGCGAAGCCGAGCGGAAGCGCGGCGAGCTTGGCGGTCCGGGTGACCGCCTTCCGGGGAAGATCAGACATGCGCCCTCCAAGTCCCAGCCGGCCGCGCCGCGCCTGCCTTACGGCATAACTCCGTTGACGGCCGTTGCCCCGCCATTGTCTCGTGCCGGCCCCCGGTCTCCGAAGCGTGTTCTCCCTCAGCTTCTTCCGTGACCCTCTCCGCGGCCCCGCAGGAGCATGCGGGGTGCCCCGGGACCGGCCGCGCGTGCCACTGGAGACCGGGTACGGAGACCTCCCAGCGGGCGCCGGCGCTCGACGGGCGGTGACCGTCCAGGAAGGCGAGCGCGTGCGCGGCCGCCAGCCCGGCGACAGCGGTGGCCAGTGTCAGGTCACAGGGTCTCACCTGGCGCGGCCTCCCGGAGCGCCACTGCGCGACCAGCCGCGGCCAGGTGGGGTCCCGGTCCGTGCGCCCCTCGTGCAGACAGCCCGCGCAGCCCGTCTCCCCGGGCAGGACGAAGGGGCCGACCACACCGGTGCCCTCCGCCACGCCCGCGTAGAGGTGCGGCGTGCCGGAGGAGATCAGGGAAGCGGCGGTGGACGGGCACGGAGTGTGCACGGCGACGTCGTCCCGCGGGGCGAGGATCACCAGGGAGTGGCCCGGGTCCGCCGCCTCGGGCCGCGGGCGGGTGCCGCGGCGCGGTGGGCGGTCGGGAGCGGCCCGGCGTACCGCTCGGCAGGCGGCCTGGTCCCGGCGTTCGCCGACGGCTTCGGCGGGGAGTCCGCCCGGAGCGACGTCCCACGGCTCGACCTTGCCGCCGTCGCGCACGTCGACCTCGCCGACCCCCGCTCCGGCCAGCAGTGAGGCCAGCACCCCGCCCACCCGGCCCGCGCCCCTGACCTGCACCCGCAAGGAGCGGCGGGCGGCGAGCCGGGCGATGGCGTCGCCCGGTTCCCGGGTGGTGAGCGAGAGCGAGGCGAGGTCCGGGCGGAGCCGGTCGAGCGCCTGCCTCCTGCCGCGCAGGTCGTCGGCGGCGGGCCCGCCGCCCTTGGCGTCGTCGAGCAGCCCGGCCCCCGCCAGCCGCTCCACCAGGGCGTCGACCCGGCCGTCCGGCAGGCCCATGCGGCGGCCCTCCGCCCTCAGCAGCACCATGCCGCGGGTGCCGTTGAGCAGGTCGAGGAAACCGGTCGTGGCCCGGTCCATCGGGCCGAGTGTCACGGCGTGCGCCGGTGCCATCCCGAACTGCACGGTGTCGAGATCCCGCCAGCCGCGCCGCAGCGCGGGTTTCACCATTGGATGCATGTGTGTCCCCCGTAGCCTGCTCACTCCCTGTGAGCCGACGGAGCGGGGGCGTGGGGGCGTCCTGGCTCCGCCGGCGAGTGCCAGCATGCACGGCCGGGCCGTAGGGCGTCGGAAGTTGTCCACAGACTGGGGAGATTGTTCGTATAAATAAGTCTTCACGCCGGTCGTACGAATCGGTCGCACGGTGGGCGATCGGAATCGAAACATTCCGGACCGGGACTTCCCCGTGTGCAGCGGGTAACGTCGGGGCGTGCCCGCCGAACCCCTGCACAGCGCCGGAAAACCACAGCGCAGCGCGACGAGCCAGCCGCCCAGCGGCCCGGGGGCGAGCGCGATCGAGGTGCGCAGGAGTGCCCGGCGCCGCCGGACGGTCTCCGCGTACCGCGAGGGCGATCGCACCATCGTGCTCATCCCCGCCCGGATGTCCGAGGCGGAGGAGCAACGCTGGGTGAACGTCATGCTCGACAAGCTGGCCGCCCAGGAGAGCAAGCGGACGCTCGGCGACTCCGAGCTGGCCGAACGCGCGGAGCGGCTGTCCGCCCAGTACTTCGCCGGCCGGGCCCGGCCCACTTCGGTCCGCTGGGTCACCAACCAGAACACCCGCTGGGGCTCGTGCACCCCGGCCGAGGGCAGCATCCGCCTGTCGCACCGGCTCCAGGGCATGCCCGAATACGTGATCGACTACGTCCTCCTGCACGAGCTCGCGCATCTGCTCGTGCCCGGACACGGGCCGCGCTTCTGGCGGCTGCTCGACGCCTACCCCCGGACCGAGCGGGCCCGCGGCTACCTCGAGGGGGTGGTCGCCGCCGACCGACTGCCTCATCCGCCCGACGCGCACGACGACTGACGTCACGCGCGCGTGGGCACGTCCCGCGCCCGGCACTCCTCATCCGCGTCGCCGCTGCTCGCGGGTTGTGTACCGGCTCTGTACCGACTTCGTGCGTTGTCCGAATTTGCCGCTAGCCTGGCGCGACGCAATCGCATTCGGGATGGGGGACGGTCGTTACGCATGGCCAGGGAATTCCAACGCGGCCACAAGGCCAGGATCAGTGACCTCACCGCGGGCACGGATCTGTACGTAGGCGTGCAGATCTCCGGCCCCGGGCTGACCTTCGACATCAGCTGCTTCGGTCTGGACGCCGACGAAAAGCTCTCGGACGACCGGTACTTCGTCTTCTTCAACCAGCCGAAGTCCCCCGAGGAGTCCATCCAGCTCCTGGGTGCCCAGGCGGGCGACACCGAGTCGTTCCGGGTCACCCTCGACCGGATCCCGCCGCAGCTCCACAAGCTGTCCTTCACGGCGACGGTCGACGGCGCCGGCCAGATGTCGCAGATCGCCCCCGGATACATCCGCATCGTCGCCGGCGGCGAGGAGGTGGCCCGGTACTCCTTCGACGGCTCGGAGTTCTCCACCGAGCGGGCCGTGATGCTGGGCGACTTCTACCTCAAGGACGTGTGGCGGTTCGCGGCCGTCGGACAGGGCTTCGACGGGGGCCTCGACGCGCTGCTGAAGAACTTCGGCGGCGAGGTGCTCGAGGAGGAGGCGCCCGCTGCTCCCCAGCAGCCGCAGTCCGGGGCCACCCCGGGCTTCGCCCCACCCGCGTTCGGTGCCCCGCCCGCCCCGGCACCCACTCCGCAGCAGTCCCAGCCCGCCGCACAGGGCTTCGCGCCCCCGCCCGGTGCCACTGCGCCCCCGGCCCCCGCGCCCGGGGTGCACGCCGCGCCGACCATCGTCGCGCCCCTGACCCCGCCCGGCGGCGCCGTACCGCCCCCGGGCCCGGCTCCCACGCCCTACGGCCAGCCGCCCCAGCAGCAGCCGTACGGTCAGCCGTCCGCCCCGCCGCCCCCGGGCTACGGCCAGCCCCAGGCACCCCATGCCCCGACGCCCCCGCCGGGCTACGGACAGCAGCCGACCCCGCCGCCCGGCTACGGCCAGCAGCCCCAGTTCGGGCAGGTCCCGGGCCAGCAGACCGGCGGCTACGGAGTGCCCCAGGGAGCGCCCCAGGGCGCCGGTGTGGCGGCCGCGCTCCAGCAGTTCAAGGAGACGCCGACCGGGCAGCGCTGGACGCAGCAGAACAAGAAGCTCATCCGCGTCGACCTCGGCATCGGCGGCCAGCCCGTGCTGGCCCGGCAGGGCAGCATGGTGCTCTACCAGGGCAAGGTCGACTTCAGCTACAAGGGCGCGGGCTTCGCCGGCCGGATCGTGGGCAACGCGACCGGCCAGGAGATGCAGCTGATGCGCTGCACCGGCCAGGGCCAGGTCTTCCTCGCCGAGAACTCCACGATGCTGCACCCCATCGAGCTCCAGGGCGACGGCATCTGCGTCTCCGCGGAGAACGTCCTCGCCTTCGACGAGAGCCTCCAGCACGAGGTCCGCCGCATCGAGGGCCACGGCATCCCAGGCGGCGCGCTGTTCACCATGCAGTTCACCGGCACCGGCACGATCGTCGTCAAGACGCACGGCACGCCCGTCGTGCTGCCCGTCACCCCGACGACCTTCGCCGACTGCAACGCCGTGGTCGCCTGGTCCGCCGCCTCCCAGGTCGTCGTCTCCAGCCAGGTCCGGATGCGCCGCAACGCCTACCCGGGCGACACCGGTGAGAGCGTCAACCTCCAGTTCCGGGGCGCTCCCGGCAACTTCATCGTCGTCCAGCCGTACGAGGTCTGAGGGAGCCCGTCATGAACCAGCCGCTCGCGGGCTACGCCCCCGCACCCGTCACCGCCCGCATGGAGAACCACGGCAACCACATGCTGAAGGTCGCCATGCAGACCGGGAACGACCTCTTCGCGCGCGTGGGCTCGATGGTCGCCTACGAGGGCTTCGTCCAGTACGAGCCCAATCCGCTGGCCGTGCGCCAGATCGCCAAGGACTGGATGACCGGCGAGGGCGCGCCCCTGATGAAGTGCACCGGCGACGGACTGCTCTACCTCGCCGACTACGGGGCGAACGTCGTCGTGATCAACCTCAACGGCGACGGCATCTCCGTCAACGCCACCAACCTCCTGGCCTTCGACGCCCACCTCACCTGGGGTGTGGAGCGGGTCAAGGGCCTGGCGAAGTTCGCCGGACAGGGACTGTGGAACACCAAGATCTCCGGGCAGGGCTGGGTCGCGCTGACCTCCCGGGGCAAGCCCATCGTCGTCGACTGCGGCGGCGGCGAGA
This sequence comes from Streptomyces griseus subsp. griseus, assembly GCF_000720255.1. Classification (GTDB taxonomy): domain Bacteria; phylum Actinomycetota; class Actinomycetes; order Streptomycetales; family Streptomycetaceae; genus Streptomyces; species Streptomyces griseus_I. The sequence continues at coordinate 134,909 of NZ_JOJE01000009.1, read as the reverse complement.
ACGAGACGTACGTCGACCCCGACGCGCTCGTCGCCTGGTCCCCCAACCTCAAGGTCAAGGGCAAGCGCAGCTTCAAGGCGCAGTCGCTGATCGGCCGGGGCAGCGGCGAGGCCTACCAGATGGCCTTCTCCGGCGAGGGCATCGTCGTCGTCCAGCCCAGCGAGGACAGCACCGACCGCCTCCGGATCCGGGGCTGAGGGGGAGCCAGAACGTCATGCAGAGCCCGCTTTTCGCCTACAACGACCAGCAGACCCAGGACCGCTGGAGCCTGCAGAACAAGCAGATGCTCCGCGTCGCCCTGGAGGGTCACGACGACATCCTCGCCCGCAAGGGCACCATGGTCGCCTACCAGGGCCTCGTCGAGTTCGACGCCGAGTACCAGAGCAACCAGCAGTCACGCGCGCGTGCGCGCACCGGTGAGGGCCTCGATCTGATGCGCTGCCACGGGCAGGGCACGGTCTACCTCGCCAACCTCAAGCAGCACGTCCACCTCATGGACGTGGAGCAGGACGGGCTGACCGTCGACAGCGGCTACGTCCTCGCGATGGACTCGTCGCTGCACCACGAGGTCATCGCCGTCGACAGCCTGTACGGCATCTCCGGCTCCGGGAAGTACCAGCTCAACATCACCGGCCGCGGCAAGGTCGCCCTGATGACCTCGGGCGCGCCGCTGATGATGCGGGTCACGCCGGACAAGTACGTCAACTGCGACGCCGACGCGATCGTCGCCTGGTCCACCGGGCTGCGGGTGCAGATGCAGGCGCAGACACACTCGTCCGGGGTGTGGCGGCGGCGCGGCAACACCGGCGAGGGCTGGGAGCTCAGCTTCATGGGCACCGGGTTCGCGCTGGTCCAGCCGAGCGAGCTGCTGCCGCCGCAGAACGCCCAGATCGGCTCCGGTCTGGCCGCGCAGTACGGCATGGGCCAGCAAGGTGCCCGGGGGCAGAACCAGGGCAACGTCTGGAGCTGAGCGCTCCGCGGGCCGGCCGTCAGCCGGCAGCGGGTCGTGCGTGGTCGGTCGCGCAGTTCCCCGCGCCCCTTTCGGGGCGCGGGTCGACTGCGTTCAGAGTCTGGCCCGCGTCGCTTCCAGCAGGCGTACGACCGAGTCGTCCGCCACGTCCTTCACCTCGTCGTAGGCGAACCAGCGCAGGTCCAGGGACTCGTCGCTGATGGCCTCGACCGCGCCGGCCGGGGCGAGGGCCGCGTACTGGACGTCGAGGTGCCACGCGCAGGGCGTCAGATGCCGGTCGAGCCGCACCGGGCCGCCCGGCAGCAGGGCCAGCCCGGGGATGCCCGACTCCTCCGTGCCCTCACGAAGGGCCGCCGAGGCGAGCGTGGGGTCGTCCGGCTCGCAGTGGCCGCCCATCTGCAGCCACATCCGCAGCTTCTTGTGGAGGGTCAGCAGAACCCGGCCCCGCTCGGGGTCGACCACCAGGGCGCTGGCCGTGATGTGTCCGTCCGCACAGGCCTTCCACATGCCGTCGGGGTGCTCGGCCAGGTGGTCCAGATAGGTCTGGCGCAGCTGTTCCTGGTCCTCGTAGCCCTTCAGCACGAGGACCGTGTCGTCGTACAGGCTCACTCGGCGTCGTCGCCCTTGTTCTCGCCCTCGTGGCCCTTGTCCTTCTTCTTCAGGTCGGGCTTGTCCGCCGCCTCGCCGAGCATCTTGTCCAGCTCGGAGAAGTCCAGCTGCTCGCGGTGGACGAAGCCGTCCGGGTCGTCCAGGTCGGACGCCGTAGGAAGCATGTCCGGGTGGGCCCACAGGCCGTCACGGCCGTCGACACCGCGCGCGTCCGTGAGGGACGCCCACAGACGGGAGGCGTCGCGCAGCCGGCGCGGGCGCAGTTCCAGACCGATCAGCGTGGCGAACGTCTGCTCCGCCGGACCGCCCGAGGCGCGACGGCGGCGCAGCGTCTCACGCAGCGCGTCCGCCGACGCCAGGCGCGGCTTCGCGGCCGCGTGGACCACCGCGTCCACCCAGCCCTCGACGAGGGCCAGGGCCGTCTCCAGACGGGCCAGTGCGGCCTTCTGCTCGGGCGTGTCCTCCGGCTGGAACATGCCCTGCTGGAGCGCGTCCTGCAGCTGCTCGGGGTTCTGCGGGTCGAACTGGCCGACGACGTCCTCCAGCTTGGCCGTGTCCACCTTGATCCCGCGCGCGTACCCCTCGACCGCGCCGAACAGGTGCGAACGCAGCCACGGCACATGCGCGAACAGGCGCTGGTGGGCGGCCTCCCGCAGGGCGAGGTAGAGCCGCACCTCCTCCTGCGACACGCCGAGGTCCTTGCCGAACGCCTCGATGTTCACGGGGAGCAGCGCGGCTTTCCCGGCCGGACCGAGCGGCAGGCCGATGTCGGTCGAACCGACGACCTCACCCGCGAGGACGCCGACGGCCTGGCCGATCTGCGTGCCGAACATGGCGCCGCCCATCGAGCGCATCATGCCGATCAGCGGGCCGGCCATGGCCTGCATCTCCTCCGGCAGGACGTCGCCCATGGCCGCGCCGACGCGCTCGGCGACCGGGTCGACGAGCTCCTTCCAGGCGGGCAGGGTCGCCTCGACCCACTCCGCGCGGCTCCACGCCACCGCGGAGCCGGCACCCGACGGCAACGACGTCGCGTCGTCCAGCCACAGGTCGGCCAGGCGCACGGCCTCCTGGACCGCGGTGCGCTCGGAGGGGCCGACACTGGCGTCCTTGGTGCCGTCGGCGGTCCCCTGGGAGACCGTCTGGCGTGCGATCTGTTTGGCCATGTCCCAGTTCACCGGGCCGCCCTCGTAGGAGAGCATCTGGCCCAGCTGCTGGAACGCGGCGCCCAGGTCGTTGGGGTTCAGGGAACCGAACATGGCGGCGAGCGGGTTGTCCGCGCCGGGGCCACCGAAGCCCCCGGCTCCGAGCCCGAAACCGAACGGGTTGGCCGGTCCCTGACCACCACCGCTCTCCTGGTCCTTCTTCTTGCCCTCGTCGCCGTCGTCCGGCTCCTCCGGCGGAAGGCCGAATCCGAATGGGGTGTCACTCACGGGAATCCTCGGCTGGTAAGGCCGCCGGTTCTCTCCGACGGCGCGACTGCCCGACAACACCACCCAGCGTAGACACCACGAGCCGTTCGGGCCTCGGTGCTTCGCCGAGTCACGGCCTGCGGCAGGATGGATGCCACCTGGTACGTACGCGTCACTCGCGCTCGTACTGAAGACAACCGCTGGAGACGCCCGGTGAGTTCCCCAGATCCACAGGTTCGCGCAGCGCGAAACGAGCCGACCAGTCCGGCCATGCGCGGGCCCGTCGTCGCGGTCACTGGTGCCGCGACCGGTGTCGGCGCACTGCTGACCGAGCGGCTCGCCGCGTCGGACGAGGTCAAGCAGGTCATCGCCATCGACGAGCGCAGGGGGGAGTGCGCGGCCGCGCAGTGGCACATCCTCGACGTGAGGGATCCGGCGATCGCGGAGAAGTTGCGCGGCGCGGACGTCGTGGTGCACCTGGCGCTCGACCTGGACCTGGGCTCCGACGCTTCCGCCCGGACGGCCTACAACGTACGGGGGACGCAGACCGTGCTGACCGCCGCGGCGGCGGCCGGGGTGCACCGCGTGGTGCTGTGCACGTCCGCGATGGTCTACGGGGCGCTGCCGGACAACGAGCTGCCGCTGTCCGAGGACGCGGAGCTGCGGGCGACCGCCGAGGCGACCGGGGTCGGGGACCTGCTGGAGATCGAGCGGCTCGCGCGGCGGGCTCCTCGGGCGCACCCCGGGCTCAATGTCACCGTGGTGCGGCCGTCGGTGCTGGTCGGGGGCACGGACACGGCCCTGACCAGGTACTTCGAGTCGCCTCGGCTGCTGGTCGTGGCCGGGTCGCGGCCGGCCTGGCAGTTCTGCCATGTCGAAGACCTGTGCGGTGCTCTGGAGTACGCCGTCCTGGAGAAGGTCGAGGGGGAGCTGGCCGTCGGGTGCGACGGGTGGCTGGAGCAGGAGGAGGTCGAGGAGCTCAGCGGGATCCGCAGGATGGAGCTGCCCTCGGCCGTCGCGCTGGGCGCGGCGGCCCGGCTGCACCGCATCGGGCTCACGCCGTCTCCGGCGGGGGACCTGGCGTACACGATGTACCCCTGGGTGGTGAGCGGCAGCCGGCTGCACGACGCGGGGTGGCGGCCGCAGTGGACCAACGAGGAGGTCCTCGCGGAACTGCTGGACGAGGTGTCCGGGCGCCACACGGTCGCCGGGCGGCGCCTGGGACGCAAGGACGCGACAGCCGCGGGCGCCGCGGGCGCGACGGTCGCGCTGCTGGGAGCGGCGGCCGTGGTGCGCAGGGCCCGCAAGGCGCGGCGGAGGATCTAGGTCTCTTTCTGCTTCACGCGCGCGTGCGGCACGATGGGGGCATGGCATCCAGTAGTGATCATCCGGGTGAGCGGCCCGCCGAGGAGCCGATCAAGCTGATCGGGATCCGGGAGACGGCTCTGTCCGTGGACGAGGTCATGCGGGCCGTCGGGGACGACGCCGCCGGGGGGACCGCGCTGTTCGTGGGCACCGTGCGGAACCACGACGGGGGTGCCGATGTCGACCGGCTCGGGTATTCGTGCCATCCCAGTGCCGAGGCCGAGATGCGGCGGATCGCGGAGAAGGTGGCCGCCGAGTACCCGGTGCGGGCGCTGGCGGCCGTGCACCGGGTGGGGGATCTGCGGGTCGGTGACCTCGCGGTCGTCGTCGGCGTGTCGTGCCCGCACCGGGGCGAGGCCTTCGAGGCGTGCCGGAAGCTGATCGACGACCTCAAGCACGAGGTGCCCATCTGGAAGCACCAGACGTTCTCTGACGGTACGGAGGAGTGGGTGGGCGCCTGCTGAGCGCCGCCTCAAGCCTCCTGAGCGCCGCCTCAGGTTGCGTAACCGCACCCCTGGCATGAGCGTTGTCAGTGCGGATGGTTAATCTGCTGATCAGTCAGTTGCGGTCGCTCAATCGGGGTTGGGAGGTCGGCATGGCGGCGCTCGCCTGGTTGCTGATTCCGCTGGTGGCTGCGATCGGCGCCGGTATGTGGGGGAGTTGGGCCAACCGGACCCGCAAGTCCCGCGGCGACGGTCCTGAGCTCGACGGGTACGCCCGTTTCCGTGCCGCCATGGAGAAGCCCCACTCGGGCACGTGACGTGCCGGGAGGGGGCGGCCCTGACGGTGCGCTGACAGGAGCGTCCCGTACTGTCGACACATGCCACGCCGCACCGCGACGATGCTCGCCTCCACCCTGATGCTGATCGCGCTCCTGTGCGCGGGAGTGTTCATCCCCGTGCCGTACTCGGAGATGTCCCCGGGGCCGACGGTGAACACCCTCGGCGATCACGACGGCGAGCCGGTGCTGCAGATCTCCGGGCGCAAGATTTACGCGACGAGCGGTCACCTCAACATGACCACCGTGCGGGTCACCAGCGCCGACTACCGGATGAACCTCGTCGAGGCCGTCTACGGGTGGCTCGCGCACGACAACAAGGTCGTGCCGCACGACACCCTCTACCCGGACGGCAAGACCGAGGAGCAGTCCACCCAGGAGAACGCCGAGGAGTTCAGCCAGTCCCAGGAGAGCGCGAAGGTCGCCGCCCTGAAGGAGCTGCACGTGCCGGTGAAGTCCTGGGTGATCGTCTCCACCGTCGGCAAGGCGACCCCGGCCGAGGGCAAGCTGCACGCGGGAGACGTGATCAAGGCGGTGAACGGCACCGCGGTGAAGGTGCCCGACGACGTCGCCAAGCTGGTGACCAAGCACAAGCCCGGTGAGGACGTCGTCTTCACGATCGTGCCGGCCAAGGAACAGGCGGCCGCGGAGAAGGAGCACAAGACGCCCACCCGGACCGAGAAAGTGACGATCACCACCACGACCTCGAACGACGAAGGCGCCAAGCGCGCCATCGTGGGCATCTCCGCCGGGACCGACCACACGTTCCCGTTCACGATCGACATCAAGCTGGCCGACGTCGGCGGGCCGAGCGCCGGTCTGATGTTCGCGCTCGGGATCTACGACAAGCTCACCCCGGGCAGCCTCACCGGCGGCACGTTCGTCGCGGGCACCGGCACGATCGACGACGACGGCAAGGTCGGACCGATCGGCGGCATCGAGATGAAGACCGTCGGCGCTCGCGACAAGGGCGCCCAGTACTTCCTCACGCCCGCCGACAACTGCGCCTCCGCCGCCAGGGACACCCCCGAGGGGCTCCGGCTGGTCAAGGTGAACACGATCGAGGACGCTCTCGGCGCCCTCAAGGACATCCGCGCCGGCGACACCGCCGACCTGCCGAAGTGCACGACCAAGGGCTGACCGGCAGACCCCGATGCGGCGACGGGGGGCGCTCCTCACGGTGAGGGGCGCCCCCCGTCGCCGTACCCGCAGGCCTCAGTCGTCGAAGGTCGCCGCCAGTGCCTCCGCGAGGCCAGGTACCAGGTCGGAGCCGGTGAGGACCTCCGTGGGGGTGTCCTTCTCGCGCAGCCGCAGGGCCGACTCGCGCGTGCCGTCGCGCAGGACCGCGACCGTCATGCGGACCTCCTGACGGTCGGGGTGCTCGGCGACCCACTTCGCGAGCTTCGCCTCGTCGAGGCCCTGGGGAACCTGTGCCTCGGCGGACGGCGGCAGCATCAGACGCTCCACGGTGAGGGCGCAGCCGGCCACCGCGTCGGGCCAGGCGATGGTGCCCAGGAATTCGTCGAGCGCCTTGTCCGTTGGAACCTCGTCCTGCTCGATCGGGGTGAGAGCGGTGGTCTGCTGCTCGTCCTCACCCAGGCCGAGCTGGGTCGCGAGAGCGGGTTCCTGGACCCGCAGCCGTGCGGTGTCGACGAGGGCGAAGAGGCGGGCGGGCTGGTCCCAGCCGAGGCCGGAGGCGTACTCGTCGATCTCGAGTACGGCCTGGGTGAGCGGGCTCGCTGCCATGGGAGTGTTGGACATGGTCACAATCCTGCCTCGTTCCCACCCGGAATCGGGAACCGAGTAAACGGTGAGTAAGTTGCATAGGTGTGGGCCCACTGTCACGGGGGGCCACGTACGGTCCACGAACACGCGGGCCTGACGAATCGACAGCGAACTTCGAGGTGCGCACCTTGGCTTTCCAGATGCCGGACCGCGGCGGAGGCCCGACAGGGCCGCGGATGAGAGTGGGACGCCCGTCCCGGCGTGTCCGGACCCTGCTGATGACGCTGGGCGTCCTTGCCGTTCTCGGTATGGCGTTCACGATGTTCGCGGGTTTCTGGACGGACTGGCTCTGGTACCGCTCGGTGAAGTACTCCTCGGTCTTCACCACCACGCTGTGGACCAAGATCGGGCTCTTCTTCGTCTTCGGTCTGCTGATGGCCCTCGCCGTGGGATTCAACATCTGGCTGGCCCACCGGTTGCGCCCGCCGCTGAGCGCGATGTCGATGGAGCAGCAGAATCTCGACCGCTACCGCATGGGCATCGCGCCCTACAAGAAGTGGCTGCTGCTCGGGATCACCGCCCTGGTGGGCCTGATCGCCGGCGCCTCGGCGTCGGGCCAGTGGCGGACCTGGCTGATGTGGGTCAACGGCGTCTCCTTCGGACAGAAGGACCCGCAGTTCCACCTCGACGTCTCCTTCTACGCCTTCGACCTGCCCTGGTACCGGTTCCTGCTCGGCTTCGGCTTCGCCGCCGCGATCCTGTCGGTGATCGCCGCCGCGCTCACCCACTACCTCTACGGCGGGCTGCGCATCACCAGCCCCGGCGCGCGTGCCACCGCCGCGGCCACCGGGCACCTGTCGGTGCTGCTGGGCGTCTTCGTCGCCCTGAAGGCGGTCGCGTACTGGCTCGACCGGTACGGCCTCGCGGTCAAGTCCAGCGACTTCAAGGCGACGGACAACTGGACCGGCCTGCGGTACGTGGACGCCAACGCCTATCTGCCGGCCAAGACGATCCTGTTCTGCATCGCCGTCATCTGCGCCCTGCTGTTCTTCGCCACCCTCTGGCGGCGCACCTGGCAGCTGCCCGTGATCGGCTTCGGTCTCATGGTGCTCTCCGCGATACTGATCGGCGGGCTCTACCCGGCGATCGTGCAGAAGTTCCAGGTACAGCCCAACGAGCAGGCCAAGGAAGCGCCGTACGTCGAGAAGAACCTCAAGGCGACGCGTGAGGCGTACGGCATCGACGGCGCCAAGGTCACCGATTACTCGGGCAAGGGCAACGCCGAGGACAAGACCAAGCTGCGGGACGACGTCGACGCCACGGCGAGCATCCGCATCATGGACCCGAACATCGTCTCGCCGACCTTCCAGCAGCTCCAGCAGATGCGGAAGTACTACGCGTTCCCGAACAACCTGGACGTCGACCGCTACAGCAAGGACGGCCAGGACCAGGACACCGTCATCGGTCTGCGCGAGCTGAACCTCGCCGGCGTCGACAAGCAGAACTGGATCAACAACCACTTCCGCTACACGCACGGTTACGGCGTGGTCGCCGCCAAGGGCACCACCGCCGACGCCGAGGGCCGCCCGGTCTTCACCGAGTCCGACCTGCCGTCCAAGGGCAACCTCCCGAGGTACCAGCAGCGGATCTACTACGGCGAGAAGACCACGACGTACTCGATCGTCGGCGGTCCGCAGAAGGAGATCGACTACTCCGACGACGACGGCGAGAAGACCACCACCTATACGGGCAAGAGCGGGGTCAACCTCTCCAACCCGGTCAACCGGGCCGCGTACGCGGTGGCGTTCGGCGAGCCGCAGATCATGTACTCCGGTGCCATCGGCGAGGGTTCGCGGATCCTGTACAACCGCACGCCGAAGGAGCGCGTCGAGGCGGTCGCCCCGTGGCTGACCATCGACGGAGACGCCTACCCGGCGGTCGTGGACGGCAAGATCCAGTGGATCGTGGACGCCTACACCACGACCAACGGCTATCCCTACGCCTCCCGTACGACCCTCGGTGACACCACGGCCGACTCGCTGACCGCGACCAACAACTCGCGTGCGGTGGTGGCCCAGCAGAACCAGGTCAACTACATCCGCAACTCGGTGAAGGCGACCGTCGACGCGTACACCGGCGATGTCAAGCTCTACCAGTGGGACACCAAGGACCCGGTCCTGAAGACCTGGATGAAGGCATTCCCGGGCACGGTGAAGTCCAAGGCGGACATCTCGCAGTCCCTGATGGATCATCTGCGGTATCCGCAGGACCTGTTCAAGGTCCAGCGTGAACTGCTCTCCCGCTACCACGTGAAGGACGCGACGACGTTCCTCAGCGGCAGCGAGGTGTGGCAGGTGCCGGACGACCCGACCAACAAGTCGGGCAACGCGGTGCCGCCGTACTACCTGAGCATGAAGATGCCCGACCAGACGAAGCAGGCGTTCTCGCTGACGACGACGTTCACGCCGAACGGCCGGGACAACCTCAGCGCGTTCATGTCGGTCGACGCGGAAGCGGGCACCGGCGACTACGGCAAGATCAGAATCCTGAAACTGCCAACCAGTACGACCGTCGACGGACCCAAACAGGTCCAGAGCCAGTTCAACTCCGAACAGGACATCGCCGAGTCCATCAGGCTGCTGAAGGGCGGCGACTCCGACATCGAGTACGGCAACCTGCTGACCGTGCCACTCGACGGAGGACTGCTCTACGTGGAGCCGGTCTACGTACGCGGCGGTGGACTCAAATACCCGCTGCTGCGGAAGGTGTTGGTGACGTACGGCGGCACCACCGCCTTCGAGGACACGCTCGACGAGGCCCTCAACAAGGTCTTCGGAGCGGAGGGCGCGACTCCCGAGCCACCGGACAAGGGCGGTACGACGCCACCGCCGACGTCGGACAACCCGACGGTCCAGGACGCGCTGAACGACGCCCAGAAGGCCTTCGACGACGGCCAGAAGGCTCTGGAGGCCAAGGACTGGGAGGCGTACGGCAAGGCGCAGAAGGACCTCGAGGACGCGCTGCAGAGGGCCGAGGACGCGCAGGCCGAGGCCGGCAAGAAGGGCGGCAGCGGCAACAAGGGCACCAGCAGCCCGAGTCCGAGCGCCACGCCCAGCGGCAAACCGAGCGCCACGCCCAGCGGTAAGCCGAGCAGTAGTCCCAGCGGCTGATCGAGCTGGTCAAGAGCCCACCCCGCGCCGTGGTACGGTTGAAACACAACGGCGCGGGGTGGAGCAGCTCGGTAGCTCGCTGGGCTCATAACCCAGAGGTCGCAGGTTCAAATCCTGTCCCCGCTACTGAAGTCGACGACGACGTCGTGCGACAGCAAAGGCCCGGATCCTCCAGAGGATCCGGGCCTTTGTGGTGTGCGAACGCACAAACCGAGCAGGGGACGGTCGTGCCGCGGTGGGGAGTTGGGCGAACTGTGTTTGACTTGTCTCTCTGTGGGCATGTCGACAAAACGCTGAAGTGACCTCACTGGCTGCGGTATACGAGGTGTACCCAGGTTGCAGGTGGTGCGACGATGGACGTTATGGGGGACAAGGCAACTCTGTTCGAGACAGGGCGATTTGTGCAGCCTTCCATGCGGGAAGAAATCCGGGACGAAACCGGACAGACCGCCGAAGAGGTGGCTGAGGAAGCAGCCGAGGAGGTTCGTCAGCGGCTCGCGGCGGAGGCCGGCGACGTCGAGGCGATGAGCGTCCTGGGAAGCATGCTGCTGCGCCGCGGTGACCTCGACGGAGCCGAACCCCATCTGCGTGCCGCCACCGCAGCCGGTGACCGGGCCGCCGCCAACAACCTGGGAGTCCTCCTCCACCAGCGCGGCTACGCCGACGAGGCCGCCGGGTGGTGGCGGGTCGCCGCCGTCGCCGGTTCCGCCGCGGCCGCGCACGCGCTCGGCCGGCACCACCGTGAGCGCGGGGACGAGCCGGCCGCCGAGTACTGGCTGCGCCAGTCCGCCGAGCAGGAACACGCGCTCGGCGCGTACGCGCTCGCCGACCTCCTGGAGCACCGCGGGGACGGACAGGCCGAGCGGTGGATGCGTGCCGCCGCCGAGCGGGGACACCGGGAGGCGGCCTACCGGCTGGCGCGCGCGCTCGACCGCAGGGCGGGGCGCGTGGACGGGGCGGGGTCCGAGGACGGCGGCCACGGCGACGATGCCGAGCAGTGGTACCGGCAGGCCGCGGCGCGCGGGCACAGACGTGCCGCGCTGCACCTCGGGGCGATCCTGGAGAAGCGCGGGGCGCTGAAGGAGGCGGGGCGCTGGTACCTGACCTCGGCCAAGGACGGGGAGGCGCGGGCCGCCTGTGCGCTCGGGTTCCTGCTGCGGGACGCGGGGGACGCGGAGAGCGCCGCCGTGTGGTGGCTGCGGGCCGCGCAGGACGGCGACGGCAACGCGGCGAACGCGCTGGGCGCGCTGCACGCCGAGCGGGGCGAGACGCAGACGGCGGAGCGGTGGTACCGGGCCGCGATGGACGCGGGTGACGTGAACGGCGCGTACAACCTCGGGCTGCTCTGCGCCGAGCAGGGCCGCACCGCGCAGGCCGAGCAGTGGTACCGGCGCGCGGCCTACGCCGGGCACCGGGAGGCGGCGAACGCGCTGGCGATCCTGCTGCTCCAGGGCGGGGACACCGCCGGTGCCGAGCCGTGGTTCTCCAAGGCGGCGGAGGCGGGCAGCGTCGACGCGGCCTTCAACCTGGGGATCCTCCACGCCGGGCGGGGCGAGGAGGAGGCCGCGCTGGGCTGGTACGAGCGGGCGGCGGCCGCTGGGCACACCGAGGCGGCGCTCCAGGTCGGGATGGCCCGGCTGCGGGGCGGGGACGAGCAGGAGGCGGAGCGGCATCTGCGGTGTGCGGCGGGGGGCGGCAGCGCGGAGGCGGCGTACCGGCTGGCGACCGTGCTGGACGCGCGACGGCCGCCGACGTCCGCGCACGAGCTCGGGGAGTCGGCGCACGAGAAGACCGAGTGTGAGGAGTGGTACGAGCGGGCGGCGTCCCAGGGTCACCGGCGGGCGCAGGTGCGGGTGGGGATGCTGGCCGCCGCGCGGGGTGATGTCGTGGAGGCGGCGCGGTGGTACCGGGAGGCGGCCGAGGCGGGGTCGCGGAACGGGGCGTTCAATCTGGGGCTGCTGTTGGCTCGGGAGGGGAGCGAGCCGGAGGCGGCCGTGTGGTGGACGCGGGCGGCCGACGCGGGTCATGGGCGGGCGGCGTTGCGGCTGGCCCTGGTCTACGCGCGTCGGGGTGAGCTGGCGGAAGGGCAGCGCTGGGCCGACCGGGCGGTGGGGCTGGGACCGGCGGAGGTCGCGGAACGGGCGGCGAGGTTGCGGGACGCCCTGCGGGAGGAGCTGTCGGCATGAACTGTGGCGCGGCCCACCCGTCCTGCGTTCCCATCGATTTGCTTCTCGGTGCGCCCCTCACGTAGTGTTGCATTCATCGACGCGGGGTGGAGCAGCTCGGTAGCTCGCTGGGCTCATAACCCAGAGGTCGCAGGTTCAAATCCTGTCCCCGCTACTGAAGGCCGAGGGCCGGAATCCAAAAGGGTTCCGGCCCTCGGTGTATGCGCTCCCTCGGTGTATGGGCCGGTGAGCAAAGAGAAGCCCCGGTACCCATGAGTGGGTGCCGGGGCTCTTCGGTGGGGGCGGGTTATGCCGCCACCGCGCAGGTCGGGCAGATGCCGCGGTAGGTGACCTCGACGTCCGAGACGGTGAAGCCGAAGCGTTCGGAGTCGGGGAGGTCGGCCAGCGGGTTGCCGTCGGGGTGGACGTCGCGGATCGCGCCGCACTGGGCGCAGACCAGGTGGTGGTGAGGACGGTGGGCGTTGGGGTCGTACCGCTTCGCGCGCTTGTCCGTGGCGACCTCGAGCACCTCGCCGAGGGAGACCAGCTCACCCAGCGTGTTGTAGACGGTCGCCCGGGAGATCTCGGGCAGCTTGGCGACAGCCCTTGTGTGGACCTCGTCGGCCGTCAGGTGGACGTGTTCGCCGTCGAGGACCTCGGCCACGACGCGTCGCTGCGCGGTCATGCGCCAACCGCGTCCGCGCAGCCGTTCCAGAAGGTCACTCATGCCATCCAGCCTAACAGCCAGAGGGACAAGAATCCGAATGGGTGTGACTTTGGATCAGCCCCTGATTTGGATGGTGTCTAATGTGCGACGGGCTTGGCTCTGGTCAAGGCGCGTGAAGCAACGGCGCGTGCTGTCGCGCCGGTGCCCAGCAGCGGATGATGTCGCGGACGGAGACGATGCCCGCCGGTTCGCCGCCGTCCAGGACGATGAGGTGGCGGAATCCGCCGTGGGCCATGGCGTGCGCGGCCTCCTCCAGCGTCCAGGACGGGGTGGCGAACACGACGTCGTTGGTGGTGTGGGCATGGGTGCGTTCCGTGTCCGGGTTCTGTCCGAGGCCCACGGAGTTGAGGATGTCGCGTTCGGTGAGGATGCCGATCCCGCCGGCATCGGGGTCGAGGACCACAGCCGCGCCCACCCGGCGGGCGGACATCAGGGCGGCGGCCTGGCGGAGGGTGTGGGCGGGTCCGATGGTCAGGACAACTGTGCTCATGGCGTCGCGGACGAGCATGGGTTCCGAGTCACCTCCTGGAACCCCTGATGTCGTTCAGGGGTTCACAAGTTCACAAGTGAGGGTCCCCTCAGATTGGCAGGTAAAGCGGAGGTCAACAAGAGGGCGTGCGCAGCCGGCGGAGGGCGCGCACGCTCATCCCGTTCTTCGTACTTGGCGCGCCGTGCCGCTCACGCGCTCCGGCCGAGATACCCCAGCAGCTCGTGATGCAGCAGACCGTTCGACGCGGCCGCGTTGCCGCTGTGCGGGCCCGGACGGCCGTCGAGACCGGTGAAGGAACCGCCGGCCTCCGTGACGATGATCGCGTTCGCCGCCATGTCCCACAGCGACAGCTCGGGCTCGGCGCACACGTCGACGGACCCTTCGGCGACCATCATGTACGGCCAGAAGTCGCCGTACGCGCGCGTGCGCCACACCTGGCGGGTCAGGTCGAGGAAGCCGTCCAGCCGGCCCTGCTCCTCCCAGCCGCTCAGCGAGGAGTACGCGAAGGAGGCGTCCGCGAGCTGCGAGACGCGGGAGACGTGCAGACGGCTCGCGTTGGACAGGCTGCGGCCACCGAAGGCGCCGTGCCCCTTGGCGGCCCACCAGCGGCGGTTCAGGGCAGGGGCGGAGACCAGGCCGACGACGGGGTGGTAGCCACCCTCTCCCGCCTCCATCAGGGCGATGAGGGTGGCCCACACGGGAACGCCGCGAACGTAGTTCTTCGTGCCGTCGATCGGGTCGATGACCCACCGGCGCGGACCGCTGCCCTCGACGCCGTACTCCTCGCCGAGGATCGCGTCCCGGGGCCGCGCCCGATGCAGATGGCCGCGGATGAGCTCCTCCGCCGCCTTGTCCGCCTCGCTCACCGGAGTCAGGTCCGGTTTGGTCTCCACCTTGAGGTCGAGGGCCTTGAAGCGGTCCATGGTGGCGGCGTCCGCGGCGTCCGCGAGAACGTGCGCGAAGCGGAGGTCGTCGAGGTAGTCCGGCATGTAGGGAACGGTATCTGCCGAAGGCGAGGAGGGGCTACGGGGGGCCGGGCTGTTCCACGAGGGTGCGGGGCGCGCGCTCCTCGTGACAAGCGCTGTGGGAAAGGTGTCCGTGGGATGCATGCCCACGGTGCGGCCGGGCAGGTGTGCCGACGATGTACCACCCCTCGACTTCCCGCGCGCGCCCGCCTGTTGGCACCCACCGATGCGCTCGCGAACCCTTGACAGTGCCTCCGTACGCGTCAAATCTGGGCGCAGAGCCGCTCGCCCCGGGGAGGCGATGATGCCTGCAGCGCGGGAGTCCTTGTTGGACGCCGCTTTCGCGTCACTGGAGCGCCGTTCGTGGTCCACCGTGCGGATGGTGGACGTCGCCGCGGCGGCCGGAGTGTCCCGGCAGACGCTGTACAACGAGTTCGGCAGCAAGGAGGGGCTCGCCCGGGCGCTCGTCCGCAGGGAGGCCGACAGCTATCTCGCGGGCGTCGAGCGCGCGCTCACCACGCCGGCCGACGCCCGGGAGCGGCTGACCGCGACCGCCGAGTGGACCGCGTCGGCCGCCCGCGACAACGTGCTCGTACGGGCCATGCTCACCGGCTCCTGGAACGAGCGCCTGCCCACGCCGGCCCTCACCGGCGTGCCGTCCTCCTCGGCCGTACCGGCGCAGCGGCGGGCGGACGGTCCGCTGCCCTCGCCCGCGGACTTCGTGGCGATGGTCCGCGACCGGGCCGTGGCGGTGCTCACCGGGCCCGGAGCCGTGGCCAGGCCGGACACCGGGGACCTGGCCCGCTCCTGCGAACTCGCCGTCCGCCTCGCGCTGTCCTGTGTGGCGGCACCGCCCGGCGAGGGCGGGGTCGCGGACCTCGTACGCGGCGCGCTGCACCGCCAGCCGGTCTGAGCGGCGGGGTCAGTGCGAGGACCCCGACAGCTGGAGCCCGATCACACCGACGACGACCAGGCTGATCGAGACGATCTTCAGCGTCGACACCAGGTCGCCGAGGAAGACCATGCCGTAGATCGCGGTGCCCGCCGCGCCGATGCCGGTCCACACGGCGTAGGCGGGGCCCACGTCGAGTTTCCGCAGGGCCAGGGTCAGCAGGCCGAAGCTGCCGAGCGCGAAGATGCTGAAGGCGACGGTGGGCCAGAGCCGCGTGAAGCCGTGCGAGAGTTTCAGACAGACGGCGAAGCCCGTTTCGAGCAACCCGGCCACTATGACCAGCAGCCACGCCATGTGCTGTCCTCCCGTACCGTTCACGTCCGGTGACCGCTTCGTCGTGCCGGGGCGGGCTTTGGATCCGACCCGGTGCGATTATGCCCTTACCGGACCTGGGGCAAGACAAACAACGCGGAGGTCAGTCGCCTTCCTTGCGCTCCCTCGTCGCCAGCAGCCGGCGCAGGGAGTACAGCCTGGCCGGGTCCGCGTGACCCTCGGCGACCCACTCGTCCAGCGCGCAGTCAGGCTCGTCGTGACTGCACGCTCGCGGGCAGCCCTCAGTGCCCGCTTCGAGGTCGGGGAAGGCGTGGATGACCCGGGACGGGTCGACGTGGGCCAGGCCGAAGGACCGTACACCCGGCGTGTCGATCACCCAGCTGTCCGTGCCCGACAGGGGCAGCGCCAACGCCGACGTCGTGGTGTGCCGGCCGCGGCCCGTCACCGCGTTGACGTGGCCCGTCGTACGGCGGCGGTCCACCGGGACCAGCGCGTTCACCAGGGTCGTCTTGCCCACGCCGGAGTGCCCCACGAACGCCGTCGTACGGCCGTCGAGGAGCTCGCGCGCCCGGTCCGCCACGTCACCGTTCTCCAGCTCCGCACGGCTGGTGACGACGTACGGGATGTCCAGGTCGCCGTACAGCTCGAGCAGCTTGTCGGGCGACGCCAGGTCCGACTTGGTCAGGACCAGCAGCGGCTCCAGGCCACCGTCGAAGGCCGCGACCAGGCAGCGGTCGATCAGCCGGGGGCGGGGCTCCGGGTCGGCCAGGGCCGTGACGATCGCCAGCTGGTCGGCGTTGGCGACCACCACCCGCTCGTACGGATCGTCGTCGTCCGCCGTGCGGCGCAGCACCGACGAGCGTTCCTCGATGCGGACGATCCGGGCGAGGGTGTCCTTCTTTCCTGACAGGTCACCGACGAGGGCCACCCGGTCGCCGACCACCGCGGCCTTGCGGCCCAGCTCACGGGCCTTCATCGCCAGCACGATCCGGTCCTCGACCAGACAGGTCAGACGGCCCCGGTCGACGGTGAGGACCATGCCCCCGGCCGCGTCCTCGTGCTTGGGGCGGATGTGCGTACGTGGTCGGTTGCCCTTGCGGTTCGGGCGGCTGCGGATGTCGTCCTCGTCGGTGTGCTTGCCGTAGCGGCGCATGGCGGAAGTCCCTAGGCCCCGAGCATCCCGGTCCACAGCTCGGGGAAGTCCGGCAGGGTCTTCGCCGTCGTCGCCACGTTCTCGATCCGCACCCCGTCGACCGCCAGGCCGATGATCGCGCCGGCCGTCGCCATGCGGTGGTCCTCGTAGGTGTGGAAGACGCCACCGTGCAGGGGGCGCGGGCGGATGTGCAGACCGTCGGCCGTCTCGGTGATGTCACCGCCGAGCTCGTTGATCTCCTTGGTGAGCGCGGCCAGACGGTCCGTCTCGTGCAGGCGCAGATGGGCCACGCCCCGCAGGGTGGAGGGGGAGTCCGCGAGGGCGGCGACCGCCGCGACACCGGGCGTCAGCTCGCCCACGTCCCCGAGGTCCACGTCGATGCCGTGGATCGCGCCCGAACCGCGGAACTCCAGTCCGTACTCCGTCAGCATGCAGGAACCGCCCATTTCGGTGAAGATCTCCCGCAGCCTGTCACCCGGCTGGGTCGTCCGCGCCGGCCAGTCCGGGATGAGCACCTTGCCACCCGTGACCAGCGCCGCCGCCAGGAACGGCTGGGCGTTGGAGAGGTCCGGCTCGATCGTCAGGTCCCGGCCGAGCAGCGCGCCCGGCGTGACCCGCCAGACGTTCCGCTCGCCGCCCGACTCCGGCGTGTCCACCTGGGCGCCGACCGCGCGCAGCATGTCCACCGTCATCCGGATGTGCGGCATCGACGGCAGCGTCGAGCCGGTGTGACGGACCTCGACACCCTGGTTGAAACGCGGGCCCGACAGCAGCAGGGCGCTCACGAACTGCGACGACGAGGACGCGTCGACCTCGACCGGACCGCCCTCCAGCGCACCGCCGCCGTGCACGGTCAGCGGCAGTGCGCCCCGGCCGTCGTCGTCGATCCGGGCACCCAGGACACGCAGCGCGTCGATGACGCCGTTCAGGGGGCGCTCGTACGACCTCGGGTCGCCGTCGAAGCGGATGGGGCCGTCGGCCAGCGCGGCGACCGGCGGCAGGAAGCGCATCACCGTGCCGGCGTTGCCGACGTCGACGGCGGCCGGGCCGCGCAGGCCCGCGGGGATGACGCGCCAGGCCTCGCCGGTGCCGTCGGGGCCGACGCCTTCCTCGATCTCCACACCCATGGCCCGCAGGGCGCCCGCCATCAGGAGCGTGTCGCGGGAGCGGAGGGGGCGGCGCAGCCAGCCGGGTTCGGAGGCGAGGGCGGCGAGGACGAGGGCGCGGTTGGTGACCGACTTGGACCCGGGCACGTGGACCGTCGCGTCGACGGCTCCGCTCGCGTGCGGGGCGGGCCAGAGGGCGGTTTGCGCGGGGTTAACGGCCATGGGGCCCACTTTAGTAGGGGGCGCTCCTGGCCGTCGTTCGGCCGCGGGTCCGTCGGGGCTGGTCACACCTCCAGCAGCCAACGCCCTCCGCCTATCAACGAGCACAGCGACACGGCGTGGAACAGGAACAGCCACAGCCCCGCCGGTGTGTGTGTCAGCCGACCGAGCTGGTCCGCGTCGGAATCGCCCGCTCCTCCCCTCGACCTCTTCGCCTGGAGCTCGAACGCCGGGCGTACTCCCCCCAGCAGGAGGAACCACACCACCGCGTAGGCGAAGGCGGCCTGGACCTGGGGGCCGGTCAGCCATGAGACCAGGAGGAAGACGCCGCCCGTGAGGACGACGGTCAGCGCGCCGTAGGCGTTGCGGATCATCACCAGCATCGCCACCAGGAGGGCGGTCGCGAGCCACAGCAGGAGCGTGATGTGACCGGCCGCGAGCAGGGCCGCGCCGCCCAGGCCGAGCAGCGGAGGAGCGGTGTAGCCGGCGGCGGCGGTGAGGATCATCCCGATGCCGTGCGGCTTGCCGCGGCTGACGGTGAGGCCGCTGGTGTCGGAGTGCAGGCGTATGCCGGTCAGGGTGCGGCCGGTGAGCAGCGCGACCAGGCCGTGGCCGCCCTCGTGGGCGATGGTGATGGCGTTGCGGGAGAGGCGCCACACGTTGTGCGGGACGACTATGGCGAGCGCGGCGGCCATGGTGGCCAGCACCACCCACAGGTCGGGGTCGTGCTGGGTGCCGACGAGACGGTCCCACAGGTCGGGCAGCGCGGTGACGGCGGTGCTGTCCATGTTTCGCGGTGGCTCCCTCTCGTCGTGCGGAGTCTGGCAGTGTGGCACGTATGTGCGGACGGTATGCGGCCAGTCGTGGGCCCGAGGATCTCGCAGGAGTCTTCGAGATCGAGAAGTGGGAGCCGGAGGAGACCCTGGCGCCCGACTACAACGTGGCTCCGACCAAGGAGGTGTACGCGGTCCTGGACCGTCCTGTGAAGGACGCCGACGACAAGCGCCCGGTTCGCCAGCTGCGGAAGCTGAAGTGGGGGCTGGTCCCGTCCTGGTCGAAGACCCCCGAGGGCGCCGCCCGGATGATCAACGCGCGCGCCGAGACGGTCCACGAGAAGCCGTCCTACCGCCGTGCCTTCACCTCCCGGCGCTGCATCATCCCCGCCGACGGCTACTACGAGTGGGTCACCGGCGCCCAGGAGCGGGACCTGGAGGTCGAGGGGAAGAAGAAGCGGCCGCGCAAGCAGCCGTACTTCGTGCTCCCGGCCGACGGGTCCGTGTTCGCGATGGCCGGTCTGTACGAGTTCTGGCGGGACCGCACGCTGCCCGACGACCATCCCCAGGCGTGGTGGGTGACGTGCTCCGTGATCACCACGGAGGCCGAGAGGACCCCGCTCGCGGTGGCACCCGCGCAGGGGCCGCACGCCCTGGCCGACATCCACCCCCGCATGCCGCTGATGCTGACGCCGGACCGCTGGGACACCTGGCTCGACCCGGCCCGCACGGACCCGGACGACCTGCGCGAGCTGCTCGCCCCGCCGCCCGAGGGGCTGATGCGGGCGTACCCGGTGACGACCGCCGTCAGCAACGTCCGCAACAACGGGCCGGAGTTGCTGAAGGAGCTGGAGGGACCGGAAGAGGGCACACTCTTCTGATGTGACGGACGTGAGCGATGTGACTGGCGTGGCGAAAGCGACCAGCAAGACCGACGTGACCAGCAAGACCGACGTGACCAGCGAGACCGACGTGACCAGCAAGACCGACGTGACCAGCGAGACCGTCGAGACCGATGCCGGCCCCGCCCGCATCACCTGGCACCCGGCGAAGAACGCCCGGCTCGTCCTCGCGGTGAGCCACGGTGCCGGCGGTGGCATCGAGGCACGCGACCTGCGGGCGCTGGCGGCCGAGCTGCCCGGGCACGGCGTGACCGTCGCCCTCGTCGAACAGCCCTGGCGGGTCGCCGGGAAGAAGCTCGCGCCCGCCCCGAAGACGCTGGACGTCGGATGGCGCGGGATCTGGCCCGCGCTCGCCGGGGCGGGACTTCCCGTCATCTCGGGCGGGCGCAGCGCGGGCGCCCGGGTGGCCTGCCGCACCGCCACCGAGCTCGGCGCGCACGCCGTCCTCGCCCTCAGCTTCCCCCTGCACCCACCGGGCAAGCCGGAGAAGTCCCGCGCCGGCGAACTGCTCGGCGCGGGCGTCCCGACCCTCGTCGTACAGGGCGGCAACGACCCCTTCGGCAAGCCGGAGGAGTTCCCCGGGGGGACCTACGAACTGATCGAGGTGCCGTACGGCGATCACGGCTTCGCCGTGCCGAAGCGGGCGGACATCGGACAGGACCGCGCCCTGGAGATCATCACCGCCGGTGTCGCAGGGTGGGCCTCGTCACTCGCGTAGACGACGGGAATGCCGGGCGGCCGACCACTGTTGAGGCGAACAGAAGTGCTGGCAGACCAGCGCCGACGTCGTACGAAAGGGAGTCCGCCGCATGGGTTCGACCATCTGCCCGAGCCGCAGCAGCCGCGCCGACCTGGACTGGACGGTGCTGCACGCGGCCAAGACCGCCCCTATTCGGGCGGCGGCCGGGGCGGATCGTGTTCTATCCTCCGATTCGAGTGGGGCCGGTTTCGGTGCCACGAGGAATCTTGAGGAGGTGGGTCCGGTCACTGGGACCGACGCAGGGACCGACAACGGCCAGGCGGAGCTGCCCGAGGGCCGGGGCGACAGCGCGGAGTCGAACACGGAGCGCAGCGCGCGCTTCGAACGGGACGCGCTCGAATTCCTCGACCAGATGTACTCGGCCGCGCTGCGCATGACGCGCAACCCGGCCGACGCCGAGGACCTGGTGCAGGAGACGTACGCCAAGGCGTACGCGTCCTTCCACCAGTTCCGTGAGGGCACCAACCTCAAGGCGTGGCTGTATCGGATCCTCACGAACACGTTCATCAACTCGTACCGCAAGAAGCAGCGCGAACCCCAGCGCAGCGCGGCCGAGGAGATCGAGGACTGGCAGCTCGCCCGTGCCGAGTCGCACATGTCGACGGGTCTGCGCTCCGCCGAGTCGCAGGCGCTCGACCACCTGCCCGACTCGGACGTGAAGGAAGCACTCCAGGCGATCCCCGAGGAGTTCCGCATCGCCGTCTATCTCGCGGACGTCGAGGGCTTTGCGTACAAGGAGATCGCGGACATCATGGGGACACCCATCGGTACGGTGATGTCCCGGCTGCACCGGGGCCGCCGTCAACTGCGCGGAATGCTCGAGGACTACGCCCGTGAGCGCGGCCTGGTCCCGGCGGGCGCCGGAGAGTCGAACGAAGTGAAAGGTTCGGGCTCATGAGCTGCGGAGACCCGCACGAGACGGACTGCGGTGAGGTCCTCGACCACCTCTACGAGTTCCTCGACAGCGAGATGCCGGACGTCGACCGCGACAAGTTCCAGCACCACTTCGAGGAATGCTCGCCGTGCCTCGAGAAGTACGGCCTGGAGCAGGCCGTGAAGAAGCTGGTCAAGCGCTGCTGCGGGCACGACGACGTGCCGACCGATCTGCGGGCCAAGGTCATGGGGCGGATCGAGCTGATCCGCTCCGGCCAGGCCGTGCCCGAGCACGACGTGACGGCCGCGCCCGTCGCCCCGCGGGAGTCCTGACTCCCGGAGCACGGCCGGCCGACGGCCGCTGCGTTCATCGAACCCGGCCGTCACCCGAACGTAGTAATCCGCGGGTGATACGCCCGCGCGCCTCCCCTTGGCCGCCCTAGGCTCCCAGCCTGGTAGGGCACCGTCATGCCGGGGGAGGGGCGACAATGGAGGCGGTTCCGGCACGAGCACGCGTGTACGTCATCGCCATCGGCCTTGTCGCGCTCCTCTGTCTGCTGCCCCCGCCGACGGCGCGTACGCACGCGTGGGTGGTCCTCGCGCTCGCCGCGCTGTACGCCGGCTGCGAACAGGTCGCCCGCAGGCGCTTCGCCGGCACCTTCTACCCCGTGCTGCTCGCATCGGTCTTCCTGCTGCCGCCGGCCGCCGCCGCGTTCGTCCCGCTACCCGCGGCACTGCTCTCCCACGTCGAGCGACGGCCCTTCCTGCTGCGCCGCGTCTGGCGCGCCGCCCGGCTGGTCCTCGGCGTGTGGGCCGCGGCCGGCGTCCACGAGGCGCTCGACGGCTGCGACGCCGTCGACACCTCCGACTTCCCGTACGCCCTCGGCCCGGCCGGGGCGGCCGTCCTGGTGCTCTGTCTGGTGCTCGCCCTGCTGGACGGCGGGATCCTCGCGCTGGCCGAGAAAGCGCCGGCGCGGCGGGCCTGGCGCGAACTCCTCCCGCGGTCGCTCGCGCCGGTCGCGGTGCACGGCACGGCCGGGCTGATGATGGCAGTGCTGTGGCGCAGCCCCTACGGACCCGTCGCCGCGCTGCTCGTGCTGTTGCCGATGGGGGTGTCGTGGTGGGTGTACGCCCAGTACCACCGGGAGCGGGACGCGCACCGGGCCACCATCCGGGCGCTGGTGCAGGCCGTCGACATCAAGGACGGCTACACCCGCGGGCACAGCGAACGGGTCGGTCAGGCGTCCGTGCTGATCGCGCGCGAACTCGGCATGGACGAGGAGCGGGTGGAGGTCCTGCGCTTCGCCGGGATCCTGCACGACGTGGGAAAGCTGGGGGTGCCCACCCGGCTGCTGCGCAAGGACGGGCCGCTGACGCCCGAGGAGCGGCGCGTGATCGAACTGCATCCCGAGTACGGGCACGAGATCGTGCGCGGCATCTCCTTCCTCGGCGAGGCCCGGACGGCGGTGCTGCACCACCATGAGCGGCTGGACGGCAGCGGGTACCCGTACGGGCTGGCGGGCGGTCAGATCCCGGAGTGCGCGCGGGTCGTCGCCGTCGCGGACGCGTTCGACGCGATGACCTCCAACCGGTCGTACAGCAGGGCCCGGCCGGTCCCCACGGCGCTGGAGGAGCTGGAGCGGTGCGCCGGGACGCACTTCGATCCCCGGATGGTGGCCGCCCTCGTGCGCGCCGTGAGCCGGTCCGGCTGGCACCCCGCGGTGACGGCCGACGAGCCCGCGCGGCCCGGGGAGCGTCCGCAGGTCTCCAGCCTGCCGGGAGCGAGGCCATGATCCGGCACCGGTGCCCCCTCTCCCTCCCCGTCATCCACACCTCCGCCGCCGTCCTCACCCTCACCTCCCTCTGTGTCACCTTCCGCACCGGCGTCCACGAGGGCTTTCTCGCCCTCGCCTTCGGAGCCCTCGTCGCCGTGGGAGAGCTCACCCGGTGGAGGGGGCCAGGGCTGCGGGAGATCGCGCCGCTCGGCGCGGCCGGGGCGCTGGCGTACGCGCTGCTCGGGGAGAACGCCGGACTCCACACCCACCACGGCGTCTGCCAGTCCGTCACCATCGTGTTCGCCGCGTCCCTGCTCGGCAGCGTGCCGCACATCGCCCGCGGGCGCAGTCCCACGCTCGACCACCTGGCCCGGCGGGTGCTCACCGTGGGATTCGCCGCCGTCTGCTTCCAACCCCTCTGCCACAGCGGCACGTTGGCCGCCTGGAGCGGGCCCGCCCACGCCCTGCTGCTGCTCGCGCTGCTCACCCTCACCGTCCTGTGCGACGCCGTCCTCGCCGCCGCGCTGGCCCACGCCCGCACCGGCTGGCCCTTCGGTCCGCTGCTGCGGGACGAGCTGCGTTCCACCCTCTGCATCGGGTCGGCCGTGTGCGCCACCGGCGCCGTGATGGCGCTCGCGGTGGCCGTGGCGGGCCTGTGGGCGCTGCCCGTGTTCTCGCTCCCGCTGCTGCTCACCCAGCTGTCCCTGCGCCGGTACGCCGCCGTGCGGACCACCTACCGGCAGACCATCGCCTCCCTCGCCCGGGCCACCGAGATCGCCGGGTACACCCCGGCCGGGCACGCCCTGCGGGTCGCGGCCCTCAGCCAGGCCGTCGGGCGGGACCTGGGCCTCACCGAGCCCGAACTCACCGTGCTGGAGTACGCGGCACTCATGCACGACATCGGCCAGCTCAGCCTCGTGGACCCGGTACCGGCGGGTGCCACGGCCGCGCTGCCCGTGGAGCGGCAGCGGCGGATCGCGCTGCTGGGCGGGGCCGTCGTACGGCAGACCGGGGTGAGCCCACAGGTCGCGGTCGTCGTGGAGCGGCAGGCCGACCCGTGCCGGGAGCAGCCGCTCGCCGCGCGGATCGTGCGGGCGGTGAACGCCTACGAGGAGAAGGCGCGGGACGCCGGGCCGGACGGGCCCCTGAAGGCGCTGGAGGAACTGCGGCTGGGAACCGCCGACGACTACGCGCCCGAGGTCGTGGAATCACTGGCCCGCGTTCTGGCGCGGGGCTGTCTTACCCTGCCCGGAGTGGGGTAACCCATGGGTAATGAGCGCCCTTCCAGCCGTACGTGGTTGGATGCGAAGGAGAGAGAGTGTCCGGGGGCACTGGCCAGCCCACACCACGGAACTGGCAGGCGGGAATCGTGAGGATCTTCGGCAAGGGACGGCACCGGCCCTCCGCCTCCTGGCGGCAGGCCACCGACCGTGCGTTCACCCTGATCGGTGACGGTCGGTACGAGGACGCGGGTGCGTTGTTGACACGTGCCGCCGATCTGGAGCCGTGGTTGTCGGAGTCCTGGTTCAACCTCGCACTGCTGCACAAGTTCCGGCACGACTGGGAGCAGGCCCGGGCCGCCGGCCTGCGGGCAGTGGCGCTGCTCGACCGGGAGGCCGGGGCGCCCGACTGGTGGAACGTCGGCATCGCGGCGACCGCCCTGCAGGACTGGCCGCTGGCCCGGAGGGCCTGGCAGGCGTACGGGTTGCAGGTGCCGGGCGGAGCCACCGCTTCGGGTGAGCCCCTCGGCATGGATCTGGGCAGCGCGGCGGTCCGGCTGTCGCCCGAGGGCGAGGCGGAGGTCGTGTGGGGCCGGCGGCTCGACCCCGCCCGGATCGAGGTGCTGTCCATCCCGCTGCCGTCGTCCGGGCGGCGCTGGGGCGAGGTCGTGCTGCACGACGGCGTACCGCACGGAGAGCGGACCACGGCGGCCGGGCACGCGTACCCGGTGTTCGACGAGATCGAACTGTGGGCGCCGTCGCCCGTGCCGACCTGGGTGGTACTGCTGGAGGCGGCGACGGAGGCGGACCGGGACGCGCTGGAGCGGCTGGCCGCCGACGCGGGGTTCGCGGCGGAGGACTGGTCGTCGTCGGTGCGGCTGCTGTGCCGGACGTGTTCGGAGTCACGGATGCCCTCCGACGAGGGGGACGGTGAGCATCTGGACCCCCATGATCACAGCGAACCCGGGCATCCGGGGCCGCTGGGGCACCGGACGGACGGGCAGCTGTGGGTGCCGGAGCGGGAGTGCGGGGTGGCCGCGCCGGCTTCGCTGGTTCGGGGGTTGCTGGACGGGTGGGTCGCGGACAGTCCGGATTCCCGGGACTGGCGGGACCTGGAAGAGGTCTGCTGAGGAGCAGCCTGTGCCTTCCCTGAACCACCCTTAGGCTGTACAAGCAGAAAATTCTCATGGTTGCAGGAAGGCTCACGTCGGTCATGGCGCAGCAGGACATCGATCAGCAGCACGAGGGCGTGCTCCCCGTGGACGACGACGGCTTCGTCATCGACACCGAGGAGACGGAAGAGCGCGAGTCCGCCTGGCGGGAGGCCGGCACCTCGCGGCCGATCACCGTCGTCGGGAACCCGGTGCTGCACAAGGAGTGCAAGGACGTCACCGAGTTCGGCGAGGAACTCCAGCAGCTGGTCGCGGACATGTTCGCCTCGCAGCGCACCGCCGAGGGCGTGGGGCTCGCCGCCAACCAGATCGGGGTGGACCTGAAGGTCTTCGTCTATGACTGCCCCGACGACGAGGGCACGCGGCACGTCGGTGTGGTGTGCAACCCGAAGCTGGTCGAGCTGCCGGCGGACAAGCGCAGGCTGGACGACAGCAACGAGGGGTGTCTGTCGGTGCCGACGGCGTACGCGCCGCTCGCTCGGCCCGACTACGCCGAGGTGACCGGGCAGGACGAGAAGGGCAACCCGATCAAGGTGCGCGGCACCGGCTACTTCGCTCGGTGTTTGCAGCACGAGACCGACCACCTGTACGGGTACCTGTACATCGACCGGCTCTCCAAGCGTGAACGCAAGGACGCGCTGCGGCAGATGGCCGAGAACGAGCCTCGGTACCCCGTGGTCGCCAACGACTGACGTCCCACTGGCCCCGTACGTACGGCGTCTGTTCAGGTCTCGCGGCCGAACAGGCGCCGTTCGTGTATGCGTCGTACGTTCGATCGCTTCTCGTCCTCTAATGATCCAGAACCAGTCAGGCAAGGGGCATTCTCGGCACTGTGGGGTAGTGAATGGTGCAAATCCGTTCCCACGAAGGTCAGTTGTGGGGCTGAATAGGGGTGCGGGGATTCGCAACGGCGCACGCCCGGCACAACGGGAGGGGCGTGCGGCCACTGGCGGCTGAGAGGGGTAGTTCGTGCCTGCTTTCCCACACAGCACCACATACAGCACCACTTCGACGGCGACGGTGGTGGCGGTCCCACCCTCGCTCTCCCTTCCGTTGATCGAGGCGGCCTTTCCTCGGCAACTCCACCCGTATTGGCCGAGGCTTCAGGAGAAGACGCGTACCTGGCTCCTGGAAAAACGGCTGATGTCCGCGGACAAGGTCGCGGAATATGCCGATGGTCTGTGCTACACCGACCTCATGGCGGGGTACTACCTCGGCGCCCCGGACGACGTCCTGCAGGCGATCGGGGACTTCAGTGCCTGGTTCTTCGTCTGGGACGACCGGCACGACCGCGACATCGTGCACGACCGTCCTGCCGCCTGGCGCCGGCTGAAGGCCAGGCTGCACCGAGCACTCGACTCCCCACGGACCCACCTGCACCACGAGGACCCGTTGGTGGCAGGGTTCGCGGACAGCGTGGGGAGGTTGTACTCGCTCCTGCCCCGGACCTGGAACGGGCGGTTCGCCCGGCACTTCCACGCGGTGATCGAGGCCTACGACCGGGAATTCCGCAACCGTCGCGAGGGGATCGTCCCGACGGTCGAGGAGTACCTCGCGCTGCGCCGCCTCACCTTCGCCCACTGGATATGGACGGATCTGCTGGAGCCCAGTGCGGGCTGCGAACTCCCGGATTTCGTGCGGAAGTACCCGGCATTCCGTCGGGCGGCACTGCTGAGTCAGGAATTTGCCGCCTGGTACAACGACCTCTGCTCACTTCCCAAGGAAATGGCGGGCGACGAGGTGCACAATCTCGGGATCAGTCTCGTCACCCACGAGGGACTGACCCTGGAAGAGGCGGTCGAAGAAGTCAGACGACGCGTCGAGGAATGCGTCACCGAATTCCTCCACACCGAGCGGATGGCTCTTCGGTTCGTCGAAGACCTCGACGACGGCACGGTGCGCGGAAAGGAATTGAGCTGTGCGGCCCGGGCCTGCCTGGCCAACATGAGGAACTGGTTCAGTTCCGTCTACTGGTTCCACCACGAGTCCGGCCGCTACATGGTCGACAGCTGGGACGACCGGTCCACGCCCCCCTACGTCAACAACGAAGCGGCAGGTGAGAAATGACGGTCGAGTCCGTGCAGCCGGTGGAACCCCGGATACCCGAGCTGCGGGAGCCGCCCCTCGCGGGTGGTGGCGTTCCGCTTCTCGGCCACGGCTGGAAGCTGGCACGCGACCCGCTGGCGTTCATGTCACGGCTGCGCGACCACGGCGACGTGGTCCGCCTCAAGCTCGGTCCGAAGACGGTGTACGCCGTCACCACCCCAGCCCTCACCGGAGCGCTCGCGCTGAGCCCCGACTACAAGATCGGCGGGCCGCTGTGGGAGTCCCTGGAAGGCCTGCTCGGCAAGGAGGGCGTGGCCACCGCCAACGGCTCCCGGCACCGGCGGCAGCGCCGCACCATCCAACCCGCCTTCAAGCTCGACGCGATTCCCGCCTACGGGCCGATCATGGAGGAGGAGGCGCACGGCCTCACTGAGCGCTGGACGTCCGGCGAAACCATCGACTGCACCTCGGAGTCGTTCCGGATCGCCGTGCGGATCGCGGCGCGCTGTCTGCTGCGCGGCGACTACATGGACGAGCGGGCCGAGCGGCTGTGCGTCGCGCTCGCCACCGTCTTCCGCGGTATGTACCAGCGGATGGTGATCCCGCTCGGGCCGCTGTACCGGCTGCCGCTGCCGCCGAACCGTGAATTCAACCGGGCGCTGGCCGATTTGCATCTCCTCGTCGACGAGATCGTGGCCGAGCGCCGGGCATCCGGTCAAAGACCGGACGATTTGCTGACGGCATTGCTGGAGGCGAAGGACGACAATGGTGACCCCATCGGGGAACAGGAGATCCACGACCAGGTCGTCGCGATAGTCACTCCCGGCAGTGAAACCGTCGCGTCCACGATCATGTGGCTGCTCCAGGTCCTCGCGGAACACCCGGAACACGCGGACAAGGTGCGCGCCGAGGTGGAATCGGTGACGGGGGGCCGTCCTGTGGCATTCGAGGACGTCCGCAGGCTCACGCACACCAACAATGTCGTCGTCGAGGCCCTGCGACTGCGGCCCGCCGTATGGATTTTGACCCGGCGGGCCATCACCGACACCGAACTCGGCGGGTATCGCATTCCGGCCGGGGCCGACATCGTCTACAGCCCTTACGCGATCCAGCGCGACGCCCGCTCCTACGCCGGGCACCTCGACTTCGACCCCGACCGCTGGCTTCCGGAACGGGTGAAGGACGTCCCCAAACACGCCATGAGCCCCTTCAGCGTGGGCAACCGCAAGTGCCCGAGCGACCACTTCTCCATGGCACAGCTCTCGCTGATCACGGCGGCCGTGGCGACGCGGTACCGACTGGAGCAGGTGCCCGGCTCCAACGACGCGACCCGGGTCGGCATCACCCTGCGCCCGCACAAGCTGCTGCTGCGACCGGTGCCGAGGTGAGGGGACAGCAGGTCGGTTGAGGAGTCAGGCGGCCTCGGGGCCACGGAACGTGCGGCGGTAGGCGTTCGGGGTGGTGTCCAGGGCCCGTACGAACTGGTGGCGCAGCGCGGCCGCGGTACCGAACCCCGTTCGGCCGGCGATCGCGTCCACCGTCTCGTCCGTCGCCTCCAGCAGATGCTGGGCCAGCAGCACACGCTGCCGCAGGAGCCAGCGGTAGGGAGTGGTGCCGGTCTCCTGCTGGAAGCGGCGGGCGAAGGTGCGCGGGGACATGTGGGCACGCGCGGCGAGCTGCTCGACGGTGACCTCCTCGTGGAGGCTGCGCTCCATCCACGCGAGCACCTCGCCGACCGTGTCGCAGGAGGAGCGCGGCAGCGGCCGCTCGATGTACTGGGCCTGGCCGCCGTCGCGGTGCGGCGGTACGACCATGCGCCGGGCGATCTTGTTGGCGACCTCCGGCCCCTGCTCCTTGCGCACGATGTGCAGACAGGCATCGATGCCGGCGGCGGTGCCGGCCGAGGTGATCACCGGGTCGGCGTCGACGTACAGAACGTCCGGCTCGACGGTGATCCGCGGATAGCGCCGGGCCAGTTCCTCGGCGTGCCGCCAGTGCACCGCGCAGCGCCGGCCGTCTAGCAGCCCGGCCGCAGCCAGCACGAACGCCCCTGAGCAGACGCTCAGCACTCGCGCCCCCCGGTCCACGGCCGTGCGCAGCGCCGCCAGCAGCGCCGGCGGAAAGGCGCGCGCGGCGTAGGCCTGCCCGGCCGGAACGGTGATCAGGTCGGCGCTCTCCAGCCGCTCCAGGCCGTGCTCGAGCAGCATGGAGAAGCCGGCGGGCGTGGTCAGGGTCGGGCCCTCGGCGGAGACCACCGCGAAGTCGTACACCGGCAGGCCCTCGTCGCTGCGGTCGATGCCGAACACTTCGCAGACGACACCCAGTTCGAAGGGATGCACACCGTCGAGGAGCACGGCGGCCACGTTCTTCAGCATGCCGACAGTGTGCCCACAAAGTGGCAGGAATTTGAAGGTGCGCGGCAGTCCTGCCACTGTCAGGAGTGTCGAGGCCACAAGATGCTTACCTCATGAACGAACTCACGGAATTCATCACCGTCCTCGCCATGTTCCTCCTCCTCGCGGGTCCGGCGCTCGTGGGGCTGGCCCACGAGCGCCGGATCGACCGCCAGTTGCGGCAGGCGCAGGATCAGAAGTCCTCGTCGAAGTCGACGGTGCCCTCCACCGCGACCTGGTACGCCGAAGGACGCCGCTCGAAGAAGTTGGTCAGCTCCTGAACCCCCTGCAGCTCCATGAAGGAGAAGGGGTTCTCCGAGCCGTACACCGGCGCGAAGCCCAGGCGCGTCAGGCGCTGGTCGGCGACGCACTCCAGGTACTGCCGCATCGAGTCGGTGTTCATGCCCGGCAGGCCGTCACCGCACAGGTCGCGCGCGAACTGCAGCTCGGCCTCGACGGCCTCCCGCAGCATGTCGGTGACCTGCCGGCCGAGCTCGTCGTCGAAGAGTTCCGGCTCCTCCTTGCGCACGGTGTCGACGACGTCGAACGCGAAGCTCATGTGCATCGTCTCGTCGCGGAACACCCAGTTGGTGCCGGTCGCCAGGCCGTGCAGCAGACCCCGGCTGCGGAACCAGTAGACGTACGCGAAGGCACCGTAGAAGAACAGGCCCTCGATGCACGCGGCGAAGCAGATCAGGTTGAGCAGGAAGCGGCGGCGGTCGGCCTGGGTCTCCAGGCGGTCCAGTTTCTCCACCTCGTTGATCCACCTGAAGCAGAACTCCGCCTTCTCGCGGATGGACGGGATGTTCTCGACCGCCGCGAAGGCGGCCGTCCGGTCCTCCGGGTCGGGCAGATAGGTGTCCAGGAGCGTCAGATAGAACTGGACGTGCACGGCCTCCTCGAAGAGCTGCCTGCTCAGGTACAGGCGCGCCTCGGGGGAGTTGATGTGCTTGTACAGCGTCAGCACCAGGTTGTTCGCGACGATCGAGTCGCCCGTCGCGAAGAACGCCACCAGACGGCCGATGAGGTGCTGCTCTTCGGGGCTGAGCTTGGCGAGGTCGGCCACGTCCGAGTGGAGGTCGACCTCCTCCACGGTCCAGGTGTTCTTGATGGCGTCCCGGTAGCGCTCGTAGAAGTCGGGGTAGCGCATGGGGCGCAGGGTCAGCTCGAAGCCGGGGTCGAGCAGGTTTTTGGAAGATGCAGCCATGGCTTCGGTGGTCATTACTGGCAGGCCTCGCAGGACTCGGGGTTTTCCAGGGAGCAGGCGACGGCGTCGGGGTCGGCCACCTGCTGGACGGGAATGGTCTTCTCGGGCTGGGCCTGGGCTCGGGCGGCGCGGGCGATGCGGGTCGCCGGGCGCGAGCGCAGGTAGTACGTCGTCTTCAGGCCCGACTTCCAGGCGTACGCGTACATCGAGGAGAGCTTTCCGATGGTCGGCGTCTCCAGGAAGAGGTTCAGCGACTGCGCCTGGTCCAGGAACGGGGTCCGGGCGGCGGCCATGTCGATCAGGCTGCGCTGCGGGATCTCCCACGCCGTGCGGTACAGGGCCCTTACGTCCTCGGGGATCCAGGCGAAGTCCTGCACCGAGCCGTTGGCGTCACGCAGCGCCTCGCGGGTGCGGGCGTCCCACACGCCCAGCTCCTTGAGGTCGTTCACCAGGTAGGAGTTGACCTGGAGGAACTCGCCGGACAGCGTCTCGCGCTTGAACAGGTTGGAGACCTGCGGCTCGATGCACTCGTAGACGCCCGCGATGGAGGCGATGGTGGCGGTCGGGGCGATGGCGAGGAGCAGGGTGTTGCGCAGGCCGCCGATCGCCATCTCGCGGCGGAGTGCCTCCCAGCGCTCCGGCCAGGTCAGGCGGACGCTCGCATAATGGTCGGGTTGCAGCCAGCCCATGGCGGTACGGGTCTTCTCGAAGGCCGGTGCCGGAGCGGTGCCCATGGCGAGGTCGACGGACGTCTCGTACGCGGCGAGCATGATGCGTTCGGCGATCCGGGTCGAGAGCTCACGGGCCTCGGCGGAGTCGAAGGGCAGGCGCAGCTTGAAGAAGACGTCCTGCAGGCCCATCGCGCCCAGGCCCACCGGCCGCCACTTGGCGTTCGAGCGGCGCGCCTGCTCGGTCGGGTAGAAGTTGATGTCGACGACGCGGTCGAGGAAGGTGACGGCCGTGCGGACGGTCGCGTCCAGCCGCTCCCAGTCGATGTCGCCGTTGTCCACGAAGGCCCCGAGGTTGATGGACCCCAGGTTGCAGACCGCCGTCTCCCCGTCGTTCGTGACCTCCAGGATCTCCGTGCAGAGGTTGGAGGAGTGGATGACATTGCCCGGGAGCGCCGTCTGGTTGGCCGTCCGGTTGGCCGCGTCCTTGAAGGTCATCCAGCCGTTGCCGGTCTGCGCGAGGGTGCGCATCATGCGGCCGTACAGGTCACGGGCGGGAATGGTCTTCTTGGCGAGGCCCGCGGCCTCCGCCTTGCGGTAGGCGGCGTCGAACCACTCGCCCCACAGGTCGACCAGCTCGGGCACATCGGCGGGGGAGAAGAGGGACCACTGCTCGTCGGCGTTCACGCGGCGCATGAACTCGTCCGGCACCCAGTGCGCGAGGTTCAGGTTGTGCGTACGGCGGGCGTCCTCGCCCGTGTTGTCACGCAGCTCCAGGAACTCCTCGATGTCGGAGTGCCAGGTCTCCAGGTAGACCGCGGCCGCGCCCTTGCGCCGGCCGCCCTGGTTCACGGCGGCGACGGAGGCGTCGAGGGTCTTCAGGAACGGGACGATGCCGTTGGAGTGCCCGTTGGTGCCCCGGATCAACGAACCGCGGCTGCGGATGCGGGAGTACGACAGACCGATGCCACCGGCGTGCTTCGAGAGGCGGGCCACCTGGTGGTAGCGGTCGTAGATGGAGTCCAGCTCGTCCTTCGGGGAGTCGAGGAGGTAGCAGGACGACATCTGGGGGTGGCGGGTGCCGGAGTTGAAGAGCGTGGGGGAGGAGGGGAGGTAGTCGAGGCGGCTCATGAGCCCGTAGAGCGAGGCGACTTCGTCGACGGACCGGGACGTGTCGCCCTTGGCGAGGCCCGCGGCGACGCGCAGCATGAAGTGCTGCGGGGTCTCCACGACCTTGCGGGTGAGGGGGTGCCGCAGCAGGTAGCGGCTGTACAGGGTGCGCAGACCGAAATAGCCGAAGCGGTCGTCGGCGTCCGTGTCGACGAGGGCGTCGAGCCGCTCGGCGTGCGCGCGCACGAACTTCGCGGTGCCGTCGGCGATGAGGCCTTCCCGGTGCCCCACGGCCACCGACTCGGTGAAGCACGTGACGCCCTGCGAGGCGGCCTCGGCGCGGATGGAGATCGTCAGCAGGCGGGCGGCCAGCCGGGAGTAGACGGGGTCCTCGGAGATGAGGCCGGCGGCCGCCTCCGTGGCCAGCTCGCGCAGCTCCGTCTCGTCCGCCCGCGCGGACCGGCCCCGCAACGCGGCGGCGGCGACCCGGCCGGGGTCGGCGTCGGGGAGGTCTGCGGTCAGCTCGGTCAGGTTCCGCAACAGCGCGGCACCGGGACCGTCGGACTCCGGCTCGATGGCTGAAGCCGGATCGGCTGGCGCGATGGTCACGTGGGGCTCTCCCTCGCTCGGCACGGGGCCTGGCGGAGGGCAGGGGGCGGCACGAGCGCACGCGGCGTCGCGTCCACCGGCCCATTCCACGAGGCCCGGACGTCGGGCACCCGGACCGGACGGGCCGGGCGCGCTGTCGGCAGGTCCTCGGACTGAAGCTCATACGCGGGCATACGCGCATGAGTACACCGTTGCGGGACAGTTCCGGATTCGCACCGGATTCCCCTGCGGCGACAGCGAGCATGAGCATACATCTTGTGCCGGGCTGCGGTGTCACCCCCAGATGTTGTGTTGCGATGGTTTCAGAGCGTCAACTCGTAGGTGAGGAGAGTGATGTCGTCCAGCTCCGGCAGCGGGTTCCAGTCGCGCTCGGGGGTGCGGGTGAAGCCGAGGCGTTCGTAGATGCGGTGGGCTGTGTGCATGGTGCGCTGGGTGGAGAGCACCATCGCCGTGCAGCCCTCGACGGCGCGTGCGCGCTCGACGCAGACCCGGACGAGGGCCTCTCCGACACCCCGCCCGCGTGCGCTGTGCGCGACCGCGAGCATCCGTATCTCGGCCTCTCCCGGCCGGGCGATGTCCGCCATGGGACCGCCCGCCGGCACGAACGTGACGCCGCCGAGCACCCGCCCCCGCTCCACCGCGACCAGCACCTCCGCGGCCGCGGCCCGCTTGCCGACGTCTCTCAACTCTCCCAGGTACGCGTCGCTCTCACCGAAGTCGAGGAGACCGTCCTCGAGGTAGGCCTGAGCGGTGATCTCGCCGACGGTCGCGTACTCGTCGGGGTGTGCCGGTCGGATGACGATGTCCATGCGCGCGAGTCTGCCGGACCCGCAGACGATGATCCCGCGGTTTCCGCACCGGTTGCGAGGCCGCCCGCAAGTGCTTCCATGGAAGTAGGTGCCGGTACCCCGCGGAGCCCTCCGTCCCGAGAACGCACTCGGGTCCCGAGAACGCACTCGGAGGGAGCGCACGATGACGAGTGTCGTCCGCCGCCCACCCGGCAAGGAACGACCGCGCAACGCGCCGATGGCCACGCTGGACCTGAGACGCGCGTGCAGTCGGGTGCGCAGCGCCCTCGTGGGCCGCTGGCACACGCTGACCATGCGTCTCGAGGCGCGGCGCGGCGCCACCCGGCCCAAGAAGTGGCGGAGATGGTTCTCCTACGCCAACGCGACCAGGTTCGTCTGGGCCCTCGCCGTCCTCGCGCTGCTGGCCTGGTGCGGGGAGGGCCTGTACATCTGGATCACGGGGGAGTCGACCCGCTTCGAGGAACTGCGCAAGCACGGGGCGCTGGACGCCGTGTTCCAGTTCGTCGGCCCCGTCCTGACCGCCTCGATCGCCGCCGCGCTCTTCCTGTTCTGCTGGTACGGCTGGACCAAGCGGCGCTACCTCGGGAAGGCGAGCAGGAGCCCCGGCCGGCTGGTCCTCCCCGTCGGCCAGGACACCGGCGACATCGTGGGCCGCGACGACGTCGCCGAGGTCATCGCCGAACGGCTGCGGGACCGCGACACCCGGCGGCCCTATCTGCTCGTCGGCGGCGTCGGAGTGGGCAAGACCGCCGTCCTCGTACGGCTGACCGAACTGCTCGCCCGGCAGCACGCGGTGCCCGTGCCGGTCCGGCTGCGGGACGCGGCCGGCGAGGCCGACCTGAACTTCGAGCGGATGGCCAAGCAGCGCTTCGCCGACGAGACGCCCCAGGGAACCCTGGCGCGCACGAAGAACGACCGGGTCTGGCAGCAACTGCTCGCCGACGACAAGCCGGTCGTCATCGCCGACGGACTGGAGGAGGCGCTCCTCGACGACAGCCTCCAGCAGAACCGGGACAACATCATCCGCCGGGCCATCGAGCGCGCCCACCGTGAGAAGCTCCCGCTGGTCATCGCCTCCCGGCCGCACAGCCCCCTGGAGAGCACCGCCGCCGCGATCGTGGAGCTGGAGCCGTTGAGCGAGGAGGAGGCCCTGCACTTCGTCGAGGCCCGCGCGTCGGGCAGGGACGAGCAGTACCTGGACGCCGTCGTCGAGACGGCCGAGGTCACCGAGTCGCCCGTCTACCTCCAGATCGTGCGCGAGCTGCACCGCGACGGCCTGCTGCGCCACGACGACTCGGAGCCCCTGGACACCTCCGGCCGGGACCGCAGCACGCTGCGGCTGCAACTGCTGGAAAAATGGGAACGAGCCCTGTGCGAGGGGCGGCTGCGGCAGGACGTGGCCCTGAGCCGGCAGGAGCGCGGCGACACCGTGGAAGTGGTGTCCGCCCTGGCCTGCATCGGCCTGCTCAACGACACCCTGGAGGTCGGCTTCGCGGAGCTGCTCGGCGACGACGCGCACCCCGGCCCGCTGCGGCGCGCGAGGACCCGGGCAGAACACCTGTGGACCAGCTCACGCGGCTTCGACCAGTACGGCAAGCGCGACACGGTCTTCTCCGAGTGGCATCGGGAGCGGATCTGGAACACGCTCTGCGCACGGCTCAGCGCTGAGGAGGGCAGGCGGCTCAGGGAGGGGAGCAGGGACCAGTGCCAGGCCATCCTGGCCCGTTTCGCGGCCAACGCGAACAAGCTCAGGCTGCTGGAAGGCCTGGAGCGGAAGGTCCGCTTCCCGCACAGCATCATCCAGGCGTACCTCGGCTTCCGCGCCCTGGACAAGCTGGGAGAGCGGGTCGCCGGCGAGCTGGTCGAGGAGGCGCTGCAACCGCCGGGCCCCGGCCGTGAGCTGCTGGTCGCCCTGGTGTTCCTGTCCCGCCGATCGGCGTCCAGGCGCGCGATCCGCAGCGGTGGCGTCCGGGCCGAGGCGAAAAGGGAGATCCAGGAGCTGGTGCGGCAGGCACCCGTGCACGGGCGCACTCTGACTCAACTGCTCCGCACCGCCGCGAGTCGCCGCACGGACGACCCGAAGGTCCTGGACCTCTACGCGGCGGCGCTGGAGGTCGAGAGCGTGGAGGAAGCTCCGGAACGGCTCAAGGACATCGTCCGCGCGGTGCACGACTGCTGGCCCGGCATCAAGGGAGACCGGCGCACCCTCGACGACGCGAAGCTGACGCTGATCAAACAGCTGGGCGCGGTGTTGCGCAGGGTCTCCGACCGGATCGACACCGGCGGGCTGTACTGGCGGCTCTTCGTCCTCGGAGTCGAGGAACCCTCCTATGGCATCAGCCTGGCCGCCGCCCAGGAGTGCGGCAGCGGGGGCAGTGCCGCGTTCGCCGTGATACGCGAGCACTTCGGTCTCCACAACGACCCCGTGCGGGAGTACAACGACGCGGTCGCGGATCTGAAGGCCCGCAAGAGCGCGCGATACGCGGCCTGGGCCAAGGAGATGGCGGCAGCGCAGGAGACGAACGCCGGTGTGCGCTCCGGGACCCCGTCGCCCGACCGTACCCAGCGGCAGCAGGACGAGCTGCGCGCACTCAACGCGGAGTACGGGGGCGAACGGGTGCGGCTGCTCCGGAACTTCGTGATGCGGGCCTGGATACTTCCCATGCTGCTGGGGTCCGTCGACGAGGCCCACCGCGACGAGGCCCAGGACCGCCTCGCCAGGTGGCTGAGCCACCTCGACCCGGTCCACGCCGGGGGCACCGCTGACCTGCCGCTCGCCCTGGAGGCCGCGCTGGCCAAGGGCTTCAAGTACGCGGCCAACCGGCGCAGGAGCCACCCGCACACGGACCAGGGCAGCCGCGCCGACCTGATCCGGCAGGCCGAGACGTTCCTGCAACGGAGCCGCTGCTGGTACGCGCAGCTCAGCCTGCTCCACGCCCTGTGCCTGTGGGAACTCCCGGACGCCGTCGGCCCCCCTGGGCAGGTCGACGGTGACCTGTCCGGCCGGCCGCCCAGGAGGATCGGCGGGACGACCGCCGTGGACACCGTCAAGCGCTGGCTGTCGACGGCGGGTACGGTCAACAGAGCCCCCGGTTCGCTCGGTGGGAACGGCGGGAACGGCGGGAACGCGGGGAACGACTGGACCGGCTTGCCCCGGCGGTGTCTGCATCCCTTCGTCAGCGAGGCCGGAGACCTGGTGGCGCTCGCCCTGGAGACGGGGCAACCCGAGCGTTTCCTGTGGATCGACGAGAAGGGTGTCGCCGACAACATCGGCTCCCGTGTCGGCCATGTCGACGGATCCCGTCGGCACAACCTGTGGGTCCCGCCCTCGGTCGGCTGGAGCACGCTGGACGGGCGCGCCCAGCGACTCGTCGCCGACGTACTGGTCCTGCTGAACCTCGTCGAACGGGACGGGAACCCCGACGAGGTCGAGGAACGGATGGCCCGCGCGGAGCAGCCGGGCATGTCGCTCCCGCCGTGCATCCGGACGAGACGGGAGCCGCTGGAACCCGGCATGCCGGCCGGTACCGCCGTCCCGCCCGCGCCGGGTTCGAACTGCCTGCCCGACTGCAAGTTCAAGCTGTGCCCCTATCCGCCGCGCGGCAGTGTGCCCCGGGACGAGATCCGTGAGCCGTTCTGCCGGCAGCAGCAGGCCCTGCTGCCCGGGCGGGTGCGGCGGTGCTTCCCCCGGGGGCTGCGGAGGAAGACGCCGCCGTGGGTCAGCATGCGGGTGCGCGAGCTGGACGGGTTCTGGGACGCGATGGCCCGGCGTACGCGTTCGTAGTGACGGTGCCGGCAAACGGGTGGCGGGCCGCCGGTGGAGGTGCTGTCCGGCGGCCCGCCGCGGGTGGTGTTCGGTTGTTCGCGCCCTCGCGGCGGGGCCGCAAAGTGTCACAGCCCCGCACCCCTGCGGGGCACGTCTCAGTGGCTCGTGCCCGCGGTGGCCGGCGGCAGTTCCACCTGGACGCCCGGGTCGCCCGCGTCCGCCGTGTAGTCCTCCGGGCTTGTCTCGTCGATGCCCTCGGGGGCCTTCGCGGCCTTCAGGACGAAGGTGAGGATCACGGTGACGACGACGTTCAGGACGAAGGCCGTCAGGCCGATGTAGCCGATCTCGCCGATGCCGGGGATCTCCTTGGCGGAGCCGCCGAAGTGCTTCTGGGTCGGTGAGGCGACTCCGTACG
The DNA here is from genome assembly GCF_000720255.1 of Streptomyces griseus subsp. griseus. Classification (GTDB taxonomy): domain Bacteria; phylum Actinomycetota; class Actinomycetes; order Streptomycetales; family Streptomycetaceae; genus Streptomyces; species Streptomyces griseus_I. The sequence continues at coordinate 96,332 of NZ_JOJE01000009.1, read as the reverse complement.
CCGCGACCGTGCCGTAGACCATGCCGACGGCCCAGCCGGCCAGGAGGGCCCAGCGGTGGAACCAGCGGGTGAACAGGCCGCCGACGAGGGCCGGGAAGGTCTGCAGGATCCAGATGCCGCCGAGGAGCTGGAAGTTGATGGCGACGGTCTTGTCCATGGTGAGGACGAAGACCAGGGCGCCGACCTTCACCAGGAGCGAGACGAGCTTGGAGACACGGGTCTCCTCCTTCGGCGTCGCGTCCGGCTTGATGAAGTCCTTGTAGATGTTGCGGGTGAAGAGGTTCGCGGCCGCGATGGACATGATGGCCGCGGGGACGAGGGCGCCGATGCCGATCGCGGCGAAGGCCACGCCCGCGAACCAGGCCGGGAACATGGTCTCGAACAGCTGCGGGATGGCCAGCTGACCGTTGGTCACCTTCACGCCGGCGGCGATGGCCATGAAGCCGAGCAGGGCGAGCAGCCCCAGCATCAGCGAGTACAGCGGCAGGATCGTGGTGTTGCGGCGGATCACGTTACGGCTGCGCGAGGACAGCGTCGCCGTGATCGAGTGCGGGTACATGAAGAGGGCCAGCGCCGAGCCCAGTGCCAGCGTGGCGTACGTCCACTGGCCCGCCTCGGCCGGTGCCAGCGCGCCGCGCGGCTTGCCGGTCGCCGGGTTGGTCTGGCTGAACGCCTCGCCCGCCTTGGCGAAGATGTCGTCGAAGCCGCCCAGCTTGATCGGGATGTAGATGATCGCCACCGCGATGACGATGTAGATCAGCGTGTCCTTCACGAACGCGATCAGCGCGGGAGCCCGCAGACCCGACGAGTAGGTGTACGCCGCGAGGACACCGAAGGCGATCAGCAGCGGGAGGTCCTTCACGAACCAGTTCGTGTTCTCGCCGCCGCCGACGCCCATCACGTCCAGTACGGCCTGGATGCCGACCAGCTGGAGCGCGATGTACGGCATCGTCGCGAGGATGCCGGTCACCGCCACCGCCAGCGACAGCCCCTTGGAACCCCAGCGGCCGCGCACGAAGTCGGAGGTCGTCACGTACCCGTGCTTGTGGGAGACCGACCACAGGCGGGGAAGGAACGTGAAGATCAGCGGGTACACCAGGATCGTGTAGGGCACCGCGAAGAAGCCGGCCGCGCCCGCCGCGTAGATCGCCGCCGGTACGGCGACGAAGGTGTACGCCGTGTACAGGTCGCCGCCGAGCAGGAACCAGGTGATCCAGGTGCCGAAAGACCGTCCGCCCAGACCCCATTCGTCGAGGCTGTGCTCGTTCTCGGCCTTGCGCCAGCGCGCGGCCAGGAAGCCCAGGACCGTGACGGCCAGGAAGAAGAAGATGAAGACGCCGAGCGCCACGCCGTTCACGCCGTCGTTCACTGCGACGCACCGCCCTTCTCCGCGGTACGGGCGCGCTGGTCAAGCTGCCACAGCTTGTACGCGATCATGGTCAGCACCGTGGAGATGAGCACCCACAGCATCTGGTACCAGTAGAAGAACGGGATGCCGATGAAGGTGGGATCCGTCTTGGCGTACGAGCCCACCCACAGCATCGCCACGAAGGGCGCGACGAGGCAGAGGGCGATGACGACGCGCACAGGCGTCACCACCGGTCCTCGGCTCACTTCCGGGGCTTGCGACATGTGTGATTCCGTCCCCTCACTGATCACCTGTAATGCGCAGGAAATCTAGGTGACGGCGTCACGACAACGGAAGCCCCCGTCCGCATATCGATCCACAAACGTTGCAGGTGGGCTGGGCTGACGGGGTGCCTAATCGGTGGGGCGCTTGAGGCGGGCCACGAACTTGTAGCGGTCGCCCCGGTATACCGAGCGCACCCACTCCACCGGCTGCCCGTCGTGGTCCAGCGAGTGCCGGGAGAGCATCAGCATCGGCAGGCCCACGTCCGTGCCGAGCAGGCCCGCCTCGCGCGGGGTGGCCAGGGAGGTCTCGATGGTCTCCTCGGCCTCCGCGAGATGGACGTCGTACACCTCCGCCAACGCGGTGTAGAGAGAGGTGTACTTGACCAGTGACCTGCGCAGCGCCGGGAAGCGCTTGGCGGAGAGGTGGGTGGTCTCGATGGCCATGGGCTCGCCGTTGGCCATGCGCAGCCGCTCGATGCGCAGGACACGGCCGCCCGCGGTGATGTCCAGGAGGTCGGCGAGGGTGTCGTCGGCCGTGATGTAGCCGATGTCGAGGAGCTGCGAAGTGGGTTCGAGGCCCTGGGCGCGCATGTCCTCGGTGTACGAGGTCAGTTGCAGCGTCTGGGAGACCTTCGGCTTGGCGACGAACGTGCCCTTGCCCTGGATGCGCTCCAGACGGCCCTCGACCACCAGCTCCTGCAGCGCCTGGCGGACGGTGGTGCGGGAGGTGTCGAACTCGGCCGCCAGCGTCCGCTCGGGCGGGACCGGCGTACCGGGCGCCTGGGTCTCCGTCATGTCGAGCAGGTGCTTCTTCAGGCGGTAGTACTTGGGCACGCGCGCGGTACGGACCGTCGCCCCAGCCTCGTTCTCCGCACTGCTGACGTCGGTGCTCATGGCCTGCCTTCCCGGCTCCGGGTGCCGAAATGACCGACACACCGTCGGCCGCGGATCACATCGTGGCACGTATGCGGCGGTACTGCCCCGCCGCTTGCCTGATCTCTTCTGTATACCGTCGCAACCTTCTCTGGTCTAGTCCACCAGGCAAGTGGTCTACCTGGCACGTGCCTCCGAGCCTGATGTTTTCGACGGTTTCTTACTTAAAGGTTCCTGCATATGTAGGTCCCATAACGGCTGGTCGGAGGGGGTTCGGCCACTCTTGACAGGTCGATTGGTCTGAGCCAAGCTCTGCGCACTGGTCTACACCATTGGTCCAGGTCCCGGCCCGTGGGCGGGGGGTGTGGCATCCCTGAGGAGGGTGGCGTGAAGCGCAAGCTGATAGCCGCGATCGGTATCGCGGGCATGATGGTCTCCATCGCGGCGTGCGGGGACGACAAGGGCAGCGGGGGCTCGGACAAGGGCGCGGACGCGAAGGAGCTGACCGTCTGGCTCACCGTCGACGCCCAGAACAACTGGCCGGACCTGGTGAAGGCCGCCGACGCGGCGGTGCAGAAGAAGCACCCCGGCGTGAAGATCAACCACGAGTACTACGGCTGGCCCGACAAGAACGCCAAGCTCGACGCGGTCCTCGCCACCGACAAGGCCCCCGACGTGGTCGAGATGGGCAACAGCGAGATGCTGAGCTACATGGTCAAGGGCGCCTTCGCCCCGGTCGACCCGGCGAAGTTCACCAACTCCGACCAGTGGCTGGACGGCCTCAAGACCTCCGTCACCTACGACGGCAAGACCTACGGCGTGCCGTACTACGCGGGCGGCCGCGTCGGCAACTGGCGCAAGGACGTCTTCGCCTCCGTCGGCGTCAAGTCCACCCCCAAGACGTACAAGGAGCTGACCGCCGCCCTGGACAAGGTCCAGAAGAAGGAGGGCAAGAAGTTCAGCGCCTGGTACCAGCCCACCCGCGACTGGTACGCGGCCATGTCCTTCGTCTACGACGCCGGCGGCTCGATCGCGGTCGAGTCGGGCGGCCAGTGGAAGGCCAACCTCTCCTCGCCGGAGTCCGTCAAGGGCCTGAAGGAGTTCAAGAACGTCGTCGACAAGTACATGCACGGCGACAAGACCAAGGACGAGTCCGACCGCTACATCGTCTACGGTCAGGGCAAGTCCGGCATGATCTTCGGTGCCGCCTGGGAGGGCGCGACCTCCGAACTCCCGGACAACGACAAGACCGGCAAGCTCAAGGGCAACCTCGAGAACTTCGTGATGCCCGGCCCGTCCGGCAAGAACCTCCCCGTCTTCCTGGGCGGCTCCGACCTCGCCATCCCGGTGAAGTCCGACGCGCAGGCCCTCGCCGCCGAGTGGATCAACGCCTTCACCGGCCCCTCCGGCCAGAAGGGCCTGATCGCCAAGGGCAACCTGCCCAACAACAAGACCGACCTCGCGCCCCTGAAGAACGACCCCGCGACGGCGGTCCCGGCCACCGCGGCCGAGTCCAACTGGTTCGTCCCGATGGCGCCCGGCTGGGGCCAGGTCGAGAAGGCCCAGGTCCTGCAGACCATGCTGCAGAACATCGGCACCGGCAAGGAGTCGGTCGAGGACGCCGCGAAGGAAGCGGACGCCGCGATCGACAAGGTCATCAACACGAAGTGACCTGAACGCGGGGCCCTGTCCGGCGACGGGGCCCCGCTTCTCGTACGACCCGAGGGACCGCTGAGGAGCGCGCGGATGAGTGCCGCAGACACGACAACCCCCGCCAAGGTGCCGCCGACGCGGCCGTCACCGCCACCACCGACCGCCGTGACCAAGCCACCGGGACGGCCGAAGTCCGCCGCCGTCGCGACCCCCTGGCTGCTGCTCGCGCCCTGTCTGCTGATCCTCGCCCTCGTCATGGGCTATCCGCTGGTCCGCCTGGTCACCCTGTCGTTCCAGAAGTTCGGGCAGTCCCAGCTGTGGGGCTTCCAGCCCGCCGAGTCGGTCGGCTTCGCCAACTTCTCGAACGTGCTGGACGACGGCGAGTTCTGGCAGGTCGTCGTCCGCACGATCGTCTTCGCCGCCGGCTGCGTGATCTTCACGATGGTCGCCGGCATGCTGATCGCGCTGCTGCTCCAACGGGTCTCCGGCTGGGTGAAGACCCTCGTCAACATCGCGCTGGTGGCCAGCTGGGGCATGCCGATCATCGTCGCCACCACCGTGTTCAAATGGCTCTTCGACGCCGACTACGGCATCCTCAACGCCCTGCTCAGCAAGTTGCCCGGAGTCGACTTCGTCGGCCACAACTGGTTCGCCAGCGGGCCGCAGGGGCTGGCCGTGATCATGCTGCTCGTGGTGTGGGGAGCCGTGCCCTTCGTCGTGATCACCCTCAGCGCCGGTCTCACCCAGGTCCCCGCCGAACTGGAGGAGGCCGCCCGGCTGGACGGCGCCGGTCCTTGGGGGGTCTTCCGGTACGTCACCCTGCCCATCCTCAAGCCGATCATCGTGATGCTCACGACCCTGTCGGTCATCTGGGACATGGGTGTCTTCCCGCAGGTCTTCGTGATGCGCAACGGCCACCCGGAAGCCGAGTTCCAACTCCTCACCACCTATTCCTACGACCGTGCCTTCGTGGTCAACGACTACGCGCAGGGCTCGGCGATCGCTCTCATCACCGTGGTGCTGCTGCTGGGCGTGGTCGCCGTCTACATGCGTCAGATGCTGAAGATCGGAGAGGTGGAATGAGCAGCGTGAGCAGCACAAGCGGCACGACCGACATGAAGGGCATGAGCGCGCTCGCCTCCGCACCGCCCCGGAAGAGGAAACTCGGCTGGAACCTCCTCGGCCTCCTCGTCTTCGTCACCGTCGGCTTCCCCGTCTACTGGATGCTCAACACGGCCGTCAAACCGGCCAAGGACGCCATCGACCCGGACCCGAGCCTGCTGCCCACCGGGGTCACCCTGGCCAACTTCCGCCGCGCGTTGGCCATCGCCGACTTCTGGGGCCCGGTCGGCCGCAGCCTGATCGTGTCCCTCGCGGTGGTGGCGATCGGCATCGTGGTCGGCATGCTGGCCGCGCTCGCCATCTCCCGGTTCGCCTTCCGGGGTCGCAAGATCGTGATCGTGGGCATCCTCGCGGTCCAGATGGTCCCGCTGGTCGCCATGATCATCCCGGTCTTCCTGCTCCTCAACGACCTGGAGCAGTACGACAAGCTCACCGGCCTGATCATCACCTATCTCACCTTCATCCTCCCCTTCACGGTGTGGACCCTGCGCGGCTTCATCGTCAACATCCCCAAGGAGCTGGAGGAGGCCGCGATGGTCGACGGCTGCTCCCGCACCGCCGCCTTCGTCCGCGTCGTCTTCCCGCTCCTCGCCCCCGGCATGGTCGCCACCTCGGTGTACGGCTTCATCCAGGCCTGGAACGAGTACCTCTACGCCCTCATGCTCCTCAGCCAGAAGCACCAGACCGCGACCGTCTGGCTCGGCAACTTCACCACCAAGCACGGCACGGAGTACGCCCCGATGATGGCCGGCTCCACCATGATGGCCGTGCCCATCGTGGTCCTGTTCCTCCTCGTCCAGCGCAAGATGGCCGCGGGCCTGACCGCGGGCGCCGTGAAGGGATAACGACACCCGATGACGACAATCGCCGGCGGTACCGACACCCTGACCCGAGACGCCCTCACCGTCCTCCAGCCCGGCTTCCCGGGCACCACCGCCCCCGACTGGCTGCTGCGCCGCCTCGGTGAGGGACTCGCCTCCGTCGGCCTGTTCGGCCGCAACATCACCTCGCCCGAGCAACTGGCCGCCCTCACCGCCCAGCTGCGCGCCGAACGCGACGACGTGCTCGTCGCGATCGACGAGGAAGGCGGCGACGTCACCCGCCTCGACGTGCGCACCGGCTCCAGCTTCCCCGGCAACCACGCCCTCGGCGCGGTGGACGACGTCACCCTCACCCTGGAGGTCGCCGCCGAGCTGGGCCGCCGGCTGGCCGCCTGCGGGGTGAACCTCAACTGGGCCCCGTCCGCCGACGTGAACTCCAACCCGTCCAACCCGGTCATCGGCGTCCGCTCCTTCGGCGCCGACCCCGCCCTCGTCGCCCGCCACACCGCGGCCTACGTCACCGGCCTGCAGTCCGCCGGCGTCGCCGCCTGCACCAAGCACTTCCCCGGTCACGGCGACACCTCCGTCGACTCCCACCACGCCCTCCCTCGCATCGACGCCGACCCCGCGGTCCTCGCAGAACGCGAACTGGCTCCCTTCCGCGCCGCCATCGCCGCCGGTACCCGTGCGGTGATGAGCGCCCACATCCTGGTCCCCGCCCTGGACCCCGACCGCCCGGCAACGTTGTCCCGCCGCATCCTCACCGACCTCCTGCGCGGCGAACTCGGCTACCGGGGCCTGATCGTCACCGACGGCATGGAGATGCAGGCCATCGCGGGCACCTACGGCATCGAACGCGGCAGCGTCCTCGCCGTCGCGGCCGGCGCCGACGCGATCTGTGTGGGCGGCGGCCTGGCCGACGACGAGACCGTACGGCGCCTGCGGGACGCCCTCGTCTCCGCGGTGCGCACGGGCGAACTCCCCGAGGAGCGGCTCGCCGACGCGGCGGAACGCGTCCGGGCGCTGGCCCGCTGGACTGCGGCGGCCTCACCCGGGGACGGCGTCGGGGGACGGCCCGACGTCGGCCTCGTCGCCGCCCGCCGTGCCCTCCGCCCCACCGGCGCCGAGCGCTTCACCCCCCTCACCGAACCGCCCTACGTCGCCGCCCTCACGCCCGTCGCCAACTTCGCCGTCGGTGACGAGACACCCTGGGGCGTGGCCGCCGAGCTGTCGCGCCGACTGCCCGGCACGCGGACCGGCAGCTTCGCGGGAGAGGACGCGGCGACCGCGGCGTCCGCCGTGCTCAGGGCGGCCGGGGAACACCGGATCGTCGCCGTCGTCCGCGACGAACACCGCCACCCCTGGATGACGCAGGCCCTGGACACCCTCCTCACGGCCCGCCCCGACACCGTGGTCGTCGAGATGGGCCTGCCCCAGGCCCCTTCACGCGGCGCCCTGCACATCGCCACCCACGGCGCGGCCCACGTCTGCGGCCGCGCTGCGGCGGAGTTCCTCACGGGGCAGTAGGGCCGAAGCAGGGTCCCGAGCAAGAGCAGCAGCACAGCAGCGCTGAGAATGAGGCAGCGGGGCAACAGAGCCCAAGAAGAAGGCGCCGGATTCCCCACGGGACCGGCGCCTTCGGGCGTTCGGCGCTCAGATCCCCTGCCAGTCCGGCTTGTTGGCGTAGGTGTGGCGGAAGTAGTCCGCGAGCTTCAGCTTGGACGCGGCAGCCTCGTCCACCACGACGGTCGCGTGGGGGTGGAGCTGGAGCGCGGAGGCCGGGCAGACCGCCGCGACCGGACCCTCGACGGTCGCCGCGACCGCGTCCGCCTTGCCCTCGCCCGTGGCGAGCAGCACCAGGTGACGCGCCTCCAGGATGGTGCCTATGCCCTGGGTGATGACGTGGTGCGGGACCTGGTCGATGTCGCCGTCGAAGAAGCGCGCGTTGTCGATCCGGGTCTGCTCGGTCAGCGTCTTGATGCGGGTGCGCGAGGCCAGCGACGAGCACGGCTCGTTGAACCCGATGTGCCCGTCGGTCCCGATCCCGAGCAGTTGGAGGTCGACCCCGCCGGCCTCGGCCAGCGCCCTGTCGTACGCCTCGCTCGCCGCCTGGACGTCCTGAGCCGTGCCGTCCGGCCCGAGGAAGGCGTCCATACCGATCCCCAGCGGCTCCAGCACCTCGCGCCTCACCACGGAGCGGTAGGACTCCGGATGGTCCGCGGGCAGCCCCACGTACTCGTCGAGCTGGGCTATCCGCGCGCGTGAGGTGTCCACCGCGCCGGAGCACACCCTGGCCGCGAGGGCCTGGTAGATGGGCAGCGGGGTCGAGCCGGTGGCCACACCGAGCAGCGCGTCGGGTTTGCGCCGCAGGAGCCCCGCCATGGCCTCGGCGATGAGCTCGCCGCCCGACTCGGCGTCCGGAACGATGACTACTTCCACGCTGGGCCTGCCGTCCTGGAGTGATCTGCGGAATCTGAAGGGGCCGAAAGAGGTATGTGGTTTAGACCAATCTAGCAGAGTTGGGTCATCGGGGAATGGCCGGTGCGAGGCCAATCGGGCTAGGTCAGCGAGCCTCCCGTCGCGTCCACCCAGCTTCCCGTGATCCACCGGCCGCCGTCGCCGGCCAGGAACGCCACCACGTCCGCGACGTCGGCCGTCTCGCCCACTCGTCCCAGCGCGGATATCCCGGCCGCCCGGGCCCACGCGCCCTCGTCGGCGTGCAGCAGCTCATGTGTGTTGTCGGTGGCGATGATGCCGGGCGCCACCGAGTTCACCGTGATGCCCCTGGGTCCCAGCACCTTGGACAGGTCCCGGGAGAAGACGTCGAGGGCGCCCTTGGTCATCGCGTACGCCATGTTGTGCGGAAAGACGGCCGTCCTGGACAGCCCGGACGAGATGTTGATGATCCGGCCTCCCTCGCGCAGCCGCGTCATGCCGTGCTTGACGACGAAGAACGGCGCTTTCACGTTCACCGCGAAGACCCGGTCGTATTCGAGCTCGTCGATCTCCTCGATCGGCCGCGAGACGCCGATCCCTGCGTTGTTCACCAGGATGTCCAGCCCGTCGGCGTGCCGGTCGAACTCCTCCCACAGTGCCCGCGCGTCCCCGGGCTGCCCCAACTCGGTGCCGATCGCGAACGCCGAGCCGCCGGCCGCCTCGATCGCGGCCACCGTCTCCTTCGCCGCCGCCTCGTTCCTGCCGTAGTGCACGGCGACCCGTGCGCCGTCGCGTCCCAGCCGCTCGGCGATCCCTCGCCCGATCCCCCTGCTCGCCCCCGTGACGAGTGCCGTCCTGCCGGTGAGCACGCCCATGTCGGCGCCCCCCTTCTCATTTTCTAGCGGTCGCTACAGAAAAGACCGTACAACAGCCGGCCGACATTTCTCTAGCGCCCCCTATAGAATTCACCCCATGGTGGACAGTGGCACGGAGAAGGCGCAGGTCGGGAAGGTTTCGAGGCCGCGGGGCCGTCCTCGCTCCTTCGACCGGGCGACGGCGCTGGAGAAGGCGCTCATGGCCTTCTGGGAGCACGGCTACGAGGCGACCTCGGTCTCCGAGCTCACCTCCGCCATGGGCATCGGCGCCCCCAGCCTGTACGCGGCGTTCGGCGACAAGCAGGCGCTCTTCGCGGAGGTCGTGCGTGAGTACGGCGTGCGGTACGGGTCCTTCGGCGACCGCGCCCTCGCCGAGGAACCCACGGCCCGGGCCGCCGTCGAGCGGATGCTGCGCGAGGCCGCCGTCGAGTACACGGCCCCCGGCCGCCCGCACGGCTGTCTCGTCATCCACGCGGCCACCAACTGCACCAGCCCCGAGGTGGAGGGGTCCCTCAGGGATCGGCGCAACGCGAGCATCGCCGCGTTCGAGCGCCGGATGAGGGACGACGTCGAAGCGGGGGAGCTGCCGGCGGACACGGATGTCGCCGCACTGGCCCGGCACACCGGAGCGATCATCCAGGGCATGTCCCAACAGGCACGTGACGGGGCGAGTCGGGAGGAACTGGAGGCGCTCGCCGAAATTGCCATGGCCATCTGGCCCCGCACATGAACCCACAAGCGTTAGGCTGCGTGGAGGACGCCAGGGCGTTCGACCCTTGCAGACCGCTCCCGGGACATCGCGGAACGCCCCGGGAAAGCGCCAACAACAAACAGGCTTCAACGCATGGACACGCACAGTGGTCTAGTCCAGAATGCGTAGGAGAAGCGCAGTCGAGAACAACGCAGACCTCCGTCTTCCCCGCACAGGAAGGCGGATCGAGGATCCGGAGCTCTCTGCCCTGACTGCCCCGGTTCCTCATCCTTCGGCCGAACGGGACCGCACACCCCGCGGCCGATATTGCTCCGGGCTGCGGTGCCGGGAGGGTTGAGGGTCCCTCTCAGGCGCCGCGGCCCGCGGGTGGTTTCGGGGCCGTGGCCGCCTAGGGGCCTCGCCCGTACCGCCAGGTACGCTCGCACACGTGCCCTCCATGAACGAACTCGTACGCCAGCACACCGCCCTCGACGACTCCGATCTCGAGTGGCTCCACCTGCTGGTCTCGGAGTGGCAGCTGCTCTCCGACCTCTCCTTCGCCGACCTCGTCCTGTGGGTTCCCACGAGCGACGGCACCCGCTACGTCTCCGTCGCCCAGATGCGGCCGAACACCGGTCCCACCTCCTACCAGGACGACATGGTCGGCCACCTCGTCCCGCGTGGCCGCCGCCCGATGCTGGACGCCGCCCTCGACGAGGGCCGGATCGTTCGCGAGGGCGATCCCGAGTGGCGCGAGGAGGTCCCGGTCCGGGTCGAGTCGATCCCCGTACGGCGCGACGGACGTGTCCTCGGTGTCATCGCCCGCAACACCAACCTCCTCACCGTGCGCACCCCGAGCCGCCTGGAGCTGACCTACCTCCAGAGCGCGTCCGACCTCGCGCAGATGATCGCGGCGGGCTCCTTCCCCTTCCCCGACCAGCAGATGGACATGGACGCCGCGCCCCGCGTCGGCGACGGTCTGATCCGCCTGGACGGGGACGGCATCGTCCAGTACGCCTCCCCGAACGCGCTGTCCGCGTACCACCGCATGGGCCTCGCCTCGGACCTGGTCGGCCAGCACCTGGGTCAGATCACCGCCGAACTCGCCCCGACCCGGGGCCCGGTGGACGAGGCGCTCTCCAAGGTGGCCAGCGGCTGGGCGCCGCGCGAGTTCGAGATCGAGGCCAACGACGGGGTGATCCAGTTCCGGGCGATCCCGCTCAAACCCAAGGGGATCCGCATCGGTTCACTGGTGCTGCTCCGTGACGTCACCGAACTCAGGCGGCGTGAGCGTGAGTTGATCACCAAGGACGCGACCATCCGGGAGATTCACCACCGGGTGAAGAACAACCTCCAGACGGTCGCGGCCCTGTTGCGTCTCCAGGCGCGGCGCATCGAGTCCGAGCGCGGCCGGGAGGCACTGGAGGAGGCCGTACGGCGGGTGGGCTCGATTGCGATCGTGCACGAGACGCTCTCTCAGAACCTCGACGAGCGCGTGGAGTTCGACGAGATCGCCGACCGTGTCCTGGCGATGGTCGCCGAGATCTCACCGGGCAAGGTCACCGGCCGGCGCAGCGGCCGCTTCGGCATCCTGGACGCGGAGGTGGCCACCCCGCTGTCGATGGTGCTGACGGAGATCCTCCAGAACGCCCTGGAGCACGGCTTCCGCGAGGGCGACACGGGCACCGTCGAGGTCTCGGCGGTCCGCGGCGGCACCACGAAGGAGGCCCGCCTCCTGGTCACCGTCCAGGACGACGGCGTCGGCCTGCCCGACGGCTTCGACCCGCACACCTCCGGCAACCTGGGCCTTCAGATCGTACGGACGCTGGTGGAGGGGGAGTTGGGGGGAACGTTCGACATGGTCCCGGCGCCGGAGCGGGGGACGCGCGTGATCCTGGACGTCCCCGTGCGGGCACAGAAGTAGCGCCGGGCCGCATCGCGGTCGTACCTGGGCGGGGTCGCACATGGGCAGCAAGAAGCCCCGGACCGTTCAGGGGGCCGGGGCTTCGAATGCTCGTTGCCAGCTTGTGCTGCGCATCGGGGGTACTGCGCGCTGCGGCTCGGGGGCGGGAGAAGCGTACGCGGTGTACGCGCCGCCAAGCTCAGGCTGTCAGCAGGGGTGGGTGTGTCAGGCGGAGGCCTGACGGGCCCGGTTGCGGGCGGCGCGGCGCTTCATGGCGCGGCGCTCGTCCTCGCTGAGACCACCCCAGACGCCGGAGTCCTGGCCGGACTCGAGCGCCCACTGCAGACACTGCTCGATAACCGGGCAGCGACGGCAGACGGCCTTGGCTTCCTCGATCTGCAGCAGCGCAGGACCGGTGTTGCCGATGGGGAAGAAGAGCTCGGGGTCTTCCTCGCGGCAAACGGCGTTGTGACGCCAGTCCATGGCTGCTACCTCTCCTTGGTATTACGTGCAGGGTTGCTTGTGAATGTGAACGCTTTCACGAATCCCTCAACAAGTGAAGGGCCTACTGCCAGGTACCCTGGCGTGGTCCTTTGATTCGTAGAGGGGTTCTGGTGATCAGTGGAGGCCGGTCCTGCGGGCCGTCCCGATCGCCACGTAGAGACTCGCAAACCTCAGCGGCGGATACAACCCCTTCTGGAAAGTTTTTTTTGATTCCTCGGTGTCGACTAGGTCACAGCCGTACTTCCATGGGGTGGACCCTGGTCTAAACGTTCGAGTGAAAGGACTTTAGCCAGTTCTGCTCACACAATCACACGCAGTGCACGGCGTACGCCTGTGAACGTCACGCTGGTACGCAGCCCGAGGTGGTCGCCGTCCATCTGGAGGGGCAGCGGGACCTTCGAATGCAAGGTGAACTGGGTCAAGTCATGCAGGGAGACCGCGTGCTTGCCACGGGGCCCGCGCTCGGGGGACGAAGTGAGCAACTGGGTGCCATATCGGGCAACCGAGGCGGTGGAGAGGCGGCTCAGACCGAAGATGTCGAGCCCGGTATCGAACGAAGCCTTAGGCGACGCGTACACCGGGCGATTACCCAAATACGTCCACGGAGACGTGTTGCAGACTATGGACAGCACCAAATCGGTCACCGGGTCGGCGTCCGGCCGCTCCAGCGTGATCGTCCCGTGCCGACGGTGCGGTTCCCCCAGCAGTTGGCGCACGGCCTGGCGGACGTAAAGAGCGTGTGTGGATTTCCTGCCACGTTCGCGGTGCTGTTCCACCCGCCCCACCACACCCGCGTCGAAGCCGAGCCCCGCGTTGAAGGTGAACCAACGGGAGGGGACCGCCTCGTCGTCGGTGCCCGGCGTGCCCGAGGCCAATCCCAGGCCGACCGTGCGCTCGCGGCCCTCGCGCAGGGCGTCCAGCAGGGCGCCGGTGGCCTCGACGGGGTGGTTCGGCAGGTCCAGGGCGCGGGCGAAGACGTTGGTGGAGCCGCCGGGGACCACGGCGAAACCGGGCAGGCGCTCCGGGTCGGGGCCGGCGTGCAGCAGGCCGTTGACGACCTCGTTGACCGTGCCGTCGCCGCCGAGGGCCACCACCAGGTCGACGTCCGCGCTCTCGGCAGCCTGGCGTCCCAGGTCACGCGCGTGTCCGCGGTACTCGGTGGTGACCGCGTCGAGCTTCATCTCGCTCGCCAACGCATGGATCAATACATCGCGCGTACGTGCGCTTGTGGTGGTAGCCGCCGGATTGACCACGAGAAGTGCACGCATGCATCGCAGCGTACCTACTGGGTGGTACCGGGCACAGGGCGAGGTGGGGATCCGGTAAGAGATCGCCGCGTGAGCCTCGACACGGGAGCGCGCGGGGTGCGGGCTACCCTTCAAGGGTGAGCAGTGAGCAGATGTCCAGCAGCCCGGAACGCAGCCCGCAGGGCACTCCGGCAACCGACGGTCCGCGTCCGCGGCGGCTGACGTACGCCGCCGTGCTCGCCGCGTTGGAGGGACTGGCGCTGGTGGTCGGCGGGGTCTGGATCCTCGTCCTCGGGCTGACGGGCGACCCGGACGACCGTCAGCAGGCCGTCACCGGTGGGGTGACGCTGGTCGTCCTCGCGCTGCTGCCGCTGCTCGCCGCCCGCGGACTGCTCGCCCGGCGCAGCTGGAGCCGGGGGCCCGCCGTGATCACGCAGATCATGGCGCTGCCGGTGGCCTACAACCTGCTCCAGGCCGACAGTATGGCGATCCCCGCGGGCATCGCTCTCGCGGCCGTCGCCATCGCGGCGCTCGTCCTGCTCCTCAACGGCGAGACGACCCGGGCCCTCGGGATCCGCGGGCCCGGCAACGCGCAGAAGTAGCCGTCACTTCCGCGCCGTCACTGCGGCGACGAGCCGTCATTCCTCCACGAGAAGCTTCTCCCGCAGCTGTGCGAGGGTTCGCGCCAGCAGCCGTGAGACGTGCATCTGGGAGATGCCGACCTCCTGCGCGATCTGCGACTGGGTCATGTTGCCGAAGAAGCGCAGCAGCAGGATCCGCTTCTCGCGCGGCGGCAGGTCCTCCAGGAGCGGCTTGAGGCTCTCGCGGTACTCGACGCCCTCCAGGGCCTCGTCCTCCGCGCCCAGGGTGTCCGCGACCGCCGGGGACTCGTCGTCGGTGTCGGGAACGTCCAGGGACAGCGTGGAGTAGGCGTTGGCGGACTCCAGGCCCTCCAGGACCTCCTCCTCCGAGATCGACAGCTTCTCGGCGAGCTCGTGGACCGTGGGGGAGCGGCCGTGCAGCTGGGACAGTTCGGCCGTCGCCGTGGTGAGCGCCAGGCGCAGCTCCTGGAGCCGGCGCGGGACACGCACCGCCCAGCCCTTGTCGCGGAAGTGCCGCTTGATCTCGCCGACGACCGTCGGGGTCGCGTACGTCGAGAACTCCACGCCGCGGTCCGGGTCGAAGCGGTCGACCGACTTGATCAGGCCGATGGTGGCGACCTGGGTGAGGTCGTCCAGCGGCTCGCCACGGTTGCGGAACCGACGCGCTAGGTGCTCCACGAGCGGCAGGTGCATACGGACCAGCTGGTTGCGCAGCTGCGCGTACTCGGGGCTGCCGTCCTGAAGTCCGCGCAGCTCGACGAACATGGCCCGTGCCCCACTCCGGTCGTGGGGGTCGTGCCGCGCGGCCTGCACGGCCCGCGTCCGGTGTTCGTCGTCTCGCTCGTGCTCGCTCATCGTCCCGCCCGTAGCCCTTCCCCGAGCCCTCGCCTCGTCCCCCAGTCCCGGCTTCGCTCGAGCGGGGGTGCCCCCATGGACGGGGGAGCTCCCGATCCGTTGCTCCCGAGGCGCGCTGTGCACGGCACCGTCCCGATCCCGCTGCCGTTCGTCGTCCTGGAAGCTGGCCTCCGTGGAGTCGTCCTCCGGATGCGGCCGGGCCTGCTCGGGGATGCCGTCGATGCCGTCCGTCATGGGTTGGGAACCACCCGGGGCCTCCTCGGCCCGGCGTCCCCGTGTGCCGCGCTCTTCGTCGCGCACCGGCCCGTCCCCGTTCCTCACGCCGGCCCGGGTCCCGCGCCGCGCTGTTTGTAGAGACTGATCGACACGGTCTTGTCCTCGTCCACGGCGGAGGAGACCTTGCCCGCGAGAGCGGACAGGACGGTCCAGGCGAAGGTGTCCCGCGAGGGGGCGTGGCCGTCCGTGGTCGGAGCCGAGACGGTGACCTCCAGTGAGTCGTCGACCAGCCGGAAGACGCAGCTCAGCACGGAGCCGGGAACGGCCTGCTGGAGCAGGATCGCGCAGGCCTCGTCGACCGCGATGCGCAGGTCCTCGATCTCGTCCAGGGTGAAGTCCAAACGGGCCGCGAGGCCGGCCGTGGCCGTCCGCAGCACCGACAGGTAGGCACCCGCAGCCGGCAGCCGGACTTCGACGAAGTCCTGGGTCGCGGGCTCGCCTGCGATCTGGGACACCCTCACCTCCATGGTGGTACAAGCTTTTCAGGGCCGAGGGTCGCCCCCCGGGTAACGCGACATGTGGTTCAGCGGTGACGCTACCGCGCTCCGAAGTCTCCTGTCCCCAGGACCCCAACCCCTTGCTGTCACTCATAGTAAACACATGAATACACACAGTGGCTAGAGGTTCTGCGGGCCCAAATGGGAAGAGCGCGCGCCGGATTGACGTACCCAGACGTCAGACGGTCGAACCGTCCGGGCCCGGGGGCGTCCCGGGGTCATACGAGTACATGGTCCACGAAGCACCAACGCCAGTTCTCGCCGGGCTCGAAGGTCCTCATCACGGGATGGTCGGAGCCCTTGTAGTGCTCCGTGGCGTGCCGACCCGGTGAGGTGTCGCAGCAGCCGACGTAGCCACAGACCAGACACTTCCGCAGCTGTACCGGATGAGAGCCTTCGGCCAGGCACTCCGGGCACGTCTCGCTGAGCGGAACGGGTTCGGGGTCCGGCAGCGCGTCGGCGTGCGTGCACTGTTTCATGATTGCCAGGTTACGACGGGCGCGCGGGGGACCGCGCGGAAAAACGAGGGCGGGCGGGACATGGACGTGATGCCACTGCTGTTGCTGGTGGCGGGCAGCGCGGCGATCGCCGCGGCGGCCCGGCGCACCCCGGTGCCGGCCCCCCTCCTGCTGGTCGCGGTGGGCCTCGCGGTGTCGTACGTCCCCGGGGTCCCCGACTACACCCTCGACCCCGACGTCGTCCTGCCCCTCCTGCTGCCGCCGCTGCTGTACACCTCGGCCATCGACAGCTCCTACCTCGATCTGAGGGCGCAGATGCGGCCGGTGGCGCTGCTGTCGGTCGGGTACGTGCTCTTCGCGACCTTCGCCGTCGGCTGGGCCGTCTATCTGATCGTGCCCGGGCTGCCGCTGACCGCCGCGCTGGTGCTCGGCGCGGTCGTGGCACCGCCGGACGCGGTCGCGGCCACCGCGGTGGCACGGCGGGTCGGTCTGCCGTCGCGGATCACCACGATCCTCCAGGGCGAGTCCCTGCTGAACGACGCCACGGCGATCACCGCCTACAAGGTCGCCCTAGCGGCGGTGATCGGCGAGGGTGTGACGTGGGCGGGCGGGTTCGGCGAGTTCCTGCTCGCGGCGGTCGGGGGCGTCGGGGTCGGCCTCGTCCTGATGGCACCGATCCACTGGCTGCGCACGCACCTCAAGGAGCCGCTGCTCCAGAACACCCTCTCCCTGCTGATCCCGTTCGTCGCGTACGCGACCGCCGAGCAGTTCCACGCCTCCGGCGTCCTCGCCGTGGTCGTCGTGGCGCTCTACCTGGGTCACCGCGCGTGGGAGGTCGACTTCGCCACCCGTCTCCAGGAGGAGGCGGTGTGGAAGATGGTCGCCTTCCTGCTGGAGTCGGCGGTCTTCGCCCTGATCGGCCTGCAATTGCAGGTCGTCCTCAGGGGCCTCGGCGAGTACGAGGGGATCGACGCCGCCTGGTACGCGATCGTCGTCTTCCTCGTGGTCGTGGCCTGTCGGTTCCTGTGGGTGTATCCGGCGACGTTCCTGCCGCGCCTGCTGTCCGCGCGGATCAGGGAACGCGAGGACAATCCCACCTGGCGGGGCCCGATCGTCATCGCCTGGGCCGGCATGCGGGGCGTGGTCTCCCTCGCCATCGCCTTCTCGATCCCGCTCACCGTGGACCACGGCGACGCGCCCTTCCCCCAGCGCAACCTGATCCTCTTCCTGACGTTCACGACCGTCATCGGCACGCTCGTCGTGCAGGGACTGACCCTGCCCCCGCTGATCCGGTTGCTCAAATTCCCCGAGGCCCACCCGCAGCAGGCGACGCTCGCCGAGGCCAACGCCCAGGCGCAGGCGTCCCGGCTCGCCGAGGAGCGCCTCGACGCCCTCCTGTCCGACGAGCGCAACTCCCTGCCGCCACCTCTCGCCGACCGTCTGCGCAGCGTCCTGGAGCGCCGCCGCAACGCCGTCTGGGAGCGGCTCGGTCAGGTCAACCCGGTCACGGGGGAGACCGTCGACGACACCTACCGGCGGCTCGCCGGCGAAATGATCAGCACCGAACGAGAGGTGTTCGTCCGGCTGCGCGACGGCCGCTACATCGACGACGAGATGCTGCGGACGCTGCTGCGCAGACTCGACCTGGAGGAGGCGGCGGCCTACCGGGAGGCGACGTAGGAGTGCTGGGGCCGTCCCGTGACGATCGCCGTCAGAGTGGTGCCCCGGGGGAAGGCGCCTTCCTCCGTGAGGGTGACAAGTCCGCAGAGCAATTTGGCGACATAGAGACGCTCGACGGGCAATCCGTGCCGTTGCTCGAAGTCGTCCGCGAAGGCCTCCAGCTCGGGGGTGGTACGTGCGTAGCCGCCGCAGTGGAAGCGGTCGTCGAGGGTCCAGTCGCCGCGGCGGGAGCCGAAGGCCCGTATCTGGAGGGCCTCGGTGGCGGCGGTCAGGAAGCCGCCCTTCAGGACGGATATGCCGAGGGCGCGCTGACCGGGGGCGAGCCCCGCCGTCAGGCCGGCGAGGGTACCGCCGGTGCCGCAGGCGACGGCGACGACGTCGGCGTGCCCGCGCAGCTCCTCGCCGAGCGCCCGACAGCCCCGTACGGCCGCCTCGTTGCTGCCGCCCTCTGGGACCACGTACGCGTCCTCGGCCTCCGTCGCGCGCAGGATCGCCGCGAGAGTGCCGGGCTCGGTCTTGCGGCGGTACGTCGCCCGGTCGACGAAGTGCAGCCGCATGCCGTCGGCCGCGCACCGGGTCAGGGTGGGGTTCAGGGGGCGGTCGGCCAACTCCTGTCCCCGGACCACGCCCACCGTGGACAGGCCCAGCAGGCGGCCCGCGGCGGCGGTGGCGCGCAGGTGGTTGGAGTACGCGCCGCCGAACGTGAGGACCGGCCGCCCCGCCGCGGCGGCCAGGTTGGGTGCGAGCTTGCGCCACTTGTTGCCGATCAGCTCCGGGTGGATCAGATCGTCGCGCTTGAGCGACAGCCGGACCCCGCGCCGCTCGAACCGCTCGTCCACGACACCCACCAGCGGAGAGGGCAGCCGTGGACGCAGCGCGGCGAGGTCGGGGACGTCATGGCTGCTCACACCACCATTGTCGCCCGCGTCCGCGCCCTCGCCGGATCGGAGACGGAGACGGGCGCCGGCCCGGCCGCCACGGCCACCGTCGGCGCGGTCCGCCGCCCGTACACAGCCCCTGCTGCCGCCCCTCAGCCGTCAGGCGATTCCTACTTCAGGCGGTCGCGTACCCGTTGCCGCATCGACGCCATCGTGAACCCGCGCGGGTCCACCTTTCCGGGGCGCCACTCCAGGTGGCCGATGACCGACCGTTCCGTCCAGCCGTGGTGGCGGCAGATCGCCGCGGCGGCGCGTGCGATCGCCTCCAGCTGGGCCGCGGGCCAGGGGTCCTCGCCGTCTCCGAGGTTCTCGCACTCGAAGCCGTAGAAGTGCCGGTTGCCGTCGGTGTTCTTCTCGTTGTCCGGGGGCAGCGCCTTCTCCGCGATCACCGCGCGCAGGACGTCGTCGTCCCCGGATCCCGCGTGGTTGGCGCGTCCGTAGCCGACGAGGTGGACGGTGCCGTCCTTGGTGATGACGCCGTGGCACAGCGGCCCCGGCAGATCGTCGTGGCCCTCCCGGCAGATCCGCACGGTCCGCTCGGTGCCCTGGCTCACCGTGTGGTGGATCATCACGCCGTGGACGGGGCCCCACGGCCCCTTGTGGTTGCGGTTGTGGTGTCGCCAGTCACCGACTTCGACGACCCTGAGCCCTTCGGCTCTCAAGGCTTCAAGGAACGCGCCCGCGGACATGGGAAGGGCCATGACCCCCTCCTTCGTGCTGCGGACAGCCGCCGGTCGCGGCCGCCTCGTACCGCATGCTTCTACCGAAACCGGACGCCCCGGGTCACCATCAGTCGCACATTGTGCGAGTAGTTCCGGACAAGTCGGGAATCTCGTCCTTCAGTGGGCGAGGAGGAGGCGAAATCCCTCTCCCTGCCCCGCGGCGCAGTGATCCATTCCCGCTCTTTCGGGTAATAGCACCGGCACGCTGCGTGATGGAAGGCTTGCCCGTGAGATCAGTGCCCGGCGCAGACCGGCGCCGTGGCATCACTTGGAGGGCATTCTCTATGTCGGTAGGCGAAGAGGTCCGCTCGGATCAGGGCAAGCCGCAGCAGAGCCTCGGCACGGCGGCCGCGCGGAACCTGGCCACCACCACCAAGTCCGCACCGCAGATGCAGGAGATCAGCTCCCGCTGGCTGCTGCGGGTGCTGCCCTGGGTGAATGTGCAGGGCGGTACGTACCGGGTGAACCGGCGCCTGACCTACGCGGTCGGTGACGGCCGCATCACGTTCGTCAAGACGGGCGACCGCGTCGAGGTCATCCCCGCCGAACTGGGCGAGCTGCCGGCGCTGCGCGGTTTCGAGGACGAGGAGGTGCTGTCGGAGCTCGCCCAGCGCTGCCTGCAGCGGGAGTTCGCCCCGGGCGAGGTGATCGCCTCCTTCGGCAGCCGGACCGACGAGGTGTACCTGCTCGCACACGGCAGGGTCGAGAAGGTCGGCACCGGGCCCTACGGCGACGACGCCGTACTCGGCGTGCTCGCCGACGGCGGCTACTTCGGCGACCAGGCCCTGCTCGACCCCGACGCCATCTGGGAGTACACCGCCCGCGCCGACACCGCCTGCACGGTGCTGGTCCTCTCCCGCCAGGACGTCGACCAGGTCGCGGAACGCGCCGACACCCTGAGCGAGCACCTCCAGCGGCTGCGGGCCATCCCCGAGCAGCGCACCAACAAGTACGGCGAGAAGGAGGTCGACCTCGCCGCGGGCCACTCCGGCGAACCCGACATCCCGCACACGTACGTGGACTATGACGCCCGGCCGCGCGAGTACGAACTGAGCATCGCCCAGACCGTGCTGCGCATCCACTCGCGCGTGGCCGACCTCTACAACCAGCCCATGAACCAGACCGAGCAGCAGCTGCGGCTGACGGTCGAGGCGCTGAAGGAGCGCCAGGAGCACGAGCTCATCAACAACCGGGAGTTCGGCCTGCTCCACAACTGCGAGTACGACCAGCGGCTCCAGCCGCACGACGGCGTGCCCGGCCCGGACGACATGGATGAGCTGCTCAGCAGGCGGCGAGGGACCAAACTGTTGCTCGCCCACCCACGGGCCATCTCCGCGTTCGGCCGCGAGCTCAACAAGCGCGGGCTCGTCCCCGAGACCATCGACGTGGCCGGCAACCGCATCCCCACCTGGCGCGGGGTCCCGATCTACCCGTGCAACAAGATCCCGGTCAGCGAGGCCCGGACCAGCTCCATCATCGCGATGCGTCTCGGCGAGGAGGACCAGGGTGTCATCGGCCTCCGGCAGGCCGGCATCCCGGACGAGATCGAGCCGAGCCTGTCCGTGCGGTTCATGGGCATCAACGAGCAGGCGATCATCAAGTACCTGGTGACGGCCTACTACTCCGCCGCCGTGCTCGTGCCGGACGCGCTCGGCGTCCTGGAGAACGTCGAGATCGGCCGCTGGCGGTGACCTTCCCGCCGCGCAGGCCGTGTTCCCGCCCGTCAGGGCGGGTACACCCCGCAAGCAAGCGCCCGGCCGGAGCGGAGACGCCACCGTCCGCGGTCCTGTCGAGGAGGACCTCATGGCCGAGTTGCTGACGGAGCCGGTTCAGCCGCCGACGGCCGGGTGCACGGAGACGCTCGAAAGGCGGAGGCCCATCGGGTCCCAGAAGGACAACCGGCCGGGTCCGCCCGACGGGCACGAGGCGACGGCGATCCTGGAGCGCACGCGGGCGTCGGTCGATCCCGAACTACGGGCGGCGGTCGAATCGTTGCCCGCCTCGATGCGGCGGATCGCGCTGTACCACTTCGGCTGGGAGCACGCCGACGGCACCCCGGCCGCCGGGCACGCAGGCAAGGCGATCCGCCCCGCGCTCGTCCTCACCGCGGCCGCCGCGCTCGGTGGACCGTCGGCCCGCTCGACGGCCGTCCGGGCGGCCACGGCGGTGGAGTTGGTGCACAACTTCACGCTGCTGCACGACGACGTGATGGACCGGGACACCACCCGTCGGCACCGGGCCACGGCGTGGACCGTGTTCGGCGAGGCCGACGCGATCCTCGCCGGGGACGCCCTCCAGGCGCTCGCGCTCAGGCTGCTGGCCGAAGACCCGCACCCGGCGTCCCCGGCGGCCGCCGCCAGGCTCGCGGACTGTGTCGTGGAGCTGTGCGCCGGACAGCACGCCGACACCGCGCTGGAGCGGCGGCCACCCACCGAGGTCACCCTCGACGAGGTGCTCGCCATGGCGGAGGCCAAGACGGGCGCGCTGCTGGGCTGCGCATGCGCCCTGGGCGCGCTGTACGCGGGCGCGTCGGCCGACGACGTCGACGCCCTGGACGCGTTCGGCCGCGAGGCCGGGCTCGCCTTCCAGCTCATCGACGACATCATCGGCATATGGGGCGACCCGAGCCGCACCGGCAAGCCGGCCGGCGCGGACCTCGCCGCCCGCAAGAAGTCCCTGCCGGTGGTCGCCGCGCTCTCCGCCGGCACCACGGCGGCCGCCGAACTCGCCGAGCTGTACGGAGCGCCGTACGAGGAGGACGAGCTGGAACGGACCACGCTGGCCGTCGAGCGGGCGGGCGGCCGGGACTGGGCGCAGGGGCAGGCCGCCGACCGTATGGCCCGCGCGATGGACGAACTGTCCCGAGCGATCCCCGACCCCGAGGAGGCGGGCGGTCTCCTGGCCCTGGCGGAGTTCGTGACGCGGCGCAGTAACTGAGTCCGAGCCACGGCGGCCGGGAAGGCGTGCCCACAGCGACTCGGTGCGGTGAAGGTCGCTGTCGGCCGGTTCGGACTCCGGGGACACCCGGGCCGCGCGGCTCCTGACACCGCGCGGCCGGCGGGGGCCCCGGACCGGGGGGTCCCGCACATCCCCACGGTGTGCGGGGCCCGTCCTGGTGACCAGGGGGCCGAGCCCTCGCGACCGCCGGTGGAACTCCGCCCGCTAGGCTCAATTTCCGCATGATCGACGGTCATTGAGCGAGGGGCGAGACATGGGCGTGGCGATACGGACGGCGGGCGAGGGCGATCGTGAGCGGGTCGTCCGACTGCTCGACGAGGCCTTCCAGGACGACCCGGTGAGCACCTGGGTGTTCCCCGGTGCGGAGCAGCGCCGTACCTTCCACCCCCGGCTCATGGCCGCCTTCGCCGACATCGTGTTCGGCGAGGGCCGCATCGACCTCACCGAGGACGGCGCCGCGTGCGCGCTGTGGCTGGACATACCGGCCGGAGGGGAGGACGAGCACACCGAGGACGACGGCCCCGCCCAGGTGCGCGAGGCGGTCGAACCGGCGAACGAACGCGTCGAGACCGTCGGCCGGCTGACGGCGGGGATCCATCCCTCGGACCGCGCCCACGCCTACCTGTGGATGATCGGCGTGGCGCCGGAGCGCCAGGGCGAGGGACTGGGCACCGCACTCGTCGCCCACGTCCTCGACCGCTGCGACCGCGAGGGACTGCCGGCCTATCTGGAGGCGAGCAACGCCCGCAGCCGCGCCCTGTACGAGCGCCTCGGCTTCGAGTTCACCGGCCGCGCACTGGACCTCCCGGACGGCCCGACCATGTGGCCGATGTGGCGCGAGCCGCGGGGCTGAGTCCGCCGAGCCGGTCCCGCCTCCCTACGCACCCCTACTCCTCCGGCACGATCGTCGCCACGATCCTTTCCACCAGCCCCTCCGGCACGCTCACCCCGGGCAGCACACTGTCCAGGACGTCGGGCAGGGTCAGATGCTCCAGGAGGAGGCCGAGCATCGCCAGGTAGAGGACGGTGACGGTCTCGTCGCCGCCAGGCAGCCCGGCGCCGCGGTGGAACTCCAGGGCCTCGTCGAGGTCCCCGCGCACCGACTTGGTGAACGACGCGCGCAGTTCCGGGCGCCGGGTGGCCTCCAGACGCATCTCCATCAGGGCCAGGTAGCCACTGTGGTCCCGTGTCGCGCGCGCCATCAGGTCGTGCATGAACGCCGTGACCAGTGAGCGGTCCCTGGGCTTTTCCAGCAGTCGGCCCACCACCTCGGGATCGGGCGCGAGCCGGACGTGCAGACGGGCGTCGATCTGGCGCAGCAGATCGTCGCGGCTGGTGAAGTAGTTGGACGCGGTGCCCACGGGCACCGCCGCCGCCGCGTCCACCGCGCGGAACGTCAGTCCCCGCGCGCCCTCACGTGCGAGCACCTCGACCCCCGCGTCGACGAGGGCGGCCCGGCGCTCCGGGTTGCCGGCCATTCGGAATCCTCTCTCCCACTTGATCCGTTCCGGGAAAACCTCTTGTAACCACTACAACTGAAGTACTACAACTGTCGTGGTCGCCATAGCCTACGGAAAGAGACCTGGCTTGCGAAAGCTCACGTACTACATCGCCTGCTCGCTCGACGGCTTCATCGGCGACCCGAACGGTGACGCCTCGGCCATGTTCCCCTTCGTCGACGCGGAGTTCCTCGAATTCCTCACGGCGGAGTATCCGGAAACCCTGTTCACCCCGGCGCGCAAGCAGCTCGGCATCGACGACCTGCCCAACAAGCGGTTCGACACCCTCATCCAGGGCCGGGCCAGCTACGACCTTGCTCTCAAGGAGGGCGTCACCCGCCCCTACGCCCACCTGCGCGAGTACGTCGCCTCCCGCACCCTGGGCGAGTCGCCCGACCCGGACGTCGAGATCATCGCCGACGACCTGGTCGGCAAGGTGCGCGAACTGAAAGCCGAGAACGGCGAGTTCGGCATCTACCTGTGCGGCGGCTCCCGGCTCGCGGGGGCGCTGCGCGACGAGATCGACGAGTTGGTCGTCAAGACGTACCCGGTCGCGTACGGCACGGGCATGCCGATGTTCGGCTCGGACTTCGACGTCACCGAGTTCACCCTCGACGACGTGCGCGCCTTCGGCAACGGCGTCCTGGTACGGACGTACGGCAGGAAGCGCTGAGGCCGCACGCGTCCTACGCTGAGAACATGGACAGCGAAGGACACGTCTGTCCCGTCTGCGGACAGCCCGTCGCCACGGTCGTCCGGCGTCACAAGACGCTGGGCGCCTGGGTCCCGAAGTGGGTCGCGGGACCCTGCCGAAACCCCGGGTGCGAGGCGTACGTCGTGGAGGGCGCCGGGCCTGAGGAACCGTCTCGCAAGGAACACCAACACACGTCCACGCAGGGGGACTAGCGTGTCCCCGTAGCGCTGGCGGCGGGGGCCGAAGGAGTGGGAGTGCGAGAAGCGGGGGGACGCCGCCGGTGGTGGCGCTGGGTCGTCGTCGCGTGGGCCGTGACCGCCGTCGCGGGGGGCGGGCTGACGCTGTGGCTGCGCGACGCTGCCGAGCCGCCGGGGCCGTACGTCTGGGAGAACAACCAGGATCCCAGTGAGGTACCGGCGCCTCTGCTGAGGCTGGACGAAATCGATCCTCCCTGACCGACCGCCGAGCCGGGTCCGCAGGAATGTGCGCCTGTACGACGATCCGTTGGCTCACCCCGTCCGGCGCGGCAGTCCGCCCGTCACCGGATCGCGGCCGGTCAGGCAGTACGTGCCGCCCGCCGGGTCCCGCATCACCGTCCAGTGCCGCTCGCGGGCGACCAGGGTCGCGCCGAGGCGTTCGTGCGCGGCCCGGGTCTTCTCGATGTCCGCGCAGGCCAGGTCGAGGTGGGCGGAGACGGGCCGCTCCTCGTCGAGGCGCTGGAGGAGGATGCGGATCGGCAGCCCGGGCGGCGGTGCCACCACGTGGAACTCGGGGAGCGAGCCGGGCACGGAGTGCCAGCCGGGGAGCAGCTCGCTCCAGAAGTCGACCTCGTCGTCGTAGGCGGACGGCGGTACGTCGACGCAGACCTGGTCCAGCCGGCTGCCCCGCACCACCGGCGGCCGCACCGACTCCCCGTGCCACCACGGGCCCACGCAGAACAGCTGCCCGGCGGGCGAGCCGAGGACCGCCCACCGCCCGTGGTCGGCGACGAGCTCGCCGCCCAGGTCCAGCACCCCCCTCACGAACTCCGGGACGTGGTCCACCGCGAAGTCGAGATGGGCACCGCCCTCACCAGCGGCGACGCCCTGAACCTTGACGCAGGCGTCGGCGCCCGCCGGCAGGAGGGTGACGAACTCCTGCCGCTCACCGCGCAGGCGGGACAGCCGGGTGTTGGTGACCGCCGACCAGAAGGCGCAGGCGCGGTCGAAGAGTTGCAGGGGCCGGTCGACGAAGGCGTGGGTCCACAGGATGGGTTGCGGCATGGGGACGATCGTAGGGCGGCGCGCAGGACGCTCCGCGCGCGCGTCACCCGGCCGGGCGCTCCAGGAACCGCAGCACGTTGCCCGCCGGATCCCGGAACGCGCAGTCGCGGACCCCGTACGGCTGGTCCATCGGCTCCTGGAGCACCTCACCGCCGGCCTCCTGGACCCGGGCGAAGAGCTGGTCGCAGTCGGTGGTGGTGAAGATGACGCCGCGGAGCACACCCTTGGCCAGCAGCTCGGCCATCGCCTGCCGGTCGGCGGGAGAGAAGTCGGGGCCGGCGGCCGGGGGCTCCAGGACGATCTCCACATCCGGTTGCAGCGGGGAGGCGACGGTCACCCAGCGCATCCCCTCGAAGTTGACGTCGTTGCGGACCTTCAGGCCCAGGACGTCACAGTAGAACCGCAACGCCTTGTCGTGGTCGTCGACGGCGATGAAGCACTGGTGGAGTTTCAGGTCCATACCACGAGCCTAGGACCGTTTCGGGCGTGTGTACGTTCGCGCCACGCATGGGGGGATCGCCGCACCGGCCTGGTGCGACCGGGCCCGGTACGCGCTCGGGGTCTCGCCGACCAGCTCGGTGAAACGGGAGCTGAAGGAGCCGAGCGAGGTACAGCCGACCGCGATGCACACCTCCGTCACGGTCAGGTCGCCGCGGCGCAGCAGGGCCTTGGCGCGTTCGACGCGGCGGGTCATCAGATAGCCGTAGGGCGTCTCGCCGTAGGCCTGGCGGAAGCTGCGCTGGAAGTGGCCGGGGGACATCAGCGCGGTGCGGGCCAGCGCGGGAACGTCCAGAGGCTCGGCGTACTCGCGGTCGATGCGGTCCCGCGCCCGCCGCAGCCGGACCAGTTCCTCGGTGTTCACCCCGTCAGGGTCGCACGGTCTCCACCGGCCGCGCGCGGAGTTCCGGAACAGCCAGGGCCTGTGACGACAAGCCGCCCCCGGTCCGTCGGGACGCCGGGGTCGGCGGCCGGGACGGGTCGGGGGCGGAAGAGGACTGCGACCGATGTCACAGTGGAAAAGGCCCGGAATCAAGCCTTCTTGGTCTCCCAGAAGATCTTGTCGATCTCGGCGATGAGCTGGAGAGCCTTCTCGCCCGTGCTCGGGTCCGTCGAGCCCTTGGCGGCGGACAGAGCCTTCAGGGTGTCGTTGACGAGCTGGTGAAGCTGCGGGTACTTCTCGAAGTGCGGGGGCTTGAAGTAGTCGCTCCAGAGCACCGAGACGTGGTGCTTGGCGAGCTCGGCGCGCTGCTCCTTGATGACGGTGGCACGCGCCTGGAAGTGCGGGTCGTCGTTGGCGGCCATCTTTTCCTGGACGGCCTTCACCGACTCCGCCTCGATGCGGGCCTGGGCCGGGTCGTACACGCCGCAGGGCAGGTCGCAGTGCGCGCTGACCTTGACCTTGGGGGCAAACAGGCGGGAAAGCATGGAGCATTCCTTCCTCGTGATCGTCTTCTCAGGTGGGACATTACTCCCTGCGGAACCGGTTTTCGCGAGTGCCCCCTTGGGCTTAGGACAAAAGTCCGGGGTCAGACTGAGACTGGTGGAGGAACGGACCGGGGAGGTGCCGGGCATGCCGGAGCTGTCGCAGGAGACCGAGCGGGGGAGGTCGGCGGTGCCCTTTGGGCTGGCCGAGGTGACCGGGCCGTCCATGGTGCCCACGCTGTACCACGGGGACCAGCTGGTGGTGCGGTACGGAGCGCGGATCAGGGTCGGGGACGTGGTCGTCCTGCGGCACCCGTTCCAGCAGGACCTGCTCGTCGTCAAGCGGGCCACGCAGCGGTGCGAGGGTGGTTGGTGGGTGCTCGGGGACAACGCGTTCGCAGGCGGCGACAGCACCGACTACGGGACCGTGCCCGACGAGCTGATCCTGGGCAGGGTCCGCTTCCGGTTCCGTCCGCCGGCCCCGGCTCAGCGCTCGCCGTTCGCGCTGGTGCGCTGGGCACTGTCGGCGGCCAGACCGGTGCGCTCGGTCCGCCCGGGGCGTTCGGAGCGGTCGGCCTCCTGGCGTTTGCGGGCGCGGTAGGCGGCCACGTTGGCGCGGGTGGCGCAGCGGTCGGAGCAGTAGCGCCGGGAGCGGTTGGTCGAGGTGTCCAGGTAGGCGTTGCGGCAGGGGGCGGCCTCGCACAGGCCCAGGCGGTCGACGCCGTACTCGGTCAGGTGGAACGCCAGGCCCATGGAGGCGATGGCGGCGAAGCCGGCGGTGACGTTGGACGGGTGGTCGGCCAGGTGCATGTGCCACAGCGGACGGCCGTCGTCGTCGCGGAAGTCGTGCCCGGAGATCTGCGGGCTGACCGGGAACTCCAGCATCAGGGCGTTCAGCAGGTCCACCGCGAGCGTCTCGTCGCCCTGGTCGGCTGCCTCGAAGACGGCGCGCAGCCGGGTGCGCAGCGAGCGGAACCGCGTCACGTCCGCCTCCGTGGCGCGACGGGCGGTGTGCCGGTTGCGGCCGAAGAGGTCGCGGACCGCCTCGACCGAGGTGAGCGAGTCCTTGCCGCGCAACGGCTCCTCGCTGTTCACGAGCCGTACGGCATAGTCCGAGTAATAGGCCAGTTCCACTTGTAGTCCTTACGGCGGCGCTCTATGGTCGTTGGTGCGGCCGCGTAACAGCCGGTCGTGCTTCCAGGGTATTACGCGAGCTATCTGGTGGAGGGGTTCGATGACGGACGCGCGCATGACCACGACGGGCGCGGACTGGCCTGCCTGGCAGGAGAGCTGGGACCGGCAGCAGGAGTGGTACATGCCCGACCGCGAGGAACGCTTCCGGATCATGCTGGACATGGTGGAGGCGCTCGTCGGCCCCGCCCCACGCGTCCTCGACCTGGCCTGCGGCACCGGCAGCATCACCGCCCGGCTGCTCGCCCGGTTCCCGGACGCCGTCAGCACCGGCGTCGACCTCGACCCGGCGCTCCTCGCCATCGCCGAGGGCACCTTCGCGGGCGACGAGCGCGTCCGGCTCGTCACCGCCGACCTCAAGGACCCCGACTGGCCCACGAGGCTGCCGTACGACTCCTACGACGCCGTCCTGACCGCCACGGCCCTGCACTGGCTGCACAGCGAACCCCTCGCGGTCCTCTACGGTCGGATCGCGGAGCTCGTCCGCGACGGCGGTGTCTTCTTGAACGCGGACCACATGATCGACGAGACGACCCCCAGGATCAACGCGGCCGAGCGCGCACAGCGGCACGCGCGCATGGAACAAGCCAAGCGGGACGGCGCCCTCGACTGGGCCGAGTGGTGGCAGGTCGCCGCCCAGGACCCCGCCCTCGCCGGGCCCACGGCCGAGCGCTTCGAGATCTACGGCGAGCACGCCGACGGTGACATGCCCTCCGTCGCCTGGCACGCGCGTGTGCTGCGCGAGAAGGGCTTCACCGAGGCCCGCCCGGTGTGGTCCTCCCCGTCGGACACGCTCCTGCTCGCCCTCAAGTAGGCCCCGGGCCCGGGCACCCGGCCGGCACCCGGCTGCGCAGACGCGTGAGGGGCGGTACGGAATTCCGTACCGCCCCTCACCACGTCGGCTACAGCACCTTCGACAGGAAGGCCTGCGTGCGCTCGTGCTGCGGGTTGGTCAGCACCTCGCGCGGGTTGCCGGACTCGACGACCACGCCGCCGTCCATGAAGACCAGGCTGTCGCCCACCTCGCGGGCGAAGCCCATCTCGTGGGTGACGACCACCATCGTCATGCCGGACTCGGCGAGGTCGCGCATGACGTCGAGGACGTCACCGACCAGCTCCGGGTCGAGGGCCGAGGTCGGCTCGTCGAACAGCATCAGCTTCGGGTCCATCGCCAGCGCCCGGGCGATCGCCACTCGCTGCTGCTGACCGCCGGAGAGCTGCGCGGGGTAGCTCCCGGCCTTGTCGGCCAGGCCCACGCGCTCCAGCAGCTGCATCGCGCGCTCCCGGGCCTGGGACTTGCTGACGCCCCTGACCTGGACCGGGGCCTCGACGACGTTCTCCGCCGCCGTCATGTGCGGGAAGAGGTTGAAGCGCTGGAAGACCATGCCGATGTCCCGGCGCTTCAGGGAGACCTCGCTGTCCTTGAGCTCGTACAGCTTGTCGCCCTTCTGGCGGTAGCCGACCAGCTCCCCGTCGACGTACAGCCGTCCGGCGTTGATCTTCTCGAGGTGGTTGATGCACCTCAGGAAGGTCGACTTGCCGGAGCCGGAGGGACCGATGAGGCAGAACACCTCGCCGGACTTCACCTCCAGGTCGATCCCCTTGAGGACCTCGACGAGGCCGTACGACTTGTGGACGCCCTCGGCCTTGACCATGGGCTCCCCGGAGCCCTTCACCGGGGTGTCGGACTTGCTGAGCTTCTTGGTCATGCCAGGCCTCCCTTCTCACGGCCGAGCGACAGGAGGTTGGCCCTGATCTTCTGCAGCGGCGTCGGCGCCAGCTGGCGGGTCGCGCCACGCGCGTAGTACCGCTCCAGGTAGTACTGGCCCACGCTGAAGATCGAGGTCAGCAGCAGGTACCAGGCCGCGGCCAGGAACAGCATCTCGGCGGGCGCGCCGGAGGTCTGGCCGATGTCCTGGGCGACGCGCAACAGCTCGGAGTACTGGACGACCGAGACCAGCGAGGTCGTCTTCAGCATGTTGATGACCTCGTTGCCCGTCGGCGGCACGATCACGCGCATCGCCTGCGGGATGACGATCCGGCGCAGCGTCTTGCTGTGGCTCATGCCCAGCGCGTGCGCGGCCTCCGTCTGGCCCTCGTCGACCGCGAGCAGACCGGCACGGCAGATCTCTGCCATGTACGCGGCCTCGTTCAGGCCGAGGCCCAGCAGCGCGGTCAGGAACGGGGTCATGAAGTCCGACCACTCGTCCTTGTAGAACGGGCCGAGGTTGATGTACTCGAAGACCAGGCCCAGGTTGAACCAGACGATCAGCTGGACCAGGACCGGTGTGCCACGGAAGAACCAGATGTAGAACCACGCGATGGCCGAGGTGACGGGGTTCTTCGACAGGCGCATCACGGCGAGCATGATGCCGCCGAGGATGCCGATCACCATGGACAGGACGGTCAGCAGGAGCGTCTTGCCCACGCCGCTGAGAATGCGGTCGTTGAAGAAGTAGTCCGGGATCGCGCCCCAGTTGATCTTGCCCTGGGAGAACGCGTAGACGACCCCGCCCAGAATGGCGATGGCGAGAACGGCGGAGACGTACCGCCCGTAGTGCCGGACCGGGATGGCCTTGATGGCCTCCGGTCCGGCCGGGGGCGTGTCGGCCGGCCCCGTCGTCTTGTCGGTGTCAACAGTCACGGGTGTTGCCTTTCAGTGCCCGCTTTTGGCGGCGAGCCGTCACTTGCCGCCGTTGACGACGGCGTTCTTGACGGCGCCGTCCTCGACGCCCCACTTCTTGATGATCTTGTCGTACTCGCCGTTCTTGATGATGGCGTCCAGCGCGTCCTTCAGGGCGTCACGCAGCTGGGCGTTGTTCTTGGCGACCGCGATGCCGTACGGGGCGGCCTCGACCTGCTCACCGACGATCTGGAAGTCGTTGCCGCCGCCGGAGGTCTTCACGGCGTACGCGGCGACGGGGAAGTCGGAGGAGCCGGCGTCGGCGCCGCCCGCGCGCAGGCGGGTCTGGGCCTGCTGGTCGTTGTCGAAGGCCTGGATGGCGATCGTCTTGCCGCCGGTGCACTTCTTGGCCTCGGCCTTGGCGAGGTCCTCGGAGACCGTGCCGCGCTGCACGACGATCTTCTTGCCGCACAGGTCGGACCAGGTCTTGATGCCCTGGTCGTCGCCCTTCTTGGTGTAGATGGAGACGCCGGCGGTGAAGTAGTCCACGAAGTCGACGCCCTCGCCGACCTTCTTGCCGGTATCGGCGTCGACGCCTTCCTGGCGGTCCTTGGTGTCGGTCATCGCGGACATGGCGATGTCGTAGCGCTTGGAGCGCAGACCGGTGATCAGGGTGTCGAAGGTGCCGTTCTCGAACTGGAACTTCACCCCGAGCTGCTTGCCCAGGGCATCGGCGACGTCCGGGTCGATGCCGACCGTGTTGCCGGAACTGTCCTTGAACTCGACCGGCGCGTACGCGATGTCCGAGCCGACCTTGATGACACCCTTGTCGCGAAT
Source organism: Streptomyces griseus subsp. griseus (assembly GCF_000720255.1). Taxonomy (GTDB): domain Bacteria; phylum Actinomycetota; class Actinomycetes; order Streptomycetales; family Streptomycetaceae; genus Streptomyces; species Streptomyces griseus_I. The sequence goes on along the minus strand of NZ_JOJE01000009.1, from coordinate 64,061 downwards.
CGCCTGAGGCAGCTTGTCGGCGAGCGGGGCCGAACTCGAGGCGGAGGCGCTGTCGCTGCTCCCCGAACCGGAGTCCTTGGTCTGGTCACCGCAGCCGGCGAGGAGCAGGGTGCCCGCGACCGCGATTGCACCGACCGCTGCTAGCCGGGAGCGCGCGGCGGTCGTACGACGGGTGGAGCTGGCGGTCATTTTGGGTTCCTCCGGCGGATGGGTGGAGTTGCCGATGGGTCGACGAGAGCACACGTCTTCGAGTGTCGCGACCTTGTGTGATTACGGCATCTTGCCATTCGGACTGAACCGTTCAGGGGACCGGCTATGTCAAAATCGGATAACGGGTGACCCCCGAACCGCACCACTCCGGTACATCACGGCCGGACCTTCTACGGGAATCGACCGTTCCGGCCGGAAGATCTGCGGCAGTTTTCACGAGGGGCGCAGGCCAGGTGTCTGACGTGTGTCCACTTGGGCCCTTGTCAAGAGGTTGTCCAGAACTTGTCCCCATATTCAGCCTTGAGTGCTCCCATGACGTGTGACCTTCGCGTTATGGACTCGTCCTGAGCGCGGTCCGTCGGGTAAGAAGGTTCTTTACACCCCTCATCCGGGGCCCAGGGCGCGTGTGCGGCGCGCCCGTCGCGTACGAGCCCGTACGTATCAGTGACAGGGCCGTGCGTGGTGCCCGCCCACCCCTCACCAGGGAGTGGCCACCCTCAAACCATGAACATCTAAGGGGTAACACAAAGTGGCAGCGGAGATCTTCAATCCTCGCGGCGAGAACAAAACGGACCAGGAGGGCGGTGCGGAGCCCCTCGATTCCTTCGATCCGGCGTTCGCGCTGCACCGCGGCGGCAAGATGGCCGTGCAGGCCACCGTCCCGCTCCGGGACAAGGACGACCTGTCCCTCGCGTACACCCCCGGCGTCGCTCGCGTGTGCACCGCGATCGCGGAACAGCCGGAACTGGTCCACGACTACACGTGGAAGTCGTCCGTCGTCGCCGTCGTGACCGACGGTACGGCCGTCCTGGGGCTCGGGGACATCGGCCCCGAGGCCTCCCTCCCGGTCATGGAGGGCAAGGCGATCCTCTTCAAGCAGTTCGGCGGCGTGGACGCCGTGCCGATCGCGCTGGCCTGTACGGACGTCGACGAGATCGTCGAGACCGTGGTGCGGCTCGCTCCCTCGTTCGGCGGCGTGAACCTGGAGGACATCTCGGCGCCGCGGTGCTTCGAGATCGAGCGCAGGCTCCAGGAGCAGCTGGACATTCCCGTCTTCCACGACGACCAGCACGGTACGGCGGTCGTGACGCTGGCCGCGCTGCGCAACGCGGCACGGCTGAGCGGGCGGACGATCGGCGACCTGCGGGCGGTCATCTCGGGCGCGGGCGCGGCGGGCGTCGCCATCGCGAAGATGCTGATCGAGGCCGGTATCGGGGACGTGGCGGTCGCGGACCGCAAGGGCGTCGTCTCCCGGGAGCGCGACGACCTCACGGCGGTCAAGGCGGAGCTCGCCGAGTTCACCAACAAGGCGGGGATCTCCGGGTCGCTGGAGGCGGCACTGGAGGGCGCGGACGTCTTCATCGGTGTCTCCGGCGGTACGGTGTCGGAGGAGGCCGTGGCCTCGATGGCTGAGGGCGCGTTCGTGTTCGCGATGGCCAACCCGAACCCCGAGGTGCATCCGGACGTCGCCCACAAGTACGCGGCGGTCGTGGCGACCGGGCGGTCCGACTTCCCGAACCAGATCAACAACGTGCTGGCGTTCCCGGGCATCTTCGCCGGGGCGCTTCAGGTGCGGGCCTCCCGGATCACGGAGGGCATGAAGATCGCGGCGGCGGAGGCGCTCGCGGCGGTCGTGGGCGACGACCTCGCGGCCGACTACGTCATCCCCTCACCCTTCGACGAGCGCGTCGCTCCGGCGGTTACGGCCGCGGTGGCCGCGGCGGCTCGTGCGGAGGGGGTTGCTCGGGCCTGAGGTCGGCTCCGCGCTGAGCTTGCGTCGAATGGCCCCGCCGCTTGCGGCGGGGCCATTTTCTTCACCCACCAGCGCCCGCTCGGGGGAGGCGCGGGCGCACACCTCGCCGCAGCAGGCGCAGCGGTTCGCAAGAGGGGATGTGTCACACGGCCCCCTGGTTTCGTCGGCCGGGCCGGGACCCTATCGTCGGCTTCATGTTCGCCGTCTACGCCGCCCGAATCGACCGTGACCAGCCGCTTTCCGGACTGGAGTTGGGGGAGCGTCCCGCCCCCGTGGCCCGGCCCGGCTGGAGCATCGTCAATATCAGGGCCGCCTCCCTCAATCACCACGACCTGTGGTCCCTGCGCGGCGTGGGCCTCGCAGAGGACAAGCTGCCGATGATCCTCGGCTGTGACGCCGCCGGCGTCGACGAGAACGGCAACGAGGTCGTCCTGTACTCCGTCATCGGACAGTCCGGGCACGGGGTCGGCCCCGACGAACCCCGCTCCATCCTCACCGAGCGCTACCAGGGCACCTTTGCCGAGCAGGTCGCCGTACCGACCTGGAACCTCCTGCCCAAGCCCAAGGAGCTCTCCTTCGAGGAGGCCGCCTGCCTGCCCACCGCCTGGCTGACGGCCTACCGCATGCTCTTCACCAACGCCGGTGTACGCCCCGGCGACTCGGTCCTCGTCCAGGGCGCCGGCGGCGGAGTCGCCACGGCCGCGATCGTCCTCGGGAAGGCGGCCGGGCTGCGGGTCTTCGCCACCAGCCGCGACGAGGCCAAGCGGAAGCGGGCCGTGGAACTCGGGGCTGTCGAGGCGCTGGAGCCGGGGGCGCGGCTGCCGCAGCGGGTGGACGCCGTCATCGAGACCGTCGGTGCCGCCACCTGGTCGCACTCGATCAAGTCCCTGCGGCCCGGCGGCACGCTCGTCATCTCCGGTGCGACGAGCGGCGACCGGCCCTCCCACGCCGAGCTGACCCGCGTCTTCTTCCTGGAGCTCAAGATCGTCGGCTCCACGATGGGCACCAAGGACGAGCTGGAGGACCTGCTCGCCTTCTGCGCCGCGACCGGCGTGCGCCCTGTCATCGACGAGGTACTGCCGATGGACCGGGCCCGCGAGGGCTTCGAGCGGCTGGCCTCGGGTGACCAGTTCGGAAAGATCGTCCTCACGAACAACTCCTGAGACCACTACCGCAGAGGCGGGCCCGGCGCTGCGGGCCCGCCTTTCCGCTGTCCCATGTGTCAACTTCGGTTGACGTCCCCTTGGTGTCAACGTAAGTTGACGTCATGACCGAAGCAACGGATCTCGCCGAGCGCGCGGGTGACCGCGATCCGCGGGTCGGACTGCGCGCCGTCGCCGCACTGCGCAGGCTGCTGGAGCAGCTGGAGGCGGTGCAGGTGCGCAGTGCGCGCCATCAGGGCTGGTCGTGGCAGGAGATCGCCGCGGAACTCGGCGTCAGCAGGCAGGCCGTGCACAAGAAGTACGGGAGGCAGTGATGTTCGAACGCTTCACGCAGGACGCCCGCGACGTGGTGCGGGGCGCCGTCGCCCACGGCCGGCGCTCCGGCTCGCAGTGCGTCGACCCCGAGCACCTGCTGCTCGCGCTGCTCGACCGCGAGGCGAGCCGCGCCTCCTTCGCGCTGGCCGCGTTGGGCCTCACCGAACGCCGGGAGTCGGTACGGCAGGCGCTGGACGCCGCGCGCCGACGCGCCGGTCTGACGCGGGCGGAGGCCGACGCCCTGGCCGGGCTGGGCATCGACCTCTCCGCGATCGTCTCCCGGGTCGAGGAGGCGCACGGTGTCGGGGCACTGTCCGGCGACCGCGCGGACAAGGGCCGGTGGTCGGGCCGGCGCAGCTTCAGCCGGGGTGCGAAGGATGTTCTCGAAAGGGCCCTGCGCGCCGCGGTGGCCCGCCGTGACCGTCATGTCGGCGACGAACACATACTCCTCGCCCTGACCACCCTTCCGGGCGTCCCCGCTGAGACCCTCGCCGACCACGGCGTGACCCACGCGTCGGTGACGCGGGTGCTGTACGGCGAGGGGGGCGAGGCCCGGGCCGCCGGCTGAGGCCGCCCCTCGCCCCTCAGGCCCTCAATCCCTCAATCCCTCAGCCCTTCGGCGTTCGCAGTATCGCTCCGATGTGTGCCGCCGCCGTCGACAGGTGACGGCGGGCGTCGGTCAACTGGCCGGGGCTGATGCCGTGGTCTCGGGCCGCGTCACGGATGTCGTCCCGGAAGCGGTCGAGGAGGCGGTCCAGGTCGCGGGCGGGATCGCCGGTGGGGTCCTCGTGGGCCCAGGCGGGCTGGTAATCGGCGGGGAAGTCCTCCGGGGTCTGCCCGTACTCGGGTTCCGCGGTCGCCGCCCGGCCGCCGGGCCCCGTCCGGCCGAACCCGAAGTCCTTGCCGAACTCCTTCCCGAAGTCCTTGCCGAACTCGCCGAACTCCTTGGCCAGCTCGGTCAGTCCCTCCCGCAGCCCCGTGGGCCAGTCACCCCGCGCGAAGTGGTCCTGCACCTGCTCCTGCACCCGCCGGGCGATGCGCTGCACCTCCTCCTGCGTCTGTGTCCGGGCCCGGTCCTGGGCCTCCTTGGCCTGGCGCCGGGCCCGCTGGGCCTCGTCGCGGGCCCGGCGGCTCTCGTCCTTTGCCCGCCTGGCCTGCTCCTTCCACTCCTGCTTGACGCGGCGCATCTCCTCCTTCGCGGCGCGCCACGCCTCCTTGTCTCCGTACTCGCCGTACGCACCGGGGTCGCCGAGATCTCCGAAGGGGACATGCTCGCCCCCGCCGGTGCTCGTGCCCCGGCGGGCCTCGGTGGCCGCCGCCCGCATCTCGCGCCGCAGGTCACCGGCCGCGCCGCGCACATCGGCCCGTATCTCGGCGGCCAGCTCCGCGACCGACTCCCGGATCTCCAGTTCCAGGTCGGCCAGCTCACCGCTGCGGTCGGCCAGTTCGGCGCGGCCCGCGTCCGTGATGGCGTACACCTTGCGGCCGCCCTCGGTGGTGTGGGTGACCAGTCCCTCGGCCTCCAGCTTGGCCAGGCGGGGATAGACCGTGCCCGCGGAGGGAGCGTAGAGCCCCTGGAAGCGTTCCTCGAGGAGGCGGATCACCTCGTAGCCGTGACGCGGGGCCTCGTCCAGCAGCTTCAGCAGGTAGAGGCGGAGGCGGCCATGGGCGAAGACGGGGGGCATGTCAGAGCACCTTCTTGTCGGTCGTGCCGTCGGCCGGGGCATCGGTCGAGGTCGCGTCGCCGCCCGGGCCGGAACCGGAATTGTCCCCCGAGGAGACCCGCGCGCCATCCGCAGGGTCCGTCGGGGCCAACGGGGCGGAAGCGGAAGCCGCAGCGGATGGTGACGGCCGGGTGGTCGCGGACGTGGGGTCGGCCTCCCAGGCGTCGCTCTCCCCGTCCTCCTGCGGGCGCCGCAGCAAGGCGATCGAGCCGGACACCGTCGTCGCCTTCAGCCGGCCGTTGCCCGCGCCCAGGCGTCCGGTGATCCGCTTGGCTCCCCACTGGCCGCTGACCCGCAGGTCCTCGAAGGCGTTGGAGACCGCGCCGCTGGCCGTGTTGGCCTCCACCTCCGCGTCCGCCGGGTGGGGCAGCCGGATGGCGATCTCGCCCGAGACGCTCGAGAGGGTGACGTCGGTGGGGCGGGCCGTCGGGTCGAGGTCGACGATCATCGAACCGCTCACCGAGTCGGCCTTCACGGAGGAGCCGGCGCCGTCGACCACGGTCAGGTCCCCGGAGACGGAATTGAAGCGCAGGTCGCCGGAGAGGGCCTGGGCCTCCACACTCCCCGAGACGGTGTCCGCACGCACCGGCCCGGCGAGACCCACGAGGGTGGTGTCCCCGGAGACCCCCTTGACCTCGGCTCGCGCCTCGATGCCCGACACCACGGCCGCGGCGCTCACCACGCCCACCTCCACGCGGGTGCGCGCCGGAACGGCCAGCGAGACCACGGCGGTGCGCCGCCAGCCCTTGCGGTCGAGCCACTTGAGGAAGCCCTTCCAGGGCAGGTCCTCGTACGCCACCGTGAGGATGCCGTCCTGCTGTGTGACCACCAGGGGAGGGCCGTCGATCTCGGAGACCTCCAGACGGGCGGAACCCTCGTCGGTCCCCACGACGTTCACTGTTCCACGGACGATGCGCACCTGGAGCTCGCTCACCGGCTCGTCGAAGGTGAGCTTCCCGGGCTCTGAGACGGACCACTCGGACATGCTGACGACCTCCCCGACCACTGCCCAACACGCCATATCGCGTCTTACGTGATTCACGATATATCGCGGGGGTGGAAAGTCAAGGCACCCGTTCTGGTGATCAGGGGGCTGCGGACGGGCATGCAAAAGGGGCGCCATACAGGCGCCCCCAGGCAAAGCGTCGGACGACCGACTCCTACTCCTCGTCGTCGTCCTCGTCGTCCAGTCGAGCCAGCCACGTCGCCAGCCGCTCCACCGGGACCTCGAAGTCCGGGTTCAGGTCGACGAACGTCCGCAGCTGCTCGGCGAGCCACTCGAAGGTGACTTCCTCCTCGCCGCGCCGCTTCTCCAGCTCTTCGATGCCACGGTCCGTGAAGTACATGGCTCAAGGATAAGTGCGCCGAAACGGCCGGGCCGCACCCCCGACAACAGGGGGTGCGGCCCGGTCACGTACGACCTGCGAGGGCGGCGGTTACGCCTCGAACACCTCGCGCACCAGCTGCTCCTGCTCGGCCTGGTGGCGCTTGGCGGAACCGACGGCCGGGGACGAGCCGTGCGGGCGCGAGATGCGCCGCAGACGCTCGCCGTGAGGCACGTCGGCGCCGACCGCCAGGTCCAGGTGGTCGATCAGGTTCAGGGCGATGAACGGCCAGGCACCCTGGTTCGCCGGCTCCTCCTGGGCCCAGAGGTACTTCTCGGCGTTCGGGTACTTGTTGACCTCCGCCTGGAGCTCGGCACCCGGCAGCGGGTACAGGCGCTCGACGCGGATGATCGCCGTGTCCGTGACACCGCGCTTCTGACGCTCGGCCTCCAGGTCGTAGTAGACCTTGCCCGCGCAGAAGACGACCTTGCGGACCGCGGCCGGGTCGACCGACGCGTCGCCGATGACCGGGCGGAACTGGCCCGCCGTGAACTCGTCCGCCTTCGAGGCCGCCGCCTTCAGGCGCAGCATCGACTTCGGGGTGAAGACGACCAGCGGCTTGTGGTGCGGGTTGTGCACCTGCCACCGCAGGAGGTGGAAGTAGTTCGACGGCAGCGTCGGCATGGCGACCGTCATGTTGTTCTGGGCGCAGATCTGCAGGAAGCGCTCCGGACGGGCGGAGGAGTGGTCCGGCCCCTGGCCCTCGTAGCCGTGCGGCAGGAGCAGGGTGACGCCGGAGGTCTGGCCCCACTTCTGCTCGGCCGACGAGATGAACTCGTCCACCACCGTCTGCGCGCCGTTGACGAAGTCGCCGAACTGCGCCTCCCACATCACCAGCGCGTCCGGGCGGGCCAGCGAGTAGCCGTACTCGAAGCCCATGGCCGCGTACTCGGAGAGCAGCGAGTTGTAGACGTTCAGCCGCGACTGGTCCTCGGCGAGGTAGTTGAGCGGCGTGAACTCCTCGCCGGTCTCCCGGTCGATGATCACCGCGTGGCGCTGGCCGAACGTGCCGCGCTGGGAGTCCTGGCCGGCCAGGCGGACCGGGACGCCCTCCAGGAGGAGGGAGCCGACGGCGAGGGTCTCTCCCATGCCCCAGTCGATCGTGCCGTCCTCGACCATCGCCGCACGGCGCTGCAGCTGCGGCAGCAGCCGCGGGTGCGCGGTGATGTGGTCGGGGATGTTGACCTGGGACTCGGCGATCCGCTTGACGACCTCGGCGGAGACCGCGGTGTTCACCGCGACCGGGAAGGTGTCCTGACCGTCGTGGGAGTCACCGGAGGCGGGCTGCGAGGTGGCCTCGCGGACCTCGGTGAAGACCTTCTCCAGCTGGCCCTGGAAGTCCTGGAGCGCCTGCTCGGCCTCTTCCAGGGTGATGTCGCCGCGACCGATCAGGGACTCGGTGTACAGCTTGCGCACCGAGCGCTTCTTGTCGATCAGGTCGTACATCAGCGGCTGGGTGAAGGCCGGGTTGTCCGTCTCGTTGTGACCGCGGCGGCGGTAGCAGATGAGGTCGATCACCACGTCCTTGTTGAAGGCCTGGCGGAACTCGAAGGCCAGGCGCGCCACGCGGACGCAGGCCTCCGGGTCGTCGCCGTTCACGTGGAAGATCGGGGCCTCGATCATCCTCGCCACGTCCGTCGCGTACATCGACGAACGGGAGGACTCCGGCGCGGCCGTGAAGCCGACCTGGTTGTTGATGACGATGTGGACCGTGCCGCCGGTGCGGTAGCCGCGCAGCTGCGACATGTTCAGGGTCTCGGCCACCACGCCCTGGCCCGCGAAGGCCGCGTCGCCGTGGATCGCCACCGGCAGGACGGTGAAGTCCGTGCCGCCCTTGTTGATGATGTCCTGCTTGGCGCGCGAGACGCCCTCCAGGACCGGGTCCACCGCCTCCAGGTGCGAGGGGTTGGCGACCAGCGAGACCTTGATCTGCTCGCCGTCCAGGCCCGTGAAGGTGCCCTCGGCGCCCAGGTGGTACTTCACGTCGCCGGAGCCGTGCATCGACTTCGGGTCGAGGTTGCCCTCGAACTCGCGGAAGATCTGCGCGTACGACTTGCCGACGATGTTGGCGAGGACGTTGAGGCGGCCGCGGTGGGCCATGCCGATGACGACCTCGTCCAGGCGGGACTCGGCGGCCGAGTCGAGGACCGCGTCCAGCAGCGGGATGACGGTCTCGCCGCCCTCCAGGGAGAAGCGCTTCTGGCCGACGTACTTGGTCTGGAGGAAGGTCTCGAAGGCCTCCGCCGCGTTCAGCCGGCGCAGGATGCGCAGCTGCTCCTCGCGCTCCGGCTTGGTGTGGCTGCGCTCGACACGGTCCTGGATCCACTTGCGCTGCTTGGGGTCCTGGATGTGCATGAACTCGATGCCGGTGGTGCGGCAGTACGAGTCGCGCAGCACGCCGAGGATGTCGCGCAGCTTCATCATCGACTTGCCGGCGAAACCGCCGACGGCGAACTCGCGCTCCAGGTCCCACAGGGTGAGCCCGTGCTCGGTGATGTCCAGGTCGGGGTGCTTGCGCTGCTGGTACTCCAGCGGGTCGGTGTCGGCCATGACGTGGCCGCGGACCCGGTAGGAGTGGATCAGCTCGAAGACGCGGGCGGCCTTGGTGACGTCGTCGTCGTGGCTGGCGTCGATGTCCTTGAGCCAGCGGACCGGCTCGTAGGGGATGCGCAGCGACTCGAAGACGTCGTCGTAGAAGCCGTTCTCGCCGAGCAGGAGGTTGGCGACGGCGCGCAGGAACTCGCCGGAGGCGGCGCCCTGGATGACCCGGTGGTCGTAGGTCGACGTGAGCGTCATGACCTTGGAGATGCCGAGCTTGTTCAGGGTGTCCTGGGAGGTGCCCTGGAACTCCGCCGGGTAGTCCATGGAGCCGACGCCCATGATCACCGACTGGCCGGGCATCAGACGCGGCACCGAGTGGACCGTGCCGAGGCCACCGGGGTTGGTCAGGGAGACCGTCACACCGGTGAAGTCGTCCATCGTCAGCTTGTTGTCGCGGGCGCGACGGACGATGTCCTCGTAGGCCTGCCAGAACTCGAAGAAGTTCAGCGTCTCGGCCTTCTTGATCGCCGCGACGACCAGCTGGCGGTCGCCGTTCGGCTTGACCAGGTCGATGGCGAGACCGAGGTTGACGTGCGGCGGCTTGACGAGGGTCGGCTTGCCGTCCTTCTCACCGAACGCGTAGTTCATCGACGGCATGGCCTTGATGGCCTGCACCATCGCGTAGCCGATCAGGTGCGTGAAGGAGATCTTCCCGCCCCGGGCGCGCTTGAGGTGGTTGTTGATGACGATGCGGTTGTCGAAGAGCAGCTTCACCGGCACCGCGCGCACGGACGTGGCCGTGGGCAGCTCCAGGGAGGCGTTCATGTTCTTCGCGACCGCGGCGGACGGGCCGCGCAGCGTCACGAACTCGGGCCCCTCGGCGGGCGCCGCGGCCTCGGCGGCCGGTGCGGCCTTCGGCTTGGCGGCCGCGGGCTTCGCGGGAGCCGGAGCAGGCGCGGCGGCCTTGGCGGGAGCCGGCGCGGCGGCCGCGGGCTTCGGGGCCGCGGGGGCCGGCGCGGCGGCCGGAGCCGCAGGAGCGGCGGCGGCCGGGGCCGCAGGAGCCGTGGGGGTCTCTGCGACCCCCGCGGCCGCAGTACCCGCCGGAGCCGGGGCGCCCGCGGCGCCCGGCTTGTAGTCGGCGAAGAAGTCCCACCAGGCGCGATCGACCGAATTCGGGTCCTGGAGGTACTGCTGATAGATCTCGTCGACGAGCCACTCGTTCGGACCGAACGCGGCAGCGGGGTTCTTGCCCGCTTGGTCGGCGTCGGTCGAGATGCTCGAGTTACTGGGGGACTGTGGCGACACGGCGGCAACCGCCCTCTTCCGCTTCACAAGGTGATGGACAGCGGGAATAAAGGCTACGCCCCCAAGACGGTGAAGGTCAGGTCGGGCCCGTTCATCGTCGTGTAAGTCACATCTCAGAGCGCGTTTCACGGCTGTAAATGGCGGGAAACAAGCGTGGTTCCGCTTCGGAACGGCCGTGGGGGATACAGAGATGAGGGCCGTACGCGCCCAGCGCGCAGACCTGTGCCTGATCACACGTGTCCGTCAGCGCGGACTCCGGTGGATCTTGAGGCTCCGGTTCGGACTTTACGTCAACTTGGCACAGATGTCTCTCCCGGAAGAGTGATGAGAATCCGGCAACCTCGCTCGGATTCAGCCACTCCGATCCGGCCTCCGTGGAGATCCACGGCCCAGCGGGCGATCGCCAGCCCGAGCCCCGTACCGCCGTCGCTGCCCGGCCCGTGCGGCCGGCGCACCGCACCCCGGTTGAATCGCTCGAACACACGGTGCCACTCCGACCGGGGGATGCCGGGGCCCTCGTCCAGGACCTCCAGCTCCAGCGACTCGGGCACCGCCCCGCGCCGCGCCTTGACCGTCACGCGGCCGTGCGGCGGGCTGTGCTTGACCGCGTTGTCGATCAGATTGGCGACCACCTGGTGGATGCGCTCCGGGTCGGCGTGCGCGGTCAGCTCCGGCGGGGAGACGTCCAGGTGCAGATGGACGTCGGTCCGGGTGTGCGAGCCGCCCGAGCCCATCGTCGCCCGCGCGGAGGCGACCATGTTGGCCTCCTTCAGCACGCCCGAGAGGTACGGCCACACCTCGAAACGCCGCTTGCGCAGCGGTACGACGCCGTTGTCCAGGCGGGAGAGGTCCAGGAGCGTCTCCACGAGCCGTCCCAGGCGCTCGGTCTGCTTCAGGGCCGTGCGCATCGTCTCGGGGTCGGCCTCGGCGATGCCGTCCACGACGTTCTCCAGGACGGCGCGCAGACCCGCGATGGGGGTGCGCAGCTCGTGCGAGACGTTGGCGACGAGCTCCTTGCGCTGGCGGTCCTGCGCCTCCAGCTCGTCCGCCATGGCGTTGATCGTCTGAGCCAGGTCGCCCAGTTCGTCCCAGCGGTTCTCCCGCACGCGGCGCGTGTAGTCACCGTGCGAGATGGACCGGGCGACCGTGTTCATCTCGTCCAGCGGAGCGGTGAGTGAATGAGCCACGAACTGCGTAATGAGCAGTGTGGCGATCATCGAGAAGACCGTGATGAAGCGCAGTTCCGTCTTGGTGTGCACCGCGATCATCGACAGACCGGTGGTGATCAGCACCGAGATGACGACGAGCGCGCCCAGCTTGGTCTTGATCGAGAACGGGCGTACGCCGCCCCAGGGCTCCCCGGGGCTCCTCCGTGCGGCCGACCGCCCTTCGCTCATGGATTCGGGGTCTCCAGCGCGTAACCCACGCCGTGGACCGTACGGATGCGCTCGGCGCCGATCTTCCGGCGCAGCGCCTTGATGTGGCTGTCGACCGTGCGGGTGCCGGAGGCGTCCGCCCAGTCCCACACCTCGGCCAGGAGCTGCTCACGGGAGAGCACCGCGCGCGGGGTGTTGGCCAGGCAGACCAACAGGTCGAACTCGGTGGGCGTCAGGTGCACGTCCTCCGAGCGCACCCGCACCCGGCGCTGCGCGTGGTCGATCTCCAGCTCGCCGAGCCGCAGGATGCCGCTGCGCGGCGTGGTCGCGGCGAGCGCGGCCCGCTCCACACGGCGCAGCAGGACGTGCACGCGCGCGGCCAGCTCCCGCATCGAGAAGGGTTTGGTCATGTAGTCGTCGGCGCCGACGCCGAGCCCGACCAGCATGTCGGTCTCGTCGTCACGCGCGGTGAGCATCATCACCGGCACCGGGCGGGCGGCCTGCACACGACGGCAGACCTCCAGACCGTCGAAGCCGGGCAGCATGATGTCGAGGATCAGCAGATCGGGCTGCCAGGCCTCTGCGGTGTCGACGGCCGCCGGACCGTCGCCCGCCGTTTGCACGAGGAATCCCTCGGCGCGCAGGCGGGCTGCGATGGCGTCGACGATCGTCGGGTCGTCCTCGACCACCAGGACGCGTCGCTGGGCGCCCGGAGTCGCCGTCGTCGTGCTGTGGGAGGTGTGTGTCTGCTCCATCGCCCGCCCCTGAGTGTGCTTTCCGGAACCAGTGGGGTGATCCCGTCTGACTGGCTGTGCCTGCGCATGGTTGCGATTGACGCTTGAATGATCCGCGTCAGGGGAGCAGCGTACGGGGAGGCACCGCGCCTTTGCTATCCAGGTCTTACCGCGAGATGCACTACGTCGGGAACGCCTCGGGCAACCGGGATCTCTTCGGTACGCACCTGTTGGAACCCGGCATTCCTCAAGGTTCCCTCGAAATCCGGCGACGGCTTCGCGGACCACACCGCGAGCACCCCGCCCGGTCTCAACACCCTTGCACAGCTTGCCAGTCCGACCGGACCGTACAGCCCGTCGTTGCCGTCGGTGACGGTCCAGTCGGGCCCGTTGTCGATGTCCAGGCACAGCGCGTCGTACGTGTCGCATGTCTCATTGACGAATTCGAGCAGGTCCGCTGCGACGATCTCGGTGCGAGGGTCGGCGAGGGCGTCGCGGGACAACCCGGACAGGGGGCCGCGGCGGTGCCAGTCGATGACGGCGGTCTCGCGCTCGACGACCGTGATCCGTCCCCAGCGGGGGTCGGCGGCGGCGTGCGCCAGAGAGAAGCCGACGCCCAGGCCGCCGATCAGGACGTGCGGTGCGGCCCGCCCGCCGAGGGCGCTCAACGTGGCGTCGACGAGCAAGCGTTCCGAGCGGCCGTCGGAGGTGTCCATCAGGAAGCAGCCGTTGGCGATGATCTGGAGCAGCTCGCCGTGGCGGCGCAGGACGACCTCGCCGTAGGGACCCTCGCGACGGTCCAGGACTTCGGGAATGTCGTAAGCGATGGCCATGTGCTCATCCTGGCACCGATGTGACGGACCGTTGGAGGAATTAAGACGCAGGTGAGTGCGGGCTGGGAAGTCGCTGAGAATCGGCGTCCGGGTGGCGCCGGTCACAGACAGGCGGTCCGTGCGGAGCGAAAGGTGAGGCGAAACGGAAGGAGCGCCTCACCTTGGAACGGACTGCGCGGGCCGACACCCAGGCCCCTTCGGCGCCTGCGTCCCCGCCCCTGCTGGACGGGATCCCGAGCCAGCGCGGGCCGCTGCACCCCACCGCTCCCGTGGTGCCCGTGGCGCCCGAGGCACCCAGTGCCGCCGCCCGCCGGGCCCCCCGCCCCTGGCGGCTCCTCCCCACGCCCACCGGCACGCCGTTCACCTTCGTCTACGTCGCCGTCCTCGCCGTCACCTCGCTCATCACCGAATACGCGGGACCCGGGCTGGTGTACGCCCTGCACCAGGGGTCCAGCACGGACGTGGCGCACCTGGTGCGGACACCGGTGCTGGTGCTGGTGGGGAGCGCGCTGTGGATCGCGGGCGGGGTCCTCTCGCCCTACGCGATCGGGCTCGTCCTCGTCCTGACCGGCCTGGAGCGACGGATCGGCGGTGCGCGTACGGCCGGTGTCTTCCTGCTCGGGCACGTCCTGGCCACCCTCGCCACCGAGGTCCCGGTGGGCCTCGCGGTCCTGGCCGGCCATCTGCCCGACAGTTCCCTGCACCGCCTCGACTACGGCGTCAGCTTCGGCGTCGCCACGAGTGTCGGCGCCCTCGCCGGTCTGCTGACCCCCTGGCTGAGGTGGCCCCTGCTGGCCGGGGTCGGCTGGACGCTCGTCGCCGACCTGATCGCCTTCACGGACCCGATGACGAACTGGGGCCACCTGATCTCCCTGGCCATCGGCATCGCGACCTGGCCGCTGGTGCGACGGTGGCGGCGCGCCCGCGCGCTCACGCAGGCCCGTCCGGTCGCCCGGTGAACTTCGCGCTGGTCAGTGGTGACACCACTTGCCAGCCCAGGCTCTCGTACAGCGCGCGTCCCGCCGGAGTCCCCGCCAGAACGCCGGTCTCCGCGCCCTGTTCGGCCGCCGCACGCTGCAGGACGCGGACGACGAGGCCGCCGAGGCCGCGGCGGCGGTGGGCGGGGGAGGTCCAGATCCGGTCGACGACCGCGGTGACCCCGGTCGGTGCGACCTGGCCGCGTGCGGCGAGGGAGCCGTCCGCGGCGGTGACCAGGACGCGGGTCACACCGCCGCGCGACCAGGTGCGCAGTCGGCAGCCGTCCGGGGCCGACGCGTCCCCCGCGGCGTCCGTCAGGGGGGCCGTCATCAGGTACCCGGGCTCGGGGTCGACCCACCAGTCCGGTCCCAGCCGGCCGCCGACGACCGACGGCTCCTGGAACACCTTGAGCCACACGCCGGCGCCGGTCACCGCATCGGCCACCTTGCTGACCGTCTCCTCGTCGACGGCGTCGTTCGTCGCGTCGAGGACGTGGCGCGAGACATGGTCCGCCTCCCCGACGTCGATCGTGAATCCCCAGGGCTCGCGCACCGGAGACGAGGCCCCGCGTGACACGACCCACCCGTCCACCCACGCCCGTACGACACCGTCCATGGATCCCCCCGCCAGTAATAGCTGTAACTGCCTATTGCTTATTACAGACGCACGTCGGGCGGTCTGTCGACCCGTGCCGCGGAGGTGATCGCTCAGAGCGAACGGCGGTGGGGGAACATTCAAAGACTCCCGAGCATTGAGTCGGCATAGCTCAACTTGACTGCCGAAGGGGAGATCATGGCTGCTGAGTCCACGGCCTTCACACCGCTCACCTTGCCCGTGCTGCCGCTCGACGACGAGGTCGTGCTGCCCGGGATGGTGGTTCCGCTGGACCTGAGCGACGCCGATGTGCGCGCCGCGGTGGAGGCCGCTCAGGCCGCCGCCCGCTCGGAGCCCGGCAAGCCCAAGGTCCTGCTGGTTCCACGCATCGACGGGACCTACGCCAGCACCGGCGTCCTCGGCACCGTCGAGCAGGTCGGACGGCTGGCCGACGGTGACCCGGGCGCCCTGATCCGCGGCCGCGGCAGGGTGAGGATCGGCGCCGGGACGACCGGGCCGGGTGCGGCCTTGTGGGTCGAGGGCACCCGCGTCGACGAGAGTGTGCCCGAGCCGCTGCCGGGCCACGTCTCCGAACTGGTCACCGAGTACAAGGCCCTGGCCACCGCCTGGCTGCGCAAGCGCGGCGCCTGGCAGGTCGTGGACCGCGTCCAGGCCATCGACGACGTCTCCGCCCTCGCCGACAACTCCGGCTACTCGCCCTTCCTGACCGTCGAGCAGAAGGTCGAACTGCTCGAGACCGCCGACCCCGTGGCCCGCCTCAGGCTCGCCACCCAGCAGCTGCGCGACCACCTCGCCGAGCAGGACGTCGCCGAGACCATCGCCAAGGACGTCCAGGAAGGCGTCGACAAGCAGCAGCGCGAGTTCCTGTTGCGGCGTCAGCTGGAGGCCGTACGCAAGGAGCTGCGCGAACTCAACGGGGAGAAGGACGGCGAGGAGTCCGACGACTACCGCGCCCGGGTCGAGGCCGCCGACCTGCCCGAGAACGTCCGCGAGGCCGCCCTCAAGGAGGTCGACAAGCTGGAGCGGTCCAGCGACCAGTCCCCGGAGGGCTCCTGGATCCGCACCTGGCTCGACACCGTCCTGGAGCTGCCGTGGAACGAGCGGACCGAGGATTCGTACGACATCCAGGGCGCCAAGGCCGTGCTCGACGCCGAGCACTCCGGTCTTGAGGACGTCAAGGAGCGGATCACCGAGTACCTGGCGGTGCGCAAGCGGCGCAACGACCGTGGCCTGGGTGTCGTCGGCGGGCGGCGCGGCGGTGCCGTGCTGGCGCTGGTGGGTCCGCCCGGCGTCGGCAAGACCTCGCTCGGTGAATCCGTCGCGCACGCCATGGGCCGCAAGTTCGTCCGCGTCGCCCTCGGCGGCGTCCGCGACGAGGCCGAGATCCGCGGCCACCGGCGTACGTACGTCGGCGCGCTGCCCGGCCGGATCGTGCGGGCGATCAAGGAGGCCGGGTCCATGAACCCGGTGGTGCTCCTCGACGAGATCGACAAGGTCGGCTCCGACTTCCGCGGCGACCCCGCGGCGGCCCTCCTGGAGGTCCTCGACCCGGCGCAGAACCACACCTTCCGCGACCACTACCTGGAGGTCGAGCTCGACCTCAGCGACGTCGTCTTCCTCGCCACGGCCAACGTCCTGGAGGCCATCCCGGAGGCCCTGCTCGACCGTATGGAGCTGGTCCGCCTCGACGGCTACACCGAGGACGAGAAGGTCGTCATCGCCCGCGACCACCTGCTCCCGCGCCAGCTGGAGCGGGCCGGACTGGACAAGGACGAGGTGACTCTCGACGAGGGCGCGCTGCGCAAGCTCGCCGGCGAGTACACCCGCGAGGCCGGCGTGCGCAACCTGGAGCGGTCTGTCGCCCGGCTGCTGCGCAAGGTCGCCGCCCAGCACGAACTGGGCGAGCGGAAGCTGCCGTTCACCGTCACGGACGGCGACCTGCGGGCCCTCATCGGCCGGCCGCACCACGTGCCGGAGTCCGCCCAGGACCCGGCCGAGCGGCGGACGGCGGTGCCGGGCGTGGCGACCGGCCTCGCGGTGACCGGCGCGGGCGGCGACGTGCTGTACGTCGAGGCGTCGCTGGCCGACCCGGAGACGGGCGCGGCGGGGCTGACGCTGACGGGTCAGCTGGGCGACGTGATGAAGGAGTCGGCGCAGATCGCGCTGAGCTTCCTGCGCTCGCACGGCGCCGAGCTGGAGCTGCCGGTCGGTGACCTGAAGGACCGGGGCGCGCACATCCACTTCCCGGCGGGCGCGGTGCCGAAGGACGGGCCGAGCGCCGGCGTCACGATGACGACCGCGCTGGCCTCGCTGCTCTCGGGCCGCCTGGTCCGCACGGACGTGGCGATGACCGGTGAGGTGTCGCTGACCGGGCGGGTGCTGCCCATCGGCGGGGTGAAGCAGAAGCTGCTCGCCGCGCACCGGGCCGGGGTCACCACCGTGATCATCCCCAAGCGCAATGAGCCCGACCTGGACGACGTCCCCGCCGAGGTGCTGGAGAAGCTCGACGTCCACACCGTCACGGACGTCCGCCAGGTCCTGGAGCTGGCGCTCGCGCCGGCCACGAACGGTGCGGCACCGGAGGTTCCGGTGGCGGCGTGACGGACGCGACCGGATGAGGAAGGCCCGGGTTCCCGCGAAGGGGGCCCGGGCCTTCGCGGCCCGGGCGGGTGCAGCGCTGTGACCCACGCAGGTCATTGGTCCGGTTCTGCGAAACTTGGCGGGCTGCGGCGGCGGCCGGACGGGCTCGGGTGCGGCAGGATTCTTCATGAAGAGCCGGTAACCGGACAGGGGTGCTGACGTGCACGAGGACGCAAACATGGACCAGGAGTTCCTGTCCCTGGAGCGGGAGCTGACCGTCCTGCTGCGGCGCGCCCGGGCCAGCCAGGGCGAGATGGCCCGCGAGGTCCACCCGGACCTGGAGTCCGCCGCGTACGGTCTGCTCGTCCGGCTGGAGGAGTGCGGCCGCCAGCGCGCCACGGCGCTCGCCGGCTACATCGGTGTCGGCAAGGCGACCATGTCCCGTCAGCTGCGCGCCCTGGAGCAGCTCGGCCTGGTGACCCGCGAGCCCGACCCCGCCGACGGACGGGCCTGGCTGGTCGACCTCACTCCGGAGGGCCGCTCCCGGGTCGGCAAGGTGCGTGAGGCCCGCCGCGCCCGCTACGTCACGCAGCTCTCCCACTGGGACCGCGGCGAGGTCGCGGAGCTGGCCCGGCTGCTGAACCAGCTGAACCGGGGCGTGGAGAAGTAGTCCGCCCTCGATGAGCCCGACGCCGGGGACCGGTGTCGCCGGGCCTCACAGCTCCACGTACACCGCGGTCGCGTCGTCGTGCGTCTTGGCGCGTCCGAGGAACGCCCGCTCCTCGGCGTCGGCCCGCTCCAGCGCCCGTACCCGGTCCACCAGGGATCGCGGGCCCTCCTTGCGCACGAACGTGAACAGGTCCGTCCAGTCGCCCTCGCGGAACTTCTCCGTCCACCGCGTCGCGCCGTCCGTCAGGCCGGCCAGCGCACGGACCTCGGCGCGGGGCACTGCGCCGGTGACCGCCCGGGCCGCCACCGCGGGATCCGCGGCCGCCGTGAAGAAGCCGCCCTCCTTGTTGCGGAGCGTGGCGTCGATCACCGTGTCCGAGACCAGGGCCGAGCGGGGCAGCCGGGAAAGGCGGTCGTCGAGGAGCGGGGTGACCACGCCGTCGGGGGACTGCAGCAGCAGGGCCGCGTCGGACAGGAGGAGGTACTCGACTCGGTCCGGGGACCAGCGGGCGACGGCCACCGTGGCCTGTGGGGTCCGTGGGTGAGAAAGGTCACAGGTTGCGGCGTGGGCTTCGGAGGTACGCGCGATGGCGCGGGCCAGGGCGTCGGACAGGGGGACATCCATGAGCGAAACGGTCAGTTCGGTCAACGCCCCGCCCAGGCGCGCGGTGTACCAGGGGACCGAATGAAGACAGCCCGTCCCGCCCCGAGGCGGCGTCACGCCGTCCAGGACGACGAGCGAACCGCCCTGTCCGGAGGCGGGCAGCCCGATGCTCGCGAAGTCCTCGTTGGGGTACGCCCGGCCGCCGGGCTCCGACACAAGTTCCGTTCGCATCCGGCCAGTCTGCACGAGGTCTCCACAAGGTCCGCGAAAGGCTGGCATCCGGCGCCGGATGGGTGCGCTGAAGCAGGTCAGGCGCCCGGTTTGAGGCGGAATACTGTGCTCCGGGAAGGCGTGGCGGCGAATCCTGCCAAACCCCGTCGCCCACGTCCAACCGGCCCACCGCACAAGGCCGTCGCACACGCCGGAGGAACTTGCCCGCCAACTCTCCTTACATGTTCACTCCTTCGGGTGGCGGGTCAGGTGATGCGCGGCCACTGCCCATCGGCGCTGGGAGGGTCGGGGACCGGTGGGGCCCCCTGCTCGACCGACGCTGAGAGCGCGGGGGAAGACGTACGCAGCAGTTGACGAAGAGTCACCCCGACCCATGGGCACACGAGTCAGGAATGCGAGCACCGGTGCAGAAGACGCGGCCGCGGCGCACAGGCAGGCAGACGGCCCCCGAGGGGGACGCGGAGCGCACCCCCGTCGGCACGGGCCGCCCCACCCACGTACGCAACCGGCTGATCGTCGCCGTCGCCGTCGTGGCCGCCGCCATCGCCGGAGCCGGCGCCCCCTCGATCCTGGCCGCCTCCGAGCAGCTCAAGGACTCCCAGGACCTGGTGGTCCTCGCCGAGCAGACCCAGGACGCGCTCACCCTCGCCCACTCGCTCGCCGACGAACGCGACGAGATCACCTCCTACATCGCGGCCGGCCGCGTCAAGTCCGAGGCGCCCTCCGAGCAGCGCGGCGCCCGTGTCGACCGGCAGGTCGAGGAGATGCGCGCCGACCCGGACACGCCCTCCGCGGTACGCGCCGACCTCGACGCGATCGCCACCGTCCGCCGGTCCGCCCTCACCGGCAAGGACAGCGCCCTCGAGGCGCACCAGGCGTACTCCGCCACCATCACCGCGCTCCACCGCCTCGCCGAGCAGCTGGCCGCCCAGATGCCGCCCCGCGCCGGCTCCGGCACGTACTCCCTCGCCGAGCTCGACGCGGCCGTGCAGCAGTCGGCCGCCGCCCGCGGGCTGCTCCTCGCCGCCCTCAACGTGCCGACGAGCAAGCAGACGGTCATCAACCCGCTCACCGGCGTCGCGAGCACCCAGCGCGTCTCCTCCCAGGCCGACACCAAGCAGCGCGACGCGCTCAGCGCCGCCGCCCAGCAGGCCAGGCTGCGTTCCGACGCCGCCCTCGCCGATTTCCGGGACAGCGCGCCCAAGGAGGCCGTGTCGTCGTACGACTCCACGGTCACCGGCTCCGAGGTCCAGTCCGCCGACGGCTACCTCGCCTCCCTCACCGACCAGCCGCGACTGAGCGACGACGAGCTCGGCACCGACACCAAGAAGCTGGACGAGGCCCTGTCCGGCCGCGTCGACGCGATGCGGGGCGTGGAGTCCTCCCTCTTCGACCACCGCACCAAGGACCTCGAGAAGCTGCGGGACGACGACGTCACGGCGCTGGAGATCCGGATCGCCGCGCTGGGCGTGCTGATGCTGGTGGCGGTCGGCATGGCCACCGCCATGGCCCGCAGCCTCACCCGCCCGCTCGCCGTCCTGCGGCTCGGTTCGGCCCGCCTCGCCGGGGCGGAGAACCCGGCGGCCGAGGAGCCGGTGAAGTTCACCGGCCGCAACGACGAGTACGCCCAGGTCGTCCGCTCCGTCAACGCCCTGCACGCGCACGCCGTCGCCCTCCACGAGCGGGTCGCCACCCTGGAGGACGACCGCAAGCACCTCGTCGGACAGCGCCAGAAGATGGCCGACGCCCGCGAGGAGCTGCGCGCCGAACTGAGCGACTCCGCGGCACAGCTGGAGCGGCTGCGGGGCAGCATCGGCGGCACGTTCGTCAATCTCGCCCTGCGCACGCTGGGCCTCGTCGAACGGCAGCTCGCCGTCATCGAGAACCTGGAGGAGCGCGAGCAGGACCCCGAACGCCTCGCCACGCTCTTCAAGCTCGACCACTTCGCCACGGTCATGCGCCGGCACAGCGAGAACCTCCTCGTGCTGGCCGGTACGGAGCACGTCCAGCAGAGCGCCGGTCCGGTGCCGCTCGTCGACGTGGTCCGAGCGGCGGTCAGCGAGATCGAGCGCTACGAGCGGGTCCGCATCGCGGCCCTGCCGCCGCACGCGCACATCGCCGGCTTCGCCGCGGACGACCTCTCCCACCTGCTGGCCGAACTCATGGAGAACGCCACGTCGTTCTCCCCGCCCGACCTGCCCGTCGAGGTCTCCGGCTGGCTGCTGGAGAACGGCGAGGTCATGCTCTCCGTGCAGGACGAGGGCATCGGGATGACGGGAGACCGTCTCACCCGCCTCAACAGCCGCCTCTCCGAGTTCGACCCGGAGACGCCCTACGACCAGGAGGGCGAGGAGGGTCTCGGCCTCGGCCTCTACGTCGTCGCCCGCCTCGCCCACCGCCACGGCGTCCGCGTCCAGCTGCGCGAGCAGAAGCAGGGCGGTATCGCCGCGGTCGTCGTCCTTCCCCAGTCCCTCCTCGCACCGGCCCCCTCAGCCGCCGTCCCCTCCTCGTCGTCCTCGCCGCTCGTCGGCACGGCCCACACCTTCTCCCTCCCGGGCGCCGACGCCGAGGCCAACTCCAATGTCCTCTCCGGCCGCTCGGCGGGCGCGGACCCGCTGGTGAGCCTGGCGGAGAAGGCCGTACGAGACTCCGACGACGCGGGGACGGAGAGCGCGGCGGAGGCGGAGCCGGACGCGGGGGCCACGGAGGCCGAGGCGGGCGCGGAGGCCGCGGAGGCCGAGGAGCCCGTAGAGGCGACCGGGGACGCGCGGAGCGCCGTACCGGCGGAGTCGGTGGCACGGGAGCCGGAAACGGCAGCGTTCGACGCCGATCGCGGGCGCGAGGCCGAGCAGGCCGAAGCGGTCGCGTCCGAGCCGGAGCAGGAGAACGGACCCGAGCCGGAGACGGTCGTCCCCGAGGAGCCGGCGTCCGAGCCGGAACCCGTTCGGGAGCGTCCGGCCGAGACCACGATGGAGCTGCTGCTCCCGCTCCAGACTCCCGCCGAGCCGACGCCGCCTACCCCCGACTCCCCGGCGCCCGTGACCGAAGCGCCCGAGCAGCGTGCGCCCGGGGAGGAGGAGCGCGCTCCGACCGCCGGGCAAACCGCCCGTGAGCGCAGGGCCGCCCTGCGGGCCGTACTCGAAGGGGCGTCCGGTCGGCCCGCGACCTCCGAGGCCGGGCAGTCCACGACCGCCGCGTCCTGGCCGCCCCCGGCCGCCGAGCCCGAGCGGCCCGCGACCTCTGCCTCCCCTTTCCCGTCGGCGGGAACCGACGGGGAAGCCGAGGCGGTGCATGAACGTGTTCCGGACGAGCCCGAGGACGTGCTCACCGACAAGGGGCTGCCCAAGCGGACACCGAAGATCAACGCGCCTGCCGCACCGCCGCGGCAGCGCACCGGTTCCGTCGACGCCGAGGCGCTGCGTCGCCGACTCGGTGGCTTCCGCCGGGGGGCGGAGGCGGGGTACCGCGACGTGGAGGCGGAGATCGCCGAGAGGACCGGTCAGAACCAGGCACCCCCGGTGCCCGGCGAGGCCTCGTCACCCGCACCGCAGCACGCACATGCCGAAGAAGACACGGGGGGCACAGTCGAGGAGGCAAGCAGTTGACCGCGCCCAGTACCTTCGGACTGAGCAGTGAAGCCCGCAACCTGCACTGGCTACTGACGAATCTCGTCGAGGAGGTGCCGGGCATCCAGTCGGTCGCGGTGGTCTCCTCCGACGGCCTGCTCCTCCTCTCCTCCGACCCCGGCCGGAACGCCGAGGCCCGCAAGGCGCGGACCGGCAAACCCGCCGGCCCGCGCGGTTCCTCCGCCGACCTCGCCACCATCGTCTCCGGCATCGGCAGCCTCACCATCGGCGCCGCCAAGCTGATGGAGTTCGGCGGGGTCAGGCACACGATGGTCGCGATGGATGAGGGCAGTCTCTTCGTGATGTCGATCAGCGACGGCTCCCTGCTCGGCGTGCACGGCTCCGCGGACAGCGACATGAGCGTGGTGGCGTACCACATGGCGCTCTTCGTCGGCCGCGCCGGCCACGTGCTGACGCCCGAACTCCGCAGCGAGCTACGGCAGTCCATGGAGAACGAGTCGGCGGGGAGCACCCGATGAGCACCGCGCCGAAGAGGCTGCCCGTCCGCGGCGGCGACCGCAAGCCCGCCCGCGTCCGCCCCTACTCGCTCACCGGCGGCCGTACCCGCTTCGGCCACGTCCTCCTCGTCGAGACGTTCGTGGCCGCGCTGGACGCGCCCGAGGAGCGCAAGGAATTGACGAACGGTTCGCTCAAGACGGCCGTCATGCCGGAGATGCGGGCCATCGTCGAACTGTGCCGCCGGATGCGCACGGTGGCCGAGATCGCCGCGCTGCTGAGGATGCCGCTCGGCGTGGTCCGCGTGTTGCTCAGCGACCTTGCGGACCAGGGAAAGATCCGTGTGTACGGAACCGGGACGGGACACGGCACCGGCCGCCCGGACCGAGCTCTGCTGGAAAGGGTGCTGAGTGGACTCCGTCGTCTCTGACGCCGCTCGTGGTGTCTCCCCCCGCGTCGCACCTCGCGGCGGCGAACCTCCCGTCGAACCCGAGCCCGACGAGACCCTGCAGCCCTGGCAGACGGACCGCACCCGCGCCCCGATCGCCACGAAGATCGTCGTGGCGGGCGGCTTCGGCGTCGGCAAGACCACGCTCGTCACCGCCGTCTCGGAGATCACGCCCCTGCAGACGGAGGCGCTGATGACCGAGGCCAGCGAGGAGGTCGACGACCTCACCGCCACGCCCGGCAAGCTCACCACGACCGTGGCCATGGACTTCGGCCGCCTCACGCTCGACGACGACCTGGTGCTCTACCTGTTCGGCACGCCGGGCCAGCAACGGTTCTGGTTCATGTGGGACGACCTGGTGCGTGGCGCGATCGGCGCGGTCGTCATGGCCGACACCCGCCGCCTCAAGGACAGCTTCCCCGCGCTGGACTACTTCGAGAGCTGCGGGCTGCCGTACGTCGTGGCCGTCAACCACTTCGACGGCAGCGAGCGGTTCGAGCCGGAGGACGTGCGGGAGGCGCTGACGATCCCCGCGCGCGTACCTGTCATGATCATGGACGCGCGGCGCCGGATCTCTGTGATCGAGACCCTCCTGGCCCTGGTGGGCCACGCGCTCGACGAAACCCCCGAGTAGGAAGTCCCCCGCATGCGGAAGATACTCGTCGTCGGAGCCGGTCAGTCCGGACTCCAGCTCGCCCTCGGCCTCCAGTCGCACGGGTACGAGGTCACCCTGATGTCCAACCGGACGGCGGACGAGATCCGCGCCGGCCGGGTCATGTCGACGCAGTGCATGTTCCACACGGCCCTCCAGCACGAGCGCGATCTCCAGCTGAACTTCTGGGAGAACCAGGCTCCGAAGATCGAAGGACTCGGCGTCTCGGTCGCGGCCCCCGGGTCCCACGACCCGGGCCCCACCCAGCGCGCGATCGACTGGGTGGGCAAGCTGGACGGATACGCCCAGTCCGTCGACCAGCGCGTGAAGATGGCCGGCTGGATGGAGACCTTCGCCCAGCGCGGCGGCCAGCTCGTCATCCACGGCGCCGCCGTCTCCGACCTCGACTACTTCTCCCGTACGTACGACCTGGTGCTGGTGTCGGCCGGCAAGGGCGAGCTGGTGTCGATGTTCGGCCGTGACGCCGAGCGCTCCCCGTACAGCGAGCCGCAGCGCGCCCTCGCGGTGTCCTACGTGCACGGGCTGGGCCCGCGCCCGGAGCACCCGGAGTTCGAGGCGGTCCGCTGCAACCTGGTCCCCGGCGTCGGTGAGCTGTTCGTCATGCCGACGCTCACGACCTCCGGCCGCGCGGACATCCTCTTCTGGGAGGGCATACCCGGCGGCCCGCTCGACGTCTTCAACGGCGTCAAGGACCCGGCTGAGCACCTCTCCCTGACCCTGGAACTCATGGAGAAGTTCACGCCGTGGGAGTACGCGCGGGCCACCAAGGTCGA
The DNA here is from genome assembly GCF_000720255.1 of Streptomyces griseus subsp. griseus. Lineage (GTDB taxonomy): Bacteria > Actinomycetota > Actinomycetes > Streptomycetales > Streptomycetaceae > Streptomyces > Streptomyces griseus_I. Next base: position 39,069 of record NZ_JOJE01000009.1, on the reverse strand, counting down.
GCTGACGGACGCCGGTGGCACGCTGGCCGGCCGGTACGCGCCGACCGTGCGCAATCCGATCGGACGGCTGCCCGGTGGCGGCCTGGTGCTCGGTGTCGCCGACGTCGTCGTCGCCAACGACCCGATCACCGGGCAGGGCTCCAACTCCGCGTCCAAGTGCGCGGCTTCCTACCTCGCGTCGATCCTCGAACAGGGGGAGAAGAAGTTCGACGAGGAGTGGATGCGGGCGACGTTCGAGCGGTACTGGGACACGGCGCGGCATGTGACGAAGTGGACGAACGCGATGCTGGCCCCGCCGCCGGAGCACATCCTGAACCTGATCGGAGCGGCGGGGCAGTTGCAGCCTGTGGCGGATCGATTCGCCAATGGGTTCAACGATCCCTCCGACTTCGAGAACTTCTTCTATGAGCCGGAGAAGGCGGGGGCGTATCTCGCGTCGGTTTCGGGAGCCTAGGGGTTCGACGGCGGCTGCGGGTCGTCTTGTGGCTGGTCGCGCCCACGCGGCGGAGCCGCAAATGTCTCAGCCTCGCGCCCCTGGGCATCTCCGTCCGGGCGTACTGCTCCCAGTACCGGATTCGATGCGATGGGGGAGAGCTTGACCGTCTCACCCGTTCGGGGCGCCTGGATCACCCAGCCCTCGCCCGCGTAGATCGCCACGTGGGTGGCGTCGGGGAAGTAGATGACGAGGTCGCCGGGGCGCAGCTCCTCCAGGGGGATCCTGGGGAGCTGCGCCCATTGTTGTTGGCTGGTGCGGGGGATGGGGGTGCCGGCGTCGGCCCAGGCCTGGGAGGTCAGGCCGGAGCAGTCGTACGACGTGGGGCCCTCCGCGCCCCACTCGTAGGGTTTGCCGAGTTGCTGGGCGGCGTAGCGCAGGGCGCGGTTGCCGGACGGGGAGGGCTCGCGGGGGGTGCTGAGGGCGCCGGAGGCCATGAGGGTGTGCTGGGCCTGGTCGACGCCGTCGCGTTCCAGGTCGGCCAGGGCGGTCAGCTGGTCGGTGGTGAGGGAGGCGAGCAGTCTCTCGACCTCGTCGAGCCGGGCGCGGACCCGGTCCCGCTCCTTCTTCTGGCGGTCGGCGAGGGTGAGCTGGTCGTCCAGTGCCTTGCGGGCCCTGCGGGCGAGCTCGTCGGCCCGGTGTTCGGTTCCCGTCAGGCGGCCCACCGTCTTCGCGCGCTCCCGCGCCAACCGGCCGATCACGTGGCCCTGGTCGAGCGCGTGCTGGGGGTCGCGGGCGAGGAGGAGGCGTACGTAGGGGGAGATGCCGGAGGTGCCCTGGTACTGCTGGCGGGCCAGGCGGCCGGCCGCGCCCCGGCTGTCGTGCAGGGAGAGGCGGGCGTGGGCGAGTTCGCGCTCCAGCCGGTCGGTCTCCGTGCGTTGCCGCTTCAGCTTCTCCTCGGTGGTGTTGTAGGACTCGGTGGCCTGCTCGGCCTGGCGGTACAACTGCTGAAGGTCCGTCAGCAGACTTGTCATGGACCGATCGTCGACTTCCGGAGCGGCCGAGGTGCGCCCGTCCGGTTCCGGGGCGGCCGCCGCGGGCACCGGTGCGAGGGCGATGTGGGCCGCCATCGCCGCCGTACAGACCACACGCAGCATCCTGCCTGACACGTCATCACCTCCGGTGTGGGGCAGGCGGTTTCTCCGCCTCCCTCCGCACCTGAGCATCCGACGGCCGCTCGTGCCCCGCACCTCGTGCGTGCGCGATCCGGCGCAACCCGGTCACTCGTCCGCGTCATCCGGCTTGCCGCCCGGCGTGGTGTCTGGATCGGTGCGGGGCGGAGTGTCCGGCTTCGACCAGGGCCACCTCGGGCGGCCGGCGCCCTTCCTGGCCTCGGGGTCGTACTCGTACTTCCAGCCCTGGGGCAGCCCCAGGCGCTTGCTGTGCCCCCGGGGCGCGCGCCGGTAGACCAGCACGGTGGGCGGGCCGCCGGCCGCGTCGGGGACGGGGATGCGGTACGTCTTCGGAGGCTGGCCGGTGGGGCCGACGAGCACGGGCAGGACGCGGCCGTCCATGGGCCCGCCCTCGAAGGGGGTGTCTTCGCTCTTCACGGCACCAGTGTCGGTCAGGTCTCCGCGGCGAGCGCACCCCGCACCAGCTCGGCGGTCTGCGCGTCCCGGCGCGCGGTGACGGTGAGCAGGGCGACGAACTGTTCCACCAGCCAGTCCCGCAGCTCGTCGGCGGGCGGCTGCTTGTCCTCGTCGAGCCAGATCAGGGAGGCCGCCTCCACGGCGGTGATCCACATCCGGACGGTCATGCGCAGCCGGGGCCCCGGGCCGGTGATCTCCAGGTGGCTCATGATGTGCTCGGCGGCGGCCCGCCGCACCCCGTCCACGATGGCGGTCGTGCGGGACGTCTCCACGACGCTGCCGCCCTGGAGCAGGGCGGTGAAGCCGGCGTCGTGCTCGTCGACGAAGGTGAGGTAGCGGTCGAGGGCGCGTCCGAGGCGGGGGAGGAGCGGGCCCTCGCGCGGCTCGTCGAAGCACTGGCGCAGCTCCTCCGCGGCGGACCGCAGGGCGGCCTCGTACAGCTGTTGCTTGCCACCAGGGAAGTACCGGTACACCAGCGGACGGGACACTCCGGCCGCCTCCGCCACGTCATCGAGGGAGACGTCCTCGGGGGCGCGGTGCGCGAAGAGGTTCAGCGCGGCGTCGAGGAGCTGGCTGCGTCGCTCCTCGACACCGAGCCGACGGTAGGCGGGTGAGGCGGCGGGCGGGGTCATGCCTTGCAGGGTAATCGCAGGCCGGCGTGGAGACTGCCTCAAGCCAGCAGTCCCGACGACCTCCACAGCTTCCTGCCCACTCCCCGCAGCACCCCGATGTCGTCCAGGAAGTCGGTCAGCCGCTTCGCCCCCGTCTGCATGACCTCCCGTCGATGACCGCTCGCCTTCACCTGCGCCATGGCCTCACGCTGGTCCAGCCCCACATTCGTGTACACCTCCGGATTCACGAAGGCGACGGAGAACACCCGCGCGAACTCACCGGAGGTGACCCGGGTGAACTCCTGCGACCACCTCGGCGCCGTCACCATCTGGCGCCGCAGCTCCTCACGGGCGTACCGCACATGCCGGGCCTCCTCGACCACATGGATGCGCGTGACACCCCGGATCAGCGGCTGGACCCGCTCGTCCGGGAACGTCAGCCGCTGCATCCAGTCGAGCACCTCCTCGCCGAGCAGGGTGGCGGTGAAGGACCCCGGTGTGGTGGAGATGGTCTTGAACAGGCGCCCCAGCCGCTGGTGCGCCCGGCTCACCGGATACCACGGGGTCTCACCGCGGGTGATCAGCCGCGCGAACATCTTCGAGTGCCGGCACTCGTCCTCGATCTCGGTGAGGGCGTAGCGCACGTGCGCGCTCGTGGCGGACTTGTCGTAGATGTGCCGCACGAGCAGCTGCATGAGGATGATCTCGAACCAGATGCCGAGCGAGGCGAGTGCGGCGGCCTCGTGCCGGGAGAGCAGGATCCGCTGCTCCTCGCTCATCCGCTTCCACATCGGCGTGCCGTACAGCGACACCAGCTCCGGCGGCCAGAACCACTTGCCCTCCTCGAAGGGCGCGTCCCAGTCGAGTTCCTCGTCCGGGTCGTAGGAGTGCTTGGCGGAAGAGACGAGCAGCCGCTCGGCCACCTGCTCGCGGTCCTTGAGCAGGCCGAGCGCGTCCCGCGGCCCGTCGAGCGCGTCGGCTTCCGTCTGGGTCGTCATCGCTGTTCCACCTCGTCGTACGGGGGCGTGTCCGGTTACCGGCGGTTCACTCGCTCCTTATGAGACTGCCTGTCAGCAAGCCCGTCAATCCCTCGCGCACGACTTGTTGGCCGACGTTCGATCCAGGTGTGGGGCACCCCCGCATCCGGGACACGGGCCGAACGACTCCCGCCGACCGCGCCACTGTCCGCGGGCCTCGCCCTCGGTGGCGCGTTCGGGGAGCGCTGGTTCCCGCTGTTCCGTGAACCGCGTCAGTATTTCGCCGCCGAACAGAGTGCGCGCCAACTCGGGCCAGGGCTGGGGTTCCGGCAGCGGCGCGGCGATACGGGCGGCGCCCCTCGGCGCGTGGTTCCGCGCCGACCCGCGAGGAGTTGGCGCCCCTGACGCCCGACAGCGCCCTGCGGGCAGGGCTCGTCCGGGCGGCGGGGCTGCCCTTCACCATCGAACCCTGGAAGGCTCGGACCTGCCGGGCAACGGACAGCGGATCCGGGCCGACGACACCGTCCCCTTCGCCGCGTGGTCGGCGGCCCGGCACCCGGACGACCTGGTCTCCGCGCTGTGGACCACCGCCGAGGGCTTGGGTGACGTCGACCACGTGTGCCATCACGGGCGGTGTCGTCGCGGCGCGTACAGGGGTCGACCGGATGCCGGAGGAGTGGCTGAGCCGACGGGAACCGCTCCCCGGGAGGACCGCCTAGGCGGGGCAGCCCAGGCCGTCCGGGACGTCCAGGGCGACCGGCTCCCCGGCGCCGGGCGGGAAGGACACCCGAAGGGTGAAGGCGTACGGCGTCGGGCCGTGGGTGCGCAGGTGCAGCAGGCGCGCCTCCGCCTCGGCGACGGTGGGGCGGTGACCCGCCGGGACCCACCACAGGGTCGTCATCGCCTCCTGCACACGCTCGAACCACTCGCGGCGGCGGGCCAGCATCTCGCGGTGCCGGCCCTGGTACATGTAGGCGGTCAGGGCGTCGGCGTCCCGCCACACCGACATGTTGATGATCAGCCATGCGTCGCCGAAGACCTCGATGTCCGTCGCGTCGCCGTCCTCGCTCTGCAGTCGCCAGACGAAGCCGTCGGCGGTGTCGGCGTCGGCGTTCACAGGGTCGAGGTTGTCGACGAAGTCCTTCAACTGAGGCGAATCCAACGGGGCCTTGAGGCGGGAGATGTTGACCTGGGCGAGTTCGAACGCGGCTGCTGAGTCAGTCATGACCGAACGTTAGGTCGGCCCTCCACGCCTCCGACAGCCCCCGTCTCACGAGTTGAGCACCGCCTCCATGACCGCCCGGGCGATCGGCGCCGCCATCCCGCCCCCGGTGATCTCCCCCCGGTTGCCCGAGGCGTCCTCGACGACCACCGCGACCGCGACCTCCGCCTGGAGGGCGGTGTGGCTCTGCGCCCACGACACGAACCAGGCGTACGGCGTCCCCGCGTTGCCCAGGCCGTGCTGGGCGGTGCCGGTCTTGCCGCCGACGGTCGCGCCGCGGATCGCGGCGTTCGTGCCGGTGCCCTCCCGCACCACATCCCTCATCAGCTGCCGCAACCGGGCCGCGGTCGCCGGCCGCATCACCTGGCGCGCCGGACGCGAACCGGCCGTCGACACCGTCGCCCCGTTCGCCCGCAGCCTGCGCTCCACCAGGTACGGAGTCCGCAGCTGACCCCCGTTGGCCACCGCCGCCGCGACCATCGCCATCTGCAGCGGTGTGGCCCGCGTGTTGTACTGGCCGATCGACGACAGCGCCAGCTGCGCCCGGTCCACGGACGTGTCGAAGGTGCTGCGCGCCACCGAGAACGGGATCCGCAGGTCCGGGTCGTTGAAGCCGAAGGCCTGCGCCGTGGACACCATGTCGTCCACGCCGACGTCCACGCCGAGCTTCGCGAACACCGTGTTGCACGACCACTGGAAGGCGACCCGCAGCGGCGCGTCCTCGCAGCCCTCGGCCTCGTTGGCCAGGCGGGTCCTCGTCCCGGGCAGGGTGTACGGGGCGGGGGAGCCGGTGGGCGCGTCGACGTCCCGGACCACCCCCGCGTCCAGCGCGGCCGCCGCCGTGACCACCTTGAACGTCGAACCGGGCGGATACGTCTGCCGTACGGCCCGGTTGAGCATCGGCTTGTCCGGGTCGCCGGTCAGCCGCGCCCAGGCACGGGCCGTCGCCGGGCCGTTGCCGGACAGTTCCGACGGGTCGTAGGAGGGGGCGGAGACCAGTGCCAGGATCCGCCCGGTCGCCGGCTCGATCGCCGCCACCGCGCCCTTCCGGCCGCCCAGCCCCTGGTACGCCGCCTGCTGCGCGGCCTGGTTGAGGGTCGTGACGACGTCTCCGCCGGGGTTGCGGGCGCGGGTCACGTCGGTGAAGAGGGGGAGCGGGGTGAGCAGCGGGTCGGTGCCGGACAGTACGCCGTCCTCGGTGTGCTCCAGGAGGGTCGTGCCGTACCTCTGTGAGGAGTAGCCGGTGACCGGCGCGTACAACGGCCCCTCGGGGTACGTCCGTTCGTGGCGGAGTCGGCCGCCGGTGTCCCGGGAGCCGGTGACCGGCCGGTCGCCGATCAGGATGTTCCCGCGCGGCTGCCGGTAACGGGCGATGTCGGGGCGGCGGTTGGCCGGGTTGTCGTTGTAGGAACCGGCCTGGACGACCTGGACGCGGGCGGCGTTGGCCAGGAGCGCCAGGAGCAGCAGGGCGCAGAAGGCGGCCGCGTGCCGGATGTGCCGGGTCACAGGACAGCCTGTCCGTCGTACTGCCGGCGGGCCGAATGGCTCACCCGGATCAGCAGGGCCACGATCGCCCAGTTGGTGACGACCGACGAGCCGCCCTGGGCCAGGAACGGCATCGCCATGCCGGTCAGCGGGATCAGCCCGGTCACCCCGCCGGCGATCACGAACACCTGGAGTGCCCAGATCGACGCGAGGCCCACCGCGAGCAGCCGGCCGAAGGGGTCGCGCAGGTCGAGGCCCGCCCGGTAGCCGCGTTCCACGAGGAGGCCGTAGAGGAGGAAGATCGCGCTGAGGCCGGCCAGACCGAGCTCCTCGCCCGCGGTGGCCAGGATGAAGTCCGACTTGGTGGCGAAGCCGATGAGCACGGAGTGGCCGAGGCCGAGGCCGGTGCCGAGGATCCCGCCGGCCGCGAAGGCGAACAGGGACTGCGCGAGCTGGTTGGGGCCCTGGCCCGCCTCGATCGTCGCGAACGGATGCAGCCAGTCCTCCACCCTGCTGTGCACGTGCGGTTCCAGCCTGCCCACGGCGACCGCGCCGAGCACCGCGAGCAGCAGGCCGACCGCGATCCAGCCGGTGCGGCCGGTGGCGACGTAGAGCAGGATCACGAACAGGCCGAAGAACAGCAGGGAGGTGCCGAGGTCGCGCTCCAGGACCAGCACGCCGACGCTCAGCAGCCAGATGGCGAGGATCGGGCCGAGTACGCGCCCGGTGGGCAGTTGGAGCCGGGTGAACCTCCAGACCGTACGGCCCGTGTACGCCAGCGCGTTGCGGTTGGCGGCGAGGTAGGCGGCGAAGAAGACGGCCAGCAGGACCTTTGCGAACTCGCCCGGCTGGATGGAGAACCCGGCGATCCGGATCCAGATCCGGGCGCCGTTCACCGCCGGGAAGAAGATCGGCATGGTGAGCAGGGCGAGGGCGCCGACCACACAGACGTACGCGTAGCGCTGGAGGATCCGGTGGTCGCGCAGGGCGGCGACGACCACGATGAACAGGCCCACTCCGAGGGTGGACCACACCAGCTGGGTGGGGGCGGCCCGGTCCTCCGGGGTCTCCAGGTCGAGCCGGTAGATCAGCACCAGGCCGAGGCCGTTGAGCAGCACCCCGATGGGCAGCAGCAGCGGGTCGGCGTACGGGGCGCGCAGGCGCACCGCGAGGTGTGCCAGCAGGGCGAGCACGCCGAGCCCGGCACCGTAACCGGCGGCGCCGGGCGGGAGGGTGCCGCTGCGGGCGATGCCGACGGCGCAGTAGCCGTACACGGACAGCAGGAGGGCCACGAGAATGAGGGCGAGCTCGACGCCCCGGCGCCGGGGGAGGCGCGCGGTGGGCGCGGGCGCGTCCGGCGCGGCCAGGGGGGTGCCGACCTTGGTCATGTCCGGAACTTACCCAAATAGAGCCTCTTGTGAGGTTCGTGCGGCTTGAGTGTTGCCCTTCGGAGGGTCAGCACCATCGTGGGGACGCTCCGATGGTGGCGATGTACCGGGCCGACCCCCAGGCCCAGACGCCGTCCGTGAGGCGGTACCAGGTGCGGTCGCCCCGCACGTTCTGGCCCGTGGTCCTGCAGTAGATGGTCACGTAGTCGCCCCGCCGGGCGACCCCGACTGCCCGGCTGCCGCTGGTCGGCTCGCTGCGCAGCACCAGCCGGTTCGCCGTGACGATCCCCTTGTACAGACGCGGGGCGCGCGTGTCGCCGCCCTGGGCGGCGGCGGGGGTGATGGCGGCGGTGGTGGCGAGGGCGGTGGCTATGAGCAGGCGGGCGACATGGGAACGAGCGGACATGGGATACCTCCCGGAAGGGGGTAAGGCTGACCAATCGCCACATTAGGAGGGGTGTACGGAGAGCGCCCGTCACACTGCGCCATCGGGGACGCCCGGCCCCCGCTGAGGCAGGGTCAGGGTCGCCACCGCCCCGCCGTCCGGCGCGTTGGCGAACTCCAGCCGGGCGCCCAGCACCTCCGCCTGCCCCAGGGCGATCGTCAGCCCCAGCCCGTGCCCCTTCGCCCCGCCCTCGGTGCGAAAGCGCTGCGGCCCGTGCGTCAGGAGGTACTCCGGATAACCGTCCCCGTGGTCCCGCACGGTCACCACCGGGCCGTCCACCGTCAACAGCACCGCCGGACGCCCGTGCCGGTCCGCGTTCGCGACCAGGTTGCCGAGCACCCGCTCCAGCCGCCGCCGGTCGGTCTCCACGCGCGCGTCCCGCACGACCCGCACCTCGACGTCGGTCCCCGAGGCCCGCACGACCCGCTCGGCCAGCGCCCCGAGCTCCTCCGTGTCGGCCTCCAGCCGCTCCCGCCCGGTGTCCAGGCGGGAGATCTCCAGCAGGTCCTCGGTGAGGGTGCGCAGCGCGGACACCCGGTCGCGCACCAGCTCCGTCGGGCGGCCTGCGGGCAGCAGCTCCGCCGCCGCGTGCAGACCGGTCAGCGGGGTGCGCAGCTCGTGCGCCACGTCGGCGGTGAACCGCTGCTCGCTCAGCAGCTTGCCCTGGAGCGAGGACGCCATGGAGTCCAGCGCCGCGGCGACCGCGGCCACCTCGTCCTGCGGCTGCGCCGGCTGCTTCGTACGGGGGTCGTTCACGCGCGCGTCCAGGTCACCGGCGCTGATCCGCCGCGCCACCCGCGCGGTCTGGTGCAGCCGCCCGGTCACCCGGGTCACCGCGAACGCCCCCACCAGCAGCGTCGCCCCGATCGCCAGCCCGGACGACCACTGGATGGCCGAGTCCAGCCCCTGGATCGTGCGGGCCTGCTGCCCGTAGTCGACCGCGACGGCCAGCGCGCGTCCGCCGTCGGCGGGGCCCGCCGCCCACATCGTGGGCCGTCCGCGGTGCTGGGCGACCATCGTCCCGCGCTCCCCGGCCGCCGCCAGCTCCCGCAGCGGCTCCGGCAGCCCCTCCGGGTCGACGGCCGCGCCCGGCCGCAGCGAGTCCCCGGCCTCGAACGCCGCCGTCGCGTCCGTCAGCCGGGACAGCGCGAGGTCCCGGGCCTGGCCGACGGTCTGGTTCGTCACCTGCACATGCACGAGGACGCCGAGCAGGGCGGCCAGCGCGCAGCACATAACGGTGATGAAGACCGCGGCCTTCACGGCGAGCGTGGCGGTCCACTGGGGGAGCGCGAGTCTCATCGGGAGGCCGCCGAGGAGGGCGACTGCGACGGCCGGGGGGAGTGCGGGGTGTGCGGGGCGTGTTTCCGGCCGTCGCTGCGGAGCATCTCGTCGTGGGTGAGCAGCAGCGCGTTCTGCTCCGCGTCCCAGGTCCACTGGAGGCGGTACTCGTACCCCGCGACGTCCGACGGCGAACGGACGATCACGGACCGCCCGGCCAGCTCGACCGCGCTCACGGCGTCCTCGTAGTGCATGACCCGCACCAGCCGGTGCTTCTCCACGGTGTAGACGCGGACCGCCGTCAGTGTGCCCGGCAGCAGCCGGAAGCCCAGGGTCAGGTCGTCGCGCCCGTCGCCGGTCAGGTCCCGGTAGTACGGCTTCAGCACGGGACACCTGGCGCGGTCCCCCGCGGACCCGCAGTCGGCCATCCGCGCGGTCGTCTGCCGGTACGGCGCCTTCGCGCCCGCGTAGTCGTCCGGGCTCCCGGCGATCTCCTCGCGCACGATCGCGGCCGGGTCCACCCGGCGGATGTCGTCGTCCGGCACGTTGACCCCCTTCACCACCTCGGTCTCCGCCTCGTCGAAGTCGAAGGCGGGGGAGGACGCCGGCGGCAGGTCCGGCCAGAGCCGGGCCGGGCTGATCGCGGTCGGGGTCGCCCCGGCGCCACGCAGCCCACCGGTGTCACCGCAGGCCGCGGTGGCGGCTGCCAGCAGGGTGACGGCACCTAGGGTGCGCAGGGCGCGTGAGGGGCGTCTGAGGGGCACGGGTCTCCTGTGGTCGGGGTTGACTCTCGGCCCGAACACATTATTCGTAAGGATTCGTAAGGACGTCCTATTTGGTGTTCGCGTCGCCTGTGGGGAGGGGCCCGCGCCTGCCTACTCCGCGAGCTCCTCGAGGAGCCGGGCGGTCGACAGGCCCGCCCGCAGGTACTCGACGAACAGCTCGTTGTGCAGCGCCCACGGAGAGCGGCGGGAGCGTATCAGCCGGATCGCCTCCTCGGCGGAGTGGCCGCGGCGGGCCAGGGCATGGGCGACGACCAGCCCCGAGCGGTTGTACCCGTGGTAGCAGCGCACGAGGACCGTACGCCCCGCGTCCAGCGCGTCGCTCGCCGCCTGTGCGAGCCGCATCACCCCCGCGAGCTGCGTCCCGTCCAGCGGGCCGTCGGGGATGGGCCACACCTGGTGCTCCACGCCCGGCTCGGGCCCGTGTCCCGGCATCCGCAGCAGCGTCTGCACGAGATCGAACTCCTCCCGCACGACGGCCGACTCCAGTTGCCCCGTCCGGCCCCGGAACTCGTGCCCGCCCATCCACAGACCAGGCAGGATCTCGCTCCACGCACGGTCCGGAGCCGGTACGTCGGGCTGCTTCCCGCGGGTACGCAATCGCGCCTCCCCAACTCCCGCTCCCAACTCCTCTCAAAGGTAGCCGGGTTCTTGCCCCTGGAGCACCCCGCCTGTTCCCATGGTCGTGGGGTGATGCTCATGACTGGACTGCGCGTCATACCGACCTGGCGCCACGGCCAGGAACGGCTGTACGTCTGCCTCCCGGACGGCAGGAACGTCGCCTGGTACGACCGTGAGGCGGCCCGGGTCAACCTGCTGAGCGAGGACCGCGCGGAGGACGTGCTCGAAGCCCTCCGCCCCTTCCTGACCGGCCAGGTCACGGTGGGCCCGCCGCCCGTCCCGACCCCCGCCGAGCTGGCCCGGCTATCCCTCCACCCGGACGACGACCTGGCCCCCAACCGCCCCGGCGAGGCCCTGCTGGTCGCCCTCGACCGGGACCCCGGCCCACCCCGCCGCCTCCGCCCCGACCCACGACGCCGTGAGCTGGCGGCACAGCAGGCGGTCGGTGACGCCCTGGACCGGCTGGACGGCGCCGGGTGGCACGTCCTGCACTCCGTCGTACTGCCCGGCGGCGACGTCGTTCACCACCTGGCCATCGGGCCGGCCGGCCTGTTCGCGATCCACGCCCTGCACGCCCACAGACAGCGCGTCCAGATCACCGACCCCCTGGTCGCCCTGGGCCGCCGCGACCCCCACCCCCTGCTCCGCCGAGTCCGCTCCGCCGCGGACCGCGCCTCCTACGCCCTCACGGCGGAGGTCCACCCGGTCCTGGCTCCCGTGGGGCCGACGGACGTCATGGTCACCGGCCCGGTGCGCGAGGTGCGCGTCCTGAGAGACACGGAGATCGGAAACCTGGCCCGGCTGGGCGGCGTACTGAAACCGGCGGACGTGGAGGCGCTGCACGCGGTGGCGAGGGACAGGAACACATGGACGCGGGTTTAGCGCACCCACTCAGGGGCGCGGGGCTGTGTCGGCATGCGGCTCCGCCGCGTGGGCGCGACAAGCCACTGACGGCCCGCACCCGGCGTATCAAGGCAGCACCCCCGCGCACCGCGCATCAAACAACGGCGCCAACAGGTCCCCGTGATCCTGCACGCGAGCCCCCACCTCCCCCGCCCCGAACACCAGCTGCGCAGCATCCCCGCACTCCTCCACCTCACCCCACGTGACCGGCGCCGAAACGCTCGGCTCCGCCCGCGCCCGCAAGGTGTACGGCGTGGCCGTCGTCTTCCGGGCGGTGTTCTGACTCCAGTCCACGAACACCTTCCCGGGCCGCAAGCTGCGCGTCATCCGATGCACGACAAGCTTCGGCATCGCCTTCTCCGCCTCCACGGCCAGCGCCTTCGCGTACTCCGTCGTCCGCTCCGAGGACACCGGCCGCAGCGCCGCGAGCAGATGCAGCCCCTTCGCCCCCGACGTCTTCGCGTATGCCTCGATCCCGTCCACCGCCAACCGCTCCCGCAGCCACAGCGCGACCTCGCAGCACTCGACGACGGTCGCGGGCGCCCCGGGGTCGAGGTCGAACACCAGCCGGTCGGCCTCAGCGGGCGCCTGGATCAGCCACTGCGGGGTGTGGAACTCGGTGACGAGGTTCGCCGCCCACATCAACGAGGCCAGGTCCTGCACCAGCACCATCCGCGCGGGCCCCTCCGACCGGGGCACCTCCGCGGTGGTGACCCACTCGGGTGTACCCGGCGGCACGTTCTTGGCGAAGAACATCTGCCCGTCCGGACCGTCCGGATAGCGCAGGAAGGACAGCGGCCGGTCACGCAGATGGGGCAGGAGGGCGTCGGCGGTCGTGGCGTAGTAGTGCAGCATCTCGCCCTTCGTGAAGCCGGTCGCCGGATACAGCACCTTCTCCAGATTGCTGAGCGCGAGCCGCCGCCCCTCCACCTCTGTGATCGGCGTCATACGATGAGAATCCCAGAGATTACGGTGGAAACCCATACAGAACGCCCGAACCGAACGTCTCGAACCGATCGAAAGGGTGCCGCACGTGAGATCCATCTGGAACGGCGCGATCTCGTTCGGCCTGGTCAGCATCCCGATCAAGCTGGTGAACGCCACGGAGAGCCACTCGATCTCCTTCCGTCAGATCCACACGGAGGACGGCGGCCGCATCCGCTACCGCAAGGTCTGCGAACTGGAGGACCGCGAGGTCAGCCAGGCGGAGATCGGCAAGGGGTACGAGGACGCGGACGGCACCATCGTCCCGATCACCGACGACGACCTGGCTCACCTGCCGATTCCGACCGCCCGCACGATCGAGATCGTGGCCTTCGTGCCGGGCGACCGGATCGACCCGCTCCAGATGGACGCGGCCTACTACCTCCAGGCGGGCGGCGCCCCGGCCGCCAAGCCGTACACCCTGCTGCGCGAGGCCCTGAAACGCAGCCGGAAGGTCGCCATCGCGAAGTACGCCCTGCGCGGCCGGGAACGGCTGGGCATGCTCCGGGTGGTCGGCGACGCCATCGCCATGCACGGGCTGCTGTGGCCGGACGAGGTCCGCGACCCCCAGGGCGTCGCCCCCGACACCGACGTCACCGTTCGCGACCAGGAGCTCGACCTCGCGGACGCCCTGATGGACACGCTCGGCGAGGTCGATCTGGAGGATCTGCACGACGAGTACCGCGAGGCCCTGGAGGAGGTCATCGCGGCGAAGGCGGCCGGCGAGACCCCGCCCGAGGCGCCGGAGCCCGCGGCGGGCGGCAAGGTCCTCGACCTGATGGCCGCCCTGGAGAACAGCGTGCGGGCGGCCAAGGAGTCGCGGGGCGAGGACGCGGAGGTCGCCCGCCTCCCCGCCCGCGCGACCCCGAAGCAGACCGGCGGGAAGAAATCGACGTCCACCGCGAAGAAGACACCCGCGAGGAAGACCGCCGCGTCCGGCTCCACGACGAAGTCCACCGCGAAGACGGCGAAGTCCACGAAGTCGGCACAGGCAGCGAAGAAGACGGCGGCGACCAAGAGCACGGCGAAGAAGTCGACGTCCACGGCGAAGAAGGCGCCCGCGAAGAAGACGGCATCCCGCAAACGCACCGCCTGACCGCACCCCTGCGCTGGACGCGCCCCTGGTGCATCAGGCCGCACGCGCCCCTGGTGTATCAGAGGGGGCATGACCACCACCCGGCGCATGCTGATCGCCGCCTACGACGACGCCCAGATCCTCGACATCGCCTGCCCCAGCGGCGCGCTGGACATCGCCAACCGCTACGGGGCCGCGCCCCCCTACACCATCGAACTGGGCACCCTCGGCCGCCGGGCCGTACGCAGCTCGGCAGGCGTGCTGATGGCGGCGGGGAGGAGCCTGGAGGCCGTGGCCGGACGGCTGGACACACTGATCGTCGTGGGCGGCGTCGGCTGCGAGGACGCGGCGGCGGACGAGCGCTTACTGGAACAGGTGCGCCGACTGGCCGGCCTCAGCCGCCGCGTCGCGTCCGTCTGCACCGGTGCCTACGTCCTGGCTGCCGCCGGCCTCCTCGACCACAGACGGGTGACGACCCACTGGGGCTGGGGAGAGCGGCTGGCCGCACGCCACCCCGACGTGGCCGTGGACGTCCACCCCCTGTGCATACGCGACGGCAACGTCTACACCTCTGCCGGAGTCACCAGCGCGCTGGACCTCACGCTGGCCCTCATCGAGGACGACCACGGCCCGACGCTGGCCCGCTCCGTCGCCCGCGAGCTCGTCACCCACCTCCACCGCCCGGCCGACCAGGCGCAGATCTCCCTGTTCCTGGCCGCACCGCCGCCGGAGGACCGGCTGGTACGGGACCTGACCGGCTACATCACCGGCCATCTCGCCGAGGACCTGACGCCCACCGCCCTGGCGGCCCGCGCGGGCGTCAGCCCCCGCCACCTCACCCGCCTCTTCAGCACCCACCTCGGCACCACCCCGGCCCGCGCGGTCCGCGCCGCCCGCACCGAGGCCGCGGCGCACCTCGTCCGGTCCAGCGGGCTGTCCCTGAGCGCGATCGCCCGCCGCTGCGGCTTCCGCTCACCGGAGACACTCCGGCAGGCCTTCCTCGACCACTACGGGGTCACGGGGGACAGGATCCGCAGGATGCCGGACATGCCGCCCCCGCTCACCGCGCCGCGCCAGCAGACTCCCGTGGCATGAGCCCTACGACGACACGCAGAAACGTACTCCGAGGCACCCTGGCCACCGCGGCGCTCGCCACCACGGCCGCGACCACGACGGATCCCGCGCGGGCCGCCACCCCGACCAGGCCGGACCCCGCCGGCTCCGGCCCGCACATAGGCATCCTTCTCTACGACGGCTACAGCCTCCTGGACCCCACCGGCCCCGCCGAGATCCTCTCCCGGCTGCCGGACGCGACGGTCACGACGATCGCCGAACACCGCGGCCCGGTCCGCACCGACACGGGGGACGTGGCGGTGGTCGCGGACCGCTCCCTCGCCGAGGTCGACCGCCTCGACGTCCTCCTCGTCCCGGGCGCCGGCAACCGCGGCACCGTCGCCGCGATGACGAACGAGGCGCTCCTGGCCTGGATCCGCCGGATCCACCGCCACACCCGCTGGACCACCTCCGTCTGCACCGGCAGCCTGATCCTCGCCGCGGCGGGCCTGCTGGACGGACGGGAGGCAACGACGTACTGGGCCTCCGCCGACTACCTCCGGACCACCTTCGACGTCACCTACCTGCCCCGGCGCTACGTCCACTCCGGCCGGATCGTCACCGCCGCCGGAGTCTCGGCCGGCCTGGACATGGCCCTCTACCTCGCCGCGCTGATCGCCGGAGAGGACACGGCCAGAGCCATCCAACTCGCCGTCGAGTACGCGCCTCACCCGCCCTTCGACTCCGGCGACGCGACCAAGGCCACCCCCGAACTGAAGGAACGCGCCCTCAGCCTCCTCGCCGCGTCGCAGGTTCAGTAGCCGACAGGCCACCAGTTCGCGGCACGTCCGGGGCTACCAACGGGTAGATTGAGAACGGGAGTTACGGTACGCAGAACAGCGGGGGAGAGCATGATCGAGGGAATAGCGTGTGTCGTCGCGGTCGTCTTGTCGCTGGTGATCAGCGTCGCCGGCGACCGCTCGGCAAAGAAGCGTAAGCAGGCTTTCTGGGACAGGTATGGATCCTTCGAAGGATTCCGCAACCAGGTCGACCAGGAGCGCATCCAGGGGGTTCGCAGAAAGCGTGGCGACGTGGCCGCCATGAAGGCGGTCCGCGACGAATACCCGTACGTCTCGCTCGTCATGGCGAAGCGTTACGTGGAGGAGCTGCCCGCGTAGTCAGTCCGCGCATCCCGACGCGGCCGGGGTGTCGCGGCACACCGCGTCCTCGTGGGACTGCACCATGGCCCCGCCGAACACGAGCAGGCAGATCAGCGCGGCCATGACCCCCTGACTCACGACGGTCACGACGGCCCCGGCCCGAGCGGCGATGGCGGCCGCCACGACGGCGAGAGCCCCGATCCCTCCGGTGGCGGCCAGATAACCCCACAACGAGTCGATCTCGACGGCCGTCCCGGGGTCGAGGTCGAACCCCGACAGGAGCCACAATCCGAAGATCACCACCAGGGCGATCAGCTCCAGCAACACCAGACCACATCCGGCTCCGACATCGGCACCCCGGTCGGCGCGACCTCGCTTCCCGGGACCACCGGCGTCCTCGAAGGCGGGCGGCGCAACAGGCAGGTTCATGGCCCCACACTGCCCGTACCGTCACGCCGGGCGCATGAGTAGGGATACTCAGCGGCGCCTGCCTGCTCAGGAACTCCCCGCTGGTCCCGCTGCTTCCGCCGTGGCCCCTCTGGAACGGCTGAGCTCACGGCGGCGGCCGAGATCACGGCGGCACGGCACCGGCGTCGTCGTACACGAGAAGGCCGTCACCACGAAGGCGCGCGCCCGGTGTCGGCGTGTGGGGGATGAGGCGCCCGTCGTGCATCAGGTGGTGGACGCCCACGCCGCGGGCCAGGACGGCGAAGTCGGCGATGAGGCGCCGGTGGCAGCGCCACCACACCGCCTCACTGCACATCACCGCGGTGCGCTGTTCGGCCGCCTGGCGCAGCACTTTGTCCATGGCGGCGACGAAGTCCGGGCTGCGCGTGTGAGCGGCGTAGCCGCGGAAGGACGCGTTGCGCCATACCGTGTCGGGTGAGTCCGGGGGCGTTGTCCTGAAGCCGCCGAGGCGCTTCTCCCACCGGTAGGCGATGTTCTCCTCGGGCAGCCACACGGCCAGGCGCTGCCGTGACAGGTCCGGGTCACGGCGGCTGCCCGGAGCGGTCCTGACGTCCACGACGGCGGTGACTCCGGCCTCCCGGAGGAGCCTCGCCAGGGTTCCCCGCTCAGCTGTGCTGTGGCCGAAGGTGATCAGTTCGACCTGGGGTGCACGGGACTGGCCCGGCGGGTTGGTCCGGTCCTCGTCCATACATCGAGTGCAACAGCTCCTGGCCTCGACGGCACCGCGGGCGACGACCCTGCCGGACGACGACCGCTGGATGGCTCACAGCGGCGTTTGGCGCGCGGGACGAAGGGCTACACCCACCAGGCGCAGCCACGAGCCGGAGCTGTAGGCCAGTGTTCTCGGAGGGGTCATGTCGCAGCTGGAGCAGGACAGGCGTGCGGAGACACCGGACGATTCCTCCAGCCCGCGCGTCATCACGGGCAGACGGATCAGGAACTACCTGACCACGACCGATCACAAGACGATCGGCAACATGTACCTGGTCACCGCCTTCGCGTTCTTCCTCCTGGCCGGCGTCCTCGCCATGCTGATGCGGGCGGAACTGGCGCGGCCCGGCCTGCAGATCGTCAGCAAGGAGCAGTACAACCAGCTGTTCACCATCCACGGCACGGTCATGATGCTGCTCTTCGCGACCCCGACGTTCGCGGGGTTCGCCAACGCGATCATGCCGCTGCAGATCGGCGCACCGGACGTCGCCTTCCCCCGCCTCAACGCGCTGACCTACTGGCTCTTCCTCTTCGGCGGCCTGATCGTCGTCTCCGGCGTGGTGGTCCCGGACGGTGCGGCGTCCTTCGGCTGGTTCGCCTACGCCCCGCTGAACAGCGCCCTCCACACACCGGGAGCCGGCGGGGACCTGTGGGCGATGGGGCTGGTCGTGGCCGGACTCAGCACCACCCTGGGATCGGTGAACTTCATCGCCACCATCATCACCTTGCGCGCCCCGGGCATGACGATGTTCCGGATGCCGATCTTCACCTGGAACATCCTCTTCACCTCCATCCTCGCCCTGCTGGCCTTCCCCGTGCTGACGGCGGCCCTGCTGGCCCTGGAGGCGGACCGCAAGTTCGGCGCGCACATCTACGACCCGGCCAACGGCGGGGCGATCCTGTGGCAGCACCTGTTCTGGTTCTTCGGCCATCCCGAGGTCTACATCGTCGCCCTGCCGTTCTTCGGCGTCATCACCGAGATCGTCCCCGTCTTCAGCCGAAAGCCGATCTTCGGATACGTCGGCATGGTCGGCGCGACCACGGCCATCACCATGCTGTCGGCCACCGTCTGGGCCCACCACATGTTCGCCACCGGCGCGGTCCTGCTGCCGTTCTTCGCCCTGATGTCGTTTCTCATCGCGGTGCCGACCGGGGTCAAGTTCTTCAACTGGATCGGCACCATGGTGAGGGGGAGCCTGTCGTTCGAGACGCCGATGCTCTGGTCCGTGGGGTTCATGGTCACCTTCCTCCTCGGCGGTCTCAGCGGGGTCCTGATCGCCTCACCCCCGCTGGACTTCCACCTCACGGACTCCTACTTCATCGTCGCCCACCTGCACTACGTGCTGTTCGGCACCATCGTCTTCGCCATGTTCGGCGGCTTCTACTTCTGGTGGCCGAAGATGACCGGGAAGATGCTCGACGAACGCCTCGGGAAAATGCACTTCTGGACCTTGTTCGTCGGCTTCCAGACCACGTTCCTGGTCCAGCACTGGCTCGGCGAAATGGGCATGCCCCGCCGGTACGCCGACTACCTGGCGGCCGACGGCTTCACTCTCCTCAACACCGTCTCCTCGATCGGCGCGTTCCTGCTGGGGCTGTCCACGCTGCCCTTCCTCCTCAACGTCTGGAAGAGCGGCAGATACGGGAAGAAGGTGGAGGTCGACGACCCGTGGGGCTACGGGCGCTCACTGGAGTGGGCGACGTCCTGCCCCCCGCCCCGCCACAACTTCCACGCGCTGCCCCGGATCCGCTCCGACTCGCCCGCGTTCGACCTGCACCACCCGGAAGTGCGGGAAATCCGTCCAAGCGCGAGCGGCCAGGTCGAACCCACACCCAGCCCCCTCGGAGGGCAGAGCGAATGAAGTCCGAGGCGTATCTCTTCGCGGGCGTCGCAATGTTCTTCCTCGTCACCGACGCCGTCTACATCTGGTTCGCCCGGGAACCGGCCGGGATCGCGGCGCTCACCGTTTCCTTCGGCATGTCCGCGGTCATCGCCTTCTTCTGCGCCGTGAACTATCGCCGCAAGGGAAAGCGACCCGAAGACCGCCCGGACGCCGAGATCCACGAGCGCTCCGGCCCGCTGGACTTCTTCCCGCCGCACAGCGGCTACCCGCCGATGACCGGATTCGGTGTCGGCCTGATGGCCGTCGGCGTCGTCTACGGACTCTGGCTGTTCCTCATCGGGTTCGGTGCCACGATGGCAGGCATCCTGGGAATGACCTTCCAGTTCGCCGGGCGTGCCGACTGACGGAGCCGGCGGAGGCCACCGCGCGTGGCCGCCGACGATTACTTCTCCTCTTCGCCTCCGCCGACCGGATCCAGCGTCCTGCCCGTGATCTGCAGGCGTTCCTCCGTGGTGGCGGGCATGTCCACCCGGTCGCGGTAGTACCAGCCGCTCAGCCTGGCCCGGAGCCGGTGCCGACGCGGTGCCCGCTCGCCGGGATGCTCCAAGGGCTGCGGCATGTCCCGCACCAGCAGCCGGTATCGCCGCCCGGCGTCGATGGGCCGGTGGCTGTCGCTGATGCCCCCGTTGACGTTCTGGCTGACGTTGCCGGTCTCCTCTCCCTCCTCCAGCACCCGCCGGTCGTGTGCCTGGAAGGCGAGACAGACCCGCTTGGTGGTCAGGAAGGCGAGTACCGGGCCGGCGATCACAGCCACCCGGAAGATCCAGGTGAGAGCCTCCACGGAGATGCGGAAGCCGGCGGCGATCACGTCATTGGCTCCGGCCATCAGCAGGACCGCGTAGAACACGATGGCGGCCACTCCCAGACCCGTCCGGGTGGGCCGGTCGCGCGGCCGGTCGCACAGATGGTGCTCCATCAGGTCCCCGGTCACCCACTTCTCGAAGTACGGGTACAGATACAGGACCAGGAACAGCAGCCCGGGAAGTACCACCGCGGGGAGGAAGACGTTCCACATGATGGTGTGCCCCGCGACGTTGTTCTCCCACGGGGGCATGAGCCGCAGGGCGCCTTCGAGGAAGCCCACGTACCAGTCCGGCTGCGAGCCGGTCGAGGACTGGTCGGCCCGGTACGGACCGTACAGCCAGACCGGATTGATCTGGGCCACGCCGCTCAGCGCGGTGATGGCGCCGAAGACCATCAGCAACAGGCCGGAGGACTTGGCGGTGAACTGGGGGAACATCGGCTGCCCGACGACGTTGCGGTTGGTCTTTCCGGGAGCGGACCACTGGGTGTGCTTCAGGTAGACGACGAGCACGAGATGGGCGCCGATCAGGGCGATGAGAAGGCCGGGGACGAAGAGCACGTGCACGATGTACAACCGGGGAATCAGCACGTGTCCGGGGAAGGACCCACCCCAGATGAAGAAGCTCAGATACGTGCCTACGACGGGAATGGACAGCACGATGCTGTTCGCGGTGCGCAGCCCGGTGCCGGACAGCAGGTCGTCGGGGAGCGAGTAACCGCAGAACCCCTCCAGGAGCGCCAGCAGGAAGAGCGTGACCCCGAGCACCCAGTTCAGTTCACGCGGCCGGCGGAACGCGCCGGTGAAGAAGACACGCAACATGTGGACGCCGATGGCGGCGACGAAGACCAGCGCCGCCCAGTGGTGCGCCTGCCGGATCAGCAGGCCGCCCCGCACATCGAAGCTGATGTGGAGCGTCGACTCGTACGCCTTCGTGACCTGCAGTCCCTGCAGAGGTACGTAGGATCCGGCGTAGGCGCCTTCGCTCATACCGGGATCGAAGAACAGGGTCAGATAACTGCCGGTCACCACCAGCACGACAAAGCTGTACAGGGCGATCTCGCCCAGCAGGAACGACCAGTGGTCCGGGAACGCCTTCCGCATCAACTGCTGCCCCGCCTCGGACACCGGCGCGCGGCGGTCCACCCCGACATATCCGGTGAACGCCGCTTGTCGAGCTCTGGCCTCCAGCCCCGCCATCCGTTTCCGGAACAGCATGCACACGCTCCCTCGGCCCTTGCCATTCGCTGCCATGGGGACTATGCGTGACCTGTTGCGCAATTCCTCGCATTACGCACAACAGGGGCACGGCTTCGAAACCGTCGATGTCGTTCGTCTGCCGGAGTTCACGCTCCGGCGTGGAGTGAAAGGAATCCGGTGGCTCAGGGCGTGGACGTCATCCAGGAACTCACCGCCGATCACCACAAGGTGCGGCGACTGTTCGACCGCATCCGCTCCGCCGAGCCCGGAAGCGCGGCACGCCGGGAACTCGTCGAACACGTGGGCATCGAACTCGTGCGTCACGCGGTGGTCGAGAGGGAGTACCTGTATCCAGCGGTGCGCGACCACGTGGCGGAAGGGCCGCGGTGGGCCGAGAGAGAACTCGCCGAGCACACCGAGATCGAGGAGATCCTCCAGGCGCTGCGGGGCTCGGAGCCGGACCAGGAGACCTTTGA
This sequence comes from Streptomyces griseus subsp. griseus, assembly GCF_000720255.1. GTDB lineage: Bacteria > Actinomycetota > Actinomycetes > Streptomycetales > Streptomycetaceae > Streptomyces > Streptomyces griseus_I. Next base: position 17,442 of record NZ_JOJE01000009.1, on the reverse strand, counting down.
CCGGCTGGTGCTGGAACTCGTCACCCGCGTCACGGTTCACCTGCGCGAGGAGGAACAGCTCCTCTTCCCGCGACTGCAGGCGGTCTGCCCCGCCGACCTCCTGGAACAGCTCGGCGAAAAGGTACGGCACGGCAGGGCGACCGCCCCGACCCGCCCCCGCCCACAGCTCCCCGACTCCCCCCTGGTCACCAAACTGGCCGCCCCGGAACTCGGCGTCATCGACCGGATCCGTGACGTCCTCACGGGCCGGGGACGCGCACGGTGACGTGGCCCGGGGTGCTCGGCCGTCCGGGTGGTGACGTGCCGGGGCCGTGAAGCCTTGGCACTCGGGTGGGACGTATGGCGTGCACCGAAAGGAGTGCCCCGTCATGGGACATGAGGGAAACGTCATCCAGGAACTGATCGTCGATCACCGCGAGGTCGAAGGGCTCTTCGAGCAGATCGAAAGGCACACGGCGGACGCCGCGACGCGCCGTGGCCTCGCCGACCAGTTGACGATGGAGCTGGTCCGGCACTCGGTGGCCGAGGAGCAGCACCTGTACCCGGCGGTCCGCCGGTACGTCGACGACGGTGACGATCTCGCCGACAAGGAGCTCGCCGACCACAGGGAGGTCGAGCGACTGCTGAAGGAGCTGGAGGGCTGCCAGGCCGATGACGCACGGTTCGACCTGCTCATCGCCCAGCTGAAGTCCTCCGTCACCGAGCACGTGAGGGACGAGGAGGACCGGCTCTTCCGGCTGCTCGCCGACGCGTGCCCGGCCGGGACACTCGACGAGTTGGGGGACAAGGTCCGCGCCGCCAAGAAGACCGCTCCGACCCGTCCGCATCCCGCCGCACCGGACACTCCGCCGCTCAACAAGCTCCTCGCACCCGGGGCCGGCCTGGTCGACCGGTTCCGCGACATGCTCACCGGGCGAGGCAAGCAGGGCTGACGGTCTCGTCCTCGTCTTTCCGGCGGTCCCGGGAAGGCCGCCGCGACACCGCTGCCCGAGCTGCCCGAGGTCGGTTCGGCGAAGCACAGGACCATGACGTTCTCGCGGACCGCGGAGGAGCGGGGTCCGCTGTCGGCCGAAGGCATGACGCGCGTGACGGTCAGCCGACCCGGTAGGCCCCAGCCCGCTCGGTGTTGAGCGCGAGGCCGAGGCCGGGTGCGCCGTCGGCGCCCGGGGTGAGGGCGCCACCGGCGGGGGAGAGGACACCGTCGAACAGGATGCGTTCGATGCGGACATGGTCGTGGAACCACTCCAGGTGCCGCAGGTTGGGCACGGCGGCTGCGGCGTGCGCATGGGCGTGCGGGGCGCAGTGTCCGGAGATCTCGATGCCGCGGGCCTGGGCGAGGGCGGCGGCGCGCAGCCAGACGGTGATGCCGCCGCAGCGCGTGACATCGGCCTGGAGGCAGTCCACGGCTCCGGCGGCGAGCATGTGCTCGAAGTAGGGCAGGGTGTAGCCGTACTCTCCGGCCGCCACGTCTAGGCCGACCTGGGCGCGGATCGCGGCGAGGGTGGTCAGGTGGTCGGAGGAGACGGGCTCCTCGAACCAGGTCACACCCTCGTCGGCGAGCACCCCGCCCACGCGCACGGCCTGCTTGGCGCCGTAGCCGCCGTTGGCGTCCACGTACAGGGCGACGGTGTCGCCGACGACGGCGCGGGCCCTGGCGACGCGCCGCCGGTCGCGTTCCTCCTCGCTCCCCCACGACTCCGCGATCTTGATCTTGACGCGGGGAATGCCCTCTTCCTCGACCCAGCCGCGCAGTTGACGCTCCTGCCGGTCGTCGTCGTAGGTGGTGAAGCCACCGCTGCCGTAAACGGGCACCTCGTCGCGGGCCGCGCCCAGCAGGTGGACCAGAGGCAGGCCGAGCAGGCGGGCCTTCAGGTCCCACAGCGCGATGTCCACGGCCGCGATCGCCTGCGCGGCGACGCCCGGCAGTCCGGCGTTGCGCACCGCACGGTGCATGGCCTCGTTCATCCGCGGCACGTCGAGCGCCGGCAAGCCGGTGACCACGTCGGCGAGCAGGTCCTCGATGACGCGTGCCGTGGCGGCGGGCGCGTAGGTGTAGCCGAGGCCCGTGACGTCCCCGCAGCGGACGGTGGCCAGGACGACGGTGGTGCTGTCCCAGCCGAGCGTGCCGTCCGCCTCGGGGAAGTCCGTGGGCACGGTGAACACGGCGGTGTCCACCCCTGCCACGACCGGAGCGTCGCTCACGTGTCGCCCTCCGTACCGGGCCGGTCCGCGCGGTGGTGGTTGCCGGGCAGGAACTCCTGCACCTTGGCCTTGAAGCCCTGGCGGACCATGCCCGCACGGTCGCTGTCACCCTTGAGGATCGAGCTCGCGGCGGCCTCGATCTGGTCCAGGGTCGCGTGCGGCGGGATCGGCGGTACGGCAGGGTCGGTCACGAAGTCCAGCACACAGGGCCTGTCGGCGGCCAACGCCGTCTCCCAGGCGCCCCGGACGTCCTGCGGCTTCTCGATGCGCAGCCCCTCCAGACCGGCCAGGCGCGCGAAGTCGGCGTAGGGGAAGTCGGGCAGCGACTGGGAGGCTTCGAACTGGGGGGCGCCCTCCATGGCGCGCATCTCCCAGGTGACCTGGTTGAGGTCCTGGTTGTTGAGGACGGCCACGATCAGCCGCGGGTCCTCCCACTCCCGGTAGTACTTGGCGATGGTGATCAGCTCGGCCATGCCGTTCATCTGCATCGCCCCGTCGCCGACGAGGGCGATCGCCGGACGGTCGCCGTGTGCGAACTTCGCGCCCATCGCGTACGGCACCCCGGGTCCCATGGTGGCGAGCGTGCCGGACAGCGAGCCGCGCATGGCGCCGCGCAGCTTCAGGTGCCGGGCGTACCAGTTGGCGGCCGAGCCGGAGTCGGAGGACAGGATCACGTTCTCCGGCAGCAGGTCGTTCAGCGCGTGCACGACGTACTCGGGGTTGACCGGGTCGGCGTCGACCGCGGCGCGCCGCCGCATGACCTCCCACCAGCGGGCGGTGTCCTTCTCGATCTTCTTGCGCCAGCCGGTGTCCTTGGCCGAGTCGAGCAGCGGCAGCAGCCGGGCCAGGGTCTCGCGGGCGTCACCCACCAGGTTGACCTCGAACGGGTAGCGCATGCCGACCATGTGCGGGTCGATGTCGATCTGCACGGCCCGCGCCTGCCCGAACTCCGGCAGGAACTGGGTGTAGGGGAAGGAGGACCCGATGACCAGGAGGGTGTCGCAGCCGGTCATCAGCTCGTACGACGGCCGGGTGCCCAGCAGGCCGATGGAGCCGGTGACATAGGGCAGGTCGTCGTCGAGGGCGTCCTTGCCCAGCAGCGCCTTGGCCACTCCCGCGCCCAGCCGGTCGGCGACCGCCATGACCTCCTGACGGGCCCCGCGCGCGCCCTGCCCGACCAGCACCGCCACCTTCTCGCCCGCGTTGAGGACCTCGGCGGCGCGAGTGAGGTCCTCGTCGCCCGGTACCGGCGCGTAGTGCGGCATGCCGAGGCTGGAAGGGACCATCTTGAAGGCGTGGCCGGGCGGCGAGTAGTCCAGTTCCTGCACGTCGGCGGGGATGATCACGGCTGTGACGGAGCGGCGTGACATGGCGGTGCGCATCGCCCGGTCCAGGACGTTGGGCAGCTGCTCGGGGACGGTGACCATCTCGCAGAAGTCCGAGGCGACGTCCTTGTACAGGCTCAGCAGGTCGATCTCCTGCTGGTAGGAGCCGCCCATCGCGCTGCGGTTGGTCTGTCCGACGATCGCGACCACCGGAACGTGGTCCAGCTTGGCGTCGTACAGCCCGTTGAGCAGGTGGACGGCGCCGGGCCCGGAGGTGGCGGCGCACACGCCGACCTTGCCGGAGAACTTGGCGTAGCCCACGGCCTGGAAGGCGGCCATCTCCTCGTGGCGGGCCTGGATGAAGCGGGGGTTGTCGTCGGCGCGGCCCCAGGCCGCGAGCAGGCCGTTGATGCCGTCGCCGGGGTAGGCGAAGACATGCTCGACTTCCCATTCGCGCAGGCGCTCGAGGAGGTGGTCGGAGACCTTCTTCGACATGTTCGAAGACCTTTCCGGTAGTGCGTGCGGGGCGGGTGAGTGTGGGGACCGTGCGTGCGGGGCGGGTGAGTGCGGGGCGGGCCATGGGCGAGGCGGACTACGCGGGGCGGACTACGGACGGGGGCGGGGCGGACTACTGACGGGGGCGGGGCACCGAGCGCAGGGCCGCGCGGCCGACCGCCGTCGCGACGGTCGCCGTCAGGGCGGCCGCACCCGCCACGGCCGCCCAGCGGGCCGCGCGGGAGGGCCGGTCGGGGCGTGCGGCCAGGCGTTCCGGGTGCTCGGCCGGGAGCGTGCCCTCCAGGCCGAGGGCCAGGACCTCGGCCAGGTGCAGCGCCCGCCGTCCGGTGCCGCCCTGCTCGATCTGCGTACGGCAGCTGAAGCCGTCGGCGAGGACGAGGCTGTCCGGGGCGGCGGCCTGGACGGCGGGCAGGACGCCCTGTTCGGCGACGGCCATGGAGACCTCGTGGTGGCCGCGTTCGAAGCCGAAGTTGCCGGCCAGGCCGCAGCAGCCCTCGTCGAGGACGTCGGCATCGAGGTGGGCGCGGCGCATCAGCTCGCGGTCGGCGTCGAACTTCATGATGGCGTGCTGGTGGCAGTGGGTCTGCACGGTCGCCCGCCGGCCGAGGCGCGGGGGCCGCCAGCCCTCGGGAGCGTGGTGGACGAGGTGCTCGGCGAAGGTGCGGACCTGCCCGGCCAGCCGCTGCACGTCCTGGTCGGCGGGCATCAGCTCGGGGGCGTCGGAGCGGAAGACGGCGGTGCAGGACGGTTCGAGGCCGATGACCGGCGTGCCCGCCTCCAGGTACGGGCGCAGCACGTCGAGGGTGCGGCGCAGCACCTTCTGCGCCAGTGGCAGCTGCCCGGTGGAGATCCAGGTCAGTCCGCAGCACACCGGCCGGGTGGGTACGGCGACGCGGAAACCGGCGTCCTCCAGGACGCGTACCGCCGAGACGGCGATCGAGGGGTGGAAGTAGGTGCTGAAGGTGTCCGGCCACAGCACGACGGTGCGCGGGTCGGCCGGGTCGGGCTCCTCGACGCCGCGGGCCCGCCACCACTGCAGGAAGGACTGATCGGCGAACACGGGCGCCGAGCGGGCCTCGTCCACGCCGGCCAGGCGCTTGCCCGCCCGCGCCAGACCGGGCGCGTGCAGGAGGCCGTTGACCAGCCCCGGCGCGATACGGGACAGACGCGCCCACACGGGGAGCCAGCCCATGGAGTAGTGGGCGGCGGGGCGCAGCCGGCCCTCGTAGTGGTGCGAGAGGAACTCCGCCTTGAGGGTGGCCATGTCGACCCCGGTCGGGCAGTCGGACTTGCAGCCCTTGCAGGCCAGACACAGATCCAGCGCGTCGCGCACCTCGGTGGAACGCCAGCCGTCCGTGACGGCCGAGTCGGCGTGGCCGTCGAGCATCTCGAACAGCAGCCGGGCCCGGCCGCGTGTGGAGTGTTCCTCCTCCATGGTGGCCCGGTAGGAGGGGCACATCACGCCGCCGGAGTGACCGCGGCAGTTGCCGATGCCGACGCAGCGCATCACCGCCCGGTTGAAGGAGTGGTCGTCCTCAGGGAAGCCGAAGTGCGTCGCCGGGGTCTCCGGGCGCCAGGTCGGGCCGAGGCGAAGCTGCCCGTCGACGGGGTTGGGGTGGACGATCTTCCCCGGGTTCATCCGGTCGCCGGGGTCGAACAGCGACTTCAGTTCCCCGAACGCGGTCACGAGCCGCTCGCCGAACATACGGGTGAGCAGTTCGCCTCGGGACTGGCCGTCACCGTGCTCGCCCGACAGGGAACCGCCGTAGGAGGCGACGAGGTCGGCGGCCCGCTCCACGAACCGGCGGAAGCCGGCCACGCCCTCGGCGGTCTTGAGCCCGAACGGGATCCGGGTGTGGACGCAGCCCTGCCCGAAGTGGCCGTACAGGGACGGGTGGTCGTAGCCGAACTCCGCGAACAGCTTCTTCAGGTCCCGCAGATAGTCACCGAGCCGCTCGGGCGGTACGGCCGAGTCCTCCCAGCCCTCCCACGTCTCCCGGTCGTCCGGCGGGCGGGCGGTGACACCGAGCCCGGCCTCGCGCGCCTTGAGCATCCGCTGCTCACGCTCGGGGTCGTCGGAGAACGCGACGTCGGCGTCCTTCTCGGTCCGGCCGACGGCGCGCAGCAGCGCGTGCGCCTGCTCGTCGACCTCCTCCTGACTGTCGCCGGCGAACTGGAGCATCAACCAGCTGTCGCCCTCCGGCAGCGCGTCCAGGGACTCCAGGTAGGCGCCCTCCTCGCGCATCAGCTGGGCCATGCGCCCGTCCAGCGCCTCCAGCTGGCCGGGTTCGCAGTGCCGCAGCAGGTGGGTGACGTCGTCGGCGGCCGCGCAGATGTCGTCGTAGCCGAGGACCAGCAGCGACTGGTACGCCGGCACCGGCACCAGGTCGAGCTCGGCGTGCAGTACGGTCACCAGCGTTCCCTCGCTGCCGACCAGCGCCCTGGCCACGTCGAAGCCGTTCTCGGGCAGCAGCGAGTCGAGGTTGTAGCCGGAGACCCGGCGCGGGATCTTCGGGTAACCGCGCCGGATGTCCGCGAGGTACTCGGCGACGATACGGTCCAGGCCGTCGTAGAGCTCGGCGCGTCGGCCGCCCTCCGCGGTGATCCGCGCCCGCTCGGCCTCAGAAGTCGGCCCCACCCACATCCGCGTGCCGTCGTAGGTGAGCACCTCCAGGCGGCGCACATTGTCGACGGTCTTGCCGTACGCCTGCGCGGACGCGCCGCACGAGTTGTTGCCGATCATGCCGCCCAGGGCGCAGTGGCTGTGCGTCGAGGGCTTCGGCCCGAACTGCAGCCCGTGGTCGGACAGCCGACGGTTGAGGACGTCCAGCACGATTCCCGGCTCGACCACACAGGTCCGTGCGTCGGGATCGACGGAGACCAGCCCGTGGCAGTACTTGCTCCAGTCGATCACCACGGCCGTGTTCGTCGACTGGCCGGCGAGACTGGTGCCACCGCCTCGCGACAGGACAGGGGCACCGAAACGGGCGCAGACCTGCACCGCACGCGCACCGGCCTCCACCGAACGGGGCACCACGACGCCGATCGGCACCTGACGGTAGTTCGAGCCGTCGGTGGAGTAGGCCCCCCTGCTGCCCGCGTCGAACCGGACCTCGCCATCCACGGCCTCACGCAGCGCCGCCTCCAACTCGGCGGCGTCCGTCCCGGAGGCGTCGAAAGGGGGGTGAGTCATCAGAGCGATCCGCCTTCCCGAGCCGTTGACAGTCCGCGACGGCCGGCCTCGTCGGCTCCTTCTCCTGCCGCCGCTGCGCCCGAGTACCCAACATTGCAGAGTGCAAGAGCGCGTCTTCCGGTGGATTTCCGGAGCGGGGCTCAGATGCGCTTGAGCTGCTCAGACGCATACGCGGCTGAGGGCTGAGAGCCTGTGGGCTGAGGCCCGCTTGCCCGCCCTTCCATGGTCTCTCGAATGGTGCATAATGCAAGAAATGCGCGGATGCGTCGACGGTCGGGGTCAGACCGTTCCGCCTTTGGGGCGACGGCGGCCTCCCTGGGGCGAATCCGGCGGGGCCGGGTTGAGCGGATCGTCGATGAGGCCCCGCACGCGGCGAACCTCGTCGAAGGGGTCCACGGCCATTTCGTCCGCCGCCTCGGTCAGCGCCCTCAGGGCGGGAACGAGAGCCGCGCGCGCTTCGGCGGGCAGCCGTTGTACGAGTGCGCGGATCTCGGTACGCCGGTGGGCGAGGACGCGCCCCACCAGGTCTCGCCCGGAGGGCGTGAGGCGGAGGATGACCTCGCGCCGGTTGTCGGGATTGGTCTTGCGGTCCATGTGGCCCGCGGACTCCAGGCGTTCCACCATGCGCAGGGCCGTCGAGGGGTTGACCCCCAGCGTCGCGGCCATGGCGGCGAGCTTGACGGGTCCGCAGGTGTCCAGCACGACCAGCGCCCGCAGCTGGGGCAGGGTCAAGGTGTCGTCGGTGGACGCGAGCGCGCGGGCGGAGACCGCCACGAGCAGCCTGGACGCCGCCATGACGGAGAGCGTGACCTCCTCGGCCTCCTGGTCGAGTTCAGCGGGGGAGGCCGGCTCGGCCGCGGGCTCGAGCCGCTCGGGTTCCTGCCGCGTCATCGTGTCCGTTCCATCTCTTTCACGGTCTTCTCCGCTCACGGACTACTCCGCCGCTACGATCATTGCAGAATGCAATGTTAAGCTGAGTGCGACAAGTCTGGAGCCGCGCGGGCGCGACGATTCCGGGACAAGGGCGTGATGACGATGAAGGCCGAGTCGATACATGAAGCCTATTCGTTCGTGTGTCTGCGCTGCGGACACGCCTGGGAGGGCGCGTACGAGATCCGGCACTCGGTCGATGGCCAGGGCCGCGTACACGCGGACTACTACGTCCACAGCCTCAAGGTCCCTTCACCGCTGACCGCGAACCGGTGCCGCGTGTGCCGCGGCTCCCGGATCCGGATCCTTCGGCCCGGTCGAGTACGGTCAGCCAGCCCGCGCTCGGACTGACATCGTCGGCATCCTCGTCGTCAGACCGGCCTTGTCGTTGCCGGATGTCTCAGCTCAGCGGATAGCCGGCCTCCGCGATGTCCCGCGCGAGATCGGGCAGGGTGATCTCCGGGTTCAATGCACTGACCACTCGCTCGGTCAGGGGGCGCGATGAGAAAACGTGACGAACCGCCTCCAGGTCGACAGGGACCTCGTAGTAGTCCTGGGCCCACTCCTGAAACGCCTCCGGCGAGCGATCCACCAGCAACTGGAAGAGGTAAGCGGCGCCGTCCGGGTCTTCCGTTGTCTCCTCGGGGAAGTCGATCGTCCCTGTTCTCCAGCCGTCGTCTCCGGTCTCTCGCCACATGCACGCAGTGACGAGGGGCATCCCGTCCTCATCCGAGAACGCGACCTCCTCAACCCAGGGTCGGAAGACGTCGGGAACCTCATCGAGCACTCCGGGCCAAAGCCCGTCCTCCGCGTAGGGGCTCATGGGTGATTCGTGATCGAACCCACGGATGTAGGCGCCGCCGGCAGTGAAGACGATTGAGTACTCGTCGCCCGATCCGTTCTGCATGGAGGCCATCGACGCGCCCTCCGACCAGCGGCAGGTGAAGGAGTGATAGCGGCCCGCCCACTCAGGGCTCAGGGCCGCCTCCAGGACGGCCAGGGAACGGCAGTGCTCACGAAGGACGGCAATCTCGGGCATCTGCCCGGCAACGTCTTGAACGGTCACGCCCTCATCCAAGCGCACACCACTGACACGCCAGTTTCCTCTCAGGCGGGTGACGGTCTCAGTAGACGTGCCAACCGCGAAAAGGCCTGACTCACCTGTGGCAACGCTCCAAGATCCCCGCGGTCTCTCGCCGCAGACCCCGCCATACAGCGGCACACGTTTGCACATACGCGAAGACCCCGTCTCAGCGAAAGCGCTGGTGGCAGCCGGGCGATCACCGGCACCCGGTTCCCGCCGGCTGAGGCCAGCAGCATCATCGCGCGCCGGTAACGCACCGAACTCGTGCTGCCCCGGCGCACGATCTGCTGCAGCCGCTGCCCCTCCTGGTCGGTCATCTGCGCACACGGACAGGCTCGGCCACCACGCCTCCAGCGGTCGGCACGGACGTCAACCCACATCCAACCGCCACGGCCATCCACCCGGCGAACCTACGCGGTCAAAGCACTGGCAATTCCCGTCTGCTCGGCGGCGTACGGGGCCACCTCCCACGCGGCTTGGCAAATGGATCCTCAAAGAATTCCGTGAACTCCGCCTACTTCACGTGCCCATGACAGCATTTGGGCCGATGTTCCACTTGTTGTCGAACGGGGAGCGGGATGAGGAAGAGACGTAAGGTCGCAGGAGTGTTGGCGGCGGCCGCCATGGCCGTGCTGGCGTGGGGAACACCGGCGCAAGCCGAGACCCCGGTGCCCACACCCGGGAAGCTGCTCGACAACGGGAGCACTGCAGCGCTGAGCAAGCTGGAGCTGACCGAGCACCGTGTGTCCCCCACGACGATCAGCACGCTGGACGGGCATCTGCCCAATGTCGGGGTGGACACGGTCCTGAAGTCCGCCAACCACCCCATGTACAGCAGCTCCAGTTCCGGATGCACGAGCACCGAGTCGGCCGCGCGGCCGATCAACCCTTCGGCGTCATCGGCCTACTGCTGGGACACCGGGGACGCCCTCACCCAACAGTTCGTACCCCAGGGACTGACCTCGTCCGGCGACGCCGACGACGACGGCATGTGGGGCACGAACAAGGTGATCCTCTCGGGGTGGACCAACAACGACGACCTCCCGAGCTCCACCGCCGATGACAAAGGCCTGGCGCGGGTGGCGTTCATCGACGCCAACACCCCCGGCGCCTTCAAGTACCGGTGGGTGCTGCTGGTCGTGCCCACCGAAGGCGGCGACGACTTCGACAAACTGGGCTCACACCTCGGCGGCATGGTCTGGTACGGCGACAAGCTCCTGGTCACCGCGTCCCGCGGCGACGACAGCGACAACGCGCTGTTCGTCTTCGACTTCAAGCACATCCTGCAAGCGACCGTGAACTCCCACGAGATCGGCAAGGTCAGCGGCGGCTACTCGGCACGCGGCTACCAATACATCATGCCCGCGATCGGTTCCTACAGCCTGGGCGGCGCTTGCAACGGCACATCGATCGACGGCTACCCCTGCTTCGACGGGCTCACCATGGACCGCAGCACCAGCCCGTACAGCATCGTCGCCAACGAATGGCGCAGCACTGGCGGTACCGCCAAGCCCGCCCGGATCTTCCGCTACGACCTCGCCGCTCCCGGCGGGGCCATGCCGCTCGTCACAGCCGGGGGGAAGGCCTATGCCGACCCGACCAAGAGCTACGTGACCAACAACGCGGCGGGGTTGCAGGCGGTGCTCGCGAACAACGACAAGTACTACGCCGCCGACGCCCTGTGGGGGCCAGGGGTGCACGGCATCATGTGGAAGATGAGCACCGCCGGCTCCGCCACGTCGCACACCTGTAGCGGACAAGTCCAGGCGAACGCATGCTGGGCCCAGCACAGCGAGGGCATGTCGCTGTGGTGGAGCACCCAGCAGCTGTGGTCACAAACCGAATGGGCCGCGAACTCCGCCGGACAGTGGAGTGAACCGGCGGTGCCCGAAAGAGTGTTGTTCTCCGTGCCGTTCTCCAACATGTGACGGCGGCGCCGGGCGGGGAGAGGTGGCCCGCAGCGCCGTGGGCCACCTCCTCACTGTCGGGTCAGGACTGCGGGCACTGCTGCCACGTGTCTCGACGGTCTGCAGGACGTCGCCAACTGTCGGATCGCCGAACTCCTCGGCGAGGAAGACGACCAGGAGGACGAGACCGGCGACGACGGGCGCTTAACCCGACACACCTCCGACACGCGCACCTGCGGCATGATGGCCCCTGAACTTCGGTCCGGGGGTCTCGGCGTTGCCGGGGCCTGACCTGCGGATTCCTGCCTCGCGGCCGGTCCCGCATAGTCAATAGCCCCTGACAGACAGCCGCTCCGAGTGGCACACGCCTGCACATACGCGAAGACCCCGCCTCAGCGAAAGCGCTGATGGCGGGGTCTTCGGGCACCTGAATCAAGGTGCCCCCGGCAGGATTCGAACCTGCGCACACGGCTCCGGAGGGCCCGTGCGTCTCACAGGTCTCAGCTGGTCAGAATGCCTTGACGCTCGTCGGGAAGCCCATCCGTCCACGAATAGTCCGCGCCCGCCGTGCGCTGGTCCGGCTGGCCGTCACGGTGAGCCACGCGGTAGCACCCCATCCAGAGTGCCGGCGGAAGGGTGGTTGGCGGATGCCATGTCCCCGCGGCAGTCGTGAAGGCGGCAGTGGCTTGTGCATCGACACGTGCAACAGCAGCGTGACGGCTACGCTCACGATGGACGTGGATCAGTCGTAAGGGGCTCGATCATAGCAAGCAGGCGTGCATCGGGCCGTTCTGGGGCAGAGGCAGCAGGCCTCCCTATTTCCGAGTCCGTCCCCGGGCTGGCGCAGCAGTGGCCGCCCTGAAGGGGAGTTCGGCTGCATGAGCCAAGTCGGGTGAGGTGTCAGCCCGTTGCGTTGAAGCCAACTTGAGGGCTATACAGCCTGGTGAGCCAGCCTGTGACATCATCAACTAGCGCCAACAGGTTGTCCAACCAGCGCGAGAAGACGTCACCGGGGAGGCACCAAGCGATGTCGAGCGAAGCCATCATGATCACGCCCGACGAACGCGATGCTGCCGAGCAACAGATCGCTGACCAATCCAAGCGTATCGATTTCTACATCACCGAATACTCGGTTGAAATCCTCGCAAACAAGATGAAAAGCGGCGAATATGTCGTTCCCGACTATCAACGTGAATTCACTTGGGAGCCTGAGCGTAAGTCAAAGTTCATTGAATCTCTGATTATGGGCCTACCCATCCCCTTTATCTTCTTCTGGGAGATGGAGGACGGCAAGTTGGAGATCGTCGATGGCTCCCAGCGTCTGAGGACCATTGAAGAGTTCCTGCACAAGGGCCTCCGGCTGGGAGAGCTTGACCAGCTCAGCAACGTTTCATACTTCACCTTCGACGATCTTCCGGAGTCCCGCCAGCGGAAGATTCGCAACAGGTCAATCCGTGGCATCGTTCTCAATGAACACGCTGATGAAGCAGCCCGGTTGGACATGTTTGAGCGCATCAATACCGGTAGTAAGAATGCCAATACCGCTGAGATCCGCCGTGGCGCTTTGGCTGGACCGTTTATGAGGCTAGTGATAGAACTCGCGTCGGATGCCCGGTTCGCGAGGCTTGCCCCAATGAGCGCCAAGAGGAAAGATGAGCGTGGATACGAAGAACTGGTGACTCGGTTCTTTGCGTATGGCGACGGTCTCACCGGATACAGGGATCGACCCGCCGACTTCATCTTCGACTATGTCAAGAAGAAGAATGTCGTCTTTTCGGAGAGGCCGACGCTCTCGGATGAATATAGGCGGCGATTCCAGGAAACTCTTGATTTTGTGGAACAGATCTTCCCGTACGGCTTCCGCAAGACGCCCACAGGTAGGGCTACTCCGAGGGCTCGATTTGAAGCAATCGCAATTGGCTCCTATCGAGCTATCCAGGACAAACCTCAGCTTCGTAATATGAGTCGCGGGCAGCTGAACGTTCTCCCCTGGCTGGAGGGTGAAGATTTCCTAGACGTCACTGGATCTGATGGTGCGAATGCTCGTGCGCGTCTTGAAGGTCGCATCGACTTTGTGCGTGATCGGCTGGTGCAAGAATGAATTCTGTCGATCTTCTCACCTTCTTTGAAGAGAGATTCGAAGAGGTCGACGCTTACGTAGATTTACTTGAGGAGCTTGAAAAGGCGGCACAGGATGGAGCTCCTCGCCTTCACGGAACTGAGTACAAGATCTCGGCTATGCAACAAAAAATCCTGTACTCCAGCCTGTATCTGCAGCTGTACAACCTCGTCGAAGCGACGGTCTCTCGGTGCGTTGATGCAATAACTCAAGCTGCGGCTCAGGCTGGCCAGTGGAAGCCGCATCAACTGAGTGACGAACTTCAGCGTGAATGGGTCCGTTCCATAGCGCGTACTCACACCGATATGACTCCTGAGCATCGCTTGAAGCACGCGATGCAGCTCAGTGAGCACATCGTCCAACAGCTTCCTGTGGGCAGGTTCAGTGTGGAAGCCGGCGGCGGGGGCAATTGGGACGACGAGGCAATCTTCGCCATGGGCAAGCGCCTTGGGTGCGTGATCTCCGTCACGGAGCAGACTCGACGAGGCGTCAAGGCCAACATGCGGGATGACCTGGGGCCCATGAAGCTCGTCAAGGATCGAAGGAACGGCCTGGCTCACGGGTCCATCTCGTTTGTCGACTGTGCGGACGGCGTGGCGGTCGACGAGCTGCGGCGGATGGCGTCTAGTGTCGAAAGTTACTTGCGCGAAGTGATAGAGTGCTTCATTCGACATATTGAATCTCATAATTTTCTTCGGCCGAATTTCAGGCCAAACGGCGGTGCACCATGACCAGTACGATCCCGACTATCTCTGCAGTCGATCTTTTCTGTGGGGTCGGCGGGCTCACGCACGGTCTGGTTCGGAGCGGCGTTAATGTCACCGCTGGAGTCGACCTCGATCCGTCATGTCGGTATCCGTATGAGGCCAATAACGACGCGAAGTTCATTGAGCGAGACGTCAATGAGTTGACATCTGCAGAAGTTGAGCCTCATTTGAGTGAGGGAGATTTCTCCCTGCTCGCTGGCTGCGCTCCTTGCCAGCCTTTCTCATCTTACAGCCAGAGCGGCCGTAGCAAGAAGCGCGGCAAGGACTGGCAACTCGTCTCCAGTTTCGGAGATCTGGTTGCTGACCTGCAACCGGACCTTGTGACCATGGAAAATGTTGCTCAACTTGCCTCGCACAGTGTCTTTAAGCGTTTTTTGAAAAGCCTGAAAGGCTATCACGTTCATTGGTCGGTTGTAGAGTGCACCAAGATTGGTGTTCCCCAATCGAGGAAGCGCTTGGTTCTCTTGGCGTCGAAACTAGGGGATATTGGTCTTGACCGAATTGATCGGATGACTTCACCGACCCGTACGGTTCGAGATGAGATCGCCGATCTTCCTGAGATTCGTGCCGGTGAGCAGCACCCGAGCGATCCATTGCATACCGCCTGCTCTCTCAGTGAAATGAACATGCGGCGGATAAGGGCATCCAAGCCAGGCGGCACGTGGCGCGACTGGGACCCTGAGCTCCTTGCTGCGTGCCATCGGAAGACCACGGGTGCAACATATCCCAGTGTCTACGGGCGTATGGAGTGGGATATGCCAGCTCCGACAATGACGACCCAATGTTTCGGCTACGGTAACGGCCGTTTCGGTCATCCGACACAAGACCGCGCTATTTCCTTGAGGGAAGCAGCGATGATTCAAACATTTCCGCGTTCCTACAAGTTTCTTGAGGAAGGAGAGGTGGTTCGATTCAATCGGCTCGGCCGGCTGATCGGTAACGCCGTTCCCGTGCGATTGGGTGAAGTGATCGGGGAAACCCTGAAGCAGCACGTTGCGGCAGTCGTAAAGAGCGACGGATCGCCATCCGAGATTTCCGGGCGGCTTTTCTGATTCCTGCGGGTGTCGGAACGGAGTGCACAGTGGTTTCAAGGTAGAGTCAACGCGACGGGCGCTGGCCCCCAAGTGAGGACGACGCTCCCGCGAGGCCCCGAGGCGCACTCCAGCGGTTGCGTGCCGAACCGCTCGCGGCTGTCCTATGGCCCCTGGACGAGCTTAGAGGCCCTGCCGCGGACCAGTCAGGAACTGCGATAGATGTCGAGGACGCGCTCAACCACCATGACGGGCTCGCCACGAACTAGAACGCCGAGCTCAAGATTGCGACCACCAATGCCGGCTCCTGTGACGTTGGCGCTGCCGATATAGGCTGCTTTGGAGTCCGAAGTGAGCACCTTAAGGTGTGCCCAGGGCGCATCCTCTCGAAGTCTCGAGACCAAGAAGTTTGTCGAGCGTCCCTCGGCTGAGATGGTCGTAGTTAGGTCGTCAATGGCGTCATCTGCGCTGGTCGAACGGGTTGGGAGAAGGATCTCAAGTCGCACGCCTCGTGTCGTGGCAGCTGCGAGTGCCTCGGCCAGGAACGAAAGACCGGGCTGGTCGATAAAGGGAGCCGCGAGGCGGAGGGTCTGTGTCGCCTGGACGACGAGTTGGATGAGAGTTTCCCCCGTTGTTCGGCGCAAGCCCTCCGGCACGTCTGTTCTCGGTAGGGATGCCACGAGCTCCCACGGCTCGGCGCTGGCTATCGACCTCCGTCCCAGCACCCAAGCCGCAGCCTCCTGGCACAACGCGGGGATCCGCTCCCGATCGTTGGCGTACCGGCTGCGTAGTACCTCCACAAGTTCCGGCTCCAGCCCGGCTCGAATGGCTGCGGCGCGGTCCAGTTGCGTCGCCATCATGAACCGGGTGAGGTCGCCGGCGGAGGCTCGGGGGTCAGGGCAGTCGACGAGTACACCACCCACTAGTTCGGCGTGATCCACAGCGTCACGTCCCAGTGTTGAGGAAGCCATGAGCGCCGAAGAGCTCTGAGCGATCGAGAAACCGATTGAACCAGCGGCAGGACGGCTCACCAAGGTGGAGACAGCCCATGCAGGCGCCACCGCCGCTACGGCAACCAGGGTCCAACGCGCAGCGCGACTCGCCCTCGACTACGTCAGCGAGGAAGCGGTGCAGAGAGGACTCAAAGACGGATTGGAGTCCACCGAGCACGAAGTCACCCCGCGATGCCGCGTAGACGACGAAGCTGAGGTGGTGCGGGACGAGATACTCGGCAAGGCCGTCGCGTTCGATACCGGCGAAGGAAGCGAGCCGGCGGATCGCCCGGTGGGCGTACGAGTGCACGAGCCGGAGCAGGTCACCGCCCAGCGGTTGGAACCGCTCCTGCGTCGGGTACGGAAGCTCCATCGTTTGCAGCAGAGCGATACGCGCCGCTCGGGCATCCTTCACATCAGGCAGTGCGTGCCCCCGACTCGCGAGGTGCCGATATACGCTGAGCGGGTCCAGACGGAAGAGCAGGGCTTCGGTACGGGACAGCGACCCATAGGCGCGGATGCGTCCGCGTTCGCGGAACGGAACCAGGCGAGCAGCTCCGGGCGAGAGGTCCCCTCGGGTGTACCCGAATGCCAGTGTTGCCACGGGGAAGTTGGCGAGCAGCTCAACCCCCTCAAGTTGCGCCTGTCGCATTGAGTTCCCGTACGCGCCCTCGTACAGGGTCCGCAACGGTGGGGTCGTACCGGCGACCATGTCGTTGACCCTGATCCGGCCGCCATTGACGGCCGAGGCGAGGCTCAACGCTTCCTCGTGCACCTTGTCACGAGTGTTGTCGGGCAAGACAATTTCGGCTCCACCATGTCCGGCGTCGACCTCTCCACGCATGACGGCTTCCTGAGCCATTCGTTGCGCGGTCTCTTCGGACAGGTTCGCTAGGCGAAGAGTTTCGACGAGCCCGGCGACGGTCTGTCTCCCAGCTGCTGGGTCGTTCGATGTCATCCCGTTGAGGACCCACTCAAGCGCACGAGCCCCTCCGCCGCCAGCACGTAGGCGTGCCGCCTCGGTGGGGTCCGGGGGGTTCACGAGTACGGCGAAGTGCGGCGAGAAGACAACAGCCGCTCGATGGACGGTGAACGACATGCCACCGTCTCCGCAGTTGCAGAACTGGAAGGGGAAGCCGCCAGGCGTCAACTGCCGATTGCACTGGGGACAGAAGATGCGGAGCTCGCGTGCCGTCGCCGTGCCAGGAAGGCGGACAGCGACGGCGTTGTGCGCCCTGCATCGCGGTAGGTACGGCTCACCCGATGCACCACACGTGTGTCCCTCCCCTCGTAGCGTAGAGACCGTGACTGCAGGGGAAGTTGGGAGTCATGGCGGAGAAGCGACGGAAGTTCGAGCCGGAGTTCCGCGAGGGGGC
>NZ_JOJE01000008.1 GCF_000720255.1 Streptomyces griseus subsp. griseus | reverse complement strand
CGTGCTCGGTCCTGAAGTCGCTGATCACCCCGACGACGGACGCCGGGTCCGCCACGGCTACTTCACCCACAGGACCATGCAGCGTTTGAGGACATCACGTTCCATGACCAATTCCTTGTTGTCCCGCTTGAGCTGGGCAATTTCCCGCCGCAACCGCTCCAGCTCGTCACTCCCGCCGGCCGGTGCGGTCCCTGCCCGACGGGCACGGGAAACCCAGCTCGCCAGGGTGGTCTCGTTGATCCCCAGGTCCTCGGCGACCTCTGCGATCGTCTTGCCGGTCTCCGTGACGATCCGCACAGCCCCCTCACGGAACTCCGGATCGAACTTCCGTCGCTTCTCCGCCACAACTCCCAACTTCCCCTGCAGTCACGGTCTTCACGCTACGAGGGGAGGGACAGCCACCCACTGCGGAACCGTAGCGGGTGGGGTCATCTCGGTATTCGGCGAACCCCAGGGCCTCGGTGAGCACGCGGCCTTGAGGCGCCGGGTGGTCACAGTGGCTGGTCCGGTCGACGACGCACCGGCAGGGCCGCTACGGGTTTGGGAGGAAACCGTCGGTCGGCAGTGTGAGAGCAGCGAGTCCAGCGGGGCCGCCGATGTGGAGTAGGCCGGCGCCGGTCACCACGTTGGTCACTGGCGCCGCCGTGATCAGAGAGTGGACCGCCTTGCCCGATGGCAGATCCCACAGCCGCACCCCCGTCCCGCCCGCGGACGAGAGCATGACCTCGCGGGACTTGAGGTATAGGGGAGTGAGTGCCGTCACGGAGTCACCAGGAATCGTGATCCTCCGTGGCAGCCCGACCCAGCGACTCTGCTTGTTCCTGGACCAGAGCCAGAGTCCGTCGTAGGAGGCCGCAGCCAGGTAGAAGCCCTGCCTCGGCACGGGGATGACGCACAAGGCGCGGATCCAGGAGGGATCGTTGATCTCTTCCTCGCCGACGAGGCGCCGGGTTCTCAGGTCCCACAGCAATAGCCGCCCCCGCACGGCCGCTGCCAGTCGGCCGTCCGGGAGTGCGGTCATGCAGGTGATGTCGCCGGGGGAGTTGCCCTCGGGCAACGGAAGAGCGTGGGATTCGGTGCTGTTGTGCAGCCAGACGCCGCTCCTCTCGGCCGTGATCACACCGGGTTGCACGCCGTCGACCAGCACTGTCGTGCACCAGACCACCTCCCCGGCAGGGATGGACCTCAGGACCTGTCGCTGCTCCATGCCCCACAGGGCCATGCCCTGAGAGCTGGCCACGGCGAGGATGCGTTCGGTGGGTGAGGGAATCTGCCGGACGCCGCGAATGCCTGGGAACGGGTGCTCCTCGTGGAATCGGCCGCTCTTCGCATCGAAGAAGGTGATCCTGCTGTTCGCGGCCACTGCCAGCAGGCCGTGTTCGTGACAGCGGCTGTCTTCCACGAGGCAGAGACTTCCCGGGCGCTCTGGCGTGTGGATAACGATGACGGGACGTCCCGCGCGAGCCTTGGGTGCGGTCCGCCCTCGCGCAACGGATCCGGCTGCGGACGGCGAGGGGCTGCCTTGTGCCGGGACGGTGAGCCGGATCCCCTCCTTGCCGGCGGTGGCCACAGCCCATGGACGGGTACGTCCGCCGACTCCGGCGATCGCGTCCACCTCTGGTACCGGGAACTCCGCCAACAGAGTCCGGGACGCTCCCGCGAAGTCCAGCACGCTCAGGGTCCGTCTGCGTACGACAGCAAGTACGGGGTGTCCCTGCGGGCCTGTTACCGAGGCCAGCCGGCTGGCCGCCCAGGGGATCCTGTCGACGTTCCTGGCGGTTTCGGGATCCCACACGTAGAGGCCGTGCTTGACGCCGTGAGAGGTCACCAACAGGTCGTAGCCTTGCGGTCCTCGTACGGCGGTCATCACATGGCCCTTGAAGGAGCCGCCCAGGTCCAGGAACTCGGATTCGGCGGGGCTGTTGACTGGGTCCCACAGGTGAATGCCGGCCCGCCGCCCGCCGTAGGCAATCCGCACCATGCCGTTCCGGCCGCGCAGCACGACCGAGTTGTCGGGGCGATGAAGCGGTGCCGGGTAGGGGACCAGCTCGGGCCGACCGTACTCGCCCGGCCGCCACAGCCGCAGGCCGTCCTCGTCAAGGAGCGCGACGAGCCAGCGGTCTTCTCCCTGGCGGAGCACCCTCACCGCGTCGCCGCGCAGGCTGTCTTCGCGGGCCACGGGCCGGCCTGACAACGGGTCCCAGACTCTTGCGCCATGATGGTCGGTGGAGACCAGGAAGACCCGGCCGCTGCTTCCGGTGAGGGGCGCGAGGCCACTCGTTCGTACTCCGCTGTTGCTGGAGACAGACCTTCCCGTCCCGCTGTCCCAGACCCGGACCCCGTCATAGCTCGCCGAGGCCACAAACGCACGCCCGTCGGGGAGGCCGAATCCATGCAGGGCCGTCACCCGGCCGGCTGCCTGAGCGAGCACGTTCACCGCGGGGATCCAGTCTGCCCAGGCCGGAGTGAGCACTGGTGGTTCGGGTACTCGGTCCGGGTGGCCCAGAGGGAGGGTTCCCTCTTCTGGGAGTTCCCCGCCCAGCGCCTCCCTCAGGAAGACGATGCTGTCCAGCCGTGAGGCGGCGTCGGTGGTCTCGTCCACGTACGGCTCGACCAGCGCTGCTGCGGTCACGTTGCGTCGGGTCAGATCATGGACAGGCAGTGGGAGCTGAAGTCGGCTGCGCAGTTCCCCGGAGGTCTCCCGGGCCAGCATCCCCGCAGAGAGGTGTTGGTCGTCCAGCACACCGGCGGCGTGGGCGTGGGCAGCCAGGTGACGCAGGACGTACGGGTGTGGGGCGTGCGGTCGGTCGCGTTCGGCAAGTTCAGCCAGAGTCTCGGCGATGGCCCGGTGTACCCGGCGCGTCGTGGGCAGTGGCCGTGCGCCGCCCGCGACCTCGATGTCGAGCAGATGGTCCGGCTCGGCGAGTAGTTTCTCCGCCACCCGCTGGTGCACTGGGCGGTAGACGGTGCGGCCATCCTCCTGGCCCTCCGTCAGGTACCCGACGAGACGACTCGAACGAACCGTTCGAATGGCTTCGTTCAGGTCCCCGGCGTCCTCGTGGCAACCGTCCTCCATGAGTATGGCCCGCACGACGGCGGGCCACACTTCTGCCCAGGGCAGACCGGCACCGGGGGCGAAAGCCGTGGCCCGCAGCACCGTCAGCAACAGGCGTGCCTGCATACCCGCATCGCGCGCGACATGTTCGAGATCCTCGCGTAGCAGTCCCGTCGTACCGTCCTCGAGCCGCTCCAGCCACGCATCCTGGTCGAGGTCCTGGATGGCTGGCGCGGCGCGCAGCTGGGCAGCGGCCAGGCGGGCATCGAGGAAGGACGGCCACACTCCGTCGGCCACAATGCGCGCTGTGGCTTCCGCGGTGTTGACCCGGTCGCGGTAGGGGCTCGTGCCGCTCAGGAGGAGCGAGGTCACGTAGGCGGTGATGTCCGTGCGGGCCTCTGAGTGGTCGGTGCGGAGCACCTCATGGGGGACTCCCTCCAAGGGGTCCTCCTGGAGCGCGCCGAGCAACGTCGAGAGTAACTGGTCGGCGTCCTCATCGAGGTCGGTGGCGTAGCCGTCGAACCCGATGGAGCTCCGTATGCCAAGCAGCAGGCGCACGCGGTGGCTCCGCGCCAGGGGGAGGACCACGTCGGCGATACACGCAGCCGGATCGGCGGCCTCGTCCAAACCATCGAGCACGACGGTGACACGCCCGCGTACATCGAGGTGTTGCAGGAGGACAGGCAGCAGTGGTGCGTCGCCATCGGGCAGAGGGAGACGGCAAGCGGCAAACAAGTCCTGGAGGAGGGCCAGCGAGGTTTTGGCACGGGCCAGAACCGCGATGTCCACGGCCCCTTCGGCTGGACGCACATCCTGTGGGAGAGCTTGCGCGATGGAGCAAAGGTCCGGATCCGCAAGGAAGTCTGGATCACTCAACGTCACGAGCCGAGCCAGTAGTGCGGACTTGCCTGAACCTGCGGATCCCGTGACGACCAGCACACCGGTTCCGGAGTGGGTGAAGGACACCAGTCTGCGCATCAGCGCAGCCCGGCCGCTGAAATACCAGCCTGGGTCCTGATCGCTGGTCCTGCCCGAGGCCCGCGAGGTCCAGTACGCGAGGGTGCGGCGTGAAAGCGACACCTGAAGCCGTGGGCTGGATACCAGTGGCTTGACCGGCCGGTAGCGGGGATTCGGCAGGCAGGCGCTCGGTACGTCCCGTTGACGATGGGGCCACAGCCACTGTGGTTCCATGAGCGGGGGAACCTGCTCGCTGGCCTGGTCCAGGAGTTTGCCCCACTGTTCGAAGGAGAGGTGGGAGCCGACGATGCCGAGCGACTCGTCGCCGAGTCGGGCCAGCACACGCGAGATCACCTCACTGAACTCTCCTGTGGCTGGTTGCTCGTGGAGGTCGGCGCTCGCCACTACGGCCACCGTGCGCGTAGCCCGTCGTTCGGGGCTCATCTCGGACACGATTGAGGCGACGTCCTCGCGCAAGGCCCCGGCGAAGCAGGAATCCACGAGGACCAGCACGTGCTCCGCCGGACTGTGCAGAGCGGCGAACACGATCTCCCGGGTGGGAAACGCCGTCCTTTCCAAAGCACCTTCCTGGGTGTGCGCGAACGTGAGGTAGTGGTTTCGGGCGCCGGTGCTCATGCCGTGGCCGGTCACGTAGACGACGAGAGCCTCATCCGCAGGTGTCTCGACGAGGTCCTGCTCGGCCAGAAACCGCTTCAGGTCCTGCACCGAGTGCAGACCGCTCGCACGAGAGACCGTGAACCGGTGCTCCTCGGTGAGGACGGGTGAGGCGAGCCAGTCGGTGACGACGGATACCTGAGCCTCGATAGCCCGGGTGAAGTCCGCGCTGTCATCTTTCCCGTAGTCGTCGACGCTTACGACCACGAGCCGTCGCCCAGCCGTCACCGGCTGCTGGTCCCCCTGCACGAGCACCTCACTGGATAGCTGAATCCTCTCCAGGCCCGAACGATACGATCTGCGCGCCGATGGGGACGGACAGGGGACAGCAGCATGAACGAAATCACCGAGGCGGACGGGCACATCGTCGGTGTTCACGGCATCGGCCAGGGAAGAACCAACGAGATCCGCCTCGCGTACGACTGGGGCAACGCGCTCAAGCGCGGCCTGACTCGGAGGTACGGCCCTCACGCCGCCATCCCCAGCCTGACAGTGCCCCATTACACCGGCCTTTACCGGCCCGACGCCGTTGGCGGCGACAGGCGCTTGGGCCCTGGCGACGCTGAACTACTCGCCACGGATGAACCGATGGACGCAGACGAGGAGGCATTCGTCACCCAGGCTCTCACGGCCTACGCGCCAGGTCCGCTGCCCGAGGCAGGCCCCCACCCGGCCACTCTCGGCGCGCCTCTGCCTTATATCCCCAATGCGGTAACCCGTCGCCTCGCGGCGGCGGACGCCCGCCATGGACGGGGAGCTGGGGCAAAGGTTCTGGTTCTGATCCGGCAGGCATACCGCTACCTGCACGAGGAGGAAGTCGGCCAGCAGATCCGCAAGGTGATCCGGGCCGAGATCGAACGCTCTGGAGCACGCATCCTCATCGCTCACTCGCTCGGCAGCGTCATCGCATACGACATGCTGCAACGCCGGGAACTGCAGGATCCCGACACCCACACCCTGATCACCTGCGGCTCCCCGCTGGGCTGGCTCACCATACGCCGCGGCCTTCCGGGCGACGCCCACCTGAGCGTGCCGGAGCCGCTCCACTGGCAGAATTTCCACGCCAACGGAGACCCGGTAACCGGAGGAGTGGGCCTCGCGCACGTTGTGACGTCAGGATTGCTCCTCGACGCCCGCGTAAGCAACGGCGTCGCTGCCCCCCACGACGCTGTCCGATACCTGTCCCAGGCCCCCCTCGCCGACACGGTCGTTACGCGGACCGCCGCTTCATAGGACCCCGTTACTGAGGTTGAACTCGTGGTGTCGTAAGGGCTGGCGGCTCGTCGCCCGTGCGGTATCTGGTCGGCATGGTGGGCGCGGGCAAGAGCACCCTGATGAACCTCATCGCCGTCTGGGACCCGCGAAGAGCACGCAGCCCGGCTGCACCGCCGCCTTGCCGCGCGCGGCCAAGCCTCCCTCGCAGCCAGGCGAACGTGTGGCGTCATATCCGGATGCTCGAGGCAGTTCAGTGCAGTACTGAGAACAACGTGCCGTAGACCGTCAGGGCGCTACTGCTAGCTGGGTGACGGCTCTTGTCGAGCTGACGTCCGTGTTCTTGTGGTGTCCCGCTATATGGCCTATGGGTAGCCGTGTACGAGAAAGAGGGGTCGAAGCCGTTCGTGTAATGGCGACGCAAGGCGCCTGGTAGTGCGGGTCACGAGGCGTTCTGTCGTTGTCGGTCAAAGTGGGTGGGGAGTCAACCCGTTGTCAGCCTTCTTCGGTCAGGTTGAGCACCGGTTCGGGCGAAGTCCCCCGGCTGTGGTCGGATCATGCAGGTGCGCGGGATTGATGGAACGGTTGTGCAGTGCCGTCCCGGGCGGAGGTCTGACTCATGAGATCTATGACCGAAGTGTCCAGTCACGGACCTGTCGACTGTCGTCGCGGGATGCTGCCTGCCACCGAGCCACAGGGCGTGTCCCCATAGGGGCCTTGCCGACGATCAGGCGCCATCACAGTTCAGACCGCCCCAGCAGGCCGGTGCCATCCACCCAGCACGTCACCACGCGGGAGGCGAACCACCATGACGACCCGACAGAGCAGCACCTCCTCAAGCACGGATCCGCCGGTTCGGCGCGAGGTCGTCCTGGGCGTGGACACGCACGGCGAGGTACACGTCGCCGCCGTGATCTCCTCGCTCGGGAAGATCCTGGGAACGGAGTCCTTTCCGGCCACGGCGGCCGGCTACCGATAGTTGCTCGTCTGGGCCCGCAAGCCGGGGACGGTGCGCCGGGCCGGCGTGGAGGGCACGGGCACCTTCGGAGCGGGCCTCTCCCGGTACCTGCTGGCTCAGCACGTCGAGGTGTTCGAAGTGAACCGGCCGGACCGCACGGCCCGCCGTCTGCTGGGGAAGTCGGACCCGCTCGACGCGTGGGCCGCAGCACGAGCTGTGCTCAGCGGTCGCGCCCAGGCCCGGGCCAAGTCCGGCGACGGCCCGGTGCACAGCGCCCGGATCTACAAGCTCGCCAAGGACTCCGCGGTCAGGGCCCGCACCCAGGCGATCAACCAGCTCAAGGCCGTCCTGGTCATCGCCGACCCCGCCCTGCGGGAACGAATGTCGAGCCTCGGCAACGCCGAGCTGTTCCGCACCTGCGCGCGGCTCGGCCCACCCGACGGTGGGGGAGGCGAGGACGCGGTGACGCAGGCCACCCACATGATGTTGCGTATGCTCGCCGAGCGCATCGAACAGCTCACCGCGCAGATCAATGAGCTCAACCAACGCCTGACCCGGCTCGTCGAACACCACGCCCCACAGCTGCTCGAACCGGTGGGCATCGGCCCGGACAGCGCCGTCACTCTCCTGATCACCATGGGAGACAACCCCGAGCGGCTGAACACCGAGGCGTCCTTTGCGGCCCTTTGCGGAGTCAGCCCCATCGAGTATTCCTCTGGCCGGCGGAGTACGCGCCGGCTCAACTACGGCGGCGACCGCCAGGCGAACGCGGCCCTGCACCGCATCGTCTTCACCCGGCTACGTCACGACCCACGCACCCAGGCGTACTACGAACGCCGCACCCAGGAGGGCAAGACCCGCCGTGAGATCACCCGATGCCTCAAGCGGTATGCCGCCCGCGAGGTCTTCAACCTGGTCAGAGCGGTTTCCCGTACCCCCGCGTTATAGGGGCGTCTGTGACAGGGCCGGTGATAGACCGAGGCCCCGCCAGGGGCATCCTTGGCGGCCCTCTGCCCAGAGCCGTGAGACGAAGCTTCACCGGCACGCT
Source organism: Streptomyces griseus subsp. griseus (assembly GCF_000720255.1). Lineage (GTDB taxonomy): Bacteria > Actinomycetota > Actinomycetes > Streptomycetales > Streptomycetaceae > Streptomyces > Streptomyces griseus_I. The sequence goes on along the minus strand of NZ_JOJE01000008.1, from coordinate 175,951 downwards.
CCGGTGAGGCTTCACCGTGAAGTTGACTGTACGTGCACGCGTGACGCGTTCGGCTCGTCATACAGTTTGCCTTCCAGCGCCGTTCTCGGGGGCGCTGAATTTGCGATCGCAGCCATGACGGACGACGTGGCCCGCCAGGCAACTGGGCGGGCTCTGTCGGCTGGAGGGTTGATGCGCTGTGGCCCTGCGCGGGCAGGCCAAGCGGTATGCCGGATGCCCGTGGGTGAGTCCCGTGGTGGCCGCCGTCGATGCTGAACACCCCTTCGCTTCGCGTGATGTCGTTCGTGAGGCGTGATAGCGGTGTTCGACGAGAAGCCTCGCCGGTGCGGTCCGACGGGGCTTCTCAAATAGGCCTGCAACGTCCGTCGAGGGCACCGTTGCGCCCGGCTTCTCCCCTCCTGAGCATCCGAAGCAAGGAGGGGGCGACGCCGCCGCTCTGGCGGCCGAGGCACAGCCTGTCACCCAGGGGTTCTCCGCGCCCAACCGGGAGACACCCTTCGCTCTTGCAAATCCAACCGCATTTGAGGAGTGTCTACGGCACGGCATGTCTCTCCGAGGCCGGGCGGGTCGCGAACCGCGTCCACGCGACCGGCCGAGCGTCGGTGAACTCGGTGCGTGCGTGGTCGTGCGGCCGACGTACTGGAAGCGGTCGCGTCCACGTCACACCAGATCCCTTCAAGGTCCACGCCTGCAGTTCCACACGTCATGGTTCAGGACGGCATCCGCAGGGCGAGCAGCGCCACGTCGTCGGTGTTGCCGGGCGGGATGCGGTCGAGTAGCTGATCGCACAGGGTGTCGAGCGGTTCGTGGGCGAGAGCGAGGGCGTGGTGGCGCAGTCGGGTGAGGCCGGTGTCGAGGTCGCTGCCGGGGATTTCGATCAGGCCGTCGGTGTAGAGCAGCAGGGTGGAACCCGGCGGCAGCGACTGCGCGGCGTTCGGCCGGCTGCCGACGGTGCCCGAACCGGCGCCGAGGAGGAGCCCTTGCCCGGCTTCGAGGTACTGCGCCTGTCCGTCCTGGGCCAGCAATGCGGGTTCCCTGCCAGGCAGGTCTTACGCCGTGACAGGACAGGCTTGGGCAGCGATCTGCGCGCTTCCACGGCAGAACCGAGGCCGCCCGTGGCTGGGCCGGACCCCAGCAGGCGGGCACTGCCGAGGGGAGGATATTAGTGTATTTGTCCGGATGTGTTTGCGATGGAGGGACGGAAAGGGCCAGAGTCGGAGGGGGGACAGGAGGCGACCGTGACCGTTCTCGCGATGTTTCTTCTCGTCATCGGGGCGCTTCTGATCCTGCTTGGGACGGTCCTGGTCGTCGTCGGGGTCCTCGTGATCCTCATGGGGATGGCCCTGATCGCCGTGGCGGCCGTCCTGCTGATCCGGAGAGTGCTGGGGCGCCGACAGTAGAAATGGCAAGGCCGAGGGGGTGTCTGTGCGTCCGGTCAGGCGGTGCTGTGGCGTGACCTGCGCCCGAGGGTGAGGCCGGAGAGACGGGACCGGACGAGGCCCAACGCGTCGAGCTGCCGTTGACGCCTGGCTAGGCTGCGGTTTCTGTGATGAGGACGGCGGTAGTGGCCGGGCCGGATGTGTCGGTGGTGGCTGCGTCGGCTACGGCGGCCCGGACGGCGCGGGCGGCACACCCGCCGACCGTGCGTCATGCTCGGGCGCTGCTGATACGGGCTCGCCGCAGTGGCGCTCCTGCTCGGTGGAGACTTGCGAGTGCTTGCCGGTAGGAGGTGATCAGTCCGGTTTCCAGATAGTCGACTCCCAGGTCCTGGCAGTAGCGGCGGACGATGGGCTGGGCCCTGCGTAGGTGGGGGCTGGGCATGCTGGGGAACAGGTGGTGTTCGATCTGTTGGTTCAGGCCGCCCAGCGCGAGGTCGGTGAACCAGCTGCCGCGTACGTTGCGTGCGGTGAGCACTTGGCGGCGCAGGAAGTCGGGGCGGTCGTCGCCGGTCAGGATCGGCATGCCCTTGTGGTTGGGCGCGAACAGACAACCGAGGTAGAGGCCGAACAGGCACTGGTGGACGGCCAGGAACGCGATCGTCATGCCGGGCGGGAGGACGAGGAACACTGCGGTCAGGTAGGAGGCGGTGTGCCCGTAGAGCAGCGTGCCGTCCAGGGCGCGGTTGCCCAGTGCTCGCGCGCTCGAGACATGAAGGTTGACCCCTTCGAGCAGGAGCAGGGGAAGAAGAGGAACGCCTGCCGACGGCCGATGATCCTCGGCAGTCCGGTGGCGGCGCGGGCCTGGTCCTGGGACCACACCAGCAGGTCGGGGGCGATGTCGGGGTCGAGGTCCTCGTGGTTGGGGTTGGCGTGGTGGCGGGTGTGTTTGTCCTGCCACCATCCGTAGCCCATCCCGATCGCGGCCCCGGCGATGCGGCCGGCCGTCTCGCTGGGCCGGCGTCGGCGGAAGACCTGGCGGTGCGCGGGGTCGTGGGCGAGCAGAGCCACCTGGCCGAACATCACGGCGAGGAACGCGGCGAGTGCCAGGGTCCATCAGCCGGCGCCGATGACGACGAACGCGCTCCAGCCCCCGGCGTAGGCGACGGTCACGGCGATGGACCGGACGGTGTAGTAGCCGGGGCGCCGGTTCATCAGGCCGGCCTCGGCGATCTTCTTCGACAGGCGGGCGAAATCACTGCCGCCTGCGGGGGGAGGCGGGCGACGGGGTGGGGTATGCGTGGTCATGCTGTCGGCGCGTCCTTCCCGGCTGACGGGCCGCGTCCGGTCGGGCGGTGTACACCGGATGCGAGGCGGCAGCCGGGTACCCACATCCCTGCCTTCGGACCGGCACCCCGGTGCTTGTCGGTCACAGTCTCCGGATGCCGCGGGGTTTGACCTTAGGTCTTCCCCCGGAGGGTGGCCGCTGCCGATGAACCTGCCGCGCTGGCAATCGGGGCGAAGCGGCATGATTTGGGTGTAAGACACTAGCCTCGGGCCATGGTGACGCGTACCCGGCTGTATCACGACGGCACTCTGGTCCTGGAGGACTTTCCCGTCGGTGACGTCCCTGCGCATCTCGCTGATCCGGCGTCGGTCCTGTGGCTGGACCTGCACCGGCCCGGAGCCGCTGAACTCACCATGCTCGGTCAGGAGTTCGGCATCCACGAACTGGCTCTGGAGGATGCCGCCCAGCGTGGACAGCGGCCGAAACTCGACCGCTATCGCACCCACGAGTTCCTCAGCGCCTATGCCGTGACCGTCAGCCCGGACGGTGCGCAGCTGACGTACAGCGAGATCGCCGTCTTCCTCACCGGCCAGGCTATGATCACCGTCCGCAAGGACGACGGTCTCGACATCGAGGGCGTCGTCGCCCGCTGGGACGAGAGCCCGGATCTGGCCGGCCACGGCGTCGGATTCCTGCTGCACGGCCTGCTCGACCACCTCGTGGACGGGCACTTCGCCGCGGTCCAGCAACTGGACGACAGCATCGAGGAGCTGGAGGGTTTGCTCTTCGCGGCCGGGCGCCGTGAGATCGAAGCCGTGCAGCGCCGGGTTTTCGCACTGCGTAAGTCGCTCGTCCAGCTGCGCCGCGTCGTGCTCCCGATGCGCGAGGTGGTCAACGGGCTCATGCGCCCCGGCCTGCACCTGATCACCGACCCTCTCGTCCCGTACTACCAGGACGTCTACGACCACGTGCTGCGTGCCACCGAGTGGACGGAATCACTGCGGGACCTGGTGGCCTCGGTCATGGAGACGAACCTCTCGGTCCAGGCCAACAGCATGAACCTGATCATGAAGAAGGTGACGAGCTGGGCCGCGGTGATCGCCGTACCCACCGCGATCACCGGCTACTACGGCCAGAACCTCCCCTATCCCGGGTTCGGCCGCGAGTCGGGATTCATCACCTCCGCCGCCGTCATCGTGCTCCTGTCCGCACTGCTGTATCTGACGTTCAAGCGCAAGGACTGGCTCTGACCGGCATCGGCACCGGCGACCAGGTCCCGAAGGCAGGAAACGACCTGGCCATCCCGGGCTTTTCGGGCCGGTGAGCGGAGTAGTGTGAAGACACCGGGAGTTCTTCGCGCACCGGCGCCGCTGCGGGTGCCGTTCCCGGTGATCCACAGCGCCGGGCCGCACCCACGAGCCCGGGGACAGGTCCGCGCCATGGCCGTGACCATTGACCGTACGACATCGAGCAGACGCACGTCGCCGCCGGCGGCCCGGCTGTCCCTGACACCCGCGCCGGGCGGGCTGGACGGCACGTGGTGGCCCCGCTCCCGTGCCCTCACCCGTGAGCTGCCGTCCTTGACAACCGCATTGGGCGATCTCTGGGGTCGTATCACGGGTGTCACCGTGCACCCGGCCTGCTGGCCCGTCCTGCCGCACTGGGTGTCCGACGCCGGGCGCACCGTGCAGGTGGACTGGTCCAACGAGGAGCAGGATCCGCACAGACTCACTCTCTTCTCCGCTGACGGACGCCGCGACGTGCTGGTGATTCCGCCGGAAACCGGTGCGGATGCCGCCGCGCAGCTGATGGCCGGCGACGGCATCGATGTCCCGGCGCGGGAGCAAGCAGCCGAAAGGATCGATGCCCGAAGCAGGGAAGAAGCCTGGGAGACCGACGGCGGAGCGGGCCGACCGTCGTCCCTGCCCCGGCCCGTCGGCTCGACAGGACCTTCGCCCGGCGGAGGTGAGATCCCGTGCTCGTCATCGCCGTGGCCGTGCTGCTCGTCCTGATCGCCGTCGGAGTCGCTCTGATCCACCAGCTCAACGGTCAGCACGACGAACGGATCGCTGCCTTCCACTACAGCGATGTTCTGCCGGGGATCGGGCGTCGGCCCCAGAGGCACCGTCGGTCGTCGGCGGACGCGAGCGTTCCGACGCGCCCCACCGCCCCGGCGGCCGCGGATGACATCGACTCCGGCCCGACGGTGGGCAGTAGAGGAAGGCGCGTCATGGCGATATTGCGAGACCGGAAGACGTACCGCGAGAGGATCATGCAGGCTCTGTACCAAGCCGCCGAAGGCAATCGCCTCCTGGGCGTCGATGGGGCGAAGCTCCGCAACGATCTCGGTATCCCTGAGCAGGACATGGCGGCTGCCTGTACGTACCTGGCGGGCGAAGGCTGGGTCGTCGTGGACTGGGCGAGGGGCAACACGCCCGCGATGATCACGCTGACACACCAGGGGATCCGGCAGATGGAGACAGAAGAGGAAGGGCGAAGCTGAGCCGCCGCGTCGGCTTCTCGGACCGCAGTGAACCTTGGCAAGGAAGTGCTTATGCCGGAGTAATCCCTTTGGCGTAATGTGGAAAGCGGGTCGGCGCACGCTCACGTGCAATGACCCGGAAGGGCGGCTCCGGCGGGTATACGTCGGAGCCGTTGCCTGTCTCCGGTACCGCCTGCGGCGAAGCGCTCGCTTGAGCGTCGTGCGCAGTACGGTGAGGTGGCAGGATCACTTCGTGCGGCGGTCGCACGCCCTGCAGTCGCACAGCTCTCTGCGGACGGACGGACACCATGGCCGACTCCGACACCCCCGACCTCCCCAAGCTCCTGCCGGACGCCGTCCACCGGTCGGTGAAACCCGGGACGGCCCTGCTGAGGCTGGAGACGACACACGCACGCGAGGCAATCCTGGACGGCGCATGGTGGCCGCGGTCCCGGGACATCGGTGCCGAGCTCCCCTCGCTCATATCCGCGTTGAGCGAGCATCTCGGTCCTGTCACTCGGGTCGGCCTGGACGGCGGTGCCTGGGACGAACTGCCGACCCGGGTGATGGTTGACGGCCGAGTCGTGCACATCGACTCCTTCCCGGTCGGTGACGACACCGTCCTCATCACCCGAGGCGACCGGGACCATTTCTCCCTGTTGGTGGTCCCACCGGACATGTCGCCCGACGCTGCACGCGACGCGATGGCCAGGGCGGTACGAGCCGACAACGTCACCGAGGCCAAACAGATCCTCATCGATACCGGCAGCGACACGCCACCTACGCCGGCCTGACACCTCCGTCGCAGATCGACTCCCCGCCGGCCAAGACGCTAGATGCGGGCGAACTTCTGCGTCTGCTGGGCGAATTCCTGGGCCATGGCGGCGCTGACCGTGGCCCTGGTGTCGCGGATCGAGTCCAGGTAGTCGTCGGTGGTGGGGGCGGTCCTGGTTCCGGTGTCGAAGGTGCGCTCGAACTGGGCCTGGGAGACGGTTCGCGCAGCGCGGGCGATGTCGGCGGGGGTGAACCCCTCGTTGGCGGACGCGAGTACCGCGCTGTCCGCCCGCGCGCCGGCTCGGGCTGGGCAGCTCTCCCACAGCGCGGTCCTGGCGGTGTGGTCGGGAGGGCCGATCGGCAGCACGTAGTCGAAGCGGTCGTGCCGCAGAAAGGCGGGGTCGAGCGTGGGCACGTTGTTCGTGGCGCAGACGAGGAGCCGCCCGTCCTGGCTTCGGAACCGGACGATCGCCTTGAGCAGTTCGTCGACGACGCCGACAGCGGTCGCGTCCGCGCCGCCGCGTTCGCCGGCCAGACGTGCGGGGAACAGTTCGAGGAAGGGCCAGCCCAGGCCGCTGGCGATCGCGTGCGCCAACGTGCTCTTGCCGGTCCCGGGCGGGCGGAACAGCATCACCGCCCGGGACAGTTCCACCCTGTGCTGTGCGGCCAGTTCGGGATGGGCTAGCGGCAGGACCAGGGGGCTCTCGATGAGCCGCCTCTCGTTCTGCGTGCCCGCAACCTTCTGCCACAGTCCGCCGGGCGGCAGCTGCGTTCCGAGCGAGGACAGCGTGCCGACGGACTGTGGGGTCACCGGCCCGCGTTTCTCGAAGCAGACCAGTCCGGAGCGGGCGCCGAAGTCGCAGTTGCGCAGAGCGGTGGCGTCTCGTCCTCGGGCGGGACGGCGTGCACCGCCCGGACGCCGTCGGAGGCAGCTGTTGCTCAAGGGCTGTGATCAGGGCACCGCCCAGCCCGCGCTGCCGCCAACCGGGCGCCATGCAGATGCGCTGGATCCATGCCCGTCGCCCTCCACCCTGAAAGCAACGTCTCTCGCCTGGGTGTCCACTCCGTGGCGATCAATGTGGTCAGGGACGTATGGACAGCGGTCGGTTGTCTTGTGGCGATCGACGGCTCGGCCGGTTCACGCCTGGAACTCGGTGAGATCGATGGTGTGAACGCGCAGCGGAGAGCCGTACACCGGGTGCGCTGTCTCCCGCTCCGGCACCATGCCGAGTTTGCGGATGACGTTCTCCGAGGCGTCGTCACCCACCCGGTGAATACTGATGACGCGGTCGAGGCCGCGGTCCTGGAGCGCGAACTCCAGCGTGGCATGGGCGGCTTCGGATGCGTATCCCTGACCCCAGAACTGTGAGCCGAGCCGCCAGCTGATCGCCACGGCAGGCAGTACCTCCGGCAGGAACTCAGGCACGGACAGACCCGTGAAGCCGGCCAGCTCACCCGAAGCCAGCAGCTCGACGGCAAAGAGTCCAAAGCCCTCCTCGTCCCACTCCTCCTCCCACCGCTCGATGGCCTCTACCGTGTGGTCCAGATCGCGCACCGAGCCGTCGTCGGCCCAGCGCATGACCCGCGGGTCCGAGTTGATGTCCGCCATCGGCGCGAGGTCGTCGTCATGCCAGCGACGCAGGAGGAGGCGGGTGTACGGATCTCGGTCATGGCGCCCATCCTGCCAAGGGCAACGGCCTCATCAATAATCGGCGCTACGTGGCTTGTCCAAGAGGCCGCGGGACGTGCCGTCGGTCTTCAGCGCGAGACGCGCGGCCGGGGCTGCGACTGGCTCGTGGTGTGGCAGGGGTTGGGGCAAGGTCGCCGACATCATGCGAACCCGTCTCCGGGCCGCCTGTACAGCGACCCGGGCTTCATCTCTCGCCGAGAACGACCCGGCGTGGAAGCCAGTGTGCGAAATGCCCTCGGTGGTATCCGCGGTACTCCGTACACGCCGGGGGCGGGCTCTGGAGACGTCTCCGCATTCCGCGAAGCGGCCGCCCGCTACCCACGGGAGTGCGCTGCGGGCGGCGGGGCACGTCGTAACCGGACCGGTCTCACGCTGATGGCGCGCGCCCTGGCCCAGCACTCCTTGGCTGCGTTACGTGAGAGGTGTTGCTCGTGCTCCGTTCAGCCCGTCACTCCCTCTCGGTCCGCCGGGCCTCGGCGAGGAGTACCCTGGTGATTACCGAGGGCATTTCGTACAGCGGCTTCCATGCCAGGTGGTTCTCGGCGATTCATGACAACCGGGCCGGCCGTGACCGGCCCGGGGTTGGGTCCGCATCATGACCGCGACCATTCTGTTGACGCCCGCGGTCGAAGAGCGGGCCCCTTGTACGTTGCCGCCCCGACTCGTACTGGCACCTGGCGAGACCACCCCGGTCCTGATCGACGGTGCCTGGTGGCCCCGCTCCCGCGACCTGACTGCGGAGCTTCCGGCACTCATCGAGATCCTTGACCCTCTGTGGGGGCGGATCACCCGAGTAACGGTGAACCCCACGTTCTGGCCGGTCATCCCGCGAAAGGTGCCCGTCCGAGGGCACGTGGTGCACGTCGGCTGGTTCGAAGCCGAGCAAGACCCGCACAAGCTATTGCTGCTCTCCTACACCGTCGGCCGCTGGGACCTGCTGGTGATCCCACCGGAGACAGAACCGGCCATCGCCGCCCGGCTGATGGCCACGGCCACCGACCCGTCGCGAAGTCTCACGGCGACCGGTCTGATCCATGAGGCCGAACGCTTCCGGATCACGGCAGAGGAGGCGGTCGGCTCGGACTCGCTCCGGGAGGCGGTCTGGGACTCCGAAGGCGGGAATGACGCCCGCCGCCCGGCCTCACATGCCTCTGCCGGAGCGGTCATCGACCACGTGCCCAGCCCGGCAGAAGGAAGGTGAGAGGCATGGAGACCGTCACGACGGTGGGCGTCGCCCTGGGCGTGCTCCTGATGCAGCTCTTCACCACGCGCCACGCTGATCGCATGGCGACCTTGCCCTCCGGCCGTTCCCGGCGGTGGCGGCGCTGGCCGTGGCACCGCACCGAGACGTGAACCCCCTGCACACGGCTCTGTCCCAGATTCCGATGCGCGTTGCTGTTGGCACAGATGTCTGCGGTAGTGGACTTCGTCCGATCGCCGGCGCATCCCCCGAGGCAACCAGTCGGCCCTGCGCCTGGAACACAGGCTGCTGAACCGGCCGTTCGCCTTTCTGCACGAGAGCACGACCGTGTACCGAGCGCAGGAAGAGCCGGATGTCCGGCCCTTGGCGCCGCCAGGCCGGTCTCCTGAACCGAGGTGCCATGCCCTTTCCACAGCTGACCCTCTACCGGCACGACAGGCACAGCCGGGCGTTGATCACCCTGGCGGGTGAGATCGATCTGACAACGGAGCGCATCGTGCGCGAGTCACTGGGGCAATGTGTGCGCGACGGCATCCGCGCCATCGACGTCGACCTGACCACGGTCACCTTCTGCGACGTGACCGGCCTCAACGCCTTCCTCCACGCGTCGCGGGCCACTGCCGTGGCCGGCGGGTCCCTGCGCTTGCACCACCCGCCCTCGGCGCTGGCTCGAATCATCGCACTCACCGGTAACAGCACCCTGCTCCACGGCTACCCGGGCGTCCCACCGCGGCCTTCGTCGCCGCCCTGGACGCCCGGAGCGCCAAGTGGGGAACCCTCCCGCGCACCGACGGCCACCGCGATCCCTACGCCAGGGAACTGACCGACTCCGATCCCGACCGACCGCAGCCGACCCCCACCCCTCACCGCCCGCCGTAAGCGCCGAATGCGGCAACACCTCCATGACGCTCGCTCAGCACGATCCGCCTCAATTTAGTGAGGCGGCTGGCTGGGGTGCGTTGAGCCATCAGACGCGACAAGCTCACAGCTATACCGAAGCCCCGGGTCCGACGGTCTTGCGCATCGCTGCTTCGAGTCCACGCTCGGGTGCTGGGACAAGCTCAGGCCGGGATGGCCGGGATGGCCGGGTGGTCGGCGGTGCCCCCGCGCCACTCGACCAGGAAGAGCGTCGCGTCGTCGCTGGTGTGGCCGCCTCGTTCTTCCTTGAGGGTGTGGGAGAGCCGGCGAAGCTCTCCGCGTAGTCCCTCTTCCGCCGGCTGCATGCTGTTGATGCAGTTGATGAGACGGTCCTCGCCGAAGGTCTCTCCGACGAGGTTGCGCTCCTCAATGACGCCGTCGGTGTAGAACAGCACGCGATCACCGCGCTGGAGCTGTCGCCCGCTGATCTTGGGACGTTGTCCGCCGAAGCCGACCGGCAGGGTGGTCGCGCTCTCCAGCCGCTCCACGACCTGGTGGTCGCGGATCAGCAGCGGAGCCGGGTGGCCCGCGTTCACCCACAGCAGACTGCCCTCCACGATGTCCAGATGCATCATCTGGGCCGTGACGAATCGTTCGGGCCCGAACATCTGGGCGATGGCCTGATCCATGAAGATGTACTTCTCGGACAGGTCGACCTGGGCGCGCCGGGCGTGCCGGTATGCGCCGACGGCGACGGTCGCCATCGTGGCGGCCTCCAGGCCGTGGCCCATCGCGTCGAACACGGCGGCGTGCAGGATGGTGTCGTTGAGGGCGTAGTCGAAGCTGTCACCGGCGATGTTGTAGGCGGGTTCCAGGATCCCGGCGACCGCGACCTGCGGAACCGCCATCGCCAGCGGCGGCAGCAGGGACCACTGCATCTCCGCCGCGACGCTCATGGGTTCGCGACGTCTGGCCTGGAAGAACTGGTCGGTGTAGCTGTGCTTGGTGACGATGATGTCGGCGACCAGTCCGCCGAGCCTGCCCAGCAGGCGCCGGTCGTCGTCGTCGACGGTGTCCAGAGTGACGGCCATTACCCCCACCTGGTCGCTGCCGTCCAGCAGGGGCAGGTACATCCGGACGCCGTCCCCCTGCGGGACCTCGACAGCGGTCGCGTTGAGGAACGCCCGGCCGGCGGGGGAGTCGGCGATCGGCTCGGGCCCGCCGACCAGCAGTCCCCTGCCCGGCAGCGGCGCCAGGAGTTCCTGGCCGTAGTCCTGCAGCAGGATCGACACCTCGCGGCCGCCGATCCTGGCCACCTCCTCCGCGACCAGTGGAGCGATCAGCTGCGGTGGCATCTCGTGGGCCCGGTCCAGCAGCAGGCCCAGGAGCCGCTCACCGAATCCTTCCGATCGGTCGGGCTTGCTCCGAGGAGGCTGCCGGTCACCTTCCGCCATGCCCCCACCCTCCCCTCCACGTCCCTAAGCTGCCACTCGTGCGTATCCGGCGACGGGCACGGTGCCCCTCTCGAGCACAGTGCGTACAGAGTGCCGCCGCACATCGGCCGTACGGGGCCATTACGCCGACTGCGGCATGTCCACCCCGCCGTCGACTACACCCACCGCGCGCCGGACCTGGCAGACCCCCTCCTCCAGGGCGCATATCAGGTCGAGAGCGGTCGGCGGCTCCACAGGCGGCGTGAGTACGAAGGCGATGACGGCGGCTACGGGAGAGTACGGCTGGAGGGTGTCGCCGAGGACGTGGAAGTACATGGCGATGGACAGGCCGGAGGCGGCCACGCCGACTGGGTTGACGGCGTGGAGCATGCCGCGGCGGAACTCCGGCTGGAGCGGGGAGATCTTGAGTACGTACTTGTTCATGCGCCGCACTTGCTGCTGGCGACCCCTGATCGCGCCGCTCGCCTTCGTGCGCTGTTGTGCTCGGTCGGGATCAGGTTGGGGGTGTCGCGTGGAGGGGATTGAGCATGTCCTGCGGTTCCTGCGTGGTAGCGAGATGAGGGGCGGGAGGATGGGCGGGTGCTGTCCCGGGTCCGGGGTCTGACTCATGATTCCTCTGACCGAAGTGTCTCGATCACACGGTGTCGGCCGTTGGCCGGGGATGGTGCGTTGTCGGTGCCGGGCCGGCGGGGTGTGTCCCGATAGGGGCCTGCCGATTGTTGTGGCGTCCTCACGATTCTGACCGTCCGACGCGGCCCGGTACCGGCAACGCGACACCCAGTCCATGCATTCCGTCAGTGCGTTGCCAGCGCCTCCACAACCCCTCCGATGAGCTCGGTGCTTACCGGGTAAGCACCCGTCAGCCATCCCATAGCTGTCCCTCGCTCGATTCTTAACCACAGTGCTATGCAACAGGGCCGCACTACGGCGAGAAATCTCGCCGCTGGGGCGCAGCACCCGGGGCAGGGGCTGTGGCGGGAGCTGGTGCTCCCGATCCGTCCGTGCGGGTGGTTTCACCGGGACCGGCAGCACGGTCGTGTTCCGGCGTGGAGCCTGGAGCCAGCAGTTCTCGAGGTGCTGTTTGCAGGGGCCGAGCTGACCGGCGGGCCGTCCGGACGCTCGTGGGTCCAGGTGGGCAGCGTCCTGGCCTTGCCGGTAGAGCGGTGCGAGGCGCGCGGGGGTACGGGTGGGTGGCAGGTGGCCCGCCCTCGTTCGGGTGGTGGCCGCGGTGTGCACGCCGGAAGAGATCGCACGAGCGTTGAATATGTCCCTGGCATTCCGTCACACCCCCGTCGAGAAAGGTGGCATCTTCATGCCGGTCAACGGATCCGCGGAAAACCCGTTCGCTCTCAGCCCCGACGACGTCGCCCGGCTGGAGGCCATCCGGGCGGCACTGCTCGACCCGTCACCGCGCCGGATCGGCATGCTCGACCAGTGGGGCCTCGCCGACACCTACGAGGTCCAGGCGGAGGTCGCCGAGTACCGGGAGTTCCCGATCGCCATGGCGGACGGGACCCGCATCGATGCCGGACTGAGCATGCCGCGCCGCCTCGCGCCGGGGCAGACCTGCCCCGCCGTCGTCATGCCCGCCCCGCTGAACGACCTCGGCCGCCTGGCCTACTTCGGCACCATCCCGCGCTGGACGCTGGGCGGCTACGCAGTCCTGACCTACAGCCAGCGCGGCCTGGCCCGCTCCGAGGGCGAGATCCAGGTCGCCGGACCCCAGGACGTCGCCGACGGTGTCGAGATCCTCAACTGGCTCACCGCGCTGGAAGGTGTCGACGCCGACCGGATCGGGTGCTTCGGCGCCTCCTACGGCGCCGGGACCAGCCTGCTGCTCGCCGCCGAGGACCCGCGCGTCAAGGCCGTCGCCGGCGCCAGCGCCTGGGGCGACCTGTTCACCTCCCTCTTCGAGAACGGCACCCGGCACGTACGGGCGTTCGAGGCGCTGGTGGCACTGTTCCACGAGGAGCGCTGCTCGACAGAGTTCCGCAATGTCATCGCCAAGATCCGCGACAACGTCATCGACGACGAGGTCAAGGAGTTCGCCCGGCTGCGCTCGCCGATGCAGCACCTGAAGACCTACAACGAGCGCCGGCTGCCGATCCTGATGACCACCTACTGGCACGAGACGATCTTCTCGGTGCCCGCCGTCATCGACCTGTTCACCCAGCTGCAGGGCCCCACGTCGCTGCTGGTGCAGATCGGCGACCACGGCAACGGCGAACTGCCCGGCCTGTTCGGCGCCATCTCCAAGCCCACCGAGATGACCTACCGCTGGATGGACCACCACCTCGGCGGCAGCGCCGGCGACGGTGCGAAGCCGCACTTCGGCATCCGCTCGGAGTACATGCACAACCTGCTGTCCGACCTCAGCCACCGCGACTGGGCCGACTACGCGCTGCCCCCGCAGCGCTTCCACCTCGGCGCCGTACCCGACGGTCAGCAGGACGCGCCCATGGCACAAGGTCAACCACAGCCGGGCTGGACCCGCTCCCTGCAGCCCGCCGGCCAGGACACCGGCATCGTCGTCGCCCCCAAGCTCATCCAGACCGGTCTGAAGGAACGTGCGGGACTGCCCCACGTCTACCGGACCGCCGACATCAAACGCGACGTCGCCGCCATCTGGACGACCGCGCCGCTGGAGCACCCCATGCGTGTCCAGGGCGACCTGGAGGCCAGGCTCACCGTGAAGCCGCAGACGGACAACGCGACCTTCGTCGCCTACCTCCTGGACTGCAACCCCCGCACCGGCCGCGCCGCCATCATCACCCACGCCCCCTACACCCTCACCGACCAGCAGGCCACCACCGTCACCTTCCACCTGCAGCCCGCCCACTACGTCCTGGGCAAGGGCCGCCAACTGCAGCTCGTCATCACCGGCTACGACCCCTTCTTCGCCGACGACAGCACCATCCCAGCCGCCCTCGAGATCACCTCCCCGCAAGGCAACGAGTCCTACCTCGACATCCCCCTCGCCCCGCTGCCATAACACCCAGCCGCACCCCGGGGGCAGGAGGCGCCCAGAGGCACTCCCCCTGCCCCCGGTCCCGCGGGCCGGCAGCACCACTTTGCGCACGCCGTTGGCCGCGCCGGAAGGAAGGGAACGGCGAAGCCCGCACGGTCGACTCGCCTCGTGGTTGGTCGAGATGCGCACGCCTCCGTCGGGTCTGATCGTGCGTATGCACATGGCGCTGGACTGATCGGTACGCTGTGCCGGACGCGTCGTCCCGGCCGCCACGGCCGCCCTGGCCATCGAGCGCCACCGCGCCGGATACGCCCGGCAGGCAGCGGATACCTGATCACACGCCTTCTGTCGCGTCTGCGCGAAGGCATGCTGAATGCCGGGTGAAGGCCGCTGGCGCAACCGAGCGCTCCGGCAGTATCGGAATACTTCGGGCTTATCACTCCGGAGTTGGTCCTTCGCCACCGAGTCCAACCTCTCCTGGGTCATTCACCGCCGGATTCCGGCGAACACCCGCTGACCTGCGGCCAGGACAGATCACAGCATGCGCTTGCGCTGCTCTCCGACGTAACATCCATGCTTGCCACCGCGGCGTCCCATCGCCCTGCAGGGCAAACGCTGAAGGGTCAGGCTTCCGAAACTCCGTCAGCTCGGAGCATTCCCCCGAGGGGCGAGAAGGGGTCGATCGGGCCTTCTCACCGCGAAAAGCGTGGGCGATGGCGCGCGCCTCGATGCCCGCCTGGCGGAGAACCCCTGTGAGGGGATTGGTGTAGCCGGCGAAATACAGGCGTGGGGCTTCGGGATGGGTTTCCGACCCTACGACGAGGGGGAGTCCGTCCTCGTCGAGTACGCCCAGTGAGCCCACCAAGTCGTTCAGGTTGGTCCGGTACCCGGTGGCGGCGATGACCGTGTCGGGCCGCAGTCGGGTGCCGTCGGCCAGTACCACGTCGGGCCCGTCGAATTCCCGGACGGTCGTGACCGGTTCGACCCGTCCGGACCGCACGGCGTCCACGAAGCCGTGGTCGAGCACCGGGTTGACCCCCTCGCGGGCGTTACGGGTGTACAGGCCCGTGCGGGGCCGCGGCAGTCCCCGCGAGGTCAGGTCGGGCACCGCGACACGTTGCGTGAGCAGGGAGGTGCGGTCGCGCCACGCCAGCGGGAGAGCTTTCGTCAGCCGGCCGACCGCGTGCCATCGGGCGCTGGAGCGGGGCAGGATGTTGGGCGGGGTACGCACCGAGATCTGTACCCGCGCGGCTCCGGCCCCGGCGAGGACGGCGGCGATCTCGGTGCCGCTGTTGCCGGCGCCGACCACCAGGACGTGCTGTCCGCGGTAGGGCGCCGGGGAGCGGTAGCGGGCCGAGTGCAGCAGCCTGCCGGTGAAGGCCGCACGCCCGGGCCAGTGGGGGACGTGCGGGGTGTGGCAGCGGCCGGTGGCCACCACGACCGCGTCGGTGGGGATGGTGCCGTCCGGGGTGTGGACCAGCCAGCGGGCGTCCGAGCCGGGCCCGGCCCGCTGGATGCGCAGCACCGGGGTGGTGAGCCGGACGTCGAGCCGGTGGTGGGCGACGTAGCTCTCCAGGTAGCGCACGTAGTCGTCGCGGCTCACCCAAGGGCCGGCCTGGCGCGGTACCGGCAGGCCGGGGAGTTTCGAGGTGCCGGGGGTGGTGTGCAGGCGCAGGTGGTCGTATCGCTGCGCCCAGCTGTTTCCTACTCGGTCCGACCTTTCGAGGATCACGGTCAGTACGTCGAAGCGTTTGAGTAGCGCGGCGGCCGCCAGCCCGTGGGGGCCGGCTCCGATCACGATCGTGGGAGCGCCGAGGTCTCGCTGTGGTGTCGGGGGCATCGATTCCTACAACGGCGGACCGCGGCGCACGTCACGCCCCACTGGCGGGTGTGGAACATCGAGCCGGCGCCGTTACACCGGCCCATATGCAGTCGTTGGGCATCGGGCGGCAGCGCGCCGCCTCGCATGGCGGGTCCGGCACGCCAGGCCGGACCGTCCGGGCCGGACGAGGCTGAGCCGTCATGAGCCGGGCAGGCCGGCGGACGTGAGCCTGCGCGGTCCCGGCCACCGTGGCGGGCTTTCCTGCGGGTCGGCTCGCTCCACCTGTCCGATCTTTCAAGGGGCTCATGTGCAGGCAGTAACCACGCGACACCAGTCACGGCTGCTGATCAGCGGAGTCTGCAAGGCGTACGGCCGCAGGCAGGTCCTGCGCGACGTGGACCTTGATGTGTCCGCCGGGACGCTGGTCGGAGTCGTCGGCGAGAACGGCGCGGGGAAGAGCACTCTGCTTCGGGTCGCCGTAGGACACCTCGCACCCGACCGCGGAACGGTGACACGGACAGGGACAGTGGGGTACTGCCCGCAACGGGCTGTGCTGAACGACGCGTTCACCGTCGGACAGCATCTGCGGCTGTTTCGGACGGCCTACCGGCTGCCGACACTGGAACGCGCCGACGAGCTGATGGAATTGCTGGCGCTGACCGACTGCCGACGACAGCAGGTCGGCGAACTCAGCGGCGGAACACGCCAGAAAGTGAACCTGCTGATCGCTCTCATGCACGATCCTCAGCTGCTGGTCCTGGACGAGCCCTACCAAGGCTTCGACTGGGACACCCATCAGCGGTTCTGGACCCTGGCCGCCGACTTGCGTGACCGAGGCCGGTCGATCATCGTGGTGTCCCACCTGCTGCACGACCTGCACCACTTCGACGCGATCGCTCACCTGCGCCAGGGCCGTCTGCACTTCGAGGGGACCGACCGATGAGGCTCTCCTGGACGGCATTCACCCAACTGCTGCGCTGCACTCTGCTGGGCCACCTGCGCAACCGGCTGGCCCTCGTTCTGGCGGTCGCGTTCATCCCGGTTTGGATCACCGTGGCACGCCTGTGCACCTCCGACCAAGTGGTGCGCATCTCGCTGGACACCATCAGCGCCCCTGTCTCCGTCCCGGCCGGTCAGGTGGGGCAGGTGGCCAGTGCGCTGGGCGCCGTCACCATGGTCGCCGGCTTCATCACCTTCACCGAGACCTTCCTGTCCCGGCAGTTGGACCGCCGTCTGCTGCTGGCCGGCTATCCCCGGCTGCCGATGCTGCTGGCGAAGCTCGCTGCCGTCGCCCTCACCGCCGCGGTACTGGCGTGCTACACCACGATCCTGCTGTGCATCTCCCTGCCCGTTCGCCACGCGGCACCCCTGGCGCTGGCCCTTGCCGGCGCCGGCCTCGCCTACGGCGGCATCGGCCTTCTGCTCGGCTCTCTCGTCCGCGGCGAGCTGGAGGGCTTCTTCCTCATCATCATGCTCAGCCTGGTCGACACCGGCCTGCAGAATCCCGTCTTCAACACGCTCATGGACGTGGCAGGCGTGTTCGCGCTTCCCCTGTACGGCGTGACCCAGCTGGCACTGAGCTCAGCCCTCACCCCGCACATCCCCTGGTCCAACGGCCTGCTCACCCTCACCTGGTCCGCGGCAACCGGCGCCCTGGCGCTGCTCGTCCTCCACCTCCAGCGCCCTTCCCGCTCCTCGTTGGCGCGCAGGGCGAGGGCCCGGACTGTGTGATCACGGTGAGCACGGGCCTCTTCCTTCCGGGCCTGCACTGATCGTTGGAAGTACGTCGAGCCAGGGGTAGATCACCATCCACCTGTCCGGATCAGCGGCTGCGACCGGTGCGTCTCGGCCCGCCAGCGTCTCGTCATCTACGCGACGACGACTTGGCTTCAGGCCCGCGGGGTGTTGGCGAGGAAACCGGAGCAGCGCTTTTCGCGGCCATCCTCCGAGCCGCCGACATCGCCTGCCCTGACTGCCTGCTGGAGATGACCGTATGACAGGCCCGCCCTCCGAGGGCGGGCCTGTCATACGCGTCTGCCGTGGATGTCTTCGAAGCGTGCTGGGGGCTGTCAGTCCTGGTCTTCTGACGAGGGGTAGATCCGCCACAGCTGGGAGAGGTTGGGGCCGCCCCACATGCGGGTCAGGCCGACCAGCCGGTCGTTGCCCTGGAGGTGATCGGCGATGGCCAGGGCGTAGCGCGGGTGTACGACCGAGACCAGGTAGAAGTCGTTGCCTCGCTCCGCATGGGCAACGAGCCGCCAGTGCTGGTTGAGGCTGTCGGTGCTTTCCCGCAGGGTCACGATGTCGGACGGATTGGCACCGGCGGTGAGGCAGCGGTGGTTGGCGTACGACTCGATGCGCACGGTGCCGCCGGTGTTCTGCCGCAGGAACCACCGATGCGAGGTGTTGTCCTTGGCGAACGGGTCCTGTGCCCAGGTCTGGGTGTGGTTGCCGACGCCATCGTGCCAGTCGTTGCACATGAAGTAGGTGCCGGTGATGTGGTGGGTCATCGTCACCGGTCCGCCCGCGAGCAGTACGAGGTCCGTCACGGCAGTGCTCCTCCGCCTCGAGTTCGTCACAGGGGCGGGCGCCCCTTGCGACCCAGCGTAAGGAACGGCTCGCTGTTCAACAGGACGGTCAACCGGTCGTCTGCCGAGGTCAGACCCTGTCCGGGAGCTCCCGAACAGGCGGACGGCCTTACTCGAACTACGTGACCGAGCGTCACTCACATGCGCAACGGCCGGCGCAGTGTGGGGGTAGGACAGCGGTGGTTTCGAACAGGCAAGGGGGCCGGCACGCTGCGGGCGAGTGCGGCAAGAACGAGAAAAGGGCAGCTGTCTCTCCAGGTTGGCTGTCTCGTTTCAGGTGTCGCTGATCAGGCTAGCCCGCCCGTCGGCCCGCCTGCTTCCCGCAGCCGGGTCTTCGCCCAGCCACAGATGGGCAGCACGCGACTTCATGACCCTCGCGCCGGACCACGTTGCCTCTCCAACCGCCGCGCAACAACCCGGAACGCCTGGGCAGTGAGGCGTCCTTCGCGGCCCTGTGCGGCGTCAGCCCAGTCGAGCGTTCCCCGGGCAGCCGGCAGCACCGTCGCCTCAACTGGGGCGGCGACCGACAAGCGAACGCGGCCCCTGCATCAGATCGTGCGGACCGCCTGCAGGCAAAACCCGGCGCGAGACAGTCCGCAACCTCAAGCGCTACGCGGCCCGGGATGTTTTCCACCTGGATCGCATCGAAGCAATGACCCTGGCCCCCCCAGCAGCGGTCACGCCCGTCCCTCTGACCTGCATGGACGGCCGAGTCGTTCACTCGAACGGCCTCACGCCTGAACAGGCGCCCACCCCCCGTTCGGAGCAGTCTGGAGCAGCAGGAGTAGTCACCTGTGTCACCGCTTCCCCGGGAGGCGTCATGGCCGTGATCGTTCTGATGCTGCCGGTACTGCTCGTGCTCATGCTGTTCGGGTTAGACGCTCTGGAGCATGCCTTGTTCACCGAGGCGGAGCACTCCCGCAACCCTGGAGGAGCAAACCCCTGAACCCCACACAGCTGCGGCGCCGATACGGACCCACCGATCCCTGAGCCGTCGGATGTGAGGTGAGCTGACCTGGGCGGTCGCAGACGTTGCTCCCCGGATCGAGGACCGGCTGCGGGAAGGCAGCCCCGGACTGCGCGTCCCCGACGGTCTTCGACGTCTCCAGCGCCTGCAACGGCGTGCTGAACGTTCTTGAGGTCGCCGACGCCTGATCCGCGCCGGTTCCTACCGGCGGCGTACTGATCGCCTGCGATGAAACCCTCAGCCGCTTCAGCCGCTGGACCCTGACCGGCAGCCAACTAAGACCGCCTCGGCTGGCGTCCCTGACCGGCGCCGATGTGGGCGCGGCCGTCTTGGTCGAGGCCGGTAACTCACCGGGCATCCTCGCCTCCATGTTCCTGGCCGACTCCGCCGGGTGGCCGGCTGCCACGCTTTTCAATACCTACCAGGCGTCCCGCATGCCCCAGAATCCACATCGACTCCGAGCGGCTGCTCGCCTCCTTCCACGGACTCGACACCCAGGCCACGCTGTGGCTGGCAGAACAGGGCGCGGACCTGGACGCTTTCGACCTCGTCTGCGTCCATCAACCCTCCGTCCCCTTCCTGCACGTCTTGTGCGACCGCGCGGAAATCCGCCCGGAGAGCGTGGTGCCCGCGTTCCCCGGCGTCGGCAACGCGGCCTGCGCCACGGTTCCGCTTCAGCTCGCCTTCGCCGCTGAGCAGCACCGGTTACGTCAAGGGGCGGCAGTCGCCCTGTTCGGCCTCGCCAGCGGGGCCAGCGCGGGAGAGGCGTCGCAGACGCGGGCCTGGTCGGCGGGCTACCTCGACACCAACGGCGGCGCCAGCGGCGGCGGGGGAGCGAGGTACCAGGTGTCCACGGCGACCGTCCCCAACCGCGGCCCCGGCACGGGCACGGGCACGGGCACCTGGGAGTCGTCTCCGGTTCGTGCCAGGCCACCGGAAGCCCGGTCAGGAGCGGCGACATCATCTACCTGCGCAACCTCTACAAGAACGACGGCGGCTACCTCGACGTCAACGGCGGCGCCAGCACCGCCCAAGAAGAACGCCGGCGGCATCTACGACGTCTCCACCGCCTGGGGCAAGGACCGCGACGGCACCGACCGTCATGGACCTCGCACGTAAAGCTGATAACGTGCGCCTGTCGGTGTCGGGGAGATCGAAGTGATGCGCAACCAGCTCGCCCACCGCGGCGCCCGGGGAAGGGATCAGCTCGGACCCCGTCCTCCGGCGGGAGGGCCGGGCCCGATCGCTGGTACGAACCCTCTGGCGGGGTCGACGCGATCAGCTCAGGTCGGCAGAGGTATTGCGCGCGCTGTCGCAGGCCATGGGCTCCACCCGGGTCGGCGCACTGGCTCCGCCACCTGCGGAGGCGTGGGTGATCGAGCCGTGCTCGCCTGCGCTGGTGATCTGGCTGTCGGTCATGGTGGTGACGGCTTCGGCGGCGGTGGCATGGACCGGCAGGATCGTGTCGACACCGGTGAGGACGAGCATCCGCATCAGGCGGTCGGGGACGTCGGCGAGCCCGAGTGCACCGCCCACCGCCTGGGCGGCGTGCCAGAGACCGATGAGCGCGCTCAGACCGGCGGAGTCGCAAAAACCGACCTGTGACAGGTCCAGAACCAGGTGCCGAGACCCCTGCTCGATGATCATCGAGGCGTCGCGGCGCAGGGTTTCCGCGGTGCGCATGTCCACGTCCCCGGCGACTGTGGCGATGGCGAGGCCGGGACGGGGGTGCTGGACGGTCAGATGCAGCGTGTCGGTCACGTCGGTCATCACTCCTGGCCGAAGTGTTCGGGCGCGGCGGCGGTGTGGGCGGTGGCAGCGACACTGCCGTCGGGGGTGGTGTGAGGGTGGGGGACGGACAGGGCCAGCAGGGCCACGTCGTCGCCGGCTCCGTCGGGCAGCGAGGCCAGCAGGGTGATGCTGTCCTCGACCAGGGAGGTGGCGGTGACGGGCCCGGTGCGCTGGTGGAGGAAGCCGGCCAGGCCGTCGTCACCGAGCATGGCGCCCTCGGTGGTGCGGGCTTCGATCAGCCCGTCGGTGTAGAGGAACAGGCTTTCCCCGGCCGTCAGGGAGAAGGTGGTCTGGGCGAAAGGCGCCTGGGGAAAGGCGCCGACGAGCATGCCCCCCTTGGGGCGTATGGCCCGCACCCAGACGGCGCCGCTGTCGTCGGGGCGCACGTGGTAGGCCGGAGGGTGGCCGCCGGTGGCGACGGTGACGGTGAAGCCGCCGTCCTCCCGGGGCTCCAGGAGGCCGAAGACGACGGTGCAGAAGCGGCGGCCGGCGGTGACGTCGGTGAGCAGCATGGTGTTGAGCGCGCTCAGCACGGTGACGGGGTCGGCGTCGATCTGGGCCGTGGCGCGCAGGGTGTGGCGGGCCAGGGCGGTGACGGTCGCCGCCTCGGGGCCTTTGCCGCACACGTCACCGAGGAAGAACGCCCACCGGCCGCCGTCGAGGGGGAAGACGTCGTAGAAGTCGCCGCCCACGTCGTGGGCGGAGGCGGTGCGGTAGTGGCAGGCCAGTTCCAGGCCCGGCACCACGGGAAGGGCCGGGGGCAGGAGGGTGCGCTGGAGGGTGGAGGCGAACGCGGCGATGGCGGCCTTGTCCTGCTCCGCCTTCTCCCGCGCTGCCCGCTCCGCCTCGGCGTGCCGCCTCTCCGCCTCCCGGCGGGCCTGCTCGTCGCGCAGGGCGCGCAGCGCCGACAGCCGCAGCTCCATCTCGTCCAGCACGATCGCGGCGAGATCGGCAAGAGTGGCGGTGTCCTCCTCGGTGATCGAGCGCGGCCGGGTGTCGAGGACGTTGACCGTGCCCAGCCGGTGCCCGTCGGGGGTGATGATCGGTGCGGCGGCGTAGAAACGCACCCCCATCTCTCCGGCGACCAGCGGATTGTCCACCGCGATGGGGTCCTTGAGAGTGTCGGGGATGACCATCGTGTCATCGCGCAGGATCGCCGAGCCGCACAGGCCCGGATCACGGCCGATCTCCGTGACACCCTCCAGGCCGTGGGCGGCCTTGAACCAGATGCGGTCGGTGTCCACGACCGTGACGGTCGCCACCGGCACGTCGAAGAGCCGGGCAGCCAGTGCCGCCACCCGGTCGAACGCCCCGTCGGGCGGAGTGTCGAGTATGTCGTAGCGGCGCACCGCAGCGATCCGGGCCGCCTCCGCATCCGGGTCGGGGACCAGCTCGGGGCGGCGCCCGGGAGCCGGGTCGGTGGCCGATGCCTGCTGCATCATCGGCTTTCCTCTCCGTCGATGGGCTGCCGCCGTGAACGGCACGAATCGACGCAGCCTAAATCGACAACACGCCCGAACGCCAATGCCGCCGTCGGCCGGGCTCCGGTCGCGGTCTGCCGTGCGATGTGCCGGGCCGGCGTCGGTGGAAGGGCCCTACGGCGGGGTCTGTGACTGCTGACCGCGTCGCCCTGATCGAGTCGTGCTGGTACTCCAGTGCGGTTTCGTGATCTATCCAGCGAGTTCGTGGTTGGATCGCCGTCGGTAGTGGCTGCGTCGGGCTGTTGCCTGGTGGCGTCTGCGCCAGATCGACCAGTGCAGCAGCCTGGCAGCTGTCACGGCCGGCGGGCCGAAGACGAGGGTGCACAGGTGGCAAACCTCCGGGACGGTCAAGGAGATCGGTTCGCTGTTGCGAGTCGGGCGGTGCGGACCGGTGGACCGCTTCGGCGGCGAGGGCGGTCAGGAAGGCCAGCGCGAGCATGGCGAGGGTGATGTGCCGGTGCCATGAGGTCCGAGGGCCGGGCGCACACCCTTGCTGACAGGCGGCGCGTCCAGGACCGTGCCGTCGTCGGTCCACCAGCCGAAATGCAGCCCGGCGACATGCCGGATCCGAGGAGGCAGAGTGTGAACCCGGGACCGGACTAACGGACGCACCAAGGTCGCGGCCTGCGCGAGAATCGTCGCGCAGTCACGAGGTGAGTCAGCCACCCGCACCCCTTCCAAGGATCAGGCCATGTCCACGCCAGGATCAGGGTGCAAGCGGCCAGAGGGACAGGGAGTGACCACCAGCGCGCGACGTACACTCCGACCCGCTCCACTCCCGTGCACGACACACTGCGCCGCACGCGCCCGGCTATCACCGGCCAGCCAGCACACCCGTAAGGGCGCGGGCCTGCTCCAAGCAGCTCCCACAGAGAGCGAGCTCTGCGGCTCCGAGGCTCCGTCGAGGTCGACTTCCTTGGCCGCACGGCCCCGAAGTGGGCCGATCGATCCGGTGCGCCAGACGGCGGGCACCCAGAGGTGTGCCCGGTGCTTGAGTCTCGGCCAAGTGCTCGACCCGCAGCTGGACCCTTTCACCAAGTGCGTCCCTATCGGGTGAGTACCGGCGAGTGCTGCGTCGGCCCACCGACGAAGGGAGCGACCATACCGGCAATGGCTTCTTCCGAGAGAAAGGGTTCCCGTGCGCCGTGCACTGATCGTTGTTGATGTGCAGAAGGACTTCTGCGAGGGCGGCAGCATCCCGGTGAAGGGCGGCGCGGGCAGGGCCGTGGCCATCGCCGACCTGGTGCGGCGCGCCGATGGCAGGTATGCGCACATCGTCGCCACCCGAGACCACCACATCGACCCGGGGGCCCACTTCTCCGAGCACCCGGACTTTCAGAGCTCCTTCCCCGAGCACTGCGTCGTCGGCAGCGAGGGAGGCGAGTTCCATCCGGACTTCGCGCCCGCCGTCACCTCTGGCGGCGTGCACGAGGTCTTCTACAAGGGGGCGTACTCCGCCTCGAAGAGCGGTTTCGAGGGCTCAACTGAGGACGGCACATCACTGGCCGACTGGCTGCGCGCCCGCCACATCAGCAAGCTCGACGTCGTCGGCATCGCTACCGACCACTGTGTGAAGGCCACCGCGCTCGACGGCGTACGAGCGGGCTTCGCCGTCCGGGTCCTGCTCGACTACACCGCCGGCGTTGCCGCCGATACCACCAGCATGGCGATCAGTGAACTACGCCAAGCCGGTGTGACGCTGAGCGGCAAGCCAGTCGTCCTTGCCTGAGAACCACTAACGCCCTTGGCCGCGGGACCGGTCCGCACCAGGCGCACTGCTCTGGTGGGGCCGAAAAGGGTGGCCGTCGGCCGCCCGCAGAGTTCGCCACAACTGACCTCCTACACTGCCACCCGTGACGCCGCGTCCAGGACCGGCCTGCTTGCAGCCTGGACACGAACGAATGACGCCTTCACCGTGGTCAGGATTGCTCACCGGGAGTGTTCGGCATGGGGCGGATTCCAGGCGGCGGGTGAGGTGGCCGAGGGCGAGCAGGGTGAAGACATCGGCGAGTGCGGGAACGGTGAAACCGAACGGGCGGGGGCCGATCGAGTCCGGGATACTCGCGATCGATCCGTCGGAGCGTTGCTGGGTGAGCAGGTAGGCGACGCCCCGGCCGGCGGGGCCGGGAGTGTTCTGGGTCGTAAGGACCGTCAGGGCGTAGGCGGTGCTCAGCGCGTCGCTCGCGTCGCCGTCCTGCTGGCCCCACCCGCCGTCGGCGTTCTGACAGTCTGCCACCAACGTCACGGCTTTTCTGATGATGTGCTGTGCGAGGCTGCCGGGGCCTCTGTGGGGGTGGTGGGAGGCCGCTAGGACGGCGCGCGAGACGGTGTGCAGGCGGCTGCTGCTCCAGTCCGGCGGGAAGGAGCCGTCGGGGCGCTGCTGGGAGGCGATGTAGCTGAGGGCTGATGCGAACTCACGGTGGTAGGCCGGGCCCTGGGTGCTGAGGGCATTGGCTGCGGCGGCGGTCATGCAGGCTTCCGACGGCGCGCCGGCCAGGTAGGTCGGGAACCCACCGTCCTTGCCGCGCAGGGCGTGCAGCGCGCGCAGTGCGCCCTGCAGCGGTGCGCGGTAGGTGTCGGGGCCGGCGAGGTGGAGGACTTCGACGGCCACCGACGTGCAGTCCACGTCCGGGAGTTGGACACCATCCGTAAAGGACCAGCCGCCTGCGGGGTCTTGGAGAGCGACCAGGCGCCGGGCGATGAGGTCCACGACCGGTGCGCCGGCTCCGGCAGCGTGCAGGGCGACCCCGGCGGTGGCGGTGACCCAGGTGTCCTCGTCGCAGATGAACGGCATCCCGCCATCGGGACGCTGGTGCCGCAGCGCGGTCCGCACCCCCTCGACGACCAGCGGGTACTGGCCGGGGACGGGTAGCAGGGCGTGCAGTACCGAGAGGTGGATGAGCAGGTTGGCCTCCCAGACGGTTCCGGGCCGCTGGGTGGAGCGCAGCAGTTCCAGATCGCCTTTGTCGATCAGGCGGTGCCCGCGGGCGTGGGCGAGGACGGCTTTGACCGCGGTGACCTGGACGCGCGCCCACGTGTGCAGACCGTGCAGACTGGACGCCTCGGGGGAGGTGGGGATCTCGTCGTCGGTGGGGGCGGCGTCCAGGAGCGTCAGGACGGCATGCAACAGGGCGCGTTTGCGGGGGCCGGTGAAGTCCGGGGCCCGGGCGAGGAACCGTTCTACATCCAACAGGCAGGCCGGGTCGGGCCTGTGGTGCAGGGCGGCCCGGGCCATGAGCCGGTCCAGCGGTTCGGGAGAGTTGCAGTGCAAGGACAAGTAGGCGGCCAGGCGGCTGCGGGCGGCGGGTTCCACTCGGGCGCGGTCCAAGAGGGCCAACAGCAGTGCGGATTCCAGGACGCGGCTGCGGCACGGACTGTGCAGGGTTCCGTCCGGCCGGATCAGGCCCAGGAGATGAGAGTGCAGTCGTGCGGTGGCGGGGACCAGTTCGGCAGGCAGCGCGGAATGTGGCCAGCGGGGCATGCACGCAACAGGGGCAGCTGCTCTCATCGGGGTCAGTTCCTCCACATCGTCGTGTCCGGCCTGTACCTGGTGCGTCCGGTCGAATGGCCCCTCTTCGGGTCAGAGCAGCGGCCCTGACGTGTGAGGGGGTGCCGGCGGCCCGGGTTCGGGAGTGAAGCGCCCGGTGCGGGCCAGCCAGCGCAGCGTGGCGGCCATGAACGTCTGCGTCAGGTCCACGTACCGGCACACGTCTACCTGCCGCTCAGGGGGCACGCCCTGGCCCGTGCGCAGAGCGGTAGCGGCGGTGCGGAAGCCGCTGCGGCGGCCGGCGACCATGACAGCGGCCCGTGCACGGGCCGCAGGCAGGGAGCAGCCGTCCTGCCGGGCGAGAACTGTCACCAGATTGTCCTGACCGGCAGCCGCGTCGTCGGCCGCCGAGGCCAGATCATTCGCCCATCCCGCCACATCGGCCAACGCCTGCCGTAGCTCGCCCAGTCGGGCACTGACCTGCGGACACTCCACCAGCGGAGCATTGCCGGTGCGCTCCAGCACATCGAGAAGCGGAAGCAGGGTGATCGTTCGGCGGCGCAACCGCACATACGGCTCAAGGGACAGTCGGACACCGTGGCGGCGCAGGGCCACTTCCTCCTCGGTCGCATCCAAGAAGTCGGTGTAATCCGCGGTGAAACGCTCCCTCCACTGGGCGGACATCCCCTCGGCCGTGCGCTCCCACAGCCCTCTCAGCACTGCGGCATACGGGGCCGTTGCCGCGGGCATCAGACCACCGCCGGCGGTCAGGATTTCACGCAAAGGAGCAGTCAACTCCTCCACCTCCCCGGCGACCACCCCCATGCCTCGCCGGTCGATCAGGTCGTCCACCCAGCAGATGAACACCGCCCATTGGGCCGTCAGCGCCACGTCCTGGGCTCCGGCCCGCGGCAGAGCCCATTCAGCGAGTGCTTCCAACCTCATCGCGGCAAGCCGCCGCTGCTCAACCTCATCCCCCACCAGTCCCACTGCCCGAGCCCACCGCAGCACCGTCCCGGGCCTGGAAGTGCCCGAACCTGTCTGCGGGGCGTCCATGCCTCCACGGTGAGCGAACCGATTCCCGGGCGGCAGGCCAGGCGCCTGAATTAACCCATATGGATGATCACCGCCTACCCCTATCCCTTATTCGGGAGGCGACGGCAGAAGAACGGCACCCCAGGGCTCGGCAGAAAGACTGGTGCCTGTGACGTGGATGCTGCCGGAGCCGGTGCTGTGCACTCCGGTACCCAGGCCGGCCCAGGCGGGAGAACCGCCGTGGACGAGTTGAGGCAGCCTCGCCTGTATCCCTCGGCGAGGGGGCTGTTGCTCATGACGCTCGTGGTACAGCGGGCCGTGAAATGGGCTCTGACCTGTGCCCTAACGAACTTCGCCGAAGCCGACATCTTCCCGATGACTCATCATGTGGAATCAGCAGCCACACCGGCCTTCGGGGGTGGCTGACTCTCGTGCCCGACCTCGGTGCTGGCAAGTCGCGGGCCGGAACGGGGACCGTGCTGCCGGACTGTGGCTCAGGCGTCGATGATGCCGCGGACGATAGAGGGCTCCCGTTCCTGATGGGTCCGACGAGCTGAGCCCGGAGTGAGAGGCAGGGAGGAGGAGCCGCATTGGGGGCTGAGGTTGGTGGCGATTCCGATGAGGGTGCCGTTTCTGGTAGAGGGCCATTTTGCCGGGGCTGGGGTTTCCCGGGTGGGCGCTCGGAAGGTGGCGACGAGGTAGGTCCCAGGGCTTGCCCCTGGCGACACCTGATCGTGCCGCTCGCCTTCGTGTGCTGTTGTGCTCGGCCGGGATCAGGTTCGGGGTGTTGCATGCGCGGGATTGAGCATGTCCTGCGGTTCTGGGGCGATAGCGAGATGGGGGCGGGAGGATGGGCGGGTGCTGTCCCGGGCCCATGGCCTGACTCATGATATTTCTGACCGAAGTGTCTCGATCACACGGTGTCGGCTGTTGGTCGGGGACGGTGCGTTGCCGGTGCCGGGCTGGCGGGGTGTGTCCCGATAGGGGCCTGTCGATAGCTGTGGCGTCCTCACGATTCTGACCGTCCAATGCGGCCCGGTACCGGCAACGCGATACGCCATCGGACGGGAAGGGGAACGGGCATGTGCAGTTCGACACTGCCCGGAACGACGCCTGTTGCGCGGGCCCGTCGTCGCCCTGCGGGGGAGGTGGTGCTGGGCGTGGACACGCACCGGGATGCCCATGTGGCTTCGGTGCTCTCCTTGGCGGGGGCGGTGCTCGCTACCGACGAGTTCCCGGCCACCGCGGCTGGATACCGCGATCTGCTGAAGTGGGCGAGGAAGTGGGGAAGCGTGGGGCGGGCCGGCGTGGAGGGGACCGGCTCCTATGGGGCGTCCCTGTCCCGCTATCTCCTGGCCCAGGGCGTGGACGTGCTCGACGTGAACTGGATGGACCGGGCGGATCGTCGGCGGCGCGGTAAATCGGATCCGCTCGATGCCCAGAATGCGGCGCGAGCCGTGTTGAGCGGGCGGGCCCGGGCCAGGGCCAAAACGGGCGACGGGCCGGTGCAGATCGCGAGAATGTACAAACTCACGAAGGCGTCGGCGGTCAAAGCCCGCACCCAGGCCATCAACCAGCTCAAGGCCGTCCTCATTACCGCTGATCCCGTTTTGCGGGAAGAACTGGCCGGACTCGGCAATGCCGAACTCCTCCGCATCTGTGCGCGGTTCGCGGACGCGAGCAGTCGCGAGGAGGTCGGCGAGGAGTCGGTGCTGCAGGCCACGCGGGTCACATTGGGCCTGCTGGCTCACCGGATCGGCCAGCTCTCCGAGCAGATCCGGGACGTGGAGACTCGTCTTGCCCGGCTCGTGGAATGCCACGCCCCGCAGCTGCTCGACGTGGTGGGGACCGGTCCGGACACGGCGGTCGCTCTGCTGATCACGGTGGGGGACAACCCGGAACGGCTGGACAGTGAGGCGTCGTTCGCCGCGCTGTGCGGTGTCAGCCCGGTTGAGCGTTCCTCGGGACGCCGGCAGTTCCGTCGCCTCAACCGCGGTGGCGACCGGCAGGCCAACGCCGCGCTCCACCGCATCGTCTTCACCCGCCTGCGGGTCGACCCGCGCACCCAGGACTACTACGAGCGCCGGATCAAGGAGGGCAAGACCCGACGCGAAATCGTCCGTTGCCTCAAACGCTACGCGGCCCGCGAGGTCTTCCACCTGGTCAAACAGCCACAACCAGCACCCCGCTCATAGGGGCTGTGACCGAAGTGTCCCGCTGTCACAGTGTCGGCCTTTGGCCGGGGATGGTGCGTTGTCGGTCGGTGTACCGGACTGGCGGGGCGTGTCCCGATAGGGGCCTGCCGATCGCTGTGGCGTCCTCACGATTCTGACCGCCCGACGCGGTCCGGTACCGGCAACGCGACATGTCATAAGACCGGGAAGGGATCGAGTATGGCGAATTCGACCACGTCCAGTACGTCGCCTGCTCCGAAGTCCCGCCGTCGCCGCCCTGCGGGGGAGGTGGTGTTGGGAGTGGATACACATCGTGATGCCCATGTGGCTTCGGTGCTCTCCTTGACGGGGGCGGTGCTGGCCACCGACGAGTTCCCTGCCAGCGCTGCCGGATATCGGGATCTGCTGGAGTGGGCCAGGAAGTCGGGAGCCTTGAGGCGGGCCGGGGTGGAGGGGACCGGCTCCTACGGGGCATCCCTGTCCCGCTATCTGCTGGCCCAGGGCGTGGACGTGTTTGACGTCAACTGGATGGACCGGGCGGACCGCCGTCGGCGCGGCAAATCTGACCCGCTCGATGCCCAGAACGCGGCGCGAGCCGTATTGAGCGGGCGGGCCTGCGCGCGTGCCAAATCGGGCGACGGGCCGGTGCAGATCGCCAGGATGTACAAACTCACGAAGGCGTTGGCTGTCAAAGCCCGAACCCAGACCATCAACCAGCTCAAGGCCGTTCTCGTCATCGCCGATCCCGCCTTTCGAGAAGAGCTGGTCGGCCTGGGTAATGCCGAACTCTTCCGCACCTGTGCACGGTTCACCGACGTGAGCGGTCGCGAGGATGTCGGCGAGGAGTCGGTGCTGCGGGCCACCCGGATCACTTTGGGTCTGCTGGCATCCCGGATTGGCCAGCTCTCCGAGCAGATCCGGGAGGTGGATGCTCGTCTGGCCCGGCTCGTGAAATGCCACGCCCCGCAACTGCTCGACGTGGTGGGAATCGGCCCGGACACGGCGGTCACGTTGCTGATCACGGTGGGGGACAACCCGGAACGGCTGGACAGTGAAGCGTCCTTCGCCCCTTTGTGCGGGGTCAGTCCCGTGGAGCGTTCCTCGGGGCGCAGGCAGGTGCGTCGTCTCAACCGTGGCGGCGACCGGCGGGCCAACGCTGCGCTCCATCGCATCGTGTTCACCCGCCTGCGGGTCGACCCGCGCACTCAGGACTACTACGAGCGCCGGATGAAGGAGGGCAAGACGCGGCGCGAAATCGTCCGCTGCCTCAAACGCTACGCGGCCCGGGAGGTCTTCCACCTGGTAAGACAGCTACAGCCAGCCCCCCGCTCATAGGGGCTGTCGTGACAGATGAGAGGCTCAGAAGGGTGAGCGAGACACCACCGAACACCCTGCAATACCGCTTTGACGGGCCAGAAGAGGCTCCCGTCCTGATCCTGGGTCCCTCACTGGGTACCACATGGCACATGTGGGACCGGCAGGTCCCGGAGCTGGCCAAGCAGTGGCGGGTCTTCCGGTTCGACCTGCCGGGCCACGGCGGGGCCCCGGCGTATCCCGCGGGCTCCGTCGGTGACCTCGCCGCCCGGCTCCTCACCACCCTCGACAGCCTCGGCGTGCACCGGTTCGGCTACGCGGGCTGCGCCCTCGGCGGTGCGGTCGGCGTCGAGCTGGCCCTGCGCCACCCCGAGCGAGTCGCCTCCCTCGCGCTGAACGCCGCCTCCCCCCGCTTCGGCACCGCGGACGAGTTCCGGCAGCGCGGCGTGATCGTCCGTACGAACGGGCTCGACCCGATCGCCCGCACCGCGCCCGACCGCTGGTTCACCAGCGGGTTCTCCGCCGCCCAGCCCGCGATCACCGACTGGGCCGTGCAGATGGTCCGCACCACCGACCCCGGCTGCTACATCGCGGCCTGCGAGGCGCTCGCCGCGTTCGACGTACGGCACGAGCTGTCCCGCGTCGGCGTGCCGACCCTGGTGCTGGTCGGCTCGGACGACCAGGTCACCGGCCCCGCAGAGGCCCGCACGCTGGTCGCCGGCATCCCGGACGCCCGGCTCGCCGTCGTCCCCGGCGCCTCCCACCTCGTCCCGGTCGAGCAGCCGGCCGCCGTCACCGACCTCCTGGTCCGGCATTTCTCCACCGCCTGGCAGCCCGCCTACGACTCGACCACCGGCCAGACGGCGATCCCCGCGGCCCCGGTCAAGCCGGTCCTGGCCGCCGCGCCCCCGCAGCCCTCGCCGATCGCCGAGATCGCCGCGGCCGTCGTCGAACCGCCCCAGGTGATGGGGCGGCCGGACCCGTACGACGCCGGGCTCAAGGTGCGGCGCGAGGTGCTCGGGGACGCGCACGTCGACGGGGCGCTGGCGCAGGCCGACGAGTTCTCGGGCGACTTCCAGGAGTTCGTCACCCGCTACGCCTGGGGTGAGATCTGGGACCGTCCCGGCCTCGACCGGCGCTCCCGCAGCTGTGTCACCCTCACCGCCCTGGTCGCCGGCGGTCACCTCGACGAACTCGCCTTCCACACCAGAGCCGCCCTGCGCAACGGCCTGACCCCGGCCGAGATCAAGGAAGTGCTGCTCCAGGCCGCGGTCTACTGCGGGGTGCCCGCCGCCAACAGCGCGTTCAAGGTGGCACAGCAGGTCATCCGGGAGGAGACCACTCCCGAGGAGTGAGCACCTGGGTGAGCGACCCAGCGCGGGAGCGGCAGGATGGACCCCATGAAGCTCACGAAGAAGTCGCACGCCTGCATCCGGCTCGAGAAGGACGGGCAGACGCTCGTCCTCGACCCCGGAGGTTTCAGCGAGGCGGACGCCGCCGCCGGCGCGGACGCCGTCCTCGTCACGCACGAGCACCCCGATCACTTCAACGAGGAGCGGCTGCGGGCCGCCATGGAGGCCAACCCCGCCGCCCGGATCTGGACCCTGAAGTCGGTCGCGGAGAAGATCTCCGCCGCCTTCCCGGGCCGCGTCCACACCGTCGGCCACGGCGACACCTTCACCGCGGCGGGCTTCGACATCCAGGTGCACGGCGAACTGCACGCCGTCATCCACCCGGACATCCCGCGCATCACCAACGTCGGCTTCCTCGTCGACGGCGGCCGCGTCTTCCACCCCGGCGACGCCCTCACCGTCCCCGACCACGCCGTCGAGACGCTGATGCTGCCGGTGATGGCACCCTGGAGCAAGATCTCCGAGGTCATCGACTACGTCCGCGAGGTGAAGCCGCAGCGCGCCTACGACATCCACGACGCCCTCCTGACCGACCTCGCCCGCCCGATCTACGACAACCAGATCGGCGCCCTCGGCGGTTCCGAGCACCTGCGGCTGGCTCCCGGGGCCTCGGCGGAGGTGTGACGAACCCGGGCGGGCCGCGTTGTCGGACCCGCCCGGTAGGTTGTGAGGCATGCGCATCGCGACCTGGAACGTGAACTCGATCACCGCCCGCCTTCCGAGGCTGCTGGCCTGGCTGGAGAGCAGCGGCACCGACGTGCTGTGCCTGCAGGAGGCCAAGGTCGCCGAGGAGCAGTTCCCGGTCGACCAGCTGCGCGAACTGGGCTACGAGGCGGCCGTCCACGCGACCGGCCGGTGGAACGGCGTGGCGGTGCTCTCCCGCGTCGGCATCGACGACGTGGTCAAGGGCCTGCCCGGCGACCCCGGCTACGACGGTGTGCGAGAGCCGCGCGCGATCTCCGCGACCTGCGGCCCGGTCCGCGTCTGGTCGGTGTACGTGCCCAACGGACGCGAGGTGGGCCACCCGCACTACACCTACAAGCTCCAGTGGTTCGAGGCACTGAAGGCTGCCGTCGCCGGGGACGCGGCCGGCGGCCGCCCCTTCGCGGTCATGGGCGACTACAACGTGGCACCCACGGACGACGACGTCCACGACGTGGCCGCCTTCGAGGGACTCACCCACGTCACCCCGGCCGAGCGCGCCGCGCTGGCCTCCCTGCGCGAGGCCGGCCTGTCGGACGTGGTCCCACGGCCGCTGAAGTACGAGCACCCGTTCACCTACTGGGACTACCGCCAGCTCTGCTTCCCCAAGAACCGCGGCATGCGCATCGACCTGGTGTACGGCAACGAGCCGTTCGCGAAGGCGGTCAAGGACGCCTACGTCGACCGGGAGGAGCGCAAGGGCAAGGGCGCATCGGACCACGCGCCGGTCGTCGTCGACCTCGACGTGTGAGCTCCTGCGGCCGCAAGACGGCGGCGTCCTCGTGTCCGTGTGTCTGTTGCGGCGGGTGCAGGGTACTAGGTGCATGCACGTGCTGGTGCGGGGACGAGTGAGGAGGCCGGGGCCAGTGGCGGTGAAGGCGATGGGATGGGCGCACTCGTTCCCCATGTCCGAGGGAGTGCGTGCCGGGCGGGAGTGGACACGCGGGCGTCTTGAGTCCCTGCCCTGGGCCGCTGCCGAGCCGGACAAGATCGACGCCATTGTGCTGGCGGTGTCCGAGCTGATCACCAATGCGCACATCCACGCGCACAGCGACGCGCACCTGGTCCTCACGTGGGACGGCGACCGCCTTCATGTGAGCGTCCACGACGAGGACCCGACACTGCCGCGCCAGGGTGAACCCAAGCCGGAGGAGCCTTCCGGCCGCGGAGTGGCGATCGTGCGGAAGCTCGCCGACGAGTGGGGGGTGAGGTGCCAGCGGCACGGCAAGACGGTCACGGCATGCTTCCGCCCCGCCGACGCCGATGGTGGCAGCGGCAGTTGAGTTCTGCTCACCGGTGAAGCCCTCCTGAGAGGAAAGAGGTGTCGTGTACCTGGCACGAGGGGCGAGCGACGATCCCTACGTCCTGCTCCATGTCCTGGGCGCTCTCACGCTTTATGCGCTGATCAGCTACGGGCTGACATACCGGGCCCGCGCCCAGCGCGGTTCCGCGCATCCGGCTCATGACGCCCTGCACGACCTCAAGGACCGGGAGGAGCCCCAGCTGCCGAGAGCCCGCTTCATCAGCCGCTTGATCATGATGTTCGGAGCCGGACTCGTCGGCTCCGTCGCCTACCTGACCAGCGGCGCCGTGCGGATCCTGGCCGTCGGGCTCGCGGCCGTGATGGCGGCGACCGCGTGGGCGTACTACGACCACCGCACGCAAGGGCGCACCTCCGCGCAGTGATGACGCCGGCCCGTCCCCCGGCCGGAGCGTAAATCGCCCCGAAACGACCGCCCGCGCGCCTGTGGTGCGTACGCCGGTGCGAATGACACGCTGGGTGTTATGAAGATCCCTTTTCTGGGCCACCGGAGTGAGAAGCCCGGCTCCTTCGATCCCGAGGGCATCGCCGAACTCCTCTCCGAGTGCGACCTGCTCCGCTCTCAGGCGTCGAGGAGCGGTGTACGCCTCGACGACACCGCCGCCTCGTTGGAGGCACTCGACCAGTTGCTGCCCGGCTGGCGGGGTGACGAGGAGATCCTGCCCTGGCTCGGCAACGACGCGGGGCTGTACCTCGGCACCGTGATCGTGCGCACGGTGTCCGGTGCCGTCTGGGAGATCCGCGCCGACGGGCAGCCGGTCGTACGGCTCGACTCGGGCCGTGAGTTCGACGTCGTGGCCTCCGGTCAGGAGTGGGCGGTCAGCGGGGCGCCCGAGCTGTCGCAGCTGTACGCCGAAGTCGCCGAATCGTGAACCCGTGGCCAGAGGTCTCTTGTAAATACGGCTAATGAATAAATGGTGCGTGTCGGGCATTTCCGGCATGCAGGTCTGGATAGTTTGCGGCAACCACGACACAGCTGCTGAAAGTGAGTAGGGCTGCGCATGGTCGTTGTCGATCCTCTGATCGAACTACCTGACGTCAACAAGTACTACGGGGAGCTGCATGTCCTCCAGGACATCGACCTCGCCGTCGGAAAGGGGGAGGTGGTCGTGGTCATCGGCCCGCCGGGGCCGGGGTCGACCTCTTCGCCCACAAGACGGTCCCGCAGACCGTGTCGTTGGGTCAGGTCAGGGCCCGGGGTCGCAAGAAGGAGGATGCCGACCGGCGTTCGCGTGAACTCCTCGACCGGGTCGGCCTCGCCGACCAGGCGGCCAAGTACCCGGCGCAGCTCTCAGTGGCCGGCAGCAGCGTGTGGCCATCGCCCGGGCCCTCGCGATGGAACCCCAAGGCGATGCTGTTCGACGAGCGCACCTCCGCCCTCGACCCCGGACTGGTCAGCGTGGCGCTCGAGGTGATGCGGCAACTCGCCCGTGAGGGCATGACGATGGTCGTCGTCAGCCATGAGATGGGCTTCGCCCGCTCGGCCGCCAACCCCATGGTGTTCATGCACGACGGGCGTATCGTCGAGGACCGGACACCCGACGAGTTCTTCACCCGCCCGAACACCGACCGCGCAAAGGACTTCCTCTCCAGGATCCCCAAACACTGATGTCCGGACACTGAGTTCGTCCCACCGGGAAAACCGTCGTGTCGGTCCTCGACTACGATGTGCCGTTCATGCCCGTGGCCGAAACCGGGACGCCGCTGCCGGTTGGGGAAGCCCCCCATGGCCCCGAGACCGTAGGGGGGTGGCAGCTCACGGAGCCAGGCCCGACCGGCGGCAGCCGGAGATCACTGCTCGCGCAGCGGAATCGACACGTAGGACGGGTCGTTCGCCGGCGAGGAGAAGGTCAGCTGCGCGCCGGGCGGGTTGTGCTCGATGTAGAGCGGGTCGACCGTGTCGACCACCAGGGCGAGTCGGTGCCCTGCCGGGACGTCGTAGGCCGTGGAGTACAGCTCCAGGCCGATACCGAACGGCTTCCCGGGTGTACGCCCGTGGAAGGTGCAGGGCGCGTGGCTGACCAGCTTGCCGAGGCCGAGCGGCCCCACGTCGTAGAGGTACGCGACGAGGGTGCCGCTCTCCTTGGTGGGCGTGACCGTGGTGTGCAACTCGGCCGTGCCGCGTATGTGTTGGGCGGTCGCGTACTTTCCTGACTGCCAGACCGCGGCCCAGCGGCGGGGGAGCAGCGGGATCGAGGCCACCGGGGGCAGTTGGGCCGCCTGGTCGAGGATGCTGGACAGGAAGACGATCCCGCCGTCCGCCCCGGAGTCGACGTTGGTGCGGATCGTGGTGGTGCCCGCCAGATCGATCTTGCGACCGGTGGCGCCGACCGACTTCCAGTCCGGGTATCCCTCGTAGCCGCCCGACGAACGGGACTTCAGACGCACCGGCAGCTCGCGGTCGATGCCGTTGTCCGTGCCCTTGAGGTAGCGGTCGAGCCAGCGCCGGGTGTCGGTCCAGACGTCGTTGGGCAGGCCGAACAGGCCGGTGAGTTCGGCGGTCGCGTGGTCGCCGGGGCGCAGTTCCAGTCTCTTCGGACCGGTCAGCTTCTCGTAGAAGTCGGCGTACTGGTTGGGCGGGAAGACCGTGTCGCCCCAGGCGTTGGCCAGCATGACGGCCGCGCCGTTCTGGTTGAGCTGGTCCACGTAGGTTCCGGCAGAACGTTTCTTCCCCCAGTCGATCATGTCCTGCTCCTTCGCCAGGTTCGAGGCGTAGAAGTCGTCGAAGATCTGCCGGAGTTCGGCGCTCTGCCGCCCGGTGACGAGGCTCGCCCCGTCGAGCAGTCCCGCCGCCTGGACGTGCTGGGTGCGGCCGGAGTAGATCGAGCCGATGAGGTCGGCCCAGCCGCTGAGCGCGGCGACCGCCTTGATCCGCTTGTCGTGCGCCGCGGCGAGCAGGCTGATCCCGGCGCCGTAGGAGACGCCCGCCATGCCGATGTGCCGGGCGTCCGACGGGGTGTTGGCCAGCGCCCAGTCGATGACCTTGGAGGCGTCCGCCACGTCGGGTGGCCCCGCCACTTCTATCTCGCCGCCGGACTGCCAGAAGCCGCGCACGTTGTAGGTGAGCACGACGTAGCCGGAGTCGGCGAGCTGCTGGGCCTGGGCGAGGTACTCGACCTGCGGCAGGCCCCAGCTCGTGGGGAGCACGACCAGGGGGTAGCGGTGCGACGCGTCCGCTCCGGCGGGCGTGACGACGTTCGCCTTGAGGACGGTGCCGCCCTCGCCCGTGATGTCGACGAAGCGCACGCCGGCGTCCGCCGCGTGCGCGGCCGGGGCGAGGCCGAGGACGCCCCCGGCGACCAGGGTCGCGGAGACGGCGCCCACGGCGGTCGTACGCAGGGCCTTGCGGTGCTGGTGTCCCACAGGGTCACTCCTCACTCGTGTCAGTGCAAAGTGACCAGACGGTAACCGCGGTTCTTTACCGCAGGTAACCCGTCGGTAAGTTACGTGGCAGTAACGATTGTTGGCCTGTGCAGGTATTCAGGAGGAGCGGTGTGAAGGGCGTGGAGCGGTGGGCGTGGGTTCCGGCAGGGGCGCCTGAGCCGCCCGGGTCACGTCCGCGACGAGCTCGACGACATCGGGACCGTACGCCTGGGAGTTGACGACCTTCAGCAGCAGTACGAAGGAGCCGTTGCCGTGCTTGCGGGCCAGCCGCTCGTGGTGACGGGCGAGATAGCGGGTCGCCGCCTGATTGGTGATCGATTGCTGCCCGCAGAAGAGGAACACCGGCCGCTCCTCCCGGCGTTGGCCCGCGGTGAGCCGGGCCAGCAGCACGTACTCGTTGCTGCCGGGTTCCCACCGATAGTGCTCGCTGCCGATCAGGAAGGAGCCGCGGTCCGGGCCGGGTTCGCTGTCGACGTTCACCCGGATGCCCGGCAACAGGGATGTGAGGTGAGCCGCCATCCGGGAGTTGGAGCTCGGTCCGCCGACGCAGAACTCCGTGCGTTCCCCGAAACCCTGCCGTGCCGTGTCGTGGCCGACGACCTGGGTGTGGGCGTTGCAGTCCTTGATGAGCGCGGCGAGTTCGAGGAGGGCGAACACGTCGTGGCGCGCCACCGACATCTCGGTGCCGCCCGCCTTGCGGTTCACCACCAGCAGCGACTCGGAGTTGTCCGGCAGCCCGAAGAAGGCCTGTTTGCGCCGCAGCTTCCTCTTCCAGAGGTACGTGCGGGCCAGCCAGCCGAGCGCGGCACTGACACCTGCGGCTATCACGCCCAGGACGATGTTGCGCACGTCGTCGTTCATGGGCGCGCATGGTAGCGGGCGCGACGCACACTCGCGTTCGAGATACCTGACGGGTGCGGGGCGTTGGATTAAGCTGCGCGGACGGTCCCTGACTGGAGGTGCGGATGCGTCGCCCTGTCGCACGCAAACTGTCGGTCCTGGCGGTCTCGGCCGCCGTGGTGTCTGTGGGGGCGACAGCGCCACCCGCCGCCCCGAGCACGTCCGTCGCGAAAGCCCCCCTGGCCGTCGGCTACGGCGGCGCCGTGGCCAGCGTCGACGCGGACGCCTCCGCCGCCGGCATCGAGGTCCTCAGAAAGGGCGGCAACGCCGTCGACGCGGCCGTCGCCACCGCCGCCGCCCTCGGTGTCACCGAGCCCTACTCCTCCGGCATCGGCGGAGGCGGCTACTTCGTCTACTACGACGCCAAGTCCCGCACCGTGCACACCATCGACGGCCGCGAGACCGCCCCGCTGACCGCCGGCTCGGACCTCTTCCTCGAGAACGGCAAGCCCCTTGCCTTCGCCGACGCCGTCACCAGCGGCCTCAGCGTCGGCACGCCGGGCACCCCCGCCACCTGGCAGACGGCACTCGACACCTGGGGCAGCCGGACACTCGGTACGGTCCTCAAGCCGGCCGAGCGGATCGCACGCGACGGATTCACCGTCGACGACACCTTCCGCTCACAGACGGCCGCCAACGAGACCCGCTTCCGCTCCTTCCCGGACACCGCGAAGCTGTTCCTGCCCGGCGGACAACTGCCCGTCGTCGGCTCCACCTTCAAGAACGCCGATCTCGCCCGCACCTACGCGGAGTTGGGACGCAAGGGGGTCGGCGCCCTCTACCGCGGCGACATCGGCGAGGACGTCGTCGACACCGTCAACCACCCGCCCGTGGACCCCGCCTCGGGCTGGAACGCCCGCCCCGGTGACCTGTCCCGCAAGGATCTGACGGCCTACCGCGCCAAGCTCCAGGCGCCCACGAAGACCTCGTACCGCGGCCTCGGCGTCTACTCCATCGCGCCCTCCTCCTCCGGCGGTACCACCGTCGGCGAGGCGCTCAACATCCTGGAGAACACCGACCTCTCCAAGGCGAGCGACGTCCAGTACCTGCACCGCTACATCGAGGCCAGCCGCATCGCGTTCGCCGACCGCGGGCGCTGGGTCGGCGACCCCGCCTTCGAGGACGTCCCGACGAAGGAACTGCTGGCGCAGAAGTACGCCGACTCGCGGGCGTGCCTCATCAAGGACGACGCGGTCCTCACCAGCCCCCTCGCCCCCGGCGACCCGCGCCACCCGGCCGCCTGCGCGACCGGTGGCACGGCGGCACCCACGACGTACGAGGGCGAGAACACCACGCACCTCACCGTCGCCGACAAGTGGGGCAACGTCGTCGCCTACACGCTGACCATCGAGCAGACCGGCGGCAGCGGCATCACCGTGCCCGGCCGCGGGTTCATCCTCAACAACGAGCTGACCGACTTCTCCTTCGCCCCGGCCAATCCGGCCGTCCACGACCCGAACCTGCCCGGTCCGGGCAAGCGGCCGCGGTCGTCGATCTCGCCGACGATCGTGCTGGACCGGCACGACAAGCCGGTGGTGGCGCTCGGTTCACCCGGCGGCGCGACCATCATCACCACGGTGCTGCAGACCCTGACCCAGTTCCTCGACCGGAAGATGCCGCTCGTGGACGCCATCGCCGCGCCACACGCCAGCCAGCGCAACGCGGCCCAGACTGAGCTCGAACCCGGCCTCTGGGGCAGCGGGACGCAGAAACAGCTGGAGGCCCTCGGGCACTCCTTCAAGCTCAATCCCGAGATCGGCGCGGGCACGGGCGTGCAGCGACTGCCGAACGGGAAGTGGCTGGCCGCGGCCGAGAAGGTACGGCGGGGCGGCGGCTCGGCGATGGTGGTGCGTCCGGCACCGTAGAGCATGGTGCATCGTGAAGGGCGGGTGCTCCCGGAGGAGCACCCGCCCTTCAGCACGTCAGGCCGTCAGCACGTCACGCCCGTCAGCACGTCACCACGTCACAGCTCGGGCGCCGGACGTGCCTCGCCCGTGCGGAACGCCAGGCGCCCCTCGTCGACGTCGACCGTCACCCGGCTGCCCTCCGCCACGCGCCCGTCGAGCAGCAGCCGGGACATCTGGTTGTCCACCTCGCGCTGGATGGTGCGGCGCAGCGGCCGGGCGCCGTACTCGGGCTGGTAGCCGCGCTCGGCGAGCCAGTCGACGGCCGCGTCGGTGAACTCGACCGCAACGCCCTGCGCGGTCAGCAGCCGCCGCGTCTTCTCCAGCAACAGGTCGGTGATCTGCCGCAGTTGGTCGCCGGTGAGCTGGCGGAAGACCACGATCTCGTCGATGCGGTTGAGGAACTCCGGCCGGAAGTGCTCCCGCAGCGGCCGCAGGATCTGCTCCCGCCGTGCCTCCTCGTCGGCCTCGGCGCCGCCCGACCCGAACCCTATGCCGGCGCCGCGCCGGGTGATCGCCTCCGAACCGAGGTTGCTGGTCATGACGATGACGGTGTTGGTGAAGTCCACCGTGCGGCCCTGGGAGTCGGTGAGCCGCCCGTCGTCGAGGACCTGCAGCAGGATGTTGAAGACGTCCGGGTGCGCCTTCTCCACCTCGTCGAGCAGCAGCAGCGAGTACGGATGCCGGCGCACCACCTCGGTGAGCTGGCCGGCCTCCTCGTGGCCGACGTACCCGGGCGGGGCGCCGACCAGGCGGCTGACGGTGTGCCGCTCCTGGTACTCGCTCATGTCGAGGCGCACCATGCGGTCCTCGCTGCTGAACAGCGCCTCCGCCAGCGTGCGGGCCAGCTCCGTCTTGCCGACTCCGGTCGGACCGAGGAAGAGGAAGCTGCCGATCGGCCGGTCCGGGCTGGCGAGCCCCGCTCGGGAGCGCAGCACCGCGTCGGCGACCACGGCGACCGCCTCCTCCTGGCCCACCACCCGCTCGTGCAGATGCTGCTCCAGCTCCAGCAGGCGTTCCTTCTCCTCCTGCGTGAGGCGGCTGACCGGGACGCCGGTCTGCCGGGACACCACCTCGGCGATGGCCTCCGCGGTCACCTGCAGGTCCGTCCCCTCGTCGGCCTCGTCGTGGTGCGCCGCCCGGGCGATCTGCTCCTTCAGCTCCACGATCCGGTCGCGCAGCTGCGACGCCTGCTCGTACTGCTCGTCCGCGGCCGCCTGGTCCTTGTCCCGCGCGAGCTGCTCCAGCTCGCGCTCCATGGCGCGTACGTCCGTGCCCTTCGTCCGGGCGCCCAGCCGCACCCGCGCCCCCGCCTGGTCGATCAGGTCGATCGCCTTGTCCGGCAGGCGCCGGTCGGTGAGGTAGCGGTCGGACAGCTCCACGGCGGCCACCAGCGCCTCGTCGGTGTAGCGGACCTGGTGGTGGGCCTCGTAGCGGTCGCGCAGACCGCGCAGAACCTCGATCGCGTCGCCGGTGGACGGCTCGGTCACCAGGATCGGCTGGAAGCGGCGGGCCAGCGCCGCGTCCTTCTCGATCCTGCGGTACTCCTCCAGCGTGGTGGCGCCCACGATGTGCAGCTCGCCGCGGGCCAGGGCCGGCTTGAGAATGTTGCTCGCGTCCATGGAGCCGCTCTCACCGCCGCCCCCGGCTCCTACGACGGTGTGCAGCTCGTCGATGAAGACGATCAGCTGGTCGGAGTGGGCGCGGATCTCACCGACGATGTTGTTCAGCCGCTCCTCGAAGTCACCCCGGAAGCGGGTGCCCGCGACGACCCCCGTCAGGTCCAGGGCGACCACGCGGCGGCCGGTCAGGACGTCGGGCACGTCCCCGTCCGCGATCCGCTGGGCGAGGCCCTCCACGATGGCGGTCTTGCCGACGCCCGCGTCACCGATCAGCACCGGGTTGTTCTTGCCGCGCCGGGAGAGCACCTCGATCGTCTGCTCGATCTCGTCCTCCCGGCCGATCACCGGATCGATGCCGCCCTGGCGGGCCAGGTCGGTCAGGTCGCGGCCGTACTTGTCGAGGGTGGGCGTCCCGGTGGGCCGCTGCCGTTCGGCACGCGCCTGCGGGGCCTCGGGCGCCTCGGGCGGCAGGCCGGTGTGGCCGAACCGGGCCGAGTTGAGGATGTGGCCGGCCGCGGAGTCCGGGTTCGAGGCCAGGGCGCTCAGCACGTGCTCCGGGCCGATGTGACCGGCGCCCCGCGAGCGGGCCAGTTCGTGCGCGTCCAGCAGGGCGCGCTTGGCGGCGGGCGTCAGGGACAGCGAGGTGGGCGGCGGGGCCTCGCCCGGCGGGTGCTGGGCCGGACCGGACCGCTCGTCGATCTGCGTCGCCAGCGAGTCCGGGTCGGCGCCCGCCCGGCTGAGCAGACTGCGCGTCGGCTCGGCGGAGAGGGCGGCGCGCAGCAGGTGCTCGGTGTCCAGGTCGCGACTGCCGTGTTCGGCGGCGTATTGGGCGGCGCCGCGTACGAGTTCCCTGGCGGGCTGACTGAGCAGCTGGCCGATGTTGATCTGACGAGGTCCGGGGCGGGGGCCGCCGAAGAAGCGGGCCAGGAATTCGCCGAAGGGGTCGCCGTAGCCCTCCGGGCTGGTGAAGCCGCTGGTCATGGCGTTCCGTTCGATCGACTTGCATGTGCGTTGCGGTGCCGACGGGTGCCCTTTCCGTGCCGGGCTACACCGGGTGGGTCCCTTTACTCACCTTGGCATGAAGAGGGGGGTTGGGCATGTCGGCGCCTGGTGGGGCGGGGTGACCCTTGGGCCCACTGCTCGCCGGCAGGCCGGCTGCGGCCGCTCCCCGATGGGCCGGGCCGTGCGATGGGGACACGCCCGCCGTCGGACTGATCGGCACTTCTGGGAAGCAGCCGCGTGAGAGTCGGCGTATGACAGAGGACGGGTGGAAGTCCGGCAAGGAGAGGTGGACCGGTCGGAGGGGTTCGGAGAACGGCTGCTGGGGCTGTTGCTGGACCGGGCGCTGGGCCTGCCTCCTCAGTTGATCGCTCCGCTGGTCGCGGAAGAGGTGGCCAGGATCGGCGGGCACGAAGTCTCGATCCTCCTCCAGGACTACGCGCAGACCCTGCTGGTACCGCTGGCGGGCAGGGGGCTGGTCGTCGGCGGACCCGAGCCGATCACCGACTCGGCCGCGGGCCGGGCCTCCCTGGGCGCGAAGCCCGTCGAAGTGGCGATGGACGGCGGTGTCCGGCTGTACATGCCGCTGCTGGACGGCAGCGACCAGGTGGGCGTCATGGCCATCACCCTGGACAGCGTCGACGAGCACGATCGGCGCCTGCTGCGCAGGCTGGCCGCCCTGGTCGCCGACATGCTGGTCACCAAGCACAGCTACACCGACC
This sequence comes from Streptomyces griseus subsp. griseus, assembly GCF_000720255.1. GTDB lineage: Bacteria > Actinomycetota > Actinomycetes > Streptomycetales > Streptomycetaceae > Streptomyces > Streptomyces griseus_I. The sequence goes on along the minus strand of NZ_JOJE01000008.1, from coordinate 132,235 downwards.
TGTTCTTCCAGGCCCGGCGACGGGAACCCATGAGCGCGGCCGCCGAGATGCAGTGGTCCCTGCTGCCGCCGCTGGCGATGGCCGTACCCCAGGTCGCGGTCGCCGGAATCCTCGAACCCGCCTACACCGTCGCGGGCGACAGCTTCGACTACGCGCTCAACGACAACATCCTGCACGTGGCCGTCGTCGACGCCATGGGCCACGGACTGGACGCCGCCACCATGGCGACCGTCGCCATCGGCGCCTACCGGCACGCCCGCCGTTCCGACATCGACCTCGCCGAGAAGTACGTCTTCATGAACCAGGCCATCGCCAGGCAGTTCGGGCCCGACCACTTCGTCACCGCGCAGATGATGCACCTGCACATCACGACGGGCCATCTGGAATGGGTCAACGCGGGCCATCCCGCGCCCCTGCTGATCCGCGACCACCGGGGCGTCCGGCAGTTGGAGAGCCCGACGACTCTGCCGGCCGGCTTCGGGGACGAACAGCCGCAGGTCAGCCAGTTCAAGCTGAAGCCCGGCGACCGGCTGCTCTGCTACACCGACGGCGTGACCGAGGAGCGCAACGAGCAGGGCCAGTCGTTCGGCGAGGAGCGGCTCATCGACTGCGTCAACCGCCTCGAACACGACGAGGAATCCGGGGTACGGGGATCCGTGCGCCGCCTCTCCCACCTTTTGAAGGAGGAACGGGAGGGGCGCACCAGTGACGACGCGACTCTGTTCATGATCGAGTGGACCGGAGGCGCCGCCGACCACCTCGCCACCCTGGACTGAGCCGTCACAGTCCGTGTTCCGTTACGCCTGCTGTCGAGCCGTCAGCACCCTCGGTCCGGTTTCCGTGATCGCCACCGTGTGTTCCGCGTGGGCCGCCCGGGAGCCGTCGTTCGTCTTGAGGGTCCAGCCGTCGGGGGCCGCGTGATAGCCGTCGGTGCCGCCGGCGATCAGCATGGGTTCGATGGCGAGGACCATGCCGGGGCGGAGAGGGAGGCCGCGGCCGGGACGGCCCTCGTTGGGGACGCCGGGGTCCTCGTGCATGTGGCGGCCGATGCCGTGGCCGCCGAAGCCGTCGGGGATGCCGTAGCCGGCGGCCCGGCAGACCGTGCCGATGGCGTGGGCGATGTCGCCGATGCGGTTCCCCACGACGGCCGCCTCGATGCCGGCCGCGAGTGCGCGCTCGGCGGTCTCGATCAGGCGCAGGTCGGCGGGGCGCGGGCGGCCGACGGTGAAGCTGATCGCCGAGTCGCCGACCCAGCCGCCGAGCTTGGCGCCGAAGTCGGCGGAGAGGAGGTCGCCGTCGCGCAGGCGGTAGCGGGTCGGGATGCCGTGCACGATCGCGTCGTTCACCGAGGCGCAGAGGACGGCCGGGAACGCGGTGGGCGCGAAGGAGGGCCGGTAGCCGAGGAACGGTGAGCTCGCGTCCGCGGCGCGCAGTACCTCACGTGCCACCTCGTCCAGCTCCAGCAGGGATACGCCCACGTCAGCGGCCTCGCGTACGGCCGTCAGCGCTCTGGCGACGACCTGGCCCGCCGCGTACATGGCGTCGATCGATGTGTCTGTCTTCAGTTCCACCATGCCAATTATTATACCGGTATTAGAATGGCGGCATGGTGCGTACCCCTCTCACCCCCGAAGAGCGTGAACGCGGCGAGCGGCTCGGTCGACTGCTCCGCGAGTCGCGCGGCGACCGCAGCATGGCCGAGATCGCGGCGAGCGCGGGCATCTCCGCGGAGACCCTGCGCAAGATCGAGACCGGACGCGCTCCGACGCCGGCGTTCTTCACCGTGGCGGCGCTCGCGCGTGCCCTCGGACTGTCGATGGATGAGCTGGCCGGGCAGTGCGCCCTGGCCGTGGCGTGAGGCGGCTGCCGCTCGATCCGTCTGCGCGCAATGGTCAAGATCGCGCAAGGAGGCGCCCGCTCACTCGTTGAAAAGTGTTCGTGACCTTGCCGTAACACGGCTGGTGTTGCCTACGGACCGGAGAGCTCGGTCTGGCGGGAGTTGAGCGATGACTGTGGATCAACTCCCGGGACAAGTGCGGGAGTTCGCGAACTACCTGGATGGTCTGCTGGCGCGCCTGGACCAGGGCGGCGGCTGGTGCGGGGTCTTCTGGCAACGCGACCCCGAAGGCATGCAGGCCTGCCTCACCGGGCGCGAAGTGCCGCCCTGGGACGTCATGGAGGCGCTGTTCCAGGACCTCGCCGTGGCGTACGGGCCCCAGGTCGCCGCCGAGGAGCAGGAACGGGTTCGCTCCCTGCACATCGCCGCGCTCATCGCGTACGACGCCCGGCCCGGTGGCCGTGATGCCCTCGGAGACCGGCTCGACGTCATGCTCCGCGAGCAGCGGTACGCGGCCGAACGGCAGGCCCAACTGGGCCACATGCTCGCCGCGGCCGCCACGCAGGAGGAGGCCGACGCCATCCGCCTCGACCTCGCCTGGGCCCGTGACGACCATGACCGGGCAACCGCCCGCTGTACCGAACTGCGCTCCCGCATGGCCGAGTCGGACCGGCGGGCGGGCACCGGGCAGATCTGGGACGCGCAGGCGATACGGCGGGGGAGCGAGGCGCGTTCGGGCAGCGGGCGTGAGCCGGTGACGGACGGATACGGCCACGGAACCTCGGACACCGGCACCCACGGTCAGTACGCGCCGCGGCCCAGTGAGGCCAGTGCGGCGGGCGGCGGTCCGGGCGCCCCGCAGTCGGCCGTGACCGACAGGCTCGCCGCCGACACCGCCCCCGTTCCCGCCCCCGCCCCCGCCGAGGCGGACCCCCCGGCCCCCGCCCCCATCCCCAAGCAGCGCAGGCGCCGACGGGGCAGTGCCCGCTTCGCCGGGATGGTCGAGGAGGACGTCGTCGCCCCCGCGTCCGCGGCGCCGACCGACGTGCCGTCGCTGCCCGCGCCCGCTGCCACCACCGGACGTACCCCGCGCGGGGCCAGGTTCGCGGGGGCGGCCGAAGCGGATGCGTGGCCGGAGCGGCAGGGCGAGACGGCGATGGACGGTACCGCGCGGCGGGAGACGGCAGCGACGGCGGAGACGGCGGAGACGGCGGAGACGGCGGAGACGGTGGAGACGGTGGAGACGGTGGAGCGACTGGTGCGGCTGCGTGCGGAGAGCCGCAGCGGTGAGGCGCACGCGCTGCTGGTGGAGATCGCGCACTGGCCGGCAGCCCGCTTCCCGCTGCTCGCGGCCGAGCTGCAGCACGCCGGGCTGGGCGCGGACTGGACCACGCTGCTCTGGGAGGCCGCCTCGCTGCCCGCCGACCGGCTCGTCGCCGCGGCGGACGCGCTGACCGCCGCCGGCCGCCCGGCCGACGGGGAGCAGATCCTGCGGCAGGGCGTCGCCCGGCCCGCCCCGGAGATAGGGGAGGCCGTGCTGGGGCTGGCCGCGCGGGGGCACCGACGCGAGGTACGCGCGCTGCTCGACGCGTACGTCCGGGTCCGCACCCCCGAGGAAGCGGCCCGCAGCGTCGACGCCGACCCGCGCACCCTCGTTCCGTTGCTCGTGGAGGCCGCCCGGGGCGTCTCGGACGAACGCCACTGGGACCTGGTCCACGCCCTGCGGGTCGCCGGGCACACCACCTGAATCAGCCGACACAGAGTCCCCGCAGGCCCCATCGCTCACCCACAGGAGTGTGAAACGGGATGGACTCAGCGGGTTAACGGCGATGGTCTTGGCAAGGCTGCCGGTGAGGCTTACGTTCGTGCCTCTACGGCCTGCCGTCTACGGGCGTAGAGGCTCTGGCGTCCCGTCGAAGGAGCAGCTCATGGCCAACGTCGTTCGCGCCGCTCTGGTACAGGCGACCTGGACCGGCGACACCGCGTCCATGGTGGCGAAACACGAGGAGCACGCCCGCGAGGCGGCCCGTCAGGGGGCCAGGATCATCGGGTTCCAGGAAGTCTTCAACGCTCCCTACTTCTGCCAGGTCCAGGACCCCGAGCACTACCGCTGGGCCGAGCCCGTCCCGGACGGCCCCACCGTCCGCCGGATGCGGGAGCTCGCCCAGGAGACCGGCATGGTCGTCGTCGTGCCGGTGTTCGAGATCGAGCAGTCGGGCTTCTACTACAACACCGCCGCCGTGATCGACGCCGACGGCTCCTACCTCGGCAAGTACCGCAAGCACCACATCCCGCAGGTCAAGGGCTTCTGGGAGAAGTACTACTTCCGGCCCGGCAATATCGGCTGGCCGGTCTTCGACACCTCTGTCGGAAAGGTCGGCGTCTACATCTGCTACGACCGGCACTTCCCCGAAGGGTGGCGGCAACTCGGGATCAACGGCGCCCAACTCGTCTACAACCCCTCCGCCACCCACCGCGGCCTCTCCTCCCACCTCTGGCGGCTCGAACAGCCCGCCGCGGCCGTCGCCAACGCGTACTTCGTCGCCGCGATCAACCGCGTCGGCGTCGAGGAGTACGGCGACAACGACTTCTACGGGACGAGCTACTTCGTCGACCCGCGGGGCCAGTTCGTCGGGGACGTCGCCAGCGACGAGAGCGAGGAACTCGTCATCCGGGACCTCGACTTCGACCTCATCGAGGAAGTGCGGCAGACGTGGGCCTTCTACCGCGACCGCCGCCCCGACGCCTACGAAGGGCTGGTGCAGCCGTGAACGACCTCTACGACCGACACCGCCGCGTCCTCCCGGACTGGCTCGCCCTCTACTACGACGACCCGCTGGAGATCACCCACGGGGAGGGGCGGCACGTCTGGGACGCCGACGGCAACAGGTACCTGGACTTCTTCGGCGGCATCCTCACCACGATGACCGCGCACGCCCTGCCCGAGCTGACCAAGGCGGTCAGCGAACAGGCCGGGCGGATCATCCACTCCTCGACGCTGTACCTCAACCGGCCCATGGTCGAGCTCGCCGAGCGGATCGCCCACGTCAGCGCCATCCCGGACGCGCGCGTCTTCTTCACCACCTCCGGCACCGAGGCCAACGACACGGCGCTGCTGCTGGCGACGGCCTACCGGCGCAGCAACACGATCCTGGCGATGCGCAACAGCTACCACGGCCGTTCCTTCAGCGCGGTCGGCATCACCGGCAACCGCGGCTGGTCCCCGACCTCCCTGTCACCGCTGCAGACGCTGTACGTCCACGGCGGCGTCCGCACCCGCGGCCCGTACGCCGACCTCGACGACGCCGCCTTCATCGCGGCCTGTGTCGACGACCTCAGGGACCTGCTCGGTCACACCCGCCAGCCCGCCGCCCTGATCGCCGAGCCCATCCAGGGCGTCGGCGGCTTCACCTCACCGCCGGACGGCCTGTACGCCGCCTTCCGCGAGGTGCTGCGGGAGCACGGCATCCTGTGGATCGCCGACGAGGTGCAGACCGGCTGGGGACGCACCGGCGAGCACTTCTGGGGCTGGCAGGCGCACGGGCACAGCGGCCCGCCGGACATCGTCACCTTCGCCAAGGGCATCGGCAACGGCACCTCCATCGGCGGGGTGATCGCCCGCTCCGAGATCATGAACTGCCTCGACGCCAACAGCATCTCCACCTTCGGCGGCACCCAGCTCACCATGGTCGCGGGCCTCGCCAACCTCGCCTACCTCCTGGAGCACGACCTCCAGGGCAACGCCCGCCGGGTCGGCGGACTGCTCATCGAGCGGCTGCGCGTGGTCGCCGCCCAGGTGCCGGGCGTACGGGAGGTGCGTGGCAGGGGGCTGATGATCGGGATCGAGCTGGTCAAGCCCGGCACGGACGACGCCGACCCGCAGCGCGCGGCCGCCGTGCTGGAGGCGGCCCGCGAGGGCGGCCTGCTGATCGGCAAGGGCGGCGGCCACAACACCAGCGCCCTGCGCGTCGCCCCGCCGCTGTCCCTCACCGTCGCGGAGGCCGAGGAGGGCGCCGCGATCCTCGAACACGCTCTGCGGAGCACCTCGTAGTCACAGAGCTCAGCAAGGGAACACCGCGATGACCGCCATCCTGGAGCCGCTGGAACCCACGGAACCGCTGGAACCCGCGCTGTCGGTCCGCCAGGTCCTCACCCTGGAACGGGTGCTGGCGGGAGAGCCCGAGGTGGTGGCCGGTGCCGGTCAGCTGGACCGTCCGGTGCGCTGGGTGCATGTCGCCGAGGCGCCCGACGTCGGTGTGATGCTCAGCGGCGGCGAGATGGTGCTCACCACCGGCGTGCTGCTCGCCGGGGACCCGGCCAAGCAGGTTGAGTACGTCCAGTCGCTGCACCGCGCCGAGGCGGCGGCCGTCGTCCTCGGACTCGGCCGCGCCTTCCCCGCCCCGCCGGAGGCGATGCGCCGGGCCGCCGAGCGGTGCGGGCTGCCCATGATCGTGCTGCACCGGCCGTTCCCCTTCGCCGAGCTGACGGAGGAGGTCCAGGCCCGGCTGGTCCGGCGCAAGTTCGCCGCCGTCAGCCTCTCCGAGTCCGTGCGCACGGCCCTCACCGGGCTCATCACCGCGGGCGCGCCGCTGCAACGCCTCCTCGACGAGGTCGCCCAGCACAGCGCCTGCCCCGTCGTCGTCACCAATCTCGCCCACCGTGTCCTCGCCACGGCCGGGGAACGGCCGGCCGTCGACGACGTGCTGCGCGACTGGGAGCGCATCGCCCGCCAGGCCGGCGGGACCGAGGGCGACGGCTGGATCCGCGCCGAGCTGGCCGGACGTGGTGAGCGGTGGGGCCGGATCATGCTGTGCGGCTACCGCGGCGACACCGCCGCCGGACGGCTGCTCGCCGACCGGGCCGCGGAGGCCCTCGTGCTGCACCGGATGCTCGCCGGCAACTCCGCCCACACCTGGGAGGAACAGTCGGCTCAGAGCCTGCTGACGGACCTCGTCTCCGGTGTCGTGGCGGCCCGGCAGCTGCTGCCCCGCGCGCGGGCCGCCGGACTGCCGGTCAACCGGCGCACGTTCGTGCCGCTCGTCGTGCACGACGGCGACCCGGCCGGGATCGACCGCGTACTGCGCATGCTGGGGCTGTCCGGGCTCGTCGCCGAACTCGCCGACGGGGCGACCGCCGTGCTGCTGAGCCTCGCCCGCGACCAGGACGCCCAGGCGCTGACGGCCCACTTCGCCGCCCGGCTGCGCACCGAGTCCGGCGCGGTCCGCACGGTCGCCGCCGCCGACGCCCGTACCGCCTGGGACGACGTGCCCTCCGGACTGCGCGAGGCGCAGCACGTCGCGGACGCCGTGGCCGACTCCGCGGCCGCGCTCGACCTGCCGGCCGTCGTACGGCTGCGGGACGTCCATCTGCGCGGGCTGATCCGGCTGCTGCGGGACGACCCGCAGGTGCAGTCCTTCGCCGAGCGGGAGCTGGACGGGCTGCTGTGCGCCGCCGACGAGGATCTGCTGTCGGTGCTGCGGACCTATCTCGCCACCGGCCGCAACAAGTCCCGCACCGCCCAGCTGCACCACGTGTCCCGGCCCGCGCTGTACCGACGGCTGGAGGCGATACAGGCCCGGCTCGGCGTCGACCTCGACGACTTCGAGCAGGCGGCGTCGGTGCACATCGCGCTCCTCGCGCATGACGCGCAACAGCGGTGAAACATGGAACGACCTGGGAAAACGGCGGTGAAACATGGGACGGCGAAGGCGTGACACCGTGGCACGCCACACGCCCGCAAACGTGACACGGTGCAACTCAAAGCCTGCTTTGGGACTTCCTAGCCTTCTCGCACACCGAGCGACCGGAGGTCCCGATGAGCAGAGTGATCCGTGCCGCCGTCTTCCAGACCGCCTGGACCGGCGACAAGGAATCGATGATCCAGGTTCACGAGCAGGCGGCCCGCGACGCGGCCGCGCAGGGTGCCCAGGTCCTGTGCTTCCAGGAGCTGTTCTACGGACCCTACTTCTGCCAGGTCCAGGACAAGGCGTTCTACGAGTACGCGGAGCAGATCCCCGACGGCCCGATCGTGGGGCGCTTCCAGGCGCTCGCGAGGGAACTGGGCATCGTCCTGATCCTGCCGATGTACGAGGAGGAACAGCCCGGCGTCCTCTACAACACCGCTGCCGTGATCGACGCGGACGGCTCGTACCTCGGCAAGTACCGCAAGCACCACATTCCCCAAGTCCCCGGTTTCTGGGAGAAGTTCTACTTCCGCCCGGGCAACGCCGGCTGGCCGGTCTTCGACACGGCCGTCGGCAGGATCGGCGTCTACATCTGCTACGACCGGCACTTCCCGGAGGGCTGGCGTGCCCTGGGCCTCGCGGGCGCCGAGATCGTCTTCAACCCCTCCGCCACCTCGCGTGGCCTCTCGCGCTACCTGTGGCAGCTGGAGCAGCCGGCGGCCGCCGTCGCCAACGAGTACTTCGTCGGCGCGATCAACCGGGTCGGTGTGGAGGACCTGGGCGACAACGACTTCTACGGGACGAGCTACTTCGTCGACCCGGAGGCACAGTTCGTCGGCGAGGTGGCGAGCGACAAGGAGACCGAACTCGTCGTCCGCGACCTCGACCTGGCCAAGCTCCGAGAGGTCCGCGACCGCTGGCAGTTCTACCGCGACCGCCGCCCGGAGGCATACGGCCCGCTGACGGCCCCCTGACACGGGCGGTGACACGCGCCCCCTGAAGGGCGAACCCCTTCAGGGGGCGCGGGATCCCGCCCGATATGCGGCTTCCGCCGCGTGAGCGCGACCAGCCCACGACGACCCGCACCCGACTACACCCCAGCGGAGTCAAGCCATGAGCAGCCGTACCGTCATCCGGAACGGTCTCGTCATCACCGCCTCCGACGAGATCCACGCCGACGTCCTGATCGAGGACGGCCGTATCGCCGCCCTCGCCGCATCGAATACCCCTGCCGCCGAAGCATGGACTGCCGAGCGAACCATCGACGCGACCGGGAAGTACGTCATCCCGGGCGGCGTCGACGCCCACACCCACATGGAGTTGCCCTTCGGCGGCACCTTCGCCTCCGACACCTTCGAGACCGGCACCCGGGCCGCCGCCTGGGGCGGCACCACGACGATCGTCGACTTCGCGGTGCAGAGCGTCGGCCACACCCTGCGCGAGGGCCTGGACGCCTGGCACGCCAAGGCCGAGGGCAACTGCGCGATCGACTACGGCTTCCACATGATCGTCTCCGATGTGAACCAGGGGACGCTCAAGGAGATGGACCACCTCGTCGAGGAGGGCGTCACCTCCTTCAAGCAGTTCATGGCCTACCCGGGCGTCTTCTACAGCGACGACGGCCAGATCCTGCGCGCCATGCAGCGCTCCGCCGAGAACGGCGGACTGATCATGATGCACGCCGAGAACGGCATCGCCATCGACGTGCTCGTGGAGCAGGCGCTGGCCCGCGGCGAGACCGACCCGCGCTACCACGGCGAGGTTCGCAAGGCCCTCCTGGAGGCGGAGGCCACCCACCGCGCGATCAAGCTGGCCCAGGTCGCCGGCGCCCCCCTGTACGTCGTGCACGTCTCGGCGCAGGAGGCGGTCGCCGAGCTGGCCCGGGCGCGCGACGAGGGGCTGAACGTCTTCGGCGAGACCTGCCCACAGTATCTGTTCCTGTCGACCGACAACCTCGCCGAGCCCGACTTCGAGGGCGCCAAGTACGTGTGCTCGACCCCGCTCAGGCCGAGGGAGCACCAGGCCGCGCTGTGGCGGGGCCTGCGCACCAACGACCTCCAGGTGGTCTCCACCGACCACTGCCCCTTCTGCTTCGTGGGCCAGAAGGAGCTCGGGCGGGGCGACTTCTCCAAGATTCCCAACGGCCTGCCGGGCGTCGAGAACCGTATGGACCTGCTCCACCAGGCCGTCGTCGACGGGCACATCTCGCGCCGCCGCTGGATCGAGATCGCCTGCGCCACCCCGGCCCGCATGTTCGGCATGTACCCGAAGAAGGGCACCATCGCCCCCGGCGCGGACGCCGATGTCGTCATCTACGACCCGCACGCCGAGCAGGTCCTGTCCGCGGTGACCCACCACATGAACGTCGACTACTCGGCGTACGAGGGCAAGAGCGTCACCGGCCGGGTCGAGACCGTGCTCTCGCGCGGCGAACCCGTCATCACCGAGCGGGAGTTCACCGGGCGCACGGGACACGGCGTCTACACCCCGCGGTCCACCTGTCAGTACCTCAACTAGGAGTGGCGCACATGGACTTCGGACTCGTCCTGCAGACCGATCCGCCGGCCTCGCGGGTCATCGGCCTGATGAAGCGTGCCGAGGAGCACGGCTTCACCTACGGCTGGACGTTCGACTCCGCCGTGCTCTGGCAGGAGCCGTTCGTGATCTACAGTCAAATCCTGGCGAACACCACCGAGCTGACGGTCGGCCCCATGGTCACCAACCCGGGCACCCGCACCTGGGAGGTCACCGCCTCCACCTTCGCCACCCTCAACGACATGTTCGGCAACCGCACGGTCTGCGGCATCGGCCGCGGCGACTCGGCGATGCGCGTCGCGGGCCGCAAGCCCAACACGCTGGCCCGCATCAGCGAGGCGATGAAGGTCATCCGGGCCCTCGGCAGCGGGGGAGAGGCCGACCTCGGCGGTACGGTGATCAGGTTCCCCTGGATCAAGGAGGGCGCCGAACTCCCCGTGTGGATGGCCGCGTACGGGCCCAAGGCGCTGAAGATGACGGGCGAGGAGGCCGACGGGTTCATCCTCCAGCTCGCCGACCTCTACCTCACCGAGTACATGGTGAAGGCGGTCAAGGACGCGGCCGTCGCCGCCGGACGCGACCCGGCGGAGGTGAAGATCTGCGTCGCCGCCCCCGCGTACGTCACCGACGACGACTCGCCGGAGGCGCTCGCCCACGCGCGCGAGCAGTGCCGGTGGTTCGGGGGAATGGTCGGCAACCACGTCGCCGACCTGGTGTCGAAGTACGGCGAGCACTCCGCCGCCGTACCCGACGAACTCACCGACTACATCAAGGCCCGCGAGGGGTACGACTACTCCCACCACGGGCGCGCCGACAACCCGGACACCCAGTTCGTGCCCGACGAGATCGTCGACCGGTTCTGTCTCATCGGCCCGGTCGAGAAGCACATCGAGAAGCTGAACGCGCTGCGCGAGCTGGGCGTCGACCAGTTCGCCGTCTACGACATGCACGACGCGCAGGAGAAGGTCATCGACGTGTACGGCACGACGGTGATCCCCGCCGTCAACGGCTGACGCACCCAACCAGGATCGACACCACCCCACCCCCCACTCCAGTTCTCCCCTCCCCGCCCCTTCCGGCGGGGAGGGGGCCGGAGACCCGCACGGCCTTTCCGGATCCGCCCCTCGTTTGATTGGCCTGCCCATGACCGACACCGCTCCCACGGCCATACCGCCGTCCGCCCAAGTGACCCTGGCCGACGGCCGGGTGGAGATCGCCCCTGGTTCGCCGCTGCCCAGCGGCCCGTACGCCAACGAGGACCTGCTGCCGGTCCCCGTCGAGAAGCGCACCTGGACCACGTACAACTTCTCGGCGCTGTGGGTCGGCATGGCCCACAACACGGCCTCGTGGACCCTGGCCTCCGGGCTGATCGCGGTCGGCATGGACTGGAAGCAGGCCGTGCTGACGATCGCGCTGGCCAATGTGATCGTGCTGGTCCCGATGCTGCTCACCGGGCACGCCGGACCGAAGTACGGCATCCCCTTCCCGGTCTTCGCCCGTGCCGCCTTCGGCATCCGGGGCGCCAACCTCCCCGCTGTCGTACGGGCGTTGGTGGCGTGCGGCTGGTTCGGCATCCAGACCTGGATCGGCGGCGAGGCGATCTACTTCCTCGCCGGGAAGCTGATCGGCAGCGGCTGGAGCGACGCCGGGAAGATCGGCGGCTACGCGTGGACCATGTGGCTGTCGTTCGCCATCTTCTGGGCGCTCCAGGTCGCGATCATCTACCGGGGCATGGAGACCATCCGTCGCTTCGAGAACTGGGCGGCGCCGTTCGTACTCGTCGGCGCGTTCGTGATGCTGATCTGGATGAGCAACAAGGCGGGCGGCTTCGGCCCGCTGCTCGACCAGCCCTCCAAGCTCGGCTGGGGCGGTGACTTCTGGAAGCTGTTCTGGCCCTCCCTCATGGGCATGATCGGCTTCTGGTCCACTCTGAGCCTGAACATCCCGGACTTCACCCGGTACGGCAAGAGTCAGAGAGCGCAGACCTGGGGACAGGCGCTCGGCCTGCCGACCACCATGACGCTGTTCGCGCTGCTGTCCGTGATGGTCACCTCCGGCTCGCAGGCCGTGTACGGCGAGACCGTCTGGGACCCGGTCCAGCTCGCCGCGAAGACGGACAACGTGGTGGGTCTGCTCTTCGCGCTCGTGACCGTGCTGGTGGCGACGCTGTCGGTGAACATCGCGGCCAACCTCGTCTCGCCGGCCTTCGACTTCTCCAACATCGCGCCCAGAAAGGTCAGTTTCCGGGCCGGCGCGCTCGCCACCTGTGTCCTCGGCGTGCTGATCTTCCCGTGGAAGCTGTACTCCGACCCGCAGGGTTACATCTTCACCTGGCTGGGCCTGGTCGGCGGTCTGCTCGGCACGGTCGCCGGCATCCTCATCGCCGACTACTGGATCCTGCGCCGGGGTCGGCTGGTGCTGGCGGACCTCTACCGCAGCGGCGGCCGCTACTGGTACGAGAACGGCTGGAACTGGCGGGCCGTCGTCGCCTTCCTGGCCGGCGGTGTGCTGGCCGTCGGAGGAGCCAGCTTCAAGCCGCTGATCGACGGCCGGCCCGTCCCGGCCCTCGAACCGCTCGCCGACTACGGCTGGGCGGTGGGCCTGGGCACCTCCATGGTGCTGTACGTGGTGCTGATGCTGCTGCGGGGCCGGGAGACGGCCGAGGCGTGACGCGAGCCCGGGCGGAGGGCGGCCGGTTCTACCGGCCGTCCTCCAGCGCGGCCACCGCGTCCTTCGCGGCCTTGATGGCACCCTTGTTGATCACGTCCGTACTGGGTGCCTTCTTCGACTCGAAGTCACTGCCGTTGTAGGTGATGATCACCAGCGCGTTGGAGGCACGGACCAGCACCACGCCCTCGCGGGTCTGCTGCTTGTCCTCGGTGGTGAGGTTCACGACGGAGTACGCCGAGTCGCCGAGCCCGGGGACGTCCCCTCCGCCGCTGTGCTCCTTCACGCGATCGGCGTACGACTCCTTGGCCTCGTCGTCCGAGCCGGTGATCTCGAAGGAGACGTCGAGCCAGCGGTAGTCGTACCCCTTGAGCGCGTTCCACGAGCAGGTGCGGCGCACCTGCGTGTCCGTCGAGGGGATCTCCTTGCCGCCCGCCTTGGCGCCCGGCACCAGTGACTTGACCGTGCTCCCGGTGACGCCGGCGCACGGCGCGGGGGCCGCCGCGTACGTCTTGGTCTGCGCCGTGGTCGACGGGGCCGTGGCCGACGCCTGCGTACCCGTCTTGGCGGCCGTCCCGTGCTCGGCGGCCGGCGCCGGAGCGAGCGGTCCGGACGCCAGTGCCCAGCCCGCGCAGGCGAGCACGGCGACGGGGGACAGGCGCGCGGTCAGGGTGAGCGGCAGGGGGAGAGAACGCACGGCGCACTTTTCGTGGGGGTCGGTGCGGAGGGGTCCGCACTGCGGACGGGACGACAGTTTCACATGCCTGCGTGTGGTTCGGAAGGGCGAACTCGCTCCGTACCGGCGCGGTGACGGAGGCCGGTTGACGATACGTCATGTGTCCCGTTATGTCCGGCACGTGATGCTTCAGTCGGACCGGCCCTTGCGCAGGAACCGGCGCAACCGCCGCAGGGGCCAGGTGTTGATCACGTCGTCCGGGGTGAGCCAGCCGCGCTGGGCCAGACCGATCCCGTAGCGGATGTGGTCGAGGTGGCGCAAGGAGTGGGCGTCGCTGTCGACGGCGAACTTCGCCCCGAGGCTGCGGGCCCGGAGGATGTCCTCGTCGCCGAGGTCGAGCCGGTCGGGCTGGGCGTTGATCTCCAGGGCCGTACCCGTGCGGGCGCAGGCGGCGAACACCGCGTCGAGGTCGGCGTCGATCCCGGGCCGTCTGCCGATCAGACGGGTGGTCGGGTGGCCGATGACATGGACGTGAGGGTGCTCGCAGGCGCGTACGATCCGCCGGGTCATCGCCTCCCGGCCGAGGCCGAAGTGGGAGTGCACCGAGGCCACGCAGAGGTCGAAGCCCGCGAGGAAGTCGTCGGGCCAGTCGACCTCGCCGTCGGGGCCGATGTTCAGCTCGCTGCCGTGCAGCAGCCGCATCCCGCCGTGAGCGCCGTCGAGTGAGCGCACCTGCTCGCGCTGGGCGAGCATCTTCGCGTCCGTCATGCGCTGCATGTACATGTCCGGCGCGTGATCGGTGACCGCGTAGTACGCGTACCCCCGTCCGGCGGCCGCCGCCACCATCTCCTCCAGCGGGGCGAGGCCGTCGGTGAGGTCGGTGTGGGTGTGCAGGTCACCCTTGATGTCGGCCTCCGTCACCACTTCGGGCAGCTCGCCGCGCAGCCCTGCCTCGATCTCCCCCCGGTCCTCGCGCAGCGTGGGCGGGATCCACGGCAGGCCCAGCCTGGCGTACACCTCGTCCTCGGACCGGGAGGCGACCCGCCGGCCGCCCTCGTTCTCGAACAGGCCGTACTCGGAGAGCTTCAGCCCCATGCGGACGGCGATCGTACGGGTGCGGATGTTGTGCGCCTTCGAGCCGGTGAAGTACTGCAGGGCGGCACCCCACGAGTCCGGCGGCACCACCCGCAGGTCCACCTGGACGCCCTGGACGGTACGGACCGAGGTCTTCTTCCGGCCGTGTGCGATCACCTCGGCTGTGGAGGGCAGCCCGGTGAGCGCGGCCATGAAGGGCTCCGAGCGGTCGGCGGCGACGAGGACGTCGATGTCGCCGACCGTCTCCTTCACGCGGCGCAGCGACCCGGCGGGAGCGCAGTTCTCGCAGCCGTCGATCCCCGAGAGCGCCGCGACGATCTCCTCGGCGGCCTCCGTGGCGGTGCTCAGCAGGATCCGCTCGCCGGCCTGCCGCATCAGGGCGATGCCGTGCAGGATGTTCTCCTCGGTGCGCTCCCCGAAGCCCTTCAGGTCGCGCAGCCGCTCGTCCCTGATGGCGTCGGTCAGCTCGCCCACCGAGGAGATGCGCAGGTCCTCGTAGAGCGCCATGGCCTTCTTCGGGCCGAGGGTGGGGATGGTCATCAGCTGCCGCACCCCCGCCGGGATCTCGGCCCGCCGCTCCTCGACGGCGGCGACGGTGCCGGTACGGAAGTACTCGACGACCTTCTCGGCGATCGACCTGCCCACGCCCGGGATCTCCCGCAGTCCCGCGACGTCGAGGCGGGAGACGTCGGCGGGGTGGCCGCCGATCGCGCGTGCGGCCTTCTCGTAGGCGCGGGCCTTGAACGCGTCGCCTCCGGTGACGGCGACGAGGTCCGCGTACTCCTGCAGGAGCGCCTCGACCTCGTCGTTGGGCCGGACCATGTCCACAGTCTAGGAACCGCGCGGCGGGCCCGCCCGGCACCGACCGCACCCCGGGCCACACTGCGCTTTCCCTGCGCGCAGGTGCAGGATGGAGGTGCGGGGCCGTGCGAGGAGGGCCGGACCGTGTACTTCACCGATCGTCATGACGCCGGCCGGCAGCTGGCCGCCCGGCTCACCCACCTCAGGGGCGCCGACGCGGTCGTCCTGGGACTGCCACGAGGAGGTGTCCCCGTTGCCGCCGAGGTCGCGGAGGCGCTCGGCGCACCCCTCGACGTCTGTCTGGTGCGCAAGCTGGGCGTGCCGTATCAGCCCGAACTGGGCATGGGCGCGATCGGTGAGGGCGGCGCCCGGGTGATCAACGAGGACGTGCTGCGCAGCGCCGGCGTCACCCCCGGCCGGCTGGCCCGGGTCGAGGAGCGGGAGCGGGCCGTACTGGAGAGCCGGGCCCGGCGCTACCGGGGCAGCAGGGCACCCGTCGGGCTCCAGGGCCGTACGGCCGTGGTCGTCGACGACGGCGTGGCCACGGGCTCGACGGCGCGCGCCGCCTGCTGGATCGCCCGTGCCCGCGGAGCGGCGCGGATCGTGCTGGCGGTCCCCGTGGCGCCGCCGGACTGGACCGAGCGGCTGGGCGACGACGCCGAGGAACTCGTGTGCCTGCACACCCCGTGGGGCTTCTTCGCCATCGGCCCGTACTACGACGACTTCACCCAGACCGGCGACGACGAGGTCGTCGCCTGCCTGGAAGCGGCCGCCGCCCGGCCGGCCCGCGAGGCCCGCACCGCGCCGTACCACGCCCCGCCCGAGGACCGGGAAGTGGACGTGCGGGCCGGAGCCGCGGTGCTGCCCGGGCGGCTGACGGTACCCGAGGGCGCACCCGGGGTCGTGGCCTTCGCACACGGGAGCGGCAGCAGCCGGCACAGCCCCCGTAACCGCTTCGTCGCCGCCGGGCTGAACCGGGCCGGGCTCGCGACCCTGCTGTTCGACCTGCTCACCGAGGAGGAGGAAGTCGACCGGGCCAACGTCTTCGACACCGTCCTGCTGGCCCGCCGCCTGGCGGACGCCACCCGCTGGCTGCGGGGACAGCCCGGCACCGAGGGGCTCCCCGTCGGCTACTTCGGCGCCAGCACCGGCGCGGCCGCGGCACTCGGGGCGGCCGCCGAGCCGGGGGCGCGGATCGCCGCGATCGTCTCCCGGGGCGGCCGGCCGGACCTGGCGGGGCCACGGCTGCCGGAGGTGACGGCACCCACGCTGCTCGTCGTCGGCGGGCGCGACCAGCAGGTGCTCGAGGTGAATCAGCAGGCACAGACCCGGCTGCGCTGCGAGAACCGGCTCGCGGTCGTCCCCGGCGCCACCCACCTCTTCGCGGAACCCGGCGCCCTGGAGCAGGTCATGGAGCTGGCCCGGGACTGGTTCACCGACCACATGGCACCGGCTCCCGCGGCGGCCTGACCCGGCCCGTGACCATGAGCGTCACCCTGTCCCTCTGCGGTGACGTGATGCTGGGCCGGGGCGTCGACCAGATCCTCCCGCACCCCGGCGACCCCGTGCTGCGCGAGACGTACGTCCGGGACGCCCGTGCCTACGTCGAGCTGGCCGAGGCGGCCGACGGGCCCATCCCCCGGCCGGTGAGCCACTCCTGGCCCTGGGGCGAGGCCCTGGACGTCCTCGACCGGGCCGCGCCCGACGCCCGGATCCTCAACCTGGAGACCAGCGTCGCGCAAGGCGGCTCCTTCGCGCCCGACAAGGAGGTCCACTACCGCATGCACCCGGCGAACCTGCCGTGCCTGGCCGCCGTCCGCCCCGACGTCTGCACCCTGGCCAACAACCACGTCCTCGACTTCGGACACCCCGGACTCGACGAGACGCTCACCGCCCTGGCGGACGCCGGGCTCAGGACGGCGGGAGCGGGCCGCAGCGCGCGGGACGCACGCCGGCCCGCGGTCGTCCCGGTGCGCGACGGCGGCCGTGTGCTGGTCTTCTCCTGCGGGATGCCGTCCAGCGGCATCCCGCCCGAGTGGGCCGCGACCGACCGACGGGCGGGCGTGGCTCTCGTGGCCGGCCCGTCCGCCGCCGCTGCGGCCGAACTCACCGGGCGCATAGGGGCGTTGAAGCGGCCCGGCGACATCGCGGTGGTGTCCGTCCACTGGGGCGCCAACTGGGGCTTCGCCGTCTCCCGCGACGAGGTCCGCTTCGCCCGCGCCCTCGTCGACGGCGGAACGGACGTGGTCCACGGACACTCCTCGCACCATCCGCGCCCGCTGGAGGTGTACCGGGGGCGGCTCATCCTGTACGGCTGCGGGGACTTCGTCGACGACTACGAGGGGATCGGCGGATACGAGCGGTACCGGGACGACCTGCGGCTGCTGTACCTCGTCACGCTCGTACCGGCGGAGCCCGGGACCGGAACTCCGCCGAGCGTGCGGATGGTGCCCTTCCAGGCCCGGCGCATGCGCCTGGAGCACGCCTCGCCCGAGGACGCGGAGTGGCTGCGGACCACCCTCGACCGGATCAGCCGCGCCCACGGCACCCGGATCGACCGTGCGCCGGGCGGCACGCTCACACTCCGTCAGTGACAGCCGAGCCGCGTGCGTACCGGTTTTCGAGACGTCTGGCGCCTGGATGCGGGTGCCAGCGACCTGGACACCGGCGTTTCGACGAGGTCCCGCGCGAGGTGTGCGTGGCAATGGTCGACGACGTGGCAACCGGCCTCCGGGCTCGCACGGATTTTCCGCCCGGGGAACGGCTGTGAACCCGAAGGAAGAGCGATGGGAGTCGCCTCGGGCCCGCGCCGGGCGTCCCGCGTCGTCGCCGGCGCGCGGAAGGGGCGGGGGGCGATCGATAGCCTTCCGGGGAAGCGGACGGAGGGGAAACCTGGCCCACCCTCCTCCGATCCCTCAGACCGATCCTGAGCGCTCGCGCCCGTCGTCCGGGCCGACGCACGTACACAGCGAGGTGAGAGGCCCTGTTCACGACCCGACCCACCCTCCAGGGCACCTTCGGCATGGTGTCCTCCACCCACTGGCTGGCCTCGCAGTCCGCCATGGCCGTTCTGGAGGACGGTGGAAACGCCTACGACGCGGCCGTGGCAGGCGCCTTCGTGCTGCACGTCGTCGAGCCGCACCTGAACGGGCCCGCCGGCGAGGTGCCGATCCTGCTCGCCCCGGCGGGCGGCGAGGTACGGGTGCTGTGCGGGCAGGGCGTTGCGCCGGCCGGGGCGACCGTCGCCCACTACCGCGGGCTCGGCCTCGACCTCGTGCCCGGCACCGGTCCCCTCGCCGCGGCCGTCCCGGGCGCCTTCGACGCCTGGATGCTCCTGCTGCGCGACCACGGCACCAAGTCCCTCGCCGACGTCCTGAAGTTCGCCGTCGGGTACGCCGAACACGGGCACGCGCCCGTGGAGAACGTGGGCGCGACCGTCGAGACGGTCCGGGAACTGTTCGAGAAGGAGTGGACCTCCTCCGCCGAGGTCTACCTGCCCGGCGGGACGGCACCCCGCCCGGGTGAGCTGCTGCGCAACCCCGCCCTCGCCGCGACCTGGAAGCGGCTGCTCGCGGAGGTCGCCGGGGCGGGGGACCGGGAGGCGCAGATCGAGGCCGCGCGGGAGGTGTGGCGCACCGGCTTCGTCGCCGAGGCCTTGGTCCGGCAGGCGGGGCGGCCCACCATGGACACCAGCGGCGAGCACCACACCGGCACGCTCACCGCCGCCGACCTCGCCGGCTGGTCCGCGACCTACGAGGCGCCGGCGACGTACGACTGGAACGGCTGGACCGTCTGCAAGGCCGGCCCCTGGAGTCAGGGCCCTGTCCTCCTCCAGCAGCTGGCGCTGCTGCCGCCCGAGATGCCGCCGTACGGCTCCGCGGACTACGTCCATCTCCTCGTCGAGGGCTGCAAGCTCGCCATGGCCGACCGGGAGGCCTGGTACGGGGACGCGGCCGAGGTGCCGCTTGCGGAGCTGCTGTCGGCGGAGTACAACGCGGCGCGGCGCGGGCTCGTCGGCGACACCGCCTCCCACGAGCTGCGGCCCGGCAGCCCCGGCGGCCGCACACCGCGCCTGAGCGCGCACGCGCGCGTGGTCATCCCGTTCGAGCCCGGCTCCGCCGCGCTGGGAGTGGGGGAGCCGACCGTCGCCAAGCATCCGGCGTCACCGGTGCCGGGGGAACCGGAGGGGCCCCTCGTGCGGGGCGACGGAAGCACCCGGGGCGACACCTGCCACCTGGACGTCGTCGACCGCTGGGGCAACATGGTCGCCGCCACGCCCAGCGGCGGCTGGCTCCAGTCCAACCCGGTCGTGCCCGAGCTCGGCTTTCCGCTCGGTACGCGGCTGCAGATGACCTGGCTGGAGGAGGGGTTGCCGAACACGCTGACTCCCGGCCGCCGCCCCCGCACCACCCTCACGCCCTCCCTCGCCCTGCGCGACGGCGCGCCGGTCATGGCGTTCGGCACGCCCGGCGGGGACCAGCAGGATCAGTGGCAGCTGCACTTCTTCCTGGCCGTCGCCCTGCGCTCGTCCGTGCGCGGCGGCCTCGACCTCCAGGGCGCGATCGACGCCCCGAACTGGCACAACGACAGCTTCCCCGGCTCCTTCTACCCCCGGGGCATGCGGCCGGGCAGCGTCACCCTGGAGGCGCGCACGGACCCCGGCGTCACCGCGGAGCTCGGGCGCCGGGGCCACCACGTGACCGTCGGACCGCCCTGGTCCGAGGGCCGGCTCTGCGCGGTCGCCCGCGACCCGCGCACCGGCATCCTGTCGGCGGCCGCGAACCCCCGCGGCATGCAGGGCTACGCCGTCGGACGATGATCCGCATGTACCGCTGCCCCCGGTATTCATGCGGATTCCACCCGCAGTGCACCGGGCGGGTGGGGGTTGTCAGTGGGGCGTGCTCTCATGGGGGGCATGATCGAAGAGATGGAAACCATCGACGAGTTTCTCGCCCACCACTCGGCCGACGTGGAGGAGGCCGTCCGCAAGGCGGCCGCTGCCGAGATCATGCCGCGCTTCCGCACGCTCGCCGCGCACGAGGTGGACGAGAAGGACGGCCCGCACGACCTGGTCACGGACGCCGACCGTAAAGCGGAGCTGTATCTCACCGAGGCGCTCGGCGCCCTGCTGCCCGGCTCGGTCGTGGTCGGCGAGGAGGCGGTGCACGCCAACCCCGCCACCTACGAGGCGATACAGGGCGACGCGCCCGTCTGGATCGTCGACCCCGTCGACGGGACCCGGCAGTTCGTGCGAGGCGAGGACGGCTTCTGCATGCTCGTCGCGCTCGCCCGACGCGGAGTCCTGCTGGCCTCGTGGACGTACGCGCCCGCCCTCGACCAACTGGCCACGGCCGTACGGGGCGGTGGCGCCTTCCTCGACGGTGAGCGGCTGTTCGCCGGAGCGCCCACCCCCGGCCGGGACCTCACGGTGGCCACCTCCCACCCCGACTACACCACCGACGAGCAGAAGCACGCCCTCCTCGGCCTCTGGACGGACGGCGTCGCACCCCGCCCCTGCGGCTCCGCGGGCCTGGAGTACCTGGCCGTGGCCCGGGGCGAGTCGGACGCCACGGCCTTCTCCTGGGAGGCCGCCTGGGACCACGCGGCGGGCATCCTCCTCGTGGAGGAGGCGGGTGGCGCCCACCTCACCCTCACCGGCGAGCCGTTCCGCATCACCGGCGGCAACTCCCTGCCCTTCACGGCGGCCCGGGACGCGGCCACGGCACGGCGGGTGGTGGGGTTGCTGTCGGCCGGAGCCTGATCGGCGGACGGGCGCCGTCCGGAGGCAAGCGCACGGTGACCACCCGGCCGACCCACCCGCGCCGCGAAGGTTGTCAGTGCCCCGGCATATCCTGATCCCCAGTGGCCATCGGCTGACGAAGGGGTCCGAAGGTGCCGTCGATGCTCGATGCTGTCGTGGTGGGTGCGGGGCCGAACGGACTGACCGCCGCGGTGGAGCTGGCCCGCCGCGGCTTCTCCGTGGCCCTCTTCGAGGCGCGGGAGACCGTGGGCGGGGGCGCCCGAACCGAGGAGCTCACCCTGCCGGGCTTCCACCACGACCCCTGTTCCGCGGCCCACCCGCTCGGCATCAACTCACCCGCGTTCCGCACCCTGCCCCTGGAGCGCTACGGCCTCGAGTGGCTGCACGCCGAGCTGCCCATGGCCCACCCGTTCCCCGACGGCACCGCCGCCGTGCTGTCGCGTTCGGTCGGTGAGACGGCGGCCTCCTTCGGGCCCCGGGACGCGGGCGCGTACCGCAGGCTGGTCGAGCCGTTCCTGCCCAGGTGGGACACCCTGGTCCGGGACTTCATGTCCCTGCCGCTGACCGCCCTGCCCCGCGACCCGGTGACCCTGGCCCGCTTCGGACTCGTGGGCCTGCCCCCGTCGACCTGGCTGATGCGCCGCTTCCGTGACGAGCGGGCGAAGGCGCTGTTCTCCGGGCTCGTCGCCCATGTCATGGCCCCGCTCTCCGGCGTGGCCACCGGCGCCATCGGCCTCGTCTTCGCCCTCGCCGCTCACGCCCGCGGCTGGCCCGTGGCCCGCGGCGGCTCCCAGTCCATCTCCGACGCCCTCGCCGCCTACCTGAAGGATCTCGGCGGCACCATCCACACCGACTACGAGGTCAAACGCCTCGACGACCTGCCGCCCGCCCGCGCCTACGTCTTCGACACCTCGCCCACCGCCCTGGCCCGGATCGCCGGCTTCGGCCGCTTCTACGAGGGCTACCGCTACGGCGCGGGTGTCTTCAAGGTCGACTACGCCCTCGACGGACCCGTGCCGTGGACCGCCGAGGAGGCACGCACCGCGGGCACCGTGCAGATCGGCGCCGACAGCCAGGAGATCGGCACCGCCCTGCGCGCCGCGTCCGTCGAGGGCCGCGCACCCGACCGGCCGTTCATGATCACGGTCCAGCCCAGCATCGCCGACCCCAGCCGAGCCCCGGAGGGCAAGCAGGTCTTCTGGGCGTACGGCCACGTCCCCAACGGCTGGACCGGCGACCTCACCGACGCCATAGAACGCCAACTGGAGCGCTTCGCCCCGGGATTCCGCGACCGCGTGCTCGCCCGCGCCACCGCCGGGCCACCCCAACTCGCCGCCCGCAACGCCAACTACGTCGGCGGCGACATCGGCACCGGCGCGGTACGCGGACTCCAGGTCATGCTGCGCCCCAGGCTGTCGCTGTCCCCGTACACCACCCCGCACCCGGCCGTCTTCATCTGCTCCTCGGCCACCCCGCCGGGCCCGGGGGTACACGGCATGTCGGGCCACAACGCGGCGAAGGCCGTCTGGCGGAGGCTGCGGCAGAGGCAGTAGAGGCGGTGCCCCGTTCGTCGGCCGTCGCGACGTGCGCGGCTCCGGACCGGCTGGTAGAGAAGCCCCATGACCACCATCACCCTCGTCCGGGGCGACATCACCCGGCAGTCCGTCGACGCCATCGTCAACGCGGCGAACTCCTCGCTGCTCGGCGGCGGAGGCGTCGACGGCGCCATCCACCGGCGCGGCGGTCCCGCGATCCTCGACGCGTGCCGCAAGCTCCGCGCCTCCCGGTACGGCAAGGGCCTCCCCACCGGGCAGGCGGTCGCCACGACCGCCGGGGAACTGGACGCGCAGTGGGTGATCCACACCGTCGGCCCGGTCTGGTCCGCCTCCGACGACCGCTCCGCGCAACTCGCCTCCTGCTACCGGGAGTCGCTGCGGATCGCCGACGAACTCGGCGCCCGTACGGTCGCGTTCCCCGCGATCTCCACCGGTATCTACGGCTGGCCGATGGACGACGGCGCCCGCATCGCCGTGGAGACGGTACGGGCCGCGCGGACAGCGGTCGAAGAGGTCAGGTTCGTGCTCTTCGACCAGCGGGCGTACGACGCGTTCGCCCAGCGGGTGGAGTGACGCCCGCACAAGGCCTGCAGGTGACGTTCCTCACAGCCGCCCCCGGAAGCCCTGCTCACACCGCCCGTCCCGGCCCTGTGCGGCGCGCTTAACCGCCCATGATCAGCCGAGGAGACACCGGCGTAATGAGCTGTCCGTAGGGTCATCAACGGTCGAACCATGCCGAACAGAACCCTGCCGAGCACAGCGAAGGGGGGCGCCCGTGGCCGCGCCGGACTCGCGGAACGACCGTACCTCGACGGTGCGGACGGTCTGCTCGTACTGCGGTGTGGGCTGCGGCCTGGTCCTCGACATCGGCATGGGCCCGGACGGCCGCCGCAGCGTCCTGAAGGCGTCCGGGGACAAGGAGCACCCGGCGAACTTCGGCCGGCTGTGCACCAAGGGCGCCACCACCGCCGACATGCTCAGCGCCCCAGGCCGGCTGACCACCGCCCTGGTGCGCCCCGACCGGGGCGAGGAGCCGGAGCCCGCCCCGGCCGACGCGGCGATCACCGAAACCGCCCGCCGGCTGCGCGCCGTCGTCGACGAGTACGGTCCTGACGCGGTCGCCCTCTACGTCTCCGGCCAGATGAGCCTCGAGGCGCAGTACCTGGCGAACAAGCTGGCCAAGGGCTATCTGCGCACCAACCAGATCGAGTCGAACTCCCGTCTGTGCATGGCCAGCGCCGGCACCGGATACAAGCTGTCCCTCGGCGCGGACGGCCCGCCCGGCTCGTACGAGGACCTCGACCACGCGGACGTCTTCCTGGTCATCGGCTCGAACATGGCCGACTGCCACCCGATCCTCTTCCTGCGGATGATGGACCGTGTGAAGTCGGCGGGCGCCAAGCTGATCGTCGTCGACCCGCGCCGCACCGCCACCGCGGAGAAGGCCGACCTGTTCCTCCAGGTCAGGCCCGGCACCGACCTGGCTCTCCTCAACGGCCTCCTGCACCTGCTGCACGAGAACGGCCACACCGACCCCGACTTCATCGCCGCCCATACCGAGGGCTGGGAGGCGATGCCGCAGTTCCTCGCCGAGTACCCGCCTGCCACCGTCGCCGAGATCACCGGCATCCCGGAGGACGACCTGCGCGAGGCCGCCCGGCTGATCGGCGAGGCGGGGGAGTGGACCAGCTGCTGGACCATGGGCCTCAACCAGTCCACACACGGCACCTGGAACACCAACGCCCTGGTCAACCTCCACCTGGCGACCGGCGCGATCTGCCGTCCCGGCAGCGGGCCCTTCTCCCTCACCGGCCAGCCCAACGCCATGGGCGGCCGCGAGATGGGCTACATGGGCCCCGGCCTGCCCGGCCAGCGCTCCGTCCTGGTCGACGCCGAACGCGCCTTCGTCGAGGAGCTGTGGGAGCTGCCCCCCGACACCCTCCGCGCCGACGGCGTCGGCAAGGGCACCGTCGAGATGTTCCAGAAGATGGCCGACGGCGAGATCAAGGCCTGCTGGATCATCTGCACCAACCCCGTCGCCTCCGTCGCCAACCGCAGGACGGTCATCGAGGGCCTGGAGGCCGCCGAGTTCGTCGTCACCCAGGACGTCTTCGCCGACACCGAGACCAACGCCTACGCCGACGTCGTCCTGCCCGCCGCCCTGTGGACCGAGACCGAGGGCGTCCTCATCAACAGCGAGCGCAACCTCACCCTCGCCCGGCCCGCCGCCGACCCACCCGGCGAGGCCATGGCCGACTGGCGGATCATCGCCGCCGTCGCCCGCGGGATGGGCTTCGAGAAGGGCTTCTCCTACGACACTGCCGAAGAAGTCTTCGAGGAGATCAAGGGCGCCTGGAACCCCAAGACCGGCTACGACCTGCGCGGCGTGACCTACGACCGCCTGCGCGCCACGCCCGTCCAGTGGCCCGCCCCCACCGCCGA
The DNA here is from genome assembly GCF_000720255.1 of Streptomyces griseus subsp. griseus. Classification (GTDB taxonomy): domain Bacteria; phylum Actinomycetota; class Actinomycetes; order Streptomycetales; family Streptomycetaceae; genus Streptomyces; species Streptomyces griseus_I. The sequence goes on along the minus strand of NZ_JOJE01000008.1, from coordinate 107,181 downwards.
CGGCCCCGACCGCAACCCCATCCGGTACGTGGGCGACGACGGCTCGCTCACCTTCCCCACCGCCTCGGGCCGTGCCGCCTTCCATGCCCGCCCGCACCTGCCGCCCGCCGAGATGCCGGACGACGACTACCCGTACGTCCTGAACACCGGCCGCCTCCAGCACCAGTGGCACACCCTGACCAAGACCGCCCGGGTGGCCAAGCTGAACAAGCTCAACCCCGGCCCCTTCGTCGAGCTGCACCCGCAGGACGCGGCCGGCCTCGGCATCACCGACGGCGACTCGGTCGAGGTCGCCTCCCGGCGCGGCCGGGCCGTCCTGCCCGCCGTCGTCACCGACCGCGTCCGGCCCGGCGCCTGCTTCGCGCCCTTCCACTGGAACGACCTCTTCGGCGAGTACCTCAGCGTCAACGCGGTGACCAGCGACGCCGTCGACCCGCTGTCCTTCCAGCCCGAGCTGAAGGTGTGCGCCGTGTCGCTGACCAAGGTGGCGACACCGGTGACCGTCTCGACACCGGGGGCCGTCGAGGGCCCTGCCCGCCCCGCTGCCACCTCCTTGCCCGCGCCCGTGGGGGTGGTGGAGCCCGCCGCCGTGCTGCCCTCCGCGGCCGCCGCCTTCGGTATCGAGCCCGCCCCGCCGCCGGTCCTGACCGTGACCGAGCGCCAGTACCTCGTCGGCTTCCTCGCCGGCATCCCGGCCGGCGCCCCCGGCGTACCGGTCCTGCCGCCCGACGCCCCCTTCAGCCCCGAACACGCCACATGGGTCAACGGCACCCTCGCCGGCATGTACTCCCGTGCCGCCACCACGCCGGCGGCCGCGCACACGCCCCGCCGCGAGGTCGTGATCCTCTGGGCCTCCCAGACCGGCAACGCCGAGGAGTTCGCGGCCGCCACCGCCGAACGCCTCACCTCGGGCGGTCACACCGCCTCCCTCGTCGCCATGGACCAGGCCGACCCCACCACCCTGCCCTCCGACGCCGACCTGCTCCTCATCACCAGCACCTTCGGCGACGGCGACGCCCCGGACAACGGCAGCGGCTTCTGGGACACCCTGGCCGCCCCCGACGCCCAGCGCCTGGAGGGCCGCCGCTACGCCGTCCTCGCCTTCGGGGACTCCTCGTACGACGACTTCTGCGGCCACGGCCGCCGCCTCGACCAGCGTCTCGACGAGCTCGGCGCCGTGCGCCTGGCGCCCCGTACCGACTGCGAACCGGACTACGAGACCAGCGCCCACGCCTGGCTCGACGAGGTGCTCTCCGCCCTCCGGGCCGAGGGTGTCCTGACGCCCGCGCCGCCGCTCCCGGCCGCCCCGGCGGCGCCTCCGCGGCCCAAGCGGCCCGCCCCCGTCACCGCCCGTCTGACCGGCAACCGGCTGCTCAGCCTGCCCGGCGCGGACAAGGAGGTCCGGCGCTTCACCTTCGACACCCGCGACAGCGAACAACCCCTCGTCTACGAGGCCGGTGACGCCCTCGGCGTACGGCCCCTCAACGCGGTCGGTCTCGTCACGGAGTGGCTGGCCGTGACCGGCCTGGACGCGGACGCGTCGGTGCGGGTCGACGGCGTCGGCGAGACCTCGCTCGGCGAGGCCCTGCTGCGCCACCTCGACATCACCCGCGTCAGCCCCGACCTGCTGCGCTTCGTCGCCGACCGCGCCCGCGACCCCCGCGAGCTGCGCAAGCTGCTGCGCCCCGACAACAAGGGCGAGCTGGCGAAGTGGTCCTGGGGCCGCCAGGCCGTCGACGTCGTCACCGAGTTCGGCGTACGGGCCGACGCGCAGGAGTGGGCCGACACCCTGGGCCGGCTGCAACCGCGCCTGTACTCCATATCCTCCAGCCCGCTCACCGACCCCCACCTGGTGTCCCTGACGGTCTCCGTCGTCCGCTACGAGAACCTGGCCGGCCGCCCCCGCCAGGGCGTCTGCTCCCCCTTCCTCGCCGATGCCGAGCCGGGCACCGAGGTCGCGGTCCACGTCCAGCGCTCCCCGCACTTCCGCCCGCCCGCCGACCCCACCACCCCGATGGTCATGGTCGGCCCCGGCACCGGCGTGGCCCCCTTCGTCGGTTTCCTCGACGAACGCCGTGCCCGCGGCCACCGGGCCCCCAACTGGCTCTTCTTCGGCGAACAACACCGCGCCAGCGACTTCTACTACGAGGACGACCTCGCCGCCCACCTCACCGAGGGCACCCTCGCCCGCCTGGACACCGCCTTCTCCCGCGACCAGCGCGCCAAGGTCTACGTCCAGGACCGGATGCGCGAACACGGCTCCCACCTGTGGTCCTGGCTCCAGGACGGCGCCCACTTCTACGTCTGCGGCGACGCCTCCCGCATGGCCAAGGACGTCGACCGCGCCCTGCGCGACATCGCCGTCGTCCACGGCGGCCTCACCGAGCAGGACGCGGCGGCGTACGTGAAGCAGCTCGCGACGGAGAAGCGGTACGTGCGGGACGTCTACTGATCCGCTCGGGGTGATCGCTATGGCGTTCGTAACACATGGTGATCCGCGTGGCGGGCGACGGGCCGGAGCGAAAGAATCACCGGTACGGACTCATCGCGGCCCCAGGAAGAGGAACTCCCCATGGTGGAGCAGGACGAGCACTTCGACGTCGTCGTACTCGGTGCCGGCCCCGGCGGCTACGTCGCCGCGATCCGGGCCGCCCAACTGGGCAAGCGGGTCGCCGTCGTCGAGGAGAAGTACTGGGGAGGCGTCTGTCTCAACGTGGGCTGCATCCCCACCAAGGCCCTCCTGCGCAACGCCGAACTCGCGCACATCGTCACCCGCGAGGCGAAGACCTTCGGCATCAAGGTCGACGGACAGGTCTCCTTCGACTACGGGGAGGCCTACCGGCGCAGCCGCAAGGTCGCCGACGGCCGGGTCAAGGGCGTCCACTACCTGATGAAGAAGAACAAGATCACCGAGCTCGACGGCCGCGGCACCTTCCTCGACCCGCACACCCTCCAGGTGACGGACTACGACGGCAACACCCGCGCCATCGGCTTCGACCACTGCGTCATCGCCACCGGCGCCACGCCGAAGCTGCTGCCCGGCACCCGCCGCACCTCCCGCGTGGTGACCTACGAGGAGCAGATCCTCGCCGAGGACCTCCCGCAGTCGATCGTCATCGCGGGCGCCGGAGCGATCGGGATCGAGTTCGCCTACGTCCTGCACAACTACGGCGTGAAGGTCACCGTCGTCGAGTTCCTGGACCGCGTCGCCCCGCTGGAGGACGCCGACGTCTCCGCCGAACTCGCCAAGCAGTACCGCCGCCTGGGCATCGACGTGCTCACCTCCACCCGGGTCGACTCGATCGACGAGTCGGGCCCCGAGGTCCGCGTCACGGTCACCGCCAAGGACGGATCCCAGCAGGTCCTGGAGGCCGACAAGGTTCTCCAGGCCATCGGCTTCGCCCCCAACGTCACCGGCTACGGCCTGGAGAACACGGGCGTACGCGTCACCGAGCGGGGCGCGATCGACGTCGACGGCCGCTGCCGCACCTCCGTCCCGCACATCTACGCCATCGGCGACGTCACCGCGAAGCTGATGCTGGCGCACGCGGCGGAGGCGATGGGCGTGGTCGCCGCGGAGACGATCGCGGACGCGGAGACCATGGAGCTGGACTACGCGATGATCCCGCGCGCCACCTACTGCCAGCCGCAGATCGCCAGCTTCGGCTACACCGAGGCCCAGGCCCGCGAGCTGGGCTACGACGTGAAGGTGGCGAAGTTCCCGTTCACCGCCAACGGCAAGGCGCACGGCCTCGGCGACGTGACCGGTTTCGTGAAGCTGATCAGCGACGCCAAGTACGGCGAACTCATCGGCGGCCACATGATCGGCCCGGAGGTCACCGAGCTGCTGCCCGAGCTGACCCTGGCCCAGAAGTGGGACCTCACCGTCCACGAGGTGGCCCGCAACGTGCACGGCCACCCGACCCTCGGCGAGGCGATCCAGGAGGCGGTCCACGGCCTGGCCGGTCACATGATCAACATGTGAGGACGGCGGACGCACACCGCCGGGCGGGCGGTGATCCGCGCAGGCCCAGGACAGCCGAGGTCGATGTCGGATTCCCGCCAGCCCGGGCGGCGCGGGTGCACGATGCTGGATCCATGCAGAACGGGACGCACACCGACAGGGAGCACTGTGTACGCGCGGTCCAGTCCAAGGACGCGCGCTTCGACGGCTGGTTCTACACCGCCGTCCTGACCACTCGGATCTACTGCCGGCCCAGCTGCCCGGCCGTCCCGCCCAAGCCGGAGAACATGACGTTCCACCCGAGCGCTGCGGCCTGCCAGCAGGCCGGCTTCCGGGCTTGCAAGCGCTGCCGGCCGGACACCAGTCCGGGCTCCCCCGAGTGGAACCAGCGGGCCGACCTCGTGGCCCGCGCCATGCGGCTGATCGCCGACGGCGTCGTGGACCGCGACGGTGTCCCCGGCCTCGCCGGCCGCCTCGGCTACAGCACCCGGCAGGTCGAGCGCCAGCTCCTCGCCGAACTGGGCGCGGGCCCGCTCGCTCTCGCTCGCGCCCAGCGTGCCCAGACGGCCCGCCTGCTCATCGAGACCACCTCGCTGCCCATGGCGGAGATCGCCTTCGCGGCCGGCTTCTCCTCGATCCGCACCTTCAACGACACCGTGCGTGAGGTCTTCGCCCTGTCCCCGAGCGAGTTGCGCGACCGGAGCGTGAAGCGGAACGGCAGGACCCGGGGCTTCCAGAGCTCCCCGACCCCCCAGAACACGGCCCCCCGGAACCCGACCCCCGACAAGTCCCACGTCACCCCCGGTGTACTGAGCCTTCGCCTCCCCTTCCGCGCCCCCCTGAACCCCGACAACCTCTTCGGCCACCTCGCGGCGACCGCCGTACCCGGGGTGGAGGAGTGGCGGGACGGCGCGTACCGGCGCACGTTGCGGCTGCCGTACGGCCACGGCATCGTCGCCCTGACCCCGAACCCCGACCACATCGCCTGTCGTCTCACCCTGAGCGACCTGCGGGACCTGACCGTCGCCATCAGCCGCTGCCGGCGCATGCTCGACCTCGACGCCGACCCGGTCGCGATCGACGACCAGCTGCGCATGGACCCGCTCCTCGCACCCCTGGTGGACAAGGCCCCCGGCCGCCGAGTGCCGCGTACGGTCGACGAGGCGGAGTTCGCCGTGCGTGCGGTACTCGGCCAGCAGGTCTCCACCGCCGCCGCACGCACCCACGCGGCACGCCTGGTCACCGCTCACGGCGACCCGGTCGACGACCCCGAGGGCGGACTCACCCACCTCTTCCCGACGCCCGAGGCGCTGGCCGCGGTGGACCCGGAGACCCTGGCGATGCCACGCACCCGCCGCACCACGTTCACCACCCTGGTCGGACTGCTCGCGGACGGCAGCCTCCGCCTGGGCCCGGACAGCAACTGGTCGCAGACCCGCGCCGAGCTCCTCGCGCTGCCCGGCTTCGGCCCCTGGACGGTCGACGTCATCGCGATGCGCGCCCTCGGCGACCCCGACGCCTTCCTCCCCACCGACCTCGGTATCCGCCGCGCCGCACAGGAACTGGGCCTGCCCTCCACCCCCGCGGCCCTCACCGCCCGCGCCGAGGCGTGGCGCCCCTGGCGGGCGTACGCCGTCCAGTACCTCTGGGCGACGGACAGCCACCCCATCAACTTCCTGCCCGTCTAAGGCCCGTAAAGGAAACTCAGGGACCACCATGAAGCAGCACACCGTCATCGACAGCCCGTACGGCCCCCTCACCCTCGTCGCGGACGACGGCGTCCTGTGCGGCCTCTACATGACCGAACAGCGCCACCGCCCGACGGAGGAGAGCTTCGGCGCCCGAGCCGACACCGCCCTCTTCGCGGAGGCGGAGGAACAACTCGAGGCGTACTTCGCGGGCGGGTTGAAGGAGTTCACCGTCGAACTGCGCCTGGCCGGAACCCCGTTCCAGCGCAGCGTCTGGGACCAACTGCGCAGGATCCCCTACGGCGAGACCCGCTCCTACGGCGAACTCGCCGACGCCCTGGGCAATCCCAAGGCCTCCCGCGCCGTCGGTCTCGCCAACGGCCGCAACCCCATCGGCATCATCGTCCCCTGCCACCGCGTCATCGGAGCGAGCGGCAGCCTCACCGGCTACGGCGGCGGACTGACCCGCAAGCAACGCCTGCTGGACTTCGAAAAGGGCACGGCCCTGTTCTAGCGTGGCCCGCCCGCCCGCCCGCGCCGCCGGCGGGCCGGACGGAGTGGACCGGGGCCCGCCGTCACCGTCCGGCGGCCCGCCGTCGGCCGGGGGCCGTGGCCGCTTCACCGTCCGGCGGCCCGCCGGAGCGGACCGGGACCCGCTTCAGCGCCCTGCGGACCGCCGGCCCGAGCCTCGGGCCGCCTTGCCGGAGGCGGTGCCGGTCGCTGCCCCGGACGCGGACCGGCGGTCGGAGCCGCGGCCGCCGGCTCCGGTGGCACCGCCCGTGGCGCCGCCGGATCCCGTCCGGCGGGCGGAGCCGCGGCCGTTGGTCGCAGACCCGCGGCCGCCGGTCGCGGAGGTGTTGCCCGCCGCCGTCGTGCCGGCCGAGGCGCGGCGGTCGGTGTTCCGGCCTCCCGTCCTGGTGGCAGCACCCGTCGTCGTCGCATTGGCCGCGCCGCCGTTGCGGCGTCGGCGGCCGGAGCGCCCGGCGGACTCGGTGGCGGACCCCCGCTTCGGGCGGGACGCCGTCGGCGCGGCCTGCTGGGGGACCTCGATGGTGACGGCCACGCCGGAGGGCTCGCGGGCGCCGGTGATGGTGGCCAGTTCCGTGTCGCTCGACGTGACACGGGCCGTCCGCGGGCGGATGCCCGCGTCCGACATGAGCCGGGTGACCTCCCGTTTCTGCTCGGGCAGGACCAGCGTGACCACGCTGCCGGAGCCGCCGGCGCGGGCCGTGCGGCCGCCCCGGTGGAGGTAGTCCTTGTGGTCGGTGGGGGGATCGACGTTCACGACGAGGTCGAGGTCGTCGATGTGTATGCCCCGGGCCGCCACGTTCGTCGCCACCAGCGCGGTGACCTGACCGTTCTTGAACTGTTCCAGGGTGCGGTTGCGCTGCGGCTGGGAGCGGCCGCCGTGCAGCGCCGCCGCGCGGACCCCGACGGCCAGGAGCCGCTTGGCGAGCCGGTCGGCGGACCTCTTGGTGTCGAGGAAGAGAATGACCCGGCCGTCCCGCGCCGCGATACGCGTGGTCACGGCCTTCTTGTCGGTCTCGTCCTGGATGTGGAACACATGGTGCTCCATCGTGGTCACCGCCCCCGCCGACGGATCCACGGAGTGCACCACGGGGTCGGTCAGGAACTGCTGCACCAGGCGGTCGATGTTGCGGTCCAGGGTGGCGGAGAAGAGCATGCGCTGCCCGTCGGGCCGCACGTGCCGGATCAGCTTGGTGATCTGCGGCAGGAAGCCCATGTCGGTCATCTGGTCGGCTTCGTCCAGCACCGTGATGCGTACGTCGTCGAGCACGCAGTCCCCGCGGTCCACGAGGTCGTTGAGCCTGCCGGGGGTCGCCACGAGCACCTCGGCGCCGCGCCGGATCACGGCGGCCTGCTTGGTGATGGACAGTCCGCCGACCACGGTGGTCAGCCGGAGGTTCACCGCCGTCGCGTAGGGGGTCAGCGCGTCCGTCACCTGCTGGGCCAGTTCACGGGTGGGCACCAGCACCAGGGCGAGGGGCGCCTTGGGCTCCGCACGCAGTCCGGCCGTACGGGCGAGGAGCGCCAGCCCGAACGCGAGGGTCTTTCCGGATCCGGTGCGTCCCCGTCCCAGCAGGTCACGGCCGGCCAGCGAGTTGGGCAGCGTGGCGGCCTGGATGGGGAAGGGAGTGGTGACGCCCTGCGCGGTGAGGGTCTTCAGCAGCCCCGCGGGCATCTCCAGATCGGCGAAGTCCTCGACGGCGGGAAGCGCGGGTGTCGTGCCTTCCGGCAGCCGGAACTCCCTCGTCGACGAAGCGGGCGGCGGGGGAGACGAGGCGCGCCGGTTCGCCTTCTGGGGCCTGCGGGACATGTAGGTGTCTGCCTTCCTGGGAACAGCACAAACCGGGGTCCGCACCATGACGGTGGGGACCCCGGTGAGCGGAATACGCGTCCGGTGATCAGGCGGGGACGATGTTCTCCGCCTGCGGGCCCTTCTGGCCCTGCGTGACGTCGAACGAGACCCGCTGGCCCTCCTGGAGCTCACGGAAGCCCTGGGTCGCGATGTTCGAGTAGTGGGCGAAGACGTCCGGACCGCCGCCGTCCTGCGCGATGAAGCCGAAACCCTTTTCAGCGTTGAACCACTTCACGGTTCCCTGTGCCATGACTTTCTCCTTCAGTAGGCAGAGGCCCCATCCGGAGATGCCGGAAAAAACGAAGAGCGCCTGAAGGAGCATTCCCGTCAGGCGCACATAGGTTCATGGGTACCACAACTGCAACTCAGAGACCTTAGCACAGCTCGGCGGCCCACTGCGTGGGGTTTCCGGCGTCCCGCGCGCAGGCGTCGCCTGACGAACCATCAGCATTCATGTGGATGAACGTCAATCACATACACACGTATTGACGCGTACACACCAAGCATCTACGGTCCGAGAAAGCGCTTTCCCCCTCCGGTTGCGGGGTCTGCTCGCCGGCTCCGTTCACACTGTCGAACCAGCCGATCGTCGCACCCGGAGCCGTCGCAGTGAAGGGCCCAGCACCGAATCCTGGTCAGACGAGTCACCCACTGGAGAAACGATGCAACGGAGATCCGTCGTCGCCTGTGTCAGCCTGCTCGCCGGCACACTCGTCGCGCTGTCCGGCACCACCGCGCAGGCCGCGCCCACCCGCTACGAGGCCGAGAGCTCCCCGGCGGTCTGCACCGGCACCATCGACTCCGACTGGTCCGGCTACTCGGGCAGCGGATTCTGCAACGGCGACAACGCGGTCAGCGGCTATGCGCAGTTCACCGTGAACGCCTCCGCCGCGGGCACCGCGACCGTGCAGGTCCGCTTCGCCAACGGCACCACCACCGCCCGGCCCGCCAACATCGTCGTCAACGGCTCCACCGTCACGACGGCGTCGTTCGACGGCACCGGAGCGTGGGGCACCTGGACGACCAAGACGCTGACGGTGCCGGTGAATTCGGGCAGCAACACCATCCGGCTCACCCCCACGACCTCCGCCGGTCTGCCCAACGTCGACCATCTGGACGTCGAGGTGAGCGGCACCACCACACCGCCGCCGTCGAGCTCCGCGCTGTACGTCGCACCGGGCGGCACGGACGGCGCGGCCGGCACCCAGTCGGCGCCCACCACGCTGACCTCGGCGATCAGCCGCATCACCCCCGGCGGCACGATCTACCTGCGCGGCGGGAGGTACGCCTACTCATCGACCGTCACCATCCCGCAGGGCAACGACGGCACGTCCGCCGCCCGCACCACGCTGGCCGCCTACCCGGGTGAGACGCCGGTGCTGAACTTCTCGGCGCAGAGCGAGAGTCCCGCCAACCGTGGCCTCCAGCTCAACGCCTCGTACTGGCACGTCAAGGGCCTGGTCGTCGAACGCGCCGGGGACAACGGGATCTACGTAGGCGGCAGCAACAACGTCATCGAGCGTACGGTGACCCGCTTCAACCGCGACACCGGCCTTCAGCTCGGCCGCATCGCCTCCAGCACCCCGAGCAGCCAGTGGCCGTCCAACAACCTGATCCTGAGTGCGGAGTCGCACGACAACGCCGACTCCGACGGTGAGGACGCCGACGGCTTCGCCGCGAAACTCACCACCGGCACCGGGAACGTGTTCCGCTACGCCGTCTCCCACAACAACATCGACGACGGCTGGGACTTGTACACCAAGACCGACACCGGTGCCATCGGCCCGGTGACCATCGAGTACTCGCTCTCCTACAACAACGGCACCCTCTCCGACGGCACCGTGAACTCCAACGGCGACCGCAACGGCTACAAGCTCGGCGGCGACGACATCGCGGTCAACCACGTCGTCCAGCACAGCATCGCCTACCGCAACGGCAAGCACGGGTTCACCTACAACAGCAACCCCGGCAAGATGGCCGTGGCGTCCAATGTGAGCGTCGACAACGCTCAGCGCAACTACTCCTGGGACGCGGGGACTTCGGTGTTCCGCGGCAACACCTCCTGCCGGTTCGCCGTCAGCGGCTCCAATGACAAGACCGTGGGTGACGCCGACAGCACCAACCAGTTCTGGACCGGCACGAACGGCTCCCGCTGCTCCTCGTACTCCGGCGCCATGACCTGGTCCTTCGCTTCCGACGGCCGCCTGGTGGTGTCCTTCGGGGGCAGTCCGGTGACGCCGTAGCGGTCGGGCACAGCACGCACCCTGCCCGCCGAGCAGGCCCCGGGCCTACTCGGCGGGCAGGGCTTCCCGAACGGCTCGTGCGGTGGTGGTCGGGTCGTAGTCCGCGGGGACACCGTCGACCAGGATGATGTCGCCCTTGATGTGACGTGAGCGCAGTGGGGCGATCTACTGGTAGGCGGGCGAATCCCACCAGGCCCGCGCCTCGACGATGCCGGGGAAGCCGATCAGGACCACCGCACCGGGCCAGTCGCCCTCCTTCACCTCGTGCCGGGCGCCGTGCACGAGGAAGCGGCCGCCGTACGGCTCGAACGTGGCGGTGATGCGTTCGATGTACTCGGCGATCTCCGGGTGGGGAGTGGCGTCCTGCAGGTGCGCGATGGCGTAGGCGGTCATGGCGTCCTTCCGGGCGGTCTAGGGCCGGGCTCCGAACGCTGTTGATCCTGGCAGGGCGGTGCGGCGGAGTCGATGACGTGACAGGTAAGGGACTCGGTTGGACGGTGGCGGTCAGTCCACGGAGGCCATGAAGCCCAGCATCCGGCGGTTGATCTCGTCCGCGTGGTCGATCTGGGGGCCGTGGCCGGTGCTCATGACGATCTCGGCCCGGGCGCCCGGTACCAGGCGCGGAACCCGCTCCAGCTGTCGGCGCGGGTGCACGAGGAGGCTTCGCTCGCCGAGTACCAGGTAGAGCGGGGTGTGGACGGTGGCCAGGTCGGCCTCGGACAGGGGGAGCGGCGCCGGGCGGCGTATGCGATAAGCGCGCCTGGCCCGATGGATCATCGTGCGCAACTGCGGCACGACGAGAACCGGCTGCTCCAGCCAGGCCGCCAGTCGTGGGCGCAGCGCCTTGGGGGCGAAGGACGCGAAGAGGCTGGCGAAGATCCACACGAAGAAGCGCAGACCCACCTTCTCCAGTCCGCCGGGGTCGAGCAGGGTGACCGAGGCGAGCCGGTCCGGCCTGCGGTGCGCCTGATTCAGGGCGAGCCATCCCCCGTAGGAGGTGCCGACCAGGTGGAACCGGTCGAGCCCGAGACCGGCGAGCGTCTCGTCCAGCCACTGTGCGGCGTGCTCGGGGTCGTGCAGTGGCTCGCGCTGCACGCTGCGCCCGGGATCGCCCGGCGTGTCGATCGCGTAGACCGGGCGGTCGGCGCTGAGCGCGGGGGTGTTGGGGTACCACATCGCCGAGCAGCTGCCGGCGCCGTGCACCAGCACGACCGGGGTGCGGGACTCGCCGGCCGGGTCGTCGGGGCCGTACCGGTAGACGTGCGTCGTGCCGAAGCGGCTCTCCACCTCCGCCTCCGCGACAGCCTGCGCTCCCAGGGCGTGGACGGCGTCGCACGCGGCGAAATAGCGCTCGCGCAGGGTGTCGTTCACATAGCGCCCGACGTCCGGACGGGCGTGATCGCGGGTCGTGGTCTCGGGCACGGGTGGCCACCTCCGGAGGTGATCGACTCTTTGTGATACGACCGTACCATCAAGTTGATACCGCTGTACCATAACGGCGCTGCCGCCCGGTGCGGGCAGCCGGGCGGAACCAGGAACGGGAGGCGGGACCCATGCCGAAGCGTGTGGACCACGGGGAACGGCGTACCGAGATCGCCGAGGCACTCCTCAGGGTCGCGGGACGACGCGGACTGCATGCCGTGGGGATGCGGGACGTGGCCGCCGAGGCGGGTGTGTCGCTGCGCCTCGTGCAGTACTACTTCGAGACCAAGGAGAAGCTGCTGCTTCACGGCCTCGAGCACCTGGCCGAGAGGTTCGGCGAGCGGGTCGCCGCCCGGGTCCGCGCCGCCGGGGACGCCCCCGGCCCCCGCGCGGTGATCGAGGCACTTCTGATGGCGTCACTGCCCAGCGACGAGGAGAGCCGCACCTTCCACCTCGTCTACACCTCGTACGCCGTACTGGCCGTGACCGACCCCGCCCTGGCCGCTCAGCCCTTCATCCGCAACCCCGACGCCGCCGAGGACACCCTGACGGAACTCCTCCGCCAGGCACGCGAAGCCGGCCTCACCCAGGCCGACCTGGAGCCACGCGTGGAAGCGATCAGTCTGCTCGCCATGTCAGCGGGCCTGGGCACCGGCGTCCTGGTCGGCCAGCGCGACACGAGGTCCGCCGCGGCGCTCCTGCGCCATCACGTCGACCGGATCTTCACGGGAGGGGAGTGAGGCGGACGGTGCGGACGGTGAGGTCGCTGTCCGCTCACCGATCCGGGAGAGGCACCCGACGTACCGCGCGCATCGCCCCGACTGGTCGTCCGGCTTCACTCGGGGCTGAGGCTCAGCTCTCGCAGCAACCGGGGGAGTGCTGTGCCGATCGGTTCGCGGACGACCTCGTCGGCGATCTCGTCGTACGGTGTCGGCTCGGCGTTGATGATGGTCAGGCGTGCGCCGTGGTCGGCGGCGATGCCGGCCAGGCCGGCGGCGGGCTGGACCTGGAGGGTGGTGCCGACGGCGAAGAAGAGCCGGCAGGCCTTGGTGATGGCGACGGCCTCGGCGAGGACCTGTGGGTCGAGGCGTTCGCCGAACATGACGGTGGCCGACTTGAGGATGCCTCCGCACTCCCGGCACGGCGGATCCTCCTCACCGGCCTCGACCCGCGCCAGCGCCTCCTCCATGGGGCCGCGCGCATGGCACGCCGTGCACACGACCTCCCGCGCGGTGCCGTGGAGTTCCAGCACCTTGCGGGCGGGCATCCCGGCGAGCTGATGCAGCCCGTCCACGTTCTGCGTGATCACCCGCACCGGCACCCCGGACCGCTCCAGCTCCGCCACGGCCCGGTGCGCGGCGTTCGGCTCCGCCTTCAGCGTGCGGTTCTTGCGCCGCATCTGCCAGGAACGGCGCCGGATCTCCGGGTCCCCCATGTAGTACTCGTACGTCACCAGTTTCTCGGCCTCCGGGTCCCGCCGCCACAGCCCGTTGGGCCCGCGGTAGTCGGGGATGCCGGAGTCGGTGGAGATACCGGCCCCACTGAGGATGGCTACGAGTGGCCTGTTCATGGGGCCGAGGGTAGGACGCCCGGCTGCTCGGGGCGAACGGATATCGGGGCGTCGCAGGTAGCCGAGAGCGGCGGCGAAGCGGGTCCTGATGATTTCGTGAAATACCAGGTATCGCGCACCTGCATACCCACTCATCGGCCGGTGAATTGAATTCATGCACCCTTTGGCGAGGCACAATCCGTTCGGGAGGGCGACCAACTCTCAGGAGTGTCGCCACGATCGACCCGGCAATGAGCGCGGCCAATCGCCTCCGCACATGTCACTTGCGATTTCACCTCGCCCGAACGGACATCCGCGTCGGCGGCTCGGTGCTAGCCTCCCGGCCATGGCCAAGGTGACCGTCTCCCTCGATGCCCAGCTCGTCGTGGAAGTCATGGTGTTGTCGGGGGTGGGCAACCCGCAGGACGCCGTCGAGCTCGTCGTGCGTGACTACATCGAGCGGGGGCACCGCACGGAGGCGCGCGCCGCCACGCGGGACGAGGCGTTGCGCGAGGTGGACATCAAGCCCCGCGAGGACGGGTAGCGCGGCCGACGACGTGCGGGGCGAGGGCGGTGACGGACAGCGTGAGCCGCGTCAGCCCACCCGGTGGCCGTTCTCCAGCTCCGCTGTTCCCGAGCCGTCCGCGAGCACCTCGAGCGCGGTCAGTACGCGGCGGCCCGTCGCGCCCGGGAGGAAGCCGGCGAGGTCCTCGCGCGGGACCAGGCGCCAGGAGAGCAGCTCCTCCTCCTGGAGGCGGATCGACTTGAAGTCGTCCTCGCCGAGGACTCCACCGTCGTACAGGTACGCGACCAAGGGCGGTCGGCCCGTGCCGTGCACCCAGTCGACCGCGAGGAGCCGGCCGAGCTCCCGGTCGAGGCCGATCTCCTCCTCGGTCTCCCGGCGCGCCCCCTGCCGCGGGGTCTCCCCGTCGTCGGACTCGACCGTTCCGCCCGGCAGCGCCCACCCCTCCCGGTAGTTGGGCTCGACGAGCAGCACCCGCCCCTCCGCGTCACGGAAGAGCGCGGCGGCCCCGGCGAGCACACGGGGGAGGGAGGCGATGTACGTGGCGAAGTCAGGAGTGGTCATTCAGGCAGGGTAACCAGGCGAACGGGCACGCCGTGACCTCGCCGGCCGCGCCGACAACAGTGTTCGATTTTGTAGGGCAGCCGCGCCGCGTCGCCGCCTCAGCTCTCCGTCAGCGCCAGCCGCAGCGTCCGTGCCGCCAGTTCGGTGATGTGTACGCCGTCGAAGCCGAAGACCGCGCTGCGCACGGTGTCCTCCAGGGGGTCCTTCCACTGGGCCGGGATGGCGTCCGCGCCGGTCAGTACGCCGGCGACGGAACCGGCCGTCGCGCCGTTGGAGTCGGTGTCCAGTCCGCCGCGGACGGTGAGCGCGAGCGTCCGCGTGAAGTCGCCGTCGCCGTAGAGGAGCCCCGCGGTGAGGACGGCGGCGTTGGGGACGGTGTGGATCCAGCCGAGCCCCGCGGTCTCCTCGGCGACCGTGGTGAGGGTCTCCTCCCAGGTCACCCGGGCGTCGTGGAGGGAGGCGACCCGGCGCACGGTCCGGGCGAGTCGGCTGCTCGCCGGGATCACCGTCAGCGCCTCGTCCACCGCCTGCCGGACCGAGGACGCCGTGAACGCCGCAGCGACCAGCGCCGCCGCCCACATCGCGCCGTACACGCCGTTGCCGGTGTGGGACAGCACCGCGTCCCGGCGGGCGAGCGAGGCGGCACGACGCGGCACGCCGGGGGAGGTCCAGCCGAAGATGTCGGCGCGGATCAGGGCACCGATCCACTCCTGGTACGGGTTGTCGTACGTCGCCGTCAGCGGCGGCTTCAGCCCGTTGGCGAGGTTGCGGTACGTGGCCCGCTCCGCGGTGAACGTCTGGAGGTACGGCAGCCGCAACAGCCACAGGTCGCCGACCTGCTCGGTGCTGAAGCCGAAGCCGTGCGTCTCCAGCAGGTCCAGGCCGAGGATTGCGTAGTCGATGTCGTCGTCGCGGCAGCTGCCGTGGATGCGGCCGCGCACGCACTGGCGCCACTCGGGCCGCAGCTCGAAGCCGTCGTCCTCGCCGATCGGCTCCGGCAGGTAGTCGTTGAGGGGCAGGGCGGCGGCCTGCCGCAGATAGCGGTCGATGAGGTCCCGCGTCCACAGGTCGCCCTGCTCGACCGGTTTGCCGAGCATGTTGCCCGCGATCCGGCCCAGCCAGCCCCCGAGGATGCGGTCGGCGAGTTCGGGCTCAGTCTCCACAGGGGTCATAGGTGAGGTGTACCCGATTCCGGGGCGGCCGCGCGGGTGCGGCGGGCGGGCTTTCCACAGTGCGGGCACGGCATGACGGCGGGGGCGTCCGCCGGTTAAGGTCGCAGCGGCGCGACTGGCCCTGACGTGCGACGGGCCCGGAGAGCAAGGGGATGGAACGTGATGGACGCAGCAGTGCACGGCACCCGGAGGGTGCTCGTTGCCGCGGACAAGTTCAAGGGGTCGCTGACGGCCGTACAGGTCGCCGAGCGGGTGACGGCGGGGCTGCGCCGGGTCGTGCCGGACGTCGAGGTCGAGGCGCTGCCCGTCGCGGACGGCGGCGACGGCACCGTGGCCGCGGCGGTCGCGGCCGGGTTCGAACGGCGGGTGATACGGGTCGCCGGCCCCCTCGGACACGAGGTCACGGCGGCCTACGCGCTGCGCGGCGACACGGCCGTCGTCGAGATGGCGGAGGCGAGCGGGCTGCAGCGGCTGCCCGCGGGCGTCTTCGCACCGCTGACGGCGTCGACGTACGGCTCGGGCGAGCTGCTGCGAGCCGCGCTGGACGCCGGGGCGCGGACGATCGTGTTCGGGGTCGGCGGCAGCGCCACCACGGACGGCGGCGCGGGCATGCTGTCCGCGCTGGGGGCGCGCTTCCTGGACGCGGACGGGGAGCCGGTGGCGCCGGGCGGCGGGGGCCTCGCGGAGCTGGCACGGGCCGACCTGTCCGGACTCGACCCACGGCTGTCCGCCGTGGAACTGATCCTCGCGAGCGACGTCGACAACCCACTGACCGGCCCGAAGGGCGCGCCCGCGGTGTACGGGCCGCAGAAGGGCGCCTTCCCGGACGACGTGGAGGCGCTGGACGCGGCACTCGCGCACTACGCGGAGGTCCTGGAGGCCGCCATCGGCCCGCGGGCGGCGGAGTACGCGGCCGCCCCGGGCGCGGGGGCCGCGGGCGGCATCGGGTACGGCGCCCTGCTGCTGGGCGCCCGTTTCCGCGCGGGCATCGAGGTCATGCTCGACGTACTCGGTTTCGCCCCTGCCCTGGAGCGGGCCGGTCTGGTGATCACCGGCGAGGGTTCACTGGACGAGCAGACGCTGCACGGCAAGGCCCCCGTCGGGGTCGCCGCGGCGGCGCGGGCGGCCGGCAAGGAGGTCGTCGCCGTGTGCGGACGCCTGGCCCTCCCCGAAGAGGCCCTGGTTTCCGCGGGCATCCGCCGCGCGTACGCCTTGTCGGCGCTCGAACCGGACCCGGCGAAGTCCATGGCCCAGGCGGGTCCTCTCCTGGAACGCGTGGCGGAGTCGATCGCGCGGGACTTCCTGACCTGACCGTCGGCGGGGGCACGGCCGCGGAGGCTGCCGCCGCACGGTGTGTTTCGTGCGGACGCCCTGTGCGGCAGACGCGGCATCTGCCGCACAGGGCATGGGGTCAGCGTCCGTCGCCGGGCCGGTCGTCCGGACCGCACTTGTCCGGGCTTCCGTCGAAGTGCACGCAGGCGGTGACCTTCACGACGTAGTTGCTGGTGGAGTTGTCGCTGTACGTGGTCTTCCCCACGCCCTGGTTGTTCAGGAGGCGGAGGCCCTTGGTGTTCTTGCGGTCGAACTCGGAGTAGACCCCGTTGCCGTCCTCCTGCTGGTCCTTGACGGCGACGTTCTTGTTGCCGTTCGACTGCAGGCTGTACGCGTAAGCGATGTGGATGTTCGGGTTCGTGTGGTGGTTCAGCTGGGACGTGACGTCTTCGCCGGCGTCGGCGTAGGCCGGCGATGCCCCCGCAATGGCGCCGAGCATGACAACGGCCATCGCGGCCTTCTTGGCGCTCTTCGATATCTGCATGGTTCTCCCCTTTGACGCAGCGACTCAACGGCTGCGATTGGCGGTCATCACGACGAAGACCCTCGGATATGACGCACCCATGGGAAGGGAAACGCCAGGCAGGTCACGCCTGGCGGCTTGCGTTGCAGAGCCCCCCATGGAAGCGAGAAGAAGGCCTTCCTCGCGACCGGTGCAAGATCATAGGCCAAAACCAGACGCAGGCAAGCACGATTCCGGCGGGGGCAATCCCTGCGCTCTCTCAATTGCGTTGTGGTATATGCGACGTCCCGCGTATCGACGTGTCGCAGCTCACAAGCGCGAGGGTCCATGTACGCACTGTTCCGATCGGCTCAACTCTGATTCGTGTTGCCAGGGCCATAGGAACCCCATCGAGATCGTTAGGGCCGATTTGTCTTTGTGACGCAACGTGAACGCGCCAAGGGCATGTTGGGCTCTTTCTTTTGCCTGGTGATCGCCTTGGCCTAATATCGGCACCGATCGCGAGGGGCTGACCTCTCTCGCGCAACGGGGGACTATTCACGGGGGCGCTGTTTCATGCTCGCCGGAAGAGCCCGCCATCCGCGGGACAGGGGGGTCGCCTCTGCCCTGCGGCGCCACCGCGACGTCGCACGGTGACGCGGCAACAGCTACCCGAGGGCACATCACGTGAGCAACTCCGACACCGGGCCCGCGCCCGACCACGTACTCCACATTCAGGATCTGGACTACTCGGTCCGGGACCGGACCCTGTTCAAGGGCCTGCAGCTGAGTGTCGGTGCCGGCGAGTCAGTGGCGATCACGGGTCCGAGCGGCTCGGGCAAGAGCACGCTGCTCTCGTCGATCCTCGGTCTGGTCAAGCCGCATGGCGGAAGCATCAGGGTGACCGGCGCGGACGTAACGAAACTGCGGGGTAAGCAAATCGCCAAGCTGCGCAGCGAAACAATCGGCACCGTCTTCCAGTTCGGGGAGCTGCTGCCCGAACTCAGCCCGCTGGACAACGTGGCGCTGGCCGCGCTGTTGTCGCGGTCCGACCGCGCCGGCGGGTACCGCCAGGCACAGGAACTGCTGGACGAACTACGCGTACCGCGGGCTGAGACCACGGAGGAACTCTCCGGGGGCGAGCACCAGCGCACAGCTGTGGCTCGTGCGCTGATCAACTCGCCCGAGCTGATTCTGGCCGATGAGCCCACTGGCTCCCTCGACCCCGACGCCACCGCTCGCATCGCGGAGCTGCTCTTCGATCTCCCTCGACGGCGCCGGTGCGGGCTGGTGCTGGTGACGCACGATGTCGAGGTCGCCGCACGAGCGGACCGGGTGCTGCGTCTTGAGGCCGGTTCGCTGGTTCCTGCCCGGGTGCGGGAGGCGGTGGAAGCGTGAGCGGGGCCGGACACGGCAACTTGTCACTTCGGCTGCTGCGCATAGGACGCGACGCGGGTCGACGCTCGGAGGCGGCCGGAACCAGGGCCGCGGCCCTGGCGCTTTCGGCCTTCGCTGTCGCACTGTGCCTGGGCCTGCTGGCGATGGTGCACGCCTCCTATGTCGGCAAGGAGCTGCGGCGTGACGCGAGGACTCCGGTTGCGCAGACAGAGCGATCACAGGCAACCGGGGCCACTTTGTGGCTGGTCGGTTCGGACGCGCTGAAGGGGCAGCGGATCTTCAGCGTCGTATTCATCGCGCCGCACACGTCGAACGCCCCACTTCCCCCAGGGGTGGATCGGTGGCCGGGGCCGGGTGAGGCCGTTCTCTCTCCCGGTCTGCTGAAAGCCGGCGCCGGGGAGGGAATCGCCGGCCGTTACGGAAGGCTCTCGGGCACGATCGGGCAGGAGGGGTTGGACGACCCCGGAGAGTGGCTCGCCTACGTCCGGCCCGCCAAGGACATGAAGGCACAGGCGCCGATCGAGACCGTGGTCGGTTTCGGGCCCGAGGCAGGCAGGCCGGCTGAAGGCCTGCAGCCCGGAACGGGGATCGACAACGACAAGCCCGAGTGGATGTTCCAGGGCCTCGTCATCGGCCTGCTGCTCGTGCCGAGTCTCGTGCTCCTGTTCACCGCACTCCATGCCGGGGCACACGGCCGTGACCGCAGAGGCGCCCTGGTCGATGCCCTGGGAGGGCTGAGGCGCGACCGCGCCCTGATCGCCGTGGGTGAGGCGATGCGACCGGTGACGTGGGGAGCCTTCGCGTCGATTCCGTTCTTCGCCCCGGCCGCGTTCGTCGACGTCCGGGTCCCGTTCGTCGGCTACGTGACGTCATCAGCCGATGTGCGTCAGCATGGCTGGCCGGTACTGCTGGCCCCCGTGGCCGCCCTGGTGACGGCACTGGCCCTTGCCGTCATCAGCGATCAGCTGGCCGGCCGGGTCAAGGGGACCCGACCCGCCAACGCGAGCAGGGCACGCCGACAGCGGTACCTCGCGGTTCTCTGCGCGCCGGCGATCCTGCTCGCCAGCCGCGGTCCGGAACTCGCCGGCGAGAGTTCGCAGTACCGGACGTGGATCAGCTGGACCGGCCTCGCCCTCGTCGTACTCACCCTGCCGGCCGGAGTGGCAGTCGTCGTGGCCAAGCTCGGGGGAGCTCTGGAGCGGACCGGGCGACAGCGGGGGTGGGCCGGTGCGCTGATCGCCGGCCGGCGCATCAGCCACTACCCGACGGTTACGGCCCGCCTGGTCACCGGTGTGACGGTCGCGCTGATCGTCTTCATGCAGGCCCTCGCCTGGCAGGCGATGTTCGGGACCTACAACGCCAAGATTGAGGAGATCCTCAGCACTGCCGACCGGAACGTGGCGGAGATCGGCCCCAGGGGAACGGTCTCCACCAAGGAGGCCGCCGCCTATCTCGAGCACATCCCCGGGGGCAATGTGCCTGTCGTCCTCGCGCCTCCCCCCACCGCCGGTGACGGCCCCATCACGATCAGCGGAGGATGTGCCGCTCTGGAGAGCCTTCGGCTGCCGTGTTCGCCCACACCGGCCCGCGTCGATGTCGCTCTCGATCGGCGCTTGCAGGAGCTGCTGCACTGGGACACGCAGGGCGGCACCTATCTGAAGGTGGTCCGAGCCGACCACGCCGAGCTGGCCAGGCAATCCGTGCCGAGCACCAACACCCTGGCGGTGGTGAGGGCTGATGGCGGCGTCCCTGCCGTCGCGGCTCTCAAGGAAGCCTCCTACCGGGCCTATCCCCGCGGGGCCCAGGTCCGTTTTCCCGGGGAGGAGTGGCTGGCGGACGGCATTCCGGACCGGGACCAGGGCCGGTGGATCCGGCTCTTCGGTGTGCTGGGGGTGGGAATCCTCGTGCTCGCGATCGGCCTGAGCGGCAAGGCCGAGTTCCTGCGCCAAGGCCGGGCACTGGCGCCGCTGACCGTGTTGACCGGCGGATACCGCGTCTTTCGCAGCAGCGCGGCCTGGGCGATCGTCGCGCCGCTCGCGCTCGCCGCACTGGCGGGGTGCGTCGTCGCCGCCTGGACCGCACGACCGGTCGCCCGGCCAGGAATGGCCTATTTCGTCCCCGGAGACCTCATGGCGACCGCCGTCGCCGTGGTGATCGCCGTGTCTGTCGTGATGGGGCTGTGGGCTGCTCGGATCGCCGGGCGACAGGCACGCGGCTGGCGAGCCTAGTCGCCACGTCCAGCTCGGCCTGAATGTCCGGTTTCACCCCCGGAGTGCCACCAACTGAGGCACTCCCGACGTGAGTGCCCGCAGGCGTCGGTGATCCAGCCGACCCTCACACCCGCCTGCCAGGGCGCTCTTCCCGCACGCCGCCATCGGCCCGCCTCGGGCGTCTCGTCGGACGCCCGGGGCCGACTTCGGCCGGCTCCGCCATGCCAAGGACCTGAACCACTCCATGAACTGCCACATGACCATCCTGCGCCGCCGCCCGCCCCTCTGGTTGATACCGCTGCTGTGGACCCTCGCCCTGGGCCTGTGGGGGCTGTCCCGGCAGCACAGCGTGTGGCGGGACGAAGCCGCGACCTGGCAGGTGGCCCGGCGGTCCGTCGCCGACATCTGGCACATGCTGGGGCAGGTCGACGCCGTGCACGGCCTCTACTACCTGCTGATGCACGGGCTCTTCGCATGCTTCGGGCCCAGCACCACGACACTGCGCCTGCCCTCCGTCCTGGCCACGGCGGTGGCGGCGGCGTGTGTGACGGTCATCGGCCACCGGCTGGCCGGTGGCCGGGCGGGTCTGGGAGGAGGGCTGGTCCTCGGGCTGCTTCCCGCTGTGCAGTTCTACCTCCAGGAGGGACGCCCGTACGCACTGGTCGCGGCAGGAGCCGGCATCTCCACACTGCTGCTGGTCACCGCGTTGCAAGGACGCGCTCGGAACGCGCACTGGGCGGCTTACGGCGGCACGGTCCTGCTGTGCGCGCTGCTCAACTGGCTGTCGTTGCTGATACTGCCCGCTCACGCGGCGACCCTGGTCTGGACGAGAACCGGGCGCGGGACATGGATCCGCTGGGTGGCGGCCGTCACGGCCGCCACGGCAGCCGCCCTGCCGATGATCCTTTTCACCCTGACCCAGTCCCGGCAAGTGTCCTGGATCCCGCCGCTGACCTGGCACATGCTGATCGGCCCGGCGATCGTGCTGGCCATCGGCGCTCTCGGGGCGCTGCTGGACCGGCCACGGGCGGGCCGGCTGTCGCTGGCAGCCGTCGCCCTGCCCCTGCTGGCCGTGCCGCAGATCGGCCTGATCGGCCTCTCCCTGGCCAAGCCACTCTTCCTGGACCGTTACGTCCTGTTCAGCATGCTGGGCCTGGCCCTGCTGATCGGTGCGGCGCTGGGTGCGGTGGGACGGATGATCAAGCCGCGGTTCCCCCGCGTGTCACGATGGCTGGTGCCGGCCATGGTCGCCGTGGCCGTGATCGCACTGTGGCCGCAATCGCTGGCCAAACGGTCCCCGGCCAGCCGCGTGGACGATGTCCTCGCGGTGGCGGCGGACGTGCGACAGCTCAAGAAGGAGGGCGACGCGGTCGTCTTCGTTCCGGCGGCCCGCCGCGACACCGCGCTGGTTTCCCCCGCCGCGTTCGCCGGTCTGCAGGACATCGCGCTGGTGGAGAGTCCTGTGGCGTCCGGGACGCTGAAGGGTGAGGAGGCGAGTCCGGAGCGCGTACGCAGCGCGATGCTGGCGCAGCGGCGGATCATGCTGATCACCGATGCGCCCGAGGTGGCCCGGCCGGTGTCGGCGGAAAGGGACAAGGAGAAGATCGCCGTCCTGAAGAAGTGCTTCACAGTGGTGGCGGACAAGCAGGTCCGCGGGCGCCGGGTGACGGTGTACGAGCGGCTCCGGACGGACCGGTAGGGCATCGAGGACGTCGCCGCGGGAAAACCCGAGGGGCCCGGACCGAATCGCGATTCGGTCCGGGCCCCTCGGGCAAACGAGCCGGGCTACGGGAGCTGCGCAGCCCGCGCCTCGCGGCTCTCGCGCCGGTTGCCACGGAAGGTGTTCACCCGGCGCGCCGTGGCGAAGAGCGGGATCGTCGCCCCCATCACGATCTGCAGCGCGCAACCCGTCTGCAGCAGCACTTGACCGCCCGGCGCGTCGAACGCCCATGCCGCCAGCATGCCCATGGCCGACACGATCCAGCCGAGCATCGCCACCGCGAGGACGCCCCGCGGCTTCGGGTACTCGACCCGGCTCACCATCAGCCACGCGGTACCGACGACCGCCAGCAGTGTCGCCTCGAACGGCAGCTCGAGCAGGACGATCGAGACGACCGTGAGTGCACCGAACGGCGAGGGCATGCCCTGGAACGTGCCGTCCTTCACGGTGACGCACGAGAAGCGGGCAAGCCGCAGCACCACCGCCAACAGCACGACGATCGCGCCCACCGCCGCGACCCGCTCGTGCGCGTCCCTCGCGACCATGCCGTACACGAGCACGAAGTACGCGGGCGCCAGACCGAAGCTGATCAGGTCGGAGAGATTGTCCAGCTCGGCGCCCATCGGCGACGACCGCAGCTTGCGGGCTACGAGGCCGTCGAACAGGTCGAAGACAGCCGCGCACAGCATGAGTATCACGGCCGTGGCCGCGCTGTTGCGGGCCATGCCCGAATTGTCGCCGCCCGAGAGGTGCGGGATCAGGATGCCGGTGGTGGTGAAGTACACCGCCATGAAGCCGCACGTCGCGTTACCGAGCGTGAGCGTGTCCGCTATCGACAGCCGGAGGGACAGCGGCAGTTCCTCCGCGTCGTCGTCCCCGTCCTCGGCGACCCAGTTCGTCGCCTGTGTGTCCGGATCAATCACGGTCAATGCGAGTCACCCCAGCCACGGTCTTCTGTCCGACCTCGACCGCGACCTCCACGCCCTCGGGCAGGTAGATGTCGACGCGCGAGCCGAAGCGGATCAGTCCGATACGGTCGCCCTGCTCGACCTTCGTGCCCTCCGGGATGTAGGGAACGATGCGGCGGGCCACGGCACCGGCGATCTGGATCATCTCGATGTCACCGAGCTCGGTGTCGAAGTGCCAGACGACGCGCTCGTTGTTCTCGCTCTCCTTGTTGAACGCGGGAACGAAGCCGCCGGGGATGTGCTCGACCGAGGTCACCGTGCCGGACAGCGGGGCGCGGTTGACGTGCACGTTGAGCGGGCTCATGAAGATCGCCACCCGGGTGCGTCCGTCCTTCCACGGCATGATGCTCTGCACCACTCCGTCGGCGGGGGAGATGACCCGGCCCGGCGCGATCTCGCGCTCGGGGTCGCGGAAGAACCACAGCATGCCCGCCGCCAGAGCGGTGGCGGGAACGGCGACGGCCTTGGCGACGCCCGAGCGGCGGGCGCGGACCAGGCTGACGGCTGCGGTGGCGACGGTCGGCAGAAGCCACGGCGATGCTCCGCGCGCGAGGCGTGCGCCTACCAGGCGGTCGCGGTGTGCAGAGGTTTGGCTGTGGGGCATGGATGACCTTCGTAGCGGATGATGCCGCGCTCTGACGGGGGACGGCGGCTTTAAGCGATCGTAGCGGTTCAGGGCCGCAACTGGGTAAGTCAGGAAGCCGAGTCGGCTGCGGAACGCCGCTGACGGGGTGTGATCTTCTTCTCGAAGAAAACACCCCGAACTCGGACAACCTACCCCTGGAACCGATACTCTTCGAGCAGCCTGCGTCCGATGATCATTTTCTGGATCTCGGCGGTACCTTCACCGATCAGCAGCATCGGAGCCTCGCGGTAGAGGCGCTCGATCTCGTACTCCTTGGAGAAGCCGTAGCCGCCGTGGATCCGGAAGGCATCCTCCACGACCTCCTTGCAGTACTCGGAGGCGAGGTACTTCGCCATCCCAGCCTCGAGGTCGTTTCGTTCTCCGGAGTCCTTTTTGCGTGCCGCGTTCACCATCATCGCATGCGCAGCCTCGACCTTGGTAGCCATCTCGGCGAGCTTGAACTGGATCGCCTGGTGCTGGGCGATCGGCTTGCCGAAAGTGTGACGCTGCTGGGCGTACTGGACACCCAGCTCGAACGCGCGCTGAGCGACACCGCAACCACGGGCGGCCACGTTCACGCGGCCGACTTCCACTCCGTCCATCATTTGGTAAAAACCGCGGCCGGTCACCCCTCCGAGCACGCGGTTCTCGGGAATCCGCAGGCCGTCCATGATCAGCTCGGTGGTGTCGACACCCTTGTATCCCATCTTGTCGATCTTGCCCGGGATGGTGAGACCGGGGCGGACCTCACCGAAGCCGGGCTCCTTCTCGACGAGGAAGGTCGTCATCGACTTGTGGGGTGCGCTGCCCTCGGGGTGTCCTTCGTCACTTCGGACCAGAACGGCCACGAGCGACGACGTTCCGCCGTTCGTCAGCCACATCTTCTGGCCGTTCAGGACGTACTCGTCGCCGTCCTTCACGGCCTTCGACGAGATGGCCGACACGTCCGAGCCCAGCGCCGGCTCCGACATCGAGAACGCGCCGCGGATGTCACCCGCCGCCATCCTCGGCAGGAAGTGCTCCTTCTGCTCCTGCGTGCCGTGCTGCTTGAGCATGTACGCCACGATGAAGTGCGTGTTGATGATGCCGGAGACGGACATCCAGCCGCGGGCGATCTCCTCCACGCACAGGGCGTACGTCAGGAGCGACTCGCCCAGCCCCCCGTACTCCTCGGGGATCATCAGGCCGAACAGGCCCAGCTCCTTGAGGCCGTCGACGATCGCTTGCGGGTACTCGTCGCGGTGCTCCAGCTCCGTCGCGACCGGGATGATCTCCTTGTCCACGAAGTCACGGACGGTGGAGAGGATCTCCTGCTGGATGTCCGTCAGACCTGCGGTCTGGGCGAGACGGGCCATGGCTACTTCTCCGTCTTTTCCGAAGGGGCGTTCAGCTCCGGGCGGCCGGGCTGCTCGCCGCCGCGCTCCTTGATGTACGTCTCGGTCGGCACCATCACCTTGCGGCGGAACACGCAGACGAGCGTGCCGTCCTGCTTGTAGCCCTTGGTCTCGACGTGCACGATCCCGCGGTCGTTCTTCGACTTCGACGGCCACTTGTCGAGCACGGTCGTCTCACCGTAGATCGTGTCGCCGTGGAAGGTCGGCGCCACGTGCTTGAGCGACTCGATCTCCAGGTTGGCGATCGCCTTGCCGGAGACGTCCGGCACGGACATGCCGAGCAGCAGGGAGTAGATGTAGTTCCCGACCACCACGTTCTTGCCGAAGTCCGTCGTGTTCTCGGCGTAGTTGGCGTCCATGTGGAGCGGGTGGTGGTTCATCGTGAGGAGACAGAACAGGTGGTCGTCGTACTCCGTGACCGTCTTGCCCGGCCAGTGCTTGTACGTCGCCCCGACCTCGAACTCCTCGTAGGTGCGTCCGAACTGCATCGCGCTCAGGCCTCCGGGATCTCGAACTTGGACGTGCGCCGCATGCCGGCGGCGCGGCCCTTGCCGGAGACGACCAGCGCCATCTTGCGGCTGGCCTCGTCGATCATCTCGTCGCCGAGCATCGCGGAGCCCTTCTTGCCGCCCGCCTCGGACGTGTAGTAGTCGTACGCGTCCAGGATCAGCTCGGCGTGGTCGTAGTCCTCCTGCGAGGGCGAGAAGATCTCGTTGGACGCCTCGACCTGGCCCGGGTGCAGCACCCACTTGCCGTCGAAGCCGAGCGCGGCGGCGCGCTGTGCGACCTCGCGGTAGCCGTCGACGTTGCGGATCTGCAGGTAGGGGCCGTCGATCGCCTGGAGGTTGTTGGCGCGCGCGGCCATCAGGATCTTCATCAGGATGTAGTGGTAGGCGTCCGCCGGGTAGCCGGGCGGCTGCTCGCCCACGACCAGCGTCTTCATGTTGATCGACGCCATGAAGTCGGCCGGGCCGAAGATGATCGTCTCGACGCGGGGGGAGGCCTGCGCGATCTCGTTGACGTTGTTCAGGCCCCGCGCGTTCTCGATCTGCGCCTCGATGCCGATCCGGCCCACCTCGAAGCCCATCGTCTTCTCGATCTGGGTCAGCAGCAGGTCCAGCGCCACGACCTGCTGGGCGTCCTGGACCTTCGGCAGCATGATGCAGTCGAGGTTCGGGCCGGCACCCTCGACCACGGTGACGACATCGCGGTACGTCCACTCGGTCGTCCAGTCGTTGACGCGCACGACCCGTGTCTTGCCCGTCCAGTCGCCCTCGTTGAGGAACTTGACGATGGTGTGCCGCGCCTCCGGCTTGGCGAGCGGCGCGCACGCGTCCTCCAGGTCGAGGAAGACCTGGTCCGCCGGGAGACCCTGCGCCTTCTCCAGGAAGCGGGGGTTCGAGCCCGGTACAGCCAGGCAGGAGCGCCGCGGGCGGAGACGGTTGACAGTCATGCGGGGACCTCCAGGGGGTCGAGCTTGTTCGCTGTCCGGATCTCATCGACGATGCGGCCGATGATGCCGGTGATGTCGAAGTCCTTCGGGGTGAAGACGGCGGCCACTCCGGCGGCCCTGAGCTGTTCGGCGTCACCGTTGGGGATGATGCCACCGGCGATCACCGGTATATCTGTGGCACCGGCCACACGCAGCCGCTCCAGCACGTCCGGCACCAGCTGGGCGTGGGATCCGGACAGGATCGACAGGCCCACCGCGTGCACGTCCTCGGCCAGGGCCGCGTCCACGATCTGCTCCGGGGTGAGCCGGATGCCCTGGTAGACGACCTCGAACCCGGCGTCCCGGGCGCGCACGGCGATCTGCTCGGCGCCGTTGGAGTGCCCGTCCAGGCCGGGCTTGCCGACCAGGAAGCGCAGCTTGCCGACGCCCAGGTCCTTGGCCGTCAGATCCACCTTTCGGCGCACCTCGGACAGCGCCGAGCCCTCCGCGGCGGGGACCGCGACCGGAGCCGACGACACCCCGGTCGGCGCCCGGAACTCCCCGAACACCTCGCGCAGCGCCCCGGCCCACTCGCCGGTCGTGGCCCCGGCGCGGGCGCACTCCAGGGTCGCCTCCATCAGGTTGCCGGTGCCCTTGGCGGCCTCCTTCAGCTTCTCCAGCGCCTTGCAGGGGCGCGGGTGGTTGAAGGGCGGCTGGTAGCGGGAATCGCGCCAGTTCTGCAGGGAGGCGATGACCCGCGCCTCGACCGCCGGGTCGACGGTCTGGATGGCCGTGTCCAGATCGGCCGTCAGCGGGTTCGGCTCGGTGCCCTCGAAGGCGTTGACGCCGATGATCTTCTCCTGGCCGGACTCGATACGGGCCCGGCGTTCGGCGTGCGAGGCGACCAGCTGCGACTTGAGGTAGCCGGACTCGACGGCGGCCATCGCGCCGCCCATCTCCTGGATGTGGTCGATCTCGGCGAACGCCGCCTCGACCAGCTCGTCCACCTTCGCCTCGATCACCTTCGACCCCTCGAAGATGTCGTCGTACTCCAGCAGGTCGCTCTCGTACGCCAGGACCTGCTGGATGCGCAGCGACCATTGCTGGTCCCAGGGCCGGGGCAGGCCCAGGGCCTCGTTCCAGGCCGGCAGCTGCACGGCACGCGCGCGGGCGTCCTTGGAGAGGGTCACGGCCAGCATCTCAAGGACGATCCGCTGGACGTTGTTCTCCGGCTGCGCCTCCGTCAGGCCCAGGGAGTTGACCTGGACGCCGTAGCGGAAGCGGCGGTGCTTGGGGTCCTGGATGCCGTACCGCTCACGCGTGACCTTGTCCCAGATGCGGCCGAACGCCCGCATCTTGCACATCTCCTCGACGAAGCGGACGCCCGCGTTCACGAAGAAGGAGATACGGCCGACGACGTCGCCCATGCGCTCCTGCGGCACCTGGCCGCTGTCGCGCACCGCGTCGAGGACGGCGATCGCGGTGGACATCGCGTACGCGATCTCCTGGACCGGCGTGGCGCCCGCCTCCTGCAGGTGGTAGCTGCAGATGTTGATCGGGTTCCACTTAGGGAGGTGGGAGACCGTGTACGCGATCATGTCCGTCGTCAGACGGAGGCTCGGCCCCGGCGGGAAGACGTGCGTGCCCCGGGACAGGTACTCCTTGACGATGTCGTTCTGGGTGGTGCCCTGGAGCTTGGTGATGTCCGCGCCCTGCTCCTCCGCGACCACCTGGTAGAGCGCCAGCAGCCACATGGCGGTGGCGTTGATGGTCATCGAGGTGTTCATCTGCTCCAGGGGGATGTCCTGGAACAGCCGCCGCATGTCACCGAGGTGCGCGATCGGCACGCCGACCCGGCCGACCTCGCCGCGGGCGAGGATGTGGTCGGAGTCGTAGCCGGTCTGCGTCGGCAGGTCGAACGCGACCGACAGACCTGTCTGACCCTTGGCGAGATTGCGCCGGTACAGCTCGTTGGACGCCTCGGCCGTGGAGTGACCGGCGTACGTGCGCATGAGCCACGGCCGGTCCTTCTGACGCTCAGTCATCTGTGCCCCCGGTGTCTCAGATGTTGCGGAAGCGGTTGATGGCGTCGATGTGCCGCGCGCGCTTGTCCTGGTCGCGCACGCCCAGGCCCTCCTCGGGGGCGAGGCAGAGCACGCCGACCTTGCCCTGGTGCACGTTGCGGTGCACGTCGTGGGCGGCCTGGCCGGTGTCCTGAAGGGAGTAGACCTTGGAGAGCGTCGGGTGGATCTTGCCCTTCGCGATGAGCCGGTTGGCCTCCCAGGCCTCGCGGTAGTTGGCGAAGTGCGAGCCGATGATCCGCTTCAGGGACATCCACAGGTAGCGGTTGTCGTACTCGTGCATGTAACCCGAGGTCGAGGCGCAGGTGGTGATGGTGCCGCCCTTGCGGGTGACGAACACGGAGGCGCCGAAGGTCTCGCGGCCGGGGTGCTCGAAGACGATGTCGATGTCCTCGCCGCCGGTGAGTTCGCGGATGCGCTTGCCGAAGCGCTTCCACTCCTTGGGGTCCTGGGTGGTCTCGTCCTTCCAGAACTTGTAGTCCTCGGCGGTGCGGTCGATGATCGCCTCCGCGCCCATGGACCGGCAGATGCCGGCCTTCTGCTCGCTGGAGACGACACAGATCGGGTTGGCGCCGCCCGCCAGCGCGAACTGCGTGGCGTAACTGCCGAGGCCGCCGCTCGCGCCCCAGATGAGCACGTTGTCGCCCTGCTTCATGCCGGCGCCGTTGCGGGAGACGAGCTGGCGGTACGCGGTGGAGTTGACCAGGCCCGGGGCCGCGGCCTCCTCCCAGCTCAGGTGGTCTGGCTTCGGCATCAGCTGGTTGGACTTGACGAGCGCGATCTCGGCGAGACCGCCGAAGTTCGTCTCGAAGCCCCAGATGCGCTGCTCCGGGTCGAGCATCGTGTCGTTGTGGCCGTCGGACGACTCCATCTCGACGGAGAGGCAGTGTGCGACGACCTCGTCGCCCGGCTTCCAGGCGTTGACGCCGGGGCCGGTGCGCAGGACGACGCCCGCGAGGTCGGAGCCGATGATGTGGTACGGCAGGTCGTGGCGCTTGGCCAGCTCGTTGGTGCGGCCGTAGCGCTCCAGGAAGCCGAAGGTCGACAGCGGCTCGAAGATCGACGTCCACACCGAGTTGTAGTTGACCGAGGAGGCCATGACGGCCACCAGGGCCTCGCCCGGACCCAGCTCGGGCAGCGGAACCTCGTCGAGGTGCAGCGACTTGCGCGGGTCCTTGTCGCGGGTCTGCATGCCCGCGAACATCTCCGTCTCGTCCTTGTGCACGGTGATCGCCCGGTACGACTCGGGGAGCGGCAGGGCGGCGAAGTCGGCCTGCGTGGAGTCGGGCGACTGGATCGCGTCCAGGATGTGGTTCACGGTCACGGTGTTGCCTCCGGCGGTACGCACCCTGAGGGAGGGGTGCTGAGGGTTACGTCGGTGCTGCTGAGGGGTGGGGAAGTGCCGTCGGTTCGGCGGTGGTGCTGTTCGGCAGCGCTTTGTGGCGCGGGAGGTTGCCTGTGACGCAGGCGTCCGGGCACGCAGGCCCTTCAGGGGCTTGCGGGGACAGCCGGCGTACGAAAGGTCTCTGCACGCCGGCCGCCCGGACACCTTCAACGTATGGCACGCCGTGTCACCTCGCAAGGCACTGGGTGCCAGAAATTGCTCTCAGGTGAAATCTTTACGTAACAAATGAGCGATGATCGATCAAAGCTACCGCTGAGTAATCGTTGATCGGGTCAACAGAAACGCGCCGACGGCGGCACTGGGTGCCACCGTCGGCGCGTTCTTGTGGATCGCCGTACGGAATGTCGTACTAAATGTCTACGAGTGTTCCTTGAGGGCCTGCTCGATGGTGCGCATGACTTCGTCGAGCGGGGCGTCGGTCCGCGCGACCGTCACCAGGACCTCCCCGTGCGCCGTCGCGGCCGCGGGCGCCGGCCGGGCCGTGGTGTCCCGCCCGGCACCGATCCCCGTGCCGAACGTCTTCCGTACGATCGCGAAGGCGTGGTCCAGCTGTGCCTCCACGTCCCCCTGGCCGCCCGCGCGCAGCCAGCGGCGCAGGACGTGGTTGTGGGCGGTGACCACGGCGGAAGCGGCGACCTCGGCCAGCAGCGGGTCGTCGTTGGCGTCGTCGTCGTGCGCGTGCTCGTCGAAGTGGCCGAGCAGGTAGCGGGTGAAGAGCCGCTCGTAGCGGGCCACCGACGCGATCTCCGCCTCGCGCAGGGTGGGCACCTCACGCGTGAGCTTGTAGCGGGCGACCGAGATGTCCGGTCGCGCCGCGTACATCTTCATGACCTCCTTGATGCCCCGGCACACGGTGTCGAGCGGATGCTCGTGCGCGGGCGCCGCGTTGAGCACGGCCTCGGCCCGGATCAGCGTGTCGTCGTGGTCGGGGAAGATCGCCTCTTCCTTGGAGCGGAAGTGACGGAAGAAGGTGCGGCGCGCGACCCCCGCCGCCGCGGCGATCTCGTCGACCGTGGTCGCCTCGTAGCCCTTGGTCGCGAACAACTCCATCGCGGCGGCCGCCAGTTCCCGGCGCATCCTGAGCCGCTGGGCGGCCGCGCGACCGCCCGGGACGCTCTCCGACGTGTCGGGCGTGGCGGGTGTACGTGAGGACTTCGCGGGCTGGGACATGACCTGAACGTACTGCATGTGCGCAGCTCGATGTGCAGGTCGGGGGTTTCCCCGGACCTCCGCGGGCCGGGGTCCGCCGACCGGGCCGAGCAGCCCGCCCCAGTCCGCCGTGCCCGCGGATCGGTCCGCCGGAGGCTCAGCGCCGGGCATATTCGCGGAAGCCGCGGCCCGTCTTGCGGCCGAGGCAGCCCGCGGCCACCAGGTGCTCCAGGAGCGGTGCCGGGGCGAGACCGGGGTCCCTGAACTCGCGGTGCAGGACCTTCTCGATGGCGAGGGAGACGTCGAGGCCGACGACGTCCAGGAGTTCGAACGGCCCCATCGGGTAGCCGCCGCCCAGCTTCATCGCCGCGTCGATGTCGTCGAGCGAGGCGTAGTGCTCCTGCACCATCTTGATCGCGTTGTTGAGGTACGGGAACAGCAGCGCGTTCACGATGAAGCCGGCGCGGTCACCGCAGTCGACCGCGTGCTTCCTGATCCGGACGCACACCTCGCGGACCGTCGCGTGGACGTCGTCGCCGGTCAGCACCGTGCGGACCACCTCGACCAGCTTCATCGCCGGGGCGGGGTTGAAGAAGTGCATGCCGATGACGTCCTGCGGGCGGGACGTCGCGCGGGCGCAGGCGACGACGGGCAGCGAGGACGTCGTGGTGGCGAGCACCGCGCCCGGCTTGCAGACCTTGTCCAGGGTCGCGAAGAGCTGCCGCTTGACCTCCAGGTCCTCGGCGACGGCCTCGACGGCCAGGTCCACGTCGGCGAAGGCGTCGTAGGAGCCCGCCGCGGTGATCCGGTCCAGGGTCTGCGCGGCCGCCTCGGCGGTCAGCCGGCCCTTGTCGACGGAGCGGGACAGGGACTTGCCGATCCGGGCCTTGGCGGCCTGCGCCTTCTCCTCGCTGCGGGCGGCAAGGACGACGTCGTACCCGGCCTTGGCGAACACCTCGGCGATGCCCGACGCCATGGTGCCCGAACCCGCGACACCGACCGAGCGCACGACGCGGCCCGGGGTGAGGTCGGCGCCGTCGAGCGGGGTCAGCGCGTCCCGCACGACCGTCGCGCTGCCGGGGGCCTCGTAGGTGTAGAAGCCGCGGCCCGACTTGCGGCCGGTCAGGCCGGCCTCGCTGAGCTGCTTGAGGATCGGCGCGGGGGCGTGCAGCCGGTCGCGGGACTCGGCGTACATGGCCTCCAGGACCGTACGGGCCGTGTCGACACCGATCAGGTCCAGCAGCGCGAGCGGCCCCATGGGCAGCCCGCAGCCGAGCCGCATCGCGGCGTCGATGTCCTCGCGGGAGGCGTACTTCGCCTCGTACATCGCGGCGGCCTGATTGAGGTAGCCGAACAGCAGCCCGTCGGCGACGAAGCCGGGACGGTCGCCGACCGCGACGGGCTCCTTGCCGAGTTCGACGGCGAGGTCCGTGACCGCGGCGACGGCCGAGGGCGCGGTCAGCACGGACGAGACGACCTCGACCAGCCTCATCGCGGGCGCCGGGTTGAAGAAGTGCAGCCCGAGGACCCGCTCCGGACGCGCCGACTCGGCCGCCAGGCGCGTGACGGACAGCGCGTTGGTGCCGGTCGCCAGGATCGTCTCGGGGCGCACGATCCCGTCCAGCTCACGGAAGACCTGCTGCTTGATCTCGTACGACTCCGGGGTCACCTCGATGACCAGGTCGGCGTCGGCCGCCGTCCGCAGGTCGGTGAAGGTGCGCAGGCGGGCCAGGAGGTCCGTGCGCTCCTGCTCCGTCAGCCGGCCGCGCTCCACGGCACGGGCGGTGGCGGCCTCGACGGCGGCGACGGACCTGGCGGCCTGGGCCTGGCTGACGTCGATGCCGATGACCTCGCGGCCGGCCCGGGCGAGGACCTCGGCTATGCCGGTGCCCATCGTGCCGAGGCCGACGACGGCAATGGTCTTGAACGGGGACAGAGAGGTGTCGTGCTGGGGAGTGGCCATCGCGGGACTCCAGAGAATGGGGGTGACGACTGGGAACGCGCCCGGGTGCGCCGAGGCGATGACCGGCTGAGGGGGCCGGAACCAAGGGGCGCACCGGGGTGCGGAAGGAGTGCGGGTGTGATGCCGGGCTGCAAGCGCACACGCCCGGTGCCGTCGCCGTGGGACGTGCACACGTCCCAGCGGAACGGCGGAACCGACCGGCCCTGTCCCGTGGCCGGGTCGAACTGAGGTACACGAGGTACCGAACCGACTGCTCTCGCGGCGGCTGCGTCACCAGGCCACTGCGAGGGGGCTGCGAGTGGGTAACTCGCTCGAATGAGCTTAACCGGTGGGTAACGAGCGCGCCACCCCTCGACTTTGTGATGTAAGTCCCGCGCACCCGGCCACCGCGCCTAGGCTCGCCTTCATGGACGAAGAGTTGCGATCGCTCACGGAGCGCTTACGGCGGGAGTCCGGCGGGGGCGCCGTGTACGAGCGGCTGGTGGCCACCGGGGATCAGGACGAGCTGGCGGGAGTGCTCACCGAGCCGGGGCAGCCGCTGTGGGCCAGGGAGCTGGCCGCGTTCCGGCTCGGGCTCGCGGGCGACCGGCGGGCCTTCGAGGCCCTGGTGCTGCTGCTCAACCACCGCGACCCGCCGCGCTGTGCCTCCGCCGCGCACGCCCTCGCCGGTCTCGGCGACCCCCGCACCGCCCGCGCTGCCGCCGCCCTCGCCACCAACGAACTGCGGGTCGCCTACGCCCTGCACCCGGTCCGGCTCCTGGCCCGGCTGCGGGCACCCGAGTCGGTACCCGCGCTGATCACCACCCTGGAACGGCGGCTGCGCCCGCACGACCCCTACCGGAAGGTGGCACTGGCGTGCGTGGAGGGGCTGGGCGCACTGGGCGACGAGCGTGCCCGTCCGGTACTCGACGAGGCGCTCGCCCACCCCGCCCTGGCCGAGGCGGCCGTCCACGCGCTGGCGCGGATCCCGCGTCAGCGGTGAGGGTGTATCAGTCCTTCAGCGTCTCAGTCCTCCAGTGCCTCAGTCCGCCAGCCGCTTCACGTACCGCACCTCGGGCACCAGGGCACCGTCCACCTCGAAGGGCTCCTCGGCGCCGTCCGCCGAGAACCCCGCCCGCTCGTAGAAACGGCGGGCACGGGCGTTGTCCCTGAGCACCCACAGATACATCCGCTCGTGTCCGAGGGCCGCGCACTGGCGTACCGACTCCGTGAGGAGGCGCCGGCCCAGACCGCCGCCCAGGCGGTCGACGTCCACGTAGAGGGCGTACAACTCGGCGTCCGCGGCGCGCACGTCACCGTCCCGGTACGGCCCGTGTGCGGCCCAGCCGACGATCTCGTCCGCCTCCTCCGCGACGAGGTTCACCACACTGCCGTCGCCCTGCCCGAATCGGCCCCGCCGCCGCTCGGCGTCCTCCTTCTCACTGAGACCGTCGAGGTACGACTGGGGCACGAGGCCCCGGTAGGCGGTCTGCCAGCCCCGGACGCGGATCTCGGAGACGCGGCCGCAGTCCGTGAATGCCATCGCGCGCACGCGCGGGTCGCTCACTCCGCCACCACGGCGAACGCCTCGATCTCCATCAAGGCGTCCGGCCGGACCAGCGCGGCGACCTGTACGGCCGAGGCGGCCGGCAGGCGGTCGTCGGGTATGTGCGCGGCGCGGGCGGCGCGGATGGCCGGCATGTGCGCCATGTCCGTGACGAAGTAGGTGAGTTTGACGATGTCGTCGAAGCCGGCGCCGGCGGCCGCCAGGCAGCGTCCGAGGTTGGCGAAGACCTGCCGGGCCTGTGCCTCCGGGTCACCCGCGCCGATCAGCCGACGCTGTTCGTCCAGGGGGAGTTGGCCCGATATCGCCACGAAGCGGCCCGAGCCGATGACGACGTGGCTGTACTGCGCGGCGGCGGCGACGCCGTCGGGGGCGGCGATCCTGGTCAGCTCACTCATGCGTCCATGGTGGACCATGGGTCCGACATCGCCCCCGACGGGCCGTCAGAGGAGCGCCTCAGACCCGGAAGCCGAGCAGCCCGTGCAGCGTCGAGCCACGCGACGACGGCGACGCGGCCTTCGTTTCCAGCGGCGTGGGGCCGGGCAGCGCCGGGCACACCGCGTCGGCCTCGCCGCTGCCACGCGGCACGGTGCCGTCGGACAGGTACGCCACCAGGTGCTTGTCGAGGCAGCTGTTCCCGCTCAGCGTGATGCCGTGGTTGCCACCGCCGTCCTCGATCACGAGGCTGGAGCCGCCCAGCAGGGCGTGCACCGCCGTACCGCCCTCGAACGGCGTGGCCGCGTCGTTCGTCGCCTGGAACAGCAGGGCCGGCGACGACAGCCTGCCGTTGGCGACGTCCACCGGGCGTCGGGAGCCCGTCGGCCAGAACGCGCACGAGGCGTTGTACCAGGCGTTGTTCCAGGTCATGAACGGTGCCTTCTCGTGCACCGCCCAGTTGTCCGAGCGCCACCGGTCCCAGGAGCGCGGCCAGTCGGAGTCCCGGCACTGCACCGAGGTGTAGACGCTGAAGCCGTTGTCCCCGGAGGAGTCGACCGCGCCGAAGTTCTCGTACGCCTCCACGAGCGGGTCGGTGTCCCTGTCGTTGGCGTACGCGGCGAACGCCTCGGCCAGATAGGGCCAGTAGCCGTCGTAGTAGCCGCCGGGCACGAAGGTGTCCTCCAGCTCGGCCGCGCCCACTCGGCCGTCCGCGGGCTGCTTCGCGAGGGCCGATCGCATCGCGTACCACCTGGCCTCGACCTGAACCGGATCGGTGCCGAGCCCGTAGGCCGCGTCGTGCCGGGCGATCCATGCCATCAGCGCGCGGTGGCGTTCGTCGAAGGCGAGGTCCTGGGCGAGGTTGTCCTCGTACCAGACACCGGCCGGGTCGACGATCGAGTCCAGGACGAGACGGCGCACCCGCTCCGGGTACAGCTTGGCGTAGACCGCGCCGAGGTAGGTGCCGTACGAGTAGCCGAGGTAGTTGATCCGCGGTGCGTCGAGGGCGGCTCGGACGGCGTCCATGTCCCGTACGGCGCTCACCGTGTCGATGTAGGGCAGCAGGTCCGCGTACTTCCGGGCGCAGGCGTCGGCGAAGGACTTCGCGCGCGTGAGGTTGGCCCGCTCGATCGCGGGGGTGCTCGGCACGGAGTCGGGGCGCGCCGGGCCGAAGTGGCCGGGGGCGCAGTCCAGGGCGGGCTTGCTGGCGCCCACACCGCGCGGGTCGAAGCCGATGACGTCGTACTGCGCGGCCACCGCCTCGGGCAGTGAGGAGGCGACGAAACCGGCGAGTGTGAGACCGCTGCCCCCGGGGCCGCCGGGGTTGACCAGCAGTGGGCCCTGGTACGTCTTCGCGGTGTGCGGGACGCGGGACAGCGCCAGGGTGATCTGCTTCCCGAGCGGGTCGTCGTGGTCGAGCGGCACCTTCACCGACGCGCACTGGAGCTTCGGATAGGCGGTGGTGGCGCAGTTCTTCCAGCTGGGTTTCGCGGCGGGCGCCGCGTGTGCGGACGTGAGAGTTCCGGCCACGACCACGGCGGCACCGCACAGCGCGGCTGCGCGTTTCCTCATGCAGTCCTCCCAGGACGGAAGATGTCGGACCGTGAAAGTCACGGTCCTCGCCGCATCGTCCCGGGAACCACGTTTCGAAGAACGTATTATGTCAATAATTGACCCAATTGGTCCGCCGGATGCGCTCGAACGCCCCTACCCTCGAACGCTCTCGGCTCGGCGCTCTCAGATCAGCGACAGTTGGGTCGCTTCGGGGGCGGCGGGCCGCTCCGGCTCCGGCGGCCTGATCCGTCGCGTCATCCCCGCGCGCGCGGGCCCGATGCCGTACTCCTGGGCCAGGTCGTGCACCTGACGGGTGATCCGGCGCTGGTACCACTTCGGGGCGTAGGCGCCCTCCGCGTAGAGCCGCTCGTAGCGCCGTACCAGGTGGGGGTGGTGCTGCCCGAGCCAGGCCATGAACCACTCGCGGGCCCCGGGGCGCAGGTGCAGCACGAGCGGTGTGACCGAGGTGGCCCCGGAGGCGGCGATCGCCCGCACGGTCTCGCGCAGTTGGGCAGGCTGGTCGCTCAGGAACGGGATCACCGGCGCCATCAGGACTCCGCAGCCGATGCCGTGCTCGCCGAGGGTCCGTACGACGTCAAGGCGCCGCTCCGGGGCGGGTGTGCCCGGCTCGACGGTGCGCCACAGCTCGGCGTCGGTGAAGCCCACCGAGACGGAGATGCCCACGTCCGTCACCTCGGCGGCCTGGGTCAGCAGGTCCAGGTCGCGCAGGATCAGCGTGCCCTTGGTCAGGATCGAGAAGGGGTTCGCGTGGTCGCGCAGGGCCGCCAGGATGCCCGGCATCAGCCGGTAGCGGCCCTCGGCGCGCTGGTAGCAGTCGACGTTGGTGCCCATCGCGATGTGGTCGCCCCGCCAGCGGTGGGAGGCGAGCTGACGGCGCAGCACCTCGGGCGCGTTCACCTTGACCACGATCTGGGTGTCGAAGCCGATCCCCGTGTCGAGGTCGAGGTAGCTGTGCGTCTTGCGGGCGAAGCAGTACACGCACGCGTGCGTGCAGCCGCGATACGGGTTCACGGTCCACTCGAACGGCATGCGCGAGGCGCCCGGCACCCGGTTGATGATCGAGCGGGCCCGGATCTCGTGGAACGTGATGCCACGGAACTCCGGGGTGTCGAACGTGCGGGTGGTGACCGCGTCCGCGCCGAACAGCGCGGCGTCGGCCCGGCCGTGCTCGCCCGGCTCCACTGTGAGGTTCTCCCAGCGCATGACGCCTCCTCGGTAGCGCTGCCCCCACAATAGAACATCTGTTCCCATGATCGTGCGGGCGTCATTCCCGGTCGCCGTTCGGAACCCGATCGGTCACATCCGGGACCCCGATTTGGCCGCCGGGGAGCGGGGTGGTTGGCTTGCCCCAACCCCGAGAATTCAGGTCCTGGAGGAATCCGATGGCGCAGGTCGAGGCCACTACCGAGCGGGTCGTCGCCGCGGACCCGGAGAAGGTGTTCGACACCCTCGCCGACTACAGCGACGCGCGCGCGAGGCTGCTGCCCGAGCACTTCAGCGAGTACGAGGTGCGCGAGGGTGGCGACGGCGAGGGCACCCTCGTCCACTGGAAGCTCCAGGCCACCAGCAAGCGCGTGCGCGACTGCCTCCTGGAGGTCTCCGAGCCCACCGACGGCGAGCTCGTCGAGAAGGACCGCAACTCCTCCATGGTCACCACCTGGCGCGTCACCCCGGCCGGCGAGGGCGCCTCCCGGGTCGTCGTGACCACCACCTGGAAGGGTGCCGGCGGCATCGGCGGCTTCTTCGAGAAGACCTTCGCGCCCAAGGGCCTCGGCCGGATCTACGACGCGGTCCTCGCCAACCTCGCCACCGAGGTCGAGAAGTAGCTCCCAAGCGACGGAAGCCCCCCGGGTGTTGATCCCCTCACTGGTTCGAGTGGATCTACCGGGGGGCTTTCCGACATGCCGTAACCCGGAGCCCTCACTCGTGGTTGTCGCCTTAAGCGGGACTTGTGCGGCAGGCGCGACGAGGGGAGCGGCACATGCGCGGGACCACTCTGGTGCACGACGGGCTGCGGGAGGAGATCGGGGACGAACCGGCGTCGACGGGTTCTTCCCCAGGCCCGCCTCCGGGGCCGGCCGCCGCACCGCGACCGAGTCCACGGCGGGTGCGGGTGATCTTCGTCGCGCTGCTGCTCGCGCTGCTCCTGGCCGCCCTGGAGCAGATGAGCGTCGCCACCGCGCTGCCGCGGATCGTCGGTGAACTGCACGGCCTGGACAGGATGTCCTGGGCGATCACCGCCTACCTCGTCACGGCCACCGTGGGACTGCCGGTCTACGGCAAACTCGGTGACCTCCTCGGCCGCAAGGGCGTCTTCCAGTTCGCGATCGTCGTCTTCGTCATCGGCTCCGCGCTCGCGGGCCGCGCACAGACCATGGACCAGCTGATCGCCTTCCGCGCGGTCCAGGGCGTAGGCGCGGGCGGGCTCATCACCGGCGTGCAGGCGATCAGCGCCGACATCGTGCCGTCCCACCGGCGCGGCCGCTTCCTGGGCCTCATCGGCGCCGCGTTCGGCGTCGCCTCGGTGGCCGGGCCCCTCCTCGGCGGGTACTTCACTGACCACCTCTCCTGGCGGTGGTGCTTCTACGTCAACGTCCCCTTCGGCCTGCTGACCCTGGTCGTCGTCGCGCTCGCCCTCAAGCTCCCCAAGCCGAGCGGCCGGGCCCGGATCGACATGCTCGGCGCGCTGTTGCTCACGGCGTCCTCCACCTGCCTGGTGCTGCTGGCCAGTTGGGGCGGCACCGAGTACGCCTGGGACTCCCGTGTCGTTCTCGGACTGGGCGCCGGCGCGTTCCTCGCCACCGCCTCCTTCCTCGTCGCCGAGCACCGCGTCGCCGAACCCCTCATCCCACTCCGGCTGTTCAGGGACTCCGTCTTCAACGTCACCGCATTGGTGGGCCTGGTGACCGGCGTCGCGCTGTTCGGCGCCGCGAGCTACCTGCCGACCTTCCTCCAGATGGTCGACGGGGCGAGCGCCACCGAGTCCGGACTGCTGATGCTGCCCATGACGGGCGGCATCGTCGGCGCCTCCATCGTCTGCGGCCGGCTCATCAGCCACACCGGCCGCTACCGGATCTACCCGGTCCTCGGCAGCGCCCTCTCCGTCCTCGGGATGTGTCTGCTGTCCCGTCTCGAGGCCGACACGCCACGGGTGCAGTACAGCGTCTGGACGGCCGTCCTCGGCGCCGGTCTCGGCATGGTGATGCCGGTGCTGATCCTCGCCGTGCAGAACTCCGTGCGCGCCGCCGACCTCTCCACCGCCACCAGCGCCACCAACTACTTCCGGCAGATCGGCGGCAGCGTCGGAGCGGCGGCCTTCGGCACCCTCTTCGCCGGACGCCTCGCCGACGCCCTGGAGGAGCGGCTGCCCCCACGCGCGGGCGCCGGACTGCCCGACCCCGAGGCGCTCACCCCGCAGCTCGTGCACGCGCTGCCCCCGCGGCTGCGCGACGCCTATGTCGACGCCTACGTCGACGTGATGCCCCGGATCTTCCTCTACCTCGTGCCGCTGCTCGTCGCCGGACTGCTCATCGCCTGCTTCCTCAAGGAGAAGCCACTGGTGCCCCACGACGCCCCCGCCGCCGACGAGGAGGAGGTGAACGCCGCAGTGCCGCCGCCCCTTCCCCACCCTTCGGACGGTGGGACCCCCATCTCGCTCCGCTCGCCGTACGCCGCCGCCGTCCCCGTCCTCGGCATGGTCCGGCACTCCGACGGGACCGTCGTGCCCCGCGCCGCCCTCACCCTCATCGACGTCGCCGGACAGCAGATCGGGCGGGCCGCGAGCGGCGACGACGGGCGGTACGCGCTGCCCACGCCCGGACCGGGCGCGTACGTACTCATCGCCGCCGCGGGCGGCCACCAGCCGCAGGCGATCTCGGTGACCCTCGGCGAACGCCCCGTCGAACTCGACATCGTCCTCGGCGGCGGCGCCGGAGGGCTCAGCGGCCGGGTGCGGACCAGGGAGGGCACTCCGATGCCGGACGCCACCATCACCCTCACCGACGTCCACGGCGAGGTCGTGGCCACCACCCGCACCGGCCGCGAGGGCGGCTACGCCGTTCCGGATCTGGTCGCGGGCGAGTACACCCTCGCCGCGAGCGCGCCCGGGTTCCGCCCGGCCGCGCTCCCCGTCACCGTGCGGGCCTCCCGGGAGACCCGCCAGGACGTCGAACTCGCCGGCGGAGCCGTGCTGCGCGGCACCGTGCGCGCCGGCGGCGAGCGAAGCGAGATGGGGGTCCCCCCGCCCGGAGGGTGGGGGAGGCCCGTCGAGGACGCGCGCGTGACGCTGCTCGACCTGACCGGGAACGTCGTGGACACGCTCACCACCGGGCCCGACGGAACATTCCGGTTCGCCGACCTCGCCTCCGGCGAGTACACCGTCATCGCGACCGGCTACCCACCCGTGGCCACCGTGCTCCAGGTGGCCGGCGCAGGGGCCACGGAACGCGACCTCCATCTGGGGCACGAGGACTGAGCCCACGCCCCGCGCGCGGTCCCGTGCGCCGGAGCACACCCGGTGGAACCAATTACAGAAATGCCGCACATCGTGAACCGGCCCGGTCGTAACGTGGTCGCGCGGGGGCAGATCTTGCGCAGCTCTGGGGAGGGCCTGGGCCATGGACCGTGGCATCGAGAGGGACACGCCTCCCGATCCCGGCGCGGCCCCGGACCGCGCCGGGGCCGGGCGCGTCCCACTGGCCGTGGTCGTCGTCGACCGTGAGGGCCTCGTATCCCACTGGAGCACGGGAGCGCGCCGCCTCTTCGGCGTCGCCAAGGAGGCGGCCGTCGGGC
Source organism: Streptomyces griseus subsp. griseus (assembly GCF_000720255.1). Taxonomy (GTDB): domain Bacteria; phylum Actinomycetota; class Actinomycetes; order Streptomycetales; family Streptomycetaceae; genus Streptomyces; species Streptomyces griseus_I. Next base: position 65,213 of record NZ_JOJE01000008.1, on the reverse strand, counting down.
GGCCCGCCCTCGACCTGCTGCCCGTCTCCGGCGCACTCCCCGACGAGGACGACGAACGACCCCGTTACGGCTCCTTCGCGGCGTACGACGACCCCGGCCCCGGCCTCGGGCCCTCCCTGGACGGCGGATCGTCCTACCCGGCGGCCGGCCGCGCCCGTCTCACCGCACCCGACCGTGACCGTGCCGACGTCCTGTGGTGGGCCTACCCGCTGGTCGGCCCCGGCCCGGAGCGGCTCCTCGTCCTGGCGGCGGACGCGGCGGGGCTGCGTGCCGATGAGCCCCAGGGCGTGACCGCCGAGCGGATCGCGCCCGGCTTCGCCCTGCACACCGACTTCCCCGGAGCCGAGGAACTGGCCCGCGGGCTGCCCGAGATCCTGCCCAGCATGAGCGTCGAGGAGAGCGCCCGCATCGTCGCCCAGGTCCTCGAACTCGGCTACCCCGTATTGGAGTTCAGTCAGAACGACCGGGTCCCCGTCACCCCCGACTGGGGCGTGGCCCGGCGCACCGAGCGCAGGGCGCGCCGCGAGCGCGCCGCCCGTGCCGCCGCCGAGGGGCTGCCTGTACCCGACGACCTCGCGGACGAGGCGCAGGACCTCGAGTACGCGGCGGTCCGCGAACGACTGGAGTTCCTCAACGAGGTCAGCGGCAGGATCGGCACCTCGCTCGACCTCTCCCGGACGATCGTCGAGGTCAGCAGGGCCGTCGTACCGCGCTTCACCGACGTCGCCGGCACGTATCTGCGCGAACAGGTCGTCGCGGGGGAGGGCTTCCCGGAGGGCGTGCCGGACACGACCACGATGTGGCACCGGGTCGCCCTGGAGCACACCGACGAACCCGGCCGCTGGGACGACGTCGTACCCGTCGGCGAGGCCATGCCGTTCCCGGCGCACACCCCGTTCTTCCAGTGCATGACCACCGGCGAGCCCGTCCTCGTGCCGCGCATCAGCGAACAGATGGGGCACGCCATCGCCTCGCAGTTCGACAAGCGCGACATCCGGCCGCTCATCACGGGCCGCTCCATGCTCGTCGTGCCGCTGAAGGCCCGCGACGTCGTCCTCGGCTTCATGATCCTGCTGCGCCACCCCGACCGCGCCGAGTTCAACGACATGGACCGCGTCACGGGTGCCGAACTCGCCGCCCGCGCGGGCCTCGTACTCGACAACGCCCGCATGTACACCCACCAGGAGAGCGTCGCCGAGACCCTCCAGGACAGCATGCTGCCGCGGATCCCGCCGCGCATGGCGGGCTGCGACATCGCCACCCGCTACCTGCCGGGTACGTTGCTGGGACGCGTCGGCGGCGACTGGTTCGACTCCGTCAAGCTGCCCGGCGCCCGCACCGCGCTCGTCGTCGGCGACGTCATGGGCCACGGCCTCAACTCGGCCGCCATGATGGGCCAGTTGCGTACGGCCGTACAGACCATGGCCGCCCTCGACCTGCCGCCCGCCCAGCTGCTGCGCAATCTCGACGACCTCGCCCAGCGCCTCGGCGACACCTACCTCGCGACCTGCCTGTACGCCGTCTACGACCCGATCGCGAGCGAGCTGCACCTCGCCAACGCGGGTCACATCCCACCGGTGCTGGTCCGCGCCGAGGACGGCCGCAGCGAACTCCTCGACCTGCCGACCGGCGCGCCCATCGGCGTCGGCGGGGTGCCCTTCGAGGCGGTGCGCGTGCGCGTGGAGCCCGGTGACCGGCTGGTGATGTGCACCGACGGACTCGTGGAGGTGCGCGGCGAGGACATCGGCGTGGGCCTGGCCACCCTGTGCGAGTCCGCCGCGCACCCGGCCGCCTCCATGGACGACGCCTGCGACACCATCATCCGCGCCCTCAACCCCCGGGGCGGCCGCAAGGACGACGTGGCCCTGCTGATGGCCCGCCTGGGCGGCATCGAACCCGACGACGTGGCGGAATGGCGGCTCCCCCTCGACCCCGCCGAGGTGGGCCGGGCCCGCGCCGCGGTCCGGGAGCAGCTGCACGACTGGGGCCTCGCCCGCATCGCCGACACCGCCGCGCTCCTCGTCGGCGAACTGGTCACCAACGCCGTACGGCATTCCCACGGCCGCCCCGTCGAACTGCGCCTGGTGCGCGGCGACACGCTGCTGTGCGAGGTGGACGACGACGACCACGAGCTGCCGACGCTGCTCAGCGCCGGGCCGGGTGACGAGTTCGGGCGGGGGCTGCGCGTGGTGAGCACCCTGGCCCGCGAGTGGGGCGCCAGCCGCAGGGGCGCGGGCAAGACGGTGTGGTTCGAACTCACGCTACCGCGCCGCTGAACCGCACGACAGGGGGCGGGAGTCTGCTCCGTACGCGGCTGAACAGGGCACGCACAGTGGGTGTTTTCGGGTACGCGGCTCGTACGCGGCGTGAAGGATCGCGCACCACGCTTGTCGTCGTCCCCAGGTGGCGGTAGACCGTACTGGCCCGTCACTCACGACGGATCGCCGCCGTACCCGGGGAGTGGTCATGAGCGTGTCGAGCCGGTACCGCCAGGCCTGGGAAGGCTTCTGGAGTGAGGCCACCGACGAACCGGGCGCCGTGTTCTGGGACGCGGAGCCCGCCCTGACCGCCGGCCCGCACCTCGCGCTCTTCGAACCCCTGCTGACCGAGCCCGGGCTGCCGTTGGTGGATCTCGGCTGCGGCAGCGGCACACAGACGCGCTTCCTCGCCGACCGCTTCCCGCACGTGGTCGGCACCGACCTGGTCGCCGCCGCCGTGGACCGCGCCCGCCGCGCCGATCCCGCGGGGCAGGCGAGGTACCGGCTGCTGGACGCGGCCGAGAAGACCGAGACGGAGACGCTGCACGCCGAACTGGGCGACACCAACGTGTACATGCGGGGTGTGCTGCACCAGTGCGAGCCCGACGACCGGCAGCCGCTGGTCGACGGGCTCGCCACGCTCGTCGGTGAGCGCGGCCGTGCCTTCGTCGTGGAACCGTCCGAGACAGCCCGCCCCGTCCTGCTGGAGCTGGCACAGCGCCCGGACGGCCCGCCGGCCAAGCTCGCGCCCGTCCTTCGGCACGGCATCGTGCCCGGTGACGTCGCCGACGACGTGCTGCCCGAGCTGGTGCGGGCGGCCGGGCTCACCGTCCTGGCGAGCGGTGAACTCCCGCTGACCACCACCGAGTACCGACCGGACGGCACCCGGATCGTGCTGCCGTCGGCCTGGCTGGTGGCGGCGCGCGCCGTGTGAGCCGCGGTCACGCCGCCGGTTTAGGGGGCGTCGGGCGGCTCTCGTGCGCGTCACTCCGCGAGCGCCGCGATCTCCATCCACTCCATGCGTTCCCGGTCCGCGACGACGTCGGTCTCCGTGATGTCGGCGGGTGTGATCGTGAAGGCCACGACCAGCCGCAGCCGGCCCCGCGGGGCCATCGCCAGGCCGACCCGCCCGTCGAGCAGTGCCATGCCGGTGCGGCGTGCCCGGTCCGTGGCCGCCATCGCGCCCCTGGCGACCGGCTGGGCGCCGCTGACGGTGATCGGTGCGGGCGAGGGGACGGCGAACCGGTCGGCGGTGAGGACGACGTCCGGATGCAGCAGCGAGACCAACGCCTCGAAGTCCCCGCCCCGCGTCGCCGCCAGGAACGCCCCGAGGACCTCGCGCTGCCGGGCCAGGTCGGGGGCGGCCGGCGCGGGGGCGGTGCCCCTGCCCCGGCGGCGGGCCCGGCCGGCCAGCTGTCTCGTCGCGGCCGATGTCTTCAGGATGGCTGCCCAGCACCGCTTTGAAGCGACTCACCACGTCAAGGGGGTCGTCGGCGGATGGCCCACTCGCGCTTGACGCCCGCCGGTGTCCGTGCAGCGGCCTCCATCGCTCGGGCGCTTCGGGCCCGGATCCCGGACGGCGTCGAAGTGGGGCCATTTAGGCGACCGGTGGTGAGTAATTCGCTCTGGCGTAGGCCACAAGCCATCCGGTAGCTGTCATCGCGGCAATCTTGCGACGCTTGTTCAGCTCATCCGGCTCGTAGGTGATCAGGTTGGCTTCTTTCAGTGCTTTGATGGGGGAACGCATTGGTTCGGATGATTTATAGTCAAAATCCTGATAGTCGTCGCACGGGCGACATGTGCCTCCGTATGATGTCAGCGTGTCAAATACCTTCCACTCCTTCTCTCCGAGCCATTCGTCCGCAGTGTCGTGGAACTGGTCGGCATTCTCCGCCAACCAGGCCTCAAGCAAATCAAGATCTTCACTCTTGGCGTGCGACGTGCCGAATTGCCCGCGCAGGTATATGGAGAATTCCTCCGCGAATCTCAGGGCGGTTCGGAGGTTTCGGTTGAAGACGTCGTAGAGGTACCAGAAACCGCCGGGGCCTACAGGTATTACCGGGTTGGTCGTGATCTTGTATGCGTCGATTCTACGGCTTATCACCTCCGACATGAGAGCGTCCGGGATGGGCTTGATGTCGATTGGGTGCGCCAAGCGGTCAGCCAATCTTGGCGTTGCGGCGGCCGAGCGGATTACTCCTTGGGCGCCGCATAGAATCCAGCGGATGCCCAATTGCGCCAGCACGTTGTCGCGCATCAGGTCCAGCAGCATTCGGACGTTCTGGGAAGTCCGCATGAGCTCCAGATTGTCGATAACCGCGATGAAACCGCCGTGTGCTCGGGAGGGGAAGCAGCTCTCCAGTGAAGTTTTCATTGCTCGCGGAAAGCCAAATTCAGAGTATGCGCTACTGCCAGTAGGTGACCTCCCGCGGCCCGCTGAGACTCCGAGGACGGGGGTGTTGAGACCCATCGTGCGGGTGTGGGAGACGGGCTCATGGATCCAGCGCTCAATGTCTCTTTGCTTTGGTACCCTTCGGCCCGTGGATTCCAAACTGGCGCGATGAACTTTAAATGCATCTGCTACTTTGTAAAATAGTTTTCGCTGGAAAGTGTCCAAGCTCGTTTCCGGAGCGAGCTCTATGAACCCTTCCAGTGGAATAAGAGAGTTGGTGCTGGATTCGCCCCTCTTGAATGCCCTCTCGAGTCTGTAGCAAGCCACGGAAATCAGGCTCGTCTTTCCCACTCCATATGGTCCCTCGACAGTTGCATGCCGAGTCGAGGACTGGAGCCGCGTCATCAGCTGCTCTATTTCATTTTCCCGTCCGACCAACAGGCCAGCACCTTCGGTAGTTGCTGCGATGGGCTCGGTGTCGTACGGGCAGCCTACGAATCCGAAATCAGTCCAGATCGACATGAGATCCCCAAAGGAAGGAGAACGCTTGGGGTGCTTTCCATGGTACCTCCATTGAGTTCAGCTGGCGCGCCGACCTTCGAGGATGTAGCGGATCGAATCGCTGCTGCCGCACTGGCCCGAACGATCGCCGGGGCCGCAACCTCCGGCGGCGTCGCCCAGGCTCTCGTCCTGTTCGACGGCGTTTCATCGGTGGCTGGACACCCGGGCGTTTGCGCAGGCGGACCCGAGGTCCCGTGCGGGGCGACACAGTGTATGAGTCGCGGATGCTGCGGCTTGAGCGCGGCGCCGCCGGATCCTGCCGTTGATCTCCTGCAAGGGCTCCCCGAGCATCAAGGGAACGACGACCGTGATCGTGGTACGGCCTCATAGGTCGCTGGCCCCGCCTGAAGTCATATCCAGGTCGGCGCCGGCCAGATGGTTTCGGCCGCTGCGAGAATGAGCGCGAGGTAGAAGGCGATCCGTCGGTCTCCGCGGCTCAGGTGAACCGGGTCGCCCCGTTCTGCAGAATCACGAACCCGATGGCCGCGGCACCGCCTCTGGCAGTCGTACTGGCCGCTCGTCCCTCCAGACCGCGATCGTCGCCTACCCCGACTGATCGCCTCTCGCGGCCCCTCGGCACGGCCGGCACCATCGTCAAACCGTGCACGACCATCGGTCTCGATCCGCAAGATCGTGTCACAGGATCTCGATGAAGATCGTCAGCGCTGAGACCTGCATTTTCACCGCGTCTGACAGCGCCGCTCCGCCTCGTAGGCAGCTCCCGCGCCGCCGCGTAACGTGAAGCCGCATGGGAATCCCTGTCACCACCGCATGCTGTCAAGAACTGATGCCACTGGAGGGGCGACACATCTGTGACCTGCGAGAGGATGGGGCCACATGAAGATCCTCATCAGCGCCGACATGGAGGGCGCCACCGGTGTCACCTGGCCGGCCGACGTCCTGCCGGGGACGCCGCAGTGGGAGCGGTGCCGGGGGATGTTCACGTCGGACGTGAACGCGGCGGTGCTCGGATTCCTCGACGGCGGGGCGGACGAGGTGCTCGTCAACGAGGCGCACTGGACGATGCGCAACCTGCTGCTGGAGCGGCTGGACGAGCGGGCGCAGCTGCTCACCGGGCGGCACAAGTCGCTGTCCATGGTGGAGGGCGTGCAGTACGGGGACGTGGACGGAGTCGCGTTCGTCGGCTATCACGCGGGCGCCGGTATGGAGGGCGTTCTCGCGCACACCTACCTCGCCAACTCCATCACCGGGGTGTGGCTGGACGACGTTCGGGCGAGCGAGGGGCTGCTGAACGCGCGGGTCGTCGCCGAGTACGGGGTGCCGGTCGTGCTGGTCACCGGGGACGACGTGGCCTGCGAGGACGCGCTCGGGTACGCCCCGGAGGCGCTGAAGGTCGCGGTGAAGGACCATGTGTCGCGGTACGCGGCAGTGTGCCGTACGCCGGCCCGGACCGCCGCCGACATCAGGGCGGCGGCGAAGGAGGCGGCGCGGCTGGCGGTGCCGCGGGAACCGGTGCGGGCCGGACCGTTCACGGTCGCCGTGGAATTCGACGCTGAGCATCTGGCCCTGGCCGCCACCGTCGTGCCGGGCGTGGGCCGGGTCGGGGAACGGAAGGTGGCGTACACCAGCGGCACCATGTACGAGGCGATCCGCACGTTCAAGGCGGTCACCACGATCGTGGCGGCGGCGGTGGAGGAGCAGTATGGCTGACGCACAGGCGAGGGACGAGGTCGTCCGGTTCACCTCGGAGCTCATCCGCCTCGACACCACCAACCGGGGCGGCGGGGACTGCCGGGAGCGGCCCGCCGCCGAGTACGCGGCCGAGCGGCTGGCCGCGGCCGGTCTCGAGCCGACGCTCCTCGAACGCGCCCCGGGGCGGACCAACGTCGTCGCCCGGATCGAGGGCACCGATCCCTCGGCCGACGCGCTGCTCGTCCACGGTCACCTCGACGTCGTGCCCGCCGAGGCGCGGGACTGGAGCGTGCACCCGTTCTCCGGGGAGGTCCGCGACGGGGTCGTGTGGGGCCGGGGCGCGGTCGACATGAAGAACATGGACGCGATGATCCTGGCCGTGGTGCGCGCCTGGGCGCGGCAGGGCGTGCGGCCCCGGCGCGACCTCGTCCTCGCCTTCACCGCCGATGAGGAGGCCAGCGCCGAGGACGGCGCCGGATTCCTCGCCGAGCGGCACGCGGGACTCTTCGAGGGCTGCACGGAGGCGATCGGCGAGTCCGGCGCGTTCACCTTCCACGACGGTGCCGGGCGCGAGATCTACCCGATCGCGGCGGGGGAGCGCGGCACCGGCTGGCTGAAGCTCACCGCGCGCGGACGCGCCGGACACGGCTCGAAGGTCAACCGGGAGAACGCCGTCACACGCCTCGCCGCCGCCGTCACCCGGATCGGCGAGCACGAGTGGCCGCTGCGGCTCACCCCCACCGTCCGCGCCGCACTCTCCGAGCTCGCCGCGCTCTACGGCATCGAGACCGCACTCGACGACGTCGACGCCCTGCTGCGCAAGCTCGGCCCGGCGGCGTCCCTGGTCGAGGCGACCGTCCGCAACAGCGCCAACCCGACCATGCTGGAAGCCGGCTACAAGCTCAATGTGATCCCGGGGGAGGCTGTCGCGTACGTCGACGGACGGTATCTCTGGGGCGCCGAGGACGAGTTCAGGGCGACCCTCGACGAACTCACAGGGCCCGACGTCGACTGGGAGTTCCGCCATCACTCGGTCGCCCTCCAGGCGCCGGTGGACGCACCCATCTACGCCGAAATGCGGGCCGCTGTCCAGGAGTTCGCCCCCGAGGGGCACGTCGTCCCGTACTGCATGTCCGGCGGCACCGACGCCAAGCAGTTCTCCCGACTCGGCATCAGGGGCTACGGGTTCGCCCCACTGAAGCTCCCGGAGGGGTACGACTACCAGGCCCTCTTCCACGGCGTCGACGAGTGCGTCCCCGTCGAGGCGCTGCACTTCGGCGTCGACGTCCTCGACCGTTTCCTGCGGACGGCCTGAGGGGAGCGGGGCAGACATGCGGGCCCTGGCACACGGATCGTGGCCCTCGCCGATCGACGCGGCCCTCGCCGCGGCGCACGGCGGGCAGCCCGACGCGGTCGGTTTCGTCGGCGACGAGACCTGGTGGATCGAACCGCGGCCGACGGAGGGCGGTCGCCGCACGCTCGTACGGCGACGTGCGGACGGCGGCGAGGAGTCGGTGCTGCCCGCCCCGTGGAACGTGCGCAGCCGCGTCCTGGAGTACGGCGGGCACCCCTGGGCCGGGATCCGACGGGCCGAAGGCGAACCGCTGGTGGTGTTCGTGAACTTCGCCGACCAGCGGCTCTACCGGTACGAGCCCGGCGGCGAGCCGCAACCCCTCACCCCCGTCTCCCCGGTGGGCGGCGGACTGCGCTGGGCCGAGCCGCTGCTCCTGCCCGAACGGGGCGAAGTCTGGTGCGCCCTTGAGGAGTTCACCGGCGAAGGCCCCACCGACGTACGCCGGGTGATCGCGGCGGTACCGCTGGACGGCTCGGCAGCGCGGGACCGTGACGCCGTACGCGAACTCACCGACGGCCGGCACCGGTTCGTCACCGGCGTGCGCCTCTCGCCCGACGGGCGGCGTGCCGCGTGGCTGGCCTGGGACCATCCGCGGATGCCGTGGGACGGCACGGAGTTGATCGTGGCCGAGGTGGGAGAGGACGGCCTGCTGCGTGCGCCACGTACGGTGGCCGGCGGCCCGGAGGAGTCCGTCGCGCAGGTCGACTGGTCCACGGACGGCCGTCTGCTGTACGTGAGTGACCGGACGGGCTGGTGGAACCTCTACCGCGACCACGAGCCGGTGTGCCCCCGCGAGGAGGAGTTCGGCGGCCCGTTGTGGAAGCTCGGTTTCCGCTGGTTCGCGCCCCTGGAGGGCGGCCTCGTCGCCGTCGTGCACGGACGCGGCGCCACCGCGCTCGGCGTCCTCGACCCGGAGACCGGTGAGGTCGTCGACGCGGCGGGCCCCTGGACCGAGTACGCGCCCACCCTCGCGGCCCACGGGGAGCGGGTGGTCGCCGTCGGCGCGGGTCCGCGCAGCGGGTACGAGGTGGTGGAGCTGGACGCCCGCACCGGCCACGCCCGCGTCATCGGCGCCGCCCACCAGGACGCCGTCGACCCGGCGTACTACCCCGAACCGCAAAGCCGCACCTTCACCGGACCCGCCGGACGCGAGATCCACGCCCACGTCCACCCGCCCCACCACCCCGACTGCACGGCTCCGAGCGGTGAGCTGCCGCCGTACGTCGTGTGGGCCCACGGCGGTCCCACCAGCCGCGCCCCGCTCGTCCTGGACCTGGAGATCGCCTACTTCACCTCGCGCGGGATCGGCGTCGTGGAGGTCGACTACGGCGGCTCCACCGGGCACGGCCGCGCCTACCGAGACCGGCTGCGGGAGCGGTGGGGCGTCGTCGACGTCGAGGACTGCGCGGCCGTCGCGCTCGCCCTCGCCGACGAGGGCGCCGCCGACCGGGCCCGGCTCGCGATCCGGGGCGGCAGCGCCGGCGGCTGGACCGCGGCCGCCTCCCTCGTCACCACCGACGTCTACGCCTGCGGCACGATCAGCTACCCGGTCCTGGACCTGGCCGGCTGGGCCGCGGGCGGCACCCACGACTTCGAGTCGCGGTACCTGGACACCCTGATCGGGCCGCCCGACGAGGTGCCCGGACGGTACGCGGAGCGCTCGCCCGTCGAGCACGCCGACCGCGTCACCGTGCCCTTCCTGCTGCTCCAGGGCCTGGACGACGTCATCTGCCCGCCCGAGCAGTGCGAACGGTTCCTGGAGTGCATGGCCGGCCGCAACGTGCCGCACGCCTACCTCGCCTTCCCCGGGGAGGGGCACGGTTTCCGGCGCGCCGAGACCATGGTGCGCGCACTGGAGGCCGAACTCTCGCTGTACGCCCAGGTGTTCGCGCTCCGGCCGCCCGGCGTCCCGACCTTGGAGCTGACCACATGAACCATCCACGGGTGACGGAACTCGTCCGCCCCTCCCGGCTCGCACCCGGCGCCCGGGTCGCCGTCGTCGCGCCCAGCGGGCCCGTGCCCGAGGAGCGGCTGCAGGCTGGTCTCGACCTGCTGCGCGGCTGGGGCCTGGACCCGGTGGTGGCCCCGCATGTCCTCGACCGGCACGCGGATTTCCCGTATCTGGCCGGCACGGACGCCGACCGGGCCGCCGACCTCCAGGACGCCTGGTGCGACCCGTCCGTCGACGCGGTGCTGTGCGCACGGGGCGGATACGGCGCGCAGCGGATCGTCGACCTGCTCGACTGGGACGCGATGCGGGCGGCCGGACCGAAGGTGCTGGTCGGCTTCAGCGACGTCACCGCGCTGCACGAGGCGTTCGCCGTACGACTCGGCCTGGTCACGCTGCACGGGCCGATGGCGGCGGGCATCGACTTCCTGAAGAACGCGCGGGCCCAGGAGCAGCTGCGGGCCACGCTCCTCGCTCCCGAGACGGTACGGGTGATCTCCTCGGCCGGGCGTGCCCTGGTGCCAGGCCGGGCCCGAGGCGTCCTCCTCGGCGGCTGTCTGTGCCTGCTCGCCGCCGAGCGGGGCACCCCGCACGCCCGTACCTCGGCGGCCGGCGGGCTGCTCTGCCTGGAGGACGTGGGGGAGGAGACGTACCGCCTGGACCGCTACCTCACCCAGCTCCTGCGCGCGGGCTGGCTGGAGGGGGTGCGCGGGGTGCTGCTCGGCTCGTGGGAGCAGTGCGGCCCCTACGAGCGGGTGCGCGCCCTGCTGGCCGAGCGGCTCGGCGGACTCGGGGTGCCCGTCGTGGAGGATTTCGGGTTCGGGCACTGCGATGGGGCGCTGACGATCCCGTTCGGTGTCGCGGCCGAGCTGGACGCGGAGGCGGGCACGGTGACGCTCGACGAACCGGCGCTGCGCTGAGCGGCCGTAGGAGCCCGAGGGGCGGCGCCGGCTCGTCGTAGGGTGGCCGGATGCCGCACATCGCCTCCCGTTATCTCGCCGAGGGCCCTCGCGTGGGCATACGCCCCTTCACCTACGAGGACGGCGCCGAGTTCATCGCCCGCGTCCACGAGAGCAGGGAGTTGCACCGGCCGTGGCTCTTCCCGCCGGACACCGCCTCCGCGTACGCCGCCTACGCGGGACGGCTGATCGAGGACCCTACGAAGGCGGGGTTCCTCGTGTGCGAGAAGGACGCCGGTGACGGTGACGGCGGCGGGGCCATCGCCGGGTTCGTCAACATCAACAACATCGTCCAGGGCGCCTTCCTCAGCGGGGCGCTCGGCTACGGCGCCTTCGCGCACGCGGCCGGGCGCGGGCTGATGCGGGAGGGGCTCCACCTCGTGGTGGGCCACGCGTTCGGGCCGATGCGGCTGCACCGCCTGGAGATCAACGTGCAGCCCGGCAACGCCGGCTCGATCGCCCTCGCCCGCTCGTGCGGCTTCCGGCTGGAGGGCTACTCCCCGAACATGCTGTGGATCGACGGCGCCTGGCGGGACCACGAGCGGTGGGCCCTCACCGCCGAGATGCGGGCTTGAAGTTGATCTTCATGGTGTCGAGGTCGGTGACGGTCGACCTGAGCTCCCCGTAGCCGTACCCGAGGCCCCTCAGGGTGGTCTCGGCCCGGTCCTCCGCGATCGCGGCGGCCATCTCCTCGCCGTCCGCCGCGTCCGAGACGACGACATACCGCATCGAGAAGTGCTTCAGCGGCGCCGGCTCGTACGTAAGCGAGCCCTCCTCGGTGAACCGCATACTGGCCAGCCCGTGGTCACCGGCCTCGGCGAGCAGCCGTGCCCGGGCCTCCTCGGTGAGGCCGTCCCAGCTCCCCCGGACGATCACCCGGTAGGTGTGTTGCTCGCTCACTCGTCTTTCCTCCCCGCATGCCGACATTCCTGTTGAAGGCCCGACTTTACGTCGACGAGGGTGATCCGCATGCCGAATTCGGTCGTGCTCGACGCCCCCTCCAACCTGGGCCTGCGCCCACCCGCACCGGGCGCCGTGGTGCGGGTGGGCCGCCGCGCTACGACCGGGGGAATGGCAGGAGGGCGACGGCATCGAATCCGTCCTCGAGACGGACTGACCGGACGTGCGGGCGGACTGATCGGAACGAAGTCCTGTCGGCTCAATCCTGAGTGTGGCGGCGGGCGTTGAGCCGGGCGGCCTGGCGTGTCAGGTGGTCGCGTTCGGCGAGGTTGGGCGCCTTGCGGGCCGCCTCGGCGTACAGGCGTGCCGCCGTCGCGAGGTCGTCGTCGCGTTCGTGGAGGTACGCCGCCACCGCGGCGTGGCGGGGCAGCGAGGCGTCCAGCGCCGCGAGCGCCGCCAGGCCGGCGCGCGGACCGTCGGCCTCCCCGACGGCGACCGCGCGGTTGAGCCGTACGACGGGGCTGTCGGTCAGGCGGGTGAGCTCGTCGTACCACTCGACGATCTGGACCCAGTCGGTCTCCTCGGCGGCGGGTGCGTCGGCGTGGAGGGCGGCGATGGCGGCCTGGGCCTGGAACTCGCCCAGCCGGTCGCGGGCGAGGGCGGCCTGGAGGACGGCGACGCCCTCGGCGATGAACGCGGTGTCCCACCGCCCGCGGTCCTGCTCGGCGAGCGGCACGAGGCTGCCGTCGGGCGCGGTCCGGGCGGGGCGCCGGGCGTGGTGGAGCAGCATGAGGGCGAGCAGCCCGGCCACCTCGGGGTGGTCGATCGCGGCCGCGAGCTGCCGGGTGAGCCGGATGGCCTCGGCGGCGAGGTCGACGTCGCCGGAGTAGCCCTCGTTGAAGACGAGGTAGAGGACGCGCAGCACGGTGGCCACGTCGCCGGCCCGGTCGAGGCGCACGCCGGAGACCGTGCGCTTGGCCCGGCTGATGCGCTGCGCCATGGTCGCCTCGGGCACCAGGTAGGCCTGGGCGATCTGGCGGGTGGTGAGCCCGCCCACGGCGCGCAGCGTCAGCGCGACTGCCGATGCCGGGGTCAGCGACGGGTGGGCGCACAGGAAGTAGAGCTGGAGCGTGTCGTCCACCGCGGGCGCGGGCTCGGGTGTCGGCTCCTCGTCGAGGCGGTCCTCGCGTCGGCGGCGGGCGGCGTCCGAGCGGGCCGCGTCGAGGAACTTGCGCCAGGCCACGGTGACCAGCCAGCCCTTGGCATCGCGCGGCGGGTCGGCCGCCCAGACGCGGAGCGCCTCGACCAGGGCGTCCTGCACGGCGTCCTCGGCCGCCGCGAAGTCGGCTCCGCGGCGGACGAGGATGGTGAGCACGCTCGGTGTGAGGCTCCTCAGCAGGGCCTCGTTCATCAATGGCACTCGGTGATGGTGGGCGTCGCGGTCAGGAACGGGCGCACCTCCAGCCACTCGTGGATCGGCTTGCCGCCCGCTCCGGGGGCGGCCGAAAGCTCCCCGGCCAGCTCGACGGCACGCTCGTAGCTGTCGACGTCGATGATCATCCAGCCGGCGATGAGGTCCTTGGTCTCCGCGAACGGTCCGTCGGTGACCGGCGGGCGCCCTTCACCGTCGTAGCGGACCCACGCCCCCTCGGGGGCGAGCGCCTGGCCGTCGACGAACTCGCCGGTCTTCTCCAGACGGCCCGCGAAGTCGTTCATGTACTGCATGTGCGCCGAGATCTCCTCCGGCGTCCACTGGTCCATCGGCACGTTGTTGACCGGAGCCGGGGCGCCGCGGTAGTGCTTCAGCAGCAGGTACTTGGCCATCGTGGGTTCTCCTCGGTGCTCGTGCGACCCATTGTGGTCGCGTTCACCCCGGGGACGGAGCCGGACGCGGATTCTCGACATCACCGTCCGATTTTTTTTCGGGCTCATGTGGAGGCCCGGGTGAGCCGTCTCGGCCGTGGCGTTCCCGGCCTCCCTTCCGACCTCGAACGCCGACGTGGCCGCCCGTGTCAGGGCGGCGATCACCGAGGCGCATTCCCGAGGGCGGCGGACACCCTCAGGGGCGGCGTCTGTCGACGTACTCGTAGATCGTGCCGTCCGGGTGGCGGGCGATCAGATTGCGGCCCGCCGGGGTGGGAACCGGGCCCGCGATGACGTCGGCGCCCAGCTCGGTGAGGGTCTTGTGCGCCTCGTCCACGTCCGACACCGCGATCGTCGCGGAGACCTTGCGCAACACCTCCAGCTCGGCCTCGGGGCCGCTCATCAGCAGGAAGAAGCCGAGCGCGGCGACCTGGACGCCGCCGCGCTCGAAGCGGAGGGCCTGGCCGCCCACGAGCCGTTCGTAGAAGGGGATCGCGGACTCGAGGTCGTCGACGCAGATGCGCAGCGTGGCTCCCAGAATGTCCATGGGAAAAGCCTAGTTGGTCCGTCCCGGCAGGAGATCCTTTACGGCGTTTCCGGGCGCAGCGTTCCTCTTCACAGGCGTTACGGGACCGTCACCCCGGGTACCCGGCGGCCATGGACCGCATGGATCACCTGGAGCATCTGGACAAGCACCTGGTCGACGAACTGGCACAGGTGGCGCGCGAGACGATCCGCGAGGAACTGCGCGAGCAGACCCGCAGGCAGCGCCGCAAGGCCATGCTGTACGCGGCGTCCGGAGCAGTCGCCCTGTACGCGGGCGCGGCCCTCGCGCTCGCCGTCGGACTCGCCCTGGCCATCGGCCTGCCGGACTGGGCGGCCGCGCTGATCACCGCAGTGGTACTCGGCGTGGCGGCCTACGCCCTGCGCGGCGCGGCCCGCCCGCACGGCTCCCGGTCGGCGCCGCAGCACGCCGCCGGGCACGGGCGTCCCCTCGGCGGTACCCCGCCGGGCGCCCCGCCCAGCGGACTGGGCATGCCGTACCCGCCGATGCCGTCCGGCGCGCCCGGCAGCTTGCCCGGCACGACCGGGCCCGCGGCGCCCCGTCAGGACGACATCAACCCCGAGTCGCGGCCCTACGGGGCGTGATGCCGTATGCGCACCTCCTGGACGGGACCACTGACGAAGCGGCGCAGGGCCGTCGTGGTGACCGGTGCCAGCGGCGGCGTGGGCCGGGCGACGGCGCTGGCCTTCGCCGCGCGGGGCGACCGGGTCGCCCTGCTGGCCCGGGGACGCGAGGGCCTCGCCGCCGCTGCCGACGAGGTGGAGCGGGCCGGCGGTGAGGCGCTCGTCGTCACCGTCGACATGTCCGACGCGAAGGCGGTCGACGACGCGGCGCAGAAGGTGGCCGACGCGTTCGGCCACATCGACGTGTGGGTCAACAACGCCTTCTCCGGCGTCTTCGCGCCGTTCACCGAGATCAACCCGGACGAGTTCCGCCGGGTGACCGAAGTGACGTACCTGGGCTACGTCTTCGGCACCAGGGCCGCACTGCGGCACATGCTGCCGCGCGACAAGGGCACGATCGTGCAGGTCGGCTCCGCGCTGGCGTATCGCGGGGTGCCGTTGCAGTCGGCGTACTGCGGGGCGAAGCACGCGATCCAGGGCTTCAACGAGTCGCTGCGCTGCGAGTTGCTGCACAGCCGCAGCGGAGTCCGTACGACGATGGTGCAGCTGCCGGCGGTCAACACCCCGCAGTTCGAGTGGGTGTTGAACCGGATGCCGGGCCGGGCGCGGCCGGTGGCTCCGGTGTACCAGCCGGAGGTCGCGGCCCGGGCGATCGTGCACGCCGCCGCGCACGGGCGGCGGCGGGAGTACTGGGTCGGGGGCTCCACGGCGGCGACGCTCATCGCCAACGCGGTGATGCCGGGGATCCTGGACCGGTATCTCGGGCGGACCGGGTTCGACGCGCAGCAGGACGAGGGAAGCCACCAAGGGCCCGGCAACCTGTGGAGCCCTGCCGACGGGCCGCACGGGCACGACTTCGGGGCGCACGGGCGTTTCGACGGGGAGGCGGCGTCCGGGAGCGCGCAGGAGTGGGCCTCGCGGAACCGGGGGAGGGTCGGCATGGGGCTGCTCGTCGGCGGGCTGGGTGCCGTGGCGACCGTCGGTCTGCGCCGTCGCGGCTGGGCGGCGTTGCAACGGACCTAGCTCGAAGAGCCCGAAGAGAGCAAGGCCCGAAGAGAGCACGGCCCGAAGAGAGCACGGAGAGCACGGAAGGAAGCAGCGGGCCCCGGACGGGGCCCGCTGTCATGCCGTGGTGGCCTCAGTGCTCAGCGGTCGTCGTGCTGGAGTTGCGGCAGCACCTTCGTACGGTAGAAGTCGAAGAACGCGCGCTGGTCGGGGCCGATCTGGTTCACGTAGACCCGGTCGAAGCCCGCCTCGGCGAAGGCGTTCAGTGCGCCGACGTGCTCGTCGACGTCGTCCCCGCACACCGCCTTCTCGCGCACCATCTCCTCGGTGACCAGCGGCCCGAGCTGCTCGAAGTGCTTCGGCGAGGGCAGGATCTGGCCCATCTCACCGGGCAGGAACTGGTTGAACCACAGGCGCCGGACGGTGCGCACGGCCTCGTCGCGGTCGGTGCCGTAGCAGACCTTCGTGCCGCCGATCACGGGCTTGGTGCCCCCGCCGCCCTTGCGGAACTGCTCCACCATCGACTCCTCGGGCATCATCGTGATGTAGCCGTCGCCGACGCGGGCCGCGAGCGAGGTCGCCGCCGGGCCGAAACCGGAGATGTCGATCGGGACGGGCTCGTCGGGGACCGTGTACAGGCGGGCGTTCTCCACCGTGTAGTGGGTGCCGTGGTGGGTGACCTCCTCGCCGGTGAACAGCCGGCGCATGATCTGGATCGACTCCTCCAGCATCTCCAGGCGGACCGTCGCCGGCGGCCACACATGACCGAGGATGTGCTCGTTCAGCGCCTCGCCCGAGCCGACACCGAGCCGGAACCGGCCGTTGGTCATCACCGCGCTGGTCGCGGCGGCCTGCGCCACCACCGCCGGGTGGATCCGGACCGTCGGGCAGGTGACCGCCGTCTCGATCGGCAGTGACACCGCCTCCGAGATCGCGCCGATCACCGACCACACGAAGGGGCTTTGCCCCTGGGCGTCGTTCCACGGGTGGTAGTGGTCGGAGATCCACAACGACTGGAATCCGGCCTGCTCGGCCATCCTCGCCTGCTCGACGAGATCCGCGGGGCCGAACTCCTCGCAGGACAGGAAGTAGCCGTATTCGGGCATGGGGGGTACCTCCGCGACGGGGCGGGTCAGTGGGACGCCGACCGAGTACCCGGCGGCCGGGCCGGAAACCGGCGGACGTTTGGGCGCCCCGGCCAGGGGGACGCGGAAAACCTCGTACGCGCCAACGCCGTACGCCCTCGTACGCGCCCATCGCCGGAGGCGAACCGTGAGTCGACCCCGCATCCTGATCGTCGGTGCCGGCTTCGCCGGGTACCGCACGGCCCGCACGCTGTCGCGGATGTCCCGGGGCAAGGCCGACATCACCCTGCTCAACCCGACGGACTACTTCCTGTACCTGCCCCTGTTGCCCCAGGTGGCCTCCGGCATCCTCGAACCCCGCCGGGTCACCGTGTCGATCTCCGGCACCCTGCCCCGCGTACGGCTGGTGCTCGGCGAGGCCGACGGCATCGACCTCGACGCGCGCAGCGTGCACTACACCGACCCCGAGGGCGGCGAGGGCACGCTGGAGTACGACCGGCTCGTGATCGCCGTCGGCAGCGCCAACAAGCTGCTGCCGATCCCCGGGGTCGCCGAGCACGCGCACGGCTTCCGCGGGCTGCCCGAGGCGCTGTACCTGCGCGACCACGTGACCCGGCAGGTGGAGCTCGCGGCCGCCTCCGACGACCCGGGGAACTGCGCCGCGCGGTGCACCTTCGTCGTGGTCGGCGCGGGCTACACCGGGACCGAGGTGGCCGCGCACGGGCAGCTGTTCACCGACGCGCAGGTCCGCAAACATCCCCTGCGGGAGGGCATGCGGCCGCGCTGGATGCTGCTGGACATCGCACCCCGCGTGCTGCCGGAGCTGGACGAGAGGCTCTCGCGCACCGCCGACGAGGTACTGCGACAGCGGGGCGTCGACGTGCGGATGGGGACCTCCGTGAAGGAGGCCACGCCGGACGGGGTGCTGCTGACCGACGGCGAGTTCGTCCCGACCCGCACGGTGGTGTGGTGCGTGGGCGTACGGCCCGATCCGCTCGCCGAGTCCCTCGGGCTGCCCCTGGAACGCGGTCGGCTGCTCGTCGACCCCTACCTCCAGGTGCCGGGGCGGCCGGAGGTGTTCGCGTGCGGGGACGCGGCCGCCGTCCCCGACCTGAGCCGGCCGGGCCAGTACACGCCGATGACCGCGCAGCACGCGTGGCGGCACGGCAAGGTCTGCGCCCACAACGTCGCCGCGTCCCTCGGGGTGGGGGAGCGGAAGCCCTACCGCCACAGCGACATGGGGTTCGTCGTGGACCTCGGCGGGGCGAAGGCCGCCGCCAACCCGCTCGGCGTTTCCCTCTCCGGTCCGGCGGCCGGCCTGGTCACCCGCGGCTACCACCTGGCGGCGATGCCCGGCAACCGCGTCCGGGTCGCCGCCGACTGGCTCCTGGACGCGGCCCTGCCCCGCCAGGCCGTCCAGCTGGGCCTCGTACGGTCCTGGTCGGTCCCCCTGGACACGTCCTCACCGGAACTGGCCCGGGTCCCGGGCGGCCCGGAGGGCGGGGAACGCCGCGAGGGACAGGAGCAGCGGAAGCAGCCGCGGAAGCAGCCGCAGAAGCAGGGCAAGCAGGAGAAGCAGGAGAAGCAGGAGAAGCACGGCAAGCAGGCGAAGCAACGGCAGCGGAAGACGCGGACGGGACCGGGCGCGGCGACGGAGGCAGACACGCACCCGCCGGACGACAACGGTGAGCCCGCGAAGGCGCAGCCGGACGGCGAGCCCGCGAGGAATCAGCGCGGCGGCGAGCCGGGGAAGAACCAGCCCGGCGGCGAGCCCGCGAGGAATCAGCCCGGCGGCGAGCCGGCGAAGAACCAGCCCGGCGGCGAGCCCGCGAAGAACCAGCCCGGCCCCGAGTCCGCCCAGGAGCAGCCCGCCCCGGGGCCAGTGAAGCGAAACGACACCCCCGCGCAAGCGGAAGGAGACTCATGAACACCGGTGAACTCGTCGAACTCGGCCAGCAGCTGCGCGTGGACAGCGTCCGGGCCGCGGCCGCCGCCGGCTCGGGGCATCCGACCTCCTCGATGTCCGCCGCGGACCTGATGGCCGTACTGCTCGCCAACCACTTCCGCTACGACTTCGACCGCCCCGCCCACCCCGCCAACGACCGCTTCGTCCTGTCCAAGGGCCACGCCTCGCCGTTGCTGTACTCCGCCTACAAGGCGGCCGGAGCCATCGACGAGGACGAGCTGCTGACCACGTACCGCAAGCTCGGCAGCCGTCTGGAGGGGCACCCCACGCCCCAGCGGCTGCCGTGGGTGGAGACGGCCACCGGCTCGCTCGGCCAGGGGCTGCCCGTCGGGGTCGGTATCGCGCTGGCCGGCAAGCGGCTGGACCGGACCGAGTACCGGGTGTGGGTGCTGTGCGGTGACAGCGAGCTCGCCGAGGGCTCCGTCTGGGAGGCCGCCGAGCACGCGGGCCACGAGCACCTCGACAACCTCACCGTGATCGTCGACGTGAACCGGCTCGGCCAGCGGGGCCCGACCCGGCACGGCCACGACCTCGACGCCTATGCGCGCCGCTTCCAGGCGTTCGGCTGGCACACCGTCGAGATCGACGGCCACGACGTGGACGCCGTCGACCGCGCCTACGGCGAGGCCGCCTCCACCAAGGGCCAGCCGACCGCCATCCTCGCCCGCACACTCAAGGGCAAGGGCGTGGCCGACACCGAGGACCGCGAGGGCCTGCACGGCAAGCCGCTGAAGAACGCCGACGATGCCATCGAGGAGCTCGGCGGGGTCCGCGACATCCGCGTCGAGGTGCAGGAGCCGCCGGCCGCCCGCCTGCTGCACGCGGTGAGCGCCGGGCACGTGGAACTGCCCCGCTTCGACCAGGGGGACTCCGAGAAGGGCGTCGCCACCCGCGACGCCTTCGGCCAGGCGCTCGCCGCTCTCGGCAGCGGACGCGGCGACGTCGTCGCCCTGGACGGTGAGGTCGGCGACTCCACCCGCGCGGAGTTCTTCGCCAAGGAGCACCCAGAGCGCTACTTCGAGTGCTACATCGCCGAGCAGCAGCTCGTCGCCACCGCGGTGGGGCTGTCGACGCGCGGCTGGGTGCCGTATGCCTCGACGTTCGCGGCGTTCCTGACGCGCGCGTACGACTTCGTGCGCATGGCCTCGATCAGCGGTGCCGGCATCAACCTGGTCGGCTCCCACGCGGGTGTCGCCATCGGACAGGACGGGCCCTCGCAGATGGGCCTGGAGGACCTGGCGATGTTCCGCGCGGTGCACGGCTCGACCGTGCTGTACCCGTGCGACGCCAACCAGACCGCGCGTCTGGTCGAGGCGATGGCCGACCTGGACGGCATCCGCTATCTGCGGACCTCCCGCGGTGAGAGCCCGGTGATCTACGGCCCCGACGAGGAGTTCCCGGTCGGCGGCAGCAAGGTGCTGCGCTCCTCCGACGAGGACCGGCTGACCGTGGTCGCCGCGGGCGTCACGCTCCACGAGGCGCTGGCCGCCGCCGACACGCTGGAGCGCGAGGGCATCCGCGTCCGGGTCGTCGACCTGTACTCGGTCAAGCCGGTCGACCGGGCCACCCTGCGCCAGGCGGCCGAGGACACGGGCTGCCTGCTCACGGTGGAGGACCACCACGAGGAGGGCGGGCTCGGAGACGCTGTTCTCGACGCCTTCCTCGACGGACGCCCCGTACCGCGCCTGGTACGGCTCGCCGTCCGTACGATGCCGGGCTCGGCGTCCCCGGACGAGCAGCTGCACGCGGCGGGCATCGACGCCGAGTCGATCGCGGCGGCCGCCCGGCTCCTGGTGGAGCAGGCGATCGTGTCGTGAGCGACGACTCGCGGACCGTACGGGCCGGGCGGCGCTCGGTGCGGGTGCACCGGCCCGACAAGGTGCTCTTCCCCGGCGGCGGGTGCACCAAGGAGTACACCAAGGGCGATCTCGTCGACTACCACCGGGCCGTCGCCCCGTTCATGCTGCCGCACCTGCGGGGCCGCCCGCTGATGGTGGAGCGGCACCCGGACGGCATCGACGGCCCCGGATTCATGCAGAAGAACACCCCGGAGAGCTACCCGGAGTGGATCACCCGCGTCGAGGTGGCCAAGGAGGGCGGCACGGTCTGTCACACCGTCTGCGACGACACCGCCACCCTCGTCCACCTCGCCGACCAGGCCGGCCTCACCCTGCACCGCTGGCTGTCCCGCGTCGACAGCCTCGACCGGCCGGACCGCATGGTCTTCGACCTCGACCCCGCCGGGGACGACTTCCCCGCGGTGCGGGAGGCGGCCCGGCTGCTGCACGCGCTGCTCGACGAGCTGGAACTGCCCTCCGCGCCGATGACCACCGGCTCGCGCGGGCTGCACATCGTCGTGCCCCTCGACGGCCGCCACGACTTCGACGAGGTGCGCGCGTTCGCCCGGGACACGGCCGACACGCTCGCCGCCGCCCACCCCGACCGGCTCACCACGGCCGCCCGCAAGAAGGAGCGCGGCGAGCGGCTCTACCTCGACGTGCAGCGCAACGGCTACGCGCAGACGGCGGTCGCGCCCTTCACGGTGCGGGCCCGGCCCGGCGCGCCCGTCGCCACCCCCATCGCCTGGTCCCAGCTGGACGCCCCGGACCTCGACGCCCGCCGCTGGACCATCGCCGACGCTGTCGATCAGGCCCGCCGCAAGCCCTGGGCCGACGTGCTGCGGGCCGGCCGGGCCCTGGGACCGGCGCGCCGCAGGCTTGACAAGTTGCGTGGCTGAACCACCTACCGGACGGGAGGTGGCCGTCGACCACCTCCCGTCCTGACCCATGCCCTTCTGGATGTTTGGCCAATGCCCAAGCGGCCACCCGAAGGAAGAGGTGGCCATGTCGAACACAAAGAACACATCGCAGTCACAAGCTGCACGGCCTCACGACAGACAGCATCACGACAGTCACGACAGTAAGGACGGCAACGTGGCGGACGACCGGCCCAGCCCCATGGAGGTGCTGCGCAACGCGCGCGGCCAGCTCGAGGAGCTGACCGGCATGGCCGCCGAGAGCGTCTCGTCCTTCGAGCAGACGGAGGACGGCTGGTCGCTGGAGGTCGAGGTCCTGGAGCTGGAGCGTGTCCCCGACACGATGAGCCTGATGGCCAGCTACCAGGTCGAACTCGACGGCGCCGGACAGCTCACCGGTTACCGGCGCGTTCGCCGCTACGAACGCGGGCGGGCAGACGCACATCGCCCCGGCGGCCGCTAGGCCGCCCGCCCGCGACACCAACCGTTCACGAATCCACGGACAAGGAGGCAGGGTCGGCATGACCGTTGTCCCGGCACAGCAGACCGGCGGCGGAGGCGGCAGTAGCGGTCTCTACGACGTACTGGAGCTCGTTCTCGACAGGGGGCTCGTGATCGACGCGTTCGTGCGCGTGTCGCTGGTCGGCATCGAGATCCTGAAGATCGACGTACGGGTCGTGGTGGCCAGCGTGGACACCTACCTGCGCTTCGCCGAGGCGTGCAACCGCCTCGACCTGGAGGCCGGTCCGCGCAAGGACCCCGGCCTGCCCGACCTCGTCGGCGAGATCACCGAGTCCGGCGCGCGTGGCAAGTCCAAGGGGGCGCTGTCCGGCGCCGCCGAGACGATATCCGGTGCCTTCAAGCAGGCACGTGAGGAGGGCCAGACGGAGTCCCGGTCGGAGTCCAGGCCTCGTCCCCGGAAGTCCACGGCGTCCCGCCGGAAGGAGGAAGAGGAGTGAGTACGTACGTCTACGGCATCACGGCCGCCTCCCACCCCTCGTTGCCCGAGGACATGGGCGGAGTCGGCCAACCGCCGCGCCCGGTACGCATCCTGAAGGAGGGCGAGCTGGCGGCCGTCGTCAGCGACGCCCCCGAGGACCTGCGGCCCAAGCGCAGGGAACTGCTCGCCCATCAGAGCGTGCTCGCCGAGGCGGGCGGGGGCGGCTGTGTGCTGCCCATGCGGTTCGGCAGCGTCGCCCCGGACGACGACACCATCAGTGGGGTCCTCGCCGAACGCGCCGAGCACTACCTGGAGCGCCTGCGCACGTTGGACGGCAAGGTCGAGTACAACGTCAAGGCCACGCACGACGAGCAGGCCGTGCTGCACCGCGTGATGTCCGAGAGCCCGGAGCTGCGGGCTCTGGCGGAGGCCAACCGCGAGGCGGGCGGTGGCACCTACGAGCAGCGGCTGCAGCTCGGCGAGATGGTGGCGAACGCCGTCAAGGCCCGGGAATCCGAGGACGCGGTCGACGTGCAGCACACCCTGGAGCCGACCGCCGCCGCGGTGAGCGTCGGCCCCGAGTCCACGGGCTGGCTCGCCAACGTGTCCTTCCTGGTGGACCGCGACTCGTCCGAGAACTTCCTCGCCGCGGTGGAGCAGCTCCGCAAGGGCCACCCCCACCTCGACGTGCGGGTCAACGGCCCGCTGCCGCCGTACAGCTTCGTCGAGCCCGGCCCCGCCGAGCCCGCGGGCAGCACGGCGGGCACCGACACCGCGGAGGAGTGATGAGCCGTGGGACTCATCTCGGAGGTGCTGCTGCTGCCGTTCGCACCGGTACGTGGCAGCGCGTGGGCGATCAGACAGGTACTGAACGAGGCGGAACGGATCTACTACGACCCCGCCACGGTCCGGGCTGAACTCCGCCGGCTGGAAGAGCGGTTGGAGGCAGGCGAGATCGACGAGGACGAGTTCGACCGCCAGGAGGACGAGCTCCTCGACCGGCTGGAGACCGGCATGGGCGGGAGTACCGGAACAGGCGAGGGGACAGCACGATGAACAGAATGGGACTGGGCCTGGCGATAGGGGCCGGATACGTCCTCGGACGTACCAAGAAGATGAAATTCGCCATGGCGGTGGGTTCCCTCGTGGCCGGCAAGAAGATGAACCTGACCCCGAAGGGGATCGCGAGCCTGCTCTCCGAGCAACTGCAGAACAACCCGCAGTTCAAGGAGATCGGCGACCAGCTGCGCCAGGACCTGAGCGGGGTAGGCAAGGCGGCCTCGGGTGCCATGGTCGAACGCCAGATGAACTCGCTGGCCGACCGGCTGCACGGCCGTACCGACCAGGTCCGCGACCAGCTGGCGGGCGTGGTGCCGGGCGAGTCGGACGCGGAGGGCGATGAGGAGCCGGAGGAGGCGACGGCCGAGGACGAGAGCGCCGAGGACGAGGGCGCCGAGGAGGACGAGAGCGCCGAGGAGGAAGCCTCCGCGGAGGAGGACGAGACCGGTGAGGAGGAGGAACCCCGTGAGGAGGCCGAGGAGGAGCCTGAGCCGCCGCGCAAACAGGCGGTGAAGAAGACAGCCAAGAAGGCGCCCACCAAGAAGGCACCCGCGAAGAAGACGGCGGCGGGCAAGGCCCCGGCCAAAAAGGCGACGGCCAAGACCGCCGCGAAGAAGACAGCCGGCAGGAAGCCGGCGGCGGCACGCGGCGGAGCCCGCCGGGCCGGCGGCCGACTGCCGAAGGGCGGCGGTGAATGATGACCGAGACCCTCGGAAGCGCACAGAACGGGGCAGGCAAGGCGACCGGCAAGGCGACGAACAACCCGCTCACCGGCCTCGCCCAGAGCGAGGCCGCCGACCGGCTCAAGGCCGAGCTGCAGGAGTACCTCGCGGCCCAGGCACAGCGGGTGCTGGTCGGCGCCGGCCGCAAACTCGGCCAGACCACGGGCAAGCTCAACGACATCGCCGAGGGCAAGAGCCCCGGCTTCGCCAAGCTCGCCCTCGACGGCGGGCGCAAGCTCGCGGAGGGCAAGGGTCCCCTGCGCGGCGCGTTGGAAACCGGCGCCTCCCACATGAAGGACAAGGCGATGGGCGCGCTCAAGGATCTCGGGGGCGGCGGCAAGGGCAAGAAGAAGGGCGGCGGAGGCCAGAAGCCGACCGTCATCATGGAGTCCGTCGACGTCGGTGTGGACCTGCGCACCGCCTACGACCAGTGGACCCAGTTCCAGGACTTCAGCACCTTCGCCAAGGGCGTCAAGAGCGTGAGCCGCGCCGACGACGTCGACTCCGACTGGAACCTCAAGGTGCTCTGGTCCAGCCGCAGCTGGAAGGGCCACACCACCGACCAGATCCCGGACGACCGGATCGCCTGGACGTCGGAGGGAGCCAAGGGCACCACCCGCGGCGTGGTCTCCTTCCACCGGATCGCCGACCACCTCACCCGCGTCCTGCTGGTGATCGAGTACTACCCCTCCGGCTTCTTCGAGAAGACCGGCAACATCTGGCGCGCCCAGGGCCGCCGGGCCCGGCTCGACCTGAAGCACTTCGCCCGCCACATCACGCTCAAGGGCGAGGCGGAGGACGGCTGGCGCGGCGAGATCCGCGACGGCGAGGTCGTCACGAGCCACGAGGACGCCCTCGAGGAGGAGGAGCAGGAGGAGCAGGAGGACTCGGAGGCGCGGGACGAGGAGGCGCCGGAAGAGGACGAGGAGGGCTACGAGAGCGAGGACGAGGAAGAGGAAGGCCCCTCCGCCGAGGACGAGAGCGAGGAGTACGACGAGGAAGAGGAGCCGGAGGAGGAAGAAGAGGAAGAAGAGGGCGAGCCGGAGGGCGAGTACGAGTCCGAGGATGAGGACGAGTACGCCGAAGCCGGGGGCCGGCGATGAGCGTACCCAGCAGAATGCCCGATCCCTACGGCCCGAGCAGCAGCGCCAACCTCGCCGACATCCTGGAGCGCGTGCTCGACAAGGGGATCGTCATCGCTGGTGACATCCGCATCAACCTGCTCGACATCGAACTCCTCACCATCAAGCTCCGACTCATCGTGGCCTCCGTCGACAAGGCGAAGGAAATGGGCATCGACTGGTGGGAGGACGACCCCGCGTTGTCCTCCCGCGCCCGGCGCGACGAACTCGCCCG
Organism: Streptomyces griseus subsp. griseus; assembly: GCF_000720255.1. GTDB lineage: Bacteria > Actinomycetota > Actinomycetes > Streptomycetales > Streptomycetaceae > Streptomyces > Streptomyces griseus_I. The sequence continues at coordinate 39,249 of NZ_JOJE01000008.1, read as the reverse complement.
GGAGAACGCCGAACTGCGTGAACGGCTCGCCCGGCTGGACCAGCTGGAGACCGGCCGCACCGAGCGGGCCGAGAGGATCGAGAGGGCCGAGAGGCCCGAGGGGTCCGAGAAGACCCAGAGGTCCGAGAAGGCGGACAAGAAGGAGGCCCCATGACGGGACTGCGGTACGTGTACGCCGTCTGCCGCCCCCTCGGCGCGCCGCTCCAGGCGGAACTGACGGGTGTGGCCGGCGCCCCCGCCAAGCTGCTTCCCCATCACGGACTGATCGCCGTGGTCAGCCATGTGCCGGAGTACGACTTCGCGGAGGAGCCGCTCCACGCCCATCTGGAGGACCTCGACTGGCTGTCCGCGACGGCCAGGGCCCACCAGGGCGTGATCGACGCGCTCACCGTCGTCACCACGCCGCTTCCGCTGCGGCTCGGCACCGTCTTCCGTGACGACAGCGGTGTCCGCGTGATGATCGAGGCGCGCGAGGAGGAGTTCCGGCGCACCCTCGACCGGCTGGAGGGGCGCGTCGAGTGGGGCGTCAAGGTGTACGCGGAGCCGGAGTCCGAACAGCCCGAGCAGCCGGCCGGGAAGGCCGCCTCGGGCCGGGACTACCTGCGCCAGCGCAGGCAGCGGGCCCGGGCGCACGAGGACATGTGGCAGAAGGCGGAGGAGTTCGCGACCCGCCTGCACGAGACGCTGTCCGGGTACGCCGAGGCCGCCAAGCTGCACGCACCGCAGAACGCCGCCCTCTCCGGGGCCGCCGGACGGAACGTGCTGAACGCCGCATACCTGGTACCGAGGCGGGATTCCGAGGAATTCGTGGAACTCGTGGACCGCACCAAGGACGACACGAGGGCCGACCTCTCCGGGGTGCGCGTGGAACTCACCGGTCCTTGGGCCGCGTACTCGTTCGCCGGAGAACTCACGGAGGAAGGCGTACAGGAGTGACCGTCGTCGAACGCCGTGAGATCGCCCTCGTCGACCTGCTGGACCGGCTGCTGGCCGGCGGCGTCGTCATCAAGGGGGACATCACGCTGCGCATCGCGGACGTCGATCTCGTCCGCATCGACCTGAACGCGCTGATCAGCTCGGTGAACGAGCAGGTTCCCTCACCGTGGGGGGAGTTGACATGACCGAACGCCCCAACCGACTGGACCTCGAACCCGACACGGTGGAGCGCGACCTTGTCAAACTCGTCCTCACCGTCGTGGAGTTGCTGCGCCAGCTGATGGAACGGCAGGCGCTGCGCCGGTTCGACTCCGGCGACCTGTCCGAGGAGCAGGAGGAGCGGATCGGGCTCACCCTGATGCTGCTCGACGACCGCATGACCGAGCTGCGCGAGCGCTACGGTCTGCGGCCCGAGGACCTGAACCTGGACCTCGGGCCGCTCGGGCCGCTGCTGCCCCGGGAATGACCTCTGGGGATCTTCCCCGGAGGCTACTTACGGCACAGGATCTCCGCGTGCAGGACGCCGAACCAGGCGTCCTCGCGCTCTCCCCACTCCCGCCACGCCCGTGACACGGCCCGCAGCTGCTCCTCGGTCGCGTGTCCGCCCTCGGTGGCCCGCCGCGCGTACTCGGACGCGAGCGTGCGGTCGGCCCACAGCCCGCTCCACCACGCCCGTTCCTCGGGGGTGGCGAACGTCCAGGTGCTGGACGTGGCCGTGACGTCCGTGAACCCCGCCGCCAGCGCCCACGACTTCAGCCGGCGCCCGGCGTCCGGTTCACCGCCGTTGGCGCGAGCCACCCGGCGGTACAGGCCCAGCCAGTCGTCCAGGCCCGCGGACTCGGGGTACCAGGTCATCGCCGCGTAGTCCGAGTCCCGGACCGCGACGGTCCCGCCGGGTTTCGTGACCCGCCGCATCTCGCGCAGCGCCTGGACCGGGTCGCCGACGTGCTGGAGCACCTGGTGGGCGTGGACCACGCAGAACGTGTCGTCGGGGTAGTGCAGGGCGTGGACGTCGGCGACCGCGAAGTCCATGTTCGTCAGGCCCCGCTCGGCGGCCGTGGCCCGTGCCCGGCCGAGGATCCCCTCCGCGTGGTCGACGCCCGTGACGTGCCCCTGGGGCACCAGGGCGGCCAGGTCGGCGGTGATGGTGCCCGGGCCGCAGCCCACGTCCAGGATCCTCATGTGGGGCTTGAGCGAGCCGAGGAGGTAGGCAGCCGAGTTCTCGGCGGTCCGCCAGGTGTGCGAACGCAGTACGGACTCGTGATGGCCGTGCGTGTAGACGGCCGTCTCCCGCGCTTTCGGCATGGCTGTGCCTCTTCTCCTCGTACCGTCTCGTGACCGTGCGGCATGTCTCACGCTACGCGGCTACTCGAATGTTGAGACATTTCGTTTCACCATGCGGACAGGCAGACTAGGTGTCGTTTCTACGGCGGCGGCCGGTACACCGTCAGCGCCGGCGTCAGCCTCTCCAGCGTCACCTCGCCCTCCACCTCGGTCACTTCACCGTCGTGCGCGAGGAGCGTGCCGGGTGCCACGGCGTCCAGCCGGAGCCGGCCCACCTGGACCGCCGCATGGGCGGGATGGGGGTAACGCCCGCTCGAGCGAAGCCGAGAGTGGGGGAGGGGCAGCGGTCCCACCGACGGCGGCCGCGAGCAGCCGCAACGCCGGCCGACGGCCGCCGCGCACCACCCGGACGCGGCGCTCGGCGGCGAACTCGAACACCCGGCGGTCCAGCGCGAGCAGCCGGTCACAAAGGGGATGCGGTCCGGGCTTCGAGCCGGTGAGGTCGACGTCTGGGCTCGTAACGGTGGCGGGTACCCTGAAGTGGCTGTTTCTTGTCCGGACGTCAGGTTCGGGGCGTCCACCGCACGGAGGATCACCGTATGCGCCTGCTGCTCGTCCGCCATGGCCAGACCCCCACGAACGTGGACTACCTTCTGGACACCGCCGTGCCCGGGCCGGGCCTGACCGCGCTCGGCGAACAGCAGGCGGCGAAGCTCCCCGAGGCCCTCGCCGGCGAGCACATCGACACCCTCTACGCCTCCACCCTGATCCGCACGCAGCTCACCGCCGCCCCACTGGCCGCCGCCCGCGGCCTCGACGTCCTCGTCCGGGACGGCATCCGGGAGATCTCCGCGGGCGACCTGGAGATGATGCCCGGAGACTCGGAGCAGGGCGAGCTCTACATGCGGACCGCGTTCGCCTGGGCGGCCGGCGACACCGCGCTGCGGATGCCGGGCGGCGAGAGCGGCACCGAGGTCCTCGCCCGGTACGACGCGGTGGTCGAGGAGGCCTCGGCGAGCGGGGCCGGGACGGTCGCCCTGGTCAGCCACGGCGCGGTGATCCGCATGTGGTCCGCCGCCCGCGCGGTCAACGTCGACGTGCCGTTCGCCGCAACCCACCGCCTCGACAACACCGGCGTCGTGGTCCTGGAGGGCTCACCGTCCGACGGCTTCAAGGCCCTGTCGTGGGCGGGTGCGACGGTGGCGGCCACGGGCGAGGGCGGCCCGGCCGGACGGCCGCTGGACACGACCCGATAGCAGGCGGGCGGCCGGATAAGAGTTTGCCCGGCCGGTCCGGGCGCCCGCAGAATGCGCCTCATGGGACATCTGGAAGCCGCGCACCTCGAGTACTACCTCCCCGACGGGAGGGCCCTGCTCGGCGATGTGTCGTTCCGGGTGGGCGAAGGCGCCGTCGTGGCGCTCGTCGGACCCAACGGCGCCGGCAAGACGACCCTGCTGCGGCTGATCTCCGGTGAACTGAAACCGCACGGCGGCACCGTCACCGTCGGCGGCGGACTCGGCGTGATGCGCCAGTTCGTTGGCTCCGTACGGGACGAGACGACCGTACGCGACCTGCTCGTGTCCGTCGCGCCGCCCCGCATCCGCGAGGCGGCGAAGGCGGTCGACAAGGCCGAGCACGCCATCATGACCGTCGACGACGAGGCCGCCCAGATGCAGTACGCGCAGGCCCTCGCCGACTGGGCGGAGGCGCGCGGGTACGAGGCGGAGACGCTGTGGGACATGTGCACGACGGCCGCGCTCGGGGTGCCGTACGACAAGGCGCAGTTCCGGGAGGTCCGCACCCTCTCCGGCGGCGAGCAGAAGCGGCTCGTCCTGGAGGCGCTGCTGCGCGGCACCGACGAGGTGCTGCTGCTCGACGAGCCCGACAACTACCTCGACGTGCCCGGCAAGCGGTGGCTGGAGGAGCGGCTGAAGGAGACCCGCAAGACGGTCCTGTTCGTCTCCCACGACCGTGAACTCCTCGCCCGAGCGGCCGAGAAGATCGTCTCCGTGGAGCCCGGTCCGGCCGGCGCCGACGCCTGGGTGCACGGCGGCGGCTTCGCCACCTACCACGACGCCCGCCGTGAACGCTTCGCCCGCTTCGAGGAGTTGCGCAGGCGGTGGGACGAGAAGCACGCCCAGCTGAAGAAACTGGTGCTGAGCCTCCGTCAGGCCGCCTCCATCAGCCATGAGCTGGCCTCCCGCTACCAGGCCGCCCAGACCCGGCTGCGCAAGTTCGAGGAGGCCGGCCCGCCGCCCGAGCCGCCGCGCGAGCAGGACATCACCATGCGCCTCAAGGGCGGCCGCACCGGCGTACGGGCCGTCACCTGCGCGGGACTCGAGCTGACCGGCTTGATGAAGCCGTTCGACCTGGAGGTGTTCTACGGCGAACGCGTCGCCGTCCTCGGCTCCAACGGCTCCGGCAAGTCGCACTTCCTGCGGCTGCTCGCCGGCGACGACGTGGCGCACTCGGGGCAGTGGAAGCTCGGCGCGCGGGTGGTCCCCGGCCACTTCGCCCAGACCCACGCCCACCCCGAGCTCCAGGGCCGCACCCTGCTGGACATCCTGTGGAAGGAGCACGCCCAGGACCGCGGTGCGGCCATGTCCCGGCTGCGACGCTACGAGCTGACCCAGCAGGCCGAGCAGAGCTTCGACCGCCTCTCCGGCGGCCAGCAGGCCCGCTTCCAGATCCTGCTGCTGGAACTCCAGGGGGTCACCGCCCTGCTCCTCGACGAGCCGACCGACAACCTCGACCTGGAGTCCGCCGAGGCCCTCCAGGAGGGCCTGGAGGCCTTCGAGGGCACGGTCCTGGCCGTCACCCACGACCGCTGGTTCGCCCGCTCCTTCGACCGCTACCTCGTCTTCGGCACCGACGGCCGGGTCCGTGAGACCCCGGAGCCGGTCTGGGACGAGCGAAGGGTGGAACGGGCCCGCTAGGCCCGCTCCACCCCTTCGGCCGTCCGGCCGGTCACCCGGGTCACTTCCAGCGCAGCAGCGCCCCCAGGCCGCCCACCGGCGCCTCCTCGGCCGCCGCGGGAACCGCGAGGGCCGTCGCGTCCGTGGCCACCGCGGAACGCACCAGGGCGTCGTCGGCGCGGGCCGCCCAGGAGTTCTGCTCGCCGAGGGCCTTCAGCTCCGTACGGCGCACGGCGACCTGGTCCGGGTCCTCGCCGATCCACACCTCGCGGTGCGCGTCCGGGCCGTCCGTGCGGATCAGCAACTCGTCGATACGGTGCTCACGGGCCGCCTCGACCAGCGCGGGCACACCTTCCACCGCTCCGGCCTGCCCCTCGGCGTCCGGGGCGCGGGCGGCCAGGAAACGCTCCAGCTCGGCCTCCGTCCGCCGGCGCACGTGCTCGGCGCGGGCCTGCTCCACCTCCTCGTCGAGAAGCCTGCTGCCGGTGCCGTGGGTCAGCTCGACCACACGGTCGTGCAGCCGTTGCGGCAACCGGTCGTGCACCGACCGTCGCTCACGGTCGTCACCGACCAGGATCAGCAGGTCGGCACGGGTCTCCTCCTGGCAGACGGTGAGCGCGTCGGCGATCTCCGCCGCGTTGTGCTCCCAGGTGTTCTCCACCTTCAGCTGGAAGTGCCGCTCCGACCAGTCGGTCGTGGACGTGCGGTGCATCGGCCACTGCCGACCGGTGACCGACCCGGCCTTCCGGCTGCCCAGCGCGCCGCGCAGCTCGAAGTCGGCGCCCCTGCGGTCGACGTACGCCACCACGCAGACCGGCTCCTGGTCCGCCAGGTCCAGCAGCGGGGTGACCCTGGGCAGCGGCGCCCATTCGGCCCAGCTGCCTTGCGGTGCCTTGGCCAGCGGTGGATCAAGGACCACCTGGCCGCCGCGCGCGAACAGGGCCCGCCCATGTGGCTCGGGGGAGTGCCGCAGATCCTCCACGGCGCTCTCCACGGCCCGGCAGGTGGCCTCGTCGGCGCCCTGCGCGGACAGCTCCCTGGCCAGCGCGGCGGCCGTCAGATGTCGTTCATGGGGGGTGTTCTCTGTTTGTCGGGAGGTGTCGACGTATGCGGAGGCCCAAGGGCCGGATTGTTCGTACAGTGGATGCAGGAAAGCGAGATCCATGGCTCCCTCCCGGATGCCGCTCGTGGGTAGTGCTCCCGGGCGGGTACCCGAACCGCATGAACGAACACGACGAGCGGGACATCACGATGACCGGAGTCGATCCCGACCGGCTGGACGACCAGCAGCTGATGAAAGAGCTGGAGACGATCCACCGCACGCGCCACGACACCCTGCTGCACGGCTCCAACGACGCGCTGCGGGCCCACAACGAGCGCATGGCGCAGCTGGAGGGCGAATACCTGCGCCGCAATCCGCGCCGCTACGTCGCCCAGGGCCGCACCCGCGAGGGCGCCCGCGAACGGGACAGGGAGCAGCAGCAACTCGTGGGCAAGTGGGGCCGCGGCACCGGCGGCCCGGCAACGACGAACGACCCCGGCGGGAAGTGAATCCCGCCGGGGCCGCATCGCCGTACGAGCCCCTGTCGGCCCCGGTGGCGGAGCCTCAGCCGCGCACCGGCGGCCGGTTCCAGTGGCGGTGCTGACCGACCGCGTCCACGAACGCCTGGATGAACTCGGCGCTCGCGGCCCCCGGCGAGGTGTCCGTCACGACACCCCGGTCACTCACCGCCCGGTGGAACTCGGTCGACACCGCGAGCCCCTCGGGCTCCAGCGCCGCCACCACCCGCACGCCGGAGCCGAGCGCGCCCACGGGCTTGCCGTGCCGGTAGGCGTCCCGCACGAAACGCATCACGTCCGGATCGGCCGCCACCGGCGCGGTGTCCACCGGCCCGCCCGGGATCAGGACGGCGTCGTACAGCACCGAGGCCACGGTCGGCAGCGCGCGGTCGACCGCGTACTTCTCACCGTCGGCCCCCGTCACCGTGCCGTCCGTGTCCGCCAGGGCCTCCACGATCGCGCCCTCCGCGGCCAGCGCCTCCCGTACCGCGGTCACCTGTTCGGCGTCCACGCCGTCACTGACCAGCACCGCGATCTGCCGGGTGCGGATCGAGCCGTCGCCGCGCAGTGACTCCGCGTCCAGGCTGAGGGCGGGGGAGGCGAGCTTGTGGACCGCCCCGTGGCCGGAAGGCTCCGGTACGCCCACACCCCGCGCCACCGCGGCCGCCAACCCGCCGTCCACCTTGGCGAGTTCCTCCACCGTACGGGCCCGCACCGTCCGCGCGTCGACCTTGCCGAGCTCGAACCGGAACGCCTCGACGATGTGCTGCTTCTCCCAGTCGGCCATGCTGTTCCAGAACAGCGCCGCCTGACTGTGGTGGTCCTTGAAGCTCTCGCTGCGCCGCCTGATCTTGTGCCCGTCCACCCGCTCGGCGTAATGCCGGTAGGCCTCCGGGTCGCCACCCGCGTGCGCCGGGCAGCCGCCGCCGAGGGAGTTCGGGAAGTAGTTCGTGCCCCGGTGGACGGTGCTCTGGTGGTAGCCGTCGCGCTGGTTGGTGCGCACCGGCGCCACCGGCCGGTTCACCGGCAGTTGCGCGAAGTTGGGGCCGCCCAGCCGGATCAACTGCGTATCCAGATAGGAGAAGTTGCGGGCCTGGAGCAGCGGGTCGTTGGTGAAGTCGATGCCCGGCACCACGTTCGCCGTATGGAAGGCGACCTGCTCGGTCTCCGCGAAGAAGTTCTCCGGGTTGCGGTTCAGCACCATCCGGCCGATCGGCCGCACCGGCACCTGCTCCTCCGGGATGATCTTCGTCGCGTCCAGCAGGTCGAAGTCGAAGGACAACTCGTCCTCTTCCGGCACCAGTTGGACGCCGAGCTCCCACTCCGGGTACTCGCCCGCCTCGATCGCGTCCCACAGATCGCGCCGGTTGAAGTCCGGGTCGCGGCCCTGGCACTCCTGCGCCTCGTCCCACACCAGCGAGTGCACGCCCAGCTTCGGCTTCCAGTGGAACTTCACGAACGTGCCCTTCCCCTCCGCGTTCACGAAGCGGAAGGTGTGCACGCCGAACCCCTGCATCATGCGGTAACTGCGCGGGATCGCCCGGTCCGACATCAGCCACATGATCGCGTGCAACGTCTCCGGCTGGAGCGACACGAAGTCCCACAGCGAGTCGTGCGCGGACGCGCCGGTCGGGATGTCGTTGTGCGGCTCCGGCTTCACCGCGTGCACGAAGTCGGGGAACTTGATCCCGTCCTGGATGAAGAAAACCGGGAAGTTGTTCCCGACCAGGTCGTAGTTGCCCTCCGACGTGTAGAACTTCGTCGCGAAGCCGCGCACGTCCCGCACGGTGTCCGCCGAACCCTTCGGCCCCTGCACGGTCGAGAACCGCACGAACACCGGCGTGCGCACCGACGGGTCCTGGAGGAAGGCCGCGCGGGTGAACTCCGCGCAGGACGCGTACGGTTCGAAATAGCCGTACGCGCCCGCGCCCCGTGCGTGCACCACCCGTTCGGGGATCCGCTCGTGGTCGAAGCGGGTGAGTTTCTCCCGGAAGTGGAAGTCCTCCATCAGGGTCGGACCGCGTTCGCCGGCGCTCAGAGAGTCGTCGGTGTGGTCCACGATCACACCCTGGTCGGTGGTCAGCGGTCCGCCCGCCGGGTCGGGCGCCCGGAAGGCCTCGCGCTGCTCCTGCTTGTCGTCGTCGGGCGAGCTCATCAAGCGGCCTCCTGGCCGAACACGTCGAGGAACGCCTCGCAGAACGCCTTCAGGTCGTCCGGCTTGCGGCTGGTGACCAGCTTGGCCGGGGCGTGGTCGCAGACTTGCACCTGCTCGTCCACCCAGGTGCCGCCCGCGTTGCGGATGTCGGTCTGCAGACTCGGCCACGAGGTCAGCACCCGGCCCCGTACGACATCCGCCTCGACCAGCGTCCACGGCGCGTGGCAGATCGCGGCGACCGGGCGGCCCTGCTCGAAGAAGTCCCGCACGAACGCCACGGCCTTCTCATCCATCCGCAGGAAGTCCGGGTTCGCCACTCCGCCCGGCAGCACCAGTCCGCCGAACGACTCGGCCCGCGCCTCGCCGACGACCTCGTCCACGGGGAAGGTGTCCGCCTTGTCGAGGTGGTTGAAGGCCTGGATCTCGCCGGCCTCCGTGGACACCAGCACCGGTTCGTGGCCCGCGTCCTTCGCGGCCTGCCAGGGATCGGTGAGCTCGATCTGTTCGACACCCTCCGGGGCCACCAGGAATGCGATGCGCATGTTCTTCACGTCCTTTCGGTCATCGGCGTTCGCGGGGCGCGCCAACGGGCGGCGTCACCCCTCGCGTTCTTCTTTTTCTTCCGGCCGGCGCGCAGGCAGCGCAGCAGCTCCTCGCCGTACGGCAGGGCCACACAGGTGCCGATCGCGACGGCGATCCCCGCGAGATAGCCGGGGGACAGCGGGCGCCGGCGCGGCACCAGCCGCCACGCGTGCGGATCGCCCCGTCCCCCGCGCGCCAGCGACTTCACCTGGTCGGCGTGCAGGCACATCAGCGACGCCAGCGCGGCGAACGGCAGCGACTCCAGGAAGCTGTGGATGTGCTGCTCGACCGGCTTGACCTCGCGGTCGCTGTCCACGGCCGTGCGCACGTCCCACAGCGCGGTCGCCTCGTGCGCCGCGGTTCCCGCCAGCTGCACGGACAGCAGCAGCGGGTTGACCTCGTAGCGCAGGGTGAGCGCGATCGGCAGGCCGACCTCGGCCATCATGAGCGAGTGGATGAGGGACTCCTTCGTCCCCGCCGTCTCCTCGATCCGGGTGCGCCGGTGCATCACCCAGTCGGCGAGCCCCGGCACGAACCAGCCGGGCAGCAGCCCGTACAACAGGTAGCGGGTCGTGACGTCACTCACGTCGACCTCGGCGCCGGTCGCGGCGATCTCGGCGGCCTGGTCACGGCTCATGCGCGGCCCCGGGCGTCCGGGTCGGACCGGCTGATGTCGGCGAGCGCCGAGTCCGGGTCCCGCGCCAGCGCCAGGTCGCCCAGGCTCACGACTCCGACGGGCCGGCCGTCCTCGACGACCGGCAGCCGCCGTACCGCGTGCTCGCGCATCAGCTCCACCGCCGTTGCCGCCGAATCGTCGGGACCGACCACGACGGGGCGCGGGCTGCACACGGCCTCGGCGGCCACCGTCATCGGGTCGTAGCCCTCGGCCACCGCGCGCACCGCGATGTCACGGTCGGTGAGCACCCCCACGACCCGCCAGTCGTCGGCGACGATGACGTCCCCGATGTCCTGCGTGCGCATCAGCCGGGCCGCCTCCACGAGGGAGGCGTCCGGGCGCACGGCGACCACGCCCGGTGTCATGACGTCGCGCACGCACTGAGTCCTCACCGCGAGCCCTCCTGCCCACCGGGCGAGGTGAGCGCCTCCGCCAGGGCCTGGACGTTGGGGTAGCGCGTCGAACGCGGCAGGTCCCGCACCGCGTCGACCAGGTCCTCGGGTGCGTTCTTGCGGCGCAGGGCGCCGGTCAGCTCACTCGGACTCGCGGGGAAGGAGCCGCGGCCCAGGATGCGGGCCAGCTCCAGACGCACCGTCTCCAGGGAGGCGTGCGCGCCGCCCGGGGCCACCGCGCCGCGCCAGATCTCCGGGTCGTCGTCGGCGGTCGGCTCCGGATCGTGCCACTCCTCGGTGCGTGTGGGGTGTCCGGACCGGAGCAACCCCTGCAGTTCGTGCTTCATCTCTTCGTCCCGGTGGACGCTCAGCCGGTCACTGCCTCGCTGCATGTCTCCCTCCAGATCTTCCGGGGTGGGCCACCGCGTACCCGAGGAGCGGCCGCCGACACGGGGATTGCCGGCCGGATCGGTGCAGGGTCCCCCGATCGGATCAGCGGGGGGTTTGCCGGCCGGATCGGGGGAGACCCGGCCCGGACCCCCCACGGTCCCACCTGGGGAAGGACGGACATGGAACTGTTCGCTGTGGTCATTCCGGTCCTGATGCTGGGCGTCCTGCTGGCACTGGGCCGCTACGAGGAGATGCTGCTTCCCGCCGAGGAACCGGCCGAAAAGGGGGCGACGCGTCCCGCGCCGCCCCTCGCTCCGCCCCTCACGCGGGCTACTTCTCCTTCTTCTCCCGCCCCGGCAGGAACTCCCGCACCTTCGCCTTGAGTCCCTGCCTCACCATGGAGGCCCCGTCCGCGTCGCCCTTCAGGATCGACGCGGCCGTGGCCTCCATCTGCTCCCAGGTCGCGTGCGGCGGGATCGGCGGCACGGCCGGGTCGGTGAGGAACTCCACCACCGCGGGGCCGTCCGCCTCCAGCGCGGTACGCCAGCCCGCCTCGACGTCCTCCGGCTTCTCCACCCGCACTCCGGTCAGCCCCAGGGAACGGGCGAACGCCGCGTACTGCACGTCGGGGAGCTCCTGCGAGGGCAGGAACGACGGGGCGCCCTCCATGGCCCGCATCTCCCAGGTGACCTGGTTGAGGTCGTGGTTGTTCCACACGGCGAACACCAGCCGCGGATCCTCCCAGAGGTCCCGGTACTTCGCCGCCGTGATCAGCTCCGCCAGCCCGTTCATCTGCATCGCGCCGTCCCCGACCAGCGCGATCACCGGCCGGTCCGGATGGGCGAACTTCGCCCCGATGGCGTACGGCACCCCGCAGCCCATCGTCGCCAGCGTCCCCGACAACGAGCCGCGCATACCGGGCCGCATGGTCAGGTGCCGCGCGTACCAGTTCGCCACCGAGCCCGAGTCCGAGGTGACGATCGCGTTCCCCGGCAGCAGCGGATCCAGCGCGTGCGCCACGTACTCCGGGTTGATCGGGTCGGCCGACTGCTGCGCCCGCCCCTCCATCACCTCGCGCCAGCGCCGCGCGTTGTCGCACACGGTGTCGTACCACTCTCGGCCACGCTCCTCGCCATGGATCAGCGGGATCAGCCGCTTCAGGGTCGCCTGCGCGTCGCCGACGAGATTCACCTCGTACGGATAGCGCATCCCGACCATGTGCGGATCGATGTCGATCTGCACACCCCGCGCCTTGCCGAACTCCGGCAGGAACTGCGTGTACGGGAAGGACGAACCGATCGTCAGCAGGGTGTCGCAGTCGCGCATCAGCTCGTACGACGGGCGGGTGCCCAACAGGCCGATCGAGCCGGTGACGTACGGCAGTTCGTCGCTCAGGACGTCCTTGCCGAGCAGCGCCTTCGCGACGCCCGCGCCGAGCAGTTCGGCGAGCTGCTCCACCTCCTGCCGCGCGCCGGCCGCCCCCTGGCCCACCAGGATCGCCACCTTGTCACCGGAGTTGAGGATCTCCGCGGCCCGCTGGATGGACTCCTCGTCCGGCACCGCGGTCCACCTGCTGCTGTTCAGGCTGGACGGCACCATCTTGAACTCATGGGTGGGCGGCGAGTAGTCCAGCTCCTGCACGTCCCCGGGGATGATGACGGCCGTGGGGGCGCGGCGCGCGTACGCGGTGCGGATCGCCCGGTCGAGGACGTTCGGCAGCTGCTCGGGGACCGTCACCGTCTCCACGAAGTCGGACGCGACGTCCTTGAACAGCGTGTGCAGGTCCACCTCCTGCTGGTACGAGCCGCCCATCGCCGTGCGGTGCGTCTGACCGACGATCGCGACCACGGGGACGTGGTCCAGCTTCGCGTCGTACAGGCCGTTGAGGAGATGGATCGCGCCGGGTCCGGACGTCGCCGCGCACACCCCGAGACGGCCGCTGAACTTGGCGTATCCGACGGCCTCGAACGCGGACATCTCCTCGTGGCGGGACTGGATGAAACGCGGCTTGTTCTCGGCCCGACCCCAGGCGGCGAGCAGACCGTTGATGCCGTCACCCGGATAGCCGAAGACACACTCCACTCCCCACTCGCGCAGTCGTTCGAGGATGTGGTCGGACACCTTCGTGCTCATGCGGACCTCCCGGTCGTGACGTACGTCCTGGCACGGTGCCGAGTCACCCCCGCCGCGAACAGAAAACCTGTGGGGGTGTTTGCGGGCAGGGGCGGGGGGCAGGCGCGGAATCAGTGCTTCGGACAGGAGGCACGTCCGTGGGAAAGCGGCGTTTTCCGCAGCGCTTTCTGCATCCCCGGCCCGTCTGTCCGGGCTGCGCGCGCTCCCACGCTGAACGTCCACCCAGAGCACCCTTCATAGGGAGATGCGACGCACCATGCGAAACCGAGCGAGCGTGAAGCAGCACCCCCACGACGACGCCCCCGACACCTCGGAGGCGTTCCGCAAGCTCGCCACGCTCCCCGCTGGCCCGGAGCGCGACACCCTCCGGGACCGGATCATCGAAGCCTGGCTGCCCATGGCCGAACGGCTCGCCGGCCGCTTCCGCAGCCGCGGCGAGAGCTACGAGGACCTCCGCCAGGTCGCCTTCCTGGGCCTGGTCAAGGCCGTCGACCGCTACGACCCCGAGCTTGGCAACGCGTTCGAGAGCTACGCCGTCCCCACCGTCACCGGTGAGATCAAGCGGCACTTCCGTGACCACATGTGGACCCTGCACGTGCCCCGCCGCGTCCAGGACCTGCGCAACCGCGTGCGGTTCGCGTGCCAGGAACTGTCCCAGTCCGTCTCCGACCGGCGCCCCAGCGTCGCCGAGATCGCCGCGCACGCGAACATGAGCGAGGAGGACGTCAAGGCCGGCCTGGAGGCGCTGGAGAGCTTCACCGCGCTGTCCCTGGACGCGGAGCTGCCGGGCAGCGAGGACGGATACTCCCTCAGCGACGCGCTCGGCTCGCCCGATCCGGCGCTGGACACGGTCGTGGACCGGGAGGCCGTCAAGCCGCGACTGGCCGCGCTGCCGGAGCGGGAACGGACGATCCTGTACATGCGGTTCTTCGGAGACATGACGCAGAGCAAGATCGCTGAACAGCTGGGTATCTCGCAGATGCACGTGTCCCGGCTGATCAGCCGGTGCTGTGACCGGCTGCGCGACCAGGTCATGCACGACGTGGCCTGAGAGCCGGGCCCTGTCAGGGGGTTCTGGTTTCAGACCTTGGTTCCAGGACCTTTGGTTTCTGGGCCTCCTGGTTTCTGGGCCTCCTGGTTTCTGGGCCTCCTGGTTTCAGGGCCTCCTGGTTTCAGGGCCTCCTGGTTTCAGGGTCTCCTGGTGAGCGTCAGCGCGATGTGACGGGCGATGGTGTCCACCGCCTGGGCCTCCGCCAGTGAGAACGGGGGGCGGGGGCCGCACCGGAACAGGGTGAGCACCCCCAGTACGGCCTCCTCGGTCTTCAGCGGTAGGCACACGAGGGACGTCACGTTGGCCCTGACCAGGAACGGGACACCCGTCGCGTCCAGACCGAAGGCCTCCGGGTCCTCGGGGCGGATCTGCAGGGATGTGACACCGCTGCGGGCCGTCTCGACGACCAGGGGGCCTTCGGCGGGGTCCTGTGCCGACAACGCGGCGGCCTCCTCCTCGGAGGGCGCGAACGTGGCCGTGCGGGTGAGTCTGAGTCGTCCCGCGTCGGCGATCACCCAGTCGGCGAAACGGCGGTGCAGGACGCCGGCGGCCGCTCCCAGGATCGCCGCGGAGTCACCGGACGGAGCGGTCAGAAGGGCCGTGGTCATCGCGTCCAGGAGGTCCATGACCGCCGCGTGGCCCGTCGCCTCGGCGAGATCGGGGACCGGGACCGAGGGTGCCACGGGCGCGGCCGGTGCCTGCCGGCCGGCGGGCTGGAGCACCACCACGACCGTCGGACGGGGCTCACCGGGCGGGTGCACGGCCGCGAGAGTCGCGTGGACCGGCACGGACGGGCGTTGCTGGAGATGGACGGTGAGACTGCGGTCGCCCTCGCCACGGGCCACCGCGGCCGCCTGCGAGCGGAACGCCGCCCGGTCGGCGTGGGCCAACAGGCCCGTCAGCGGGCGGCCCGTCGCATAGCCGGCGCGGGCTCCGGTGAGGGCCGTCGCCGCGAGGTTCAGCCGGCGCACCACCGTCTCCCGGTCCATCAGCGCGACCGGCACCGGCACGCGCTGGAACACCGCGCGCAGCAGATGCTGCTCCTGCCGGTCGGCGGGCGCGGCGTGACGCGTGCCCGTCGTGGACAGCCGCTCGTACCACGGCCACAACTGGCCCGCCACGTGGTCGAGTTCGAAAATCGCCGCGTCGAGTACGGTCGGCAGGTCGCCCCTCGGCACGGACCGTGCCGTCTTGAGTTCCGCGACCCGCCGCACGAAGTCCGCGAGCTCCTCACCGAATTCGTCCGTCTGCGTCATACGACGAACCTAACCCGGTTTCCGTCGTGAGGTGTCGGGAAGGCGCGGGGAGAGACGGAGGGCGGTGGAGTGGAGAGGAGGGTGCGGCATGCTGGGGACGGAAAGTCCTGGCCGGTGGGAGACCGAGGGGACCGCATCACCCGAAGCGGCCCTCCCGGGGCGGCGGTTGTCGGAGCTCGTCGAACGGGCCGTGCGCTGCACCGCCGACTGCTGCGGGGCGAGCAGCATGGTGGCCGAGGGCAGTCCCGAGCGGCACACGACCGTCACCCACCCTGACCTCGGCGCGCTCGTCGCCGTGCAACTGCGCAGCGGTGAGGGGCCCATTCCGGCCGCGCTGGACCGCGGGGCGCCCGTGGACAGCGCGGATCTGCTGCGCGACGAACGCTGGCCGGCGTACCGCGCCGTGGCGCTCGACTCGGGGGTGCGCTCCAGTGTGACGCTGCCCTTTCGGCGCCGGGGCCTCACGATCACCCTCAGCCTCTACAGCTTCCGGCCCGGCGCGCTCGCGGACGTGCCGCACGGGCCCGCCCGGGCGCTCGGCGAGGTCACCGCGACCGGCCTGGTCCGCGACCGCTCCTACCGCGCAGCCCTCACCGAGGTCGACCAGCTCGGCACCGCCCTGCGCTCCCGCCCCGTCGTCGACCAGGCCTGCGGCATCGTCATGCACGCCCTCGGCTGCGACCCCGACACCGCCTTCGGCGTCCTGCGCCGCGTCTCCCAGGACTCCAACCGCAAACTCTTCGACGTCGCGTCAGCGGTGGTGGGCCGCCGCGGCCAAGGCCTGGAACACGACCTGGCCGCACTACTGAACTGACGCCGGGGGCCGTCCGGCCGGGGCGCGGGGCCGCGGCACGGGAGTGGCAGGGGCGGTACCGGCATGGGCGGTGCGGTACCAGTGACCCGTATCGGCGGCGCGGTACCGGTATCGGGGCGCGGTACGCAGTGATGCGCACCGGCGGCGCGGTACCGGTATCGGTGGCGCGGTACCAGTGACCCGTACCGGCGGCGCGGTACCGGTATCGGGGCGCGGTACGCAGTGATGCGCACCGGCGGCGCGGCACCGGTATCGGTGGCGCGGTACCAGTGACCCGCACCGGCGGCGCGGTACCGGCGGGGGCGCCACCGGTGACCGGCCCGTTCTCGCCCTGGAGCGCCGCGCCGCCGAGGCCGGCGTCGCCGGCCGTGTGCACGGCGTCCGCGGCGGCCGTGGCCTGACGACCGGCCACCCGCACGGCTGTCCTGTTTCGGGGCTCCACCTGCGCCGGCGGGCCGACGTCGGCACACGAGGCGTTTCAACGGCCCCGCCCCGCCGGTAGGCCCGCCCGCACCCCTGCCCGGCACACCCCGCTCCCCGAAAGTCACCCGCTCGGCCGTCCGTGGTCCCGCGAATGGGGTCCGGCCGCGCGCGGGGTGAGGGCCGGCGGGCTGTGATGGCTGGGGGGCGCGAGCGTCGTGCCCCCTGATCGTCGGCCGAAGGAGTTCGTCCCATGCGCCGCACCTCCCGTGCCCTGTCCGTCGCCGCCCTCGTGGCGGCGGCGCTGGTCACCGCCGCGCCGGCCGTGTCCGCGGACCCGGACGTGGAGGTCAGCCCGAGCAGGGCCTCGGCCGGAGGCGACGTCACCGTCTCGCTCTCGTGCGACCCCTTGGGCGGCCCCGCTCCCGAGACCCTGGAGGCCACCTCGGAGGCCTTCGACGGGGGCAAGCTCACCCTCACGCACGTCCCCGGCGACGACGACGAGCTGTCCGGACCCGCCTACTCCGGCACCGGCCGCATCGCCCCCGCCGATGGCGGCGAGGGAGCCGAGGACACCGGAGACGGCGAGGAAGCCACGGACGGTGCGCCCGTCCCCGACGCCGCCGTCGGCGACTCCGCGGGGCGCGTCGACGGCGCCTGCCCCGCACCGCCCGGCGGACAGGGCCAGCCCTGGAGCGCGACCTTCGACGTCTCCCGTGGCTCCACCAGCGGCCCCGCTCCCGACCCCGTCAAGCCCTGTACCTCCTCCCACGGCGGCGGGCCCACCGACGACGGCTGCACCACCCCCACCGCCAAGCCCTGTACCTCCTCCTACGGCGGTGACTCCACCCACGACTGCGCCCCGGCGACCGTCACGCCCTGCACCCCGTCTCCCCACGGCCGGCAGGCATCCCACGACTGCGCCGGCGCCGCCGCCGTGCAGCGCGGGGTGCGGGCCGGGGAAGGCGGGTCCTACGAAGGTTCCGTGCCCGCCCTGGTGATCGGGGGACTGCTGATCGCCGGTGCGGTCGGCGCCGCCGTGCACCGGGTGCGTCACCGCGACCCCGAGGGCCGCTGAGCGGACACCTGAACGGCGCCCGAGGACACCACCGGCGGCCGACCGCGAACCCGAGCGCCGCCCGCCGGCCGGCCCGCCGCCCCGGCCCTGTGATCAGCGCAACCCGCGCGGGCGGCCATGGGGCGGGGGAACCGTGGGTACTCGGAGGCCGAAGGCACGTCGGCGTCGTACGCGACAGACGACGACCGGCGGCACAGCAGGCGGCACAAGAGCACACGCCCGACGCCCACGGCACCGGGCCCAGCGACTGCGCGGAGGTACGCATGCGGCGGACGGACCCGGAAGGGCACGGCCCCGTCCGCTACGGCCCGCCCCTCTCCGAGGACGGACTGCCGGTCCTGCCCGAACTCTCCGTGGTCCTCGCCGCGGCCGCCGGCCTGCCCGACAGCGAGCCCGTCGGCGGCGGCCGCGCGCTGCGGGAGGCCGCCTGCGGCTACTGGGAGCGCCGCGGCCTGACCTGCGGTCCCGACCGCGCCGCCGCCGCGCCCGGCGCCCCCGCTCTGCTGGTCGCGCTGACCGCCGCGCTGGGCGGCGACGTCCTGGTGCCCAGGCCCTGCGCCGCCTGGTGGGCCCCGTACGCGCGACTGCTGGGCAGACCCGTCTTCCACGTGGCCACGCCCGCCGAGTGCGGTGGCGTCCCCGATCCTTTCGCCCTGCTGGAGACCGTGCGCCGGGTACGCGACGAGGGCGGTGACCCGCGGCTGCTCGTGCTGTCCGTCGCCGACGACCCCACGGGCACCGTGGCGCCCCCCGAGGTGCTGCACGAGGCCGTGGAGGCCGCCGCGGGGGCGGGGCTGCACCTGGTCAGCGACGAGACCTGGCGGGACACCGCGCACGCCCCCCACGACACCGTGCTGCTCAGCCCGGCGGAGATGCTGCCCGACCGGGTCACCGTCGTCACCGACCTGGCGGGCGCTCTGCTGCCCACCGGCTGGCCCGCCGCCGTGGCCCGCTTCCCCACCGGACCCGACGGCGAGGGGCTCCACGCGCGCGTGCTGGACGTGCTCACCGCACTGGGCGCCCGGGTCGCCGCCCCCGTGGCCGTGGCGGCCGGACACGTCCTCGCCGAGCCCGAGGCGGTCACCGCGCGCGTCGCCGCCGCCGTACGCCTGCACGCGCGCGTCGCGGACGCCGCGCACCACGCCGTCGTCGCGGCCGGTGCCCTGTCGCTGCCCCCGCAGGCCGGCCGCCACCTCTACGTCGACCTCGGCCCGCTGCGCTCGGCGCTCTTCGCACGGGGTGTCGGCGACGCGCAGGACCTGGAGGACTTCCTGGCCGCCCGGCTCGGCATGCCCACCCCGGGCGGCCACCGCTTCGGCGACGACCTCGCGGCGCTGCGAGTCCGGCTGTCCACCGGCCCGCTGCTGGGCGCCACGGCCGAGGAACGAGCGCAATGCCTCACCTCACCCACACCGTTGGAACTGCCACAGGTGCAACGCGCGTTGATCACCTTGAGGTCGGTCTTCGACGATCTCCGCGACGACGCTCAGCGACGGGAGCCTCCTCGATGACGCAGCAGTCCGAGTCGACCACCACGAGTCCGAGCACCCACGAAGCCGACCCCCGCCCGGCCACGCCCCCCTTCGAGCCCGCTTCCCCGTCCGTCGCCGCCCCCCGACCGCTCGGCGAACGCCGGGTGTGGCCGCGGTCGTTCCACGACCGCCTGACCGCCCCGCTGCCGGGCCTCAAGGCCATGGCCCGTTTCGCCCGCGAGGGCGCCGTGCGGCCCGGCAAGGAGGGCCTCGCCGACATCCCGCGGCTGCCGGTCGCGCCCGCCCCGGTGCCGCGCGTCGACGCGACCGCCCTCGCCGTCAGCTGGGCAGGGCACGCCAGTTGGGTGGTGCAGATCGGCGGGCTGACCGTGCTGACCGACCCGGTGTGGTCGCGCCGCATCCTCGGCACCCCGGCCCGCATCACCCCCGTCGGCATCCCCTGGGGCGGGTTGCCCCGGGTCGACGCGGTCGTCATCAGCCACAACCACTACGACCACCTGGACGCGCCCACGCTGCGCCGACTCCCGCGTGACACCCCGGTGTTCGTGCCGGCCGGGCTCGGATGCTGGTTCAAGCGGCGCCGGTTCACCCGGGTGACCGAGCTGGACTGGTGGGAGGCGGCCGAACTGGACGGTGTCCGTTTCGACTTCGTCCCCGCACACCACTGGTCCAAGCGCACCCTGACCGACACCTGTCGCTCCCTGTGGGGCGGCTGGGTGCTCACGGCCCCCGACGGCCGCCGCGTCCACTTCGCGGGCGACACGGGCTACGGCCACTGGTTCTCCCGTATCGGCAGCCGCTACCCCGGCATCGACCTCGCCCTGCTCCCCATCGGCGCCTACGACCCCCGCTGGTGGCTCAGTGACGTGCACTGCGACCCGGAGGAGGCCGTCCGCGCCGCCCAGGACCTGGGCGCCCGCCGCATGGCCCCCATGCACTGGGGCACGTTCGTCCTGTCCGCAGAGCCCGTCCTGGAGCCGCTCACCCGCGTCCGCGCGGCCTGGGAGAAGGCGGGCCTGCCCCGCGAAAGCCTCTGGGACCTGCCGGTGGGAGGCTCCCGCGTCCTGGAGTAGCTCGGCACGCACGAGGCCCCGCCCCGGACATCCGGGGCGGGGCCTTCTTGGAGCGCTGGGCAGGCCTTGCACCTGCATTTCCCCGCAGGAAGCGGGGCGTCTTTCCTTGGACCACCAACGCGCGGCGCTTTCACAGCAGTTCTGCGGTGCGCTCAAGATCGAGTATAGAGGCCCGGAGCCGACGCGCCAAACCGGCGGTCAGTGCTCCCGGGGAGAACCGAGAGGAACCGCATCCATGAGTGCATGGCAGTTGCCTGAGACGTTCCCCAGCACGTCGGGAGGTGTCCGCTGGGGCAGCCTCGGAGACCCCGGCCAGGATCCGGTCGTACTCCTTCACGGCACACCCTTCTCGTCGTACGTCTGGCGCTCCGTCGCTCGCGCGCTCGCCCGACGCCACCAGGTGTTCGTGTGGGACATGCCCGGCTACGGGGCATCCGAGAAGTTCGCCGGCCAGGATGTCTCCCTCGCTGCCCAGGGCAGGGTTTTCACCGAGCTCTTGTCGCACTGGGGCCTTGAAGAACCCTTGGTGGTCGCCCACGACTTCGGTGGTGCCGTCTCCTTGCGGGCCCATCTGCTGCACGGAGCTCGCTACCGCGCGCTCGCTCTGGTCGACCCGGTCGCGTTGGCCCCGTGGGGTTCCCCGTTCTTCCGGCTCGTCGGTGAGCACTCCGAAGTCTTCGAGCAGCTGCCGCCCGCACTGCACCACGCCCTGGTGCGCGAGTACGTGAGCTCGGCCAGCGGCCAGGGCCTCCACCCCGCCGTCCTCGACCGGCTCATCCAGCCCTGGCTCGGCGACGTCGGCCAACCGGCCTTCTACCGTCAGATCGCCCAGGCCGACCAGCTCCACACGGATGAAGTACAAGATCGCTACGGGGAGATCGGCTTCCCGACGCTGGTGTGCTGGGGCGAGGACGACACCTGGATCCCCGTGGCGAAGGGACGGGAACTGTCCGCCCGGATCCCGGGCGCGGCGTTCGAACCCATCGCCGGAGCCGGGCACCTCGTCCAGGAAGACGCACCCGCCGAACTCACAGCCGCGCTTGTCGCCTTCCTCCAGCAACCGAGCTGACCCGGGCAACACCCCTGGCCTAGGCGGCCCGCGTCCCGCGCACCCGGCGCCACACGCTCGGGACCGCGCTGATGAGGAGCGTCAGGCCGATCGCGGCGAGTACGCCCTCCCACGGCTCGCTGAACAGTGAGCCGCCGAGGATGCCGATCACCTGGTAGGTCACGGCCCAGGCCAGGCAGGCCGGAAGGTTGCCGCGGGCGAACCGGCGCAGCGGCCACTTCGCCATCAGGCAGGCCAGCATCACCGGGATCCGGCCCGCCGGGATCAGCCGGGACAGCACCAGCACCGCCACGCCGTGACCCGCCAGCTTCTCCTGGGCCTGGTCGAGCTTGTCCTCGGGGGCCCGCGAGCGGATCGCCTCCAGCCACCGCGAGCCGTTCTTCGAGCCCATTCCGCGCCGCCCCAGCCAGTACAGCGCCGCGTCCCCGAGGAACGCGGCCAGCGACGACGTCAGGAACACCAGCGCCAGCGAGAACGGCGCCGTCTGATGGAAGGCGACCACGGCCGCCGAGCTCACCAGCGCGCCCGTCGGGATCACCGGCACCAGCGCCCCGGCCAGCACCAGCAGGAACAGGGTCGGATAGCCGAACGCCTGCTGCGTCGACTCCGTGGGTACGACCGCCGGGACGGCGGCGACCAGCCAGGTCACCGCGCGCCCCCCAGTCGTACGCTCTCTCCGTGCCCGAGCCGGTGCACCTCGACCCGCGGCGCGCGTTCCGCCGCCAGGCGCACGAACTCCTCACCCGGCGCGTGGAACTCGTGAGGGCGCACGGCGTCCATCCCGATCGGCCAGTACGTGCCGTAGTGCACCGGCACCGCACTGCGCGGCGCCAGCCGGGCCAGCGCCTGCGCCGCGCGCCCCGCGTCGAGATGCCCCTCACCGAGGTAGGGCCCCCAGCCGCCCACCGGCAGCAGCGCCGCGTCGACCGGGCCGACCTCCTTGGCCATGTCGTCGAACAGGCCCGTGTCCCCGGCGAAGTAGGTGCGCGCCTCACCCTCGATCACGTAACCGAGGGCGGGGGAGCGGTGCGGCCCGACGGGCAGGCGCCGCCCGTCGTGCAGCGCGGGCACGGCCCGTACGGCCAGATCGCCGACCCGGATCACGTCCCCGGGAGCCACCTCGGTCACCCGCAGCCGGGTGAGGCGGCGCAGCCCCGGCACGGCGCGCGGTGCGCCCCGGGGCACGAGGAGGCGCGTGCCCGGCGCAAGGCGCGCAAGGGAGGGCACATGGAGGTGATCGGCGTGCAGGTGCGAAACGAGCGCCACGTCCGCGTTCCAGGCATGGGGCGGGGGCAGCGCGCCCCGGCGCCGCCGCAGATGGGCCAGCCTGCGCACGAACAGAGGATCGGTGAGCACGCGTATGTTCGAATCCTGAACCGTGCAGGTGGCGTGACCCCACCACGTGACCTCCACCGGCACCCCTTTGCCTCCTTCGCGCGACTCCCCGAAGCCTACGGGCAGGAGTAGGGTCGGCGGCGAAACCCGGAGGTGAGGGGGACGCCATGGGACCGGTCCGAGTCACGACGATCGCGAGTCTGACGCCGCTCGAGGAGCTGGACGCCGATCCCTTCCTGGTCGACTCCCGCAGCCAGCACGCGATGTGCGCCCGCTGGGCCGCCGAGCGGGGCTACGTCGTCAGCCGGGAACTGCTCGTGCGGAGCCTGCGCCCCGACCACTGCGTGCTGTGGGACGGCATCCGGCCCGGTGTCGACCTCTTCGTCGCCCCCAGCCGCCGGGTCCTGGAGAGCGCCCTGTCCTCCGTGGATGAGTTCACCGCCGAGTGCGCCCGGCGCGGGGTGCGCGTCGAGACCGTGGGCCGGGCGGAACCGTCGTACGACGCCCAGATGAAGGCCAGGGTGCACCGCAGACTGTCGATGCCGACGGCCGGCTACGACGGGCGATAGGCCGTACGCCCCCTCGCCGGGACGCCGACGCGTGACCCGGGCGAGGCCGTGCACCACGCCGTGCACCACGCCGTGCACCGCACCGTGTGCCGAGTGCGCCGCCGGGCCGGGGACGCCGTATGACAGGGTGGAGATCGAGCCCCCGCGGGCGGCGGGGCCGGGACGTGAGGTGTGCTGGGCGTGCGTGAGGGGCGTTGGCGGCGGGCCGTCAGTCAGGTGGGGCGAAGCATCGCCGTTTGGGCGGTCTCCACCGTCACCATGCTCGTGCTCGCGGGCCTCCTGCCCGACTTCCAGCTCCAGTCCGCCGACGACCACAGCACCACGCAACTCGCCGTGACCGCCGGTATCGGCGCCGGTGTCTTCGGTCTGCTGTCCGCTCTGGTCTGGCCCCTCCTCGTACGGCTCCTGCTGCTCGTCCCGGCGCTCGTGCTGGGACTGCTGGTCTTCTTCCTCAACGGCTCGCTGCTCCTGCTCGCGCTCAGACTCAACCCCTCCGGCGACAGCGAGGCCGCACCCGAGACGGCCGTCATCGTCGCCGCCGTGATGTCCGCCGTCGCCTCCGCCACCGGCGCCGCCCTGGCCGTGCGTGACGACGACGCCTACCGCCGTCGCCTCTACCGCCTCGCCGACCGCCGCCGCAGAGGCGGGCCGCCCTGTCCGGCCTGCCCCGGAATCGTCTTCATGCAGCTCGACGGCGTCGGCCACGACGTCCTGGAGGACGCCGTCCGCAAGGGCGTCATGCCCACCGTCGCCCGCTGGCTCGGCGACGGCACGTCGAGCGTCCCCACCCATCGGCTCGCCCCCTGGCGCACCGACTGGTCCAGCCAGACCGGCGCGAGCCAGCTCGGCATACTGCACGGCAGCAACCACGACGTCCCCGCCTTCCGCTGGTACGAGAAGGAGACCGGCGAGGTGATGGTCAGCAACCGCCCGACCAGCGCCGCCGAGCTCCAGCGCCGCGCCGTGGAACGCAGCGGCGACGACGGACTGCTCGCCCTCGACGGCGCCAGCCGCGGCAACCTCTTCAGCGGCGGCGCCGGCGAACAGGCCCTCGTGCTGTCCATAGCCACGCGCCGGCGCAGCCGGGAGAACCGCTCCCGGGCGGGCTACTTCGCCTACTTCAGCGACCCTGCCAACGCCGTGCGCACCGCCCTGTCCTTCGTCGCCGAGGTCGGCCGCGAGACGGGTCAGTCCGTACGGGCCCGGCTGCGCCGACAGCGCCCACGCGTCGGACGCGGCGGCCTCTACCCCCTCGTCCGAGCCTTCGCGACCGTCGTCGAACGCGACGTCGTCGTCGCCGCGGTCATGGGCGACCTGCTCGCCGGACGCACCGCCGTCTACGCCGACCTCGTCGCCTACGACGAGGTCGCCCACCACTCCGGGCCGCGCAGCCGGGACGCCGAGAAGGTCCTCGAACGACTCGACCGCTCCCTCGCCCTCATCGAGAACGTCGCCGAGCACGCCCCCCGCAGATACCGCATCGTCGTCCTCTCCGACCACGGCCAGAGCCCCGGCGAGACCTTCCGCGCCCGCTACGGCCTCACCCTCGGCGACCTGGTGCGGGCCGGCTGCGGCCTGCCCGTGCCCCGCACCGCCGAGCGCACCCGCAGCGGCACCGAGGCCCGCGCCGCCGTACGCGCGGCGCTGCGCCGGCCCGTCGAGGAGGGACGCGCCCACCACCGTCCCGTGGGCCGCGACTCCGAGCCGGTCGTGCTGGCCTCCGGCAACCTGGGCCTGGTCTCCTTCCCGGACGTGCCGCACCGGATGAGCAAGGAGGAGATCGACGCCCGTCACCCCGCGCTGCTGACCACGCTCGCCAACCACCCCGGCATCGGCTTCCTGCTGGTGCGCAGCGAGGAGCACGGCGGGCTCGTGCTCGGCGCGCGCGGCGCGGAGACACCGCTGCACGAACTCACCGACGACATGCCCGGGGTGCTCGCCGACTTCGGCCCCGGCGCCGCCGACGCGGTGCGCCGCACCCACTCCTTCCCGCACACCGCCGACATCATGGTCAACTCATTCCACGACCCGGCCGACGGCGAGGTCCTCGCCTTCGAGGAGCAGATCGGCTCCCACGGCGGCCTCGGTGGCGCCCAGGCCAAGCCGTTCCTGCTGTCCCCGCTCGTCCTCTCGTCACCCGTCGCGGACGACGAGCACCTCGTCGGCGCGGAACAGGTGCACCAGGTCCTGCGCCGCTGGCTGGAGGAGTCCAACAGCCCCCAGGTGCCCCTCCAGACCGGAGATGGCCGCGAGGATCGCGAGGGCCGCGAAGGCCGTGCGGAGAGCGGAGGCCGGGAAGACCGCGAGGACCGCGAGGACCGCAGCGTCGCCTGACCGGCACCGACCGGCACCGACCGGCACCGATCGGCACCGACCGGCCCCGACTGCTCCGAATCAGCCCCCGCCGGGGCCCAAGCCGGCGGCCGCCGTGCCCCCTCCGCCACACCCCCATGCGCAGGCCCTCCGCGTGCGCCGAGCGGGAGTGTGATCGGATGGGGCACAGAAACCCGTCCAACGGGAAAACCACGCGAAAGGAAGCACCGTGGCAACCACGCGCACCGCACACACCGTCTGGGAAGGCAACCTGCTCGAGGGCAACGGCGTCGTCACCTTCGACTCCTCCGGCATCGGCCAGCAGCCGGTGTCGTGGCCGTCGCGCGCCGAGCAGGCGAACGGCAAGACCAGCCCCGAGGAGCTGATCGCCGCCGCCCACTCCAGCTGCTTCTCCATGGCCCTCTCCCACGGCCTCGCCGGCGCCGGCACCCCGCCCACCAAGCTGGTCACCAACGCCGACGTCACCTTCCAGCCGGGTGAGGGCATCACCGGCATCCACCTCACCGTGGAGGGCACGGTCCCCGGCCTCGACAACGACGCGTTCGTCGCCGCCGCCGAGGACGCCAAGAAGAACTGCCCGGTCAGCCAGGCCCTCACCGGCACGACGATCACCCTGTCGGCCAAGCTCGCCTGACCCGGCAGCCCACCGCACGGCACTGTGGGCCGCCCTACGGGGTGGCCCACGGGCCCGCCGGTTCGGCCACGGAGGGCGGGGTATAACGCCCTGCGCCGGTACGGCGGAAAGGGCGTCGGAAGGATGAGGATGCTGCCGGGAACCTCGGACCACGGCCGGGTGCTGGACTCCGCCGTCCGCGAACACACCCGGATCCTGCTGCTGTTCAGCCTGGCCGGCCGGGTCTTACCGGAGCTGGGGGAGCCGCGACGCCTCGTCGACTGCTTCGACTTCGGCCGCTTCACGCCCCATCTGCGTTCCAGCGAACCGCTGTTGCCCGTGACGATCCTGTCCGAACGTGTCGCGCCCGAGGAGTTGCGGCTGCCGTCCGGGGCCCGCGGACTCGCCCTCGCCGGGGCGCGCGTCCTGGTCGTCACCACCCCGCGCGGCGACGCGACCCTCCTGGTGGACTGCGACTTCGCCGACGAGACCCCGTCCGGCGCCCTCGCCCCGTGGCTCGCGGCCACCTGCTTCGACCGCGCCGGCCTCACCCTCGCGGACCGGCCGCTGCTCGACGCGCTGACCGAGCGGCTCGGTCTGCCGGAGCCGCTCGCGTTCGGCCAGAACGTCCACCAACTCGTCTTCCCCGGTGGCCGGCTCGCGCGCGACCTGCTCGCCACGGTCGACCACGAGGACCCCCGGCTGTCCACCCCGCTCAGCGAGATGATCTACCGCGGCAGACTCCCCAGCCTCGGCACCGCCCACGCCGGGGTCATCGTGCCGCCGCACATGAGGAACCCCGGTGTGACCGTCTCCGCGCACGGCAGAGGCGTCTCCGTCCAGGCGGGCTGGGCCCCGCACGTCGAGAACGGCCTGGCCCTGGTCGCCCTGGGCATGGTCTCCGCCCAGGCCGTCCTGCAGCGCACCCGGCTCGCCGCGTTCGGGATGATGCGCGCCAACGAACAGGCATCCGCCGACTCCCCGTCCGGGATCCGTGCACTGATCTCCCGGCTGTCGGCAGGCGTCAACGAACTCCAACTCGATCTCGCCTTCGGTGTGGAGGCCTACGTCGACAGCCTGCTGATCCCCGAGATGGTCATGGAGGGCTTCCAATCCTCCCTGCGCGACGCGCTCGGCGTCCGCGACACCCTCGACAACTCCGCCCGCATGGTCGAGCGGCTCACCTCCGTGATCAACGCCCGCTCGGCGGCCCTCGACGCCGCGCTCGCCGAGCGGGACGACCGCCGCGACCGTACGATCTCCGGACTCGTCGCCGCCGCCACGCTGATCGCGCTGCCGCCGACGCTCCTGCTGGCGTTCTTCGGGGTCAACGGCACCAACGTCGACGAGCACCGCTCCATCCTCGACCTGCGAGAATACGGCGCGGCCTACGCGGTGGCCTGGCTGCCCTTCATCATGCTGGTCCTGATCGGCTACGTGCTGCTCAGGCGGGCCGGCGGGCGCTCCAGCACCCTCCTGGCCGCCCCCGACGACCCCCGGGCACACGTGCCCGCCCCACGCCCCTCATCCGGGAGGTGACCCGTGCCGCGACGCCCCGCGGTCTCCGCCCACCGCGGCGGCTCCGAGCGCTTCGGCCCGGCCACCCGGGAGGCGTACGAGGACGCGGTCGCCTCCGGAGCGGAGTACGTCGAGTTCGACATCCGGCGGACCGCGGACGGCGTCTACGTCGTCCACCACGACCCGCGCGTCAACGGCACCGGGCCCGAGCTGGCCCGGATCACCCACGCCGAGCTCAGCGACCGCGCCGGGTTCCCCGTGCCCACCGTGGACGAGGTCATGGAGCTGATCGCCGGCAGGCTCATCGGGCACCTCGACCTGAAGGAGGTCGGCCACGAGCGGGAGCTGATCGACCGGGCGATCGCCCGGCTCGGCCCCGACGGGTTCGTCGCGACCACCCTGGAGGACCGGTCGATCGCCGAGATCACCGGCGCCTTCCCCCAGGTGCGCACCGCGCTGTCGCTGGGCCGCGACGGCAAGGAGGTGGGGACGGCACGATTGGCCCGCACCCGGGCGAGCGAACTGTTCCCCATGCGGCGCCTGCGGGCCTGCGGGGCCCACGGGGTCGCGGTACACCAGCGGCTCGCCCGGGCCAACGTACTGCGTGAAGCGGCCCGGCACGGGCTGTTCACCATGGTGTGGACGGTCAACGACGACACCGCTATGCGGGCCTTCCTCACCGACCCGCGCGTGGACGTCCTGGTCACCGACCGGCCCCGGCGGGCCGTGCAGCTGCGCGGGGAGCCGCATCGAACCCCCGCGGCGGGGAACGTGTCCCATTGACAGGAGCGCACTCAGGTTCTGAGCTGGAGTGGAGGCTTCCTGGCGGAAGGGGACAGCGATGGGACGTCCGGTCGGGATCGATCTCGGGACCACCAACTCCGTGGTGGCCGTCCTGGAAGGCGGCGAACCCACGGTCATCGCGAACGCGGAGGGAGCCAGGACCACACCATCGGTCGTGGCGTTCGCCAAGAACGGCGAGGTGCTCGTCGGTGAGGTGGCCAAGCGGCAGGCGGTCACCAACGTCGACCGTACCGCCCGCTCGGTCAAGCGCCACATGGGCGACGCGCACTGGCGCTTCCCCGACCAGGGCGACGTGGACGGCACCCGCTACCGCGCCCAGGAGCTGTCCGCGCGGGTCCTGCAGAAGCTGAAGCGGGACGCCGAGTCCTACCTCGGCGAGGACGTCACCGACGCCGTGATCACGGTGCCCGCCTACTTCGACGACACCCAGCGGCAGGCCACCAAGGAGGCCGGTGAGATCGCCGGCCTGAAGGTCCTCAGGATCATCAATGAGCCCACCGCCGCCGCCCTCGCCTACGGCCTCGACCGGGGCGAGGAGCAGACCGTCCTCGTCTTCGACCTCGGCGGCGGCACCTTCGACGTCTCCCTGCTGGAGATCGGCGACGGCGTCATCGAGGTCAAGGCCACCAACGGCGACACCCACCTCGGCGGCGACGACTGGGACCAGCGGATCGTCGAATACCTGGTCAAGAAGTTCAAGGGCCAGAACGGCATCGACCTCGGCAACGACAAGATGGCGCTGCAGCGGCTGCGCGAGGGCGCCGAGAAGGCGAAGATCGAGCTGTCGTCGTCCTCCGAGACCACGATCAACCTCCCCTACATCACCGCCTCCGCCGAGGGCCCCCTGCACCTGGACGAGAAGATGACGCGCGCGCAGTTCCAGGAGCTCACCGAGGATCTGCTCGACCGCTGCAAGAAGCCCTTCCACCAGGCCGTCAAGGACGCGGGCGTGAAGCTGTCCGCGATCGACCACGTGATCCTCGTCGGCGGCTCGACCAGGATGCCCGCGGTCACCGCGCTGGTACGGGAGCTGACCGGCAAGGACCCGCACAAGGGCGTCAACCCGGACGAGGTCGTCGCGGTCGGCGCGGCCCTCCAGGCGGGCGTCATCCGCGGCGACGTCAAGGACGTCCTCCTCCTCGACGTCACCCCGCTGTCCCTCGGCATCGAGACCAAGGGCGGCATCATGACGAAGCTCATCGAACGCAACACCACGATCCCCACCCGGCGTTCGGAGATCTTCACCACGGCCGACGACAACCAGCCCTCCGTCGGCATCCAGGTCTACCAGGGCGAACGCGAGATCGCCGCCTACAACAAGAAGCTCGGCGTCTTCGACCTCACCGGCCTGCCGCCCGCCCCACGGGGCGTCCCGCAGATCGAGGTCGCCTTCGACATCGACGCCAACGGCATCATGCACGTCTCCGCGAAGGACCTCGCCACGGGCCGCGAACAGAAGATGACCGTCACCGGCGGCTCCGCGCTGCCCAAGGACGACATCGACCGCATGATGCGGGAGGCCGAGCAGTACGCCGAGGAGGACCGCAAACGCCGCGAGGCCGCCGAGACCCGCAACCAGGCCGAGCAACTCGTCTACCAGACCGAGAAGTTCCTCCGCGACAACGCCGACAAGATCCCCGCCGACACCACCTCGGAGGTGGAGTCCGCGGTCACCGAGCTCAAGCAGCTGCTGGAGCAGAACGCCGACACGGCCGCCCTGCGCGACGGCGTCGAGAAGCTCGCCGGCGTCAGCCAGAAGATGGGCCAGGCCATGTACGCCCAGGCCCAGCAGGAGACACCGGCGGAGGGCACCCCTGGCCAGGATCAGCGGGACGAGCACGGCCGGCAGGACCGGCAGGACGACGACGCGGTGGTGGACGCGGAGATCGTCGACGACGAGGACCGGGACGCGAAGGGCGGGGCCGCCTAAACCGGCTCTCCTCCGTGGGTGCCGGTCCGTGGGTGCCGGTCCGTGTGTACAGGTCCGGGTGCGCCGGTCAGCGGTGCTGTCCCGTGGTGCGCCGGTGCCGGTGCCCGGGCTCACCTCGCGGACCGGCCGGGCGCGGCTGCGGGGCGACGTCGGACGAGGTGGCCGGGGCAGGCACCGGGGAAGCCGGAGCGGGCGCCGGCGAGTCCATCGCCGAGCCGCGGCGGTGGCGGTGGCGGAAGGCGTAGACGGCGGCCGCCGAGATCCGGCCGGCCGCCGCGACGCCGGTCGCGGCCACGCCGATCAGCAGGCCCGGCAGTACGCCCTGCAAGGCGGTCCCCGCTGACTGGAGAAAGCCCGCGCCCGCGCCCACGGCAAGGCAGACCACGGCGTACCTGGTGCGACGCCGGAACTCGGCGTCGTGAGGGGCGGCTGCCGCACCGGCCAGGACGCCGACGCAGCAGACCAGGCCCAAGGCGGCCACCAGGGCGAACGGCGCGTCGGGAGTCTTCACCAGGAGGCCGGCCGCCACGGTGACGGCGCCGACCGCCGCGGCGGCGGTGACGGCATGCGCCAGCAGGAGTCGCGGCCCCGTCACGTCCGGAGCCTCGGTCCGTGTCACCGGCTCGTCCGGGACCAGCGGCACGGGAGCGGGCGGCTGTCCCGGCCGTCGGCGAAGCAACGCCGACAGCCCGCCGCTGAGCAGTGCCACTCCGACCACCACGGCGCGGAGGTACGGGGCAGTTCCGTCGGGAAGAGCCGTGGGGAACCAGGCGGCCGTGACGACCACGCCGTACGCGCCCGCCCACCAGGACACCACCCGTGGTCCGCACACGGCGTCGCACGCGAGGGCGAACAGGGAGAGCGCCAGGACCGACAGCGCCGCCGTCAGCGCGAGGCCGAGCCCGAGACTGTCGGTGATCGGGCTCCACCACATCGTGCGGAGCTGCACGGACCGGTCCCCGAACGCCTGGCCCGGCTGGAGCGCGCACCCGGCGCACAGCCCTGCGAACAGCCCCAGAGCGAGCAGCGCCAGCCGCCCCACCATGGCGCGCCCACCGCGCACACCGCCCCACGCGGCGACCGTGTGCCGGATCCCGGCGCCCAGGACGGCACCGGCGGGCAGGAGCAGGGGGAGCGCCAGCCAGGTGTAGACGGGCCGCAGCGTGGCGGGCTTCAGAAGGTCCAGGCGCAGCCCGCTCAGCATGATGTCGAAACTGTTCCCCATCAGTATGTTGACGGCCAGCAGGGCGACACAGCCGGTCAAGGCGGCGTCCCAGACGGTGAGTTCACCGGCCAGGGAGGAGTGGCGCAGGGCCGCCCTGCGGCGCCGGAGGGCGGGGTGGGTGGCGAACGGCAGACCGGTACCGCCGCGTGCCTCGGCCAGATCGGCGAAGAAGGTGTCCAGCTTCCGTCGCCGTTCCTTGCCCGCGTCCGTCCCGAGGGGGCCGCCACGTACGGCGAAGGCGTCGGCGTGCAGTTCCCGGGACTGAAGGAAAGTGTTGCGGGCCGCGTACAACAGGCAGGCGAGCAGGGCCAGATGGAAGGAGAGCCGCAGCAGGTACGGGCCGTCGCCGGCGTCGCCGGACACGGCGAAGCAGAAGGCGGCGGCAAGCAGCACGGTGAAGGCTCCCCACAGCGCGGTGACGCCGTGGGTGACGTCGAGGTCGCGGTGGCGGATGTGGCCGAGTTCGTGGCGGACGACGACCTCGAAGGTGCCCGGGTCCTCGTCGAACAGCGTCGCCATGCCGCTCGCGAGCTCGATGTGACGACGCCCCCAGTGCCCGAACGCCACAGCGTTCTTGGTGTACTCGTCGGCGTTCAGCCACACCCCGTGCACGGTCACCCCGGCGTCGTCAGCCAGCCGGAACACGGCGTCGGCGAGGTCCGGTCGGTAACCGAGGGCTGCGCCGACGCGCGGTGTGGGGCGCAGGCGGAGCAGGCGGCGGAAGAGGATCTGCTGGTACGGGCTGAGCCAGTACAGGACGAAGCCCCCCACCCCCAGGACGCCCAGCGCGAGCCCCACCCGTGACTCACGTGGGTTCACCGCCTGCGGGCAGTGCTCCTCCAAGTACCGTTTCAGGGCCGGTTCGTACTTCTTCGCCACCCGTTGCGGGGGCCAGACCGGAACCTGGCGAAGGATCTCGCGTTCCACCGGGGACATCGGCAGGGTCAGCTGGAACTCCCTGAGCGCACCCGGCCAACACAGACCGCTGGCCTCGAGGTTGGCTTCCTGACGGCTGGTGGTGGCCGGAAGGGCGATCGTGACTGCGGCGGCCATCAGGGCGACACAGAAGAGGAAAGCGCGTACGAGCACGTCAGCGCCCGGTCGCCGCTGAGTCTCCGTCTTCGGGTGGGGTTCCGGGTGGGCTCTGGTCCGCTGTGGGTTCGGGCTGGGGGTTCGTCGCCAGCATCTGGACCAGTTCCGCCAGCACCGAGTCGGCCACCCGTTCGGCCCGTTGCGCGGAGACATGGCGCAGGGCGCCCGACAGCGCGGCCGCACGCCAGCGGGCCAGCTCCGCGGCGGTCGGCGCGGGCGCTGCGGCGACCGGCGGCGCAGCGGGTGCGGTGGGCTCGGCCGGTTCGACCTCCGCCCGCCGCCGGCGGCGCGCCACCCGGTCCACGAGGCGCGAGGTCAACCGGCTCACCAGCTCGGCCGACATCACTCCCAGCACCCCGACCGCCGCCGACAGCGCCGCGGGTGTCACCACGTCGGCCGCCAGTCCGACGACGTCGAGCGACAAGGGCCGGCGCCTCCACAGCCGGGGGCGGAAGTAGCTCCGGGCGCGCCGCTCGAAGAGCGGGAGCTCCTCCGGGGCGACCTCGGTCACCACCGGCTCGGCCAGTGCCCGCGCGAGCAGACGGCGTTCCGCGTCGAGCCGCCACGGGCTCGTGGACGGGGCGGTGCCGGATGGTGTCGGAGTCCTCATGAGTGTGCGTCAGCCCCCCGCCGCGTCGTTACTCCCGCCGCGACTCCATGCATTCCGGACATCGGCGCATGTGTCGCAGCGTGTCGCAAGTATGGACCCGAATTGCTCGGCCTGTCCGGTGGTCGGCGGGAGTCAGGCCTTGCGGGCCACCCCCGCGTACACCGGCACTATGCCCTCCGCCTGCAGGGCCACGTCCTGCGGCTCCGGCCGCCACCCGGACACCGGGATCAGGCCCGGCCCGAGCAGCTCCAGGCCCTCGAAGAAGCGCGCGAACCCGGCCAGGGAGCGCGGATGGAAGGGCGTGCCGCCGCGCCGGAAGTGCTCGGCCGCCTTCCCGACGGCCTCCGGGTTCAGGTCCGGGGTGACCTGGGACAGGATCAGATGGCTGCCCGGCGCGAGCGCGTCGACGTACCTCTTCAGCAGGCCGTACACGTCGTCGCCGTCGGGCTCGTCGTCCAGATAGTGGGTCAGTGCCACCAGCGACAGCGCCACCGGCCGGGTGAAGTCCAGGGATTCGGCGGCCCGGGCCAGCAGGGTGTCGACGTCGCGTACGTCGGCGTGCGCATAGGTCGTGCCGCCCTCGGCGGAGCCGCGCAGCAACGCCTGCGCCTGTCTGAGGACGATCGGGTCGTTGTCCGCGTAGACGACCCTCGACTCCGGCGCGACCTGTTGCGCCACCTGATGCAGGTTGGGCTCCGTGGGGATGCCGGTGCCGATGTCCAGGAACTGGCGGATCCCCGCCTCGGCGACGGTCCGGACGGCCCGCTGCATGAACCGGCGGTTGGCCCGCGCCCCGCGCAGCACGCTCCCGTCCACGGCGAGGATCCGGCGGGCCAGCTCCTCGTCCACCGGGTAGTTGTCCTTGCCGCCCAGCCACCAGTCGTACACCCGGGCAGGATGCGGTCGGCTGGTGTCGATGCGCGGGGGCGGGGCGTCGGTGTCGGATCCGGCCATGGGTCGGCTTCTCCCGCTCAGAAGTTCTCGCGGCACTCGCGCAGCAGCTTGCTGGTGCGCTCGGCGGACGCGGCGTGTGTCGTCATGTGGTCCAGGACCTCCAGGTGCGCGGAGACCTCCGCGCGGGAGTCCAGGTACAGGGCACCGGTCAGATACTCGGTGACCACCAGGTCCGGCAGTTCCGGCTCGGCGAAGCGGAACAGGGAGAAGGGCGCGTACGTCCCCGGGTGCGGCCCGTCCGCGAACTCGGCGACCTGGAGGGTCACCCGGTCGCGCTCGGTGTACTCCAGCAGTTTGTCCAGCTGGTCGCGCATCACCTCGGGCCGGATGCTCACCGGGCGGCGCAGCACCGTCTCGTCCATGATCACCCACAGGTGGGGCGGGTTCGGGCCGTCCAGCAGCCGCTGCCGGGCGACGCGCAGCGACACGTGCCGCTCGATCGCCTCCGGCGTGGTCTGGCCGATGGTGCCGGAGTCGAGGACGGCGCGCGCGTACTCCTCGGTCTGGAGCAGTCCGGGCACGAAGTGCGGCTCGTACGAGCGGATCATCCGCGCCGCGCCCTCCAGGCTCACGAACAGGCTGAACCAGTCCGGCAGCACATCGTGGAACCGCTGCCACCAGCCCGGCTTGTTCGCGTCCTCGGCCAGCGCCACGAAGGCGGTCGCCTCGTCCGGGGGCACCCCGTACGCCTCCAGCAGCACCTGGAGGTACGGGATCTTCAGGGATACCTCGGCCATCTCCATCCGCCGCACGGTCGCGGGCGCCACGTGCAGGACGCGAGCCGCCTCCTCACGCTTGAGGCCGGCCGCCTCGCGCAGCTCCTGAAGCCGTTTGCCGAGCACCACCTGGCCCACCGTGGGCGCCGGCCGCCGCTCACTCACGCCACGTCTCCCCTGCGCGCCGAAGGATCCGAGCCAGTGTGTCATGTTCCGGCCGCCATCTCACGGGGGCGGCGGGACGAACTTGTCACGTGGGACGCGGGAGACACGATCAGGCAAGCCGTCGAAGTACTTTCCGAATGCCGGGGAAGGAGCGCCCTCGTAGGGCTTCCCCGTGTGCAAGGCCGGGGAAGGGGTGATCGAGGCGGGTGGTGGCGGATGGAGTGGCGTGAGTACGCCGAGCAGATGGCGCTGCTCGCGCGGGATCTGCTGGCGCAGGACTCGGTTCAGGCGACGCTGGACGAGGTGGCGGCCTCCGCGGTGAAGCTGGTGGAGGGCTGTGACGCGGCCGGGATACTGGCGGTGCGCAAGGGCCGGGCGGTGACCCTGGCCGCCTGCGGCAACAACGTGGAGGAATGCGACCGCTTGCAGGGTGAGTTGGGCGAGGGACCCTGTTTTGATCTGGCCCGCCGCAAGGACGGCGACCGCGTGTACCGGATCGCTGACCTGACCCGGCCCCAGCCCACCTGGGAGCGGTTCGCGGCCCGGGCCCGCGCGCTGGACATCGGGAGCATGACCGGCGTGCTGCTCTACACCGACAACGAGGACTTCGGCGCGCTGAATCTGTATGCCCGCCGACCCGGCGCCTTCGGCGAGGACATCGAGACGGCCGGCTGGCTGCTGGCCTCCCACGCCGCCGTCGCCCTGGCCGACGCCCGCACCATCGATCAGCTCGAGCACGCGGTGGAGACCCGGCACGCCATAGGCGAGGCCATGGGCATCCTCATGGAACGCCACCACTTGAGCGAGGACGACGCCTTCAGCGTGCTGCGCCGCATTTCCCAGCACCACAACATCAAGCTGCGCGACGTCGCCCAGCGGGTCCGGGCGGAACGCACCGGCCCGGCCTGATCACCCGGACCCTGGCGAGCGCGGGTGCGT
The DNA here is from genome assembly GCF_000720255.1 of Streptomyces griseus subsp. griseus. Classification (GTDB taxonomy): domain Bacteria; phylum Actinomycetota; class Actinomycetes; order Streptomycetales; family Streptomycetaceae; genus Streptomyces; species Streptomyces griseus_I. The sequence goes on along the minus strand of NZ_JOJE01000008.1, from coordinate 3,168 downwards.
GTCAGGCCGTCAGCGAGTGAAGGTACTTGACCGTCGCCGGGTCGGCCGGGAGGAACGTCTCGATGGCCAGCTCGGCGACCGTCACGTCCATCGGCGTGTTGAAGGTGGAGATCGACGAGATGAAGGACAGCGTGCGGCCCTCGTGGTCGATCCGCATCGGCAGCGCGAAATACGGCACCGGCTCGGCGGGTTCGTCCCCGGGCGCCGCAGCCCCGGGCTCCGGCTCGGGCAGCGGGTAGGCCGCCACCTCCTCGTACAGCGCCCGTAGCGGCTCCGACCGGTACAGGGCGATCTGACGTTCCATCTGGGCGAGGAGATGGCCGCGCCACTCCCGCAGGTTGCGGATGCGCGGCGCCAGCCCCTGGGGGTGCAGCGTCAGCCGCATCGCGTTCAGTGGGGGCGTGAGCAGGGACTCCGGTACGCCCTCCAGCAGCATCGTGATGCCCCGGTTGGCGGCGACCACGGTGTACGTCGCGTCGACCACCAGCGCCGGGTAGGGCTCGTAGCCCTGGATCAGCCGCTCCATACCGGCGCGCAGCGCGTCCAGCGCCGGGTCGTCGAGCGGGGTCTGCCGGTAGTGCGGGGCGTAACCGGCCGCCAGCAGCAGCGCGTTGCGCTCCCGGACGGGTACGTCCAGGTGCTCGGCCAGCCGCAGCACCATCTCTTCGCTGGGCCGGGAGCGTCCCGTCTCGACGAAGCTGATGTGCCGGGCGGAGGAGTCCGCGCGCAGCGCCAGCTCCAGCTGACTCACCCGCCGTCGCTCCCGCCACGCCCGCAGCAACGGGCCCACGCCCTTGTCGACGGGAACGGCGGAGGCGGCGGGACCGGACGCGACAGTGGTCATGGGCACGACCGTACACAAGGCAGGCCCGTGGGCGCCCCGGCCGGACGCCTGACCAGGGCCGGGGCGCCGCTCCTGTGGCAGGCTGGACAGGTACGTGCCACCCAGGAAGGGAGCGACCGTCATGCCCCCCGAGCCGCTGTCGCAGAAGGAGATCGAGGAGCGCCTGGCCGAGCTGCCCGGCTGGTCCCTCGACGGGGACCGCATCACCCGCGTCTACCGGCTCGCCGACCACTTCGCGGCGACCGCCCTGGTCATCCACATCGCCCAGGTCCAGGAGGAGCTCGGCCACCACTCCGACCTGACCCTCGGCTACAACACGGTCGCCCTCGCGGTGAACACCCACAGCGCGGGCGGAGCCGTCACCGAACAGGATTTCGAGCTGGCGCGCCGCGTGGAAGCGCTGGCTCCAGGGCACGGGGTGCGGTGACGGAGGCCGAAGGAGCACCGGAAAGCGGCCGGCTACGGCGACGGGGGAGCGGACGTGCTGGACTACGACGAGGAAGCCGAGCGCTACGACGTCTCCCGCGGGGGTGAGCCCAGGGCGGCGGCCGCCGCCGAGGCCGTCCTGAGCCTCGTACCGCCCGGGGCGCGCAGTCTGCTCGACGTCGCCTGCGGAACGGGCATCGTCACCCGGCGCCTCGCGGCCCGGGACGGTCTGCGGGTGACCGGTGTCGACCTCGCCCGGACCATGGCGCGGCATGCTGCCGCGCGGCTGCCGGGTGCCGTCGTGCGCGCCGACAGCCGGCGACTGCCGTTCCGGGACGGGGAGTTCGACGCCGTCAGCAGTGTGTGGCTGCTGCACCTCGTGGAGCCGGCCGAGGAGGTGCGGCGGGTCGTCGCCGAGTGCGCCCGGGTGCTGCGGCCGGGCGGGGTGTACATCACCACGGTCGACAAGGGCGCCTCGCACAATGTGGGCAGCGACATCGACGCCGTGCTCGCCTCCCGCCCGCGCCGCGCGGCCTCCGACGCCGTCGCGCTCGTCGAGTCGTACGCCCTCGCGAGCGGTCTGGTCCCGGCCGGCCGGGCCGGCTTCCGCGGCCGGGGCCAGGGGCGCAGCCCGCGCCGGGCCGTGGCGGACCTGCGGCGGGGCTGGTTCGTCACGCTGCCGCCCGGTGAGCCGCTCGCCGACCGGTTCGCCGCCCGGCTCGAGGCCCTGCCCGACCAGGACCGGCCGCGCCCCGACCCCGAGTTCACCCTGCGGGCGTTCCGGCGGCCGTCGGACGCGTGAATTCCATGACCCAGTTGGTCAGCCAGGCCTCCCCGCCGTCCAGCGAGAACGCCTGCTCCCGACGGACTGGTGCCGAAGGCAGGCCGCTGGTACCTCGTGGCCGGCCCCGGCCCGCGCACCTTCCGCGTCGATCAGATCCTCGAACTCGCCGACATGGACAAGACGTTCACCCGCCCGGACGATTTCGCGCCGGCCGCCTACTGGACGGCGTACCAGCGCCGCTTCCAGCAACGCCTGTACCGCGACGAGGTGTTGGTGCGCCTGGCGCCGGGTGCGAAGCTCGCCGGGGCGGTGAGGGCCGACGGTGACGCGGACGCGGATGGCTGGATCCTGGCCACCGTCCCCATCGAGTCCGTCGACCACGCCCACGCCGAATTCCTGCGTCTGGGCGCCGACATCGAGGTTCTAGGACCCCCGGGCTCCGCGAACGCATCGCCCGGACGGTCGCAGAACTGGCCGGAAGGTACGGCAACGCGCGGGTGGCCCGCGACGACTGAGAGAGCGGAACCCGTCCGTCCTCCAGGAGGTTCGTCCCGTGCAGCACCCGCACCCCCACAAGCACCGCAGACGACCGACCGCCGTGGCCGCCGCCCTGACCGCCGCGACGGCTCTGACCGGCGCCGGACTCACCGCGCTCGACGCCGGCACGTCCCCCACGCTCGAACTCACTCGCGCGGGCGGTACCCCCATGGCAGCCACCGCCCGCCAGGTGGAGAAGCTCGACCGCGGAGTCGTCAGCGTCCACACCGACAGCGGCAACCTGATCAGCTGGCGCTGGCTCGGCACCGACCCCGACAGCGTGTCCTTCAACGTCTACCGAGCCGGTACGAAGGTCAACTCCGCCCCGATCACCGGCTCCACGAACTACTTCCACTCCGGCGCGCCCAACTCCGCCGACTACACCGTCCGCCCGATCGTGAACGGCGTCGAGCAGGCCGACTCCGTCCACGCGATCCAGTTCCGCACCGGCTACAAGGACGTCCCGATCAGCCCGCCCGCCGGGGGCACGACCCCCGACGGCGTCGCCTACACCTACGAGGCCAACGACGCCTCGGTGGGCGACCTCGACGGCGACGGCGCGCTGGACTTCGTGCTG
>NZ_JOJE01000007.1 GCF_000720255.1 Streptomyces griseus subsp. griseus | reverse complement strand
GCCCTGCCCTCCCTCACCGCCCCGGAGCCCCCATGCGTTCCCCCGTCCTGCCCCTGACCTGGCATCTCGCCCGGTCGTCCGGTCGCCGCGGCCTGCAGAGTCAGCTGCTCGCGGCCGGGGCCGCCGCCGTCGGCGCGTTCGTGATGCTGGTGATGATCGCCGCATGTCTCGGCTCCGGCGCCCGCGCCGACCGCACCGCCTGGCGCACCCCCGAGCCCACGCGGCACGGCACCGCCGTCCAGGCGCTCGCGACGACGTACGTCCGCCACGAACCCGTCAGCGTCGTGTCTCTGGCTCAGCTCCCGGGCCGCGCGTCCACCCCCGCACCGCCCGGCCTCGACGCCTTCCCGAAGCGGGGCGAGGTATACCTCTCCCCGGCCTTGGCCGAACTGGTCCGCGAACTCCCCGCCGGCCGACTCGCCGACCGTTTCCCGAAGGTGAGGTCGTACGGCACGATCGGCGCGGCCGGCCTCGCCTCACCCGACGAACTCGTCGCCGTGGTGGGCCGGACGCCGGCCGACGCGGCGGTGTCGAAGGCGCTGGAGAGCGGCAACTGGTTCGACCAGGGGCAGGCCGCGCGCGCCGAGATCTCCGGGTTCTCCGGGTCGAAGGCGAGCCTGTTCACGGCGTCCGACCGGGGAGCGGCGCTGCTCGGTGTCGTACTGCTCGGGATGCCCGTGGTCGTACTGTCCTCGGCGGCCGGACGGCTGGGCGCGGCCCGGCGCGAGCAGCGGCTCGCCGCGCTGCGGCTGGCCGGGGCGACGCCCCGGCAGATCATCGGCATGACCGCCGCCGAGGCGGCCGCGGTCGGCGCTGCCGGCGCCCTCACGGGGGCGGTCGCCTACGGGGCGCTGCTGCCTGTCCTGGCGCGAGTGCCGTACGGCGTCGGAGACTGGTACACCGGTCAGTTGTGGGTGGGTCTGCCGTGGTGCCTGGCCGTGGTGGCGGCGGTCACCGCGCTCATCACGGTCAGCGCGGTGTCGATGCTGCGCCAGGTGGCGTCCTCGCCGCTGGGGGTCGCGCAGCAGGCGAACCCGCGCCGCACCCGGGTGATCCGGCTGGTGATCTTCGCGGTGGCCCTGCTGTGCGTCTTCCAGTTCAGCGGCAGTGGCGTGACCGGCCGCCAGGCGCTCGCCCTCCTGTTGCTGTTCTACGGGGCGTTCTGGCTGTTCGGCCCGTGGGTCGTGGACCGGCTCGGCCGGATCGCGGGCCGCTTCGCCCGGCGCCCGGCGACCCTGCTGGCCGCCCGGCGGCTGAGCGACGACCCGCGCGGCGCCTGGCGCACCGTCAGCGGCCTGGTCCTCGCCGGCTTCGCGGCCGGGTTCTTCTCCGTCAGCCAGCTCGGCTCGGAGGGCGTGGAGTACCGGGACCAGGTCGCCGTGGTCACCGCGGACGCGGCCACCGCCCGGCACGCCGCCGCCGAGGCCCGTACGGTGCTGCACCGCGCGGGTGTCACCGCGACCATCGCCCTCGGCCGCGAGGACGACTACGACGGTCTGCTGGCCGGCGGCCACGGCGTGATCGCCCATGTCTCCGGCGGGTCCGAGCGGATCGACACCGCCGTCACCGCCCTCGCGTCCGTCGCCACGACCACCCCGCCCTACACGCAGGACTACGTGACGGCGAACGACCGTGTCGCCCTCGGCCGCTTCGCCGAGGTCAGCACCGCCACGCTGGCCCTGGGCTTCCTGGTGGCGACCGCCTCCGCCGGCCTGACCGCGGCGGCGAACGTCCTGGACCGGCGGCGCGTCTACGGCCTGCTGCGGCTGGCCGGCACGCCGCTGCGGGTGCTGGACCGGGCACGGCTGCGGGAGACGGTCCTGCCCCTGGTCGTGCTGGCCGGCGGCACCACCGCCATGGGCGTGTACGGCTCGTACCGGCTCAACAGGGCGCTCGGCGCCACGATCAACACATCCGGCGCCGTACAACTGGCCGTCTGTGTACTCCTCGGCGCCCTGGCCATGTTCGCGACGGTCGGCGCCAGCAAGCCGCTGCTGCGCAGGGTGACCGCAGACCCCGCACAGACGGCGGACTGACAACCCCGCCGGCCCACCCTGCTTCCCGTGCCCGCTCCCGTTCCCGACCCGCTCCCTGAGGCATGATCGAGCCATGACCGTCCCCGCCCCCGGCGCCGCGCCCATCCGTGTCCTGATCGCCGACGACCAGGACATGGTCCGCACCGGCTTCCGCTTCTTCCTGGACGCGCAGCCCGACATGACCGTGGTCGCCGAGGCCTCCGACGGCGAGGAGGCGGTGACGCTGGCCCGGCGGGTGCGGCCGGACGTGTGCCTGCTGGACATCCGGATGCCCAAGCTGGACGGTCTGGAGGCGACCCGGCTGCTGGCGGGGCCGGAGGTGGCCGACCCGATGCGGGTGGTCGTGGTGACGACGTTCGACCTCGACGAGTACGTCTACGGCGCGCTGCGCGGCGGTGCCTGCGGGTTCCTGCTCAAGGACTCCGGCCCGGCCCTGCTCGCGGAGGCGGTCCGGGCGGCCGCGGCCGGCGACTCCCTGGTCTCCCCGTCGATCACGGTCCGTCTGCTCAAACACCTCACGGCACCGCAGGCGGGCGCCGCGGCGCCGATGCCCGCGTCGCCGCCGCGCGATCCCCTCACCGACCGTGAGCTCGACGTGGTCCGCCTGGTCGCCCTCGGCCGTACCAACGCCGAGATCGCCGCCGAACTCTTCGTGTCCCTGTCCACGGTGAAGACGCACCTGTCCAGCGTGCAGGTGAAGCTGGCGGCCCGGAACCGCGTCGAGATCGCGGCCTGGGCCTGGCAGCACGGGCTCGCGCAGCCCCGCCCGTGACGGCTCACAGCCCGGTGATCAGAGTTCGGTGATCAGAGCCCGCCCTGATCAGAGCCCGGTGACCGGCAGGTCGAGCAGGCGCGCGACGGTGCGCAGGACGCCGTTGTCGTTGTTGCTGGGGGCGAGGTGGCGGGCCCGGCGGACGACCTCCGGGTGGGCGTTGGCCATGGCGAAGGACCACTCGGCGGCGTCCAGCATCTCCAGGTCGTTGAGGTAGTCGCCGAACACCAGGGTCTGCGCCGGAGTGACGTCCAGCTCCCGCTGGAGCAGGCGCAGTGCGGTCCCCTTGTTGGCGGTGCGGTTCATGACGTCGACCCAGTGCTCGCCGGAGACGACCACCTGGTGGGTGTCGGCCAGCGGTGCGAGGGCGGGCGCGGTGGTCCGCTCCGCCGACCCGAAGTCGAACAGGGCCACCTTGAGGACCTCGTCGTCTACGGCGGCGACGTCCTCGACGATCCGGTTCTCCACGTAGTAGCGGCGCACCTCGGCCAGGAACGGCTCGTCGGTCCGCTCCACGTAGGCGGACCGCTTCCCGCAGACGACGGCCCCGACGTCGACGCCGTCCGCCACCAACTGCCGTACGGCGGCGACGACCCGGGCGACCACCTCGGGCGCCAGCGGGTCGGAGCTCAGCTCCACCCCGTCGCGCACGACGTACGTGCCGTTCTCCGCGATGAACACCATGCCCTCGGCCACGTCCGCGAACTCCCGCGCCAGCGTGGCGTACTGCCGTCCACTCGCCGGGCTGAAGAGCACGCCCCGCTCGCGCAGCCGCGCCAGTACCTCCCGCAGTGCCGCGGGGGCCCGCTTGTCGTCGTCCAGCAGTGTGCCGTCCATGTCGGTGACGACCAGCCGGATGTCGGCGGGACCGACGGCGGCGGACTCGGGGGCGGCGAGGGACGAGGGCGAGTGGGGCATGTCCTTCTTTCCGTACGGGTGCGGTCCGATCATCACCCTATGACACGCTGATCACGGGACGGCACAATGGCTGCGGCCCGGACGTGGAGGAGGCGGAACGTGACCGACAAGGCGCGGCTCAACACCGGTGTGGCGCACAACGCGCGGGTCTGGAACTACTGGGTCGGCGGCAAGGACAACTACGAGATCGACCGCCGCGTCGGTGAACACGTGGCCGGGATGTTCCCGCTGATCCGGGACATCGCCCGCGCCGACCGCTGGTTCCTGGGCCGGGCGGTGCGGTTCCTGACCGAGGAGCGCGGGGTGCGGCAGTTCCTGGACATCGGCACCGGGCTGCCCACCGGGGACAACACGCACGAGATCGCCCAGCGGATCGCGCCCGAGTCGCGGATCGTGTACGTCGACAACGACCCGATCGTGCTGGCCCACGCGCGCACCCTGCTGACCGGAACCTCCGAGGGCGTCACCGCCTACATCGACGCCGACGTGCACGATCCGGACGCCATCCTCCAACGCGCCGCGGGCACCCTCGACTTCGACCGGCCCGTCGCGGTCATGTTCCTCGGCATCCTGAACTTCGTGCTCGACACCGACAAGGCGCGCGAGATCGTACGGCGGGTCATGGCGGCGGTCCCCTCCGGCAGCTACCTGGTGCTGACCCACCCGACGTTCGACGCGGACCTCGACGGCGAGGGCCAGATCCCGGCGATGGAGTTCTGGAACGAGAACGCCACGCCGCCGATCACCGCCCGCAGCGGCACGGACATCGCCGCGTTCTTCGAGGGACTGGACCTGGTCGAGCCGGGCCTCGTGTCGTGCTCGCGATGGCGTGCCGAGTCCGACTCTCCGTCCCTGGTACCGCAGTTCGGAGCGGTGGCCGTGAAACCCTGACGGACACACCGACCGTGGCGGACCTCGACGTGGAGGACGTATGACCACCCTTGCCGATCCCGTTCCCGGTGGGCGCCCCGGCGACGTCGACCGGGCCACCGCGCTCAGCAGGAGCCTCTTCGAGCAGGGCGTGCACGGGATCGTCCTGGCGTACGTCGACACCGCGGGCATCGGCCGGGTGAAGACGGTCCCCACCTCCCGGCTGGCCTCGGCGGCGGCCTGGGGGGTGGGCATGTCCCCCGTGTTCGACACCTTCCTGGCCAACGACCACATCGTCACCACCGACGTGCTCGGCTCCCCCGACGGCGACCTGCGCCTCTACCCCGACCTCGACCAAGTGGTGGTGCTCGCCGCACAGCCCGGCTGGGCGTGGGCACCGGTCGACCGGATCACGCAGGACGGGGAGCGGCACCCGGGGTGCTCCCGCACCTTCCTGCGCCGGATCGTCGCCGCCGCGGCCCGCGACCACGGCCTCACCTTCCGCGCGGGCATCGAGATCGAGTGGACGGTCGGCCGGGGCTCGGCGCCCGACGGGGAGTTCGTGCCGGCGACGACCGGCCCGGCGTACGGGGCCACCCGCCAGGTGGAGCTGAGCGACTACCTGGGCGATCTGCTGGCCGCGCTCGCCGCGCAGGGCGTGGACGTCGACCAGGTCCATCCCGAGTACGCGGCCGGGCAGTTCGAGGTCTCGGTGGGCGCGCTCGACCCGGTGGCGGCGGCCGACCGCAGTGTGCTGGTGCGGCAGACGGTCCGGGCGGTGGCACAGCGCCACGGGCTGCGGGTCTCCTTCTCCCCCGCCGTCGTCGCACGGGGCGTCGGCAACGGCGGCCACGTCCACCTCTCCGCCTGGCGCGACGGCAGGAACCTGCACTCCGGGGGTGAGCGCCGGTACGGCATGACGGCCGACGCCGAGTCCTTCGCGGCCGGTGTGCTGGCGCACCTCCCGGCCCTCACCGCCGTGACGGCGCCGAGCCCGGCCAGCCATCTGCGGCTCAAGCCGTCCCAGTGGGCCGGGGTCTTCACCTGCTGGGGTCTGGAGACCCGCGAGACCGCGATCCGGGTGGTGACCGGCACGGCGGGACTGCGCGACCAGCAGGCGAACCTGGAGGTGAAACCCGTGGACCTGGCCGCCAACCCGTATCTCGCCCTCGGCTGCCTGATCGCCGCGGGCCTGGACGGCCTGGCGTCGGGCGCGTCGCTGCCCGAGGAGGTCACCGGTGATCCGGCCGGTCTCGACGCCGAGGAGGCCGCCGCCCGGGGAGTGCGCCGGCTGCCGACCTCGCTGACCGAGGCCGTCGAGGAGTTCCGCGCGGACGGGGAGCTGCGGGGCGCGCTGGGCCCGGTCCTCGCCGACGCCGTGGCCGCCGTGCGCGAGGGGGAGATCGCCGCGGTGCACGGTCTCGACGACGACCGGGTCGCGGCGGCATACCGCTGGGTGTACTGAATGGGCGCGGTCCACGACACCCTCGCCGAGCTGCGGCTGGTCGACCACCACTGCCACGGCGTGGTCGCCGTCGACCTGGACCGGGCGGACTTCGAGTCGCTGATCACCGAGGGCGAGCGGTGGCCGGGCAGCGGGATCTCGCCGTTCGACAGCCCCGTGGGCGTGGCCGTGCGCCGCCACTGCGCTCCCCTGCTCGACCTGCCCCGCCACGCCCCGGCCGAGGCTTACCTGGCCCGCCGGGCCGAACTGGGCCGGCGCGAGGTCGACCGGCGCTTCCTGGCCGCGGCGGGGGTGGAGGTGTTCTGCGTCGACACGGGCTTCGGACCCGCGGACCTCACCGGGGACGCCTTCGGCACGTACGAGACGTACGAGATCGTCCGGCTGGAGAGCGTTGCCGAGCGGGTGGCGGCCGACGGCGTCGAACCGGACGAGTACGCCGGGACGTTCGCGCGGGCCGCCCGGGACGCCGTGGCGCGGCCCGGGGTGGTGGGCGTGAAGTCCGTGGCCGCCTACCGGACCGGCTTCGACCTGGACCCGGCCCGCCCGGCCGCGGCCGACGTCACGCAGGCGGCCCGGCGATGGCTGCTACGGGGCGGCCGCCTCGACGACCCGGTTCTCGTACGGCACCTGCTGTGGACCGCCGTCGACCTGGGCCTGCCGCTCCAGCTCCACACCGGCTTCGGCGACAACGACATCCGGCTGCACCGCACCGATCCCACGCTGCTCACCGACTGGTTGCACCTGACCGCCGGCACGATCCCGGTGCTCCTGCTGCACTGCTGGCCCTACCAGCGCCAGGCCGCCTACCTGGCCACGGTGTTCGAACAGGTGTACCTCGACGTCGGCCTCACCCTCCACTACGTCGGCCCCGCGCGGGCCCGGGCGGTGGTGGCGGAGGCGTTGGAGATCACACCGTTCCGCAAACTGCTGTACAGCTCCGACGCATACGGTGTCTCGGAGTTCCACTGGCTCGGTGCGCTGGCCTTCCGCAGGGGACTGGGCGAATTGCTCCAGGACCGGGTGGACGGCGACGAACTGAGTCTGCCCGACGCGCTGCGCATCGCCCGGTGGGCGGGAGCGGACAACGCCCGTCAGGTCTACCGTTGGCCCGCCGACTCCTGAAAGTATGATCAAGCAATGTCTGACATGACCGAAACCACGCCCGGTTGGCTGACGTCCGACGAGCTCGAATCGGCGCGCGCCCGCATGCCGATCCTGTACGTCGAGGCCGTGCCCGTCCGCGTCGACGACAGCGGCGAAGTCACCAGCATCGGACTGCTGCTGCGCATCGGACCGGACGGCAATGTCAGCCGGACCCTGGTCTCCGGCCGGGTGATGCACCACGAGCGCGTCCGCGACGCCCTCCTTCGCCACCTGGAGAAGGACCTCGGCCCGGTGGCCCTGCCCCGGGTCCCGACCTCCCTCCAGCCGTTCACCGTCGCCGAGTACTTCCCGACGCAGGGCGTCTCGCCGTACCACGACCCGCGTCAGCACGCCGTGTCCCTCGCCTACATCGTCCCGGTGACCGGCGACTGCCGTCCCCGGCAGGACGCCCTCGACCTGGTCTGGTTCAGCCCCCAGGAGGCGCTGTCGCCGGGGGTGCAGAGCGAGATGCCGGGCGGTCACGGCTTTCTGCTGCGGCAGGCGCTGGCCCACGTCGGACTGGCCTCCTGACCGGTGCCGGTGATACGGGCCGGGCAGCGGCCGTGCACCCTCGTGGTGTGCCGCGGCTGCTGCTGCGGCGATCCCCGCAAGTACCCCGACGCCGACCACGCCTGGCAGCTGGACCGGCTGCGCGCCGGTGCGGCCGCCTCCGGCGGGCGGTTCACCGTCCGTACGACGGACTGTCTGGGCCCCTGCGACCAGGCCAACGTCGTCGTCGTGCAGCCCTCCACCGCCGGACGGCTGGCCGGCGGGCGTGCGGTCTGGGTGGGCTTCGCGATGGGTGACGACTGCACGGACGACCTGATCGGCTGGGCCGACGCCGGCGGCCCCGGCGTCGCCGACCCCCCGCTCACCCTGGAGCTCCAGTTCATCCGCCCGCCGCGCGAGACCCGCTCCCGGGCGCGCCGCTGACCGCGCCTCACACGGACGTGGGAAAGACGAACCGCACCCCCGTCAGCTCCTCCGACGCCTCCCACAGCCGCCGACCCGTCCCGGCGTCCCGTGCCGCCGCCGAGAGCGGCACCCGGGTCGGATGGCCGCGCAGTTCGCCGAGGCCGTCGGGGCCGATGAAGTCGCCGCCCGTCACGTCGCGGGCGGTGGCCGCGTACAGCTGCGGCAGCGCGCCCCGGTCCGGGGGCTGCGCGAGCAACGGGCCGAGGACACGGCCGAAGAGCAGGCTGACCAGGGCGACCGGCCCGTCGAACTGGAGGTTCGTCGCGCTGTAGCCGGGGTGCGCGAGCAGGCTGCGCACCGGGCTGCCCGCCTCGGTGAGCCGGCGGTCCAGCTCCTGGCCGAAGACGGCGTTGGCCAGCTTGGACTGGTTGTAGAAACCCATCGGTGAGTAGCGGCGCTCGGCGGCGAGGTCGTCGAGGTTCAGTCGCCCCTGCCGGTGGTTCATCGAGCTCACCGTGACCACCCTGGGGTCGCGCCCGGCGGTCAGCAGGTCCAGGAGCAGGCCGGTGAGGGCGAAGTGCCCGAGGTGGTTGGCGGCGAACTGCACCTCGTGGCCCTGCGCGCTGAGCGTGCGCGGCGGCGCCATCACCCCGGCGTTGTTGACCAGGACGTCCAGCCGGGTGTGCTCGGTGTGCGTCCGGTCGGCGAAGGCGCGGACGGAGTCGAGGTCGGCCAGGTCGATCCGGCGCACGTCGAGGCGGGCGTCCGGCTGCTCGGCGGTGATCCGCGCGGCCGCCCGCCGCCCCTTGTCCTCGTCGCGCACCGCGAGGATCACGTGCGCGCCCTTTCGGGCGATGGCCCGGGTGGTCGCGAGTCCCAGGCCGCTGTTGGCCCCGGTGACGACGAACACCCGCCCGCTCTGGTCCGGTATCCGGTCGGCGGTCCATTGCTGTCGTTCGGTCATACGCCACACCGTGCCTTGAGTGGCATCAAGTGTCAAGAAGGCACTTGGTGCCATACATGACACCGCGCTACGATGATCTGGTGAACCCTCGGCCCGACACCTCCCTCGCCCAGCGCAAACGCCAGCTCGTCTCGGACGAGTTGACCGAGGCGGCCTTGCAACTGCTCGCGCTGAAGGGCTTCGACGGAGTCACCGTCGACGAGATCGTGGCGGCGGCCGGGGTGTCCAAGCGGACGTTCTTCCGGTACTTCGCCTCGAAGGAGGACGTCGTCGTCCAGTTCCTGGCCGGCATGGGCGCCGACATGCGCGACGAGCTGGCGGCGCGCCCCGCCGCCGAATCCCCGTCGGTGGCGCTGCGGCACACCGTCCAGGTCCCGGTCGCAGCCTGCGCCGACCACTCCGACCACGCCGCCAGGGCCCTACGGGTGGTCCGGCTGATCCTGCGCACCCCCGCCCTGTACGCCCGTTTCCTGGAACGGCAGGCGCAGTGGCGGGACGCCCTGGCGACGGAGCTGGCCGGGCGCCTGGGCCTGGCCCCGGACGCCGACCTCTACCCGCGACTGGCCGCCGGAATGGCGCTCAGCGCCTTCGACACGGTGCTGCATCGGTGGAGCGGCAGCGAGGGCACCGAGGATCCCGTCGTACTCACCGATCGGGCCTTCGCGGTCATCGCGCCGGCGCTGGACGAGGTCCCCCGGCCCGGCGGGGCGCGCTGAGCGGATCGGCGCGGCGAGCCCGGCCGGGCAGGGTGCGTCAGCGGGCGGTCTCCGGATGCGTCAGGTTCACGCCGGTCCTCGGGTCGAACACGTGCGCCTTGGCCGTGTCGACCTGGAGCTCCACCTGTTGTCCCTCGCGGGCGCGGGTCGCGGCGTCCAGGCGGGCCACGATCTGCTGGCCGCCCCCGTCCCCGGCGCCGGTGTCCCGCGCGCCCGAGTCGGTGGCCAGTTCCTCCAGTTCGGCGGTCTGCACGGGCCCGCCCTCGGCGGAGAAGTAGACGTACACGTCGGAGCCCAGCGACTCCAGCACGTCGACGGTGGCGGTGAAGACGGGGCCGGTACCTCCCCGCTGCCGGGACAGGGCCGCGTCCTCGAAGGCCTCCGGACGCAGTCCGATGATGACCTCGCGGGGCGCGTCCTGCCGTTCCAACTCCTGCCGCATGCGGTTGTCGAGGGGCATCTCCCCCAGGGGGGAACGCAGGGCGCCGTGCTCCAGGGTCGCGTTCAGGAAGTTCATCGCCGGGGAGCCGATGAAGCCCGCGACGAAGAGGTTGCGCGGCAGGTCGTAGAGCTGCGCGGGCGTGCCGATCTGCTGGACCAGGCCCTGCCTCATGACCACGACGCGGTCGCCGAGGGTCATCGCCTCGGTCTGGTCGTGGGTGACGTACACGGTGGTGGTGCCCAGACGTCGTTGCAGCCGGGAGATCTGGGTGCGCATCTGCACGCGGAGCTTGGCGTCGAGGTTGGACAGCGGTTCGTCCATCAGGAACGCCTTGGGGTCGCGGACGATCGCCCGCCCCATGGCGACGCGCTGGCGCTGCCCGCCCGAGAGGTTGGCGGGCTTGCGGTCCAGGTGCTCGCCCAGGTCGAGAACGCGCGCGGCCTCCTCGACCTTGGTGTTGATGGTGTCCTTGTCCACCTTGGCCAGGCGCAGCGGGAACCCCATGTTCTCCCGGACGCTCATGTGCGGGTAGAGGGCGTAGCTCTGGAACACCATGGCGACGTCGCGCTCCTTGGGGGCGAGGTCGTTGACGACCCGCTCCCCGATGCGCAGCGTGCCCTCGGTGATGTCCTCGAGCCCGGCGATCATGTTCAGGGTGGTGGACTTGCCGCATCCGGACGGCCCGACGAGGATCACGAACTCGCCGTCGGCGATGTCGAGGTCCACGTCCTTGACGGCGAGGGATCCGTCGGGGAAACGCTTGGTGACTCCCTCAAGGACGATCTCGGCCATGGGTGGTGCCTCCTTGCCTATGCCTCGCGGGTCATCCCTTGACGGCCCCGGAGGTCAGTCCGGCGACGATCCGCCGCTGGAAGAACAGAACGAACAGGATGATCGGGATGGTGATCACCACGGCGGCGGCGGCGATCGACCCGGTCGGCTGCTGGAACTGCGAACTGCCCGTGAAGAACGCGATCGCGGCCGGCACCGTCCGCGCGGCCTCCGTGGAGGTCAGCGAGATCGCGAACAGGAAGTCGTTCCAGCAGAAGATGAACACGAGGATCGCCGTGGTGAAGACGCCCGGGGCGGCCAGCGGCACGATGACCATGCGGAACGCCTGCGCGGGCGTGGCCCCGTCCACCTTGGCGGCCTTCTCCAGGTCCCAGGGGATCTCCCGGAAGAACGCCGACAGGGTGTAGATCGCCAACGGCAGCGAGAAGGTCATGTACGGGATGATCAGCCCGATCCAGGTGTCGAAGATCCCGATGTTCCGCTCGATGTTGAACAGCGGTGACACCAGGGAGATCGGCGGGAACATGGCGATCAGCAGCGACATGCCGATGAGGACCTGCTTGCCGGGGAACCGCAGCCGGGCCACCGCGTAGGCGGCCATGGTGCCGAGCACCACCGCGATGACCGTGGCGATCAGGGCGATGCCGATCGAGTTGATCAGCGCCCTGGTGAACTCCGAGGTCTGGAAGATGCCCCGGTAGTTCTCCCAGGTCCAGTCCCTCGGGATGTAGTCGCCGTCGGTGAGGGTGCTCGGGTCCTTGAACGACAGCGCGGCGATCCACCACACCGGGAACAGGGCGTACAGCACCACCACGATGTTGACGACGGCCCATCGGGTCGCGTGCGTCTTGCCTACGGCGGCCATCAGCGCTTCACCTCCGCGCCCGGTGCGGCCGCGCCGAACAGCTTGACGAAGGTGAAGGCGATGATCCCGACACAGATGAAGATCAGGACCGAGATCGCCGACCCGATGCCCAGGTTCAGCGCGGTGAACAGGTTGTCGTACCCGAGGATCGACACGGAGCCGGTGTCCTGGGCGCCCGCGGTCAGGATGTAGATGTTGTCGAAGATCCGGAACGCGTCCAGGGTGCGGAAGAGCAGCGCCACCAGGATCGCCGGCTTCATCAGCGGCACCATGACCTTGGTGAACCGCTGCCAGGACGTCGCGCCGTCCACCATGGCCGCCTTCAGGGTCTCCTCGGGGACCAGGGCGAGGCCCGCGAGCAGCAGCAGGGCCATGAACGGCGTCGTCTTCCACACCTCGGCGAGGATGATCAGCCACAGGGCGGACCACTGCTCGGTCAGCGGGGCGTCACCCGAGGGCAGCAGCGCGGCGAGGTAGCCGAGGTCCGGGGTCCAGGCGTACTGCCAGGAGAAGGCGGCGACCACGGTGACGATGCCGTACGGGATGAGGACGGACGTACGGACGACGCCGCGCGTGAAGATCGTGCGGTGCATGACCAGGGCGAGGCCCATGCCGAGGACCAGTTCGATGGCCACGGACACGGCGGTGATGAACAGCGTCACCCAGAACGCCTGCCACCAGAACGAGGAGGTCAGCACGGCCCCGTAGTTGCTCAGGCCCACCCACTTCGCCTGCCCCGGAAACCGCAGGTCGTACCGCTGGAGGGACAGGTAGACGGCGTATCCGATGGGATAGGCGGTCACGGCGAGCATGATGATCACGGCGGGTGCGCACAGCAGCCAGCCGAGCCGGCGCTCCTGCCGGGCGCCCGCCGAGATCGCCGCCTGGTCCTGCTTCGGCGGCTCCGCCTCCGGGGGCTGCGGGGCTCCGGCCGGTTCGGCTTGCATGCTCACGGGATCACACCCTCGGATCGCAGGGCATCGTCGATCTGGCCCCTGATGGTCTCGATCGAGCTCACCGGATTGATCGCCGACGGCGGGGACAGCGTGTGGGAGATCGCGATCGAGATGTTCTGGTAGGCCGGAGTGATCGGCCGTACGCTCGCCGCCTGCAAGGAAGTCAGCACCTCCCGGGAGAACGGGTACGCCTTCATGAACTCCGGCTCGTCGTACAGGGCGCGCAGCGTGGGCGGCAGTCCGCCCTTGAGCGCGGCGGTGAGCTGGTTCTCCCGGTTGCGCAGGCACAGGGCCGCCTCGAAGGCCAGGCCGGGGTGGCGCGAGTAGGCGCTCACGGCGAGGTCGATGCCGCCGATGGTGGGCCTGGCCGGGCGGCCCGCTTCGACCCGGGGGTAGAGGGCCCAGCCGAAGTTCTTGAACAGGGCCGGGTTGTTCTCCTTCATCGATGGATAGACGAACGGGTAGTTGATCTCGAACGCCGCCGTTCCCGACTCCATGGCGAGGCGGTTCTGGTCCTCCATCTGGTTGGACAGGGAGGGGTCAGCGCCCGGGGAGTTCGCCAGCCTGCGCATGACCTCGGCGGCCCTGACGGCCGGCGGGCCGAGGGAGGGCTCGGTCGCGCTCGGGTTGAGGATGGAGCCGCCCGCGCTGTTGATCAGCGTGTTGAACCAGACGGTCAGGCCCTCGTACTGGGCGCCCTGGATCTCCACGTAGTGCGGCTTGCCCTGCCGGGCGAGGACGCGCGCCATCGCGATCATCTCGGCCCACGTCTTGGGCGGGGTGGGGACCAGGTCCTTGCGGTACCAGAGGAGCTGGGTGTTGGTGTTGTACGGGACGGCGTACAGCCTGCCCTTCCAGGTCGAGGTCTGCAGCGGTACCCGCAGGGTGCCCTCGACGGCCCGCCGCTTCGCCGCGCCGGTCCACTCGCGGATCCAGCGCGCCTCGGCGAACTCCGCCGCCCAGGTGACGTCCAGGCCCAGGATGTCGAGCGAGTTGTCCTTGGCGGCGAGCCGGCGGACCATCTGCTGGCGCTGGCCGTCGGCGGCGCGTGGAAGCTTGTTGTAGCTGATCCGGTAGCGGCCGCCCGACGCCTTGCTGCACCGGTCCGCGGCCGTCTGGAGCGCGCCGGAGTCGTCGGGGAAGTTGTACCAGTTGAGGGTGGGCGCTCCGCCGCCCTCGTCGCTGCCGCACGCGGCGAGCATCGACGCGAGCAACGGCAGCACGGCGAGCAACCGCAGCCCACGCCGTCTGCGGGGACGTGCTCTCTTCCCCGAAATCGGCCGGCAGCCGCACCTCACGTGCACGCGCTCCACACCTCGCTTCCGGGACGGTGACGCGGGGCCGGGCCCCGCGGCGACTCTCACCCGGCGAACGCTAGACGCCATATAACGGAAGACAAAGCACATACAGCATCAAATAACCCGTACCGGCCAGTCCGCCCCATGGCCGTTCGACAGGTCGGACATTGTTCGAGACCTCTTGACCCGGTGGTGTGTCACGTCTGACACTCGCGCAACACGACGTCATACAGACGAAACCGGAGGGGCACCCAGGGAGTTCAGATCCCGCCGTCCCGACCTGTCGTTCCTTCAAGCATGTCTCGACGAGGAGACCTGTCCATGCTGCACACCCCCTGGCCCCGCGGCCGCGCGAGACGTAGGGCGGTCCGGCTCGCCGGACTGACCACGGCCTCGCTGCTCCTGGGACTCGCCGGTCCCCTCGCCCCCGCGCGGGCGGCGGACATCACCGACGGCCTGGCCCTCTGGTACAAGCTCGACGCGGCCTCGGGCACCGTCGCGACCGATGCCTCCGGCCACGGCCGGGACGGCCTCGTGAACGGCGCCGCCGGCTGGTCCGGCACCGGTGAGGGACTCGCCTTCAACGGCTCGGACACCTACATCAAGGTGCCGAACGACATCATGAAGGGCATGAACTCGATCACCGTCTCCATGGACGTGAAGATCGACTCCGCGCAGCCGACCCCGTACTTCATTTACGGCTTCGGCAACACGAGCGGCACCGCCGGCAACGGCTACCTCTTCACCACCGGTGACGGGTTCCGGACCTCCATAGCCACCGGCAACTGGTCGACGGAGCAGACGACGAAGCCCGGCGACTCGCACGCCCTGACCCGCGCCGTCTGGAAGACGCTCACCTACACCCAGACCGGCAACACCGGGGTGCTGTACGAGGACGGCGTCGAGGTCGGCCGCAACACGGCGGTCACCATCACCCCCGGCGCGATCGGCTCCGGCACCACGACGGCCAACTACGTCGGCAAGTCCGTGTATCCCGGCGACAAGCTCTTCAAGGGCCGCATCCGCGACTTCCGGGTCTACGACCGCGCGCTGGCCGGTACGGAGGTCGAGCAGCTCTCCCTCCCCGCGGCCACCCAGGGCGTCGCCGACGACAAGGCCGCCCTCACTCTCGGCGACACCAGTGCCGTCGTCTCGGACCTGAGCCTGCCGACCACCGGCACGGCCGGCGGCTCGAAGATCGCCTGGGCCAGCGACAACACCTCCGTGGTGTCCGCCGCCGGCAAGGTCACCCGCCCGCCCTCCGGTGAGCCGGACGGACACGCCACGCTCACGGCGACCCTGACGAAGGGCACCGTGACCGCCACCAAGAGCTTCGACGTCACGGTCCCGGCCGCGTTCGACGACGCCACGGCGACCCGTCAGGCCGCCGACGCGCTGAGCGTCCACAACCTCGACGACGTCCGCGGAAACCTGACGCTGCCCGCGACCGGCGCCTACGACACGAAGGTCGCCTGGTCCTCCGCGGACCCGGACGTCGTCTCCGCCGACGGCGTGGTGCACCGCCCCGCGCACGGTGCCGGGGACACCACCGTCGAGCTGACCGCCACGGTCACGAAGGGTGACGCGAAGGCGACCCGCGCCTTCACCGCCAAGGTGCCCGAACTCCCCGTCAGGGAAGCCCTCAAGGGCTACATGTTCAGCTACTTCACCGGCGAGGGCACCGCGGACGGCGAGCAGCTCTACGCCGCCCTGAGCAAGGGCAACGACCCGCTGCACTGGCGGGAGTTGAACGACGGCAAGCCCGTACTGACGTCCACGCTGGGCGAGAAGGGCCTGCGCGACCCGTTCATCATCCGCTCCCCCGAGGGCGACAAGTTCTACCAGATCGCCACCGACCTCAGGATCTACGGCAACGGCAACTGGGACGCCTCCCAGCGCACCGGCAGCAAGTCCATCATGGTGTGGGAGTCCACCGACCTGGTCCACTGGACCAACCAGCGCCTGGTGAAGGTCTCGCCCGACAGCGCCGGCAACACCTGGGCGCCGGAGGCCTTCTACGACGAGAAGCTCGGCGAGTACGTGGTCTTCTGGGCGTCGAAGCTGTACGACAACCCCGAGCACTCCGGGGACACGTACAACCGCATGATGTACGCCACCACCCGTGACTTCTACACCTTCAGCGAGCCCAAGGTGTGGATCGACCGCGGCTACTCGGTCATCGACTCCACGATGATCAAGCACGACGGTGAGTACTACCGCTTCTCCAAGGACGAGCGGAACAACACCTCCTCCACCCCCGACAGCAAGTTCATCTTCGAGGAGAAGAGCGACTCGATCCTCAACCCGTCGTACGACCCGGTCGTCGCGGGCATCGGCAAGGGGACGATGAGCGCCGCCGAGGGACCGCTGGTCTTCAAGTCCAACACCGAGGAGAAGTGGTACCTGTTCGCGGACGAGTTCGGCGGCCGCGGCTACATCCCGTTCGAGTCGACCGACCTCGACTCGGGCCAGTGGACCCCGTCCACCGGCTACGACCTGCCCGCCAAGCCCCGCCACGGCACGGTGCTCCCGGTGACCCAGGCGGAGTACGACCGGCTGCTGCGCGCATACCAGTCCGACCAGCTCGTTCAGAGCGCCGAGGACGTCTCGGTGAAGACGCGCATCGGTCAGGCGCCGGTCCTGCCGGCCACCGTCATCGCGAAGTACGCCGACGGCGCCGAGCGCCCCGTCTCCGTCACCTGGGACGACGTCCCGGCCTCGGCGTACGCCCAGGCGGGCACGTTCACGGTGCAGGGCGCTCTGCCGGACGGCTCCGCACTCAAGGTCGAGGCCGAGGTCACCGTCTCCGAGGAGGGCTCCGACGTACCGTCGGACCTCGTCCTGGACTACAGGTTCGACGAGGCCGGCGGAAACATCGTCCGTGACTCCAGCGGCCGCGGCTACCACGGCACCTACGTCCGGACGCCCGACTTCGGAACGGGCGTGGAGGGCAACTCCTTCAAGATGTCCGGCGGTTCCAGCTCCTCCACCACCGCGCCCTACGTCCGGATCCCGAACGGCGTTCTGAAGGGCGCGGAGAGCGTCACCGTCTCCACGTACGTCAAGTGGAAGGGCGGGGACAACTTCCAGTGGCTGTTCGGGCTGGGCCCGGACAACAACAAGTACCTCTTCGCCACCCCCTCCAACGGCGGCGGCAAGACGTTCTCGGCCATCACCAGGGCCACCTGGTCGGGTGAGAAGCAGATGACGGCCGGCTCCCCGCTCACCGCGGGCAAGTGGCAGCACGTGACCGTCACCGTGGACGGCGCGAGCGAGACGGCGGTCCTCTACGTGGACGGCGTCGAGGCCGCCCGCGCGACCGGCGTCACCATCAAGCCGAGCGAGCTCTACGACGCGTCGAAGGGCTACTCCGGCTACATCGGCAAGTCCCTCTACTCCCCCGACCCATACTTCGGCGGCGAAGTGGACGACTTCCGCGTCTACAACCGGGCCCTCACGCCCGCCGAGGTCCTCGAACTCAGCGGCAACACCACGGGAATCGCCGCGGCGACCCACCCGGCGCTGAAGGTCGACGCCATCATCGACGACGCGCACAGCACCGTCACGCTGCCGCTGACCGAGGGCAGTGAGCCGGGCGCCCTGGCACCGGAGTTCACCCTCGCCCACGGCGCGACCATCAGCCCCGCCTCCGGCACGCTGCGCGACTTCACCAAGCCGCAGACCTACGAGGTCACCGGCTCGGACGGCGCGAAGCGCACCTGGACGGTCTCGGCGCTGATCATGAAGAGCCCGGTGCTGCCGGGGCTCAACGCCGACCCGAACATCGTCCGCTTCGGCGACACCTTCTACATCTACCCGACCACCGACGGCTTCGAGGGCTGGAGCGGCACGCAGTTCAAGGCGTACTCCTCCACGGACCTGGTCCACTGGAAGGACCACGGCGTGATCCTCGACCTGGGGCCGGACGTGTCCTGGGCGGACAGCAGGGCGTGGGCGCCGACGATCGCCGAGAAGGACGGCAAGTACTACTTCTACTTCTGCGCCGACGCGAACATCGGTGTCGCCGTCTCCGACTCGCCCACCGGCCCGTTCAAGGACGCCCTGGGCAAGCCGCTGCTCAAGGCCGGCCAGTACACCGGACAGATGATCGACCCGGCCGTCTTCACCGACGACGACGGCCAGTCGTACCTGTACTGGGGCAACGGCCGGGCCTACGTCGTGCCGCTGAACGACGACATGGTCTCGTTCGACGCCGCCAAGGTCACCAACATCACCCCGAGCGGCTACAACGAGGGCTCCTTCGTCATCAAGCGCAAGGGCACCTACTACCTCATGTGGTCGGAGAACGACACCCGGGACGAGAACTACCGGGTCGCCTACGCCACCGGCCCCTCCCCGACCGGCCCCTGGACCAAGCAGGGCGTGATCCTCGAGAAGGACCTCTCGCTCGGCATCAAGGGCCCCGGCCACCACTCGGTGGTCCATGTCCCGAACACCGACGACTGGTACATCGCCTACCACCGTTTCGCCATCCCGGGCGGTGACGGCACCCACCGCGAAACCACCATCGACAAGCTGGAGTTCGACTCCGACGGCCTGATCAAGAAGGTCGTCCCGACGCTGACCAGCATCGACCCGGTCACCATCGTCCACGCGGGTCCGGACGCGAGCGGCACCGAGGGCAGCGCGATCTCCCTCACCGGCACCATCTCCGGAGCCGGCGGCCCCAAGTGGACGGTCCAGGACGGGGCGCCCTGCGCCTTCTCCGACCCCGGTGCCATCCTCACCGCGCTCACCTGCGAGGACGACGGCACCTACCAGGTCACACTGACCGGCGGTCGCAGCAGCGACTCGCTCACCGTCACGGTCGCCAACGCGGCCCCGGTGATCACGGCGGCCGCGGGACCGGGACCGGTGGCCGCCGGCCAGGCCGCGGTGGTCAACGCGGCCTTCACCGACCTGGGCACGGCAGACACCCAGACCTGCCGGGTCGACTGGAAGGACGGCACCGCGCCCACCACGGGCAAGGTCACGGCCTCCCGCTGCCAGGCCACCCACACCTACGCCGGGGCGGGCATCCACCGGCCGGAGATCACCGTCACCGACGACGACGGGGGCACGGACAGCGCGGAGCTGCCCGAGCTGATCGTCTACGACCGCGCGGCGGGTCCCGTCGCGGGCGTCGGCATCATCTCCTCCCCGGCGGGCGCCTACCCGGCGAAGCCGACCCTGACCGCTCCGGCCGGCTTCTCCTTCGGGGCCGCGTACAAGAAGGGCGCCACCGTCCCCAGCGGCAACGCGACCTTCGACTACGCGGCGGCCAAGCTGTCCTTCCGGGCCACGGCGTCCGACTGGCTGGTCGTCACCGACTCCGAGGCCCAGTACCAGGGCTCGGGCACGGTGAACGGCACGAGCGGCTACGGCTTCCGCCTCACCGTCACCGACTCCCCGGACACCTTCCGCATCAAGATCTGGAAGAAGTCCACCGGCGACGTCGTCTACGACAACCGCACCGGCAGCAAGGCCTACGGCATCATCTTCGGCTGACGCCGAGACCCACCGAGCGGCGCCCGGGGCACCCACGCCCCGGGCGCCGCTTTTTGCCAACCAGACCTTCGTGATGACGAGTTGAGCCGAACTCGATCACAGACCGGCACTCGGGACGTGCGAGAATCCGCGCGTGACCGAGGAAATAGGGGATTTTGAACGGGGGCTGCTCGCCTCGGACGACGAGCGGGACCAGGCGGCCGAGCGGGTCCGTGACGCGCTCGGCTCCGGTCGGATCGAGATGGCCGAGCTCGACCAGCGGCTCACCGGGATCTACCAGGCGAAGACCCGCGGGGAACTGCAGCTCGCGACCCGCGGTCTCCCCCGGCCCGGTCACCGGGACGCGCTCGTGGTGGACCGCCCGCCGTCGTCCCGTTTCGCGTTGGCGATGTTCGGGGGATTCCATCGCCGAGGCGAGTGGGTCGTCCCGCCCAGGTTCACCGCCTGGTCGATGTTCGGCGGCGGCCGCCTCGACCTGAGCGAGGCCCGCTTCACCGGCAAGGAGACGCGGGTCCTCGCCGTCGCTCTCTGGGGCGGTACCCAGATCGTGGTTCCCGACGATGTCGAGGTCCAGGTCAAGGGCTTGGGTCTCTTCGGTCTGTTCGGCAAGCGCGGGGCCCACCGGGCGAGGACGGGCGCCCCACGCATCGTCATCAGCGGCCTCGCCCGGTGGGGCGCCGTCGTCACCAAGAGCAGGCCGATGCGCTGAACGCCGAAGCGGCCCGTCGCACGGCACGCGGGGGGCGTGTCTCGTGCGACGGGCCGCTCGGGCGGTGACCGGGACGACGGCTCAGGTCTTCTTGCGGGCCGTCATCGCGCGCTGGATGAGGATGAAGGCGCACAGCAGCACACCCGTGGCGATCTTCGTCCACCAGGAGCTGAGCGTGCCCTCGAACTGGATGATGCTCTTGATCAGGCCCAGGACGAGAACGCCGAACAGGGTACCCACGACATAGCCGGAGCCGCCCGTCAGCAGCGTGCCGCCGATGACGACCGCGGCGATCGCGTCGAGCTCCATGCCGGTCGCGTGCAGCGGGTCACCGGACTGGATGTACAGGGTGAACAGCAGACCGGCCAGCGCCGAGCAGAATCCGCTCACCGTGTACACGGCGATCTTCGTGCCGCCCTGCGGCAGACCCATCAGCATCGCCGACTGCTCGTTGCCTCCGATGGCGTACACCCGGCGCCCGAAGCGCGTGTAGTGCAGCACGTAGAACGCCCCCGCGAGGACGACCAGGGCGATCACGGCCCCGACCGACAGGAAACCCGCCCCGAGCGACACCTGGGTCTGGGCGAGGCTGCTCACGGTGGAGTCGCCGATGGAGATCGACTCCTTGCTGATGACCAGGCACAGTCCGCGGAAGAGGAAGAGGCCGGCGAGGGTGACGATGAAGGGCTGGATCTCGAAGTTGTGGATCACGTAGCCCATCAGGAAGCCGCCGAACGCGCCCACGCCCAGCGCGATGGGGACGACCACGACGAGGGGCAGCCCCTGGCGCTCCACCAGCCATGCCGTCAGCATGGTGGTGAAGCCGATCAGGGACCCCACCGACAGGTCGATCCCGCCGGACAGGATGACGAACGTGGCACCGACGGCGGCGACCAGCAGGTAGCTGTTGTCGATGAACAGGTTCATGAAGACCTGCGGTTCGGCGAACCCGTAGTTCACGTACCGGCTCAGTCCCGCCACGTACATCACGAGGAAGAGCAGCGCCGTCACCAGGACGGGCAGCCGCCGGTCGCCGAGCAGACGCGCGGCCCTGGACGGCGTACGGCTGTCCGTGGCGGCGGGGGGCTGGGTGGTCGTGGTCATCACGACACCTCCATCTGGGGAGCGGCCTCGGTCGTCGCGGCGGTCTCCGACGGAGCCGCGGCCGGCTTGCCGCCGTCCTTGGCGCCGGGGGTGGAGCCGGACTTGGGCCCGAACCTGGCGCCGAACTTCGCGCCGAAGACCTTGGCACGGAACTTCGGGGACTGCAGCAGGCAGACGACGATGACGACGGCGGCCTTGAAGACCAGGTTGGTCTGGGTGGGCACGCCGATGGTGTAGATCGTGGTGGTCAGGGTCTGGATGACGAGGGCGCCGACGACCGTGCCGCCGATGGAGAACCGGCCGCCCAGCAGCGAGGTACCGCCGATCACCACGGCGAGGATCGCGTCGAGCTCGATCCACAGGCCGGCGTTGTTGCCGTCCGCGGCCGAGGTGTTGGAGCTGATCATCAGGCCCGCGATGCCCGCGCACAGGGCGCAGAACACGTACACCATGATCTTGATTCGCCGGGACCTGATGCCCACCAGGCGGCTGGCCTCGGCGTTGCCGCCGACCGACTCGACGAGCAGACCGAGGGCCGTCTTCCGGGTCAGCGCGACGGTGATGGCGACGACCACGGCGACCACGAAGATGGAGAAGGGCAGCGTCAGCCAGTAGCCGCCGCCGATCAGCTTGTACGGCTCGCTGTTGATGGTGATGATCTGGCCGTCGGTGATCAGCTGGGCGACACCGCGTCCGGCGACCATGATGATCAGCGTGGCGATGATCGGCTGGATGCCCATCCTGGCGACGAGGAAGCCGTTCCAGAGGCCGCAGACGACCGCGGCCAGCAGTCCGATGCCCATGGCGAGCAGCACGCCGGAGAGGGCGCTCTGGTCGGCCTGGTCACTGATGTACGAGCAGGCGAGGGCTCCGGTGATGGCGACCACCGCGCCGACGGAGAGATCGATGCCGCCGGTGGCGATGACCAGGGTCATGCCGACCGCCACCAGGATCAGGGGCGAGCCGAACAGCACGATCGAGACGAGGCTGCCGTAGAGGTGGCCGCCGGTCATCTTGATCGAGAAGAAGTCGGGTGTGAAGGGAACGTTGACGAGCAGCAGGAGGACCAGCACCGCTGTCGGCCAGAACAGGTGGTGGTGCGTCAGCGCTCGCCATCGGGACGGGGTGCTCACTCGTGTTCTCCGCTCGCGATGGTCTCCAGAATCCGGCTGGGGGTGATCTCGGGGCCGTTGGCGATCTGCGCCACCAGCCGGCGGTCGCGCAGCACTCCGATGGTGTGGCTGAGCCGGAGTACCTCCTCCAGCTCGGCCGCGATGTACAGGACGGACATGCCGTCCTCGGAGAGGGAGACCACCAGCTTCTGGATCTCGGCCTTGGCGCCGACGTCGATACCGCGTGTCGGCTCGTCCAGGATGAGGAGCTTCGGCTGGGTGATCAGCCAGCGGGCGAGCAGAACCTTCTGCTGGTTGCCGCCGCTGAGCTGGCCGACGCGGGCCTCGGGGTTGGCGGGGCGGATGTCCAGCGCCTTGATGTACTTGGCGACCAGTTCGTCCCGCTGGGACGCCGGGATCGGGCGGGTCCAGCCGCGGGCCGCCTGCAGCGCGAGGATGATGTTCTCACGCACCGTGAGGTCCGGCACCAGGCCCTCGGTCTTGCGGTTCTCCGAGCAGAACGCGACGCCGGCGCCGATGGCGTCGTTCGGGGCGCTCATCGACACCTGCTTGCCGCCGATCGTCACCTTGCCGCTGTCCGGCTGATCCGCTCCGAAGAGCAGCCGGGCGAGTTCGGTACGGCCGGAGCCCAGAAGGCCCGCCAGACCGACGACTTCGCCCTTCTTGATCTCCAGGTCGAACGGGTCGATGGCACCGACCCTGCCGAGCCCCTCGGCGTGCAGCAGCGACTCGCCGACATCGGCCCGCAGCTGCTGGTCGTGGAGCTCCTCCAGCTGGTCGAGCTCCTTGCCGATCATCAGCTGGACCAGGCCGACCTGGTCGAGGTCGGCGACCATGTGCTCACCGACGAGGGTGCCGTTGCGCAGCACGGTCATCCGGTCGCAGACCTCGTAGATCTGGTCGAGGAAGTGCGAGACGAACAGGATCGCCACGCCCTCGTCCTTCAACTGCCGCATCAGGCGGAACAGTTCCTGGACCTCGCCGCGGTCGAGGCTGGACGTCGGCTCGTCGAGGACCAGCACTTTGGTGCCGGATCCTCCGCCGAGGTTGTCGCCGGTGCTCACCGACCGCACGATCGCGACCAGTTGCTGAACGGCCAGCGGGTACGAGGACAGGGGGGCGGTCACGTCGATGTCGAGGCCCAGCCGGTCGACCAACTCCGCCGCCTCGCGGCGCAGGCGCTTCCACTGGATGCGGCCGGCGCGGGTCGGTTCGCGTCCGATGAAGATGTTCTCCGCCACCGAGAGGTTGGGGCAGAGGTTCACCTCCTGGTAGACCGTGCTGATCCCGGCCTGCTGCGCCTGCAGCGGGCTGCCGAACAGCACGGA
This sequence comes from Streptomyces griseus subsp. griseus, assembly GCF_000720255.1. Taxonomy (GTDB): domain Bacteria; phylum Actinomycetota; class Actinomycetes; order Streptomycetales; family Streptomycetaceae; genus Streptomyces; species Streptomyces griseus_I. The sequence continues at coordinate 273,330 of NZ_JOJE01000007.1, read as the reverse complement.
CTTCCCGTCGAGGGTGATGGTGCCGCCGTCGAGGGAGTAGACGCCCGTCAGCACCTTGATGAGGGTGGACTTCCCCGCACCGTTCTCGCCCATCAGGGCGTGGATCTCCCCGGGGAAGAGCCGGAAGTCGACGCCCGACAGAGCCCGTACCCCCGAAAATTCTTTGACAATGCCCGTCATCTCCAGGACGGGCCGCGGCTCTGCCATGGCAGCGCTCCTCATGAAATGGGTTCAGGCCCGCGGGGAGCCACCTGGACCGAGGCGTTCTCGGTCGGCCGGAGGCTCCCTGCCGGTGGGTGCGGTCGGTCAGTACTTGCGGCTGGGGAGCGCGGCCTTCGCCTGGTCCTGCATGAAGTCGCCCTCCTTGGTCTTGATCCAGCGCTCGACCGGCTCGCCGTTCTTGACCTTCTTCACGACGTCCATCAGCTGGGGGCCGAGCAGCGGGTTGCACTCGACGATGGCGTTGATCTTGCCCTCGGACATGGCGACGAAGCCGTCCTTCACACCGTCGATCGAGACGATGAGGATGTCCTTGCCGGGCTTCTTGCCGGCCGCCTCGATGGACTGGATGGCGCCGATGGCCATGTCGTCGTTGTGCGCGAAGAGGACGTTGATGTCCGGGTTGGACTGCAGGAAGGCCGCCATGACCTGCTTGCCGCCGGCGCGGGTGAAGTCACCGGTCTGGCTGACGACGATCTTCCAGTCGTCCTTGTGTGAGGCGTCCATGACCTCCTTGAAGCCCTTGGCGCGCTCGATCGCGGGGGCGGCACCGGTGGTGCCCTCCAGCTGGGCGATCTTCACGGCGCCCTTGTGGCCGGCCTTCTCCAGGACCTTCTCGAGGATCTTGGCCGCGCGCCGGCCCTCGTCCGTGAAGTCGGAGCCCACCAGGGTCACGTACAGGGACTGGTCGGAGGTCTCGACGGAGCGGTCGGTCAGGACGACCGGGATGTTCTTGGCCTTGGCCTCCTTGAGCACCGCGTCCCAGCCGGTGACGACCACCGGGGAGAAGGCGATGACGTCCACCTTCTGCGCGATGTAGCTGCGGATCGCGGAGATCTGGTTCTCCTGCTTCTGCTGGGCGTCGGAGAACTTGAGGTTGTAGCCGGCCTCCTTGGCGGCCGACTTCACCGAGTCGGTGTTGGCGCTGCGCCAGCCGCTCTCCGAGCCGACCTGGGAGAAGCCGAGGGTGATGGTCTTGCTGCCACCGCCCCCGGAGGTACCGGTGGAGGCCTTGTCCTCCTTGGCGCAGGCCGCGAGTCCGCCCGCAGCCGCAACGCCGACCGCCGCAGTGAGGAAGTTCCTTCTGTTGAGCATGTTTCTTCTCCTTTGAAGAGCCGGGCCCGGGATGGACCAGGTACTCGTGGGACCGGCCGCACTGCGTCCAGCCTGTCGATCATTGTTCGAGATATCGACCGTACGGGTGTGTAAGACCAACGGTCCGTATCACGTCAGGTGGGGGGCGCCCCCGGTTGCGGGGCTCGTTGTGCCGTCTGCGGGAAGGTGCTGGCGCGGACGACGAGTTGGGGTTCGATGGCGATGCGGGGGGTCTGGGAGATCTCCCTGCCCTCGATGAGGTCGAGGAGCAGGGCGATGCTGTGCTTGCCCACGGCCGAGAAGTCCTGCCGGACCGTGGTGAGCGGAGGTGCGAAGAACTCCGACTCCGGGATGTCGTCGAAGCCGACCACCGCCACGTCCTCCGGAGTCCGTACCCCCGCCTCCCGCAGGGCTCTCAACACCCCCAGTGCCATTTGGTCGTTGGCGACGAAGACCGCGGTCAGTCCCCGTCCCACCCAGCCTGCCAGTTCCTGGCCGGCACGATAGCCCGACAGCGGGCTCCAGTCTCCCCTCAGCAGCAACGGCGGTTCGATGCCGTCCGCTTCGAGCGTGGCCCGCCAGCCGGCCGCCCGGTCGGCGGCCTCCTGCCAGTCCTCGGGTCCGGCGAGGTGCCAGACCGTGCGGTGCCCGGCCGCCAGCAGGTGTGCCGTGGCCAGCCGTGCGCCCAGGTGTTGGTCCACCGTGACGCAGGGGGTGTCCACGCCGAGCCCGCTCCCCACGACCACCGCCGGGAACGGATGACGCAGTCCGGCGAGGGCCTCGACCGCCGACCGCTGGGGGGCGATGGCGACGACTCCCTCCACCCCGCCGTCTCCGAGGTGGTCCAGCGCCTCGGAGAGGGTGTCGACGGTCAGCTTTCGCAGGCTGACCGTGGAGACGAGGTAGCCCTGGGCCCGTGCAGCCTCCTCCAGCGCGAAGAGGGTGCTGGCCGGGCCGTAGAGGGTGGTGTCGGAGGCGACCACACCCAGGGTGCGGGTGCGTCGGGTGGCCAGGGCTCGGGCGGAGGAGTTGCGACGATAGCCCATCTCCTCGATGGCCCGCAGCACTTTCACCCTGGTCTCGTCCCGGACGTTGGGGTGGTCGCCCAGCACCCGGGACACGGTCTGGTGGGACACGCCCGCCAGTCGCGCGACGTCGGCCATGGTGGGCCGCCGAAGCCGCACCGGCGCCACTGCGGCACCTCCACGGCGGTCGTCCGCGGTTGAGGCCGACTCGGCCGGGAGGGGGAACGGGGGCCTTACGGTCACGACGGTCACACCTCCTCGGATGTCGTCGGCTGCCGACTGATGAATGCGGACGTCATTGTGAGCGCTAACAATTCATGGCGGTCAAGAGTGTTGCAACGGGAAGTCGTCACGGTTGAATAACGCGCCACGAGAGCGGGGTTGAAGACGCCAACCCGTTACGGGGTCACCATTCCCCCGAGACAAAGCCCCCGGCCAAAAGGGGTTGACGCGCCTGGAGCGCGACTCTATCTTCGGCAACGAAACTTCGAACTGTGTACGAAATATCGAATGTTGGCGTTGTTCGCGGACGCCAGGAAGGAACATCCGCGCCCCGCCTGCGGATAATGTCATGAGCACGACCCCCCTGCCCCCACGAGGAGGTCGATCATGCACGTCCGTACGCTGACCGGCGGCCTGGCCGCGGTCCTGATGGTGTCCCTGCCCCTGACGGGCGGCCAGGCCGTGGCCGCTCCCCCTGACGTGGCAGGCGCCCCCGTCGCCGCCCGGGTCCTCACCTACGACGCCGGCGGCTCCGCGGAGTTCAGGAGCGCGGTCGACCGGGGCGCGGCGATCTGGAACGAGAGTGTCGACGCCGTCGAGCTGCGGCCGGCCGCCGCCGGGCAACGCGCGAACATCCGGGTACTCGCGGACAACGGCTGGCCGCGTGCCCTGCCCACGACTCCGGGCAACGGAACCGTCTACATCGGGCGCCAGGCCGTCGACCAGGGCTACGACACGGTCCGTATCTCCGCCCACGAACTCGGGCACATCCTGGGTCTGCCCGACCGCAAGCCCGGCCCGTGCTCGAGCCTGATGTCCGGCTCCAGCGCGGGCACCGCGTGCACCAACCCCTATCCGAACGCGGCCGAGAAGGCGGAGGTCGAGGGGAACTTCGACGGCGGTATCGTCGGGCGGGCACCGGCGGCGGCCGGGTTGATCGTGGACTGAGACGTGCACCTTGCCGGCGGCACAGCGGCGGTGCCGGGGCCGTGTGCCTCTATAGTTCCGCCATGTCCCGCGCGCATCACCGCCGCCCGCACGGCAAGGTGCTCGTCGTCGGTATGGACGGGCTGCGCTACGACCGGCTGATCCGCTCGCCGTCCGTCGCGCCCGTCCTGCACGGCCTCATGGCCTCGGGCGCCCACGGCACCAGCCTGTTGCCCTACGGCGAGGCGGACGGGCAGGCCGACCACGGGCCGACGACCAGCATGGCCTACACCGACTCCGGGCCCGGCTGGTCGAGCGTGCTCACCGGGGTGTGGCCCGACCGGCACGGCGTGAGGGGCAACGACTTCACCGGAGCCGACTACCTCCGGTACCCCGACTTCCTCACCCGCGCGGCCACCCTCCGGCCCGGTCTGCGCACCGCGGCCGCGGTGTCCTGGGCGGAACTGGTACGCCGCGGCACGCTCGGCTCCGCCATCGGCCACCTGGTGCACCACGACGGCGACCGCGACGGCTACGGTCCCTCGGACGCCCTCGTCGCCGACCACGCCTTGCGCCGGCTCACCGAGGACGACCCGGACGCCGTGTTCGTGTACTTCGGCGCCACCGACGAGGCCGGTCACGACACAGGGCCCCTCAGTCCCGCCTACGACCGGGCTCTGCGGGACCAGGACGCCCACCTGGGCCGCCTCCTGGAAGCGGTGGAAGCCCGCCGCTCCCGTCCCGGCCGCACCGACGAGCACTGGACCGTGCTGGTCACCACGGACCACGGCCATCTCGACTCCGGCGGTCACGGCGGCGACACGCGTGCCGAGCGGGAGGTCTTCGTCATCCTCGCCGAACCCGGGACGCCGGCCGGCACCCGCCTGGACGATCCCCGGCTCGTCGACATAGCCCCCACGGTCCTGGACCGCCTGGGCATCGGCCTCGACCCCGAGTGGCAGTTGTCAGGCCGAGTACTGCCCCGGAACTCCATCGCGCCGCGCCGCTGAGAATCGAGCCATACGAAAAGGGCCCCCACGGGCTCTCGCCCACGAAGACCCTTCGCACCGTCGGGACGACAGGATTTGAACCTGCGACCCCTTGACCCCCAGTCAAGTGCGCTACCAAGCTGCGCCACGTCCCGTTGCCCGTCTGACCTGGGGTTTCCCCTGGCCGAGCGCGCATGGAAACAATACCGCACTCGGCTCGGTGATCGCGCACCGGTTTATTCCGCGGTCGGCAGGCCCAGCTCGGGGTAGGCGTCGAGGAGGCGGGGCGGGGCCGCCTGGCGCCAGGAGTCGGCGAGGATGTCACGCAGCTCCGCCTCGTCCTCGACGGCGACGAGGCGAACCCGCACCCAGGCGAACTGCGCCTCGTGGTCGGCGATCCAGAACTTCTCCGGCTCGGCGAGGACCAGTTCGTCGCGCTCCTCCTTCGGGCAGCGCACGGCGATGGAGGTCTCCTCCTCGGGCAAGGTGGCGAACATCTTCCCCGCGACCCGGAACGTGGGCATGCTCCATGCCTCCTTCTCCGTGGTGTCCGGCAGGGAGAGGGCGACTCTGCGTACGTCTTCGGCATCGGGCATGACACGCACCGTAGCCGTTGCCACTGACAATCACCGGGTGATGGACTTGTAGTAGAGCGTCGTCGGCCGCAGCACCCCGTCGGGGCTCGCCGCGTAGTCGGGGATCTCCCCCGCCCGGGTCCATCCGGCGGAGCGGTAGAGCCGTTCGGCGGGGCTGTCGGACTCGGTGTCCAGGTGCAGGAGGGTTCGGCCGGCCGCGGCGGCGAACTCCTCGGCGGTGGTCAGGAGCCGACGACCGAGACCGAGTCCGCGGGCGCCGCGGTGCACCATCAGCTTGACGACTTCGGCGCGGTGACGGCTGTTGGGCTTGTCGGGGAAGGCCAGGCTGACGGTACCGACCAGCCGGTCGTCGAATCGGGCCACCCACACCGCGAGGTCACCCGCGGCCACGGCGGCAGCGCGCTCCTTCCACCAGGCGACGGCCACCGCGCGGTCGAGCGGCGCGAGGAACCCGACCGAGGCGCCGCCGTGGACGGTATCGGTCAGCAGGTCCGCCAATTCCTCCGCGAGCAGGCGCACTTGGAGTGCGTCGACCGATCGAACGGTCACGGTCACGGCAGCACCACCGCCAGCACGTACCGCGCCTCCCCCTCACCCGCACACCGGAACCGCGTCGGCCCCCACACCCGCAGCCGCAGGCAGTCGCCCGCGTCCAGGGTGTGCTCGACGTCCTGTGCCGTGACGGCGAGGGAGCCGGCCAGCACCCAGATGTGCTGTTCCAGGCCGGGCACGGGCGGTCGGTCGTAGACGAGGTCGGCGCCCGGGGCGAGCCGTCCCTCGACGAGTTCGCCGCGCAGCCCGGGATGCGGAGGGGACACGGACCGCCGCAGGAAGCCGGAGGCCCGGTCCTCCCACACCTGCTGGTCGGCGGCGCGCACCAGCGGCGCCGGCTCCGCCTCCACCTCGCTGAGCAACCGCGACATGGTCCGTCCGTAGACCGCGCACAGGCGGTTGAGCAGGGAGGCCGTGGGGCTGATCTCCGCGCGCTCGGCCCGGGAGAGGGTCGACCGGCTGACGCCGCTGCGCTCCGCCAACTCTCCCAGGGACCAGCCGCGTTCGGCCCGCAGCTCGGCCAGGCGGGCGCCGAGCCGGGTGTCGACGGGGTCCGGAGCGGACACATTCTGTTTCATATTCGGGATGTTATCCCGCATTCGAGACGCAAGAGGGAGTGTTTCCGGTCACTCACGGCCCCCGAAAGCCGCCAGGGTGCGTTCCAGCGCGGGCAGCGCCCGCACCACGCGCTTCGAGCGGATCAGGAGGTCCCAGGCCGGCTCGAACTTCTTCCAGCCGCCCGCGTACGCGAGGTGCCGCAGCCGCTCGGGCCGGCCTGGCTGGGCCGCCGAGCCGCGCCAGATGTTCGACCAGCGGTAGAAGTCGCGGTAGGCCCGCCAGTAGCCGTCCTCCAGCTGACGGGGGGTCATCCCCTTGGGGCGGTGCACGACATGCCGGGTGTCGTAGAGGTCCCAGTCGCGGTGCACGATGCGGTCCTCGGCCTCCAGCTGCTTCCACAGACCGGTCGACGGGTACGGCGTCATGATGTGGAAGGTCGCCGTCTCGATGCCCTGCTCGACGGCCCACTCCACCGTCCGGTCGAAGACGTCCGGACCGTCCTGGTCGAGGCCGAAGACGAAGCTGGCGTTGACCATGACGCCGGCGTCGTGCAGGCGCCGTACCGCCGCCGCGTAGTCGGTGCCGATGTTCTGGTTCTTGCGGCGCTCGGCGAGGTTGGCGTCGTTGACGGTCTCGAAGCCGACGAAGAGGCTGCGCAGTCCCGCCTCCACGGCCCGTTCCAACAGGTCCGGCCTCAGTACGGAGCTGACCGTGCCCGCCGCCTGCCACAGCCGCCCCGACCCCTTCATGCCGTCGAACAGGGACTGAGCGAAACGACGGTTGCCGAAGAGGTGGTCGTCGAGGAAGTAGAGATGGCGGCCGGGCAGGCGGTCGATCTCGGAGAGGGCGTCGTCGACGGCCTGCGTGTAGAAGGACTTGCCACCCTCGAAGAAGGCGTCCTTGTAGCAGAAGTCGCAGTGGTGCGGGCAACCGCGCGAGACCACGATCGAGTTGGGGACGAGATAGAGGTGACGCTTGATCAGGTCTCGGCGCACCGGCGGGAGTCCGGCCAGGGTGCGCCGCGTCGAGTCGTAGCGGCGGGCGGGGACGCCGTCGCGGAAGTCCTTGAGGAACAGGGGCCAGGTGTCCTCTCCGGGGCCGGTGAAGATCGTGTCGGCGTGGGCCGCGGCCTCGTCGGGGAGGGAGGTGACGTGCAGGCCGCCCATGGCCACGTGGACCCCCCCCCGGGCGCGGAAGTGGTCGGCTATCTCGTAGCTGCGGCGGGCGGAGGTGATGTAGGGCTGGATCACCAGGAGCTCAGGGGCCGGAAGGGCCTCCAGATCGACGCGCTCCACGTGTTCGTCGTGGAGGGTGACCTCGTCGTCGGGGTCCAGGTAGCCGGCCAGGGTCGCCAGGCCCAGGGGCGGGAACAGCGAGTACTTGATGGGCCGGAACAGCGGGCCGGTCGCCTCGGTCAGGGCCGGAAGGATCATCGTCACACGCATGCAAACCCAGACAGCGCGCGCGGGGTGGCCGGTTCCCGCCCCCCTCCTATCCCTCGGCGGCTTCGCGCAGCGCAGCGAGGACGGGCTGGATCAGGGGATGCTGCTCCGCTCCGCGCCGGATGGCCGCGAAGACCCGCCGGGTGGGAGCGACGCCGTCGACCGGGCGGACGACCACGCCGGTCAGGTCCATGCCGTGCAGCGCCGACCGCGGCACGAGCGCCACCCCCGCGTCGGCCGATGCCAGGGCCACCACGGCGCGGAAGTCGTCCGAGGAGTGCTCGAGGCGTGGCTGGAAACCGGCGCTCTCACAGGCCAGCACCACCACGTCGTGACAGGGGTTACCGGGGTACGGCCCGATCCACGCGTCCTTCGCCAGCTGGGCGAGCGGTACCTCGGCCGCGTCGGCCAGTCGGTGGGTGACCGGGACGACCGCGTCGAAGGGCTCGGCGTACAGCGGTACGTGGGTGAGGCGGGGGTCGTCGGCGGGTGGGGCGCCGCGGTACTCGACGGCGACCGCGACGTCGACCTGCCGGTCGAGGACCATGGGCAGGCTGGCGTCGCCCTCGGCGTCCTGGACGCGCAGCCGGATGCCGGGCGAGGTCTCGGCGAGGCGGGCCACGGCGGGTGCGACGACCAGCGCGATGCCGGTCGCGAAGGAGGCGACGGTGACCGTGCCGGCCGCGCCCGAGCTGTACGCGGCCAGCTCGGCCTCGGCCCGCTCCAGCTGGGCCAGGACCGCGTGGGTGTGGCTGAGCAGGATCTCGCCGGCCGGGGTGAGCCGTACGCCCTTCGCGCCGCGCTCCACCAGACGGTGGCCGGTCTCCTGCTCCAGGGCGGTCAGCTGCTGCGACACGGCCGACGGGGTGAGGTAGAGCGCGGCGGCAGCGGCCGTCACCGTGCGGTGGTCCGCCACCGCACGGAGGATGTGGAGCCGCCGCGCTTCGATCACGGGGCCGATTCTCCCAGGTATGCGGGGGTGCTCAGGCCTCCAGCTCGGCCCGCGCCGCCACGAACGCGTCCACCGCGCGGTTGACGTCGTCGGTGGAGTGCGCGGCCGACAGCTGCACGCGGATACGGGCCTGCCCCTGCGGCACCACCGGGTAGGAGAAGCCGATCACGTAGACCCCGCGCTCCAGCAGCAGCTCGGCCATCCGGCCCGCCTTGGACGCGTCACCGATCATCACCGGTGCGATGGCGTGGTCGCCGGGCAGGATGTCGAAGCCCTCCTCGGTCATCCGGCGGCGGAACAGCGCGGTGTTCTCGGCGAGCCGTACGCGCAGGTCGTCGGCCGACTCGAGCAGGTCGAGCACCTTCAGGGAGGCCGCGGCGATCACCGGGGCGAGGGTGTTGGAGAAGAGGTACGGCCGGGAGCGCTGGCGCAGCAGGGCGACGATCTCGGCGCGGGCGGCGACGTAACCGCCGGAGGCGCCGCCGAGGGCCTTGCCGAGGGTGCCGGTGATGATGTCGACGCGGTCCATCACGCCGTGCAGCTCGGGGGTGCCGCGGCCGCCGGGGCCGACGAAGCCGACGGCGTGGGAGTCGTCGACCATGACCATGGCGTCGTGGCGGTCGGCGAGGTCGCAGATCTCGGCGAGCGGGGCGACATAGCCGTCCATGGAGAAGACGCCGTCGGTGACGATCAGCTTGCGGCGCGCACCGCCCTCGTCGGCCTCCTTCAACTGCCTTTCCAGGTCGGCCAGATCACGGTTGGCGTAGCGGAAGCGGCGGGCCTTGGACAGACGGATCCCGTCGATGATCGACGCGTGGTTGAGGGCGTCGGAGATCACCGCGTCCTCCGGGCCGAGCAGCGTCTCGAAGACGCCGCCGTTGGCGTCGAAGCAGGAGGAGTACAGGATCGTGTCCTCCTGGCCGAGGAAGGCGGACAGCCGCGCCTCCAGCTCCTTGTGCACCTCCTGCGTACCGCAGATGAAGCGCACGGACGCCATGCCGTAGCCCCAGCGGTCGAGGGCCTCGTGGGCGGCGGCGATCACCTCGGGGTGGTCGGCGAGACCGAGGTAGTTGTTGGCACAGAAGTTGAGCACCTCGCCGGGGCGGCCGCCCGCGGTGACGGCGACGGTCGCCGACTGTGGGGTGCCGATGACGCGTTCGGGCTTGTGCAGACCGGCGGCGCGGATCTCGTCGAGGGTGGCGCGCAGGTCGTCGCGGACGGAGTCGAACATCGGGAAGCTCCTAAAGGGACTGAAACGAAAGGAAGGTCACGCAGTCCAGTCGAGGATGACCTTGCCGCCCTGGCCGCTCGCCGCGTCGGCGAAACCCGCCTCGTAGTCGCGGTAGCCGTAGCGGCCGGTGATCACCGGGGCGAGGTCGAGGCCACCCTCCAGGAGGACCGACATCGCGTACCAGGTCTCGAACATCTCCCGGCCGTAGATGCCCTTGATGGTGATCATCGAGGTGACGATCCGGGCCCAGTCGACCGGGAACTCCTCGGCGGGCAGGCCGAGCATGGCGATGCGGCCGCCGTGCGTCATGTTGGCGAGCATGTCGCGCATCGCCTCGGGGCGGCCGGACATCTCCAGACCGACGTCGAAGCCCTCGCGCAGGCCGAGCTCGCGCTGCCCGTCGGCGATGGGCGTCTCCGCCACGTTCAGCGCGAGGCTCACACCGATCTTGCGGGCCAGTTCGAGCCGCTCCTCGCTCACGTCGGTGATGACGACGTTGCGGGCCCCGGCGTGCCGGGCCACCGCGGCCGCCATCAGCCCGATCGGACCGGCCCCGGTGATCAGCACGTCCTCCCCGACCAGCGGGAAGGACAGCGCGGTGTGCACGGCGTTGCCGAACGGGTCGAAGATCGCGGCGACGTCGAGGTCGACGGGGATGCGGTGCACCCAGACGTTGGTGGCGGGCAGCACGACGTACTCGGCGAACGCCCCGTCCCGGCCGACGCCGAGCCCCACCGTGGCCCGGCAGAGGTGACGTCGTCCGGCGAGACAGTTGCGGCACTTGCCGCACACCAGATGGCCCTCGCCGCTGACCCGGTCGCCGATCCCGATGTCGGTGACGTCACGGCCCGTCCCGACGACCTCGCCGACGAACTCGTGGCCGATGACGAGCGGGGTGCGGATCGTCTGCCGCGCCCAGCCGTCCCAGTTCCGGATGTGCAGGTCCGTGCCGCAGATGCCGGTGCGCAGCACCTTGATCAGTACGTCTCCGGGGCCGACCGTGGGCTCCGGGACGTCCGCGAGCCACAGCCCCGGCTCCGCCTTCTCCTTGATCAGCGCCTTCACGCTACGGCTCCCGTGGGTGAGGTCCCGGGCGCGGACGTGCTGAGTAACCCCGTGCCGGGAGAGGAGTGGATGTGATCAGCAATCTGCCGTACCGCGGGCCCCGGGTCCATCGAGGATTTCTTAAGCGGCGCCGCAGCTTTCCTTCACGTGTCACGCTGGACACGGCACGGCCGACCGACCTGGAGCCACTGATGACCACAGCACAGGATCTGATGATCGTCTCGTTGGACGTGACGCCCGTGCGCCCCGTGGGACAGGGCGATCTGTCGCTCGCCCTCGCGGGGGCCGAACTGATCGACCTGGTCGAGGCCGAGGCGCTCTCCGTCGAGGACGACCGCATCGTCCCCCGCCTGCCGCCGACACCGGACGACCACCTTTTGGCGGAGGCCGCGTCTTCCCTCGTACGGGTGCAGCCGTACGAGTCGGTGGAGGACTGGCTGTGGCGCCGCGGCCGGGGGCTGTCCTCGGCCTACGCCGCGCGCATGGAGGCCGACGGGCTGATCACCCGGTCGCGCCGCCGCGTCCTCGCGGTCCGGTCCGACCGGACGGAGCCCGCGGACTCACCGGTCCGGCAGCACGCCGGCGAACGCTGGGCGTCGGACGAACCGGTCCTCGCCGTCCTGGCCGCCACCGTCGGTCTGCGCGAGGAGCCGGCCGACGGCTTCTCTGCGCCCCTCACGGACACGGCCGAGACGGTCCTGGCCGCGGTCGGTGACGCGGTGGCGGAACTGGAGGCCGTGCGGCAGCGCCGGACCATCGAGAAGCAGGCCTTCGACAACATCTGGCGGGGCGCCTGACGGAACCCGAGGGCCGGCGGCTCATGGCGACGCAGGGCTCACAGCGGAAGCCCGTCTGCCTCTCGGCGTTCCAGTCGTCCGGCGAGGTCGGCCGCCGTCGCCTTGATGGTCTCCAGGCCGGCCCTGCCCCAGGGCCGGGGCGCCAGGTCGGCGACGCAGACCGTGCCGAGCACCATGCCGGCGGTGTCGATCACCGGGGCACCGAGGTAGGAGCGGATTCCGTACTCGTCGACCACCGGGTTGCCAGCGAACCTCGGGTAGTCGCGTACGTCCTCCAGGACCAGCGCCTTGCGCCGTACGACCACGTACGGGCAGTAGCCGTACTCCCGGGCCAGCCGGCGGCCCACCTCGGGCTTGCCGCCACGGGCGGCCCCGCCGCCCGCCGGGGTATGCAGCCCGGCGAAGAACTGCCGCTGCTCGTCGATGAAGTTGACCATGGCGTACGGCGCGCCGGTCACCTCGGCGAGCCGGTCCGCGAAGGAGTCGAGGGCGGGCTCCGGCTGCTCCCCGAGTCCGAGTCGGCGCAGCCTCAGGCTGCGGGCGGGAGCATCCTTGTCCTCGGGCGTGAGCAGCAGTCGACCGGCCGGACGCGGCGGGTCGTAGCTCATGGGCGGACTCCGTGGCTGTGGGCGTGCTTCATATGCGGCTCCGGTGCTTGGTGTGCGGGTGTCACATGTGGGCGCCGCGGCTCGGCTGGGGCGCGGCCGGGGCATGGGCGATGAGGTGCCGGACGAGGGTGAGCAGGGTCTGGACGCCGGAGGCGGAGATGCGCGCGTCGCAGCGGACGACCGGAACCTCCGGGTTGAGGTCGAGGGCGGCTCGGACCTCGTCCGCCTCGTAGCGGTGGGCGCCGTCGAACTGGTTGATCGCGATGATGAAGCCCAGACCGCGTTCCTCGAAGAAGTCGACGGCCGCGAAGCACTCCTGGAGGCGGCGGGTGTCGGCGAGGATGACCGCGCCGAGCGCTCCCTCGGAGAGCTCGTCCCACATGAACCAGAACCGCTCCTGCCCGGGTGTGCCGAACAGGTACAGCACGTGTTCCGGATCGAGGGTGATCCGGCCGAAGTCCATGGCGACGGTCGTCTCGACCTTGTTCTCGATCCCGTCGAGGTTGTCGGTCGCGGCGCTGACCGTGGTGAGCAGCTCCTCCGTACTGAGCGGCGCGATCTCGCTCACCGCGCCGACGAACGTCGTCTTGCCGACCCCGAACCCGCCCGCGACCAGGATCTTCAGAGCGGTGGGAAAGGGGTCGGAGGTGTCGTCGTACTCAGAGCTGTCGTCGTAGTCCATCGAGCACTGCCTCCAGAAGAGCCCGGTCTGTCGGGTTGTGGTGGAACTCGGGGGGCTTGGTGGTCAGCGCCCCGCAGTCGACGAGGTCGGACAGCAGCACCTTGGTGACCGCCGCCGGCAGCTTCAGGTGGGCGGCGACCTCGGCGACCGAGACGGGTGAGCGGCACAGGTCGAGTGCCTGTGCGTGCTCGGGGCCGAGGTAGCCGAGGGGGGTGGCCCCGGTGTCTCTCACCTGTGACATCAGGTCCAGCGCGATGGTGGGCCGGGTGCGGCCGTTGCTGATCGTGAACGGGCGCACCAGCCGTCCGGCCGCGTCGTCGAGCCAGGGCCCGTCGCCGGCCGCCGCCACGCTCAACGCCTCATCGCCGGGGGTTCGACGGCATGCTGCCGAGGCGCCGTCATGAGGTACGGGCGCACGCTCTTGACCAGCATCGCCATCTCGTAACCGAGCACCGCGGCATCGGCCTCGCGGCCCGCGAGCACGGCGAGGCAGGTGCCGGATCCGGCGGTGGTGACGAACAGCAGGGTCGAGTCGAGTTCCACGACGACCTGCCGTACGTCCCCGCCGTCGCCGAAGCGGACGCCGGCGCTGCGACCGAGGGAGTACAGGCCGGAGGCGAGGGCGGCCATGTGGTCGGCGCTGTCCGGGTCGAGGCCGTGGACGGACTTCACCAGGCCGTCGCAGGAGAGGAGGACCGCGCTGGTGGTGTGGGGTACGCGCTGCACGAGGCCGCTCATCAGCCAGTCGAGATCGGATACGTGGCCGGTCGTCGGCGCATCGCTCGCCATGGTGGATCGACTCCTTGGGGTACGAAGGTCTGCGGGAGCGCTCGGGGTGGGGGTGGAGAGGGGGGTGCTCATCCGGCGGGTGCGCTCCCGTCGTGCCGGGTGGTGTGGTGGTCGGGGGCCGGAGCGGCCAGGCCGTCCCGCGGAGGACGCGGCTCGGGCAGGTCGTTCGTGTCATGCGTGTCCCGCGTCTCCGGTGAGGTGGAGGAGACCGGTGAGACCGGTGAGGCCGGTGAGGCCGGTGAGGCCGGTGAGGCCGGTGAGGCCGGTGACACGACCGGGCGCCCGGGGCGCGCTCCGGTTATGCCGCTCGCGTCCGGTCGGCGGACCTCCAGGGGCGGCACATCCCGGGGCGCGATGCGGGGCGTTGATTCCGTGCGCGGCGGTGGGACGGGGGCGTTCACGGGCGCCGGGTCCGGGTGGATGCCGTCCGACTCCAGGCTCTGCTGGGCCTCGGCGAGCCCGATGCCGCGTTGGAAGGCCGCCATCAACCCCGGGTCGTGGCCGACGAGCTGCCGGTCGCTGTCCTGTCGAGGCGCCGGACCGCCGCGCAACTGCGGTGCGATGTGCTCCTGCGCCCTTCGCCGGGGCAGCTGCGGTGGCCTGCCCATCGTCCCGCGCACGGTCCCCACCCGCGGTGTGGGCAGCGTCCCCGTGTGCTGCGCGACGACCTCCCGATCGGCCGGCCGGATCCCGGGCACCGCCTCCGCCGGATTGGGCCGCTGCCCACGAGCTCCCCGCCGGGGAAGCGGCGCGGGCCGACCGGCGTCCGGCGCGGCGGGCCAGGACCGGTTGCCCTCCGCCGCCGAATCAGGCGTGGGAGACCCGGGGCGCGTGGGCTCCTGCGGGCGGAGCGGTGCGGCGGAAAGCCCCGGGGACGGCGGTACGAGGGGACTGTCGACGCCTGTGCGTGAGACCACCCCGGATACGGCCGCCTCCCGCGATACGGCACTGCCGATGTCGCCCGGCACCGCGGTGACCGGAGATCCGGGCGCCGCGACCGGCGTCCCCGGGGCCACTCCCCCGGCGCTCCCCGCAGCCGCGGTCTTGGAGGCTCCCGGTGCCGTGCCCAGCAGGGCCTGCGGTACGACGAGCACCGCCTGTACGCCGCCGTAGATGTTGGTCTGGAGACGGACCCGGATGCCGTGGCGGCGGGCGAGTTGGGAGACGACGAACAGGCCGATGCGGCCGTCGGCGAGGAGGCGGGCGACGCTGACCTGGTCGGGGTCGGCGAGCAGGGCGTTCATACGGCTCTGCTCCTCGACGGGCATACCGAGGCCACGGTCCTCCACCTCGACGGCGAGCCCGGAGGTGACCAGGTTGGCGCGCAGCAGCACCTGGGTGTGCGGGGCCGAGAACAGCGTCGCGTTCTCGATGAGTTCGGCCAGCAGGTGGATCACGTCGGCGACGGCGTGCCCGCTGAGGTCGCCCTCGACCGGCGGGACGAGCTTGACCCGTGAGTACTGCTCGACCTCGGCGATGGCGGAGCGCAGCACCTCCGTCATGGAGACGGGGTTGCTCCACTGCCTACGTGAGACCGCGCCGCCGAGGACGGCGAGGTTCTCGGCGTGACGGCGGATGCGGGTGGCGAGGTGGTCGACGTGGAAGAGGCCCTTGAGCAGGTCGGGGTCCTCGATCTCGTTCTCCAGCTCGTCGAGGGTCGAGATCTCCCGGTGCACGAGCGACTGGAGCCGCCGCGCGAGGTTGACGAAGACCTCGAGCTTCTGTTCGCTGCCGGTCTGGCTGGAGAGCTGGGCGGCCTGGACGACGGCGGTGACGGCGGTGTCGTGCGCGCGGGACAGGTCCGCGGCGAGCAGTTCGAAGTCGTCGGCGTCCTCGGCGGGGCCGCCACGCGGCCTGCGCTGGGGCGCGCCCTCGCCCCGCCGCAGCGCCTCGACAAGGGCGCGCAGGTCGGTTTCACCCCGGGCGCTGCTCTCGCGCAGGGCGCCGACGCGGTCGCTCACGGACCGGGCGGCGCGGTCGGCGGCGACGGCGGCGATCACGATGCCCGCACCGGTGACGGCGACCGCGCCGGCCAGCACACCCCACAGGGTGAGGCTGGGGCGTACTCCGGTGGAGCGGACGGTGAAGAGCACGGCCGCGCAGGCACTGAGGGCGACCGCGATCGGCGGGAGCACGGCGAGACGCAGGAGTTGGGGCCGTATGTGTGTCTCGGCCAGGGGTGGAACGGCACGGGGGACCGGCCGCCCGTGCCGCCCGCCCTCACGGCGGTCTGCGCGTGCGGCCGGTGCGCGGAGGTGAGACATCGGTGTCCTCGTACTGGTACTGGTCCGTCGGGCCGGTGTCGGTCGAGAGGACCCACGAAATGGGCCCTGCGTCGCCTGACGGCCACTGACAGTAGTCGCCGATGCGCCAGGTGCGGTGTGCTGTTGACAAAGTGCCCCGCGGCCCTTCCGGCTGTGGTAGATGCGCCGGTACGACAGAACGACAAGTACCTCTAAGAGCCCAGCCTCGAAGCAAGGGGAAACGATCGAGGCTGGTCAGAATCGGTCGGAGATGCGCGCCGCGCCGAAGGCGCGCTCCCTGCAGGCGCGACCACACATCACTCGATAGGGGGACGCCTCATGCCCTCTCCCCCGGTTGACCGGGCAGCCGCGTCAGCGCTCACCCGCGAGGTCGACGTCGCCCCGGGTGACCTCCGCGGTGACGTCGGGGGTCACGTCGGGACCGACCTTCGCGGTACCGGGACGCCACGGGTGGGCCAGGGGCGCGGACACCGCTCGCCACCAGGGCTCGGTCGGGAGCGTTCCGCCGGGCTCGAAGGGCTCGCCGGGGCGCGGGAACGCGGCCGGCTGGCCGGCCTCCTCCGCGGCGTCCCTCGTCCACTCCCCCGGCTCCGCCCACGCGTGCAGGGACAGGTTGAAGGTGCCCCAGTGGATCGGCAGCAGCACGCCGTGCGGCCGGCCGCCCTGGAGGTCCAGGTGGGCCCGCACGCCGTCGGCGGGCGACATGTGGATGTCCGGCCACTGCCCGGGAAGCGGGGTGCGGTCGGTGTGGCCCTCGGGCCAGTACTCGGAGTACGCGCCGATCTGGATCATCGTGGCGTCGAACGGCCCGTACTCGGCGCCTATGTCCTTGAAGCCCTCGAAGTACCCGGTGTCGCCACTGTGGAAGATCCGGTGCTCGTCCCCGGCGACGGTCCAGGAGGCCCACAGGGTGTGCTGAGTGTTGCGCAGGCCGCGGCCGCAGAAGTGGCGGGCCGGGGTGGCCGTCAGGGTGAGGCCGCCGACCTTGGTCGCCTCGTGCCAGTCCAGCTCGCGCAGCCGGTCGGCGGACACACCCCAGTGTTCGAGGTGGGCGCCGACGCCGAGCGGGACGGCGAACAGGGTGTCCGTGCCGGCCAGCGCCTTGATCGTGGGCAGGTCCAGGTGGTCGTAGTGGTCGTGGGAGATCACGACGACGTCGACCGGGCCGAGCGCGGTCAGCGGCAGGGGCGCCGGGTGCAGTCGCCGGGGCCCGGCGAAGGGGAAGGGCGAGCAGCGCTCGCCCCAGACCGGGTCGAAGAGGACGCGGTGTCCGTCGATCTCCGCGAGCACGCTGGAGTGGCCCATCCAGGTCAGCCGCAGTCCGGTGGCGGGCGGCTCGGTGATGTCGGCGAGCGTGGTGGCGTGCACGGGGATCGTGCCCGCCGGGGCGCGGCGGGCGCGGTCCTCCTTGGCGAAATAGCGCTTGGCGAGGTCCAACGCGGAGCCGGAGGGACGGATCCGGGAAGGGCCGCCGGGATTCTGGAAGACCCCGTCCTTGAAGTGGGGCGATCTGCGGATGCGCGCCATGCGCTCACCGCTCGGGTCCGCGCCGAAGGCCGCGGGCCGCAGCGCGCGGAGCCCGGAGCTCGGAGGACGGAAACCGGTCACGGGACCTCCAGATGGAGTCGGGGCATCCCATTATTGTCGGCCCCTCCGACAACGCGGGCCCCGGGCGGGTCCTGAGCCCTGATCCGGAGATCCCCGAATGCGTTGACACGGCGTCCGCGGGCTTTGAATACTGAATCCCCATTCAGTACAAGAGGAGTCCGCATGACCGCGTCGCCCCTGATGTCCCTCACCTGGGTCGACCATGTCACCGGCCGCCGGGGTCACCTCGTCGTCGACCGGCTGGTGCGCGGCGTCGCGAGCGGCGGGCTGCGGATGCGGGAGGGCTGCACGCTGGACGAGGTCGCCGGGCTCGCACGCGGCATGACCATGAAAGAGGCGCTGCACTACGACCCCGAGAGCCGTTACGTCCCCCTGGGCGGGGCCAAGGGCGGCATCGACTGCGACCCGCGGGACCCGGCGGCGTACGGGGTGCTCGTGCGCTACCTGCGCGCCATGCGGCCGTACATCGAGAGCTTCTGGACCACCGGCGAGGACCTCGGTCTCAGTCAGGACCTGGTCGACCGGGCCGCCGCCGAGGCGGGCCTGGTGTCGTCGATCCAGGCCGTGTACCCGCTGCTCGACGACGAGGTCACCGCACGGCGGCGGCTCGCGGACGCGTTCGCCGTGGAGGTGGACGGCATCGGCCTGGACGAACTGGTCGGCGGCTGCGGGGTCGCCGAGTCGGCACTCGCGGCCCTGGACCGGGCCGGTGTGCCGTACGCGGGCACCCGGGTCGCCGTGCAGGGCCTGGGCACCATGGGCGGGGCCACGGCGCGGTTCCTCGCCCGCGCGGGGCTGACGGTGGTGGCCGTCGCCGACGTCAAGGGCACGGTCGCCAACCCTGCGGGCCTCGACGTCGAGGCACTGCTGGACTCACGGGACGCCCACGGCACGGTCGACCGGGGTGCGCTGCGCCTCGGTGACCGCGAACTGCCGGGCGACGCCTGGCTGTCGGCCGACGCCGAGGTACTGGTGCCGGCGGCGGTGTCGTACGCGGTCGACGCCGTGAACCAGGGGTCGATCACCGCGCGCTGGGTGGTCGAGGCGGCCAACATGCCGGTGCTGCCCGAGGCGGAGGCACTGCTGGCCGCGCGCGGGGTGACCGTGCTGCCGGACGTCGTGGTCAACTCCGGGACGAACGCCTGGTGGTGGTGGACCCTGTTCGGGGACATCGGCGCGGACGCGGAGGAGGCGTTCGCCCACACGCGCCGCTCCATGCGGGCCCTGGTCGACCTGATGCTGACCCGCGCGCAGAGCGACGGAACGACTCCGAGGGCCGCCGCCCACGCCATCGCCGCGGACCGGCTGCCAGTGATCGCGGAGCGGTTCGGCTGGTACCGCTGAGGGCGGTCGAGCGCTCCGGTCGGTTCCGCCCGCCGAGGGCGGACCTGCGCAGGTCGGGCTAGGGTGACCGGGTGGCGAGAGTGCGGTTGAGCGTGGCGGAGCGGCGCGAGGAGTTGTTGCGGGCGGCCGTCGAACAGATCGAGGCGCGGGGCGTGGCGGCGGTGCGGATCGCCGATGTGGCCTCGGTGCTCGGAGTGAGCAACGCGCTGGTGCTCTACCACTTCTCGACGAAGGAGAAGCTGGTAGCCGCCGCGTTCACGCAGGCGGCCGAGGACGACCTCGCGCATCTGCGCAAGCTGCTCGGCCGCCGCACGACGGCGCTGCGGCGGCTGCGGGCGGCCGTGCGCTGGTACGCCCCGACGGGCCAGGCCGAGGGCTGGCGGCTGTGGATCGAGGGCTGGGCGGTGGCGCTGCGCGAGCCGGCCCTGCGGGAGGTCACCCAGGACCTCGACCGGCAGTGGAAGGCGGCGCTCACCGAGGTCGTCGCGGAGGGCGTGGCAGCCGGCGAGTTCGTGTGCCCCGACCCCGCCGGTGCCGCCCTGCGCCTGACCGCCCTGCTCGACGGGCTCGCCGTACAGATGACGTCGTACGAGGGTGCGGTGCCCCGGGCGCGCGCGCTGGAGTGGGTCGACGACGCGCTCGCCCGGGAACTCGGCGTGGAGCGGGAGGCATTGACGGCGCCCGAGCGCTGAGCGGCACCCCGCGCGGCACTCGTCCCGCCAGGCCTCCCGACCTTCACGCCACCGCGGAGATCCGCATCCTGATGTCGTCCGGCGACAGGGTGCCCTTGGCGGTCACATGGTCGCCGGAGGACTCTCCGCGCAGTCGGCGGCCGATCCACGGCACCAGGTACTCGCGCGCCCAGTGGACGTCGTCGCGCCGCACCTCGAGCGTGCCGCGCGTCGGGAGCTGAGGCCAGGGCTGCTCCGGATCGGCGGGGATCTCCAGGCCGAGGGCCTGTCCGGCGCGCAGCGCCACGCGCGTGTGTCCCTCCGGGGAGAGATGCAGCCGGTCGTGGTCCCAGGCCCGGCGGTCCTGGACGGACTTGAGGGACCACAGGTCGAGCACCGGACAGCCGTAGCGGTCCGCGATGGCGCGGACATGGCCGTTGTAGGTGGCGATCTTGCCGCGCAGGTGCTTGAGCACGGGCATGCCACGGGTGTCGAAGCCGGTCGTCACCATCACCGTGCCGGCCACGGCGGTCAGCGCGGTGATCGCCCGCTCGAAGCGCTCGGCGACCTCGTCCGGATCGGTGCCCGGGCGCAGGATGTCGTTGCCGCCCGCACAGAAGGAGACCAGGTCCGGCGCGAGCGCGACGGCCTGCGGGAGTTGGTCCGCCACGATCTGGTCGAGGAGTTTTCCGCGGACCGCGAGGTTGGTGTACTCGAAGTCGCCCTCGGGTCGCCGGTCCGCGAGCAACACCGCGAACCGGTCGGCCCAACCGACGAACGCCCCGTCGGGGCCGGGGTCGCCGACGCCTTCGGTGAAGCTGTCCCCCACCGCCACGTACGACCCGATCACTGATCTGCTGTCATTCTTCGAATCGTCTGCCACAGCAGTTCATGATTCACCCCCGAATGTGACCTACGCGACCGTAGGCAGGGGTTGACGTGCGGTGAGAAAGGCCACTCTTAAAGAGTTTGCCAATCAGGGAATAGGGACCACACCCGGAAGTCGCTGATGCGGAAGTGGCTCCACGTGGTGCGGAACGCGAAGTGGCCGCCGGTGTAGGGCTCGGGGTCGCTGTAGTCGAAGACCAGCCGGCCGTTGTTCCACCAGCGCACGGTCGAGCCGTCGGAGACGATGCGGACGCGGTTCGGCTCGTTCGCGACGAGCAGGGGCTCGGTGTAGTCGTGGACCAGTGGCCGAACTCCGGGCTCGCCGACGTAACGGCGCAGTCTGGTGGTGGTGTTGGTGTTGGCGCCGTAGCCGACGTAGTAGGTCCGGAGATAGTCGTACTCGGCGAGCGCGCCGCCGCGCGCGGTGGCGAAGAGGTCGTCGGGGGAGCGGACGTCGACGGCGTTCCAGAAGTTGTTCAGGTCCGAGACACGGTCGTTGGCGCCGCCGGCGGAGACGGGAGTGGCGGTGTACTCCAGGAGGTACGCACCTACGAGCGGTCGCCGGAACCAGATCGTCGCCCCGGCCGGGACGTCGACGTCCAGAACCCCGCGGGAGGCGGTGACGGTGCCGCCCCGCTCGAGTTCGACGGCCCACCGGCGCAGGCCGTGGCGGAAGTCGTCGTGGGTGATGAGACGGCGGTGGCGGGGCGCGGCGCTCGCGGTGGCGGCGGGGGCGAGGGTGGCCAGGGCGGCGCCGGCGGCCAGGGCACCGAACGCTCTGCGCGTGGTCGTCACGGGAAACAACTCCTCAGCGGGGGCTGGGCTTTCGGGATGGAAAGCGCTTGCCATCTGACGGAGATCACTCTCCCCCGGCTCCCCGCCCGCTGTCGACACCCCGGGCACCCCTGCCACAGGACCGCAACGCGGCCGATCACCCACGGGCGGCGCCGCCGCGGGGCCGGGTCCGCGCATGCGAACGCCGGACCCGCACATGCCGATGGCCGGACCCGGCCATACCGAAAACGAAGGCCGGACCCGGGGATCGAGGTCCGGCCTTCGGCAGCGTGTCAGGCGGGGGTGGGTGTCCGTCAGCCGACGGTGACGCCGTGCGAGCGGAGGTAGGCGACCGGGTCCACGTCCGAGCCGTAGTCCGGCGTGGTCCGGATCTCGAAGTGCAGGTGCGGTCCGGTCACGTTGCCGGTAGCGCCGGAGAGGCCGATCTGCTGCCCCTCGGTCACGGTCTGACCCGCGGAGACGGAGATCGAGGACAGGTGGGCGTACTGGGCGTAGTAGCCGTCGCCGAGCTTGATGACGACCTGGTTGCCGTACGCGCCGCCCCAGCCCGCGGAGACGACCGTGCCCGCGGCCACGGCCTTGAGGGACGTGCCGGTCGGGACGACGAAGTCGACGCCCGTGTGGTAGCCGCTGGACCACATGCTGCCCGCCATGTGGTACGGCGTGCCGATGGTGGCGCCGGCCACGGGGAGCGTGTAACCACTGCCGGTAGAGGCACCGGCGGACTGGGTCGCCGTCGTGGCCTGGGCGGCGGAGGCCTTCGAGGACGTGGCGGTCTTCGAGGGCTTCGGGGAGGACGACGCGCTCGACGCGGCCTTCTTGCCGATCGACAGCTTCAGACCGGGGTGGATGAGCGACGGGTCGGAGCCGATGACCGCGCGGTTGTCGGCGTAGAGCTTCTTCCAGCCGCCGGCGACGTGCTGGTCCTCCGCGATCTTCGAGAGGTAGTCGCCGGCCTTCACCGTGTAGATCCGGGTGGCCGCGTTGTCCGCGGCGGACTTCTTCTCTGCAGCCTTTTGCTCCGCCACCGGAGCGGACTGTACGGCCTTTTCCGGGGCGGACCGATACGGGGCGGCGTGCGCGCCCGTGGCCCCGAGAAGGGGAAGGGCGAGGGCGGCGCCGCCGGTTCCGGCGACGGCGATGGAGCGGGTGAAACGGGAAGACTTCGGGCGGCGGTGCTTACCCTTCGCGGGCATGGCGAATTCCTCTCCGGCGCCTGCGAGGTGAGCTGTCGGGTGCGGGCTGGAGATGCCCGGTCGCGCCGAGGCGCGGCTTAACCCCAAGCCGTTCCGGGAACCGGAACAGGCGGTCTTACCTGTGGGTCCCCCGCTCCTGCCGTGCACGGGTCAGTGTGTGCGGATCTCCGGGCGGCGGCAGGATTGGGCGTCCGTCCGGATTGGTGGCGAACGTAAGCGACCAAGACGCGAAGGGACAAGCAGAGGGTTGCGCGGGAATGCCTTTTTCGTGATCCGCCGCGGGAATTCCCGGTGACACTCCGTGCAGTACGAAGGCATCGCTTTCCATGAAATCCCTTGAGAACCACGCGAATTACATGGACATGACGGGCCACGCATCGTCACGGATATGACGCTAATCACGTGACGCCGCTCCAGACCCTTTTCTTTCGGAGCGACTTGGAATCAATGCTGCAATTCGGACAGAACACTCAGATGCGACGCAGCCGGAGAACTGCCGCATCCAGGTCGCCACGCAGACCGGTGCGCAGACCGTGATGCAACAGCACCGCCCCGCGATGAATTTCGCCCGTTTCGAGACATTCGTACGATGCCGTCGGGTCAAGCCCGCGCAAGCGCAGCGCCGGTACGGGCTCGCCGTAGTGCTGCGCCTGGAGCCAGGCCAGGACGACGGACTCGTCCCCGCGGACGTACTGCACGGCGCTGAGTCCGCCCCGCGGCGGCCGCAGTCGATAGAGGTCGCCGTGCTGGACCAGCGGGCGGATCTTCTTGTAGAGCTCCACCCACTCGCCGGCCTCGGCGAGTTCCTCCTCGGTCCACTGGGCGAGGTCGCCACCGACTCCGAGCACGCCCGCCATGGCGCTGACGAACCGGAAGCGCAGCGAGCTGACCCGGCCGTTGAGCTGAGTGTTGGGGCTGTCGGTGACCCAGGCGGCCATGACCCGCGCGGGGTGGATCTGAGTGAAGCCGTGCTGGATGGCGAGCCGGTCGAGAGGGTCGGTGTTGTCGGAGGTCCACACCTGGTCCGTGCGACTGAGGACGCCGAGGTCGATCCGGCCGCCGCCGCCCGAGCAGGACTCGAAGGCGACACCGGGGTGCGCCGCCCGCAGCCGGTCCAGCAGGCCGTACAGGGCGTTCACGTGGTCGACCCAGAGGCGCTGCGGATAGCCCTCGCCGGGCCAGCCGGCGTCGGTGAAGCAGCGATTGAAGTCCCACTTCACGTAGTCGATCGGGGCGCTGGACAGGAGGGTGTCGAGCTGCTCCCAGAGGTAGTCCTGGACGTCCGGGCGGGCGAGGTTCAACACGAGTTGATTGCGGAATTCCGTCCGATTTCGTCCCGTTTGATACTGCACCCAGTCGGGGTGTGCCCGGTACAGCTCGCTGTCCGGGTTCACCATCTCCGGCTCGACCCAGATGCCGAACTGCATCCCGAGCGCGTGGACGTAGTCGGCCAGCGGCTTCAGGCCGCCGGGGAAGCGGTCCGGGTTGGGCCGCCAGTCGCCGAGCCCGGCACGGTCGCTGGTGCGCGCCCCGAACCAGCCGTCGTCGACCACGAACAGTTCGACACCGATGGCCGCGGCCCGCCGCGCGAGTGTGGCCTGCTGCTCCTCGGAGATGTCGAACTCGGTGGCCTCCCAGGAGTTGAACAGCACGGGCCGGTCCCGCTCGGCGTCCGGGACGACGTACGTCCGCTGGTAGGCGTGCCAGGCCCGGCTGGCACCGCCGAAGCCCTGATCGCTCCACAGTCCCGCGAAGACCGGCGTGGTGTACGACTCCCCCGCCGCGAGCCGCAGCAGTCCCGAGTCGTCGTGTCCGGCGCCGCCGGTGATCTGCACGCGCGCGTCCGGAAGTTGGGCGACGGCGATCCGCCACGAGCCGGACCAGCCGAGCGCGCAGCCGTAGACCTCGCCGTGTTCCTCGGTCGCGTCGGTGTCGAGGGCGACCCAGGGCAGGTGCTGGTGGCCGGTGTGGCCGCGACGGCTGCCGATGACCTTCTCACCGTAGGTGAGCGGGGCGGAGACCAACCGGGACTCGGCGGCCCAGCGGCCGTGCAGGTGGGACAGGCGCCAGCCCTCGCGGTCGGGCAGGGTCCAGGTGGCGGAGTCGGCGCGCAGCAGCTCCAAGGGGGCGGGCCCCTGGTTGTCGAGGGTGACCCAGCGCTCGAGCACGTCGCCCCGCATCCGGTAGTGCAGCGCGATGCCGAGCCCGGCCTCCGCGTCCCGGAAGCGGAGCCGCAGGAGGTCGCCCTCGGTGTCGTACGCCTCGAAGCGCCACTCGGTACCGCGCCGCTCGTCGGTGCGCACGGACAGGGCCGGCCGGGTGAAGCGGGGGCCACCCTCGACCGGGTACTCCTCGCGGCCGTCGAGCGGGGACTCGAAGCCCCGGTAGTCGGGCAGCGGGCGGACGGCGAGGGCCTCGGCGTCCGGCAGGGCGATGAGGGGGCCCCAATGCAGATGGAGGAACTCGTGGTCCTCGGTGACATGAACGGCGTAGCTGCTCGTGGTTCCCGAGAGCAGCCACGTACGGCCGTTTTCCGCGATCTCCAGCATGAGGGCCTCACAGATCCGAACAGGTGCGATCAAGCACCAACATCATCGAGTCCCGGAGGCGTTCCCGGCAACGCCTGTGGACAACTCATTGCCGCAGGTACCCGCCCCGGAATCGGCCTGTGGACAACTCGTTGGCCCCTGAAGCCGTGTCGTATGGTCGAGACCACACCCCGTCGGCCATTCGACGAGCCGCGCCGGCGGGGCCGATTGGGAGGAGCCCCCGTGACGCAGCAGGTCCCGTCGACCGAACCCGAGCTGGCCGGAGTGCGCAACTTCCGCGATGTGGGGGGACTGCCGACGGCGGACGGACGGCGGGTGCGGTACGGGGTGCTGTTCCGCAGCGGCCACCTCGCGCACGCGACGGACGAGGACGCCGCGTTCCTCGCCTCCCTGGGCCTGCACACGATCTTCGACTTCCGCAACGCGGCGGACCAGAAGCTGGAGGGGCAGGACGTCGAGCTGCCGGGCGTGCGCAATGTGAACCTGCCGCTGTCCGACCCGGCCGACGGTGCCGAGTTCTGGAAGATGGTCCGCGACGGACATGTCGACCAGCTGCGCGAGATCCTCGGCGACGGCAGGGCCGCGAACCGGATGATCACCTCGTACCGCAAGATCATCAAGGAGCGCACGGCCGAGCACTCCCGGGTGCTGCACACCCTCGCCGAGGACAGCGTCCCGGCCCTGATGCACTGCGCGGCCGGCAAGGACCGCGCGGGCCTGTCCATAGCCGTGACGCTGCTGGCCCTGGGTGTGGAACGCGACGCGATCGTCGCCGACTACCTGGAGTCGAACGCCAAGCACCGCCGCTACAAGGTGCACCGCGGCGGCTCCTCCGCCGGTGCCTACACCCCTGAGGTCATGGAGCTCCTCACCCCGCTGTTCGACGCCCGCGCCGAGTACCTGACGGCGGCCTTCGAGACCATCGAACAGACTTGGGGCGGCGTCGACCCCTACCTGGAACATGGCCTGAACCTCACCCCGGAGACCCGGGACCGCCTGCGCAAGCGGCTCCTGGACTGATCGGGCACCCCTCCTACTGCCGGGCCCCCGCCTCGAACAGCAGCCAGATGAAGGCCGCGAGGGCGTGTCCCACGGCGATGTAGATGATCAGCCGGACCCAGAGGGCGCGGGGGAACTTCTGCTCGATGTCACTCATGTGTGTCTCCGGAAAGTGAACCCAGGCAGAGCGTCGTCGTGGGGCTCTGCAGCAGCGTGTGGACGAAGAGGAGCTCGACCCCGTCGGGGTCCTGGGCGGCGATGCGGTGCGGGGTCAGCGAGTCGAAGTGCGCGCTGTCCCCGGGCCCGAGCCGGTGCGCGGTGTCGCCGAGGCGCAGCAGCAGCCGCCCCTTGAGGACGTGCAGCCACTCCTCCCCGGGGTGCACCCGCACGATGTCACCCTGCGAGCCGTACGGCACATGGACGCGCAGCGCCTGCATACCGCGCCCGGGGGCACCGGCCTGCCAGTACGTCCACCCGCCCGCCGCCGTCGGCTCCATGTCGGCGGCGCGGACGACGGCGTCCCGGTCGGCGGCGCTCTCACCCAGCAGGTCCGAAACGGTCGTACCGTAGATGCGGGCGAGCGCGAGCAGCATGGGCAGGGAGGGCTGGCGCTGCCCGGTCTCCAGCCGGGAGAGGTGAGCGGGCGACAGCCCGGCGGCCCGGGCCGCGGCCTCCAGGGTGAGGGAGGCCCGTCGGCGCAGGGCGCGCAGTTGGGGAGCGACGACGGCTTCGACGCCGGGTCCGCCGGCACCGGCCTCGGCTCCAGGGCCGGGCTCGGTGGGCTCGGGTTCGGAGGAGGTCATGCCTCCATTGAGCCGGGTGCTTGCCTCAGAGGCAAATCTCTTGCCTCAGAGGCAAACTCCGTTTGAGGGGGGCAGGCCGGCCGCAGCGGCGGGCCCGGCGGCGCCTATCGGTTCGCCACCGCCTGCTTGATCAATGTCTTGCCGAAGTCCCACATCAGTCCGCCCCCACTGTGCGCGTCGTCCATCACCTCCGTGAAGGCGTCGACGAACCGGTCCACCTCGCGCTCGCCGATGATGAGCGGCGGGATCAGTTTGATGACCTCCAGGTGGTCGCCGGAGACCTGGGTCAGGATCCTGTGCCGCTGGAGCAGCGGGACGACCACCATCTGGGCGAAGAGCCCCTTGCGGGCGGCCTGCAGCATCGTCCAGCGGCTGCGCAGCTTCAGCGACTTCGGCCTGCCGAACTCGATCCCGATCATCAGGCCCCGGCCGCGGACATCGGCGAGCAGCTCGTACTTGTCGACCAGCGCCGCGAGACGGGACTTCAGGCGATCGCCCGTCATTCGCGCGTTGGCGACGACCTGCTCGTTCTCCATGACCGACAGCACGGCGAGACCCGCCGCCATGGCCTGCGCGTTGGATCCGAAGCTCGCCGAGTGGACCAGCACCCGGTCCATCGACGAGTAGACCTTCTTGAAGATCCAGTCCTTGCCGAGCGTGGCGCCGACCGGGACATAGCCGCCGGAGAGCGCCTTGGCCACGCACACCAGGTCCGGCTCCACGCCGTCCTCGTGCTGGTGGGCGTAGAAGTCGCCGGTGCGGCCGAGCCCGGTCTGCACCTCGTCGGCGATCAGCAGCGCCTTGTGCCGGTGCAGCAGTTCCTGCGCGGCGCGCAGGTAGCCGGGCGGGGCCTCGAGGACGCCCTTCCCCTGGATCGGTTCGACGACCAGGGCGGCCACGTCGCCCTTCTTGAGTTCCTTCGCCAGTGCGTCGAGGTCGCCGAGCGGGACGGCTGTGTCGGGCAGCAGGGGTGCGAAGCCGTCACGGAAGCCGGACTCGCCGTTGACGGACAGCGAGCCCGTGGTCAGCCCGTGGAAGGCGTGGTAGCAGTACAGGATCCGGGGCTTGGCGGTGGCGTACCGGGCGAACTTCAGCGCCGTCTCGACCGCCTCCGTGCCGCTGTTGCCGAAGAACACCCGGTCCAGGTAGGGGCTGTGGGTGAGCAGCCGCTCGGCGAGCAGCCCGGGCAGCGGCTGACAGTCGAAGCGGGTGAGGTCGGCGAGCTGCGCGTCGAGGACGTCGTGCAGCGCCTT
Source organism: Streptomyces griseus subsp. griseus (assembly GCF_000720255.1). GTDB lineage: Bacteria > Actinomycetota > Actinomycetes > Streptomycetales > Streptomycetaceae > Streptomyces > Streptomyces griseus_I. The sequence continues at coordinate 245,211 of NZ_JOJE01000007.1, read as the reverse complement.
GCGGACGACGGGGTGGTGGCGGCCGAGGCCCATCACCCCGAACCCGGCGAGCATGTCGAGGTAGTCGTCGCCGTCCGCGTCCCAGAAGTAGGCGCCCTCGCCGCGCTCGTAGACCTTGTCGAAGCCGATGGTGTGCAGCATGCGCGGGAGCTGGTGATTGAGGTGCTTGGCGTGCAGCTCATAGCGCTCGGCCCCGCGCGCGGCGAGCAGGGCGCCGAGGTCGAAGTCCCCGGCCGGGCCCGACGACTGCGACGCGGATTTGGCGGTTGTCATTCCTGTTTCTCCTTGGACGGCTCGTCCTCGACGGCCCGGCCGGCGTCCTGCGTGGCCAGGCTCGCGCTGATCCGGCCGGCGACCTCGACGGGTGTGAGGCCGATGTCGGCCAGCACCTCGCCACGCTTGGCGTGCGCGAGGAACTGCTCCGGGATGCCGAACCGCCGTACGGGCACGTCGATCTCGGCGTCGCCGAGCGCGAGCGCGACGGCGGAGCCCACGCCGGCCGCGCGGCTGTTGTCCTCGACGACGGCCACCAGCCGGTGCCGGGCGGCGAGGCCCGGCAGAGCCGGGTCGACGGGTTTGACCCAGCGGGGGTCGACGACGGTGCAGCCGATCCCGCGCGCCTGAAGCAGGTCGGCGGCCTGGAGGCAGACCGGCGCCATCACGCCGACCGCGACGAGCAGCACCTCGGGCCGCTGAGCGCGGTGCAGTACGTCCATGCCGCCGACGTGGTCGATCGCCGGGATCTCCGGCCCCACCGACTCCTTCGGGAAGCGGACCAGGGTCGGCGCGTCGTCCACCGCGACGGCCTCGCGCAGTTGCGCGCGCAGTCGCTCGGCGTCGCGCGGGGCGGCGATCCGCAGGCCCGGCACGACCTGGAGGACCGACATGTCCCACATGCCGTTGTGGGACGCGCCGTCGACGCCGGTCACTCCGGCCCGGTCCAGCACGAAGGTGACCCCGCAGCGGTGCAGGGCGACATCCATGAGCAGCTGGTCGAAGGCCCGGTTGAGGAAGGTGGCGTAGACGGCGACGACGGGGTGCAGTCCGCCGGTCGCGAGCCCGGCCGCGCTCACCGCCGCGTGCTGCTCGGCGATGCCCACGTCCCACACCCGGTCCGGGAAGCGTTCGGCGAAGGCGCCGAGGCCCACCGGGTGCAGCATGGCGGCCGTGATCGCCACGACGTCGTCGCGCTCCTCGCCGATCCTGACGATCTCGTCGCCGAACACCGACGTCCAGGACGGCCCGCCGGCGGGGACGAGCGGCGCGCAGGTGAGCGGGTCCATGGCGCCGACGGCGTGGAAGTGGTCCTCCTCGTGGGCGAGGGCGGGCTCGTAGCCACGCCCCTTCTCGGTGAGGCAGTGCACGAGGACCGGCCCGTGGAAGCGCTTGGCGCGGCGCAGCGCCGACTCCACGGCCTTGATGTCGTGGCCGTCGATCGGGCCGACGTACTTCAGGCCGAGGTCCTCGAACATGCCCTGCGGGGCGAAGGCGTCCTTGAAGCCCTTCTTCGCGCCGTGCAGCGACTCGTACAGCGTGCCGCCCACCAGGGGGGTCCGCAGCAGCGCGTCCTTGCCCCAGGCCAGGACCCTCTCGTAGCTGTCCGTGGTGCGCAGGGTGGCCAGGTGGTTGGCGAGGCCGCCGATGGTCGGCGCGTAGGAGCGTTCGTTGTCGTTGACGACGATGATCAGCGGGCGGTCCCTGGCGGCCGCGATGTTGTTGAGCGCCTCCCAGGCCATGCCGCCGGTGAGCGCACCGTCGCCGATCACCGCGACGACGTGCCCCTTCTCGCCCTGCACCTGACGGGCCTTGGCCAGTCCGTCGGCCCAGCCGAGCGCGGTGGAGGCGTGGCTGTTCTCGATGACGTCGTGCTCGGACTCCTCCCGGGAGGGATAGCCGGACAGGCCGCCCTTGCCGCGCAGCTTGGAGAAGTCCTGACGCCCGGTCAGGAGTTTGTGGACGTAGCTCTGGTGGCCGGTGTCCCACAGGATGCGGTCGACCGGCGACTCGAAGACCCGGTGGAGCGCGATGGTCAGTTCCACCACACCCAGGTTGGGGCCCAGGTGGCCGCCGGTTCTGGCGACCGCGTGCACCAGGAACTCCCTGATTTCCTCGGACAGTTCACCGAGTTCCGCCTCGGACAGCGCCTTCAGGTCGCGTGGTTGCCGGATGTTCTCCAGAATCGTCACGCTCGGGCCCCCTCTCGGTCCGTGCCGTTCAACTCACGGTGACGGTCGGTTCGCCCGACGCGGCGCCGCCCTGCTCCATCTGTTCGGCGATCCTCATCGCCTCCTCGATGAGGGTCTCCACGATCTTCGACTCGGGTACGGTCTTGATGACCTCGCCCTTGACGAAGATCTGGCCCTTGCCGTTGCCGGAGGCGACCCCCAGATCCGCCTCCCGCGCCTCGCCGGGGCCGTTGACCACGCACCCCATGACCGCGACCCGCAGCGGGACCTCCATACCCTCCAGGCCCGCGGTGACCTCGTCGGCCAGCTTGTAGACGTCGACCTGGGCGCGCCCGCAGGACGGACAGGAGACGATCTCCAGCCGTCGCTGCCTGAGCCCCAGGGACTCGAGGATCTGGATGCCGACCTTGACCTCCTCGGCGGGCGGCGCGGACAGCGACACCCGGATGGTGTCGCCGATGCCCTCGCTCAGCAGCGCGCCGAAGGCCACCGCGGACTTGATGGTGCCCTGGAAGGCCGGGCCCGCCTCCGTCACACCGAGGTGGAGCGGGTAGTCGCACTGGGCGGCGAGCTGCCGGTACGCCTCGATCATCACGACCGGGTCGTTGTGCTTGACGGAGATCTTGATGTCCCGGAAGTCGTGCTCCTCGAAGAGGGACGCCTCCCACAGCGCCGACTCGACGAGGGCCTCCGGGGTCGCCCTGCCGTACTTCTGCAGCAGCCGCCGGTCCAGCGATCCGGCGTTGACACCGATGCGGATCGGGGTGCCGTGGTCCGTGGCGGCGCGCGCGATCTCCTTCACCCGGTCGTCGAACTGCTTGATGTTGCCGGGATTCACCCGTACGGCCGCACAGCCCGCCTCGATCGCCGCGAACACGTACTTCGGCTGGAAGTGGATGTCGGCGATCACCGGGATCTGCGACTTGCGGGCGATGGTCGCGAGGGCGTCCGCGTCGTCCTGCGTCGGGCAGGCGACCCGGACGATCTGGCAGCCGGACGCGGTGAGTTCGGCGATCTGCTGCAACGTGGCGCCGATGTCCGACGTACGGGTCGTCGCCATCGACTGCACCGACACGGGGGCCCCGCCCCCGACGGCCACCGGCCCGACCTGGATCCGCCGCGACAGGCGTCGCTCGGCGATCGGCCGGACCGGTACCTCGGGAACGCCCAGGGGGACGGCCGTCACGACGTCACTCGCGGTTTCCGGAGACGGTCTCGCGCATGGCCCGCAGGGACTCCTTGAGGGAGCCCATGGTGGCGAGGACGGCGGTGGGTTCGTAACCGCAGTGCGCCATGCAGTTGGCGCAACGCGGGTCCTTGCCCCGGCCGTACTTGTCCCAGTCGGTGTCCTCGATGAGCTCGCGGTACGTCGGCACGTACCCGTCGCTCATCAGGTAGCAGGGCCGCTGCCAGCCGAAGAGGGAGTAGTTCGGGATCGCCCACGCGGTGCACGGGAAGTCGACCTTGCCCTCCAGGAAGTCCAGGAAGAGCGGGGAGTGGTTGAGCCGCCAGCGCAGCCGGTTGCCTCCCGAGAAGGCCTTCTTGAACAGCTCACGGGTCTGCTCCACGCCCAGGAAGTGCTCCTGGTCGGGTGCCTTCTCGTAGGCATAGGCGGGCGAGATCATCATCTCGTCGACCTTCAGCTCGTCGTTGAGGAAGTTGAGCACCTCGACGACCGTCTGCGGGGTGTCGGTGTTGAAGAAGGTCGAGTTGGTGGTCACCCGGAAGCCGCGCCGCTTGGCCTCCTTGATGGCCGCCACCGCCTCGTCGAACACCCCCTCCTTCGCCACGGACTCGTCGTGCCGCTCGCGCAGCCCGTCGATGTGCACGGCGAAGGCGAAATACGGGGAGGGCTTGAACTTGTCCATCTTCTTGCGCAGCAGCATGGCGTTGGTGCAGAGGAAGACGTACTTCCGCTTGGCCACCAACTGGCGCACGATTTCGTCGATCTGAGGGTGCATCAGGGGTTCGCCGCCGGCGATGGACACCATCGGGGCCCCGGATTCGAGCACCGCGCCGACGGCCTGGGCCACGGGCATGCGCTGCTTCAGCACTCCCGCCGGGTGCTGGATCTTGCCGCAGCCCTCGCACTTCAGGTTGCAGGCGAAGAGTGGTTCGAGCTCCACGATCAGCGGGAACTTCTCCCGCTTACGCAGTTTCTGTTCGGCCAGGTATGTAGCGACCTTGATGGACTGGCGCAGCGGCATGGCCATGGGGCTCACCTCCGGGGGAGCAGCACATTACGGTGCCATTCGAAGAAAGTAGGCAGGACGGAGCGAAGGACGCGGAAGGCTGATATTCCACCGCGCACCGTGCCGATCCGGACGAGTTCATGTTCTGGAGCGTCCACGACCACCCGGACGGCCGCAACCGGGCGCTCGCCCACATGCACGGCGCTCAGGAGCGTGGCGGCGGACTCCATGTCGACCGCGATCGCGCCGGTCGCGCGCAGGGCGGACCGTTCGTGTCCGCGCACGACGTGGTCGGAGCCCGTCAGCGGGCCGGTGTGGACGGTACGCCCGGGCAGGGTACGCACCAGTTCCTTCACGAGCAGCTCGGTCGCCACGCAGGGCACGTGTCCGCGGGGCTCGCGGGTCTCCTCGGCGACGACCAGGTCCCCGGGGTGCATGCCGGGGGCGAGTCCCGCACAGAAGCCGGTGGCCAGCACGGCGGCCTCGCTGAGCGCCGGGTCGGCGAGCACCCGGCCGACGGAGCGTTCGGCCGCCCGGGGGCCCATACCCGTGCGCAGGACGGTGACCGGCCCGCCGGCCCCGCTACGGTCACCCATGCGCAGCGCGAGGTGCTCGATGCCGAGCGCGCAGGCGATCAGCAGCGGGGCCGGAGCGGGCTTGGCGGTCATCAGCTCCCCTTGGCCTCGGCGAGCGGCTGTCCGGTCGTGTTCTGCTGCCCGGTGCCGATGTGCCGGTCGGCGAACGGTTCCCCGTGCAGATAGCGGCCGAGCGCGGTGAGGGGGAAGACCTGGCGGTAGAGGTGGTAGTTGATGGAGAAGTCCCACGGGAAGCCGGTGCCGGTGAAGTGGGGCTCGTCCCAGGAGCCGTCCGCCCGCTGGGTCTCCGCGAGCCAGGCGACGCCCCGCTCGACGACTGCGGAGTCCCGCTCCCCCGCCGCCAGCAGCGCCATCAGCGCCCAGGCCGTCTGGGACGCGGTCGAGGCACCCCGGCCGCTCCACTCCTCGGCATGCCGGTAGGAGCGCAGGTCCTCGCCCCAGCCGCCGTCGTCGTTCTGGACGCGCTCCAGCCAGGCCACCGCCCGCCGGATCGCCGGATGCGAGCCGGGCAGTCCGGCGGCGGTCAGGGCGGGCACCACCGACCCGGTGCCGTAGACGTAGTTGACGCCCCAGCGCCCGAACCACGAACCGTCCGGCTCCTGTTCGGCGAGCAGCCAGTCGATGCCGCGCCGGGTGCGCGGATCGCGGGCGAGGCCCTCGACGGCGAGCATCTCCACGACGTGCGCGGTGACGTCCGCGGACGGCGGGTCGATGACCTCCCCGAAGTCGCAGAACGGCAGCCGGTTGGGGAACGGGCTGGTGTTGTCGACGTCGAACGCGCCCCACGCGCCGTTCTTCGACTGCATGCCGAGGTTCCAGCGCACCCCGCGCCCGATGGCCCGGTCGACACTGTCCTGGTCCGGATGCTTGACGCGGCGCAGCGCGAGGGCGACCTCGGCGGTGTCGTCGATGTCGGGGTAGTTGTCGTTGTGGAACTCGAACGCCCAGCCACCGGGAGGCAGTTGGGGGCGTTTGACGGCCCAGTCGCCGGGCCGGACGATCTCCTCGCCGAGCATCCAGTCCGCGGCCTTGACGAGTTGGGGGTGGTCGGCGGGCACCCCGGCGTCGACGAGCGCGATGGTCGCCAGGCAGGTGTCCCACACCGGCGACTGGCAGGCCTCGACCATCCGCGCCCCGTCCTCGCGCCAGACGGCGAACCGGTCGAGTGAAGCGAGTCCCTCCCGCATCACGGGGTGTTGGAGGTCGTAGCCGAGCAGGTGCAGCGCGATGAGGGAGTACACGGCCGGGGGCTGGATGCCGCCCCAGCAGCCGTCGTTCTCCTGGCGTTCGATGATCCAGCGGGCCGCGGTGTTCATCGCGGCCCTGCGCAGTCTGCGGGGGGCCACCTTGCGCAGGGCGTGCAGCGCCTTGTCGAGGCGCTGGAAGGCGCCGTCCCAACTGGCGACCGGTGCCAGGGGCTTGATCGGGTTGGGGTGGGCCGGGTCGGTGTGCAGCTCGTCCAGAGGGAAGGGCGCGGGCCGGACCGGGCGCTTCGCGGAGACGATGGTGAGCGGCACGATGGTCTGCCGGGCCCAGCAGCCGAAGTCGTAGATGTTGAGCGGCATCCACTTCGGGAAGTAGATGAGCTCGGGCGGGAGTTCGGGCAGGTCCTCCCACTTCCACCAGCCGAACAGGGCCAGCCAGATCCGGGTGAAGACACGGGCCGCGGCGATGCCTCCCCGGTCGCGGATCCAGGCCGAGGCCTTCGCCATGTGCGGGTCGTCGGGCGCGTCGCCGGCCAGGCGCAGGGCGACGTACGCCTCGATGGTGGTGGAGAGTTCGCCGGGCCCGCCGTAGAAGGAGGCCCAGGTGCCGTCCTCGCGCTGTTCGCCGCGGACGAAGAGTGCGGCGGCCCGGGTGGTCGACTCGTCGCGAATGCCCAGGAACTGACGGAGCAGCAGGTCCTCGGCGTCCATCGTGACGTTCGTCTCGAGGTCGCCCTTCCACCAGCCCTCGGCGTCCTGCCGGGCGAGCAGGAAGTCGGTGGCGCGCCGGACCGCGCGCGCGGCGGCTTCGTGGATCCCGGCCGCCTCGGGAACGGTGCTGTCGGTTTCGCTGGCCGCGGCAGCGCGGGGCGGCAGGGCCCCGGTGCTTCCGTCGGTCGTCGCTGTCATGGCTTCCCCTTCGTGCAGTGTGCAAGTGGTGCTGTCTGCTGTGGGTCCGCCGTCGGCCGGTGCGCGGCTGTCCGCGTCACCGGCCGGCGACTACGCGAGGAGTATTCGACCGATAGTGATCATCTCTTTCGTACGACGACGAAGTCCGCGAGCGCAGTGAACCGGGCCCGCACGGGGTCGGGCATGTCGACGGCGTCGAGTGCTTCGATGGCGATGGTGTGCTGACGACGTGCTTCCTCGGCGGTCCATTCGCGGCCGCCGGCCTCCTCGATGAGGGCGGCGCGGGCCGCGAATTCCTCCTCGGAAAAGTTCTCGAAGTCACTGCTCTTGGCGTCGTCGGCGAGCATCTCGCCGAGCCGTTCGGAGGCGCTGCCGCTTGCCGCGAGCGCGGCCACGACCGGCAGGGACTTCTTGCGCTGGCGCAGGTCGCTCCAGGTCTGCTTGCCGGTGGCCTCGGGGTCGCCCCAGATGCCGAGGAGGTCGTCGACGGCCTGGAAGGCGAGGCCGAGGTGGTAGCCGTACTTCTCCAGCGTGTCGGCGGTGCGCTCGTCGGCGCCGCCGAGTACGGCGCCGATGGAGCTGGCGCAGGCGAGCAGGGCACCGGTCTTGTTGCCCTCCATCTCCAGGCACTCCTCGACGCTGACGCGGTCGCGGTGCTCGTAGGAGATGTCCTGCGCCTGGCCGTCGATCAGGGCGCGGGTGGCGGTGGTGAGGCGGCGGGTGGCCCGGCCGGCCTCCACCGTGCCGAGTTCCAGCAGGACCTCGTTGGCCAGTGCGAACAGGGCGTCGCCGACGAGGATCGCCTGGGCGGGGCCGTGCACCTTCCAGACGGTGTCGCGGTGGCGGCGCTGCTCGTCGCCGTCCATCAGGTCGTCGTGCAGGAGCGAGAAGTTGTGGACCAGTTCGACGGCGACCGCTCCGGGCACGCCGACCTCGGGGGCGGCTCCGGTGACCTCCGCGGACAGCAAGGCCAGGGCGGGGCGCACGGCCTTGCCGCCGTCACCGGACGCCGGGTTCCCGGCGGCGTCGATCCAGCCGAAGTGGTAGGCGGCCACCGTGTCCATGGGGGGCGCCAGACGATCGACGGCCGATTTCAGGACCGGTGTGGCAAGGGTCCGCCCGCGCTCCAGCAACGCGGTCACGTCGACCGCGGTCCTCCGATCGGCCGTCGGGGCCGGGGGCACAGTGGGCACAGTCTCTCCTCTTGTTGCGGTACCGGAGGTGCGTCGACCTGCCGAGCCGTGCTGTTCGATCATCAGGCCGCCTCCTCGAAGTCGAAGAGGTGGCGGGGGCGGGGGCGGCCCAGGGCGTTCAGCGCGGCGTCCGCCGCGCTCACACCGCTGCGGACCGCGCTCTCCATGGTCGCGGGCCACCCGGTGGCGGTCCACGCTCCGGCCAGGTAGAGGCCGGGGGCCTTGGTACGGGCGCCGGGCCTGAGCCGTCCGACGCCGGGGGTGGGGGCGAACGTTGCCGTCCGCTCCCGGGTCACGAAGAAGTCCCGCACCTCGGCACCGCGCGCGCCGGGCAGCAACCGCTCGAGTTCGGGGAGGTAGCGCTCGCGCAGCACGGCGACGGGCTCCTCGATCTCGTCCTGGGCGGCCGACTGCGACAGGGCGAGGTACTGGCCCTCGCGCAGGCCCGACGCCTCGGTGCGGTCGAAGACCCACTGCACGGGCGTGCCGAGGGCGGTGAAGAAGGGCCGCGCGAGCACCGTGCGGTCGTAGACGACGTGCACGTTGAGGATCGGCGCGGTGCCGATCTCCAGCAGGTGTTCGGGCGCGTCGAGGGCTCCGTCGGGCAGCAGTCCGTGCGCCTCGCGCTGCGGTACGGCGAGCACGACCGCGTCCGCGCGCAGTGTCTCGCCGGGAACCTGAACGCTCCATGTCCCGTTCTCGTCATAGGAGATGGAGGTGACTCGTGTACGGACTTCGGTGCGCACACCGGCGGAGTCGAGCGCCTTGCGGGCCAGCCGGTCGTGCAGTTCACCCAGCGGGACCCGCGCCCAGCCGATGTCGGCCGCGCCCGGGTCGGACAGCAGACCGGTCTTGAACACCATCGCGGCGAGCCCCAGTGAGGCGTCGCCCGCGACCGCGTTGAGGGTGGCGACCCCGACCAGGTCCCACAAGGCCTCGACGGCGCGTGCCGACTGACCGTGCGCGGTCAGCCAGCTGCCGAAGTCCTGTGCGTCCAGGGCCGGATCGGCGAGGTCGAGCCCCTTGAGCGCGAGCGCGGCACGGCCGACCTTGGCGCGTTCGGCGAGCGAGAGATGCGGATACGTGGCGAGGCTGCGGCCCAGGTGCAGGGGCACGGGGAGCGCGTCGCGCCGCAGTCTGCCAAGGCGCCGCCCCTCGGGCTTGGTGACGTCGAGGACGGGGACGTCGAGGCGGTCCTGCAGCGGTGCCAGCGCCGTGCCCTCGATCCGGTCGAGGAACCAGCGGTACGCGGTGCAGCAACGCAGGTAGACGTGCTGGCCGTTGTCGACGGTGAGTTCGCCGCGCTGGAAGGAGAAGGCGAGGCCGCCCAGTCGCGGCCGGCCTTCGAGCAGGGTGACGCGCACACCGGCGTCGGCGAGCGCGAGCGCGGCGGTGATGCCGGCGAGCCCGCCACCGATGACGACGGCGTGCCGCCCACCACGCGTACCGCGCTCCTGGACACCGTCTCCGGAGGTGTCCGGGTGCAGCCCGTCGGGCCGCGTGCCGTCGGTCATCGTGCGCCCTCCCCTGCGGACCCGTCGAGCCGCGACGAACGTGCGCGGCGACCCGTCGCAGTCAGGGACGCCGCGCCGTGCCGGAGGGTTGCGTGCCGGATGCCGCCGACCGGGCCCGCGGGGCGCGGGGCGTCGGCGGAGGTACGTCGGGCCGGGACGCCGGTGCGGTGACCGGGGCCCGGCTCGGCGCCGATCGGCCCGGCGCCGTGCGAGGCCTCGGTGGAACCGCGCCGGCACAGGACTCCGTCATGACAACCCGGCTCGGCGCCGATCGGCCCGGCGCCGTGCGAGGCCTCGGTGGAACCGCGCCGGCACAGGACTCCGCCATGGCAACCCGGCCCGGCGCCAACCGGGCCCGCGCCGTGCGGTACCGCGGCGCAGCCGCCTCGGCACGGGACACCGGTGCGGTGGTCTCGGCACGGTTCGGCCCCGGCCGGGCCGCCGCGGTGCGAGCCCCGGGCAGGGCCGCCCCGACGCCGGACGCCGCTATGGCGACCTCGGCACGGTTCGGCGCCGGCGTCGCCCTGGCGCAGGGCGCTCTTCACACGCGCCTCCTGACGGTCTGCCGGGAGACATGCCGGGTGTCCAGGCCGGACAGCCCGCGTACGGCGACGTAGGCCTTCTCGCGGCCGGGCAGTGAGACCCGGCCGCGCAGGACGGCCTCGGGGTGACGTTCGATGCGGTCGAGGAGACGGCGGTAGATGCCGGCCATGGCGGCGACACAGGCGCCGCTGCGCCGGTCGAGCATGGGCAGCAGCCGGTAGCCCTCCGCGAAGAGGGCGCGGGCCCGGCGTACCTCGAAGTGCACGAGGCCGGCGAAGTCGGAGCCCTCCGGTGGCGTCGGCCCGTGGAACCCTGCCGAGCAGCCGAACTTGGCGAGGTCGTCGGCGGGCAGATAGGTACGGCCGCCCTCGGCGTCCTCACGGATGTCCCTGAGGATGTTGGTGAGTTGCAGCGCGAGGCCGAGCGTGTCGGCATACTCCGGCGCGCGCTCGGCGCCGCGCGCCCCCGGCTCGGTGCCGAACACCCCGAGCGAGAGCCGCCCGATCGCGCCGGCCACGCAGCGGCAGTACACCTTCAGGTCGTCCCAGGTCTCGTAGGCCTCACCGCGTACGTCCATCAGCACGCCGTCGATGAGTTCGTCCAGGCCGCCCAGCGGGATCGGGAAGGCACGGGCGGCGTGGGTGAGGGCGACGGCGACCGGGTCGGTGTCGTCCTCGTCGACCTCGTCCTCGCGGATCCGGGTGAGCAGCGCCCTGGTGTCCTCCAGCCGCGCGGCCTTGACGTCGTCGCCCAGCGCGCCGTCGCCGATGTCGTCGACACGCCGGGAGAACGCGTAGAGCGCCGACATCGCCCGGCGCTTGGGTGTGGGCAGCAGTCTGATGCCGTACGCGAAGTTACGGGCCTGCTGTCCGGTGACGGCCTCGCAGTAGCTGTAGGCGGCGAGTACCGGTGCGGACAGGTCCGGTGCGGACTCCACGGTCCGGATCACCCCTCTCCTCGCAGAGTCAGGCCCACCTCGCGCAGCAACCGGAGCTTGCCGGGCTTGGGCGGACCGGGAAGTACATCGAATTCGGCGGCGGTGATCGCTCGGATCGCCGCCCTTCCCCCCGCCACGAACCCCGCGAGCAGCAGCTTGAGTCTGCCGTGGACGCTACCCATCAAGGGGGCGCCTTCATTCAGGAGGTCGCGGGCGCGTTGCGCTTCGTACGCGACCAGTGCGCGCACCGACGCGCTCGCGGTGTCCGTGGCGAGATCCGCCTCCTGGACGTGAAAGCGCTTCATGTCCGCGGCGGGCAGGTAGATGCGGTCGCGGCCGAGGTCCTCGGCCACGTCCTGGAGGTGTTCGACGATCTGCAGGGCCGTGCAGATCGCGTCGGAGCGGCGGATCCGCTCCGGGGTGGCGGTGCCGGTGACGGCGAGGACGAGCCGGCCGACGGGGTTGGCGGACAGTTCGCAGTAGGCGAGGAGGTCGTCGTAGGTCTCATAGCGTCCGACGAGTTGGTCCTGGCGGTTGGCGGCGATCAGTCCGAGGAACGGCTCGGGGGTGAGCGAGCGCAGGTGCACGGTGGGCTGGAGGCGGCGCAGCAGGGGGTGGCGCGGGATGCCGTCGAAGACGCGGCGCAGGTCGGCCTCGAAGGCATCCAGGAGGACCAGCCGGTCCTCGGCGTCCCGCGGCGACACGCCGAGCAGCTCCGCGTCGGCCCCGCCGCGGGCGAGGTCTCCGTCGCCGATGTCGTCGACGAGGCGGGCGAAACCGTAGACGGCCATGAGGTCGGTGCGCCAGGCGCGGGGCAGGAAGAAGGGCGCCACGGGGAAGTTCTCGTCCGCGGCCTTGTCGAGCGTGCCGCGCTCCGCGGCGCCGGCGCGCGCCGTGCCGGATCCCGTCACCGCGGGCTGCCCGGGGCGGGGACGGCACGTGCTGCGTTGAGCTGGGGAGTTTCCGTAGCCATCGCCGTCACATCTCCCGTTCTACACTGCCGACCCAATACACACTATTTCGGACACGCCGCCCAGCCGTCCGCGCGGTGGCCCTGTCGAAGGGTGTCGCGCACTATCGCCCCACTTGCCGCGTTTCGGCACCGGTACAGCTTACGTTGTACAACGCGCCGAGGTCCGAGGGGGTGTCCCGCGCATCACAAGAACACACCGATTGGCGTCAAGATTCCTAAGCCTGACCGGAGTTGACGTTTCCTTTGCAGACGAAGGGCCCCGCCGGAGCAGTTCCGGCGGGGCCCTTGCCGAATGGGCTACTTGCCCGTGAACTTCTCGTACTCCTTGAGGACCTCTTCGGTCGGGCCGTCCATGCGCAGCTCGCCGCGCTCCAGCCAGAGCACACGGTTGCAGGTGTCACGGATCGACTTGTTGTTGTGGCTGACCAGGAAGACCGTGCCGGCCTCCTTGCGCAGCTCCCGGATGCGCTCCTCGGAGCGCTTCTGGAACTTGCGGTCACCGGTGGCCAGGGCCTCGTCGATCATCAGCACGTCGTGGTCCTTGGCGGCGGCGATGGAGAAACGCAGCCGGGCCGCCATGCCGGAGGAGTACGTGCGCATCGGCAGGGTGATGAAGTCACCCTTCTCGTTGATGCCGGAGAAGTCGACGATGTCCTGGTAGCGCTCCTTGATCTCCTCACGGGACATGCCCATGGCGAGCCCGCCCAATATGACGTTGCGCTCGCCGGTGAGGTCGTTCATCAGGGCCGCGTTCACACCGAGGAGCGAGGGCTGACCGTCGGTGTAGACCTTGCCCTTCTCGGCGGGCAGCAGGCCGGCGATGGCCCGCAGCAGTGTGGACTTGCCGGAGCCGTTGGAGCCGATCAGGCCGATGGCCTCGCCCCGGTAGGCGACGAAGGAGACGCCTCGCACCGCGTGCACCTTGCGCACGCCGCGCGCCGCGTCGTCGGAGCCTCGCTTGACGATCCGGCTGAGGGCGGCGGTGGCGCTGCCCTTGCCGGTCTTGGCGCCGTTGACGCGGTAGACGATGTGCAGCTCGTCCGCGATGACGGTGGGAACCAGTTCGGTCTGCTGCTCAGCCACGGCCGTACCTCTCCTCCGCCTTCCAGAAGTACACGAAACCGCCGACGGCGAACAACGCGGCCCAGCCGCCCGCGGCCGCCCACACGTGGTCGGGCAGGTTCTCGGAGCCGTAGCCGTCGATGAGCGCGAAGCGCATCAGGTCCATGAAGATCGCGGCCGGGTTCCACTGCAGGACGTTCGCCACCCACTGCGGCTTGCCCTCCAGCATGATCGGGATGGAGAACATCACGCCCGACGCGTACATCCAGGTGCGCATCACGAACGGCATCAGCTGCGCCAGGTCCGGGGTCTTCGACCCGGCCCGGGCCATGATCAGGGCGAGGCCGGTGTTGAAGAGGAACTGCAGGGCCAGCACCGGCACGATCAGCAGCCAGGACAGGTCCGGGTAGCTGCCGAAGCCGGCCGACACCGCGAACAGCACGACCATCGAGAACAGCAGCTGCTGCAGCTGCTGCAATGAGAAGGAGATCGGCAGGGAGGCGCGCGGGAAGTGCAGGGCGCGGACCAGTCCGAGGTTGCCGGAGATCGCGCGGACACCCGCCATCACCGAGCTCTGCGTGAAGGTGAAGACGAACACACCCGTCACCAGGAACGGGATGTACACCTCGCGCGGCATGCCCCGGTCGGCCTCCAGGATCACGCCGAAGATGAAGAAGTACACGGCGGCGTTCAGCAGCGGCGTGACCACCTGCCACAGCTGTCCGAGCTTGGCCTGGCTGTACTGGGCGGTCAGCTTCGCCTGCGAGAAGGCCAGGATGAAGTGCCGGCGCCCCCACAGCTGGCGGACGTACTCCCCCAGCCCGGGCCGCGCGCCGCTCACGGACAGCCCGTACTTGGCGGCGAGCTGCCGCGCCGGGAGGCCCTCGTGGGGCGACGGAGGCGCACTCACCGCGACTCCACCGTCATGCGTTGTCTCACTCACAAGTGGAAACTTTCGTCTTCGAGATGCACAGCCTGCGGGCCTGGCATGAGCCGGGGACCGGGGTACGGTCCCACACGCTCCCCGTCCCGCATGCTCTCAGGAACGAGCTTGTCAGATGACCGGGGGCCGTCCCAGCCGTGTCAGCCGCCACACCGTACGCCACTTCATGGGCCTGCGGGGTCCGCACGGCGTGGTCCAGCCCTCCTTGAAGCCGCCGAACCACGCCCGCAGCGCGGGCCGCGAGGGGCGGCGCGCCAGTGTGAGCAGCAGCCAGACCCCGAGGTAGACGGGGACGAGCGGCGCGGGCAGGTTGCGGCGGGCCAGCCACACCCGGTTGCGGGCGACCATCCGGTGGTAGACCGCGTGCCGTGAGGGCGCGGTCGTGGGGTGGAACAGCACCATGTCGGACCGGTAGTCGATCATCCAGCCCGCGTCGAGGGCCCGCCATGCCAGGTCGGTTTCCTCGTGCGCGTAGAAGAATGCGTCCGGAAGCCCGCCGACTTCCCCGAGGACCTTCGTACGGACCGCGTTGGCGCCGCCGAGGAAGGTGGTGACCCGCGAGGAGCGCATCGGGTCGGAGGCCCGCAGCCGGGGGACGTGGCGGCGCTGGGTGACGCCGGTGTCCGGGTCGGCGATGCGGAAGCTGATGATGCCGAGCTCCGGGTCGGCGGCGAAGGCCGCGCGGCACAGCTCGGCGGTGTCGTGGTGCGCGAGCAGCCCGTCGTCGTCGAGGAAGAGCAGGATGTCCACGTCGCGGCCGCCGGGGCCGAAGGCCTCGATGCCGACGTTGCGGCCGCCGGGGATGCCGAGGTTCTCGGGCAGCTCGACGGTGCGGACGCCCGCGGGGACGTCCGGGACGGGCGAGCCGTTGCCGACGACGACCACCTCGATGCGGTCGCCGTCCTGCTTGGCGACCGAGTCGAGCAGGGCGCGCAGTTCGTCGGGGCGGTTGCCCATGGTGATGACGACCGCGCCGACCTTCAGGGGCGCGTTCACTTCAGCCTGCTCGAAGCCAGGATGGACACGAGGTGCAGCAGGGTCTGCAGGAGCGCGATGCCGGCCAGCACGGCGACGCCGAGCCGGGTGAAGAAGAGGTCGCCGCGCGACTGGTCCACGATCGCGAGGACCAGGATCAGCAGGGACGCCTCGATGCCGAGGATCAGCCGGTGGAACTTGAAGGCGGCGGCGGCCCGGCGCGCCAGCGCCATGCCGGAGGAGCGCATCTCGGCGGCGGCCTCCTGGACCGGCGGCTTGCCGGCCTGATGGCGGGCGACGCCGACCAGGTCGGTCTCGGCCTTGATCAGGATGGCGCCGAGGGCGGCCAGGGTGCCGAGGAAGGCCCACAGCCAGTCGATCCGCCCGCTGCCCCACAGGTCGGCGGCGCGCAGGCCGAAGCCGACGAGCACGGCCGCGTCGGTCAGGTAGGCGCCGACCCGGTCGAGGTAGACCCCGTTCAGCGAGTACTGCTGCTTCCAGCGCGCGATCTCGCCGTCGACGCAGTCCAGCAGCAGGTACATCTGGACGCAGACCACGCCGAGGACGGCCCCCGGGATCCCCGGCACGAGCAGTGCCGGGGCCGCGAGGACGCCGAAGACGGTCATCAGGTACGTGAGCTGGTTGGGCGTGACCCTGGTGTTCACCAGGTAGCGGTCGATCCGCAGGGACACCTCACGCATGTAGAGGCGTCCCATCCAGTGCTCACCGCTGCGCCGGTCCTTCACCCCTGCGGGGTGCACGACCGGACGGAGTTCAGCTACCGATGGCCTTGACATAGTCGGCGTATGTGTCCTTGATCTGTGGGGTGGTCAGGTCGAGGTGTTCGAGGATCGTGTAGCGGCCGGGCCTGGTCTGCGGGGCGAACTCCACGGCGCGGACGAACTCGTCCACCGTGAAGCCGATCTCGTCCGGCGTCACCGGCAGCCCGTGCCGGCGCAGCACCTCGGCCATGTACACCGACTCCTCGTGGGCCCCGCGCAGGTACATCGCGAAGGCCGCGCCCAGGCCGCACTGCTCGCCGTGGGCGGCGGCGCGCTTGGGGAAGAGCAGGTCGAAGGCGTGGTTGATCTCGTGGCACGCGCCGGAGGACGGGCGGGAGTCGCCCGACACCGACATGGCGATGCCGCTGAGGACCAGCGCCTCGGCGAGCACCTGGAGGAAGTCGTTGTCCCCGATGCCGCCCGGGTGCCTGAGCACCGCCTCGCCGGCCTGGCGGGCCATCGCGGCGGCGAGACCGTCGATCTTCTCCCCGTTGACGCGGTTGGCGAGCTCCCAGTCCGCGATCGCGGAGATGTTGGAGACGGCGTCGCCGATGCCGGCCCGTACGTAGCGGACCGGGGCCTCGCGGATGACGTCCAGGTCGATGACGACCGCGATCGGGTTCGGCACGCCGTAGGAGCCGCGGCCGGCGTCGTTGTCGAGGGTGGCGACCGGCGAGCACAGGCCGTCGTGGGCGAGGTTCGTCGGTACGGCGACCAGCGGCAGGCCGATGCGCGCCGCGGCGAACTTGGCGCAGTCGATGATCTTGCCGCCACCCAGGCCGACGACCGCGTCGTAGTGGCCGGCCTTTATCTCGCCGGCCAGCCGGATCGCGTCGTCGAGGGTGCCGCCGCCGACCTCGTACCAGGTGGCGCCGGGCAGGCTGGGGGCGATCCGCTCGCGGAGCTTGGCGCCGGAACCGCCGCTGACGGCGACGGCGAGCTTGCCGGAGTGCGAGATGCGCTCGTCGGCGAGGACGTAGCCCAGGTCGTCGAGGGCACCCGGGCGGATGTCCACGACGACCGGCGAGGGGATGAGCCTGGTCAGTAGCGGCACGCGATCTCCCGTCCGCGCGCGAGGTCGTCGTGATTGTCGATCTCGACCCACGGGACGTCACCGATCGGTGCGACGTCGATGCGGAAGCCGCGGTTGACGAGCTCCTGGTAGCCGTGCTCGTAGAACTGCTGCGGGTCGGTCTCCCACACGGTCTTCAGCGCGTCGCCGAGTTCGGCGGCCGCGTCGCCCTCGATGAGGGTGACGCCGATGTACTCGCCGGTGGCCTCGGCCGGGTCCATCAGCTTGGTGATCTTCCGGACGCCCTGGTCGGGGTCGACGACGACCTTCATCTCCTCGTCGGCGAGCTGCTTCACCGTGTCGAGGGCGAGGATGATCTTCTTGCCGTCGCCGCGGGCGGCGAGCAGCGTCTTCTCGACGGAGACCGGGTGGACGGTGTCCCCGTTGGCGAGGATCACGCCGTCCTTGAGGGCGTCACGGCCGCACCACAGGGAGTAGGCGTTGTTCCACTCCTCGGCCTTGTCGTTGTCGATGAGGGTGAGCTCGATCCCGTACTTCTCCTCCAGCGCGGCCTTGCGCGCGTAGACGGCCTCCTTGCGGTAGCCGACGATGACCGCGACCTCGGTCAGGCCGATCTCGGCGAAGTTGCCGAGGGTGAGGTCCAGGACCGTCGGTTCGCCCTCTATGCCCGCGGGCCCCACCGGCACCAGCGCCTTGGGCAGGCTGTCGGTGTAGGGGCGCAGACGCCGTCCGGCGCCGGCCGCCAGCACGAGGCCGATCATGCGGGTTCTCCTTCATCGTGTACGGCGGGCGCGCCGCCCTTGTGGGCGGCCACCCAGTAGCGGATGCTCTCGACGAGCACCACCAGGGCGACGGCCACGGCGAGGGCCGTGAGCGCCGCCGTGAACTGCGAGGCGGTGAGGAGCGCGGCGAGGACGGTGACGAGCAGCGTCCGTCCCTCGTGCCCCCAGATGGCGCGCACCAGCCAGGCCGGGGGCGCTCCGGCGTCGCCGCGGATGCGGTACACCGTGTCGTAGTGATGGTAGGCGACGGCCGCCACCAGCCCGAAAGCCGCAGGAAGGGCCCCGTGCACCCCCGCCTTGGCGGCCAGGATCAGGACGGTGCCGTACTCGGCGGCGCGGAAGAGGGGCGGGACCAGCCAGTCGAGGGTGCCCTTGAGGGGCAGGGCGACGGCGGCGCCGGAGGTCAGGACGTACACCGCCGCCGCCACGACGGGCAGCGCGCTGCCGTACGGCTCGAAGGCCGCGGCGACGAGCAACGCCGCACCGCCGAGTGCCAGGAAGACGCGTGAGCCGTACGGCGTGTGCGCGCGCAGCCGCTTCAGCACCCGGACGACTCCCTCGGCCAGCGGCCCGCTGTCGGCGAGGTCCGCCAGCGCCTTCGCCGCCCGGTCGGTGCGCTGCGCCCTCCGCGTCAGCGACCGCAGCACCCGGCCCGCCGTCGTGTACGTCGCCGCGAAGGCGCAGCCGGCGATCAGCGCGTAGAAGGTGATCCGCGGTGTGGTGACCGCCGTGAGGACGGCGATCATGGCCCAGCGCTCGCCGATGGGCAGCACTATCATCCGGCGCAGCCAGACGGTCCAGCCGACGCTGTCGAGCTTGTCGGAGAGGGCGGCGGTGGGGCTGGTGTTGGCGGTGGCGTCGTGGTTGGCCTCGGTGAAGGAGAAGTCCACGACATGCCGGCAGCTCTGCAGGACCATCGCGCCGAGGGCGAGGGCCCACACGTCGTCGCCGCTGCGGGCGGCACCGAGGGCGAGGCCCGCGTAGTAGGCGTACTCCTTGGCCCGGTCGAAGGTGGCGTCGAGCCAGGCTCCGAGCGTGGAGTACTGCAGGGAGTAGCGGGCGAGCTGGCCGTCGGTGCAGTCCAGGACGAACGAGGCGATCAGCAGGACGCCGGCGGCGACGAACCCGCCGCGGGTGCCGGTGGCCGCGCAGCCGGCCGCGATCAGCGCGGTGAGCAGGGAGGCGGTGGTGACCTGGTTGGGGGTCAGGCCGCGGCGGGCGCACCAGCGGGCGACGTAGCGCGAGTAGGGGCTGATGAAGAAGGTGGTGAAGAAGCCGTCGTGGGCCTTCACGGCCGACTTCAGGCGTACGGCCTCGTCGTCGACGGAGGCGACCGACTGCCGGGCCTCGTTGCGGGCCTGAGGGTCGGCGGGGACGGCGGCGACGAGTCTGCCGAGCGTGGGGCGGTGCACCGGGGCGTCGTCGGCGCCGAGGGCGGTGACGATGCGGTCGGCGAGGCTGTCAACAGCCAAGGCCGTTCCGCCGCTCGCGGAGTTCTCTCTCGCCACCGCTCTGGTCAGCGCCTGTCGGCCCGCCGCCTGGGCGGTCACGGCGCCCGGGATCGCGGCGAGCGGGAAACGGGGGTCGGTGAGGGCGAGGCGCAGCGCGTGAAGATGGCCGACGAAGCGGGCGTCGACCACGGCGACCCGCTGTTCGATCGGCACCTGGGCGAGCAGCGTCTCCGCGTCCGCGGGGTCGGCGGCCACCCGGACGTCGAAACCGAGGGAGCGCAGGTCCCCCTCGATCGACGATCCGGGGACCGGCTGACCGGTGAGGATGGCGGTCGACAACCGAACTCACTCCCTGGGTCCCCGACGCGTCCGCGCCGGTCGTGTGCACGATGGGGGGCGCCCCTTGGCGGCGCCGGGCCCGTTTCCGCATTGGGCCTGGCCGCACCAGCGGGCGGCTGTCGGCAGAGGCTATCGGATGCCGGGAAGCGGGCGTTCACCGCCTGTTCATGGCACCGTCGACGGGGTCCGCACCGGCCTTTGCCGAGATCATCATGGGCGATGCGCGACCCGAGCCACAAACCGCGCCCCCCATCCCCGGCATCAGGGACATTGCGCCCGGCACGCGCCGGGTCGGCATAGGGTGGGCGACCATGACGTGGCTGATCACCGGCGGAGCCGGATACATCGGGGCGCATGTGGCACGAGCCATGGCCGGGGCCGGGGAGCGGGTCGTCGCACTGGACGACCTGTCGGCCGGGATCGCCTCACGGCTGCCGGCGGACGTGCCGCTGGTGCGGGGCTCGTCGCGGGACGGCGACCTGCTGAAGCGGGTCCTCACCGAGCACGCCGTCACGGGTGTGGTGCATCTCGCCGCGCGTAAGCAGGTCGCGGAGTCGGTGGCGCAGCCGACGCGCTACTACCAGGAGAACGTGGGCGGTCTCGCCACCCTGCTGGAGGCGGTCGCCGAGGCGGGGGTGCAACGGTTCGTGTTCTCCTCGTCGGCGGCCGTGTACGGCAACCCCGATGTGGACCTCATCACCGAGGACACCCCCTGCGCCCCGGTGAACCCGTACGGCGAGACCAAGCTCACCGGGGAGTGGCTGGTGCGGGCGGCGGGCCGGGCGCACGGCATCGCGACGGTGTGCCTGCGCTACTTCAACGTGGCGGGCGCGGCCGCGCCCGAGCTGGCCGACACCGGTGTCTTCAACATCGTGCCGATGGTCTTCGACCGGCTCACCCGCGACGAGGCCCCGCGGATCTTCGGCGACGACTATCCGACGCCGGACGGCACCTGCGTGCGCGACTACATCCACGTCGCCGACCTCGCCGAGGCGCACCTCGCGGCGGCCCGGCGGCTCGGCGGGCGCACGGGGGATCTGACGGTGAACATCGGCCGGGGCGAGGGCGTCTCGGTACGGGAACTGGTCACGCTGATCGGCGAGATCACCGGCGACACCCGGCCCGCCCTGGTCGAGGCGCGCCGCCCGGGCGACGCCCCGCGCGCGGTCGCCTCCGCCGTGCTGGCCGCACGGGAGCTCGGCTGGTCGGCCCGGCGCGGGGTGCGCGAGATGGTGGAGTCGGCCTGGCGGGGGTGGCTGCTGCACCGCGGCGGCTGAACACCCACCCCGCCTGACCTGCGGTTCGTTTGCGCAGGTCAGGGCACATGACAACGGTGTTCAGTGCCGCGTTGCCGGATACCCCCCACCCGTAGTTGACTGTGATCCCGGCGAACCACGTCGGGACCGGGTCGACACACAGGAGGACGCTTCCCATGGGGGCTGGGCACGATCACGGGCACGCGCACGTGCCGACGGGCGGTACGGCGACGGCGGCCTACCGCGGTCGGCTCCGTGTCGCGCTGTCGATCACGCTCACCGTCATGGTGGTCGAGATCGTCGGCGGCGTCCTCGCCGACTCGCTCGCCCTGGTCGCTGACGCGGCGCACATGGCGACGGACGCGCTGGGCCTGGGCATGGCCCTGCTCGCCATCCATGTCGCGAGCCGCCCGCCGACCGGGAACCGCACCTTCGGGTACGCCCGGGCCGAGATCCTCGCCGCGCTCGCCAACTGTGTGCTGCTGCTCGGCGTGGGCGGCTACGTCCTGTACGAGGCGATCCAGCGGTTCATCACCCCCGCGGGCACCGCGGGCGGCCTGACCGTGGTCTTCGGTGTGATCGGCCTGGTCGCCAACATGATCTCGCTGACGCTGCTGATGCGCGGCCAGAAGGACAGCCTGAACGTGCGGGGCGCCTTCCTGGAGGTGGCCGCGGACGCGCTGGGCTCGCTCGCAGTGATCATCTCCGCCGTCGTCGTCCTCACCACCGGCTGGGAGGCCGCCGACCCGATCGCCTCGCTGGTGATCGGCCTGATGATCGTGCCGCGCACTTGGAAGCTGCTGCGCGAGACCCTCGACGTGCTGCTGGAGGCGGCTCCGAAGGACGTCGACATGGCGGAGGTGCGGGCCCACATCCTCGCCCTGGAGGGCGTCGAGGACGTCCACGACCTGCACGCCTGGACGATCACCTCCGGCATGCCGGTGCTCTCGGCGCACGTCGTGGTGTCCTCCGACGCGCTGAACGCCATCGGCCACGAGAAGATGCTGCACGAGCTTCAGGGCTGCCTCGGCGACCACTTCGACGTCGAGCACTGCACGTTCCAGCTGGAGCCGCGCGGGCACGCGGAGCACGAGGCGCGACTCTGCCACTGAACCGGCACCGGCGGGGCGAGGACGGCACCTGCCGCCGACCGGCACGCCACCGACGGTTCCCGCTCCGTCACGCAGGGCACGATCTTCTACCGGGCCCCTCTTCCGGCGCCGGCCCGGTGACGCGTACCGCGAAGTGCCGGGAGTGCCGGTTTGGTACGGCAGACTTGGGGCGCGAAGACCGATGCGAAGGATGGGTATGCCGATCACACCTGCCACCGCGACGCACAGCTCGTCGAGCGGCACCGAGGACGCGATTTTGCTGGAGCTCGTCGATGAGAACGGTGTGACGATCGGCACCGCGGAGAAGCTCGCCGCGCATCAGCCACCCGGGCAACTGCACCGCGCCTTCTCGGTGTTCCTCTTCGACGAGCGGGGCCGGCTGCTGCTCCAGCAGCGCGCGCTCGGCAAGTACCACTCCCCCGGCGTGTGGTCGAACACCTGCTGCGGACACCCCTACCCCGGCGAGGCACCCTTCGCGGCGGCGGCCCGCCGGACGCACGAGGAACTCGGGGTCTCCCCTTCGCTGCTCGCCGAGGCGGGCACGGTCCGCTACAACCACCCGGACCCGGAATCCGGCCTGGTGGAGCAGGAGTACAACCACCTGTTCGTGGGCCTGGTGCAGTCCCCGCTGCGGCCGGACGAGGAGGAGGTCGGCGCGACGGCCTTCGTGACGCCGGCCGAGCTGGCCGAGCGCCACGCCAAGGACACGTTCTCGGCGTGGTTCACGACCGTCCTGGACGCGGCGCGCCCGGCGGTCCGGGAGCTGACCGGTCCCTCGGCGGGTTGGTGACCTGTCCGGCTGGACCGCTCAGGAGGGCAGGGCGGGTTTGAGCGGCATGGCGGCCCAGATCACCTTGCCGCCGCTCGACGTGTGCTCGACGTCGCACACCCCGCCCGCCTCGTGGGTGATCTCGCGCACCAGGAGCAGGCCGCGGCCACCGGTGCGGCCGTGGTCGGTCTCGAGGGCCGTCGGCCGGTAGGGGTGGTTGTCCTCCACGGACACCCGCACCCACTCGGCGCCGACGGCGACCTCCACGGCGAGCATCGGGGAGAGCAGTGCCGCGTGCCGGACGGCGTTGGTCACCAGCTCCGAGACGATCAGCAGGAGCCCTTGGGCCAGGTCGTCCGCGAGCGGCACGCCCTGGCGGTGCAGCAGGTCCCGCACGGCGTGCCGCGCCTGCGGGACCGAGGCGTCCACGGCGGGGGCGGTGAACCGCCAGACCCCCTCGTACGGCAGCGGCTGCGGCGGCCCGTGGTTCTCCATCGTCCGGTCGCCACCCTTGCGCTCGATTGTCACCACGAGACGAGTGTTGGTACCGCGCGCCCGCACACCCGAGAACTGAACAGAAGTCAGCGCATATCGAACGTTTCTGACCACTGGCGTATGACACGGTCAGTTGTGGGACCGCTCCTGTCCTGGCCACGCCGAGGTTGCGAACTCTTCCGCTTGTACGGGTTAGGGGCTGTCGTCTAGGTGTGGAGGCGGTCGGTGACCATGCCGACGATGCGGCGGCCTCCGAATCCGGTGGCCATCAGGCCGAGCCCGTCGAAGAGCAGCGCGAGGGAGAAGAAGCAGCCGATGACGTACTGGCTGCTGCTCGGCCAGTTCGCGAGCACCAGCACGCCCAGCAGCAGGTCGAAGGCGCCCAGCACGAGGGTCCAGCCGAACTGGGGCCCGCGCACCACGAGGCTGCCGACCACCCTGAAGAGGCCGGCGGTCAGGAACAGCAGCGCGGCGAACATGGTGAGGGCATCGGCGGCCTCGTCGGGCGAGCGGATGATCACCACACCCGCGGCGATGTTCAGGGCGGCGACGGCGGCTCCGAGCCAGAAGAAGTTGCTCCCGCGCGCCTGCACCGCGTGCAGCAGGCCGACGAAGCCACCGATCAGCAGCAGCCAGCCGAACAGGATCATCGAGGTGAGGGTGGCGACGCCGGTGTAGATCAGCCCGACGAGTCCCGCGATCACCAGCAGCACGCCGAGCGCGCCGATCCAGCTGAAGTCGCGCCGGAGCTTCTCCGCCTCGCCCTTGCGGCGGATGGACGTGACCATGGCCGCCTCCTCGGGTGTCTTTTCCTTCGGGTGCCCCTTGTCCTCGTGCCGTAACTCACCTCGGACGTCGTGATCACGGGCGCGGTCCGCCGGATAGCATCCGGCGCATGGAGCCGCAGCTGCTGCACAGCGTCGCCGACTCGGTCGCCACCGTCGTCGTCCACCATCCGGCCAAGCGCAACGCCATGACGGCCGCCATGTGGCGGGCGCTGCCGCCGCTCCTGCGGACCCTGGCCGCCGACCCCGGCGTACGGGCGATGGTGCTGACCGGTGCGGGCGACACCTTCTGCGCGGGGGCCGACATCTCCACGCTCCAGGGGTCACCCGACGAGGCGCAGCGGTTGGCCGTGGAGGCCGAGGAGGCCCTCGCCGCCTTCCCCAAGCCCACGCTGGCGGCGATACGGGGGCACTGCGTGGGCGGCGGCTCGCAGCTCGCCGCGGCCTGCGACCTGCGGTTCGCGGAGGAGGGGGCCCTGTTCGGGGTGACACCGGCGAAGCTCGGCATCGTGTATCCGGCGTCCTCCACGCGGCGACTCGCCTCGCTGGTGGGGCCCGCCACCACCAAGTACCTATTGTTCTCCGGTGAGTTGATCGACTCGGGGCGGGCGCTGCGGACCGGCCTGGTAGACGAGGTGCTGCCCGCCGGCGGGCTCGCCGAGCGCGTCGCGGAGTTCACGCGGGTCCTGGTGAGCCGCTCGCAGCTGACGCAGGCGGCGGCGAAGGAGTTCGCCGACGGACGCACCGACCGGGACGCCCACTGGGCCGCGCAGGCACGCGGCAGCGGCGACACCGCGGAGGGTGTCGCCGCGTTCCTTCAGCGCAGGCAGCCGCGCTTCACGTGGAGTGTGCCTACGTGAGGATGAAGCGGCTGCGCGCCCGGGGCGCGTCGACGGCGGCGGACGCCTTCACGGGGGATCCGGCGTCGTAGGGCGGCTGCGGGTCATACTCGGCGGCGAGCTGGACGGTCTGGGCGCGGACGTCGCCCGCGATCCGGCCGAGCAGGGTGAGGGCCATGTCGATGCCCGCGGAGACGCCGGCCGCGGTGACGTACTTGCCGCCGGTGACGACCCGCTCCCCCGTCGGCTCGGCGCCGAAGGGCTTCAGCTGGTCGAGTGCCGGCCAGGGGCTGGTGGCGCGGCGGCCGTCGCGGAGACCCGCGGCGGCCAGCAGTAGCGAGCCGGTGCACACGGAGGTCGTCCAGGTGCTGGTGGCGTCGGCGGCGCGGGCGCGGGCGGCGAGCGTCTCCACGGTCTGGACGCCGTCGAAGAGGACGACGAGAACGGTGCGCTGCGCCATGCGGACGATTCCTGACGGGTGACCGCATGGCCGCAATGACGGCTTTCCCGCTGTTCCTGCCATGGGAAGGGGCGGCGCGCGCATGATCGGACGCGGCCGAGGTACTCGGATCTTGTCCCGCCGCCACGGCGGGACGAGGAAGCGAAGACCAGCGAGGAAAGGTGAATTTCGTGTTCCGTGCGATCGCAGACGTGCTGCGCCAGATCGGTGGAGCGATAGCCACGGTGGTGACGCTCCCGTTCCGCGCCCTGGCCAGGCTGTTCGGCGGCGCCTCGTCCTCCGCCCACCGCGGCAGGGCCTGACCCGCCGTGTCCCCGCCCTGATCCCCGAGTGTCGGTCCGGCCTGCCACAATTGCCGCGCAACCTCAGTGGAGAAGGCGGTACGGGATCGTGACGACACCCGGATCCAATGGGTCCAACGGGCCCAGCGGGCCCATCAAGGCAGGGTCCATCGAAGGCAGGATCGCCGAGGAGCTCGGCGTACGGGAGCGGCAGGTGAAGGCCGCCGTCGAACTGCTCGACGGCGGTTCGACGGTGCCCTTCATCGCCCGCTACCGCAAGGAAGCGACCGAGATGCTCGACGACGCGCAGCTGCGCACGATCGAGGAGCGGCTGCGCTATCTGCGGGAGCTGGAGGAGCGGCGCGCGGCGATCCTGGAGTCGGTGCGCGAGCAGGGCAAGCTCACCGAGGAGCTGGAGGCGCAGATCCGGGGTGCCGAGACCAAGGCGCGCCTGGAGGACATCTACCTGCCGTACAAGCCCAAGCGGCGCACCAAGGCGCAGATCGCGCGGGAGGCGGGGCTGGAGCCGCTGGCGGAGGGGCTGCTCGGTGATCCGAGCGTCGATCCCCTCGCCGCGGCCGCCGCGTTCGTCGACGCGGACAAGGGCGTGGCCGATCCGCAGGCCGCCCTGGACGGGGCGCGGGCGATCCTCACCGAGCGGTTCTCGGAGGACGCCGACCTGATCGGTGAGGTGCGCGAGCGCATGTGGGCGCGCGGGCGGCTGGCGGCCAAGGTGCGGGACGGCAAGGAGGAGGCGGGCGCCAAGTTCGCCGACTACTTCGACTTCGCCGAGCCGTTCACCGAGCTGCCCTCACATCGCATCCTGGCGATGCTGCGGGGCGAGAAGGAGGAGGTCCTCGACCTCGTCCTGGAGCCGGAGGAGCCCTCCGAGCAGCCCGGGCCCTCGTCGTACGAGGCGATCGTCGCGTCCAGGTTCGGGATCGCCGACCGCGGGCGCCCCGGCGACAAGTGGCTCACGGACACGGTCCGCTGGGCCTGGCGCACCCGGATCCTCGTCCACCTCGGCATCGACCTGCGGCTGCGGCTGCGTACGGCCGCCGAGGACGAGGCGGTCAACGTCTTCGCCGCGAACCTCCGCGACCTGCTGCTCGCCGCCCCGGCCGGCACCCGCGCGACGCTGGGCCTCGACCCCGGTTTCCGTACGGGCGTGAAGGTCGCCGTGGTCGACGCGACCGGCAAGGTCGTCGCCACGGACGTGATCTACCCGCACGTCCCGGCCAACAAGTGGGACGAGGCGATCGCCAAGCTGGCGCGGCTCGCCAAGGAGCACGCGGTCGAGCTGGTCGCCATCGGCAACGGCACGGCGTCCCGCGAGACCGACAAACTGGCCGGTGAACTCATCACCAAGCACCCGGAGTTGCAGCTCACCAAGGTGATGGTGTCCGAGGCGGGCGCGTCCGTGTACTCGGCCTCCGCCTTCGCCTCGCAGGAGCTGCCCGACATGGACGTGTCGCTGCGCGGCGCGGTGTCGATCGCGCGCCGGCTGCAGGACCCGCTGGCCGAGCTGGTGAAGATCGACCCGAAGTCGATCGGCGTCGGCCAGTACCAGCACGACCTGTCCGAGGTGAAGCTGTCGCGCTCGCTGGACGCGGTGGTGGAGGACTGTGTGAACGGCGTGGGTGTCGACGTGAACACCGCGTCGGCGCCGCTGCTCGCCCGGGTCTCCGGGGTCACCTCCGGACTCGCCGAGAACATCGTGGCGCACCGCGACGCGAACGGCCCGTTCACCTCGCGCTCCCAGCTGAAGAAGGTGGCGCGGCTCGGCCCGAAGGCGTACGAGCAGTGCGCGGGCTTCCTCCGCATCCGGGGCGGGGACGACCCGCTGGACTCCTCCAGCGTGCACCCGGAGGCGTACCCGGTGGTGCGCCGGATGGTGAAGACCACGGGTCAGGAGGTGGCCTCGCTCATCGGGAACACCTCGGTGCTGCGCTCGCTGAAGCCGACCGAATTCGTCGACGAGACGTTCGGTCTGCCGACCGTGACCGACATCCTCAAGGAGCTGGAGAAGCCCGGACGCGACCCGCGGCCCGCCTTCAAGACGGCCACCTTCAAGGAGGGCGTGGAAAAGATCTCCGACCTGTCGTCCGGGATGGTCCTGGAGGGGGTGGTGACGAACGTGGCGGCCTTCGGCGCGTTCGTCGACGTCGGTGTCCACCAGGACGGGCTGGTGCACGTCTCCGCGATGTCGAAGACGTTCGTGAAGGACCCGCGGGACGTGGTGAAGCCCGGTGACATCGTCAAGGTGAAGGTCCTCGACGTCGACATCCCGCGCAAGCGGATCTCGCTGACGTTGCGGCTGGACGACGAGGCGCAGGACTCCGGCGGTGAGCGTCGACAGCAGCGGGGCGGGCGTCCGCCTCAGCAGCGGCAGCAGCAGCAGCGCCAGGGCGGCGGTGCGCGGCAGGGCGGCGGTGCGCGGCAGGGCGGCGGTGCGCGGCAGGGCGGCGGTGCGCGGCAGGCGCCTGCGCCGGCCAACAGCGCGATGGCCGACGCGTTGCGCAAGGCCGGGCTGCTCGATCCCGGGAAGCGCTGAGCGTTGCGGGGAACTGCGGGCCGGTTGTGGCTGGTCGCGCAGTTCCCCGCGCCCCTTTCGGGGCACTTCCCCTAGCGCTCGGTCACCTTGCCGTCCGCCACCTCCAGGCGGCGCGTGACCTGGACCGCGTCCAGCATCCGGCGGTCGTGGGTGACCAGCAGGAGCGTGCCCTCGTAGGCATCGAGGGCCGACTCCAGCTGCTCGATGGCCGGCAGGTCGAGGTGGTTGGTCGGCTCGTCGAGGACGAGGAGGTTGACACCCCGGCCCTGGAGCAGTGCCAGCGCCGCGCGGGTGCGCTCACCCGGGGAGAGGGTGGCGGCCGGGCGCACCACATGGTCCGACTTGAGGCCGAACTTCGCCAGCAGCGTGCGCACCTCGACGGGTTCCGTGTCGGGGACGGCGGCGCAGAAGGCGTCGAGCAGGGTCTCGGGGCCGTGGAAGAGCCCGCGTGCCTGGTCGACCTCGCCGACCAGCACACCGGAGCCCAGGGCCGCGTGCCCGGCGTCCACGGGGACACGGCCGAGGAGCGCGCCGAGGAGGGTCGACTTGCCGGCGCCGTTGGCCCCGGTCACCGCGACGCGGTCCGCCCAGTCGATCTGGAGCGAGACCGGCCCGAAGGTGAAGTCACCGCGCCGTACCTCGGCGTCCCGCAGCGTCGCCACGACCGCGCCGGAGCGGGGCGCCGACGCGATCTCCATGCGCAGCTCCCACTCCTTGCGCGGCTCCTCGACCACCTCCAGGCGTTCGATCATGCGCTGCGTCTGCCGGGCCTTCGCCGCCTGCTTCTCGCTCGCCTCGCTGCGGAACTTGCGGCCGATCTTGTCGTTGTCGTTGCCCGCCTTGCGCCGCGCGTTCTTCACGCCCTTGTCCATCCAGGAGCGTTGCGTCTGGGCTCGTTCCTGCAGGGCGGCCTTCTTGTCGGCGTACTCCTCGTAGTCGTCGCGGGCGTGCCGGCGGGCGGTGGCGCGCTCCTCCAGGTAGGCCTCGTAGCCGCCGCCGTAGAGGGTGACCCGCCGCTGGGCGGGGTCGAGTTCGAGGATCTTGGTGACGGTGCGGGTGAGGAACTCGCGGTCGTGGCTGACGACGACGGTGCCGGCGCGCAGGCCGCTCACGAAACGTTCGAGGCGCTCCAGGCCGTCCAGGTCGAGGTCGTTGGTGGGTTCGTCGAGCAGGAAGACGTCGTAGCGGGAGAGCAGCAGGGAGGCGAGTCCCGCGCGGGCCGCCTGACCGCCGGACAGGGAGGTCATCGGCTGGTCGAGGTCCACGCCCAGGCCCAGCGAGTCGGCGACCTCCTCCGCCCGCTCGTCGAGGTCGGCGCCGCCGAGGTCGAGCCAGCGCTCCAGGCTCGTCGCGTACGCGTCGTCGGCGCCCGGCGCCCCGTCGACGAGGGCCTGCGTCGCCTCGTCCATCACCCGCTGTGCCTCGTCGACACCGGTACGGCGCGCGAGGAACTCCCGCACGGTCTCCCCCGGCCGCCGCTCCGGCTCCTGCGGCAGATGCCCCACGCTCGCCGTCGGCGGGGAGAGCCTGAGCTCCCCCTCCTCCGGCGCGGTGAGCCCGGCGAGCAGCTTCAGCAGGGTGGACTTGCCCGCCCCGTTGGCACCGACCAGCCCGATCACGTCTCCGGGTGCGACGACGAGGTCGAGCCCGGAGAACAGGGAGCGGTCGCCGTGCCCGGCGGCGAGATTCTTGGCGACGAGGGTGGCAGTCATCAGGGGGCGATCCTAATGGCCGCCACTGCCGCTCCGGTGCTCAGCGGGTCATCGCCTCCACGTACCGTCCCCGTGGTCCGGACCACGACGTAGGACTCGCCCTTCACGGCCTTGGGGTCCAGGGGTATGTGGTGGCGGCCCGGGTCGAGGACGGCGTCGTGGAGGTCGTGGGTATGGGGGCGGGAGAGGCGGTCGAGGCGGTAGGCGGTGACGCGGACGCGGCAGGAGGAGGTCACCTCGATTTCGGCGGCGCCCTCGGCGGCGACCAGACCGACGAGGCGACGCTGTTCGGGCGGCCGGCGGTCGAGCGCGCCCTCGATCTGGGCGACCAGGAGCGGGACGATGGGGGCGAGTCCGTCCACGTGGGCCACGTCGACTCCGGCGCGGGCGAAGGAGTCGCGTACGGCGGCCCGTTCCTCCTCGCCGACGGCGCTGCCGAGGACGACCGCGCCGTAGGCGCGCAGTTCGTCGGCGGTGACACCGTTCGCGTCGTGGGCGATGTCCGCGCCGATGCCGATGGTGCGCAGCGCCGCCGCGAGTTTGGCGAGGAGGGCGACCCGGGCGCCGATCAGCAGCACGCGGCGGCGGTCGGTGGTGCGGGCCGTGTCGTCCAGCAGGGCGCCGAGCGCAGCGCGGTACTCCTCGCCGTGGAAGCGGAAGGGGCCGAGGCCGTGGTAGCCGTTGAGCTCCAGGTCGGCGTGGTCGTCGGTCTGCCAGGCGAAGTCCCGCCAGACGTAGTCGTCGTCGTGCCGTTCGATGAGCGCGGTGACGGCACCGCAGCCGAGGTCCTCGCACTCGGGGCAGCCGTAGACGACGTAGCGTCCGCCGGGCAGCGGCGGGTCGGCCTCCAGGAGGAGGGCGCGAACCTGTGCGGTGAAGATGGCCGGCGGTACGTCGGAGGCCAGTGGGGAGACGGCGTCGAGGTCGGAGAGCCGGAACAGCAGTGGGCGCCCGTCGACGATGAAGTCCAGGAAGTCCCGGTGGACCTGGACGCCACCGTCCGCGAGAACCCCACCGGCGCGCATCGCCGGTGCCAGGCCGAAGGTCGCGTACTCGGCAGACATGCTGTGAGTATCCCCAGGAAGGGGGCGAGGTGAGCACGGCGTGACATGTTCGGCTAACGTCCCCGCGTGACGAGCGAACAGAGTGGCGACGTGGTGGTCGTCGGTGGCGGTGTCATCGGCCTGACGACGGCCGTCGTCCTGGCGGAGCGCGGCCGGCGGGTGCGGGTGTGGACGCGGGATCCGGTGGAGCGGACCACCTCGGTGGTCGCGGGTGCGCTGTGGTGGCCCTACCGCATCGCTCCGGTGGCCTCGGCGCGGCAGTGGGCGCTGCGGTCCCTCGACGTGTACGAGGAGCTGGCGCTGCGCCCGGACGAGACCGGGGTACGCATGGTCGAAGGGGTACAGGGCGAGACGGAGCCGGACGAGGTCGGTGAGTGGGCGGCGGGCAGGCTGCCCGGGGTGCGGGCGTCGTCGGCGGACGAGTACGCGGGGTCGGGCGTGTGGGCGCGGTTGCCGCTGATCGACATGCCGGTCCATCTGCCGTGGCTGCGGGAGCGGTTGCTGAGGGCGGGCGGCACGGTGGAGGAGCGTCCGGTCGCCGCTCTCCCGGAGGTCGCGGCGCCGGTGGTGGTCAACTGCACCGGGCTGGGCGCCCGGGACCTGGTGCCTGACCCGTCCGTGTGGCCGGTGCGGGGGCAGTTGGTCGTCGTGGAGAACCCCGGGATCGACACCTGGGTCGTCTCCAGCGCGCCGGACGGCACGACCGCGTACCTGTTCCCGCAGCCCGGACGGCTGGTTCTCGGCGGGACGGCGGACGACAACGCCTGGTCGCTGGAGCCGGACCCCGAGGTGGCCGAGGCGATCGTCCGGCGGTGCGCCGCGCTGCGGCCGGAGATCGCCGGGGCACGGGTCCTCGAACACCGGGTGGGGCTGCGGCCCGCCCGGCCGACGGTCCGTCTGGAGCGCGAGGTGCTGCCGGACGGGCGGGTGTGCGTGCACAACTACGGACACGGCGGTGCCGGGGTGACGGTCGCCTGGGGCTGCGCGGAGGAGGCGGCCGCACTGGCCGCCTCCTCCTGACTGCTGGATCCCGATTCCTACCGGCCCGGAACGCGGTCAGCGCGCGACGGAGCCCGTACGCCGTCCAGGACCGTTGCCTCGTCAGGTGCCGTTCGTGATCCGGCCGTGGCGTCGGCGAAGGCCTTCGCGCCGCCGACCAGGGGGACCTTGGCTAAGGTGCGGGACAGGTCGAGGGTGAGGGCGGGGGTGGTGGACGGGGGGTCGATGAGGTCCTTGTCCGTGCCCGCGACGATCAGTGCGAGGCGGTGGCCCCGGGGGACGACATGGTCGGTGGCGGCCAGGTCGAGGGTGATGGTGTAGGCCCTGCCCGGGGTGAGCGGCTCCCCGCGGAGGTCGGAGGCGTGGTTGCCGAGGTCGGCCCAGCCACGGCTGACGATCGTGTGGTCGACGGCGGCTGTCTTCGCCGCGGTCTTCTTGAAGCAGGCGCTGTCGCCGGGCGTGCTCGCGCCCCAGCAGGTGCGGTCGGTGAGGGTGGTGATGCCCTCGGCGGCGTCGGCGTAGTCGCGGATGGTGTCCGGGCCGAGGTCGACGAGGACGGCGCTCAGGTGGGCCGTCGTGGTGCTGGGGGTCGCGGTGACGGTGACCTTGGAGGAGCCGGACAGACGCAGGTCCCGGGTGAGGGGCCCGGTGGTGAAGCCGGCCTTGTCGGAGGTCGGGGTGTCGATCCGCGCGGCCCAGTCGGTCTCGCCGAGCCTGGGGTCGTCGGTGAAGGTCTCGCTGCCAGTGGCCTTGCGCAGGCCCAGCGTGCCGACGCCCGGCTGGGTGCCCGGGGCCGGGCGCAGGGTGGTGGTGTCCGTGCCGCGCGGCGGCCAGGACTTCGAGGTGACCCACTGATCGGGGTGGCGCTCGATGTCGGCCACGGGTTCCCGGTCGATGCCGTTGTCGTATCCCAGCAGTTCGTGGTCGAACCAGCGGTGCAGGGTGTCGACCCAGGTGGCGCGGCGGAAGTCGAACGGGTCGACGTGGCCGGTCTGGGAGAGCCAGATCTTGCGCTCCACACCGCTCCTGCCGAGGGCGTCCCACCATTGGCCGACGTGCTTCATCCGCACGTTGAGGTCCTGCATGCCGTGGATCAGGAAGACACTCGCCCTGACCTTGTTCGCGGCCTTCACGTAGTTCCGCTCGGTCCACAGCGGCGTCCAGTCACCGGTGCGCGGGGCACCGTCGACGAGCTTGTGCTGGACGGCGGCGCACTTGGCGCGGGCGTCGGGACTGTCGACGTAGTTCGACAGCCAGTCGGGGCCGGAGTCGTACAGCGGGGCGCCCTGCTGGAAGTAGTAGTCGTACCAGGAGGAGATGGCGCTGATCGGGACGATGGTCCTCAGTCCCTCGACCCCGGTGGCGGCGACACCGTTGGCGATGGTGCCGTCCCAGCTCTTGCCGATCATTCCGGTGCGGCCGTTGGTCCAGCCGGCCTTGACGCGGGTGCCGCCGGTGCGGGTGGTGTACGCCTTGGCGCGGCCGTTCAGCCAGTCGACGACGGCCTTGGCGGACTGGATGTCGGAGCGGCCGCCGACGTCGACGCAGCCGTCGGAGCGATTGGTTCCGGACAGGTCCACGGCGACGAACGCGTAGCCGCGCGGCACGAAGTAGTTGTCGTAGAAGAGCGGCGCCTGGACGACGTTGCCGGCCGCGTCGTACGTCTTCTTCTGGCTCTCGTTCCCGCGGCCGCAGCAGGAGTAGTAAGGGCTGGCGTCCATGATGACCGGGATCTTCCGGCCCCGCTGGGCGGGTTCGCGGGGGCGGACGATGTCGGCGGCGACCCGGTCGGTGCTGCCGTCGCCGTCGGTGTCGAGGCCGGTGTCCACCCAGACGGCCTCGCGGACGGCGTTGTCGTAGGAGTAGACCGGCCTGCTCTCGCGGGGGCCGGCCTGGGCCGCGGCGGGGGTGAGGAACGCGGCCACGAGCAGGGTGATGACCGTGGTCGCGAGCGTTCTCGAGGTCGTCAATCGCGTGCGTTTCGGCATGCGCGGACGGTACATCGGTCAACTCCCCTGCAAAAGGAGGCATCTGAGGGGGCGTCGGGTTCGTGACGGCCGAATGGCGATCGTGTGACAGGGGGCGTTGTGGACACGCCAGGAGCCACAGGGTCTGAATAGGCTTCACACAGACTTGTCGCCCCTACGACTTGGAGCTTTCGTGCACCGCAGAATCATCGCGCCGGGCGCACTCGCTGCCGCTTCCCTGTTGCTGGCGATCCCGGCATCGGCCGCGAGTCACACTCCTGGCGCGCCGGGCATCGGCGACCCCTACTACCCGGACTACGGCAACGGCGGCTACGACGTCTCCCACTACGACCTGCGGCTGAAGTACCAGCCCGCCACGGACGAACTGGAGGGCACCGCGACGCTGCTGGCCCGCACGACACAGGATCTGTCCCGGTTCGATCTGGACTTCCTGCTGGACGTCGAGGAGGTCCGGGTCAACGGCGCGAAGGCGTCGTTCTCGACGTCGGGTGAGCACGAGCTGGAGATCACGCCGAAGACCCCGCTGGACAAGGGCACGGCCATCACCGTCGTGGTGCGCTACCGCGGGGTGCCGTCGTCGAAGCAGGCGTACGGCTTCACGAGCTGGCACCGCACACCGGACGGCGGGGTTGCCGCGAACGAGCCCGAGGCGGCCTGGTGGTGGTTCCCGAGCAACGACCACCCGCTCGACAAGGCCACCTACGACGTGTCCGTGCTGGTCCCCGACGGCTCGCAGGCCATCTCCAACGGCACCCTTCAGTCGTCGAGTTCCCGTGCCGGGTGGACCCGCTACAACTGGCGCTCCAACAAGCCGCAGGCCACGTATCTGGCCACGCTCGCGGTGGGGAAGTTCGACGTCACCACCGGGACGACGGAGAGCGGCATCCCGGTCGTCAACGCCTACAGCAAGGACCTGGGCGACAACTACGGCGCGGCGCGGGCGAGCGTCGAGCGGACCGGGGAGATCGCCGACTGGCTGGCCGGGTACTACGGGCCGTACCCCTTCAACGCGCTCGGCGGGTACGTGCCGAACACGACCACCGGGTACGCGCTGGAGACGCAGACCCGGCCGTACTACAGCCCGCGGCAGTTCGCGAACGGGACCAACACCTCCGTGGTCGTGCACGAGCTGGCCCACCAGTGGTACGGCGACCTGGTGTCCGTCGCCGGCTGGAAGGACATCTGGATCAACGAGGGCTTCGCGCGGTACGCGCAGTGGCTGTGGTCCGAGCACGAGGACGAGGGCACGGCCCAGGAGCTCGCGGACTACGTCTACGCCTCGCACCCGGCCGACGACCCGTTCTGGACGGTCGAGCCGGGTGACCCGGGCCCTGAGCACCAGTTCGACAGCGCGGTCTACGACCGGGGAGCGCTGGCCCTGCAGGCGCTGCGCAACGAGATCGGCGACGAGGCGTTCTTCGCCGTGCTGAAGGGCTGGCCGAAGAAGTACGCGTACGGCAACGCGACGGTCGCCGACTTCCGGGCGTACGCCGAGGCGGTCTCCGGGCAGCAGTTGGGCGGGCTGTTCGACACCTGGCTGTTCCAGCCGTCGAAGCCGGCGGCTCCCGCGGCGGCCGGGGCGTCCATCGCCAAGACGTCGGCCGAGCCGCGGCAGCCGAAGTCATGGCAGAAGATCGCGGCGACGAACTCGGTGCACGGGCACTGAGATCCGGTCCACCTGTGTGCGGCCCGGGGCGCGGGCTCCGGGCCGCACCGGGCCCGCTGGGCCTGCTCGGCCGCGGCTCACCCGGCGCCCTCCCCGTGGTCGTACACCGTCACGGCGACGCCCCGCCGCACCAGACGCTCGGTGATCAGCGGCTCGACGTGGGACCACTTCCCGCCGGCGAGGCCGCAGCCTATCCGGGGCATGTGCACGGAGGCGTCGAGGGCGAGGGCCTCGTCGGCCAGGCGGGTCAGCGCGGTGTCGATGGCCTCGTAGCGGACGGGGACGCCCTTGCTGCCCGTCCGGATGCCCCGCTGGCCGATCATGTTGGCCACCCACACGTCCCGCTCGACCTGGATCATCTGGAGCGCGCCGAGCCCGAAGTCGTTGGAGGCGCGGGCGCGGTGCCAGGCGCGGTACGCCTCCTCGGACTGCGGCCAGCGGCGCGACAGCGCCACGACGAAACCCTTGCCCCATCCCCCGATGTCGTTGCAGACATGGGCGATCACCTTGACGCCCTTGACCGACGGCGCGCCGGCGTCACCCTTGACGTACGTGATCTCCGACATGGCGCCACCGTAGGCGGTGCCACTGACATCGATGCTGATCCTCAGGTTCCGGTGGTCGTGGCCAGTGGCCGTGGCCCGCTACTTCGTGAGGTCGGAGAGTTCCTGGTCGGCGGTCTCGGTGACCCTGCGGCGGATCCCGAACCAGCCGGCGACGAGGGCGACGGCGATGACGGGGACGAGCAGGAGGGTCCTGCGGCCGACCTCGGGGTCGTTCCACATCAGACCCAGCACGGCCAGCAGGAAGGTGATCGTCGTGATCTCCGTGACCGGGCTGCCCGGCAGCCGGAAGGAGGGCCGGGCGACCAGCCCGGAGTTGGCACGGCGCACGAAGACCAGGTGACAGATCATGATGATCACCCAGGTGCTGACGACGCCGAGCGAGGCGATGTTCAGCACGATCTCGAAGGCCTGGCTCGGCACCAGGTAGTTCAGGCCGACACCCAGCACGCACACCGCGCAGGTGAGCAGGATGCCGCCGTAGGGGACCTGGCTGCGGTTCATGCGGGCGGTGAACTTGGGGGCGGAGCCCGCCATCGCCATGGAGCGCAGGATACGGCCGGTGGAGTACAGGCCCGAGTTCAGGGACGACATCGCGGCCGTCAGGACGACCAGGTTCATCACGTCGCCGGCGGCCGGGATGCCGATCTTCGACAGGACCGTGACGAAGGGGCTCTGGTCGCCCGAGTAGACCGAGCCAGGCAGCAGCAGGGCGAGCAGGACGACCGAGCCGACGTAGAACAGGCCGACCCGCCACATGATCGAGTTCACCGCGCGCGGGACGACCTTCTCCGGCTCCGCGGTCTCGCCCGCGGCGACGCCGACCAGCTCCAGGGCGGCGTACGCGAAGATCACGCCCTGCATGACGAGGACGACGGGCATCACGCCGTGCGGGAAGACCCCGCCGTTTCCGGTGATCACGTGCAGGCCGGGCGTGGAGCCGTCCACGTCGTGCTGGGTGGCGAGCAGGAAGATGCCGATCAGCATGAAGCCGACGAGTGTGGCGACCTTGATGATCGCGAACCAGAACTCCATCTCGCCGAAGTACTTCACCGAGATCAGGTTGACCGCGAGGACGACGGCGAGCGCGATCAGGGCGAGCAGCCACTGGGGGACGCTCGTGAACAAGCTCCAGTAGTGCGTGTAGAGCGCGATCGCGGTGATGTCGGCGATGCCGGTCGTCGACCAGTTCAGGAAGTACATCCAGCCGGCGACATAGGCGCCCTTCTCACCGAGGAACTCGCGCGCGTACGACACGAAGGAGCCGGACGACGGGCGGTACAGAACCAGCTCGCCCAGGGCCCGCACGACGAAGAAGGCGAAGACCCCGCAGACGAGGTAGGCCAGCGCGAGCGCGGGGCCCGCGCTGTGCAGACGGCCGCCCGCGCCGAGGAACAGCCCGGTGCCGATCGCGCCGCCGATGGCGATCATGTTGACGTGGCGGTGCTTGAGGGCCTTGCTGTAACCGGCGTCGCCCGCGTCGGCGGGCGTCGCGGGCGCCTGCGGAGGGGCGGCTACCTGTGCCGAATGCGCGGTGTCCTTGCTGCTCACGGTGGGTACCACTCTCTGGTGCGCCCCGAGCGGGGTTTCCCTCGGGTGTCCTGACGTGACTCGGCCCGTACCACCGTGTCGGCGGTACGGACCGATTGCGCACCTTCCCTGCGGCACCAGTCACATGCGGTAATTCACGTCACGTGGCGTTCCTTCTCACACGGTCCTCACTCGGCGGTCCGCGCTCAGCGGGTCCTCACTCAGCGGTCCTCACTCAGCGCGCGTCCGTGAAGGTCTCGCCCTTCTCCGCCTTGTCCACCAGCAGGGCGGGCGGGGTGAAGCGGTCGCCGTAGCGTGCGGCGAGCTCACGCGCGCGGGCCACGAAACCGGGCAGGCCACCGTCGTAGCCATTGATGTACTGCAGGACGCCGCCGGTCCAGCCGGGGAAGCCGATGCCGAAGATCGAGCCGATGTTGGCGTCGGCCACGGACGTCAGGACACCCTCTTCGAGGAGCCTGACGGTGTCGAGGGCCTCGGAGAAGAGCATGCGTTCCCGCATGTCCTCGAAGGGGATCTCGGCGCCCTCACGGGTGAAGTGCTCGCGCAGCCCCGGCCAGAGTCCGGCCCGCTTCCCGTCCTCGCCGTACTCGTAGAAGCCGGCGCCGCCGCTGCGGCCGGTGCGGCCGAACTCGTCGACCATGCGGTCGATGACGGCCTCGGCGGGGTGCGTCTGCCAGGTGCCGCCCGCCTCCTCGACGGCGCGCTTGGACTCGCCGCGGATCTTGCGCGGGAGGGTGAGCGTCAGTTCGTCCATCAGGGAGAGCACCTTGGCCGGGTAGCCCGCCTGCGCCGCCGCCTGTTCCACGGAGGCGGGCTCGATGCCCTCGCCGACCATGGCCACGCCCTCGTTGATGAAGTGCCCGATGACCCGTGAGGTGAAGAAGCCGCGCGAGTCGTTGACGACGATCGGCGTCTTCTTGATCTGCCGGACCAGGTCGAAGGCGCGCGCGAGCGCCTCCTCGCCGGTGCGCTCGCCCTTGATGATCTCGACGAGCGGCATCTTGTCGACGGGCGAGAAGAAGTGCAGCCCGATGAAGTCGCCCTGGCGGTCCACGCCTTCGGCGAGGGCGGTGATGGGGAGCGTGGAGGTGTTGGAGCACAGCAGCGCGTCCGGCGCGACGATGTGCTGGATCTCCTGGAAGACCTTGTGCTTCAGGGAGGTGTCCTCGAACACCGCCTCGATGACGGCGTCACAGCCGGCCAGGTCCTGCGGGTCGGCGGTGGGTGTGATGCGGGCGAGCAGCGCGTCGGCCTTCTCCTGGCTGGTACGGCCCCGGGAGACGGCCTTGGCGCAGAGCGTCTCGGAGTACCCCTTGCCCTTGAGGGCCGCTTCCAGGGAGACGTCCTTGAGGACCACCTCGATGCCCGCGCGGGCGCACGCGTAGGCGATGCCGGCGCCCATCATGCCCGCACCCAGGACCGCGGCCTTGCGGACTTGGCGCGGCTCGACGTTCTTCGGGCGGTTGGCGCCGGAGTTGACAGCCTGGAGGTCGAAGAAGAAGGCCTGGATCATGTTCTTCGAGGTCTGGCCGGCGGCCAGCTCCACGAAGTAGCGGGCCTCGATGACCTGCGCGGTGTCGAAGTCGACCTGGGAGCCCTCCACAGCGGCCGCGAGGATGTTGCGCGGGGCCGGGTAGGGCGCGCCGTTGGTCTGCTTGCGCAGGGTGGCCGGGAAGGCGGGCAGGTTCGCCGCGAACTTGGGGTTCGCCGGGGTGCCGCCGGGGATGCGGTAGCCCGGCTTGTCCCAGGGCTGTTGTGACTCGGGGTTGGCGTCGATGAAGGCGCGGGCCTTGGCGAGCATGTCCTCGGGCGTGTCGGCCACCTCGTGGACCAGGCCGTTGTCCAGGGCGCGCCGGGGGCTGTACTGGGTGCCCTGGAGGAGGACCTTGAGGAGGGCGTCGGCGATGCCCAGCAGCCGTACGGTGCGCACGACACCGCCGCCGCCGGGGAGCAGGCCGAGGGTGACCTCGGGGCAGCCGATCTTCGAGCCGGGTGCGTCGAG
Organism: Streptomyces griseus subsp. griseus; assembly: GCF_000720255.1. GTDB lineage: Bacteria > Actinomycetota > Actinomycetes > Streptomycetales > Streptomycetaceae > Streptomyces > Streptomyces griseus_I. The sequence continues at coordinate 205,500 of NZ_JOJE01000007.1, read as the reverse complement.
GGCGACCCGGTGGTGGCAGGCGAGGGCGAGTTCGTAGCCGCCACCCAGGGCGGCGCCGTTGATCGCGGCGACGACCGGCTTGCCGAGGGTCTCGATGCGGCGCAGGTTGCGCTTGATCTCCATGCCGCCGTCGAACAGTTCCTGGGCGGTCTCGGGTGTGACGCGGATCAGGTCGCGCAGGTCGCCGCCGGCGAAGAAGGTCTTCTTGGCGGAGGTGATGATGACACCCCGGATGGTGTCCTTCTCGGCCTCCAGGCGGTCGGTGATCACCGCGAGCGACTCGCGGAACGCCTGGTTCATCGTGTTCGCGGACTGGTCGGGGTCGTCGATGAGGAGGGTGACGAGGCCGGTGCGGTCCTGTTCCCAGCGGATGGTGGTGCTCTGAGTCATGACAGGGTCTCCGTAGAAGTCTCTCGGGTCCGGAATCCGCCGGGGATTCAGATGCGCTCGACGATGGTCGCGATGCCCATGCCGCCGCCCACGCACAGCGTGGCGAGGCCGTACCGCTTGTCCTGGCGCTCCAGTTCGTCGACGAGCGTGCCGAGGATCATCGCGCCGGTCGCGCCGAGCGGGTGGCCGAGGGCGATGGCGCCGCCGTTGACGTTGACCTTGTCCAGGGACAGGCCCATGTCCTTCACGAAGCGCAGCACGACCGCCGCGAACGCCTCGTTGATCTCGACGAGGTCGATGTCGTCGATGGTCAGCCCGGCCTTGGCGAGCGCCTTGCGGGTCGCGGGGGCGGGGCCGGTGAGCATGATGGTCGGCTCCGAGCCGGAGACCGCCGCCGAGACGATCCGCGCGCGCGGGCGCAGGCCGTTGCGTTCGCCGGTCTCCTTGGAACCGATCGCGACCAGGGAGGCGCCGTCGACGATGCCGGAGGAGTTGCCCGCGTGGTGGACGTGGTCGATCTTCTCCACCCAGTGGTACTTCTGCAGGGCTACGGCGTCGAAGCCGCCGAGGTCGCCGATGTCGGCGAACGACGGCTTCAGCTTGGCGAGGGAGTCGGCGGTGGTGCCGGGGCGCACGTGCTCGTCGTGGTCGAGGACGACGAGGCCGTTGCGGTCCCTGACCGGGACGACGGACCGGTCGAAGCGGCCCTCCTTCCAGGCCGCGGCCGCCCGCTCCTGCGAGAGGGCCGCGTACTCGTCGACGTCCCGGCGGGAGAAGCCCTCGATGGTGGCGATCAGGTCGGCGCCGATGCCCTGCGGGACGAAGTTGACGGCCAGGTTGGTCATGGGGTCGTTGAACCAGGCGCCGCCGTCGGAGGCCATCGGCACCCGGGACATCGACTCGACGCCGCCCGCGAGGACGAGGTCCTCCCAGCCGGAACGGACCTTGGCGGCCGCCATGTTGACGGCCTCCAGACCTGAGGCACAGAAGCGGTTCTCCTGCACGCCGGCCACCGTGTCCGGCAGTCCGGCGGCGACGGCGGCGATGCGCGCGATGTCGGAGCCCTGGTCACCGACGGGGCCGACCACGCCGAGCACGATGTCGTCGACGGCGGCCGGGTCAAGGTCCGGGAAGCGGTCGCGCAGCTCGTGGATGAGGCCGACGACCAGGTCGATGGGCTTCGTGCCGTGCAGGGCGCCATTGGCCTTGCCGCGCCCGCGCGGGGTGCGGATCGCGTCGTACACGTACGCTTCGGTGCTCACTGGTAAGCCTTTCGAGGAGGGTGGGTCGAGCGGTCGGCCGGGTCAGTCGCCGCCGGCCGTCAGTCGGGCGCCGTCGGCCGTCGGGGTGCCGCCTTCGCGCGGCTCGGCGAGACCGGGTATCCCCCAGTCGCGGGCCACCGCCTCCGTGTCGGCACCGGGCCGGGCGGGGCCGGTGCGGACGGTGACCGGGGTGGCGGAGAAGCGGGGGGCGGGGGCCGGCTGGGTGATGCCGCCGTGGTCGGTGAAGGTGCCGCGGGCGGCGAGGTGCGGGTGGTGCGGGGCCTCGCGCAGGGTCAGCACCGGCGCCACGCACGCGTCGGAGCCCTCGAAGACGGCCGTCCACTCCGCGCGCGTACGGGTCCGGAAGCGGGCGGAGACCGCCTCGCGCAGTTCGCCCCAACGGGTGATGTCCTTGCGTGCTCCCGCGTGCTCGGGGAGGCCGAGGAGGTCCAGGAACTGGGCGTAGAACTGCGGTTCGAGGGCGCCGACCGCCATGTACCGGCCGTCGGCGGTCTCGTAGGTGCCGTAGTACGGGCAGCCGCCGTCGAGGAGGTTGGCGCCCCGGCGGTCCTGCCAGCCGCCGGCGGCGAGCATGCCGTGGATCATCGCGGCGAGGTGGGAGGCGCCGTCGACGATGGCGGCGTCGACGACCTGGCCGGTGCCGGTGGCGCGGGAGTGGTGCAGGGCGGCGAGGACGCCGACGACGAGGTACAGGGAGCCGCCCGCGTAGTCGCCGAGCAGGTTGGCGGGTACGGCCGGGGGCCCGTCGGGGGCGCCGATCATGCCGAGGGTGCCGGTGACGGCGAGGTAGGCGATGTCGTGCCCCGCGCGGTGGGCGAGGGGGCCCTCCTGGCCCCAGCCGGTCATCCGGGCGTAGACCAGCCGGGGGTTGCGGGCGTGGCAGTCCTCGGGGCCGACGCCGAGGCGTTCGGCGACTCCGGGGCGGTAGCCCTCCAGGAGCACGTCGGCGCGGGCGGCGAGGTCGAGGACGCGGGCGGGGCCGTCCGGGGATTTCAGGTCGACGATCACGGAGCGCTTGTTGCGGTTGGTGACGTCGTGCTCGGGGTCGATCGCGAGGACGGCGCCGCCCGGACGGTCCACGCGGACGACGTCGGCGCCGAGGTCGGCCAGGAGCATGGCGGCGAACGGAGCGGGCCCGATGCCGGCCAGCTCGACCACGCGCACACCGGCGAGCGGGCCGTGCCCCGGCGTCCTTGCCGTCGTCATCCAGCCCCCTGCTGAGACGGAGGGATGTAATCACCAGCGATGCTAAGAACGTGTTCCACCCGGCACAAGAGCTGGGCGAGCAAGCGCTTAGACACCGTACCTCGCACGGTATCTCGCACCGAGCGGATCGGCAGGCCCAACCGACGGGCCTCGCGCTCCTCACGCTAACCTCAGCCACCGAAAACGGCGCGGAGCGCACGACCCGAGGGGTGTCATGAGCAGGCTGAAGAGGGCGGATCGTCCGTACGACATCGTGCTCTTCGGGGCGACCGGCTTCGCCGGGGAGCTGACCGCGGAGTACCTCGCGGCGCACGCGCCCGAGGGACTGCGGTGGGCGATCGCGGGCCGCAACGAGGACAAGCTCCAGCGGCTGCGCGAGCGGCTGCCCGGCCGCGCGGAGATCGGGATCCTGCGGGCGGACGTGTCGGACCCGGCGTCGCTGCGCGCGCTCGCCGAGCACGCGCGCGTGGTCGCCACGACCGTGGGACCGTACGTCCGCCACGGCGAGGCCCTCGTCGCCGGCTGCGCGGACACCGGCGCCGACTACCTCGACATCAGTGGTGAGCCGGAGTTCGTGGACCTGATGTACGTGCGTCACGACGCACGCGCGCGGGAGACCGGCGCACGACTGGTGCACGCGTGCGGGTTCGACTCCGTCCCGCACGATCTGGGCGCGTACTTCACGGTCCAGCAACTGCCGGAGGGGGTGCCGCTGACCGTGGACGGTTACGTGACCGCCGACGCGACCTTCTCCGGCGGTACGTTCGCCTCCGCGCTGGGCCAGTTCGCGCGCGGGCGGCAGATGGCGGCCGCCGCACGGGAACGCGGGCGGCACGAGCCGCGTCTGGTCGGGCGGCGGGCGAAGGCGCCGGCGAGCGCGCCCCGGTTCGCCCCGGAGGTCGGCGCGTGGGCGCTGCCGCTGCCGACGATCGATCCGCAGATCGTGTGCCGCTCGGCGCGGGCGCTCGAACGCTACGGGCCCGACTTCCGCTACCGCCACTACGCGGCCGTACGGAGCCTGCCCGTGGCGGTGGGCGGTGTCGCGGCCGTCGGGGCGCTCCTCGCGGCCGCCCAGGTGCCACCCGCCCGGCGCTGGTTGTCCGGGCGGCTCAAGCCCGGTGAGGGACCGAGCGCCGAGAAGCGGGCGAGGAGCTGGTTCTCCGTGCGGTTCGTGGGCGAGGGCGGTGGCCGCCGGGTGTTCACCGAGGTCTCGGGCGGCGATCCCGGCTACGACGAGACGGCGAAGATGTTCGCCGAGGCGGCGCTCGCCCTGGCCCTCGACGACCTCCCGCCGACGTCCGGCCAGGTCACCACGGCGGTGGCGATGGGCGACGCCCTCATCGAACGGCTGCGCGCGTCCGGGATCCGCTTCCGCGTCGCCGCGGCCCACTGACCGGCCCCTACATCGGCCAGGCCGCGAGCGTGTAGATCATCCCCACGATCCAGCCGAGCCCGGCGAGCCCGGCGATGACCAGCGCGGCGGTCACGGCCCGCTCGACGGGCCGCTCAGGATCGGCCAGGGGCTTGGGAGCACGATGCGTCGTCATGCGCCCCAGCTTGCCGATCATGCGTGCGAGGGCACATCCGTACGGATACTCAGATGACGTACTCAGCCAGGTACTCCGGAGCGTCGGTCGGCGGCCAGTCCCCCAGCGCGGTCTCGACTCGGTCGCGCAGTGAGGCGTCGCGCGCGGTCATGGCGAGCCGGACGGCCAGCGGGCCGATCTGCCACCCCGCGTGGTAGTCGAAGAACGGCGGCGGACCGGCCGCGTTGTGGGCGATCTTGGCGACCAGTTCGGCGAGCCGCAGCCGCAGCCGGTCCTCGTCCGTGAGCCGGTCCTCCGCCGCGATCCTGTGCGCGCGGACCAGGTCGAACACCTCACGCGCCCGGCTCCAGGCGTCGCGTTCGCCCGCGAGTCGCAGCGCCGCGTCGATCTCGGGGGTCCGGCCCCGGCCCCCCGCGGCCGCTTCGAGCACGCGGGCCGCCCAGAGCACGGGAGCGGCCTGACCTTCGAACAGGGAGCGTCCCCAGCTCCGGGTGCGGTCCCCGGCCGCCTGTCCGGCCAGATGATCTCTGCCACGTACCGCCTCCCGCAGCGCCCGGCGGCACAGGGCGTCCGCCCTTCGGGTCGTCTCCGGCAGGCGGTACTTCGGAGCGAGGGCGAGCGTGTGGGCACAGGCGTTGTCGAGGTTCGTGCGGTGGCCGACCGACACGAAGACCGGCTTGGTGCCCGCCTGGGTGCGCAGGGCGCGGCCGACCTCCTCGTCGGCCGCCGTCAGGGGGGCGGAGGATCCGCGTGGGGTGCCGGGCTCGTCGTACATGAAGGTGAAGGGGTTCTTGGCGACGCCGATCGTCGGGAGACCGGTGAGGACGCCGAGATGGGTGGCCAGGCCGAAGCGGCGGGGGTGCGCGAGGCCGTAGCCGTCGCAGACGACCAGGCCGGGGGGACAGGGCAGGGCGTCGAGTGCGGCCAGCACCGTGGGGAGTTCACGGAAGGCGAGCAGGCCGGGGACATAGGGGAAGGAGATCCGGCCCGCCGCCGTGGTCTCGGCGACGACGTCGAGGGTCGCCGCGTCCAGAACGACGGCCGCGGCCACCACGACGTCCCACTCGTCGTGGTAGGCCACGTCGACCCCGGTCACGTGGCCCGTGCCCGGCGGCGGTCCCGCTTCGTCGAGCACCACCCTCGCCCTCAGCTCGTCCTGGACGGCTCGGGCCGCCTGCTCGGTCGCGGGCCAGCCCGCGGGCACACCTACGGTCTTCATCGTGGTGCCGAGCCTACGGTCTCCGCGGGTAGGCTCGCGATCATGTTCGTACTGGAGCTGACCTACACCGCCCCGCTCGATGCCGTCGACGCCGTGCTGGAGGCGCATGTGGCGTGGCTCGCGGAGCAGTACGAGACGGGTCACTTCCTCGCTTCCGGGCGCAAGGACCCGCGCGACGGCGGAGTGATCATCGCCGTCGCGCGGGACCGCGCCCGGATCGAGGAGATCACCGCGGGCGACCCGTTCGTCACCGCCGGAGTCTGCGCGTACCGCGTCACGGAGTTCGTCGCGACGAAGACGGCACCGGCGTTGGAGGCCTACCGCGAGTCGCGCTGAGGTCAGCCCTTCTTGCCCAGGGCGCGCTGCAGCTGCTGCTTGTTCATGTCCGAACGGCCCTGGACGTTGCGCCGCTTGGCCTCCTCGTACAGCTGGTCGTAGGTGGGCCCCTGGGAGCCCTTGCCGGACCGCTGGCCGCCCCGCTTGCCGGACGACATGTCCTGGGTGGAGGTGCGGCTGGCGGTCTTCGACTCGCCGGAGCGGGCGCGTTCCTTGTTCACCGTCCGCGCGGCGATCTCCTTGGCGCGCCCGGCGCTCTCGCCCCGGTCCTGCGCGCTCTCCTTGATGTGCTCGTACTGACGCTCCCGCTTCGAGCTCGAACCGGCTGGCATACCCGTTCACTCCTCTCGTCCCTGTCTGCTGGACACGGGTACCCCGTTGTGGGCGAATGTGGCATTCCGGTTCACCCGTCCGGGCGGAGCGGCCGGCGTCAGCGCTCCAGCCGCGCCACCCGGCCCTTCTCCCCGGCCGCCCAGCACCCCAGGTCCGCCGCGCAGTCGACCGTGTCGTACGACCCCGTGTCGACCGTCCGCCAGGTGCGGCCGGCGTCCGTCGTCAGGTCGGTTCCGGTGGGGCCGACCGCGAGGGCGGCGGCGCGGCCGTGCGGGAGCCAGGCGGCACCGGAGCGGTACGCGGGTGGCGATGTGGCGGCGGGCCGCCAGGTGCGGCCGCCGTCCCGGGTCGTGGCAGCGGCCTGCGGGGAGGGCTCTTCGGCGCGGTAGTCGCCGCCGACGGCGAGACCGTGGGTGCGGTCGCGGAACGCGAGCGCGAACACACCGCGGGCCGGATCGCCCGCCGGGACCGGGGCGTCGGTGGCCGTCCAGGTCAGGCCGCGGTCGGCCGAGTGCAGCACGCGCGCGTGGGCACCGCCGCCGGTGGCCAGCCAGACGTCCCGGGGACCGGAGGCGGCCAGGCACTGGCCACTGGCGGCGAACCCGGCCTCGCCGTCCAGCGCGGCCGGCATCCCGTCGCTGGGCAGTACCTTCCAGGAACGGCCGCCGTCGCTCGTCGACAGGATGCGGAACTTCCCGTCGACCGGGTCGCTCATCGCCAGGCCGTGCCGGCGGTCGAAGAAGGTGAGGCAGTCGTAGAAGGCCCGCGCGTCGGTGTTGCGGAAGGACTCCGTCCAGGTGGCCCCGCCGTCGTCGGTCCGGTAGACGCGGGAGGCCTCGCCCTCGCCGATGGCCAGCACCACGGCGCGCCGCGCGTCGAACGCCTCGATGTCCCGGAACTGCAGTTCGGCGGCGCCCGGCGGGGAGACGTTCCGCCAGCTCCGCCCGCCGTCCGAGGTTCGCAGCACGGTGCCCTGCGTCCCGGCCACCCAGGCGGTGTCCCGGCCGACGGCCGCAAGACCGCGGAACCGGACGTCGGGGGTGCCGGTGTCCTTGAGCTCCCAGTGCGGGGTGCGCCGCTCGGGTGACTGCGCCTGCGCGGGCACGGCGGTCAGCGCGGCCAGCACCGCGGCGCACACCGTCGCCACTGCCGCCGCCCGGCCGGCACGCCCCGCCACTCCCTGTGTTCCGCGTGCCTCTCGCGTGCCTCGTCCTGCCCGTGCCATCGGTCCCGTGCGTCGCGTGTTCCCCAAGCGCCTCATGGCGGGCGAAGCTAGCCCACGCCCCCGACGCCGTCCAGACGCCCTCGCCCGGGCCGTCCCGAGGTGTCCCGATCGCCCCAAGTGCGCTTCCCTGAAAGGGAAGAGAGCTGCACCACTCGGGGGCATGAACGCGGTGACCGAGGTCACTCGAAGTTCTGTACACGGATTGGCCGATTCCGTCGTCTCTTCCATTGCCCGGCCTCATCCGCCCGGAAGGCTTGTCCAGCCCGCACCCAAGGGAGCAAGGCGTTGTCCACCGTCATCGAGCAGCCCGTGGAGGCCCGCCTCGTCGCCGCCGCGCCGCGGATGCCGAGCATTCCCGCCACCTTGCACTACGACCGCCGCGACCCGTTCGCCGTCCGCATGACGTTCCCCGCCCCCGCCACCCTCGAGGGCGTGGAGGTCTGCTGGACGTTCGCCCGCGAGCTGCTCGCCGCCGGTCTGCACGACGCCGAGGGGCACGGCGACGTCCGCGTACGACCGTACGGGTACGACCGGACGGTCCTGGAGTTCCACGCCCCCGAGGGCACGGCCATCGTCCACGTCCGCTCGGGTGAGATCCGCCGGTTCCTGGAGGCCACGGGCGAGCTGGTGCCGGCCGGCTTGGAACACCTCCAGCTCGACCTCGACCACGACCTCGCGGAACTGATGCGGGACGCCTGAACGGGCTCGCGGCGCGACGTCCCGCGGGCCGTGGGGACGGTCAACGCCGCTCACCGAAGAGCGCGTTGAGCTCGCCGTAGTCGAGTCCGCCCGCCATCGTCTCGTACGTCCCCGCCCCCAACAGCTCCCGGGCGGCGCGGCGGACGAGTGCGTGGGCCGCCTGGGCGATGTCCGATCCGGCACTCACGCGGGCGACACCGAGTCCGGCGAGTTCGGCGACGGGGAGCGCGCCGGGGCCGACCAGGACGTTCAACGGTCCGTCGACGCCGTCCACGAGGAGCTTGACGGTCTCCCGGTCGACGGCTCCGGGGACGAAGATCCCGTCGGCGCCCGCAGCCCGGAAGGCGGCGGCGCGCTCCAGGGTGAGATCCACTCCCCCGACGCCCGCCAGTAGCGTGTCGATGCGGGCATTGACGAACAGCGGCACGCCCGCGGCGTCGGCGGCCTCGCGGGCGGCGGCGATCCTCTCGGCCTGTTCGGCGACCGCGCGCAGCGGCCCCGGCCCGCTGTCGCGCACGGCGTCCTCGATGTTGATTCCGACGACGCCCGCGGCGACCACCGCGCGGACGGTGTCGGCGACGCCGGCCGGATCGGCCGCGTAGCCGCTCTCGATGTCGGCGGTGACCGGCACACGCACCTCCGCCGCGATGGCGCCGACCGCCGCCACGGCCCGGTGGCCTTCCAGCCGGTCGCCGTCCGCCGCCCCCAGGGCCCAGGCGACCCCGGCGCTCGTGGTGGCCACGGCGGCCGCCCCCGCCTCCTCGACGAGTCGGGCACTCGCGATGTCCCAGGCGTTCGGCAGCACCAGCGGCCGCCCCGGGACGTGCAGGGCACGAAAGGCGAGGGCACGGTCACTGAGGGAGTTCTCATGGGTCATGGGGATCACTCAAGCACCAGGCCGGGGGCAGGAGCTGGCAGGAATCCGACATCAGCGTAGGGGCCCGCCGACCGGTCCGGGTCAATTCCGTTGACAGTCCTTCAGGCCTCTCCTACGGTGTAGAACGCTTCTGTTGCCGCCGATTGGAGAAGGACGTTGCTCGTCTGAGGTCCTGAGACACCGCGCCACACCCCATGAGGTGTGGCTGCCGCGTGCGACCTCGGCATTCGAGCCGTCCTCGACGAAGCAGGGCTCTTCTCACGCCCTCCGGCCTCTCGGCCTTCGTACAGGTGCTCCCGGTCGCCCGCCCCCGGTGTCTCGACACGCGTTGCTCACCGACCGCATCCAGCAACCGCGAGGCCCCATGCATACTTCCATCGCCTGTACCTCCCTCTCCTTCGCCTGGCCCGACGGCACCACCGTCTTCGACGGCCTCGACGTCGCCTTCGCCCCCGGCAGGACCGGTCTCGTCGGCGTCAACGGCTCAGGCAAATCCACCCTGTTGCAGCTGATCGCCGGGAAACTCACCCCGGCCGACGGCACCGTCCGTGTCGCGGGCGAGGTGGGTTACCTCCCGCAGAACATCACGCTCGACACCACGCTGCGTGTCGACGAGGTGCTCGGCATCGCCGCGCAGCGGGCCGCGTTGCACGCCATCGAGGCGGGTGACGTGACCGAAGCCCACTTCGAGACCGTCGGCGACGACTGGGACGTCGAGGAGCGCGCCCTGGCCACACTGGGCGAACTCGGTCTCGGACATGTCGGGTTGGACCGGACGATCGGCGAGGTGTCGGGCGGCGAGTCCGTCCTGCTCAGGCTGGCCGCGCTGCTGCTGCGCCGGCCGGACGTCCTGCTGCTGGACGAGCCCACCAACAACCTCGACCTGTACGCGCGCAGGCGGCTGTACGCGGCCGTGGAGTCCTGGCCCGGCGTGATGGTCGTGGTCAGCCACGATCGCGAACTCCTGGATCTGGTCGACCAGATCGCCGACCTGCACGCGGGGGAGATCACCTGGTACGGCGGCAACTTCTCCGCCTACGAGGAGGCGCTCGCCACCGAGCAGGAGGCGGCCGAGCGCATGGTGCGCGTCGCCGAGGCCGACTTCCGCAAGCAGAAGCGCGAACTGGCCGACGCACAGGTCAAGTTGGCCCGTCGCAAGCGGTACGGGCAGAAGATGGCGGACAGCAAGCGCGAGCCGAAGATCGTCATGGGGGCGCGCAAGCGGGCGGCCCAGGAGTCGGCGGGCAAGCACCGCATCATGCACGAGGAGAGGCTCGCGGAGGCCCGGGAACGGCTCGACGAGGCCGTGGAAGCCGTACGGGACGACGACGAGATCCGCGTCGACCTGCCGTACACGGCCGTACCGCCGGGCCGTGACGTCCTCACCCTGCTGGACCTGGAGTTGGCGTACGGCGCCCGGGTGGCCGGAGGGCTCGACCTGCGGGGGCCGGAGCGGGTCGCGCTGATCGGCCGCAACGGCGCGGGCAAGACGACGCTGCTGCGCACGATCGCCGGGGAACTGCCGCCGGTGTCGGGCGAGGCGCGGGCGCACGTTCCGATGCGGTTCCTGCCGCAGCGGCTCGACGTCCTGGACGACGAACTGACCGTCGCGGAGAACGTGGCCCGGTTCGCGCCGGGCGCCACCAACAACCGGGTCCGGGCGCGGCTGGCCCGCTTCCTGTTCCGAGGCGCCCGGGCCGACCAGCGGGCGGCCACGCTGTCCGGCGGCGAGCGCTTCCGGGCGGCCCTGGCCGCGCTGATGCTGGCGGAGCCCGCGCCGCAGTTGCTGATGCTGGACGAGCCGACGAACAACCTGGACATGGCGAGCGTGCGGCAGCTCACCTCGGCCCTGGAGTCCTACGAGGGAGCACTGATCGTGGCCAGCCACGACCTGCCGTTCCTTGAGTCGATCGGCATCACCCGCTGGCTCCTGCTGGACGGCGAACTCACCCACACCACTCCGGAGGCGGTGAGCCGGACGGGGCCTTCGACGTCCTGACGGGGGCGCCCGCACGTGTTGAGGGTTTTGTGCGGGCGGACCGGCGCTGCATGATGGCCTGTCGGTGCCGCATCACGGGCACCGACTCCCCCAGCCGATTCGGAGACCTGGACGTGCCCAGCAAGAAGGCTCTCATCCGCCGCCCCAGCCCGCGCCTCGCCGAAGGCCTGGTGACGCACATCGCGCGGGAGAAGGTCGACGCCGGGCTCGCCCTGGAGCAGTGGGAGGCCTACGCGGAGGCGCTGCGCACCCACGGCTGGGAGACGATCGAGGTGGACCCGGCCGACGACTGCCCCGACTCCGTGTTCGTGGAGGACACGGTGGTCATGTACAAGAACGTGGCCCTGATAGCGCGGCCCGGCGCCGAGTCCCGGCGCGAGGAGACCGCCGGCGTCGAGGAGGCCGTGGCCCGGCTGGGCTGCTCGGTGAACTGGATCTGGGAGCCGGGCACGCTGGACGGCGGCGACGTGCTGAAGGTCGGCGACACGATCTACGTCGGCCGGGGCGGCCGTACCAACGCAGCCGGCGTCCAGCAGCTGCGCGCCGCCTTCGAACCGCTGGGCGCGCGGGTCGTCGCCGTACCCGTGAGCAAGGTGCTGCACCTGAAGTCGGCGGTCACCGCGCTCCCCGACGGTACGGTGATCGGGCACATCCCGAAGGTGGACCGGCCCGCGCTGTTCCCGCGGTTCCTGTCGGTGCCGGAGGAGGCCGGCGGCCATGTCGTGCTGCTCGGCGGTGACAAGCTGCTCATCGCGGCGAGCGCGCCCAGGACGGCGGAACTGCTCACGGACCTCGGCTTCGAACCGGTCGTGGTCGACATCAGCGAGTTCGAGAAGCTCGAGGGCTGTGTGACATGCCTCTCGGTACGATTGCGGGAGCTGTACGCCTGACCGGGTGAACGCCCCACTCCTCCAGCCCCGGGACCTGCGGCTCCCGGGGCTGAATTCGTGCTCGCGTCACCTCTCGGGTGGCCTGTGGCACACCTGCTGATCAGCGCTCTTTACAACGAACTTAACCTACGTCTTCGTAACCTACGGGTTCGTAGCCTACGATCCCGTAAGTTCCCGCGCCCCCGGCCGGTGTTCCGCCTTGCAAGACGTCCCCCTGGAGTACCACGTGACGATCGCCACCCCGCACCTCGGCAGCCCCGCCGTCTGGACCGACGCCAAACTGCTGTACGCGCTGGAGGAAGTGGTCGAGAAGGAACTCAACCGGCATCTGCAGGTCACCAAGGACTGGATGCCGCACGAGTACGTGCCGTGGAGCGACGCCCGCAACTTCCCCGGCTTCTTCGAGGACGGTGAGGCCTGGGACAAGGAGCAGTCCAAGGTCACCGAGATCGGCCGGATCGCCCTCGTGGTGAACCTGCTCACCGAGGACAACCTCCCCAGCTACCACCACGAGATCGCGTCCCTCTTCGGCCGTGACGGCGCCTGGGGCACCTGGGTGCACCGCTGGACCGCGGAGGAGGGCCGGCACGGCATCGTGATGCGCGACTACCTGCTCGCCTCGCGCGCGGTGGACCCGGACAAGCTGGAGCAGTTCCGCATGGCCCACATGAGCGAGGGCTTCGAGTCCGACAACGGGCACTCCATGCTGCACTCGATCGCCTACGTCTCCTTCCAGGAGCTGGCGACCCGCATCTCCCACCGCAACACCGGCCACCAGTCGGGCGACCCGGTCTGCGACCGCATGCTGGCGCGCATCGCGACCGACGAGAACCTGCACATGGTCTTCTACCGGAACCTGCTGAAGTCCGCCTTCGAGCTCGCCCCCGACCTCACCATGCAGGCGGTGCGGGACGTCGTCGTGAACTTCCGCATGCCCGGCCACGGCATCCCCGGCTTCGAGCGCGCCGCCGCGCAGATGGCCATCGGCGAGGTCTACAACATGCGCATCCACCACGACGACGTGCTCCAGCCCGTCCTGCGCTTCCTGAAGGTCATGGAGATCGACGGCCTCGGCCCCGAGGGGCGGCAGGCGCAGGAGGAGCTCGGCCTGTTCATGGGGGGCCTGGACGCGGAGGCTCTGAAGTTCGACGAGAAGCTCGCCGCGCGCAAGGCCCGGATGGCGGCACGCGCGAACGCGTGACCGCTCCGCTCGCCTCGGAGCGGGCGCAGGCGTGGCGGAGACCCGGATCGGGCGCAGGCGTGGTTGTGGCTCAGTGCGAGGCGCGCCGGAGGTGCAGGCGTTCCTTCTCGGAGAGGCCGCCCCAGACGCCGAAGCGCTCGTCGTTGGCCAGGGCGTACTCGAGGCAGGCGGAGCGGATCTCGCACATGCCGCAGATCCGCTTCGCCTCGCGTACCGAGCTGCCCGGCTCAGGAAAGAAGAAGTCCGCTCCGGTCTGCGCGCACAGCGCCTCGGCCTGCCAGGCGGGGGCGGTCGGGGTGATCGTGTCGATGTGCATGGGCGAAATCGTGCCGGGCGGCGAAAAACGTTAGATCAACGCGGGATCAACGTGCCGGCAAGGCGGTCCCGGTCCCGGTCCCGCGACCGCTCGATGACGGCCGGGCCCGGTGCCGCGCTCCGGCGGCGAAGGTCAGTGGGCGGTGCGAGACTCGGCAGTGCTGCGGGATTCGGCAGTGCGGAGAACGGGACCCTTCCGAGGAGGGCCAACATGCTCACCACCCGTTTCGTCAACGGCGCCCCCAACTGGACCGACGTCGGCACCTCCGACATCGAGGGCGCGACCGCCTTCTACAACGCCCTCTTCGGCTGGCAGTTCCAGTCGGCCGGGCCCGAGGCCGGCGGCTACGGCTTCTTCCAGCTGCACGGCAAGACCGTGGCGGGCGGCATGCAGACAACGTCCGAGCAGGGTCCGCCGTCCTGGACGGTGTACTTCCAGACGGCGGACGCGCAGGCGACGGCCAAGGCGGCCGAGCAGGCCCACGGGAGGGTGCTGCTGCCTCCGATGGACGTGATGGGCCAGGGCACGATGGCGATCCTCGCGGACCAGGCGGGTGTGCCCTTCGGCATCTGGCAGCCGGGACAGACCAAGGGTTTGGACCTGGCCGGCGACCCCGGCTCGCTGTGCTGGGTGGAGCTGTACACGCCGGACATCGCGGCCGCGGCCGCCTTCTACAACACGGTCCTCGGCCTGGAGACCTCCGCCGTGCCCTTCCCCGGCGGCACCTACACCTGCCTCAACCCCGCCGGCACCGGGGAGGACGCCATGTTCGGCGGCGTCGTCCCGCTGGCCGACGACCCGACGGAGGCGGCCTCGGGGCCGTACTGGCTGCCGTACTTCGAGGTCACCGCCCCGGAGGTGATCACCGACAAGACCCGGGCGCTGGACGGCACGGTCCGCATGCCCCCGACGGACGTGGAGGGCGTCGGCACCATCACCCGGCTCGCCGACCCGTACGGCGCCCGTTTCGCAGTGATCAAGAGCGCGCCGCAGCAGGGCGGAGGGTGAGCGGGTCGCGGGCGGCACCGGGAGCGCACCGCCCCGGGTGACGGCAACGGCCGCACGCGGGCCGCACGCTCTTCGGAGCAGCTACGCCGAGCTGCGGCGCACCAGCGTCGTCGGCAGTACGACGCCCGTCGGCATGCCCTCGCCGCCACCTCCGCCGCATCCGTTGAGCCGGCGCAGCAGCAGGCGGGCCATCAGGCGGCCCGCCTCCTCTATGTCCTGACGGATGGTCGTCAGGGGCGGGTCGGTCTGTTCGGCCACCGCGAGCATGTCGTCGAAGCCGATGACGGCGACGTCGTCGGGCACGCGGCGCCCCTGCTCGCGCAGGACGCGCAGGGCGCCGGCGGCGGTGAGGTCGTTCGCGGCGAACACGGCATCGAGGTCGGGGCAGCGGGCGAGGAGTTCACGCATCGCGCGCTCTCCCCCGGCCGGCGTGAAGTCGCCCTCGGCGACGCGTCGCGGGTCGGCGTCGGGCAGGACGTCCCGGAAGCCGTCGAGCCGGTCCACCGCGGAGGTCTGGTCGAGCGCCCCGGTGATGTGCGCGACGCGCTCACGGCCGAGGCCGATGAGGTGGCGTACGGCCTCGCGGGCGCCGCCGCGGTTGTCGCTGTCGACGTACGTCACCCCACCGCGGCCGTCGCTCCAGCCGGGCCGGCCGCCGAACACGGTCGGGACGCCCGCGCCCTGGATCAGGCCGGGCAGCGGGTCGTCGAGGTGGAGGGAGAAGACCAGGGCCCCGTCGACATGCCCGCCGGCGAGGTAGCGACCGACACGGGCGTGGTCGTCACGCCCCTCCGTCAGCAGCAGGACGAGCTGGCTGTCCTGGGCTGTCAGCTCCTTGCTGATGCCCCGCAGTTGCAGTGCGAAGAACGGGTCGGCGAAGACGCGGGTCTCCGGTTCGGCGATGACGACGGCGACGGCGTCGTGCCGCTTCGTCACCAGACTGCGGGCTGCCTGGTTCGGGACGTAGCCGAGTTCGTCCACGGCCCGCCGGACCCGCTGGACGAGCGGCTCCCTGACCCCGTCCCCGCCGTTGACCACCCGGGACACGGTCGCTCGCGACACCCCCGCCAGCGCGGCCACGGCCTCCAAGGTCGGTCGCGGCGCGGTGTCGGTCACGTCGGGGCTCCTCATCCGTGGGTGCGGATCAGGATAACTCTGGCACGGAGAGTGGCGTGAGAGCGCTCTCCGATCTCAGTGCTCGTCCGGGGCGTGCGGCTTGTGCGGGTTGTGCGGTTCGTGGGGTCCGTGCGGCTCGTGCCCCGGGATCGTGCCGTCCGGTTTCTTCACGAGGAACAGGCCGACCATCCCCATGTCCGCGTGGCTCTGTACATGGCAGTGGTACATCCACGCGCCGGCGCCGACCCCCTCGCCCGCGATCACCTGGAAGCCGAAGGAGTTCGCCGGGCCGACGATCTTGTTGTCGATGACCTGGCTGGGGTCGTCGGGGCCGGTGAGCGTGCCCGTGCGGTTGTCGGCCCAGCGGTGACCGTGCAGGTGGAAGGTGTGGTAGTACTCGCCGTGCGTGATCATCACGAACTCGACGCGCTCACCGACGGTGGCCTCGAAGTTCGGCCCCGCGTGCGCGAGCTTGTTGTTGATGCTCATGTCGTTGAAGACGACGGTGAACGTCCGGTCCGGCAGCACATCACCCTTGCGGCGCACGACGACAGGGCCGTAGAGGCCCTTGCGGATGCCGCCGGTGCCGTGCTCTGTCCCCAGGACGTGGTCGTGGTAGTGCCAGTAGCCCGCGCTGCCCGCCCGCCAGGTGCCGTCCTCGCGCCGGCCGGGTGCGTGAGTGCGCCAGGTGTAGGTACGGGTGGCGCCGGGAGCGACCTGACTGTTGTTCAGTCTGGTGCCGTCGCTGGTGATCTCGTAGTCGAGGCCGTGGACGTGCAGGCTCACCGCCACGTCCATCGTGTTCTCGAACTCGATGTGCAGGGTGTCGCCCTCGTTGCACTCGATCAGGGGGCCGGGAATCGTCGCCGCGCCCTTCTCGAAGCCGTACCCCATCTGCCCGTCGCGCAGCTTCTCGGCGTACAGCTTGAGGTGCCGCACCTCGCCCCCGGCCGGGGCGGTCGGCGCCGGCGCGGCGGCGGCCACGGCCTCCGGGGCCAGGGAGAACGATGTCGCGGCGGCGGCGCCGCCGAGCAGCACTCGCCGGTTGAACCCGCGTCTGTCCATGCGGAACTCCCCATCCTGGTGCGGATTTCACGGAGACGGACCTGTGATGAACCGGTGAGACCGTACCGGCCCCGCCCGAGTTTATCCACAGCCAGGACAAAGTTCGCGTCATTGCGGTCATAGGTATTGGCGTGCCGTGCAATGGGGTCTAGCTTCCTTGGCGCTGTCGCTGTGACCAGGGAGGTGCCCATGCACTTACGAGGGTTGAGCACAACAAGCGCGAGAAGACGGGCCTGGGTGACGGCCCTGACCGCCGGTGTCCTCACCGCCGGACTGGTCTCGGGCCCGCCCGCCGGGGCCCTCCCGGCGCCGGATCCGCCCACGACGAAGTTGGCCGTCAAGTCACCGCCGGGCGGGGCGGACGTACGGGTGCTGGTCTTCCACGGCTCCGCCGCGGCCGGCGACGAGTCGCCCGTCGTGAACGCCGGTATCGAGGCGATCGAGCGGATCGGTCTGTCCGGCCCGCAGAACCAGCGCTTCCAGGTGGAGGCCACCGACGACGCCTCGGTCTTCACCGATGCCACGGAGCTGGGCCGCTACAACGCCGTCGTCTTCCTCACCGGGGGTGGCGACGTCCTCGACCCGGAGAGGCCGCCCGCACCTCGGGCGTCGGCAGGCCCGGTCACACGGAGGGCTACCGCCCGCTCTTCGACGGCAGCGCGTCCTCCTTCGCCAAGTGGCAGCAGGTGGGCGGCGGTTCGTTCGCGCTCAACGCCGACGGCTCGATGACCAGCGGCACCACCAGGGCCGGCATGGGCATGCTGTGGTTCCCGCAGCGCAAGTACGGCGACTTCTCGCTGAAGCTCCAGTGGCGTGACGACGCCCCGGGCACCGGCAACGCCAACTCCGGTGTGTTCGTGCGCTTCCCGTGGGTTCTCGACCACCCGGAGGAGTCACGGCCGGAGTGGGTCGCCATCGAGTACGGGCACGAGGTGCAGGTGCTGGACCGGCCCGACGGCGACATGTACAAGACCGGCTCCGTCTACGGCTTCGACCGGGTCGGGCTCGCCGGCGCCGGGGTCACCCAGAAGGGCACCTGGAACGACTACGAGATCCGCGTGGTCGACCAGCACTACTCGGTGTACCGCAACGGTGCGCTGATCAACGAGTTCGACAACGCCGGCGGCCAGGACTTCTCCCCGCCCAGGGCGGATGATCCCGGCACGGACGGGCGGCGGTTCGCCTCCGGCTACATCGGACTCCAGGTGCACGGCACGACGGACGTGGTCTCGTACCGGGACATCCGGATCAAGGAGCTGTAGGGGGCCCCTCCTTCGGCTCCTTCTTCGGCGCCTTCTTCGCGCGGCTCGGCTGTACCCGTCTGGGTTCGCCCGGCATCTTCGGATACTCGGGCGGGTACGGCAGATCGCCGAGGCCGTGGTCGTGTTCGTCCTTCGTCGCCAGCTCCAGCAGCGCGTCGAGGGAGTACGCGTGATCGTCCATGTCCGCGTGCACGTCGCCGAGTTCGGCGAAGCGCGCGGGCATGGTCGCGAGGTCGAAGTCCTGGGGGCGCGCCTGACCGACCTCGTCCCAGCGCAGGGGCGCGGAGACGGGGGCGTGCGGGCGGGGCCGTACGGAGTAGGCGGAGGCGATGGTGCGGTCGCGGGCGGTCTGGTTGTA
This sequence comes from Streptomyces griseus subsp. griseus, assembly GCF_000720255.1. GTDB lineage: Bacteria > Actinomycetota > Actinomycetes > Streptomycetales > Streptomycetaceae > Streptomyces > Streptomyces griseus_I. The sequence goes on along the minus strand of NZ_JOJE01000007.1, from coordinate 187,170 downwards.
GTCGATGAAGATGCGCGCGCCGCGCTCCTCCTTCCACCACTTGATGGTCACGTGCTCCGGCATGCGCCGCTCCATCTCGCGCCCCACGGCGATGGCCGCGCGCCGGACCTGGGTGAAGGTCCAGCGGGGTTCGACCGGCACGAAGACGTGGATGCCCCGGCCGCCGGAGGTCTTGGGCCAGCCGCGCAGTCCGCCGAACTCGTCGAGGACGGCGCGCAGTTCGTGGGCGGCGCGGACGGCGTCGTCGTAGTCGGTGCCGGGCTGCGGGTCGAGGTCGATGCGGAGTTCGTCGGGGCGGTCGACGTCGTCGCGGCGCACCGGCCAGGGGTGGAAGGTGAGGGTGCCGTACTGGGCGGCCCACACCACGGCGGCCTCCTCCGTGGGGCACATCTCGTCGGCGCTGCGGCCGCTGGGGAAGGTGATGTGGGCGGTCGGGATCCAGTCGGGCATGTTCTTCGGCGCCCGCTTCTGGAAGAACGACTCCCCCGTCACCCCCTCGGGGTAGCGCTCCAGGGTGGTGGGCCGGTTGCGCAGCGCACGCAGGATGCCGGGCGCGACGGCCTGGTAGTACCGGGCGAGATCCAGCTTGGTGAAGCCCCGCTCCGGAAAGAACACCTTGTCCGGACTGGACAGCCGCACACTCCGCCCGCCCACCTCCAACTCCACCGCATCACCCATGCGAGCCACGGTAGGCCCACGGCACAAACCTCGCACACCGGACCGATGGCGCGCAGAATCGGACCATGGATCTGCCGGTCATGCCGCCCGTGAAGCCGATGCTCGCCAAGTCGGTGGCGAGGATTCCGCCGGGCATGCAGTACGAGGCGAAGTGGGACGGGTTCCGGGCGATCGTGTTCCGGGACGGGGACGAGGTGGAGCTCGGGAGTCGTACGGGGAAGCCGCTGACCAGGTATTTTCCGGAGCTGGTGGTGGCGTTGCGGGAGCGGTTGCCGCAGCGGTGTGTGGTGGACGGGGAGATCGTGATCGCACGGGAGGGGCACCTCGACTTCGACGCGCTGACCGAGCGGATCCATCCCGCCGACTCACGGGTGCGGATGCTGGCGGAGCGGACGCCGTCGTCGTTCGTGGCGTTCGACCTGCTGGCGCTGGGGGACGAGTCGCTGCTGGGGGTGCCGCTGAGCGACCGCAGGGCGCTGCTCACCCGCGCGCTGGCAAAGGTGACGCCTCCCGTGCATCTCGCGCCGGCGACGACCGACGTCGAGGTGGCGCAGGGGTGGTTCGAGCGGTACGAGGGGGCCGGGCTGGACGGGGTGATCGCCAAGCCGCTCGGGGTGCGCTACCTCCAGGACGAGCGGGCCATGTTCAAGGTGAAGCACGAGCGCACGGCGGACGTCGTCGTGGCGGGCTACCGCCTCCACAAGAGCGGACCGGTGGTGGGCTCGCTGCTGCTCGGCCTGTACGACGAGCGGGGCGCGTTGCAGCACGTCGGTGTGTCGGCCGCCTTCCCCATGAAGCGGCGCGCCGAGCTCATCGAGGAGTTGGAGCCGCTGCGGATGGACGACGTGACCGGGCACCCCTGGGCGGCCTGGTCGGACGAGGCCGCCCACGAGACGGCCCGGCTGCCCGGCGCGCCGAGCCGCTGGTCGGGCCGGAAGGACCTGTCCTGGGTGCCGCTGCGGCCCGAGCGGGTCGCCGAAGTGGCCTACGACCACATGGAGAACGGCGCGCGCTTCCGGCACACGGCCCGCTTCCGCCGCTGGCGCCCGGACCGGACCCCCGAGAGCTGCACGTACGCACAGTTGGAGGAGCCGGTCCGCTACGACCTCGCGGAGATCTTCGGCGACAAGGGCTGAACTACGGGGACCGGCGCCACAGGGGTTGCCTCACGGCTGCATCAGGACCTTGACCGCGCCGTCCTTCTTCTGCTGGAACATCCGGTACGCGTCCGGCGCCTCGGACAGTGAGATCCGGTGCGTCGCGAAGTCGTCGACGCCGAGCGGGTCCTCGTCGGTGAGGTACGGGATGATCTCATCGCTCCAGCGGCGTACGTTGGCCTGGCCCATGCGCAGCTGGATCTGCTTGTCGAAGAGGGTGAGCAGCGGCAGTGGGTCCGCCATGCCGCCGTACACGCCGGACAGCGAGATCGTGCCGCCGCGCCGCACCAGGTCGATGGCGGTGTACAGGGCGGCGAGCCGGTCGACGCTGAAGCGTTCCGCGAGCGGAGCGCCCAGCTTCCGGGGCAGCATCGCGGAGGCCTGCTGGGCCAGCTTGGCGGCGGCGCTGCCGTGCGCCTCCGTACCCACCGCGTCGATGACGGCGTCGGGGCCGCGCCCGTCCGTCTGGTCGCGGATCGCCTCGACCAGCTCCTTCTCGTGGTCGAAGCTCCGGATGTCGTAGGTCTCCACGCCCCGGTCGCGGGCCCGGCGCAGCCGCTCCGTCACCAGGTCGACGCCGAACACCCGTCCGGCACCGAGGGCCTGGGCGACGCGGCAGGCCATGTCGCCGATGGGGCCGAGGCCGAGGACGGCGATGCTGCCGCCCTGGGGGACGTCGGCGTACTTGACCGCCTGCCAGGCGGTGGGCAGGACGTCGGAGAGGTAGAGGAACCGGTCGTCCGCCGGCCCCTCGGGGACCTTGATCGGCCCGTACTGCGCCTGCGGGACCCGCAGGTACTCGGCCTGCGCGCCCGGCACCGCGCCGTACAGACGCGTGTAGCCGAACAGGGCGGCGCCCATGTGTTCGCTGGTCACCTGGGTGGTCTCGCACTGCGTGGGAAGTCCCGTGAGACACATCCAGCAGTTGCCGCAGGCGATCTGGAACGGGACGACGACCCGGTCGCCGGCCTGGAGGTCCGGCACCGCGGCGCCGACCTCCTCCACGATGCCGATGGGTTCGTGGCCGAGGATGTCGCCCGGCGTCATGAACGGGGTGAGCACCTCGTACAGGTGCAGGTCGGAGCCGCACAGGCCGGTGGAGGTGACGCGGATGACGGCGTCCGTCGGCTCCTCGATCCGTGGATCCGGCACCGTCTCCACCCGCACGTCCCGCTTGCCCTGCCACGTCACTGCCCTCATCGCGCCGCGCTCCCTCCGTCGGGTCCGGTACGTCCGGTGCTGTCCGGTTCTGCGTTCCGCCCGGGTACCCGAACGCCCCACACCGAACCACCGCGTACGGCGAACGCCCTGTGCGCTGAACGGCCCTGTCCGCGCGCGCGACCGGAATCGATCGGGTATGTGCAGCGATGACCAGATAAGCGCACAATGAGTGACACACGCGATGGGCGGTAACGGTGGGCAAGAGACTCAGGGCACGCGCGCGACACACCGCGACGACGGCGGGGCTGCTGACCGCCGTCGTGTCACTCTCGCTGGTGGCGGGCTGCACGGGGAGCTCCGCCCCGCCCGACGACGGTCGTGGCACGACCCGGGCGCCGACGCGCGGCCGGACCGCCGCCCCCACCCCCACCGCCGAGGGCTCGGTACTCGCCGTGAAGATCGACAACGCGAGCGCGGCCCGCCCGCACACCGGCCTGGACTCCGCGGACGTCGTCTACGCCGAGCAGGTGGAGGGCGGGCTGAGCCGGCTGATGGCGGTGTACGCCACCCGGCTGCCGAAGGCGGTCGGCCCGGTGCGCAGCGCCCGCGAGTCCGACCTCGAGCTGCTGCGCCAGTTCGACCGGCCCAGGCTGGCGTTCTCCGGCGCGCAGAGCAAGCTGCTGCCGCTGATCGACCGGGCGCCGCTGGTCCCCGAGCCGCCGGGCCGGGCGTCCGGAGCCTACTTCCGCGACTCCGCCAGGCCGGCCCCGCACAACCTGTACCTGCGCCCCGAGGGGCTGCTGCCCACCGCGCCGGGCGCGGCCGCGCTGACCACGGGCTTCCAGGTGGGACCCGCACCCGCGGGCGGCAGGGCGCAGACCTCGTTCACCGTGCGCTACCCGGCGGCCCGTTTCACCTTCACCTGGTCCGGGACCGACAAGGGCTGGCGGGTCGCGATGGACGGGGCCGCCGCCCGGACGACCGACGGCGGGCCGCCCGCTCCGCCGACGGTCGTCGTGCAGTACGTGAAGGTCCGCGCGTCCGCCTTCCACGACTTCCTGGGCAACAACACGCCGTACACCGAGACCGTGGGCTCGGGGACGGCGAAGGTGCTGCGCGACGGGCGGGTGTACGACGTCGACTGGAAGCGCCCGAAGGCCGAGGACGGCACACAGTTCACGACGAAGAGCGGCCGGCCGGTGAACTTCGCCGAGGGCCAGGTATGGGTGGTCTTCGCGAAGAAGTGACGGCAGGCCGAGGCGCCCGGCGGACCCCGGGGTCAGCTCGGGGTCGCGAGCGGATCCGCCGGGTTGCGCAGTTCCTCCGCCGCGTCCGAGACCCGTCGGATCAGGTCGAAGAACACGGTCTGCTCGTCGACGGAGAGCGGGGCCAGGAAGACCTGGTTCATCCGGGCCGTGCGTACCGTCAGCTTGCGGTGGGTGCGTACGCCGTCGTCCGTGAGGCGCAGCAGGGAACGGCGGCCGTCCTGCGGGTCGCGGACCTTGTCGAGCAGCCCGCGCCGGCCGAGCCGGCTGATCACCTCGGCGATCGTGGACCGGTCGAGCCCCACCCGCTCCCCCACCGTGCGCTGGTCCAGGCCCGGCTCCGCCACCAGCGCGTTCAGGACCGCGAACTGCGGGGAGGTGATCTCCTCCGAGACCATCGTGTTCCACAGCAGGTAGTGCGCCTGCTGCAGTCGCCGGGCCAGGTGCCCGGGGTGGGCGGTCAGGTCCACCGCGGCCATGTGCACTCCCCTGGTTCGCATCGGTTCATATTAGTTGGTGCACTGAACAATACCCACGGATGAAGCTCTTGACTGCCCTCTTGACTTGCTGGCAGCGTGAAGACAACCTCACTGAAATACTCAGTGCCCTGATTAATCACGGGTCGGGGCGCCCGGAAGAGACGGGGCTGCACGGATGGACGAAGTAGTTCTCACCCAGCACGACATCGACCAGGAGATCGCGGCCGAGCACGCCGCGTACGAGAAGCGGGTCGCCGAGGGTGGTCCCGTCGAGCACCACCCGCGCCGCGACTACGCGCCCTACCGCTCGTCCCAGCTGCGCCACCCCCGGCAGCCGCCGGTCACCATCGACGTGACCCAGGACCCGGAGCTGGTGGAGCTGGTCTCCCCGGCCTTCGGCGAGCGGGACATCACCGAGATCGACAACGACCTGACCAGGCACCACCGGGGCGAGCCGATCGGTGAGCGCATCACCGTCTCCGGACGGCTCCTGGACCGGTCGGGGCGCCCGATCCGCGGTCAGCTCGTCGAAGTCTGGCAGGCCAACTCGGCCGGCCGCTACGCCCACCAGCGCGAGCAGCACGACGCCCCCCTGGACCCCAACTTCACGGGCGTGGGCCGTACCCTCACCGACGACGACGGCTTCTACCGCTTCACCACGATCCAGCCGGGCCCCTACCCGTGGCGCAATCACGTCAACGCCTGGCGCCCGGCCCACATCCACTTCTCGCTCTTCGGCACGGCGTTCACGCAGCGGCTCGTGACGCAGATGTACTTCCCCAACGACCCGCTCTTCGAGTACGACCCGATCCTGCAGTCCGTGACGGACGACGCCGCCCGGCAGCGCCTGGTCGCCACCTACGACCACAGCCTCTCCGTGCCCGAGTTCTCCCTCGGCTACCACTGGGACATCGTGCTGGACGGCCCGAACGCCACCTGGATCGAGGAAGGACGCTGACCCCCATGACCAAGATCGACACAAGCAGCCCGGAGTCCGTGCTGCCCACCCCGTCGCACACCGTGGGCCCCTTCTACGGGTACGCGCTGCCGTTCCCCGGCGGCGGAGACATCGCGCCCGTCGGCCACCCGGAGACGATCACCGTCCAGGGATACGTGTACGACGGCGAGGGCAGGCCGCTGCCGGACGCCTTCGTCGAGCTGTGGGGGCCCGACCCCGACGGCAACCTGCCGCAGGTGGACGGCTCGATCCGGCGCGACCCCTCGACCGGCGGCTACCTGGGCCGCAACGGCGTGGAATTCACCGGCTGGGGCCGCATCCAGACGGACGTCAACGGCCACTGGTACGCACGCACGCTGCGGCCCGGGGCACGGGGACGCAGCGCGCCCCACCTCAGCGTGTGCGTGTTCGCGCGCGGCCTGCTGGTGCACCTGTTCACCCGGGTCTACCTGCCGGGCGACGAGTCGGCACTCGCCACCGACCCGCTGCTGGCCCGTCTGGAGCCGAGCCGCCGCGACACGCTGATCGCCGCCGAGGGAGGCGACGGCACGTACCGTTTCGACATCCGCCTTCAGGGCGAAGGCGAGACGGTCTTCCTGGAGTTCCAGTGACTCCCCCGCCCTTCGGGCGGGAGGTGCCCCCGGACGAGTCCGGCGCCGGTCTGCTCGCCCCCGGCTGGACCGGCTCCCCCGCCGCTTCCGCGACGAGCGACGGCGCCTTTCTCAGGGCGCTGCTCGACGCGGAGGCCGCACTGACCCGGGCACAGGCCGCGCTGGGACTCGCCCCGGCCGCCGCGGCGACCGCGGTGACGGAGGCGGCCGGCTCCGACGGCTTCGACGTACGGTCCCTCGCCGGGCGCGCCCGGGCCGGCGGCAACCCGGTCATCCCGCTGGTCGGCGACCTGACCCGGGCGGTCGGCGAGGAGTACGGCCCGTACGTGCACCGGGGCGCCACCAGCCAGGACATCGTGGACACGGCGACGATGCTGGTCGCGGCACGCACCCTGGACCTGGTCCTCGCCGACCTCGCCCGCACCGAGCGCGCGCTGGCCCGGCTGGCCGCCGCGCACCGCGACACCGCGATGCCGGGACGGACGCTCACTCAGCACGCCGTACCGACGACGTTCGGCCTGAAGGCGGCCGGATGGCGGCAACTGGTGCTGGACGCGCGGGACCGCCTGACGGTGGTACGAGACCGGCTCCCCGCCCAACTGGGAGGGGCGGCCGGTACGTTGGCCGCGTTCACGGCGTACGGCGCCGACGCCCCCCTCGCCCTGCCCGCCGCCTACGCCCGTGAACTAGGGCTCGCTGAACCGCTGTTGCCCTGGCACACCCTGCGCACCCCGATCGCCGACCTCGCCGGCTGTCTGGCCTTCACGGCCGGGGCACTGGGCAAGATCGCCGCGGATGTGCTCGTTCTGGCCCGCACCGAGATCGCCGAGGTCGCGGAGGGCAGCGGCGGCGGCTCGTCGGCCATGCCGCACAAGGCGAACCCCGTACGGTCCACCCTGATCGCGGCCGCCGCCCGGCGGGCACCGCAGCTCGCGGCCACGCTCCACGCGGCGCTGGCGGCGGAGGACGAGCGGCCGGCCGGGGCCTGGCACTCCGAGTGGGAGCCACTGCGGGACCTGCTGCGGCTGGTCGGCGGTGCCGCCCGCGACGCCGCCGAACTCACCGGGGGGCTGCGGGTGAACGCGGACACCATGCGCGAACACCTCGGCCTCACCCATGGGTTGATCGTCTCCGAGCGGCTCTCCGCCGAGCTGGCGGGTGTCCTCGGCCGCGCCCGGGCCAAGGAGCTGCTCACCGACCTCGCCCGGCGCACCTGGGCCGAGGGCAGACCGCTCTGGGAACTCCTCGCCGAGGAAACCGAGTTGAAGGACATCGACCTCGACCTCGACGAGATCGCCGACCCTGCCCGCTACACCGGCTCCGCCGGAGCCCTCACCGACCGTGCGCTGGAGCGACCTTGACCGAGAAACTCCTCAACCACCATGCGGAGGGGCCCGCTTCCGCTCCCCCGCTGCTGCTCGGGCCCTCGCTGGGCACCTCGTACGCCCTGTGGGACGGGGTCGCGCCCGAGCTGTCGGCCACCCACCACGTGGTGCGCTGGGACCTGCCGGGGCACGGCGGTTCGGCGGCTGCCCTGATCGGCCCCGGCGCCACGGTCGGTGACCTCGCCGACCGGGTGCTCGCACTGGCCGACGCGCTCGGACTGGAAAGGTTCGCCTACGCCGGCGTGTCGCTGGGCGGCGCGGTCGGTCTGCATCTCGCGGTGCACCACCCCGAGCGGGTGTCGTCCCTCGCCGTGATCTGCTCCTCGGCCCACTTCAACGGCGCGCAGCCGTGGCAGGAGCGGGCCGCGCTGGTGCGGCGCGAGGGGCTCGCCTCGCTCGCCGAGAACGCGGACGCCCGCTGGTTCACGCCCGGGTTCACCGTGCCGGAGCTGGTGGAGGACCACCGGCGCGCCGACCCGGAGGCGTACGCCGCCTGCTGTGACGCGTTGGCCGCGTTCGATTTGCGGGACCGGCTCACGGAGATCTCCGCCCCCACCCTGCTGATCGCGGGACGGCAGGACCCGGCGACACCCCCCGCCCATCTGCGGGAGATCGCGGACGCGGTGCCCGGCGCGGCGCTCGTGGAGCTGCCGGGTGCCTCGCACCTGGCGCCCGCGCAGTGTCCCGAGGCCGTCCTCACCGCCCTGCGCGCCCACTTCGGCGGGGGCGCGGGGCGTGGCATGGAGGTACGCCGGCAGGTGCTGGGCGACGCCCACGTGGACCGGGCACAGGCCCGGCAGACGCCGTTCACGGCCCGCTTCCAGGACTTCATCTCGCGCTACGCCTGGGGCGAGATCTGGACCGATCCGACGCTCAGCCGCCGCGAGCGCAGCATGATCACCCTGACGGCGCTGGTCGCGCACGGCCACTACGAGGAGCTGGCCATGCACGTGCGGGCGGCCCGGCGCAACGGGCTCACGCCCGAGGAGATCGGTGCGGTGCTGCTGCAGACGGCCGTGTACTGCGGGGTCCCGGCGGCGAACTCGGCGTTCGCGACGGCGCAGCGGGTGCTGGCGGAGGAGGACGGTTCCTGACCTCCGGTTCGGGTGCCCCTGCTGGTCGTAGGCTCGGCAGCAGCTCGCTCAGGGCGGCGTGACGCACCTACGGTGGGGGTATGTCCACCATCCTGCTCACCGGCGCCACCTCCGGGCTCGGCCGGTACGTCGCATTCGAACTGGTCCGCGCCGGTCACGTCGTTCTCGCCCACGGCCGCGACCCGGACCGCACGGAGCGGCTGGTCGAGGAGCTGCGGGCCGAGGGCACGGCCGAGGGGTTCGTCGCCGACCTGGCCTCGCTCGCGCAGGTGCGGGAGCTGGGCGCCCGGGTCGGCGCGGCGCACCCGGAGCTCGATGTGCTGGTCAACAACGCGGGCGTGGGGGCCGGGGCGCCGGGCTCGGGCCGCGAGGTGAGCGCCGACGGGCACGAGCTGCGGCTGGCGGTCAATTACCTGGCGCCGGTCGTGCTCACCCGTGCCCTGCTGCCGGTGCTCCGCGCGAATCCGCCGGCGCGGATCGTCAACGTGGGCTCGGTCGGGCAGGAGCCCCTCGCCTTCGACGATCCCGAGTACACCCGGGGCTACGACGGTTTCTCGGCGTACTGCCGCAGCAAGTTCGCGCTGGCCGCCCACACCTTCGACCTCGCGGAGGAGTCCGCGGGCACCGGTGTCTCGGTGAACGTGTTGCATCCGGCGACCTTCATGGACACGGCGATGGTCCGCGAGGGCGGTGTCACGCCGTGGAACTCGGTCGCCGACGGTGCGCCGGGGGTCCTGGCGCTCGCGACGCGGGAGTCGGGCACGGGCCGCTTCTTCGACGGCACGCGTCCGGCCCGGGCGCACGGGGCGACGTACGACCCCGCGGTCCGCAAGCGGCTGGCGGCGGTGACGAACCAGCTGCTCGCCATGTGACGGCCGAGTACACCTAGCGCAGCCCCCGTCCCGTCTCCAGTACCTCGCGGGCGTGGGCCACCAGGCCGTCCGCGCCGCAGGAGCGGGCCAGGGTCAGGCCTCGCTGGATCTCGGGGACCGAGCGGGAGACGATGCCGTACTCGACGCGGGCGGCGGCGTGTTCGTACTGGCAGGGGGAGGCCTCCAGGTAGGCGACGGCCTGGGCGGCGAGACGGACGGCGCGCTGGCCGGTCTCCAGGGCGGCGGCGCAGCGCAGGGCCTCGCCTATGGCGGTGTCGGTGCCGAAGCGCTCGGCCTGCCGCCGGACGTCGGCGGCGAGGCGGGCGGCCCGCTCCGGGTCCTCGACGGCCAGGGCGCGGGCGAGGTCGACGGCGCAGGGGACGAGGACCGTGTTGTGGTGGCCCCGGGCGGCGGCCGCCTTCTCGGCGGCCTCCAGTTCGTTGATGCCGTCCTGCGTCCGGCCGACGGCGAGCAGCAGGCGGCCGCGCACCGAGCGGGGGTCGGGCAGCACGATGGTCGACGGGTACGGGGGTGCGAAGCCGTACTGCTCGGCGACCCGCCACGCCTCGTCGACATGACCGCGGGCGAGCAGCGTGTCGACCAGGTTGCAGGTAGCGGTCCAGTACAGGGGCAGGCCGCGGCCGATGCGTTCGGCGAGGCGCAGCGACTCGCGCAGGGAGGTCTCGGCCTCCCTCAGGCGGCCCCGTCTGCGGTGCCCGAGGCCGACGTAGGCGTGGGCGAGCGCGATGTGGCCGCCGCTCCAGCCGGCCGACTCGTAGCTGCGCAGGGCCTCCGTGTAGAGGGCCTCGGCGCGGTCGAGCCGGTCGGTGTAGGCGTAGGAGTTGGCGAGCATCAGCAGCAGCTCGATGCCCCACTCCATGTCGGTCCAGCCGAGGCCGGGCGCGAGTCGGCCGTTGACGAGGGCGCGGTCGCAGAGTTCGACGACCTCCTCGGCGTTCTCGCCGTGGGTCATGGCGTCGAAGGCGCGCAGGATGAGCAGGGCGCGCTCGGAGTTGTCGCGGCCGGTGCAGCCGCCGGCGAGTTCGGCGAGGCGTGCGGAGCGGCCGGGCGAGGTGGCCTCGCCAGCGTGGATGCCCTCCCACATGTACTGCACGGCCTGGAGCCGCAGCCGGGCGGGGCCCTCGGTGTGCCGGGCGGCCTCCGACTCCACGGTGCGGACGGCCTCCTCTATCTGGTCGTTGTGCAGGAGCGCCTGGGACAGGCGGAAGACCGCGTCGACGCGTTGGGGGCCGTCGAGGCCCGGCATGGCGAGCGCGGTCTGGAGGTGCCCGATCGTCCTGGAGGGCGCGGTGAGCAGGGTGGCGCAGCCCAGTTCGTAGAGCACCTGGGCGTGGGCGTCGGGCAGGGGCGGTTCCAGCAGGGCGCGTTCCAGGCAGCGGCGGGCCGCGTCGGGGGCGCCGACGGCGAGGTGCTCGCGGGCGGCCTCGCGCAGCTGCTCGACGAGTTCGTCGTCGTCGTCCGGGTGGACCTGGAGGAGGTGGCGGGAAGCGGCCGCGGCCCCGCGTCCGGAGTCGGTGACGACCTGGGCGGCTATGCCGTGCATGGCGGTGCGCAGGGCGTCCGGGATGGAGTTGTAGACGGCGGTCGCGATCAGTGGGTGGACGAACTCCAGGGCGCCGTCGTCGGAGCGGCCGGCCGCCAGGTCCGGCCCGGTGAGGATGCGGGCCTGGCACAGGAGTTCGGCGCAGCGGTCGGCGTCGTCGGCGCTCATCCCGGCGAGCTGGGCGACGAGGTCGACGGAGATGTCGGCGCCGAGGATGGCGGCCGCCCAGGCGAACCGGGTGGCGTCGATGCCGAGTTCTTCCAGGCGGGCGACGAGTCCGCCGCCGCGGGCCGACTTGTTCAGGGGACGCAGTTCGGCGGCGGAGGACTCGGCCGGTTCCAGCTCGCTGTCCCGCACCTTGGCGAGGAGTTCGACGGTCTCGTAGGGGTTGCCGCCGGTGACGGCCCAGACCTCGCGGCAGAACGGGGCGTCGGCGTGCTCGCCCAGGGTGCTGCGGGTGAGTCCGGCGACGGCGTCCGGGGTGAGGGCGCTGAGAGTGGCCACGGGGCCGCCCGCGGCGGCGGCGACCGCGTCCAGGTGGCGGGCACTCTCGCCGCTGACCTCGCCGGGTCTGCGGGCGACGACGACGAGGACGGACAGGTCGTCGAGGCGTTCGGCGAAGGCGGCGAGCCAGCTCAGGGTCTCCTGGTCGGCCCAGTGCGCGTCGTCGATCAGCAGGACGAGTGGGAAGTAGCGCTTGGCCAGTCGGCGGACCGCGGCGACCAGGCCGTCGCACACGCCCTGCGGGTCGGCCCGGCGCTCGCCGGGTTCGGTGATGCCGAGGGCGGGTCCGGCGATGTCGAACCAGTCCCCGAGGTACTCGCGGGCCTCCTCCGGCATCAGCGAGACGAGAGCGGGTTGCAGTAACTGCCGTACGACGTTGAAGGGGACTGACCTGAGCGTCTCGCCGCCGCGGGCGGACCACACCGTGCAGCCGCGTGCCTCGGCGATCCGGCGGGTCTCGGTCAGCAGCGCGGTCTTGCCGAGTCCCGACTCGCCGCGGAACACCAGCAGGCTGCCCGAAGACGACCGGTCGGCGCAGAGTGCCTCGACCGCCCGCTCGACGGCCGACACTTCCTCGTCGCGCTCCCACAGGGAGGCCGAGGCGGCCGCGCCGGGCCGTACCTCCGTCATCCCGTTACCTCCCCAAGTCGCCCGAACGACGTACGACCTTGAGCGTAGCCCTCTGAAGACGCAAGCGGAGGCCGCTGGGACCACCTGTTGCCGCGAGGGGTGAAGCGGGCGGGGAACAGAGAAGGGGGACGGGCCTGCGCGGGCGCGGGGAGCGTCAACTTGGGGAAGGCTTCACCGAATTGACGTGAACCCCTTTCCGGAGCCCGAGGTGATCGACTCCGGGGCACGGGACCGCGGCGAAGCGCGGCTCCGCCGCCTGGGTGCGAGCACCCCCACTGGCTCATCGCCGGGCCCTCTCATCCCGCTTTCACGCACGCCTCATACCGTAAAGGTATGACGCAGGTGACTCCTCCCGGGTGGTACCCCGATCCCGGACAGACGAATGACGCCCCCGCCACCGAGCGGTGGTGGGACGGCAGGGCATGGACGGACCAGACCCGTATCGCGGGCTCGCCCGCCTCATGGGGTCCCCCGGTGCAGCCGCCGGCCACCGGGGCTCATCCGGCATACCAGGCCTATCCCCCCTACCCCGGCGCGCCTCCGGCCCCCGGGCCGCGCCGCGCCGTGCGCAACGGCATTGCCGTGGCCGCGGCCGCCGTCGTCCTCGCGTGCATCGGCGTGGGGGTGTACGCCCTGTCCGGCAACGGCGACTCGGGCGGCGGCACGGCCAACTCCCAGCGGGCCCCGGGCGGCCCTGGCGGGCCCGGCGGCGGCCAGGGCGGCGGCGGTTCCGACGGCGGACAGGGCGGCCCCGGCGGTGGCTCGGGAGGGGGCGGCCAGGACGGTGGGACCCCCTCGCCGGGCCGGTCCGAGGCTCCGAAGATCGAGAGCGGTTCGGTCAGCGACCCGATCAGCGGGATCAGCATCCCCATCCCGGACGGCTGGTACGGCCAGCAGGCCGGCGTGGGCGCGCAGGTCACGTCGAAGGACTCCTACGACTGCCCGGGCGACACCTCCAAGTCCTGCACGAAGGGCGGCGCGTACTCCGCGCCCGCCGAGGCACTGGGCACCCGCGGCAGCACGCCCGAGGAGGTCGCCAAGGCGGACATCTCGGCCAACGCCGAGGAGTCGTACGGCGGCACCACCTACGGGAAGATCACCTCGCACGAGGTGCTCGACTCCAAGGCGGTGACGGTGGCCGGCCAGAAGGGCTACCTGGTCCGCTGGAAGGCGGTCACGAGCAAGGGCGCGGACGGCATCGTCGAGTCGCTCGCCTTCCCCTCACCCGCCAACTCCAAGCTGCTGGTGGTGGTCCGCTTCGGCGTGGACGCGGACACGAAGGAGACCGTGATCGACACGATCACGAAGGGCATCGAGGTGTCGAAGGGCGGCGGCAGCGGCCAGAACGTCTGAGCCGCCCCCGGCCGGGACGCACATGAGCCGGCCGGGTGGGGCGCCCCTCCGCTCAAGAGGAGCCCCACCCGGCCGGGGGGTGCGCGCCGCCCCCGTCCCCACGGTGCGGCGCGAACAGGCCGCCGTCCGGTCATCCCACGGACGGTGGCCTGGGTCTATCGGAGTCCGAGCGCCGGGAGCACCACGACTTCCACGAATCGGACGAGGTAGTCCGGGTCGGCGTACTCGCCGTCGAGAATCGGCCGGGCCCGCACCAGACCCAGCAGTTGGGTCGGAATGTACTCCAGCGCCGGATGGTCCGCGGGGACCTCGCCGCGCTCGACACCCCGCCGCAGCATGTCCCGCAGCGCGGCGATCTCCGGATCGACGAGCGCCTCGCGCAGCGCCCGTGCGAGCTCCTCGTCCTGGGTGACGGCGTGGCCGAGCGCCTGGAGCAGCTTGGTGTCGCTGTCCGACCAGCGGCCCGCGGCCCGCGCGGCCTCCCGCAGATCCTCCGCGAGTGATCCTGTGTCGATGCCGACAAGACGGGAGCGGCGACGGGAGCGCAGTGCGGCCACCACGAACTGCGGCTTCGTCTTCCACTGCCGGTACAGCGTGGACTTGCTGCACTTCGTGGTGGCGGCGACGCCCTCCATGGTGACGGCGTCGTAGCCGCACTCCCGGAGTTGTTCGATGAGGGCGTCGAAGAACTCCTGTTCGCGTTCAGGCGTGATTTTGGAGCGGCGCGAGGCGGCGACCGTCCCCCGGTCGTCCGCGGCCTGCGACGTCATCAGCTGTCTCCTCGGTCGAGTGGGGCTCGAGGCTTCCCACCCAGCGTGTCCTACGTCAATCGATACGCCAGTGTACCGGTACAGATCCGTATCGGTACACTTACGTTTCGGTACTATATCGTTTCGGTACCCCACCGTATCGGTACTTCATCGTATCGGTACACTAACGTATCGGTACGCAACCGTATCGATGACGACCGCACGGGTCACAAGCCCGTCAGGCGCCACAGAACGCACCACCGTCAGCAAGGGGGCCTGGGGATGAACGCCCGCACCGAGCCTGTGGCGGCGGAGGCCGACGCGACAGCGCGGCCGCCGCTCGTCCGTGAGCTCCTGCTCGTCGCAGGACTCTTCCTCGTCTACAAGCTCGGCCGGCAGCTGGCGACGGGCCACACCGCCGAGGCCTTCCACAACGCCCACCGCGTGTGGGACCTGGAACGGGCCGTCCACCTGCCCGGCGAGGGCGCGGTGCAGTCCTGGCTGCTGCACGGCGACACCCTGGCGCACCTGGCGAACACCTACTACGCGACCGTCCACTTCCCGGCCACCGCGGCCTTCCTCATCTGGCTCTACCTGCGCCGCCCCCTCCACTACGTCTGGGCCCGCCGCGTGCTCGCGGCCGTGACCGCCGCCGCGCTCCTGGTGCATCTCGCGTTCCCGCTGGCCCCGCCGCGCATGCTCGCCGCGACCGGACTGATCGACACCGCGCGGGTGTACGGCCCCTCGGTGTACGGGCCGCCGCAGACCGACCACCTCTCCAACCAGTTCGCCGCGATGCCCTCGCTGCACTTCGGCTGGGCCCTGATGGTGGCGATCGGCCTGATCGTCGCCACCCGGTCGCGGTGGCGGTGGCTGTGGCTGCTGCACCCGCTGGTGACGCTGCTGGTGATCGTCGGGACCGCGAATCACTACTGGCTGGACGCGATCGTCGCGGGGGCCGTCCTCGGACTCGCCCTCGCGGTGATCCTCCCCCAGACTTCGTCCGGGGGGACCCCCATCTCGCTTCGCTCGCCGCACCGCACGGCCACGACGGCCGGACGCGTGCCGCGCCGGCTGGCGCCGGCCGAGGAGAACGCCCTGGTCGGAGCGGGCCGATGAACGCCACCCTCGTCGCCGTGGTGCTGTCCCTGTTCTCCGCCGTCGCCTACGCCGCCGCGGCCGTCGCCCAGGAGCGGCTGGCCTCCCGCGACCCGGGCCGGGGGACACTGCGGCTGCTGGCGTCCGGCGCCTGGTGGTGGTCCGTCGGTCTCAACGCCGGCGCCGCGCTGCTGCACGTCGTGGCCCTCAGGTACGGTCCGCTCACCGTGGTCCAGCCGCTCGGCGCGCTCACCCTCGTCGCGGCGGTGCCGCTGGGCGCGCGCGTCGCGGGGCGGCGGGTGACCGGGGCCGAGTGGCGGGGCACCGCGTACACGCTGGCCGGCCTGGCCGCGATCCTGGTCACGGCGTCCGGATCGGCGCCCGACGAGGTGCTGAGCGTGCCGGAGTCGCTGACCGTGGCCGCGGTGACGGCGGGGCTGATCGGGCTGCTGGGGCGGCCCGGGGCCCGGCCGGGCCTGCGGCACGCGACCGCGTCCGGCTTCGCCTCCGGTGTCGCCTCGGCGCTCACACAGACGGTGACGGTGGCGGCGACGGACCGCTCGGGCCCGCTGCTGAGCGTGCAGGTGGTCGGGGTGGCGCTGCTCGTCGCGGCCTTCGCCACCGGCGGGCTGCTGCTGTCGCAGACCGCCTACCGGGGTGGTCTGGGCGCGCCGCTCGCGGTGGTGACGCTGGCGAACCCGGTGGCCGCCGCGGTGATCGGCCTCACGCTGCTGGGCGAGCGGCTCCAGGGCGGCGCGGCGGGCGTGCTCCTGGCGCTGGCGGGAGCGGGCCTGGCCTCCTGGGGCGTGGTGCTGCTGTCGCGGGCGACGCCCGAGCCCGCGTACGAGGAGGAGCACCCGGTGGCCGCGGTGCTGGCACTGAGGCCCGAGTCGGCCTCGCCGGAACCGGCGCTGCTGCCCCGGCCGGCGTCGGAACCGGGGCATCTCACACCGCTGTAGAAGGTGCAGAGCGGTCAGCCGAGACCACGCGCGTCCTGCTTCAGCGCGGTGTCGACGGTGAGCGCCGTGGCGACGACCAGGCTCAGCAGCGGCTCGGGCAGCTGGTAGTGGATCTGCAGGACGTAGTTGTCGGCCGTGGTGAACAGCGTCTTGGCCAGGCCTTCCCAGGTCTTGGTGATCCGGGCGACCTCGTTGTCAGCGTGGTCGACGATCGCGAAGTTCCACGCCCGCCAGTTCTCCGCCTTGATGGCGCCGACCTGGTGACCGCCCGCGTGCATCGCGAAGTTGATCTTCCCGAAGACGTTCTGCTGGACGATCTCGCCGACCGGCTGACCGTCCGGACGCTCCACGACCACCCGGGACTTGAATATCTTCCGCGGCCGCGTCAGCTTCAGCACCGGCTGACCGTAGGCGTCGCGGATCTCCAGCTTGTGCGTCATGTACTGGTCGAGGCTGAAGAGGACACGCATGATCTTCTTCAGGGCGCTCTGCCCGACCTGGACGACCGCGCCGATCTCACGGCCGTGCTGATCCATGACCTTGTACTCGTTGGTCACCTCGATCAGCTTGGCCTTCTGGTTGACGACCAGCACCGGCTCACTGAAGAGGGTGCCGCCGCCGGAGCCGCCCGCGGCGACCCCGGCCTGCTGCTGCACCTGACGCTGCACGCGCGGGTCGGGGCCGGCGGGCTGCTGGGGCACGTGCTGAGCCGCCGCGCCCTGCTGCTGGTTCGCGTCGGTGTGCAGGGTCCACTGCGCTCCGTCCCAGTAACGGAGTGTCCGGGGCGCTCCGTGCGGGTCGGGATACCAGCCAGCAGGAGTGTTCGATTGCGTCGTCACCGGGGCACACTATCCCGACCCCACCTGGACCTGACCAGCCCCGGCGATCCGGCATGGTTCAGCCTTTACCCGGCGGCGATCGCCGGGTCACTCACCCCTGGCTTCCCGTTCTCGACGTGCCCGGCGAAGCGCCGCAGGAAGCCCGGTTGGGCGTCGGCGGTGACCGTCAGGTCGTACCAGCGCGCGCTCGCGGCGAGGTCGACGGTGTGCCGGACGGTGGCGCCGGGCCGGACCGTGAAGGTCCTGGTCGCGCCGCCGTAGCCGCAGGCGACCTTCAGCCGCACCGGGCCCGAGCCCCGGTTGGTGAGGGTCAGTTGGATGTCGTCGCCGGTGTGCCGCGCGGTGACCTCGGGTCCGGCGGCCTTGCCCGGGCCCTCGAAGACGCGCAGGAAGCCGTTGGGGCCGTGCACGGTCAGGTCGTACCAGCCCTTGGAGTACGAGGAGTTCCAGGTGTCGGCGACGGTCTTGCCGGCTTCGGTGGTGTAGGTCCAGGGGCCGTCGGTGCGGTTGCCGGAGGTGACGAGGAAGGCGGCGCCCGCCTTGGGGCCCGAGGCAAAGGTCAGGGTGAGCCTCCCGGCCGCCGGGTCCGCCGAGGCGTCCACGTAGGGGGCGTACCTGAGGGGACGGGAGGGGCGCACTCCCCGTTCCTGCTTGGGCAGGACGGGGTTGGCGGGCGGGGTCGGCACGTAGTCGGGATGGCGGTCGCGGTCCGGCGGCCGGTAGCCGTCGGTGGCGGGCAGGGCGGCCGGCCGGGTGTCCTTGCGGGAGAAGTCGAAGGCGGTGGTCAGGTCGCCGCACACGGTCCGCCGCCATGGCGAGATGTTGGGCTCGTGGACGCCGAAGCGGCGCTCCATGAACCGGATGATCGAGGTGTGGTCCAGGGTCTCGGAGCAGACGTACCCGCCCTTGCTCCAGGGCGAGAGGACCAGCATCGGCACCCGCTGGCCGAGCCCGTAGGGGCCTGCGACGTGACCGGAGTCCCCCTTGAACAGGTCGGGGCCGACGTCGACCGTCGACTTGCCCTGCGCCCCGGAGGCCGGTGGGAAGGGCGGGATCAGGTGGTCGAAGAAGCCGTCGTTCTCGTCGTACGTGAGGAACAGGGCCGTCTTCGCCCACACCGCCGGGTCGGAGGTGAGCGCGTCCAGGACCTGGGCGACGTACCAGGCGCCGTAGTTGGCGGGCCAGTTGGGGTGCTCGGTGAAGGCCTCGGGGGCGACGATCCAGGAAATCTGCGGCAGCCTGCCGCCCTTCACATCGGCCTTCAGCTGGTCGAAGTAGCCCTCGCCCTTGCGGTAGTCGGTGCCGGTGCGGGCCTTGTCGTAGAGGGGGTCGCCGGGCTGGGCGCCCCGGTACTGGTTGAAGTAGAGGAGCGAGTTGTCCCCGTAGTTGCCGCGGTAGGCGTCCTCGATCCAGCCCCAGCCGCCTTTGGCGTCCAGGCCGTCACCGACGTCCTGGTAGATCTTCCAGGAGATCCCGGCCTTCTCCAGGCGCTCGGGGTACGTCGTCCAGCCGTAGCCCACCTCGTCGTTGCCGAGGACCGGGCCGCCGCCGGTGCCGTCGTTGCCGGTGTACCCCGTCCACATGTAGTAGCGGTTGGGGTCGGTCGAGCCGATGAACGAGCAGTGGTAGGCGTCGCAGACCGTGAAGGAGTCGGCGAGGGCGTAGTGGAACGGGATGTCCTGGCGGGTCAGGTACGCCATCGTCGTGGAGCCCTTCGAGGGGACCCACTTGTCGTACTGGCCCCCGTTGAAGGCCGCGTGTCCGTCGTTCCAGCCGTGCGGGAGGTCCTGGAGGAACGCCATCCCCAGGTCGTCGGCGTCGGGGTGGAAGGGCAGTACGTCCTTGGTGCCGTCGGGCTGGTGCCAGACCGTCTTGCCGTTCGCCAGGGTCACCGGGCGCGGGTCGCCGAAGCCGCGGACGCCTCTCAGCTTGCCGAAGTAGTGGTCGAAGGAACGGTTCTCCTGCATCAGGACGACGATGTGCTCGACATCCTCGATCGACCCCGTGCGGTGGTTCGCGGGCAGCGCGGCCGCGCGCTCGATGCTGTTCGACAGCGCCGTGAACGCCGTGGTGGCGCCCGCGAGTTGGAGGAATCGGCGCCGGTTGACGTCGGGGCTGGCTTCGGACATGGCTGGGGTGACCTCTCGCCTGGAGGATGTGCGACCGGCCGGATCGTTACGGAATGCGCGCGGAAGGAGTGTTCCAGGAGCACCAAACGTCAGGGAAGGGTCTGATGGCGCCGGTGTGAAAGTCATGGGTACGGCAGGTGTGCCGGACCGGCGTCGGGGGAGGGTGCGCTCATGACGGAGACGCAGCCCGCCCCCACGCCGACGAAACGGCCCGTACGACAGCTCCTCGCCGCCTCCGTGGGCAACGCCGTGGAGTGGTACGACTGGTACGCCTACACGTTCCTCGCCACCTACATAGCTTCCGCGGTCTTCCCCGAGGGCGCGGACAACTCGCTGGTGCCGCTGCTCTCGACGTTCGCCGTCTTCGCGGTCGGCTTCTTCATGCGGCCGGTCGGCGGACTCCTCATGGGCGCGATCGCCGACCGGCACGGACGGCGCGCCGCGCTCACGGTGACCATCCTGCTGATGGGCGGCAGCAGTCTGCTGGTCGGGCTGACCCCGACGTACGCCGCGGTCGGCGTCGCCGCGCCGGTGGTGCTGGTACTGGCCCGGCTGCTCCAGGGTCTGTCGGTGGGCGGCGAGTTCGCGGCCTCGACGACCTTCCTCGTGGAGTCGGCGGGACCGGGCCGGCGCGGGCTGTTCTCCAGCTTCCAGTACGTGTCGACGACCGTCGGGCAGCTCGTCGCCTCCGGCATCGCGACCCTGCTCGTGGACACGCTCGCCGAGGGGCAGATGAACGGCTGGGGCTGGCGCGTCCCCTTCGTGCTCGGTGCCGTCCTCAGTCTGGTCGGCTTCTGGATCCGGCAGGGCGCGCAGGAGACCCGCAGCGAGGAGCAGACGGAGGCGCCGCGTCCGGCCCTGCTGGAGGCGCTGCGCCGGCATCCCCGCGAGTCCCTGCTGATCTGCGGGATCACCGCGGGCGGCACCATCGCGTACTACACCTGGACGTCGTACCTGCCGACGTACGCCGAACTCAACGTGGGCATGGCCAAGTCGGACGCGCTGCTCGCCGGCACGATCTCGCTGGCCTTCTTCGGTCTGCTCCAGCCGCTCGGCGGCCTGCTCTCCGACCGCTTCGGCCGTCGTCCGCTGCTGCTGTTCTTCGGGCTGGGCTTCGCCCTGTTGAGCGTGCCGCTGCTGCACGCCCTGACCGACTCCTTCGCCGTCCTGCTGCTGGTGCAGTGCGCGGGCATGGTCCTGCTGACCGGGTTCACCTCGATCAGCGCGGCGGTGAACGCGGAGATCTTCCCGCCCCGGGTGCGGGCGGCGGGCATCGGCTTCCCCTACTCGCTGACCGTGGCACTGTTCGGCGGGACGGCCCCGTACGTGGGCACGCTGTTCAAGGAGTGGGGGCACTCCGGGCTGTTCCCCTGGTACGTGGCCGCGCTGTGCCTGGTGTCGACGCTGGTGTACCTGCGGCTGCCGGAGACCGCCCGCGCCGAACTGGCGCGATGAAGCCCTGACCTGCGGTGCGAGACGGCGGAGTGACGCACCTCATAGGGCCGTGAGCAAATTTTCCCGCTTCCTGTGATCAGTCGGCGCAACCGATCCGTATTTCTCTGCGTCCGTCGTCACTTCACGCCAGGGAGCAGTCATGCGCATTTCACGGACCAAGGCGGGAACCGTCTTCGTGATCGGCAGCCTGACACTGACCATCACCGCTCTCGCCTATCCCGCCATGCTCGGCCTGCAGAACACCAGCTCCGCCCAGGACCGTGTCATCGCCAACACGCGGTACGGGCCACTCACCGAGCAGGACCGCGACTTCGTGGTCAAGGTGCGCGCGGCGGGGCTGTGGGAGTACCCGCTCGGTGAGATCGCCATGCAGAAGGGCAGCACGCCGGAGATGAAGGAGGCCGGTGCGCACCTGATCGTGGGACACGCGGGCCTCGACGAGCTGTGCCGCAAGGTCGCCCCCGAGCTGGGCATCACCCTGCCCAACCAGGCGAGCCCGCAGCAGCAGCAGTTCGTGCAGACCTCGCAGGCCGCCAACGGCAGGGAGTTCGACCAGGTCGCGTCGAACATCATGCGGGTGACGCACGGCCAGATCTTCCCGACGATCGCGAAGATCCGCGCCAACACCAAGAACACGCTCGTCCGCGAGCTCGCCGACCTCGCCAACGACACCGTGCTGGACCACATGACCGTGCTGGAGAAGACCGGGTCGGTCAACTTCGAGCAGACGGTCTTCCAGCAGACCACCCCGCCGAAGCTGCCCGCGGACCAGATGACCCCCCCGCCGCCGCAGCCCGGCGCGCCGATGGTCGTCCTGACCCCGCGTCCGGACCTGAACATCCAGACCAGCACCCCGAAGCCGACGGGCTCGGCGGCCCCCGCCCCGGCCGCGACCCCGACCGGGGGCTGACGCGGGGCCGCGCCCGAGTGTCCGACGCGGCCCTTACCGGGCCGCGTCGCACAAGGGCTGACGTCCGAGGCCCCGCCTGCCTCCGTCAGCCGACTCTCACAGGGCCCGAGGGCCTGCGCCCGCCCGCATCCGGCCTTCCTCAGTCCGCCTCCGTCCGGGAGCGGCGGGCATAGGCGCGGGCCGCGCGGGCGCGGTCGCCGCAGCGGGTGGAGCACCAGTGGCGGCGACCGTGCCGCAGCAGGAAGCGAGTGCAGGGCGTGGAGCCGCAGGCCGTGAGCCGTTCGGCGTCGGGCCCGGTGAGCAGGTCGGCGGCGTCGGCGGCGAGGACCGCGAGGGCGTGGTCGACGACCTGCGTGGTGGGGTGGGAGGCCGCGCGGTACAGACCGCGGGCCGGATCCCAGTGCAGCAGCGAGGCCGCGGGCGCACGGGTCAGCGCCTCGTTGACGGCGGCGAGGGCGCTCGGCGGAGCGGGCCGGCCCTCGACCCGGGAGGCGATCAGCGCCCGGATCTGTTCGCGCAGCGACCGCAGTTGCGCCGCGCACACCTCCCGCAGCCCGGCGTCCGCCGGAGCGAGTCCGCGTTCGACGAGCCAGCGACTCGCGGCGTCCGGGGTGCCGAGGAGATCGACGAAGTGACCGCCGGGCAGGGCGAGGCTGCTGTTGGCGAAGTCGAGAGCGGGGTACCGCTCGGCCCCTGGAGCGGGCTCGGGCCGCGCAGCTTCCGGCACGGCTTCTCGCACGGTTTCCTTCACGGTTCTCATGATATGGCTTGCCGTCATCCGTGAGAAACGACTACCTTCATCTCACGGATGGCCCACCCTTCAACCGTGAGGTGTTTCTGTGATGTCTGCTGTCGGCACGCCCGAAGAGCACGTCCCGGTCCAGGTCCTCGGCGGCCCCACCGCCCTCATCACCTACGGCGGGCTGAGGTTCCTCACCGACCCCACCTTCGACGAACCGGGCGACTACCCCTTGCCCGGCGACCTGGTCCTGACCAAGACCGCGCCGTCCCCCGTGGCTCCCGGCGACCTCGGCGCCGTCGACGCCGTGCTGCTCTCCCACGACGAACACCCCGACAACCTCGACCACTCCGGCCGGGCGTTCCTCGCCCACGTACCCCTCACCCTCACGACGACCGGCGGAGCGGCGCGTCTGGGCGGCACCGCGCGCGGTCTCGCGCCCTGGGAGTCGACCGACCTGCGGCGCCCCGACGGAGGCGCCGTGACCGTGACGGCCGTGCCCGCGCTGCACGGCCCCGAGGCCCTCGGCACCGAACGCGTCGAGGCGGTCTCCGGCAAGGTCGTCGGATTCGTCCTCACCTCCGCCGACCTGCCCACCGTGTACGTCAGCGGTGACAACGCCTCCCTCGGCCTGGTCAAGGAGATCGCCGCGCGGTTCGGACCGGTCGACACCGTCGTCCTCTTCGCCGGGGCGCCACGCCTGCCCCTCTTCGACGACGGACTGGTCGTCATCGACAGCGCCCAGGCCGCCGAGGCCGCCGAGCTCCTCGGCGCCCGCCGAGTGGTCCCCGTCCACTGCGACAGCTGGGCGCACTTCACGGAGAGCCGCGAGGACGTGGTGGCCGCCTTCACCGCGGCGGGGCTGGCCGACCGGCTGCAGCTGGGCTGAGCGCACCCGCTCAACAGCCGGACGCGATGGGAACGTAGGCGGCCGCGATCCGGTACACGCCCGGACCCCGCACCGTCAGACGCGTGAACCCACCCAGCTCGCGCAGGCAGCCGCCCACCGTTCGCAACCACGGCGAGTAGGCGATCCGCACGGTCACCGAGCCGGCGCGCGGCATCCGCACGGACAGGTCGGCGCTCGAGGTGCGCAGCACGGTCGCGGGCGCCGAGACCAGGGGTACGGCGTCCCGCACCCGGTACACCCGCCAGTGCGGGTCGCTCCACACCGGCTCCAGCCACCCGGGCCGGCCGCGCACCAGACGGGCCTCGGCGGCCCCGTACCGGTCGGGCTCGGCCGACGGCAGCACCACGAAGCCGACGGCCCAACGGTCGATCCACGCCCGGTAGTTGGACTCGGTGAGCGTCCCGTCGTAGAAGAGGCGGCCGCGCTCCACGTCCAGCTGGGTGTTCCAGCCGCGCGCCAGGTTGACGTACGGGGAGAGCAGGGCGGCCTCGCGGTGGTCGGCGGCCGGGACGGCCTCCACGCGGGCGCGGTCGGCGCCCATCCGCTGCAACGCCCGTACGACAGCGGGCGAGTCGGCAGCCCACGCGGGGACCTCGGCCGAGCCGCGCAGGAACGTGAGCGGCGTCCCGGATCCGAGCCACGCCAGGGACGCCACGAGCGCCACGGCGATCGCGGCGCGACGGTACCGCCGGCTCCGCTCCACGGTGAGCAGGGCGGCGAGCAGCACGGCGGGCGCGAACAGCAGCGCGAACCGTTCCACGTTGGTCCCTATCGGCGAGGCGATCAGGTACGTCAGTCCGACACCCGCCGCGTACACGGCGCCGCCCCACCGCACCACCCGCCACTCCCGCGGTGCCAGTACGGCGACCGCCAGGCCGAGCAGTCCGGGCCAGAGCATCCGCGCCGCCGGCATCGGTTGCTCCCCGGAGTACGGGAAGAGCAGCGTGGTCGCGGCCACCACCAGGAACGGCGGCACCAGGAGCGCGGTGGCCCGCGCCCGGTCCCGGACGAGACCGTGGGCCGCGCCCGCCACCGTCAGGAAGAGCCCGGCCACCGGACTGGCCGCCGTCGCGAGCACCGCGTACCCCGTCGCGATCCCCACCCGCCGCTCCCCCACGAGCACCAGACAGGCCGCGAGAGCGAGGGCGACCCCGAGCGCGAACGTCTCCCGTCCCGCCGCGACGTTGCACCACAGCCCGAACGCCCCGAGCAGCGCGGGCCCGAGCGGACGCCGGACCCCGCACCGCACCAGCAGGACGGCGGCCAGCCAGCCGCCCACCAGGCCGGACGCGACGGCGACGGTCCGCACGCCGAAGGCGCCCATCAGATACGGCGAGATCACGCTGTAGTTGGCCATGTGCAGCCCGCCGAACCAGAACAGGCCGTACGCCGAACCGCCGTGCTCCGCCGCGAAGCGCGCCCAGGTCTCCTGGGCCGCGAGATCACCGCCGCCGGTGGCGCGGAAGAACGCCCAGGCGAGGTACAGCGGAAGCATCGCCGCCGTGGCCCACAGCGGGACACACCATCGGCGGACCACCGCCCGGAGTCGGCGGCGGGGCGCCTCGCCACCGGGCGGGGCAGCGTCGCGTGCCGGGGCTCCTGCCGACTCGACAGCGCCTGTCATAGGGGCGGCCTCTCCGTCTTTCAGAGGGGTCGGCGGCCCGGTTCGCGCTGGACACGGGGCGAAGGGACAGGCGCCGAGAAGCGTTCCCTGCCGATTCTTGATCGCGGCCGCCGTGGCGGACATCGGCCGTTCGGCTGAAGGAACCGGCGGAGATCGCGTGCGTGCCGTCCTCATGACCGAGGGAGCGGGCCATGGTGCCCGCACCGCGTCCTCACACCGTGAGCCGCCACCCCTCCGACGGCTCGTCGCCGTCCGGCACCAGGCCGTCGAGGAGTTCGGCCGCGGCCCTGGCCCAGGTGCGCTCCCGCGCCATGACGACGCGTACGGTGTCGGCGTCGGTGAAGGCGGCCCCGGGGCGCTGGAGGACGGCCGCCACGGCGGAGCCCCAGCGCACGGTGTCGCGTTCCGGTTCGTCCGTCACCGGCAGGACGGTGCGCGGGAGGAGCTCCTCCGGCAGGCACTCCTTGAGCAGCTCACCGAGCCCGCTCCGGCGGCTGATCAGTACGGGCACACCGTGGACGATGGCCTCCAGGCCGACGAGGCCGAACCCCTCCGCCCGCGACGGCATGAGCACCAGGGTCGCGAGGCGCAGTTCGTGGTCGAGGCGCTCCCTGTCGGTCGTGAACGGCCGGAGCACGAGATTGAGCGAGGGCCGACCGGCCCACTCCAGGATTTTCCGGTACAGCTCGTCGGCCTGACCCTGGGTGACCCCCCGGACCATGAGCCGTACCTCGGGCTCGTCCGGGTCGCGCAGTGCGAGGGCATGACCGACCGCCCGGGCCGCGAGATCGAGCCCTTTGACCGCGTCGTCCTCCATGCGTCCCGTGAGGAGGATCCGCGGCGGCCCCGGGACCGGCTCGCGCGGCCGGACCAACGGACTGTCGAAGCCCGGATCGAGCCGCAGCGGCCGGGGCACCTCCGGCCACGCCGAGAACTCCTGGACGCACAGGCCGTGCAGCCGGGGGCCGACAGCCACCACCCGCGTCGCGCCGCGCCCCAGCTCCAGGTCCGTCCACTTGCGGTCCTCGGCCCGGGCGTGGAGGTCGACGCCGCGCATCGCCTTCTTGTACCGGTCCGACTCCTCGGGCCAGTCGTGGACGAGGTGGAGCCGGGCCGCGCCCGCGAAGTTCTGCTCCGCCTGGACGAAGGCGGCCGGTCCGGACACACGGCCGTGGCCGATGACCACGTCCGGGGGCAGACCGCCCGGGAGGACCGGCTTGCGCATCAGCAGGTCACGCCCCGAGGCACCGGGGAGCGGAGGTGCGGGGACAAGCCGTACCTGGCCGGCGTCGTCGATCTCCTTCCTGGAGGTCGACGGAAGCAGGCAGAACACCTCGTGGCCCGCCTCGGCCAGCGCCCGGCACAGTGACCGGTTGAGGGCGCTGATCCCGCCCTTGGCGGGAAACCACTCGTCGGCGACCGCCAGGATCCGCAGCCGTCGCCGACGCGGTGCGGCGGGCACGACGCTCGCCTCTCGCAAGGAACCCCGGAACACGCGGGGCGCGGCCGCCGTGCCGAGCTCACCGGTCGCACCGGGGCCCTCGCTCGGGCGCGGGCCCCCGGCACTGGCCTTCTCCATCGCCGTGACCAGCTCGATGAGTTCGTCCAGATCCACCTCGTGCCGCAGATGCCCGGGCAGGCCCTCCCACAGCTCCCGGACCTGCTCCCGGGAGTCGAGCCGGGCCCGCAGCACGGCGAGCACCAGTTGCTCCCTGGTGTCCACCCGCACCCGGTCGACGTCGAAGAGGAACGGTGTCAGCGCCACCAGGACCAGGTCCGCCGTGCCGTGCACGCCGGCCCGCTTCAGAGCGGTCACCAGCAGCGCGGAGGCGAGCACGGTCCTGAACCGCGGGGCGGGGATGCGGATCCACCGACCGCCGCCCCGCATGGTCAGGGGTTCGTCGAGCTCGTCGTCGAGGCCGAGCCGGAGCATCCCGTCCACGCCGTCCCGGCCGGCGCCCTCGGTCAGGCCGAGCTCTGTGAGGAGACGGTCGATGTGTTCGTCGTCGACGGTCACCTCTCCGTCGGCACCGGTCAGGGGCGCGGTGAGGGACAGCAGGTCGATGGTGTCAGGCATGGGTACGTCCGCCCTGTTGGTCGATGATCCACCAGGCACTCACGACGTGCTGGACGGCCGCGTCGATGCCCGGCAGCAGCTCGGTGAACGCCTCCGGCCGGTGCTCGGCCTGTTCCGGTCCGAGCGAGGTCAGCCAGCGCTGCGTGTACTGGCGTCCGGCCTCGCCGGTCAGCTGGAACCAGACGATGCCCGGCAGCACGCTGACGGTGTACGAGAACAGGTGCAGTTTCCGGTCCCCGTCGACCTCGGAGCGCATCCAGGTCACCTGCGCCTGCTGCTGGAAGGTGTGCACGAGTTGGGACACGATCGGCAGGTCCGCCAGCGCGTGGATCGTGTCGATGCCGTCGGAGCGGGCGGTTCCCGGCGCGTCCGTGAGGCTGGCGGCGGTGCTGAGGCAGACCACCGGCAAGGTGAAGGCCTTCACGGCCTCCGCGGGGTTGTCGGTCTCCAGCAGCCCCAGCCGGGCCACGGCCCGTCCGTCGGAGTCGTGGCCGGCCGCCTGGAGAGCGACGACGAATCCCTCGCGTTGTTCCAGGGCGTTGGGGCGCGCGAACTGGCGGGCCAGCAGGTCCGCCCGCGCCCAGACGAGCAGGACGTGCTTGCCCAACCGGTCGTGGTGGCGCGCGAAGTCCGCCGCGCGGGCGGCGATCTCCGACTGGGGGACGATCTCCAGCGGCAGGGGCCCGGTGTCGTGGAGGCGAATGCGCTCCCGCTGGTGTTCCTCGATGTCGTCGGGAACCGGATCGCGGACGGTGTCCAGCTCCATACGGGCACGCAGCTCGGGACTGAGCCGCCCGACATCCTCGAACAGGTCGTCGATCAGGGCCCGTACGGGAGCCGTTCGCAAGGTGGGCAGGCCCTGGCGGGTCAGGCAGTCGGCCACCTCGTCGAAGAAGACGCCGAGTTCGTCCGGGCCGGAGTGCGGGCCGAGGCCCTGGGCCCCGAACTGTGGCAGGTCGAGGGCGAGGATCGTCTCCAGCCGGGCGTCGGGCCGGGCGTCCGGGGCGTTGAGGTCACGCGTCCGGACGGCCTCGAATCCCCCGGTGTACGCCACTTCGAGGGCGGCCGGTGCCATCGCCGCCCGCAGCAGGGCGTCGATGCGGAACCGGCCGGTCCCCCAGTCCAGTCCGCCGAGCAGCCGCCGGCCCCGGTCGAAGTGCCGCCGGTAGGCGGAGCCTTCGTCGAGGAAGCGCAGGGCGGCGGTGTCGTCCCCGATGGACAGGGTCGTGGCGTAGGTCTCGTGCACGAGCCGGGACGACTCCCGGCAGAAGCGGAACAGCAGCCTCAGCCGCTCGGCCAGGACACCGAGCCGGGAGAGGTCCGCCGAGAAGCGGGCCACCAGGCCCCAGGGCGTGGTGTGCTGGAGTTCGTGGTGCAGTCGCTCGTGGAGCGAGACGACGACCTGTTCGTCGCGGTCGGTGAGCGCGGTCGCGTGCAGTGTCCAGGACTCGATGCCGTCGTAGGCACCGAGCACGTCGGACACATCACCACGAGCACACCAATAGGACGATTCATCAGTGGACACAGAGGCAGCGTAACCGACGGCGCCGCCCCAACTACGGCCCGGCGAAGAGGAGATACTGTCCGCCCCCCGACGCCCTACGGCGTCGTCGTCACTCGTGCTCGTGCGCCGCCGCCTGCTTGATCGCTTCACGGATCCTGGAGTACGTACCGCAGCGGCAGACGTTCTCGATGCGGTCGATGTCGGCGTCGGTCGGGCGGGCCGTCCGCTTCAGCAGGGCCGCCGCGGCCATGATCTGGCCCGGCTGGCAGAAGCCGCACTGCGCCACGTCGCGGGCCAGCCAGGCCTGTTGGACGGGGTGCAGCTTCTCACCGTCGGCCAGGCCCTCGATCGTGGTGACCTCGCGGTCCACGCAGTCGGCGACGGGGACGACGCACGGCTGGATCTCCACGCCGTCCAGGTGGCTGGTACAGGCCCGGCAGACGCCGACCCCGCAGCCGTACTTGGGTCCGGTGACGTTCAGCAGGTCCCGCAGCACCCACAGCAGGGGCATGTCGGCCGGTGCCTCGACGGTGACGGGCTTCCCGTTGAGCACGAAGGAGTAGGACGGCATCGGGACCTTCTCTAGAAGTTGATCGGGAAGCGTCGGGGCTTGGTTCCGGTGGCCCGGGCGTAGGCGTTGGCGACGGCACCGGCGGCGGCCGGCACCCCGAGTTCGCCCGCGCCGCCCGGTTCCCGTCGCGAGGGCATGATGTGCGCCTCGAACCGCAGCGGGGCGTTGCGCTGGCGGGCGTAGTGGAAGTCGGCGTAGCTGCTCTCGCGGACGGCGCCGCGGTCGATGTGCAGGCCGGCCGTGAGGATGGTGGAGATCCCGTCGATGGCGGTGCCCATGAGCTGGGCCTCGAGGCCGCGCGGGTTGACGGCCGTTCCGACGTCCGCCGCCATCACCACCTTGGTCACCCGGGGCTTCTTGGGGTCCCTGGCGTCGATCTCGACCAGGCAGGCCACGCAGGAGCCGTACTCCTCGTGGACGGCCACGCCCTGCGCCCGGCCCGCGGGCAGGGCGCGGCCCCAGTGCCCGGCGGCCGCGACCTTGTCGAGCACCGCTTTGACGGCCTTGCTCCGCAGTGTCGTACGCCGGAAGGCGACCGGGTCCTTGCCCAGGCTCCTGGACACCTCGTCCACGACGATCTCCTCCGCGGTCCGCGACGTGCCGGAGTCCACCGACCGCCAGGCCCCGAGCGGGATCGCCAGGTCGACGGAGCCGCCGTCCCCGCCGACGCGGCCGAAGTTGTACAGGCCGCTGTCGCTGGGCAGCGGCCCGCCGGCACGCGCGAGGGCGGAGGTCGCCCCGCCCTGCGGCGCGAGGACGGGGGCCGGCCCGCCCTGGGCGGACAGCCCTTGCCCGTCGTACGACTCGCTCACCGAGGCCGTCGAGTGGGTGAACGCCACCACCCTGCCCCCGGCGTGGCTGGCCCGGATCCGGTGATGGCTGGCGGGGCGCATCCTGCCGTGCCGGATGTCGTCGGCGCGGCTCCACATCAGCTTGACCGGCCGACGTGCCGCCTTCGAGATGAGGGCCGCCTCGATGGCGGCGTCGTGGTTGAGCCGACGGCCGAAGGAGCCACCGCCCCGCACGACATGGACCCGTACCTTCGACGCGGGCAGTCCGACCGCCGAGGCGATGGCCTCGCGCGCGTCCATCGGTGTCTGGGAGGCGAACCAGATCTCGGCCCGAGCGGCCCGCACGTCCGCCACCGCGGTCAGCACCTCCATCGGGGCGTGGCTGACGAAGGCGAACTCGAACTCGCGCTCCACCTGCGTCGATCCGCGTGGCGGCGCGGGGAGCCGGGGGACGGCGGCCCGCAGCCGGGAGCGGATCGCGGCGTCGGACAGCGACGCCAGGGGGCCCGGGGCCCAGGTGATCCGCAGGGCGTCCCTGGCCTTGAAGGCGTGGTGGAAGGAGTCCGCGACGACGGCGACCCCGCCGGCGACCTTGACGACGGCGTGCACGCCGGGCATCGCGCGGGCCGCGCGGTCGTCGACGGAGACGATCTTCCCGCCGAGCGTCGGCGGCCGCGCCACCACCGTCGGCTTAGCCCCCGGCACCGTCAGGTCCCCGGCGTACTCGGCCTTGCCGGTGACGATGTCCCGGGCGTCGATCCTGGTCGTCGGCTTCCCGATCACACGGTGCCGGGACGCCGGCTTCGGGTTGCTCGACACGGCGGGCCGCTGGATCCCGGCGGCGCTCGCCGTCAGCGAGCCGAACGTGGCGGAACGCCCGTCCGGCGCGATCACCCTCGTGTTCCAGGTGCGCAGGGACCGCGCGGGAAGATTCCAGCGCCGGGCCGCCGCGGTCACCAGCTTGGCACGCGCGGTGGCGGCGAGCTGCCGGGCCGGGCCGTACAGCGAACTGACCGAACTCGAACCGCCGGTGTACTGGTTGCCCTTGGTCCGGGCCTCGGCGAGCGGGATCTCCACGTCGACGAGCCGCGCGTCCAGCTCCTCGGCGATCATCATCGCGACCGCGGTGGTGACCCCCTGCCCGACCTCGACACGCGGCAGCCGTACGACGACCTTGTTGGCCTCGGTGACCTCGAGGACCAGCATCTCCTCGTCCGCCCCGGTCACCAGGACGTCAGAGGCCTTGCGGGCCCGTTCGACGCCCTCCGCGGGTTCCGCGTCACAGCCGAGGGGCGCGGCGACGGTCAACGTGGATGCCGCGAGCGAGTAGACCATGAACCTGCGGCGTGACAACTGGCCGGCCAACGGACGCTCCTCTCCGAGTTCCCGGACGTTCGGTTCGACTCCTATGAGGGGCGGGCGGGGCCGGGGGTTGCCTGTACGTGGCCGGCGACGTCGCCTCCGCACCGCACCACCCCCTCCTTCCGGACCAACGGCTTTCGGCGGAGCACCGTCGGATCGACGGAGCGGAAGAGCAGGGCCGCCGGGTGCGCCGGGTCGGCGGGGGGGGGTGACGGCGCTGCCGGTGGTGCGGGTGGCGTCGGTGAGGGTGATGGCCGCGTGGTCGTCGAAGTCGACGGTGAGGGTGCGCCGGCCGACGACGACGCGGGGCTGTGGGGCGGCTCCGGTGACCGTGAGCTGCACGGCGCGGACGATGTTCTCGGCGGAGCGCGCGAGCAGGATCTCGTAGTCGCCGGGGCCGGCTCACTTCGCCGCCTCTCGGCCCGCCTCAACGCTCCGAAGACGGACATTCGAAGCGCGTCGACTCGCGTCCGTGGCCTTCCGTCCGCTTCCGTGTGCCCCGCCATGCCGCCTGCTCCCATCCGGCGTGCGCGGGAACTCACCGATGCCGCAGCTTGTCGAGTGACTTGTCGAGTGCTGTCGAGCGACTTGTCGAGTGCTGTCGAGCGACTTGTCGAGCGACCTGTTCAACAGACTGAGTCGCATAGGATGCCGTCATGGCTCATGTATCCGCGGCGGAGCGCCGCCCACAGCTCATCAAGGCGGCCATCGCCCTCATGGCCAGGGAGGGCGTGGCCGCCGGAAGCACCCGCGCCATCGCCGCCGAGCTGGGGGTGGCCCAGGCGACCGTGCACTACACCTTCGGCACGAAGGAAGATCTGTACCGGGCCGTCATGGAGCAGCTCACCCAGGACCTGGTCGCCCAGGTGGAGCAGGCGGCGCCCACGGACGCGGGCTTCGAGGACACACTCGTCACGCTCGCCGAGGCGCTGTGGCACACCGTGCTCGAACAGCCCGCCTCGTACCAGCTCCTCACCGAGCTGTCCATGTTCGCCCTGCGCACACCCCGTCTCCAGGAGGCTCTGCAAGGCCACTACCGCGGCATCTCCGCCGTGACGACGAAACTGATCAGCGAGGCTGCCGAACGCGCCGGGCACCAGCTCGCCCAGCCCGCCGAGACGATCGCGAGGTTCTTCCTCGCGGGCTTCGACGGGCTGACGATGCAGCACCTCTCACTGCCGGACGAGGAGGCCGAAAGGGTCTGCCTGCGGGCCCTGATCTCCGCTGTCCTGGCCATGGCCTGAGCTCGAGGCGCGATACTGGTGGACTCGCCTGTTCAACTGTCGCGAGTACTGCCTGAGCTGCCCGGCGGGCTGCGGCCGCTGCGCGACAAGGACGCCGACGACGACGAGTAGGCCGACGGCTGCGGCCGGCGCGTGTAAGGTGCCCTCACCCGCATCCGGTCCCAGCCTTCGACAAGCCGGATCATTGCAGGTCGCGGGGGCACCCTTTCCAGCTGGTGACGGACAGCCACCAGCCCTGGAACTCGCGGTGAAACACCGAGGCTGGAGGTTCCGGTCGGCGGCGGAGGCCCAACACTAATGATCACCGGAGTCATCAGGGAGCCCGCGGCATGACCGGCACCACGGAGGCCCTTGGCGGGTCGGCTGCGGTCGACCATGCAGCACGAAGTGTCACGCGCCCGTTCTACGTATACGCCGTGCTCACCAACACGCTGTTCCAGCGCGGCGTATTCGTCCTCTTCCTTCAGCAGCGAGGCTTCTCCGCCGAGCAAGTGGCCCTACTGCAGACACTGCTCTACCTGGTCAGCGGACTTGCGGAGTTGCCGACGGGAGTCATCGCCGACCGAATCGGCAGGCGTGCCGGCATCGCGATCGGCCAGATACTGATAGCCGGCTGTCTGCTCGGTCAGGTGGCGTTCTCCAACTACTGGGTGTTCCTGGCGCTGTTCATCGGGCAGGGCGTGGGCATGGCATGCGTGTCCGGTTCGGACACCGCCCTGCTGTACGACCTGCTCGTGCGTCGTGGTGCAACGGCCGGCTACGTCAAGATCAAGTCTCGGTTCACCATGCTCGGGACGGTCACCTCGGGAGCCGCCATCGTCCTCGGCGGCCAACTGCAGCAGATTTCCTGGGGAGTCGTCTACGTCGGCTCGGCGGCATGCCTCGCCCTGGCCGTGGTGGTGCTGATGTCACGAGTGCCCGAGATCCGCGGCGCGGACGCGGTGGACGAGCAGGACGGAGCCGAGGAGGAGCACGGCGACGCCACAGCATGGCGGGCGATGCTTCGGGTCGCCACGCCGGCGCTCGTGACGCTTGTCGTGGTGTCCGGATTGATGCATGCGACTTTGACGCCGTACATCATTTTCACGCAGAAGACCCTCTCCGATCAGGGAGCGGGCACCGCGTTGGTCAGCGTGGTCATATCGGCGGGATTCTTCGCCGGCGGGCTCACTCCGCTGCTGTCGGACCGCGCGGACCGGCGCATCGGGTATCGGGTCATAGTCCCGGTGTCTCTCCTGACGCTCGCCGCGGCACTCGGCCTGAGCGGCCTCGGCCTTGTCTGGGTCACGATCGCCGCGTTCCTGGCCCTGGTCGGGATTCCCGAGATCACTGCCGTGATCGTGGACAACGTGTTCAACGAGGCCGTGCCGTCGCGCCACCGGGCGAGCCTGCTGTCGATGATCGCATTCGTGGAGTCGGCACTCATTGGCATCGGCTATCTCGTCCTCGGCGCGCTCATGGGCGGGCTGGGCTCCAGTGTGGGCATGGCCACCTACGCCGCGGTCCCCCTGCTGGCATGTCTCCTGTGGCTTCCGGTGCTCTTCCGAGGGGCACGGGCGACCACCGAGATCGAGAAGCCCGCCGATTAAAAGACATCCTGAAACACGGTGGGGTTCTCCTCCCGCACCGGGTCAAGGGCCGGAGCCGTCCTCCACCTTCTCGAAGAAGAACTCGTGTTTGAGGAAGGAGACGTCGTACTCGTGACGGGGCTGCGGTGGCAGCAGTTGGGATGCCTGAAACAGGCGCCATCCGTCGTGCAGCGCGGCAAGCCCTGTGGGATAGGGCGGCTCGTCGCTGTCGCCGGTCGTCGGACGGGTACGGCCGGTCCCGTCGTACCGGGACCAGCCCACGACGTCGGAGTCCAGCGCCGATGTCGCGAGATAGAGGACCAGAACCTGCTGCCTCATGCGTGACTCCTCAGGGCCGGCCGGTTGCTGACGCGCGTGACCCAGTACTCGACGTCGAACGAGTCGTCACCGGTCAGGGCCCGCCACAGCAGGACCCGGTTGTAGATCTCCAGTCGGGCCGTGGCCTGCTCGTACCAGGGGAAGTACGTGTTGAGTTCGGCGGTCACCGCAGGGTCGTGCAGGTCGGAGAGGTCCCACAGACGCACCTGCGGCACGGTCGGGTTGAGGCGGAGTTTGTACATGTAGCGGCGGCCTGCGGTGTCGTTGCGGCGGCCACTGTGCCAGATGCCGTGGTGCACGAGCACGACCGTGCCTGCCGGACAGGTCAGGCGGGTCTGCCCCCTGAGGTTCTGGACGCGGCCGACGTCCGTCTCGTTGATCCTGCGCAGATGGCTCCCGGGCACGCTGAGAGTGCCGCCCATCTCGGTGGTCACCTCGTGCGGGTAGTACATGAGCTGGATGTCGAACGCGTCCGGCCGCACGTCGATGATCGCGTCTCCGTGGAGCGGCTGCGCCTGTCCCTCGTGCGGCTCGCGCACATGAACCGCATGGTGGTCGACGGTCGGCTCGGGGCCGACCAGGCTCTCGACGGCGCCTGCGACGACCGGCAGGGCGAGCAGCTCGTGGACGAAGGTGTCCCGCGCGAACGCCCCGCCCAGCGGAGTGCCGTAGGCCACGTCCGGCAGGCCCTCGGTCAAGGCCGCTATGGCCCGTTCGTTGATCTCCTGCGGCACCACCCCGTCCAGACGCAGGAATCCCTGCGCGACGAAGCGCGCCACCTGAACCGATGTCAGGAGTTGCTTGCTGGTTGACATACGACGAACGTACGCACCCAGTCCGGATCGGTCATGGGCTGAAATCGTCCAGTGCTGGTAGTTTTCCATCATCGTGAAACACGTGACACTAGGGCTGGGCGAGGCGCCCACCGTGGTCGATGCCGGCATCGGGGTACACGGCGTCTCCACCGCCCACGACGTCTTCCGGCTGCCCGACCTGTGGCAGCTGCACCTCTACAACTACGAGGGTGCTCTGTCCCTCGGGCAGTCGGTCCATCCCATACGCCCCGGCCACGTCAGCCTGGTGCCGCCGAACACGGAGGTGCACTTTCACTACCGGGGCAGATCGGAGCACTTCTACGTCCATCTGCGACTGCACGACGGCGGAACCGCGCGCGTGGTGCCGGTGATGCAGGACGCCGCGGCCGAGAGCACACGTCTGGCCGATCTCCTCCGACACGCCGTCACGGCCATGCCGACTTCTCCCCGACGAGCCACGGCCGAGGTCTGGACCGCTCTGTGGCGCATCGCCGAGCTGCCGAGGGGCGATGGAGCCGGGCGCCGCCACCCCTTCGTGGCCACCGCACAGGCCTACGTCGAGGAGCACCTGGCCGGACCACTGTCCGTACCGGACGTCGCTCACGCCGTCGGAATCTCCCACACACACCTGACACGCGTGTTCCGTGCCGAAACCGGCCTCACGGTCGTGTCGTACATCCGGCATCGACGCCTCCAACGCGCCCGCCACCTCCTGCTGTCCTCCACCCTGTCCATCACCGCCATCGCCGCGGCCGTGGGCATCGCCGACCTCCAGGCCTTCAACAAGGCCTGCCGCCGCGAACTCGGCGCGAGCCCACGTGACGTACGCGCGGACGCCCTTGCGGGGCTGGACCGCCCAGGACCGTAAGTTCCGCGACATGGCGCTGATCCACGCCCGCCGCCGGTCCGAAACGGGGGTGAGCGTCGACCTCCGATACGGGGCGGTGGCTACCCCCGATCACCGTGGCCTGCCTGTACGCCCACGCTGCGGATCAGCGTCTTGCGTCGCCGAGTACGTCCGCGCCAGGCGCGCCGAGTCCGGCGCGATCGGGGCTGATCGTGCCGGTCGCCCCACCAGGATCGAGCGCGGCAAGCCGCCTTGCGATGCACCGCACCAGACGCCGCAGGCCCCGCCCTCCGGGCGGACGACGCCACTCTCGAAACATGCCCTGGCCGAGCCGAACAGGCCGCCCGCGACACCGCGAGCGGCCTGCTGCTCAGATTCGATCTACTGACTGACCGTCAGCTCTGCTCGCCCGTACGGCGCCTGCGCGCGAAGTAGACCGCGGCGGTACCGACCGCCACGACCGTGAGACCGGCACCCGCGAGGACGGGAGCGCTGCTCGACGCGCCGGTCGCGGCGAGATCTCCGTTCGTGGTCGGGTCGTTCCCCCCCGCGTCCGCGCCGGACCCGGGCGTGGCCGACGCGCTGGGGCTCGGGGGCTCACCCGCACCGGGCCTGGGCGACTCGCTGGGAGCCGGGGACTCCCCCGTACCGGGCGCGTCGTTCTCGGCGAGCACCGCCGCGAAGGCGCCTGCGATCACCTTGTGGCCTTCGGCGTTGGGGTGCGGGTCCTTCTTCGTGCACGCCCAGGTCAGCTGGCAGATCTTGGCCACGTTCGCCGGCACCTCGCCCGCGCCGGGCACGTTCACCTGGGTGGTGAAGTCGTCCGAGGAGAAGGCTCCGGCCACGTCCGCCACCTTGAAGCCGGTGGACTTGTACACCTGGGTGATCCCCGTGTTGGCGGCCTTGATCAGGGGTGCCGACTCCTTGGCGGCCTGCTGCCCCGCGGCGCCCTGCAACCAGGCCGCCAGGAACGGGTTGTGGTACGTCGAGCCCACGAACTGGGTGTTGTTCGCGCCCGCCTTGCGCAGCGCGCCCGTGATCTGGGCGAGGTTTTTCGCCATGGTCTGGCTCTGGCTGTTCAGGCACGCCCCGTCGAGGGTGCCGGCCGGGCTGACGCAATTGAGGAGGATGTCGTTCGCGCCCACGCTGAGGGTCACGTACGCGACCTTGCCCTGGTGCTGGGCCATGGCCTGCAGGGCGGCGTCCAGTTGGGACTTGGCGTTCGGGTAGTCGCACTTTCCGCCGCTGATCAGAGACTCCGTGGTCTCAGCGGTGCAGCCGAGGCGTATGTGCTTCAGTCCGGGAGTGCGCTGCTTGAGCTGCGCGTAGAGCTGGTCGGTGTAGGCGACGTCGGTGTCCTTGTCGACGTCCGGCTGGTAGCCGGAGGCCAGGGAGTCACCGAGCGAGATGTAGTACGTGGTGTCCTTGCCGCCGGCCGTCTCGTCGGCGGCGGCCAGCCCGGGCGTGCTCAGCACGACCGTCACGGCGGAAACGGCCAGCCGTGGGCCGAATCGCTGAAGGGATCTCATCACTTGCGTGCACTTTCCAGTGTGTTGGGGGTTTGGATTCCGAAACGGATTGGCGTGAAGCGTGACTGGAGGCAGCCAATCTCAGCCGCAACGGTTTTCGGGCATCCAAAGAAAGCCTTGATGAAGGCATGGGGGGGGAATTCCGTCTCCGTGAACTGCGGGACCTGCCCGAATTCACCTCGGAGACTTGGGCGTCAATCTAGCAAAACCGACGCGGACTTGAACATGGGAGGCCGCCAACGTGATCGTCACGACGACACGTGTAATCATCAGAAAGGCTCGAGCGGACTGGGTAATTAGTCACCGGACTCACCGGTAGCCATTCGTTGAGTGAGGTTTTCTCAGCGGTGATCACTTCCGGATTCCGTTGGGCATGAGGACTTCGTTGCCGCTTCGTTGCCGCTTCGTTGCCGGTCGATGGTTCACATGGGACGGTCCGTCAGGAGGCGTCCGTGCCGTGAGAGCACCTGGGGACTACGTCGTCGATCGCACTGACGCGTGTCCAGGGCCCATCACCGTTGCCGAGGTCACCGCACAAGTGGACCGCTGGCCATCCCGGGGCGCTGCCGGGCGTGCGCCCCCGTCCAGGCTGTCGCCCACAACCACGCACACGACCTGACTGCCCAGCAGTGCGTCGCTCACGGCCTTTGAAACACCTCGGATGCGGCTTGGCGTGGCCGACCTCCGAGGAGACGAACACCCTGGCAACGTGCCGATCCAGGCCGCTGCGGCCCCGTGACGCCGGCGTCTCTCCCAGGCCACCGGCTGCCGCTGCCCGCACGTGAGGCACATCGCAAAAGCCGTCCGCTCGAACCCGCGACCAGCGTCCACCCTCCGCGCCCCCACCGCCCCCACCAGCGAGAACGGCGCGCGTTGCCCACCAGGCGCAGGGAGCATACCGATCAGACCGCGACCGGATTGCCGGAGCGGGAGCACGTGGAAGACACGTCGAAGTGCTGGAGCGAGTGTGTGCGCGGCATGGTCATCGAAAACCTTGCCGTAGCGGTCGGGTTCCGCGCGGGTGCCCGCGCCCACGCCCCTCCCGCCTCCGTCATGGCTGTCCGGGCGCCGTACAGTCCAGCCGACCTGGGGACGCGCCACCGCTCCTGTGAACCACGGCCAGATGGCGGACCGGTAGCGGCCGTCAGCCACGACGCCCTGGGAAATCAAGGGCGACCCGTTGACTTCCGCACGACCCGAACCATAGCTTCAGCGCCGGCCCGTTCGGCAAATCGTGCACCGTTCGACATATCGACCAGCCTTCGTGTGCTTGTTGTTGTGCCTCCGAAAGGAACCTTCATGCTCCTTCAGCAGCGCGTCCCGCGTGCAAGACGCCTGGCCAGAGCCGTTCTCACCCGTACCGCGCTGTTCGCGATGGCCGCCGGTGCGCTGGTCGGTCTCCAGCACCAGCAGAGCAACGAGCTCGACCGGGCGGAACCGGTCGCGGTGACGTCCAACCAGGTCGCGGTGGACCGCGCGCCGATGGGCTGGGCCTCCTGGAACAGCTTCGCCGCGAAGATCGACGCCGGCGTGATCAAGTCGCAGACCGACGCACTCGTCGCGGCCGGCCTGCCCGCGGCCGGGTACCAGTACGTCAACATCGACGAGGGCTGGTGGCAGGGCACCCGCGACAGCGCCGGCAACATCACCGTCGACGAGACGGAGTGGCCGGGCGGCATGAAGGCCATCGCCGACTACATCCACAGCAAGGGCCTCAAGGCCGGTATCTACACCGACGCCGGCAAGGACGGCTGCGGCTACTACTTCCCGACCGGCCGCCCGGCCGCGCCCGGCAGCGGCAGCGAGGGCCACTACGACCAGGACTTCCTGCAGTTCGCCAAGTGGGGCTTCGACTACGTCAAGGTCGACTGGTGCGGCGGTGACAAGGAGGGCCTCGACGCGAAGACGACGTTC
Source organism: Streptomyces griseus subsp. griseus (assembly GCF_000720255.1). Taxonomy (GTDB): domain Bacteria; phylum Actinomycetota; class Actinomycetes; order Streptomycetales; family Streptomycetaceae; genus Streptomyces; species Streptomyces griseus_I. The sequence continues at coordinate 147,486 of NZ_JOJE01000007.1, read as the reverse complement.
CAGGCCATCAGCGACTCGATCGCCAGGGCGACCGCCGCCACCGGCCGCGAGCTGAAACTGTCCGTATGCAACTGGGGCAGGCAGAACCCGTGGAACTGGGGCGCCGGCATGTCCTCCCTGTGGCGCACCAACGACGACATCATCCTCTTCGGCAACCAGCCCTCGTGGACCAACCTGCTCACCAACTTCGACAGGAACGTCCACCCCTCGGGGCAGCACACCGGCTACTACAACGACCCGGACATGCTGATGGTCGGCATGACCGGCTTCACCGCCGCCCAGAACCGCAGCCACATGAACCTGTGGGCGATCTCGGGCGCCCCGCTGCTCGCCGGCAACAACCTGGCCACGATGACCACCGAGACCCGCGACATCCTCGCCAACCCCGAGGTCGTCGCCGTCGACCAGGACGCGCGCGGACTGCAGGGCGTCAAGGTCGCCGAGGACACCACCGGCCTCCAGGTCTACAGCAAGGTCCTGTCCGGCACCGGCAAGCGTGCCGTCCTCCTGCTCAACCGGACCTCCGCCGCCGCGAACATGACCGTGCGCTGGTCCGACCTGGGTCTGACCGACACCTCGGCCACGGTCCGTAACCTCTGGACGCGCTCCGACGTGGGCAGCTTCGGCACCGGCTACACCGTCTCCGTGCCCGCCAAGGACACGGTCCTGCTCACCGTCACCGGCGGCACCGAGGCGGCGAGCTCCACGTACGAGGCCGAGGCCACCGCCAACACCAAGACCGGCTCCGCGGCCAACGCCACCTGCGCGAACTGCTCCGGCGGCACCAAGGTCGGCAACGTCGGCAACGGCGCCGCCAACACCCTGCGCTTCAACAACGTCGCGGCCGGCGCCACGGGCACCAAGGTCGTCGACATCGCCTACACCAACGGCGGCAGCACGGCCCGTACCGCCCGTCTCCAGGTCAACGGCCAGCAGCCCACCACGGTGTCCTTCCCGCCCACCGGCTCGTGGACCACGCCCGGCACCGTCTCGGTCGAGGTGTCCCTGGCCAAGGGCTCGTCGAACACGCTGACATTGTCCAACTCCACCGCCTGGACCCCGGACTTCGACGCCATCGAGGTCCGTCCGCTGCCCGGCACGAACGGCACCCAGGTGGTCGGAAGCCAGTCGAACCGTTGCCTCGACATCAACGACAACACGATCACCAACAACACCGACGCCCAGTTGTGGGACTGCAACGGCGGTGAGAACCAGTCGTGGATCAACGTCACGTCCCGCAAGCAGTTCGTGGTCTACGGCAACAAGTGCCTGGACGCCTACAACGGCGGCACGACCAACGGAACCCGGGTGATCATCTGGGACTGCAACGGCGGCACGAACCAGCAGTGGAACGTCAACGCGAACGGCACTCTCACCAACGTGAAGGCCAACCTCTGCCTGGACGCCACCGGCGGGGCGACCGCCAACGGCACCAAACTGGTCCTGTGGACCTGCAACGGCACCAACAACCAGAAGTGGACCCTGTCGTAGTGCGCACGACAGGGTGAGGCCCAAGGGGCCTGCTCCGAATCCTGTGTTCTGACGGCCGTCGCCACCCCCCGGTTCAGGGGTGGCGACTGTGCCCAGCGGACGTGGCCTGCAGGACTACGAGCACTCTCCAGGAACTGGCGGCTCTCCTCCGGCCGGGACGCCTGTGCACGCCGAGTTCGGCGGCGATGGCGCGGGTGCTGCCGACGGCGACGCCCTCCCTGGGCCTGCGGCCGGTCGGACGGGCGACCGGCCCACGGGCCCAGGAGCCTGCGCCGCCGGTCAGAGGGCGGTCCTCGATGCCTCGGAACGGAGCAGGGTGTTGAGGTTGGCCATGGAAGTGCGCATGCCGGCACGCATCGCGGGCTGCTGTATGGAGTCGAGGAGCAGTCCCAGTGGACCGAGGCCGATGGCGTACTCGACCTGGTAGAGCATCTCCGTCACCTCCCGGCCGTCGGCGCTCTGGACCGGGCGGAACTCGAAGGTGTTGGTGACGTCCCGGAGCGGGGTGAAGCCGGTGCCGGTGTCGACGCGGCGCTTGCGGAGCTCGATCTCCCTGACGGTCCAGACCGAGTCGGTCTTCAACGGGCCGAGGGTGCGGTTGCGTTCGGCGTAGGTCTTGCCGACGGTGGCGACGCCGTGGTGGTCGGTGACCTCGATGGCGCCGGCGACCCACTCGGCGTACCGGTCGGTGCGGGAGACGACGTCCCACACCCGCCCGATGGGGGCGTCGATGACGGCGGTCTCGGCGACGACGAAACGGTTCATGGCAGGGTTCCCTTGCTTGTCGGTGCTTCTTGCACTCAGATCTGGTGCAGGAGTTCGGTGGCGGTGTGCTTGCCGGAGCGGACGGCGCCGTCCATGTAGCCGTTCCAGTAGGGGGAGAACTCGGCGCCCGCCCAGTGCACGCGGCCGTGGGGGCGGCCCATCCACTGCCCGAAGTCGCTGAGCACGCCGGGGGCGGCGACGGAGGTGGGGCCGCCCTGGGTCCACTGCTCGGCGGTCCAGTCCTGCTCGACGTAGTCGACGGTGTCGAAGGCGCGGTCCCCGACGACCTGGGCGAAGCAGCGCAGGACGGCGCCGCGGCGCTCGGCGGCCGGACGGTGGGCCCACTTGCGCCATTCCTTGCCGCCGAGGAAGCCCATGAGCACGCCCGGCCCGCCGTCGGGCGGGGTGTTGTCGAACATCTCGCGGATGGGGGAGCCGTCGCGCAGCAGCCCCATGCCGGACAGGCCCTCCGCCCGCCAGAACGGCTTGTCGTAGACAGCCACGCACTTCATGAGCGTGCCGAACGGCAGCCGCTGGAAGAGCTGGTCCTGCTGGGCCGGAAGCAGCGGATCCCACAGGATCCGCGACGCCACCAGCGGCGGGACGGCGACGATCACCCGGTCGGCCCGCCAGTCACCGGCGTCTGAGATCACGGTGACACCGGTGGAGTCCTGGCTGACGCGCCGCACTGGCGCCGACAGATGGACGCGGCCGTCGAGCTCCTCGGCCAGCCGCTGCGCGACCAGCTGCGAGCCGCCGACGAACCGGCTGTCCTGGGCGCCGCCGGTGGTGCCGGTGCCGCGTTCCATGGTGCCGGGGTGCGTCTCGTTGCCGAACGTCGAGACGTACCAGAGGCTGAACAGCGCGGACGCGTCGCGTGCCTCGCCGCCGTAGGCGGAGTTCAGGAACAGGTTGATCATGTCGACGGCGTCGCCGGTGATCTCGGCCTTGCGCAGCCAGGTCTCGTAGGTCATGCCGTCCAGTTCGCGGGCGTTCGGGGCCTGCCATGGGGCGGCCGGGTCCACCTTGGCCGCGGCCTGGCCGATGCGGGCCAGGGCGATGCCCATGTCAGGCAGCGCGAACAGGTCCGGCGGGGTATGCCCGGTGAACCGCTTGGCCCTGCCGTCGTGGACGTAGACGGCCTCGCCGGGGACGGCGGCCCGGTAGGTGTCCACGCCGACCTCCTTGGCCAGCGCCAGGATGTGGTCCTGGGTGGGGCCCACGAACTGCCCACCGATCTCGGTCACTTGACCGTCGCCGAGGTCGTGGTTGAGCAGCCGGCCGCCGACCCGGTCACGGGCCTCCAGTACGGCCACCGACTTGCCCGCAGCGCCGAGTTCCCGCGCCGCGGTCAGACCCGCCAGCCCCGCACCGATCACCACCACATCCGCCCTGCGGACCTGGCGTGACGTCGCGATGTCCCTGCTCTGCGTGCTGCTCATGATCACTCCTTGTCGTGGGGTGGTCCCGGCGCTGCGAAGTGCTCCGCGGGGAAAGCGGCACAGGCCCATGACCTGGCTCTCCCGGGGACGGTGTGCTCCGGTGGCCATCACCATACAGACGACATGGTCGAGTGACAATGTCGGCGGTTCAAGTTAAGCGATTTGATCGTACGACTTGAGCAAGTGATAAAGTCGGTGCTCGAAGCGGCCCGGGGGCCGTCCACGGCACCGGAATGCCTCATGCCCGTAGCCGCTCGACGGCGCGGGCCGACCGGCTCCGTCGTTCGACCCGCGTCCGCGACGAGACGTCCGGGAAATCCCTTACCGACCTTGGGAGTTCGTCATGGCTGTCCTGCTCCATCGACTGGGCCGCAGTGCCTTCCGTCATCGCAAGCTGGTGCTCGGCGTCTGGCTCGTGGTCCTTGCCGCGCTCATCACGTGCGTCGGCGTCTTCGGCGGCAAGCTCGACGACCGCTTCACCGTGCCGGGGACCGAGTCGCAGCGGGCGCTGGACACGCTCGGCAAGACGCTGCCCGAAGCCTCCGGAGCGGGCGCCCAGATCGTCTTCACCGCACCCGAGGGCCACCGCATCACCGAGGCCCGGTACACCGCGACCATCGCCGGAGCCGAGGCGGCGGTCACGAAGGCGCCCCAGGTGAAAGCCGTCGTGGGCCCCGGCCTCTCCGGGGCCGTGTCGGCCGACCGGAGCACGGCGGTCGTGCAGGTGCAGTACTCGGTGCAGCGGGCCGAGGTGCGCCCTTCGTCCCTGGACGTGATCGAACGGGCGGCCGAGGCGGCCGAGAAGGACGGGCTCAGGACCTCGGTCGGCGGCAGTGTCTACGGCAGCAACGGCGTGCACATCGGCCCGTCCGAGATCATCGGTGTCGCCGTCGCCCTGCTCGTCCTCGTCGTCACCTTCGGCTCCCTGCTCGCCGCGGGCATGTCACTGCTGCCGGCCCTGCTCGGTGTGGCCGTGGGACTCGCCGGACTGCTCGCCCTCACTCCGGCGGTCAGCATCTCCTCCACCGCCGTCACGCTCGCGCTGATGCTGGGGCTGGCCGTGGGGATCGACTACGTCCTGTTCATCCTGTCCCGCCACCGCCAGCAGCTCGCCCGCGGTACCGATCCGCAGGAGTCCATCGCGCTGGCCAACGGCACGGCCGGCAGTGCGGTCGTCTTCGCCGGCAGCACCGTGATCATCGCTCTGGCCGCACTGAGCGTCATCGGCATCCCGTTCCTGACCGTGATGGGTCTCGGTGCCGCCGGAGCCGTCCTCGTCGCGGTTCTGGCCGCGATCACCCTGCTCCCGGCTCTCGCCGGATTCGCCGGCACCCGGTTGGCCCCGAAGCCCGGCAGCAAGGAGGCCCAGCGGGCCACCGATCCCGACGGATCCGCCGGTAGGGCGACCCTGGGCGCCCGCTGGGTGCGGAGCGTCGTCGCCAAGCCCCTGCTCACCGTCCTGGCCGTCGTCGGCATCCTCGTCGCACTCGCGCTCCCCGTGGCGGACCTGCGCCTGGCCCTGCCGGACAACGGCTCGGCCCCGGTCGCCTCCACCGAACGCAAGGCGTACGACGCGGTCGACGACAAGTTCGGCCCCGGCTTCAACGGCCCGCTCCTGGTGCTGACCGAGACCGAGGACCGGACCGGGGCGCGGGCGGGTGCTCAGGCCGCGCGCGAGCTGCGGGACCTCAAGGGGGTCAAGGCGGTACTGCCCCCCGTGCCCACGCGCGACCCCGCGCAGACCGTCATCCAGGTCATACCCGAGACCGGTCCCGACAGCGCTCGCACCGCCCGACTCGTCCGCGACATCCGTGCCGCCGCCCCCGACATCCGCCAAACCACCGGAGCAACCGTCGCGGTCACCGGCACCACCGCCGTCAACATCGACGTCTCCAACCGCCTCAGCGACTCCCTCCTGCCGTTCATGGCGATCGTCGTCGGCCTGAGCCTCATCCTGCTCACCATGGTGTTCCGCTCCCTGATCATCCCGTTCAAGGCCGCCGTCGGATTCCTGCTGTCGGTGGCGGCCTCGCTCGGCATGGTCGTCGCCCTGTTCCAGTGGGGCTGGCTGGCGGACACCCTCGGCCTCGCCCACACCGGTCCCGTCGTCAGCTTCCTGCCGATCATCCTGATCGGTGTGCTCTTCGGACTCGCCATGGACTACGAGGTCTTCCTGGTCTCCGGAATGCGGGAGGAATGGGTCCACACCGGCGTGGCCCACCGATCCGTGATCGACGGCGCACGGCACAGCGTACGAGTCGTCACCGCGGCCGCCCTGATCATGTTCACCGTCTTCACCGGGTTCTTCCCGCTCGACGACGCCCTGATCAAGCCCATCGCCTTCGCGCTCGCCGTCGGCGTTGCCATCGACGCCTTCGCAGTCCGCCTGACCCTCGTCCCGGCGGTCCTCGCCCTCGCCGGACGACACGCCTGGTGGCTCCCGGCCTGGCTCGACCGCGTCCTGCCCGACCTCGACGTCGAGGGCACACGCCTCCAGAAAGCCTCGGAGGCGGAGCACAAGGAGCCCGCGCGAGTCCCCTGAACCGACTGCTCAGCGGATCCGCAGGGGTGCACGCAGGGGCCCTGGCCCGGAGGGGGCGCCACCTCCGGGCCAGGGCTTCGCCCGCCCCGGCACCACGCGACATGCTGGTCCGGCTCGGCCTGCCGCACGACCGGCAGCATCCCGCCGTCGTCGCCCCGCTCGGCGACTGCTTCGGCGACGGTTACCGGCTCCGGCTCCGGTAGGGAGCCCGCGTGGCGGGCTCGGCGGAAGGCCGGGTCCGCCCGGGTCAGGCGTCAACCCGGGTCGCCTGTGGCAGGCGCCCCGGCCCGCCCGGCACGTTTTCGGCTGCCACGGACGAGAACCCGCCATGAGCTGGCACTTTCCCCTGCTCCTTCCGTGAGGCCGAAGAGGTATTGCTTCCCCGCGACGCCCTTCCGGACGATGTCGCCATCGCCCAACGACGGGAGCCGCAGCCATGCCCCACATGACCGCCTTCGCCAGGAACCAGTGGTACAGCTAGCGCACCTTTCTGACCTGCACTTGTGTGGGGGCGATGAGGCCGTGACCTGCTAGGACGGGTTGCAGAGGCGAGCGGAGGCAGTCAGAGGAAAACACTCTGATTCGACCCCGGTTCGACCCGGCCGCTCAGAGGCAGTCAGAGGCAGCGACCTCTGCAACTGGACTCTGAGGGACCTGAGTTGACCGGTGTGGATCACGAGTGGACCACTCTGGCGGGGCTCTGGTTCGACCTCGGTCGAGCTGCGATGGGGACGCCTGCCTCCACTCGGGGCCGGGCAGAAAAAAGGGCCTTCAGGATGGCCGTCCTGAAGACCTTGCCGGCACCGATGGAGGTTGGTTCCGGACACCACCCGTGGTTTTAGCGGGCCTGGGTGGCGTCCACGTCTTTGCGAGACGACCCCACCGTGCCAGACAGCACCCACAAGCCACTCCCCCAACGACACCTCCCCCACCTTCACGGCCCACTGGGCCTCTCCCACCTGCCGTCGGCCGCAACGGACCTGATCCTGCTCGGCGACCTCACCGGCCGCTACGCGACCGGCAGTTACAGCAGGCTCGCCTCCGACCGCCGGACCGTTGCCCTGCGCGCCGACCATCAGGGCGCGGCCGAACACGGGCACCGGATCACCGCGGCCATCGCCTGCCACGTGGCCCGTGCCGGCGGAACCCTCGGCCATCTGACGCAGCTCCTGCTGTACCCCGAGCACGAAGGCGGTCGGCACGCCCGCAACATCGCGCTGCGCTCTGGGCGGTCCCGGGCTCTGGACTACATCCGCCGGGTGTGGGCCAGCGCAACGGAAGCGGTCAGCGCCACCATGGCGCTGGGCTCCCGGCACGACGCGTACGAGGTTCTCGCCGCGCTGCGGGACCGGATCGAGACGACGCCCTGGCGCGGGGAGCGGGGACGGACCGCGCTGCGGGTGCTGCGGGCGCATCTGACCTTCGCCGAGATCGCGGGCGGCCCCCTGCACCACGCCAGTGAACGGCAGACCGCGGAGGAAGCGGGCATCTCCCGCACCACCTTGCGGGCCGTCTATGAGACGGTCCTCAAGCCGCAGGGCTGGCTGCGTCGGCTGCGGGTGGGCCACGGCCGGGAGGGCTCGACCTGGTACCTCGGCGACGGCAGCGCCCCCAGCCACGGTGCCCCGGTTCTGCCGTCTCGTTTCCGGACCACTCAGTTCCCCCCCGAACCGGCACTTGAGGAGTGGACCACCCCTGAGACGGCCACGACGGCCGACATCGACTCCACCGTCCTCGGCCGTCTGATGGGCCACGACGCTTTCGCCTACCACGGCCTCGGCAGCGCCGCCCTCATGCTCATCAGCGCTCTGCACCAACGCCCCCACCAGACGGTCGCCGAGCTCGTCGGTACCTCCTCGGTCTCCCGCGCGACCACCTATCGGACTCTGCGCCGCCTCGCCGACCACGGCCTCGTCCACCGCACCGGGGAGACATGGGCCCTGGCACCGCGTGCTCTGGAGGGCTTCGGTAGCGGCCTCCCTGCCCCTGCTACCGGGCACGACGCCGTGCCAGCACTGGGCTGGGACACGGTGGCAGAGCAATACGGCACTACGGGTCTTGCTGCGCGGCGCAAGGCCGTGCACGCGGCCCAACGCGCCACCTACCGGGAAGCGCTGGAGCGGCTTGCGGAGCACCGCAGCAAGGCCGTGGTGATCGTCCGCGACGGTCACCAGGTCGTGGTCCCAGCGCCGCGTCCTGACGAGATCCCGCCCGCGTGGCATGCCCCCGACAGGCGGGTCCTCGACCCGGCTACCGGCCGTACCGCTGCCGGCTGGCGGGTCGCCACTGACGGCCGCCTGATCCTCATCACCCCTGCCGACCAGCGCAGTTACGACGAGCTGGCCGTCGCCCACGCCGAAGCCCTCAGCGAATGGAACTCCGCCGCATGAACCAACAACCCTCAACCACACCTGCCGCGAACCAGCCGGTGACCCCTGCGGCCTTGCGCGAGCAGTATGAGTCCGGTGCCACGGTCGACGAACTGGTCGCCGCGAGTGGGCTGTCGTACGGCACGGTCCTCAACCGGCTGCACGAGGCCGGGACCGAGATGCGCACGTCGTGGCAGACCCGCCGGATGCGCCAGGATCCACAGGCGCGCCAGCGTCTCGCAGCGCATCTCCGCGCCCTGTACGAGCAGCACGGCGCGACCCTCACCGAGCTCGCCGCGGCGGGGGCTGGGACGAGGCCTGCTGCCCGGCGCCTGCTGATCGAGGCCGGCGGCACCGTGCGCACCCCGCAGCAGACGCTGCGGATGCGCGCCGCAGCGCGGGCCGCTGAGCGGCAGAAGCTCGCGCTGTCCCTGCGGGCACGGTACGAGGCTGGCGCCACCGTGCCGGAGCTTGCTGAGGACTGCAACTACTCGGTGGCCACGGTCTACCGGCTCCTGCACGCGGCCAACACGCGCATGCGGCCCCAGCACCGACATGGCCCCACTCCCGGCGAGGGGCCATCGGAGCCTCTCCCGGCCTCGGTCTACCTCTTCTTCGGAGGCGCAAGGGGGACGACGGTGCGGGCGCCCCGCAGAGTTGCGCGCACGCAGCGGCTGAGGGTGTCACCTGCTCCGAGCTCGATGAACAGCCGTTGGTCAACCGGCGCCAAGCGGCTCACGGTCTCGGCGAAGTACACGGGTTTGGAGATGAGATCGGCGAGGGCCAGGAGGAAGTCGTCAGCGTCGCTGCAGGGGCGGCGCTGGACGGGAGAGTGCACCGCGACGCTCAGCGGTCGCTGGCATAGACCCTTGGCGTTGTCGAGGAAGCGGCCGTGGATGTCCTGGAGGCTGGGGTGGTGGGCCGCGTAGGGGACGTCAAGTTCGAACAGCCGACGAGTGTCACCCAGGGTGCGAAGGGCGGCTATAGCGGCTCGGGGGCCGCTGACGATCGTCTCCTTCGGAGAGTTGACACAGGCTATCGCCAGGTCTTCGCGGCCGAGGTCGGCGAGCATGGCCTGGGTGCCCCCCGCCTCGCCCAGGATCAGGACCATGGCGCCCTCGCCGATGACGGGTCGGTAGGCGTCATTCAATGCGCATACGAGGTGAGCTCCTTCTGCGACAGTGAACGCTCCGGCGGTCACGAAGGCCGAGAATTCGCCGAGGCTGTGGCCCACGATCAGGTCTGGGGTAATTCCCATGGCGGCGAGGGCATGGGCCGTGGCGACGGAGGCCGCGAAATGGGCCAACTGCGAGGTGCCGTAGGGAAGCGGCGGCGCATCCTGGGGGCAACGGTCGGCCAGCAGCACGTCACGAACCGGTCCGTATCCGTGCGTCGATGCCACCTCGTCGACCTCATCAAGGATCCGGTCGGTCTCCTTCCGGGCCGCGGGAGGCACTCCGAGGTCGTCGTACAGGCTTGCCAGGGCGCCGCAAGGGGAGATGCCCTGTCCCGGAAACAGGAAGACCACGCCACCGCGCGGCATATCGGACGGGTGCGGCATCATCGTCTGTCACCGTTTCCCGCACCCGGAAGGACGGGCGCCGGGGTGGCGCGCTGCCAGGTCGCGGTAAGGACCGGGTAGCCGTCGGCGGGGAGCGTGGCGAGGCTGAGACGGCCTAACTCCAGGCGAGCCGTGCGGGGCAGTTCAGCGCCGCTGAACTCAGCGGGGCTGCCGACCATCGAACGGTGAATCACGCTGTCACCGAGCCACTGGTAGGTACCGGCATAGCCGATGTAGCCGTCCTGGCCGGCGAGTTGGGCCGAGACGTGACCATCCGACGTGTAGATGAGCATGCCCTGGACATCGGTCCCCAACGGATGAGCAATGGCCCCGTGGACATCGGTCGACGTGAACGACTCCAGTTGCCACGCACCGATGACGCTACCGACCTCAATCCTGGTCAGCGTATCCATGGCTGCTTCCCTTTCTTCGCTACAAGTCCGACATGTCGGCATGGGAGTTCCACCCTCGCGAACGGACACTGCCCGTCTACACCCCGAAGGTGTGGTCGCCGACGCCTTTGCCGGGTCTCAAGTGGGGTCAGTCGTCCGCCTGCCTGGCGTCTGTGCAGGCACTGGCGCTGCAGAAGGCTGCAGAAACGAGAAGATCTCCGCTGCGTGCGGTACTGCGGTCCACCGGGCCGAACTGTTGAACGAATCCCCCCAGAAAGCAACAGAAGCACTCAGCGGCGGGCGCAATCGTAGCAGGGATCCGCTACTAGATGAACGATTCCAAGGGGGCAGTGATCGAAGGCGATCACTGAGCGTAGGACGGGTGGTCGCGTGTAGTCGTTGTGCCAGATCTCGGCGGTCGGTGAGTTTCTTCGAGCTGGCCGCCGAGGAGGTGACGTTCATGACGCGCAACGAGCGAGGCCCCCGAACGTTGATCGAGATGTCTGACGTCTCAATCACGTTGCTCGGGGGCCTCGTTGGTCATCTATCCTGCCGCACTCGACCTGCCGCATGCGCTGGTGGAGTGGGTGACGATGCTGGTCGTCACCCGTGAGGGTGACCGGCGCTGCAAGCTTCGCCCGTCGCAGCGTGCGATGGTGGCGCTGGTGTACCTGCGCGAACACATCACCCTGGCGAAGATTGCTGCCGGGTTCGGGATCAGCGAGTCCACCGCTCACGCCTACACCAGTGCGGTCGTCGACCTGCTCGCCGAGCGCGTGCCGGGTCTGCTGAAGGTCCTGCGCGAGGCCGAGGCGGACTTCGTCCTGTTGGACGGCACTCTTGCCGAGTGCGACCGAGTCGGTGACGGACGCGCGGACTATTCCCACAAGCACCGCCGCCACAGGGTGAACGTGCAGGTGGTCACCGATCCGGGCGGCCGACTGCTGTGGCTCTCACCGGCCATGCCGGGCCGGGCCCACGACCTGACCGCGGCCCGCACCCACCGGATCATCCGCATCTGCGAGCGCCAGGGCGTCCCCATCCTCGCCGACCTCGCCTACCAAGGCGCAGGCCCCTGCGTGACCACGGGGATCAAACGTAGGCCCCTGCGGGAACTCACCCTCACCGAGAAGACCGTCAACCGGGCCCTGTCTGCGGCACGGGCACCCGTCGAACGCGGCGTCGCCCGCCTGAAGTCCTGGCAGATCTTCCGCAGATCCCGGTGCAGTCCAAACCGCATGACGTCAATCGCCCAGGCCATCCTCACCCTGGAGCGGCAACGCTGAAGAAGCTCAGTGTGCGGGGGTCGAAGCCAGCGAGTCTGAGCAGCGACGCCTCCCGGCTGTCCGCGTCAACAACCAGGAAGGGGTTGGCGGAGAGGAAGTCGTAGTAACCGATCCTAGCCCAGCCACCGCCCATACGCACCATGCGCTGGTGGCGTTGGCGGCGCAACCCGCTACGCCGCCCAAGCGACCTGCTCAGACCTGCGCAGTTCGAGGGCGGCGATCGCCTCGCTGGCCGTGTTGGTGGCGAAGCAGGTCAACCGCATGCCGTCGGCGTCGGTGAAACGCAACTGGGCACCGGGGTGCGGCCGCTCCTTGCGCACGATCAGCCGCAGGCCCTTCGGACAGCCCGTCAGGCAGTCGCCGGCGAGTTCGGCCACCCAGGCGCCGTCGCGGATGTCGCCGTCGGGTTCCACGGCCGGCGTCCAGGCCGAGGCCGGGACCTTCAGGACGGCCTGGTGGACGGCGTCGGTGATGGTCATCCCGACCGAGTACGACAGCCCGCGCCGGGCGAGCCAGGCGACGAACTCGTGGGTGCCGCCGCCGGAGTCGGTACGGATCAGCGTCTGACGCCCGCGCCGGAGCCGTTTCGGCAGCTGGGCCAGGGCCAGTTTCGTGGCTTCGATGTGGTCGGCGGCGGTGTTGGAGCCAGCGTTGCCGGGCCGCAGCAGGCCCACGACCGGCTCGCCAGACCCGCCGCGGCCGTGGTCGACGAACCCCATCAGCGGGTGGTGCCCGAACGTCTTCTTCCAGGTCGCGGCGGCGTCCTGCTGCTCGGAGTGCGCCAGGACGAGGACCCCGTCGATGTCCACGATCACCTGCCCGCCCGCATCCGGCGCCGCGTCACCGGCCAACCGCCAGACGTGTTCACGCACTTCGGCACGGGCGGTGCGCAGCGCGGCGAGGACCCGCTTGCCGCCCGAGGCCAGCTGTCCGACCAGGCGAGAGACCGTCGGGTCGGAGGTCACCGGCCCGAATACGGTCGGCTCAGCCCGCAACAGGGCCACGTCGGCTAGGCAGTCCCCGCCCAGCGCGAGGGCAAGCGCCACAACGAGCAGGATCTTTCCCGGATCGTGCACCGCCCGCGGCTTGCGCCACGGCTCAAGCGCCGCCGACATCGCCGCATCCAGACCGGTCTTGCGGGCCGTCTCGACCAGCAGCACCGCACCGGCCTGCGAAACCACGCCGCGACCACCGCCCTCGGCGCGGACACGCGGATAGAACCCGATACGCTTCTTCACCTGGAAAGTGCCTCCGGCGGTGGCGGGAACAACGACCTCAGCAATCCTCATTTTCGCTGGTCAGAGGCACTTTCTACGTTCATCATCAACAGATGGACAGCCCACCTCGGAAAGCCCGAGGTTAGGAAACGCCCTTGCGCAACGACGCGAGGAGGCGGTCGAGGTCCCCGCGGGCCGTGTACGTACGGATCGGGTCGATGTAGTCGCGAGACTCGATGATCTGACCGTCCCGCACACGCATGACGAAGACGCAGGGCACCTTGGACCTGGAGTCGTCCGGCAACGTGAACTCGTAGGCGAACTCGGCGACGATCACTTCAGGATCGGCGGTCTCGTGGACAACGACATCGACGACACTCCTCTTCGGCAAGGACTCCCGAATTTCCGGCGGCACCGTGAAGTGCTCCCGGAGCGCACGCCGACTCGTCAACGGCTCGGACTCCGGCGTCGCCATCGGATGCCGGACATCGGTAACCTCGCCGTACAGGTCAGGCAACTCGCTTGAGTTCCCGTCGGCGACCCCATGAACAAGGCGGAGAAACACCTCACGCGGACTCAGACTCACAAGACCCCCCAAGTGATATACGCACAGGCAGCTAACGATCATTATCGCCTGATGCGAGCCGGTGTTGCGGACTGTCTCGACCAGCAGCACCTCACCCGTCTGATCCCAGGCTCAGCACGCCGAGCGCGGTGTCGTGGTAACGGGCGATGCCGATCATGTGACCGGGCCAGGCCCTCGCCGGATGCTGACCGCACTCACCGCCTGTCCGACGCTCAGCGACGCGCCGTATTTCCGCCCGCGTCCGAGAGGTCTTGGCGCCGGTCAGCGGCTGTTGTCGGGGCTGCGGACCACCGCCACTGGGCACTGTGCATGATGCAGCATGGCCTGGCTCACCGATCCGAGCAGAAGTCCGGCAAAGCCGCCGCGTCCGCGTGCACCGACCACCAGCAGCTGGGCCGTGCGGCTCGCCTCGATCAGCGCCTCACGCGTCCCACCGTGGACAACCTCCCTCTTCACGCTCACGCCTGGGTACGTCACCTGGTGGCCGGCGAGCGCCTCGGACAGGAGACGTTCCTTCCGCGCGGCCAGCGCTTCCGGGGCGTTCGCGTACGGCGCCGCCTCGTCCTGCGGCGTCGGCATCGGCGCGTTCCAGGTGGTCCAGGCGTGCAAGGCAACGAGGTCGACCCCGCGTAGTGCCGCCTCGGCGAAGGCGAAATCCACTGCTCCGGCACCGGCCGAGGATTCGTCGACCCCCACCATGATCGGCCCTGTGTCCTCGCCTTGTTCGCGGACGACCAGAACCGGGCACCGGCCATGGGCTGCGAGATGCACCGCCGTCGACCCCACCATCAGCCCGATGAAGCTCCCCATACCCCGCGACCCGACCACCACGAGGTCCGCGGCACGCGATTGCGCCTCCAGGACCGTCAGCGGTTCACCCGTCACCACAGCGCGGAAGACATCGACTTCCGGTGCCACCGTCCTGGCGCGCTCCTCCGCCTCGGTCAGCACGCGTTCCACCATGTTGCGCAAGCCGCCCTCAGGAGGGCCCAGCGGCGACGGGCCGAGTTGCACGTGCATGGCGGGCCAGATGAACGCATGCACAAGCCGCAACCCTGCGCCGCGCCACCGCGCCTCCTGGGCCGCCGCCGCCACTGCGGCCAGGCTCGAGGCTGAACCGTCGACGCCCACGACAACCAGACCGCTCATCACACCTCCCTGTCCGTACCTTCCAGGTTCACCCCGACGACTTCCTGCTGCCAAAGGATCAAGAAGTCATCGCATGGGCTGGTCCGGCGGCTGCCCGTCAATCACTGGTAGCAGGGCTCAGCACGGGGCTGTCGAACAGTTCGGACAGCACGTTGCGATCGGGGATGGCCGGCTTCAGACAAGTCGAGTCGTCGGGTTTCGACGGTCGGCGGCTCGGCGCAGGGGCTTGGTCCCCGCCACGCTGTGCCCGTACTGCGTCAGCGCTCGGTGGCGGAAACAATGAGGGCATGGCTCCTTCGACGAGCGCGGGACTGCCGCCCTCCTGGCACGCTCTGTCTGCCGGTGAAGTGGCCGCCGGGCTCGATGTGGATCTTTCCTCGGGGCTGTCGTCGGATGAGGCTGCGCGGCGGCTTGCGGAGTATGGGCCGAACCGGCTCGCGGAGGCTCCGGCAGAGCCCGGATGGCGGGCGTTCCTACGGCAGTTTCAGGACTTGCTGATCGTCATCCTGCTGGTTGCAGCGGCGGTCAGCCTGGTGGTGTCCCGGGAGTGGGAGACGCCGGTGGCGATCGTCGTCGTGGTGTTGCTCAACGCGACGATCGGGTTTGTTCAGGAGTCTCGCGCCGAGGCGGCGCTGGATGCCCTGCGCCAGATGACCGTGACGACCGCCACCGTCCGTCGTGACGGACGAGTGGCACGGCTGGACGCCGAGGAACTCGTGCCCGGGGACGTGGTGGTCCTGGCGCCCGGTGACCGGGTGCCCGCCGACGGCCGGCTGTTCTCGTCGAGCTCGCTGGAGGTGCAGGAATCCGTCCTGACGGGTGAGGCCATGGCGGCGGCGAAGTCGGCGGATGCCACCGTCGGAGCCGAGGTGCCGCTGGCAGACCGGGTGACCGCGGTGTACATGAACACGGCGGTCACCCGCGGTCGCGGGGAGGTTCTGGTCACCGACACCGGCATGGCCGGCGAGACCGGCCGCATCGCCGACATGCTCCACAAGGCCCAGCCGGGGCCGACACCGCTGCAGCGGCAGATCGACGCCCTCAGCCGCACCCTGGCCTGGGTCTCCGGGGTGGTCATCGTCACTGTCTTCATCCTGGGGCTGGTGCGCGGGCAGGATTTCGGTGACCTGTTCGTCAGTGCCGTGTCCTTGGCGGTCGCGGCCATCCCTGAAGGGCTGCCGGCCGTCGTGGCCTTCACGCTGGCCATGGGGACCGGACGGATGGCCAAACGAGGCGCGATCGTCAAACGGCTGGCATCGGTGGAGACCCTGGGCAGTACCTCGCAGATCTGCACCGACAAGACCGGCACACTGACCTTGAATCAGATGACGGCGCGGGAGCTGCTGCTGGCCGGCCGCCGGTTCACGGTCTCGGGCCAGGGCTACTCCTTCGACGGCCGCATCCGCACCACCGACGGCTCGCCGGTGCCGGCCACCATGGACGATGCGGTGACCGCGATGGCCCTGTGCTCCGATGCCGTGCTCCGGGACGGGCAGGTGGTGGGGGACCCAACGGAGGGCGCGCTGGTGGTGCTGGCCGAGAAGGCCGGCATCGACGTGGCGCGGCTGCGCCAGGAGCGGCCCCGGCGACTGGAGATCCCTTTTGACTCCGCTTACAAGTTCATGGCGACCTTCCACGACTGGACCGATGACACCGGCCGCGAGGTGATCCGGTGCTTCGTCAAGGGTGCCCCTGATGTGCTGGCCGACCGTGCGGACCGCTACCTCGGCGGCGAGACGATCCTGCCGTTCGACGAGGAAGCCCGGCAGCGCTACGGCCAGGCCAACAGCGCCCTGGCCGGACAGGGCATGCGGGTACTGGCCCTGGGGGCCGAGGACTTCCCAGCCGAGGGCTTCCAGGCTCCACAGGACCCGAAGGAGTTGCTTGACCGGGTGGTGCTGCTGGCCCTGGTCGGCATCGTCGACCCGCCGCGGACGGAGGCGCGCGCGGCGATCGGCGAGTGCCGCAACGCCGGGATCCGGGTCCGGATGATCACCGGTGACCATGCGAGGACCGCCGGGGCCATCGCCGGTGAACTCGGCATCCCGGGGCGGGCCATCACCGGCGCCGAACTGGACCAGATCGACGACGACGCCCTGCCCGGCCGGTTTGACGAGGTGGGGGTGGTCGCCCGGGTGTCGCCGGAGCACAAGATCCGGATCGTGCGGGCGCTGCAGGCCCGCGGGGACGTGGTCGCCATGACCGGCGACGGAGTCAACGACGCACCCGCGCTGCGCCGGGCCGACATCGGAGTGGCAATGGGCGTCACCGGGACGGAGGTGACCAAGGAAGCCTCGACGATGGTCCTGACCGACGACAACTTCGCGACCATCGTGGCCGCCGTCCGCGAGGGACGGGGCATCTACGACAACATCGTGAAGTTCGTCCGCTTCCAGGTCTCGACGGCACTGGGCTTCGTGACCACGTTCCTGGTCAGCTCACTGACCGGCCTGGCAGGGGGCGCACCGTTCACGGCACTGCAGATCCTGTTCGTCAACCTGGTGATGGACGGCCCGCCGGCGATGTCCCTCGGAGTCGACCCCGTCAGCCCGGACGCGATGAGCAAACCCCCACGCCCGACCGGCGAACCCATCCTCAGCAGAAAGCGGCTTGCCCGGATCCTGCTGACCAGCGCAGTGATGGCGGCAGGCACCCTCGCGGTGCTGACCTGGGGACCAGGGCCGGAAGCGGAAGCGGGGCAGGCCACCGTCGCGGGCACCATGGCCTTCGTCACCTTCGTCTTCTTCCAGGTCTACAACCTGCTCAACGTCCGGCACGACACACACAGCGTGTTCAGCAGGCGGACGCTGGAGAACCCCTCGATGTTCGTCGCCGGTGCCGCCGTGATCGTGCTGCTGGTTCTCATCGTCGAGATGGACGCCCTGCACGGCTTCTTCACCACGACCAACCTGACCTCCAGCCAGTGGCTCGTGTGCGCAGCCGTCGGCTCGACCATCCTGTGGGTCGGCGAGCTGGTCAAGACGGTGCTGCGGTCTCGTACCCGCCGCCGCACGCGCGCACGGACCATGCAGCCGCAGCCCAGCAGAACACAGTGAGTTCGGGTCCATCGGCCAACGGCGGGCACCGGATGCGGCGCCACGTATCACCCTTCAGTGCTGGTCATACACCAGGAGGCCGTCCTCACGCAGCCGGGCACCGACTGTCGGCCGGTGTTCGGTCAGTCGCTCGTCATGGGACAGGTGCAGCACCGGGGCCCCGCGCGCGAGTACCGCGAAATCGGCGATGATCCGCCGGTGGCAGCGCCACCACACCGCCTCCGCGCACATGACCGTGGTGCGCACGGCCGCGGCCTGCATGAGCAGCTCGTCCATTGCCGCCACGAACTGCGGGTCCCGCGTGTACCCGGCGTATCCGCGGAAGGAGGCGTTCTGCCAGAACGTGTCGGGTGAGTCCGGCGCGGTCCTGCGGAAGCCCCCGAGTCGGGGTTCCCACCGGTAGGCGATCCCCTGACGCGGCATCCACTGCTCCAAGGCGCCTCGGTTCGTGTCCGGGTTGTGACGGCTTCCCGGAGCGGTGCGGACGTCGACCACAGCCAGCACGTCGGCGCCGGCGAGGAGGGCGGCCATCTCTTCTCTGCTGGCGGTGCTGTGCCCGAAGGTGAGCAGCTGTCCGCGGCTCTGGTCCGCGCGGTTCACACGTCAGCCCGGTTTGGCGACGGTGAGGAGCACCGCCGCATCGTCGATCGCCTGGAGGGCGTGGCGTGCCGGCGGGATGACGATCAGGTCGCCGCTGCGCCCCTCCCAGGTGGTCTCGCCGCTGGTGAGCCGCACGCGTCCGCGCAGCACGAGCAGGGTCGCCTCCCCGGGGTTCTCGTGCTCGGCCAGCGACGTTCCGGCGGTCAGGGCGAGGACGCTGTGGCGCAGTGTGTGCTCATGGCCGCCGTAGACGGTGGTGGCGCTGCGTCCGCTGGAGGTGGAGGCGGCCCGTTCCAGTTGCTCGCGAGCTTGTGCGTCCAGGGAGATCTTCTGCATGTGTGCGGTCTCCAGGTATGTGGGGCGGCATCCATCCGCTGGTGCGCCGTTCGAACAGTCCCGCATGGCTGGACGCGCCGACCGGCACCGACTCCTACCCACTCGACGGATCGGTGGGGTGTCCCTGTCGGCCGCGATCGTATGGCGTATTACCCGTATTTCACACAGCGTGGAGGTGTATAGGAGTAGAAGGTGTGAATTTCATGGGTGGACGGGACTCGGCCTTGAACGTCGTGGTGGGTGTCGACGGCTCGCCTTCGTCGCATGCCGCGCTGCGGTGGGCGGTCCAGTATGCCGAGCTGATCGGCGGTGACGTGGTGGCAGTGGCTGCCTGGGAGCTGCCCTGGGCGTACGGGTGGTCCGCGCCTGCGGTGGATCCCACGTTCGACCGTACGATCGCGGAGCAGGGCCTCGTCAACCAGGTGCACCAGGTTCTCGGCGAGTCGGGCGCCGCCCAGGTGCGAAAGCGTCTGGTCAAGGGCAATCCCGTCGAGGTGCTGCTCAGTGAGGCGGAAGGGGCCAAGGCCCTCGTGGTGGGCAGCCGGGGCATGGGCGGATTCCGTCGAACGCCGCTGGGCTCCGTGAGTCAGCAGTGCGCGATGCACGCCACGTGTCCGGTCGTCATCGTTCGTGGGACCGTCGAGGTGACAGACGCCGGTACACAGGCCGAGTGAGGCGGGGTCCGCTGCGGGTGACCCCCCTTGGCGGCCCCGTCTCTGGTGCACAGACGGGCGGCATGCGACGACATCCTTGGCGACCCACCCCGGGTCGGCCGGGAGAATCGGGGAGGCGGACCGAGCCTGCGCCACCGGAGACTGCGGATTCGGCCGGGGGGTGCCGTTCATGGGCGTCGGTGTGTCGTTGATGCTTCGGGAAGCCGGCGGTGCGGTTCTCGGCACGGTGTCATTGGGGGAGCAGGGCGCGCAGGGCGTAGGGCAGGATGCCGCCGTGCCGGTAGTAGTCGGCTTCCGTGGGGGTGTCCAGGCGCACGCGTGCGGTGAACCGTGTGGTGCCGCCGGCCCCTTCCGCCTCGACGGTGACCTCGTCGTGCAGCTCGGCCAGGCCGTGGATGGTGTACTGCTCCTCACCGGTCAGGCCCAGAGAGCGGACGCTGTCGCCGGGGGCGAACTGCAGCGGCAGGACGCCCATCCCGATCAGGTTGGAGCGGTGTATCCGCTCGAAGGACTCGGCCAGGACGGCCCTGACGCCCAGCAGCGCGGTTCCCTTGGCGGCCCAGTCCCGCGACGATCCGGAGCCGTACTCCTTGCCGGCGATGACGAGTAGGGGGACGTCCTCGGCGGCGTACCGCCTCGCCGCCTGGTAGATCGTGGTCTGCTCGCCGTCGGGCAGGTGCCGGGTGTAGCCGCCCTCGGTTCCGGGCGCCAGCAGGTTGCGCAGCCGGATGTTGGCGAAGGTGCCGCGGATCATCACCTCGTGGTTGCCGCGCCGGGAGCCGTAGGAGTTGAAGTCCCCGGGCGCGATGCCGTGGGCCTGCAGGTACTCGCCCGCGGGTGAGTCCCGTTTGATGGCGCCGGCCGGGGAGATGTGGTCGGTGGTGACCGAGTCGCCGAGCAGGGCCAGCACCCGGGCGCCGATGATGTCCTCCTGCGGCTGCGGCCTGCTGGGCATGTTCTCGAAGTAGGGCGGCTTGCGCACGTATGTCGAGGCGGGATCCCAGGTGAACAGGTCACCCTCGGGAGTGGGCAGGGCCCGCCACCTCTCGTCGCCGGTGAACAGGTCCGCGTAGCCGTCGGTGAACATGCCCGGCCGCAGACTGGCGGAGATCACCTGCTGGATGTCGTCCTGGGTGGGCCAGATGTCGCGCAGGTGGACGGGCCGGCCGTCTTTGCCGGTGCCCAGCGGGTCGCGGGTGAGGTCGACGGCCATGGAGCCGGCCAGCGCGTAGGCGACGACCAGCGGCGGTGAGGCCAGATAGTTCAGTTGCGTCTCGGGGTGGATGCGGCCTTCGAAGTTGCGGTTGCCGGAGAGCACCGAGGCCACGGTGAGGTCTGCCTTGGCGACTCCTTGCGAGACTGCGGGGATCAGGGGGCCGGAGTTGCCGATGCAAGTGGTGCAGCCGTAGCCGACCAGGTCGAAGCCGAGTGTGTCCAAGTACGGTGTCAGTCCCGCGCGTTGGAAGTAGTCCATGACGATCCTCGACCCCGGCGCGAGGCTGGTCTTCACCCAGGGCTTGGACCGCAGGCCGCGCTCGACGGCGTTCTTGGCCAGCAGCGCGGCGGCGACCATCACCTGGGGGTTGGATGTGTTGGTGCAGGAGGTGATTGCGGCGATCACGACGGCGCCGTGTCCGATCTCGAAGCTGCTGCCGTCTTCCAGCGTCACCGGGACGTGCTCAGGCGGCCGTGCCTTGCCCGTTCCGGTCGCCTCCAGGCACCCCGGCTGGTCGCCGGGGTGGCTGCCGGTGACGGCCACCGGATCGGACGCCGGGAAGGACTCCACGCCGCTCTGGTCCAGGCCGACCGGGGCCGCGTCGCAGGTCACGTCGCCGTCCAGGACAGCGCGCAGGACCCTCGAGGCGTCAGCCAGGGCGATGCGGTCCTGCGGCCGTTTCGGTCCCGCGATCGAGGGGACGACGGCTGACAGGTCCACTTCGAGGGTCTGCGAGTAGTCGGGGGTGTGGCCGGGGTCGTGCCACAGTCCCTGCTCTTTGGCGTACGCCTCCACCAGCGCCACATGCCCGGGGGGCCGGCCGGTGAGCCGCAGGTAGGAGAGGGTCTCTGCGTCGATGGGGAAGATCGCGCAGGTGGCGCCGTACTCCGGGCTCATGTTGCCGATGGTGGCCCGGTTGGCCAGCGGCACCTCGGCCACGCCGGGTCCGTAGAACTCCACGAAGGAGCCCACGACGCCGTGCTGGCGCAGCCGCTCGGCGATGGTCAGCACCAGGTCGGTGGCGGTGCTCCCTTCTGGCAGCCCGCCGGTGAGCCGCACGCCGATGACCTTGGGGATGAGCATGCTCACCGGCCGGCCGAGCATCGCTGCCTCCGCCTCGATGCCTCCCACCCCCCAGCCGAGCACGCCGAGCCCGTTGACCATGGGGGTGTGGGAATCGGTCCCGACCAGGGTGTCCGGGAAGGCCGTGCCGTCCTCGGCGAACACCACCCGGGCCAGGTGTTCCAGGTTGACCTGGTGGCAGATGCCGGTGCCCGGGGGCACGACGCGCAGATTCCGCAGCGCGGTCTGCCCCCAGCGCAGGAATTGATACCGCTCCCGATTGCGCCGGTACTCCAACTCCACGTTGCGGCCGAACGCCTCGGGAACGCCGAAGTAGTCGGCGATCACCGAGTGGTCGATCACCAGCTCCACGGGCCGCCGCGCCTCGATCAGCGCCGGATCGCCGCCGAGCGCAGCCATGGCCTCGCGCATCGCCACCAGGTCCACGATGCACGGCACCCCCGTGAAGTCCTGCATCAGCACCCGCGCAGGCGTGAACTGCACCTCGGTCGCCGGCTCCGCCGCCGGGTCCCAGCCGGCCAGCGCCTCGATCTGGTCGGCGGTGAAGGTGCGGCCGTCCTCATGGCGCAGCAGGTTCTCCAGCAGCACCTTGAGGCTGTACGGCAGCCGTGGTGAGTCGGGCAGGGCGTCGAGCCGGTGGAGCGAGTAGGAGGTGCCATCGGCGTCGAGCGTGCCGCGGGCGGCGAAGCTGTCCAAGGACATGGGCGTGCCTCCCCAGTACGGATCGGGCGGAGATCGGCACGGGCCGGGGCCCCACCAACGCGTCCCGGCGAGGGTCCCGCGCCCGGATCGGCCGTCCGCCCTGGGACTCGCATGCCGGTCGGCTCGCCGACCTCTCCCGCCGTCGCCTCAGGTCACCACCCTGCACCGGGCCCCGGTCCGCCGTGTGACAGGTCCGGCGCTGCCCGGGCAGTACCGCCTAGACGGGCGGAACCAATCAGAGTCAGTCTCGACCACGCATATTCGGCCCGCAAATGGGGCGAATCCGGCAACCCAGTGGGAGGGGATGCGGGGCTCCGGGCTTGGCGCATCCAGCCTGCGTGCCGAGCGGAGGGGTGATAGGACGGATCGAGGGTCTCGTCCGCATTTGCCCGGAATCGATGGGAAGGGGACTCCGGATGGCGAAGATCGCGATCAACGGTCTCGGACGCATCGGGCGGGCCGCGTTCAAGATTCTCCACGACCTCGACGGGGTTGAGGTGGCTGCGGTCAACGACCTGGTCCCCGCCGAGAATCTGGCTTACTTGCTCACCCACGACACTGTCTACGGACGCTATGGGAAGTCCGTCACCGCTGCCGGTGACGCGCTGGTCGTCGACGGACACACCGTCCCGCTGTACAGCCGCCGCGACCCGGCCGAGCTGCCGTGGCACGAACTGGGCATCGACCTGGTCCTGGAGTGCACGGGTGCCTTCCGGCGCGAGGAGGAACTGACCCGGCACCTGTCCGCGGGCGCACGATTCGTGATCCTCTCGGCGCCCGCCCGCACCGAGACGATGGCCACCGTCGTCCACGGCGCGAATATCGCCCCGGCTGGGCAGCAGGTCATCTCCTGCGCGAGCTGCACGACCAACTGCATCACCCCGGTGGTGGAAGTGATGAACCGCAGAATCGGCGTGGAGCGGGCCGTGATGACCACCATCCATGCCTACACCTCCACCCAGCAGCTCATCGACGGGCCCAGCAAGGACTTCCGGCGAGGCCGGGCCGGAGCGGCCAACATGCTTCCCGCCTCAACCGGCGCCGCGCTCGCGACCACCAAGGCGCTCCCGGAGCTGGTCGGCCGCTTCGACGGCGTGGCCGTCCGGATCCCGATCGCGGTCGGATCGATCGCCGACATCGTGCTCGTCACCTCCCGCCCGACAACGATCGAGGAAGTGAACGAGCACTTCCGTGCGGAGGCCACCACCGACCGCTACAGCGGCATCCTCGGCGTCTCGGACGAGCCGATCGTCTCCAGCGACATCATCGGCGACTCCCGCGCCTCGATCGTCGACGCGGCGATGACCCGGGTCGTGGACGGCACCCTGGTCAAAATCATGAGCTGGTACGACAACGAGTGGGGCTTCACGCACCAGATGGTCCGCGAGGCGCTCTCCGTGCTCGGCGTCACCCAACCGCGGTGAGAAGCGAAGCGCCCCACCGCAGTCGAGCGGACCGGCCGTTGCACCCACCGGGAAGGAACACGGTGAAGGTCAAAGAGATCATGACCACCCGGGTGGTCACCGTGGCAGAGGACACCCTGGTGGCCGACATCGCCGCGGCGCTACGCGGGCACCGGATCAGCGCCGTGCCGGTCCTGGACACCGCCGGCGCGGTGGTCGGCCTGGTCAGCGAGTACGACCTGCTCGCCCGCGAGGGAGCCACCGCCCGCGAGGTGATGACCCGCGAGGTCATCACCGCCACCGAGGACACCGACGTCGAACAGGTACGCCACCTGCTGGTCGAACGCCGTATCCGACGCGTCCCGGTCCTGGCCGGACAGCGCCTGGCCGGCATCGTCAGCCGGTCCGATGTGATTGCGCTGCTCACCACCGAATGGGCCTGCCAGGTCTGCGGACAGACCGAGCGCGGCCCTCAGCCGCCACCGCGTTGTCCCACCTGCGACGCCGACAAGAACCGGTTCACTCAGCAGGCACCGCCCCCCGGCAGTTGACGCGCCGCGGCAGACAGCAGGCCCCGACAGCAGGAGACACCGGCCATGGACCCGACGCAGGACCGTACCGACCCGCACCCACAGGCACCGCCGGCGAGTGAGGACCCGGCGGCGCTGCGCGGCTACTACCGGCAGATGGCCCTGATCCGGCGCTTCGAACTGCGGGCCGCGGAGATGTACACCCGGGCGAAGATCGGCGGCTACTGCCACCTCAACCTGGGCGAGGAAGCCACCGTCGTCGGCCTGATGGCCGCACTGCGGCCGACCGACTACCTGTTCACCACCTACCGCGACCACGGCTATGCGCTCGCCCGCGGCGCCGACCCCGGCAGGGTGATGGCCGAACTGTTCGGCCGCTCCACGGGCCTGTCCGGCGGGCGAGGCGGCTCCATGCACCTGTTCGACGCCGGGCTGCGACTGCTCGGCGGCTACGGGATCGTCGGCGGCCAGATGCCCCCGGCGACCGGGGCGGCCCTCGCGATCGCCCACCGCGGCGAGCCCGGACCGAACAGCGAGGCCGTGATGTGCCTGCTGGGCGACGGCACCACCAACATCGGCGCCTTCCACGAATCTCTCAACCTCGCCGCCGTATGGCACCTGCCCATCGTCTACGTCATCGTCAACAACCACCTCGGCATGGGAACCCCGGTCGAGGCCGCCTCAGGAGAACCCGCGCTGTACCGGCGCGGCTGCGCCTACCGGATCCCAGGCGCTCGGGTGGACGGCAACGACGTGATCGCCGTCCGCGACGCAGCACAGACCGCTCTGGAGCAGGCGCGCACCGAGCACCGGCCCCGGCTTCTGGAGGCCGTCAGTCACCGGCTGCGCGGCCACTCCGTGGTCGACTCGGCCCGCTACCGCTCGGCGCAGGAGGCCGAGCGGCTGCGTGAGCAGGACCCGCTGCCCGCCTTCCGGGCCCGCCTGATCGAGGACCGCATCCTCGTCAAGAGGCGGCGGACCGCATCGACGAGGAATGCGAGCAGGCGGTCACCGCCGCCGTCGACTTCGCCGACGCCAGCCCGCCCCCGGACGTCGCCACCCTGTTCGACCACGTCTACGCCACCGAGGTCGCCAACACCCACTTCGGCCTGCCCGGAGACAGCCCGACCGGTCCCGGGCTCTTCGCCGACCGCCCCGGGAAGGAGTAGCCGTGGCCGCTGTCACCTACCGCCAGGCGCTGCACGACACACTCCGGGCGGAGATGCTGCGGGACGAGAACATCCTGCTGATCGGTGAGGAGATCGGCGTCTTCGAAGGCTCCTACAAGATCACCACCGGGCTGCTGGACGAGTTCGGCCCCCGTCGGGTGCGCGACACGCCGATCTGCGAGGAGGGCTTCGTCGGCGCAGCGGTCGGCGCGGCCATGCTCGGTCTGCGGCCGGTCGTGGAGATCATGACCATCAACTTCAGCCTGCTGGCCATCGACCAGATCGTGAACCACGCCGCCAAGATGCACGCCATGTTCGGCGGCCAGGTCTCGGTGCCGATGGTGATCCGCACCCCCGGAGGCGGCGGGCAACAACTGGCCGCCACCCACTCGCAGAACCTGGAGGTCTTCTACGCCCACGTGCCCGGGCTCAAGGTCGTCGCCCCCGCCAGCCCGGCGGACGCCAAAGGGCTGCTGACCGCCGCCATCCGCGACGACGACCCGGTGCTCGTGCTGGAGAACCTCGCGCTGTACAACACCAAGGGTGAGGTCCCCGACGGCGAGCACACCGTGCCCATCGGCACCGCGCAGATCACCAAACCCGGCCGGGACCTCACCGTCGTCGCCTACTCGCGCGCCGCAGCGATCGCCCTGGACGTAGCCCACCGCCTAGAGACGGAGGGCATTTCGGTCGAGGTCGTCGACCTGCGCAGCCTGCGACCGCTGGACCGGCAGACCGTGTGCATTTCGGTACGCAAGACCACCCGCGCCGTCATCCTCGAAGACGACTGGCTCAGCTACGGCATCGGCGCCGAGATCGCGGCGACCATCGCCGAGGGGGCCTTCGACCGCCTCGACGCGCCCGTCCGCCGCGTCGCCGCCGCCGAGGTCCCCCTTCCGTACGCCAAACAGCTGGAGACCGCCGCCCTGCCCGACGCGGCAGCACTGACCCGGGTGATCCACGAAACCCTCGACGCCACCGGTTTCACCGCCCACCCGACCACACCCGCAGGCGGTTAGGAGGCCCGTGATGCCCGAAGTCCTCATGCCCCGCCTGTCCGACACCATGGAGGAGGGCACCCTGAGCCGATGGCTCACCCACGAGGGCGCCCCGGTCCGCAAGGGCGATGCCATCGCCGAGATCGAAACCGACAAGGCCGTGATGGAACTGGAGGCATACGACGAGGGGCCCCTCACCCGCATCCTCGTCGCCGAAGGCACCACCGTGCCCATCGGAACCCCTCTCGCCGTCATCGGAACCGAACCCCAGGCCGCGCCGGACCAGCCTGCACCTGAGCAAGCCCGTCAGACGGCCGCACCCGCCCCGGCACCGCCCGCAAGGCCGACCGAAGGCCCCGCGCAGACCATCCCCGCCACCGCCGAGCCCCCCGCGCCCGCCCGGAGGGACGAGCAGGAGGTGCGCACCTCCCCGCTGGCCCGGGCATTGGCCCGCCGGCACGGCATCGACATCACCACGCTCACCGGCAGCGGCCCCGGAGGGCGCATCGTCCGCGCGGACGTGGACGACGCCATCTCCCGGCACGGCGGACAACCAGGCGCCATCCGGCCCCCCACCGCACCCGAGCCCGCACAGCCCGCCGGACCCGCAGCGGCGCACCAGACACCCGCCGAGGAGGCCGAAGACGACGAGGAAGTGCCACTGAGCACCATCCGCCGCCTCACCGCACAGCGCCTGACCCAGAGCACGCAGCAGGCCCCGCACTTCTACCTGACCACCGTCATCGACGCCGAACCGCTGCTCACCTTCCGAGCCGACATCAACGCGCAACTCGGCGAACCCGGCCCCCGCATCAGCGTCACCGACCTGCTCGTCAAAGCGTGCGCGACAGCCTTGCGCACTCACCCGCAGGCCAACTCCTCCTGGGACAGCACTCGCATCCTGCGCCACCGCCGCAGCCACATCGGCATCGCCGTCGCCCTCGAGGACGGACTGACCGTCCCCGTGGTACACGACGCCGACCGCAAGACCCTGACCCAGATTGCCCGCGAGGCCCACGCCCTGGCCGACAACGCCCGCGCCGGCCGCCTCGCATTGGAGGACCTCAGCGGCGGCACCTTCACCATCAGCAACCTGGGCACCTACGGCGTCGACCACTTCACCGCCCTCATCAACCCGCCCCAGGCCGCGATCCTCGCCGTTGGCGCCGCGCA
Source organism: Streptomyces griseus subsp. griseus (assembly GCF_000720255.1). Classification (GTDB taxonomy): domain Bacteria; phylum Actinomycetota; class Actinomycetes; order Streptomycetales; family Streptomycetaceae; genus Streptomyces; species Streptomyces griseus_I. The sequence continues at coordinate 119,746 of NZ_JOJE01000007.1, read as the reverse complement.
AACCCAGCCCGTCATCCGCGACGGCGAACTCGCCGTCGGCACGACCATGGCGCTGACCTTGTCCATCGACCACCGCGTCCTGGACGGCGCCACCGCCGCCGCTTTCCTCGCCGACCTCAAAACACTCCTCGAACACCCCCTGGGCATCGTGCTGTAGCCGATGGAGACGCTGCCCGCTCACACACCCGGACGTCGCCTGTGCCGCTGGTCTTCGCCGCCCGCCAACCGCGTCTGCGGCATCGCCGCACCACGGGTTCAAGTACCGCCAGTACAGCGAGAGCACGCCGGGCCGGACCACCACGGCCCTCAGACCGCTGCACCGCCCGCCCTGACCAGCCAGCCTCTCCCAGTCGCGCCGCAACAGTCCAACCGCAGTCAGGGCCACGGCCCGATCGTCCGCGACCGTCACCGAGTGCCGGAGGCCCGCCATGATCACCCATCCTGCGTACACCGTCGAACCGTGGTGCCTGCGCGAGAGCGAGCTCGACCTGGACGTGCTGGAGCAGAGCGAGTCGGTGTTCGCACTGGCCAACGGCCACATCGGCTGGCGCGGCAACCTGGACGAGGGCGAGCCGCACGGGCTGCCGGGGACCTACCTCAACGGCGTGTTCGAGTTCCGTCCACTGCCGTATGCGGAGGCCGGCTACGGATACCCGGAGTCCGGGCAGACGATCATCAACGTGACCAACGGCAAGGTGATCCGGCTGTTGGTCGACGACGAGCCGTTCGACCTGCGTTACGGCCGGCTGCACCGCCACGAGCGGCTGCTGGACTTCCGCGCTGGGGTACTGCACCGCAGGGTCGAGTGGACGACTCCGTCGGGGCGCACGGTGCGCATCCGCTCGACCCGGCTGGTCTCGCTCACTCAGCGGGCGACCGCCGCGATCGCCTACGAGGTCGAGGCGGTGGACGAGGAGGTGCGGATCGTGCTCCAGTCTGAACTGGTCGCCAATGAACAGCTTCCGAAGCGGGAGGGCGATCCTCGGGTTTCGGCCTCCTTGGGGGCGGTCCTGCAGCCTGAGGAGGACTTTGCGCAGGACAGCAGGCTGCGGCTGATGCACCGCACGGCCCGCAGCAGGCTGCGCGTGGCGACGGCGGCCGACCATCTGATCGAAGGCCCGCCAGGCACCTCCGCCTCCGCGGAGAGCGGCCAGGATCTCAGCCGGCTGACGGTGACCTCACTGTTGCGGCCGGGCCAGCGACTGCGGATTGAGAAGACGGTCGCCTACGGCTGGTCGGGCGCCAGGTCGCTGCCCGCCGTCCGCGACCAGGTCGACGCGGCGCTGGCCGGGGCGGCCAACACCGGCTGGGAGGGCCTGCTCGCCGAACAGCGCGAATACCTGGACGCATTCTGGGCACGGGCGGATATCGAACTGGAGGGCGATACCGAGATACAGCAAGCCGTCCGGTTCGCCCTGTTCCACGTACTTCAGGCAGCGGCTCGCGCCGAGGAGCGAGCCATCCCCGCCAAGGGCCTGACCGGCCCCGGCTACAACGGCCACTGCTTCTGGGACGCAGAGACGTATGTGCTGCCGATGCTCACCTACACCGCGCCCCACGCGGTGGGGCCAGCGCTGCGCTGGCGGCACACCACGCTGCCCGCCGCGCGGAGACGGGCCCGCCAACTCGGCCTGGCGGGGGCCGCGTTTCCCTGGCGGACCATCGACGGCGACGAATGCTCCGCCTACTGGCCGGCCGGCACCGCCGCGTTCCACATCAACGCCGACATCGCCGATGCGGTGGTGCGCTACACCGCTGCCAGTGACGACCTCGTCTTCGAGCGGGAGGCGGGGCTGGAACTGCTGGTGCACACCGCCCGGCTGTGGTTCTCGCTCGGCCACCACGACCCGCACGGAGTGTTCCACCTGGACGGCGTCACCGGGCCGGACGAGTACAGCGCGATCGCCGACGACAACGCCTACACCAATGTGATGGCCCAGCAGAATCTGCGGGCCGCCGCCGACATGGCCGAACGCCACCCCGACCTGGCCGCCTCGCTCGGCGTGGACGACGAGGAGACCGCGGCCTGGCGCGATGCCGCCCGGCGCATCGTACTGCCGTTCAACAAGGAACTCGGCGTGCACGAGCAGTCCGCCGGCTTCACCTCCCACCAGGTGTGGGACTTCGCCGGCACCCCGGCGAACCGCTACCCGCTGCTGCTGCACTTCCCGTATTTCGACCTGTACCGCAAACAGGTGATCAAGCAGGCCGACCTGGTCCTGGCCATGCACCTGCGCGGCGACGCGTTCACCAAGGAGGAGAAGGCCCGCAACTTCGCCTACTACGAACCGCTCACTGTCCGAGACTCCTCACTGTCCGCCGGCAGTCAGGCCGTGATGGCCGCCGAGGTCGGCCATCTGCGCCTGGCATACGACTACCTCGGCGAAGCCGCGATGATGGACCTGGCCAACCTGGAGCGCAACACTCGCGACGGCCTCCATATCGCCTCGCTGGCCGGGACCTGGACCGCGCTCATAGCGGGCTTCGGCGGGATGAGACACCACGGGGACACCCTGTTTTTCGCCCCGCGGCTGCCCGAGCAGATCAGTCGGCTGGCTTTCGCCGTGCAGTTCCGGCAGTGCTGCGTGCGTGTGGACATCTCGCACCAACAGGCCACGTACACCTTGTTGGCAGGGGCGGACCTCGAGATCCACCACCATGGCAGCCCGTTGACGGTGACCAGGGACGTCTCTCGTAGCGGGCCGATACCCGCTGTCCCTGATCTGCCGGAACCGCAGCAGCCTCCCAGTCGTGGGCCGGCCCGCCGCAGATGGGCGGGGCACAACGAGTGAGTCCACACCCAAACGACATGTGTCGCCCCCTCCGCAGCCGCCGCAGTTCGGCGACATGCCGCAGTCGTTCCTTGGATGGCGTTCAGGAGGGGGTGCTGCGGTTGTCGGCCGGCACGACGACGACGGGCAGGTGAGCGTGGTGTACGACCTCGGTGCTGGTCGATCCGAGCGTGAGGCGGCCCCAGGCGCCCGAACCGCGGGTGCCGACCACCAGCAAAGAGGCGTCCTTGCTCGCGTCCAGCAGAACCTGCGCCGGTCGGCCCGCCTCAGCGATGATCTCCACCTCCACGTGGGGTCCGCCGAGCTGCTTCCGTAGTTCGTGGACCGTCTCGGTCACCGCCTGTCGGGCGACGTCGTGGAGCTGTTCATGAAGGGTGGTGGCACCTTCAGGATCGGCCATCCATCCGTAGCCCGTGAAACGAGCAGGGGTGTAGTCGTAGGCACAGACCGCCCGTAGACCGGTGCCGCGCAGCTGTGCCTCGCGCAGAGCGAAGAGCACGGCGTGCCGAGCGTGCGGGGAGCCGTCCGTGCCGACCACGATCGGACCAGCCGGGACGTGCGCGGGAGTGTCGGTCATCGGGAATCCCTAAGAATGTGAGGCGGTCCGGGAGGGCCGGGTGGGCAGCATTCTGATCAACGTCAGGAAGCGGTCGTCGTATGGCCGGTCGCCGGACCGCTCACCGGTGCTGGGCGCTGGCGAGGAGAGACTCGAGGGGCACCTGTGGGTCGGTGAGCATGTGAGCGTCGACTGGATGGGCGGTGCGGACGAGGGCCTGCAGCTCGTCGTTGACGTCCCAGGTGTTGACGTTCATGCCTGCGAGCACTCGGTTGTCGGCGAGCCAGAAGGCGATGAACTCGCGTCCGGCCACGTCACCGCGGAAGACGACCTGGTCGTAGCCGCCAGGCTCGACGTACCCGGCGTACTCCATGCCCAGGTCGTACTGGTCGGTGAAGAAGTACGGCACTCGGTCATACACCGCGTCTTGCTGGCCGAGCATCGCCTGGGCCGCGGTCTGCGGCTGGTGCAGTGCGTTGGCCCAGTGCTCGACGCGGATGTGCTTGCCCAGCAGGGGGTGGAAGGCGTTGGCGACGTCACCGGCGGCGTAGATGTCCGGGTATGAGGTGCTGAGCCGTTCGTCGACGCGGATGCCGTTGTCGACCTCCAGGCCCGCCTCCTGCGCGAGCCCAATGTTCGGCGTGATGCCGACCCCGACGATGACCACGTCGGCGTCGATGCGGGTGCCGTCGGACAGCCGTACCCCGTCCGCCGCGCCGGCGCTGCCGGTGATCTCGGCGAGCTGTGCGCCGAACCGCAGATCCACGCCGTGGTCGCGGTGCAGGTCCGCGAAAACCTGAGCGACCTCGCGACCGAGGACCCGCAGCAGGGGCAGCTCGGCCATCTCCAGCACGGTGACCTCCACACCGGCCGCGCGGGCGGCAGCAGTGGTCTCCAGACCGATCCACCCCGCGCCGATGACCACGGCCCGTGAGGCGAACTGGAACGCTTCCTTGATCTGGTCGCTGTCCTCGACCCGCCGCAGGTAGAGCACCCGCTTAAGGTCCGCGCCGGGGACCGGCAGACGGCGCGGCGAGGATCCGGTGGCCAGCAGCAGCTTGCCGTAGCCGACCCGCTTGCCGTCGGCGAGTGTCACCTCGCGGGCGGCCGGGTCGACGGCGGTGACCGCCATGCCGAGCCGCAGGTCCACGTTGTGTTCCGCGTACCACTGCGGCGGGTGGACGTAGATCTGCTCGCGCGCGTCTTTGCCCATCAGGTAGCCCTTGGACAGCGGTGGCCGCTCATAGGGCCGTTCGCTCTCGTCCCCGATAAGGACCAGCGGGCCGTCGAAGCCCTCCTCGCGCAGGGCCTGCGCGGCCTTGGCACCGGCCAGGCTGGCCCCGACGATCACACACGCGTCGTTCGCGGACATCGTCAGTTCCCTTCCTGGGCTGCGGGCCGGCTCCGCAAGGTTTCGGCGAGCTGCTCGGAAAGCTGCTCCCAGCTGGCGTCGAACTTCGACACCCCTTCGTCCTCGAGGGTCTGCACGAGGTCGATGTAATCCACGCCCACTGCCCGCAACCCCTCGAGAACCTGCTGAGCGTCGTCGTAGTGGGTGCGGACCGAGTCGGCCGGCACCTGGCCGTGGTCGGCAACCGCGCGCAAGGTGGCCTCGGGCATCGTGTTGACCACGCCTGGCGCGACAAGCTCGGTCACGTACCGGGTGTCGGGGTAGGCGGGATCCTTGACGGAGGTCGAAGCCCAGAGCGGACGTTGTGGGTGAGCCCCCGCCTGCTCCAAAGCCTGCCAGCGGTGTGAGGAGATCACGCGCTCGTAGTGCTGGTAGGCCAGTCGCGCGTTGGCGATCGCCACCCGGCCACGCAACCCGGCCCCCTGTGCGGTGCCGGTCTTGTCCAGGCGTGCGTCTGCCTCGGCATCGACCCTGGAGACGAAGAACGAAGCCACTGAGCCGATCCCGGACAACTCACGGCCCGCATCGCGGGCGCGTTCCATCCCGTCGAGGAAGGCGGCCATGACCTCGTCATAGCGGGCGAGGGAGAAGATCAACGTGACATTGATGCTGATTCCCTCCGCCAGGCACGCGGCGATCGCCGGCAGGCCCTGCCGGGCGGCCGGGATCTTCACGAACAGGTTGGGCCGGTCGACCAGCCACCACAGCGCCCGCGCCTCCGCGATCGTCGCCGCGGTGTCGTGCGCGAGCCGGGGATCGACCTCGATGGAGACCCGCCCGTCGACGCCGCCCGTCGCGTCGTAGACCGGGCGCAGCACGTCACACGCCCACCGGACGTCGGTTGTGGTCAGCGCCCGCAGTGCCTCACCGACGCCGACTCCGCGGGCCGCAAGATCACGAATCTGTGCGTCGTAGGCGTCGCCGCTCGTGATGGCCTTGGCGAAGATCGTCGGATTGGTGGTCACCCCCACCACCCGGTCCCGCGCGACCAGGTCCGCCAGACTGCCGGACACCAGCCGTTCCCGGCTGAGATCGTCCAGCCAGATCGACACTCCGGCATCGCTCAGTGTCTTCAAGGGATTCATGACGTTGCCACTCTTCCCGCGCACCAGGCGGAGTGAGCAGCTCAAGGTTTCTTGCTGCTCGTCCGGGGCCCGCACCAGAGCTTGCCTGTCGCTCCATCGTCTCTGGAAGGCCAGTGGCCCGCAATCCGCACACCGGCTCAGGCCGACGGCGTGCTGGCCGGCCTGGACGGCTCGCCGACCGCCGAAGAGGGGCCGGTATTCCTGATCTTCAGTGAAGTTCCAGGTTCAGCCGCTGGGCTACCACCATGGTTGCGGGACGGCCCGGAAACATGGAGGCATTTGGCACGAACGATGGGGCTAACGAAATGCGGGCGCGAAACCATCGCATTCCATCGGCGGCCGCTCACCTGGCGTCCCGCTGGGACGGTGACGACGACGGTGCCCGAGCCGACTGTGGTCACCTCTGGTCTGAGCGCGCGGTGGTCGAGGGCAGTGCACCGCTGCCCGGGACGGTGCGGTCATCGGGACGCGGACTCATTCCACAACGCCAACAGCGCGGTGTCATCGCCACGTGCGGGGGCGACCCGCTCCACCAACTCGTCCAGGAAGTGGTCCGGCGAAAGGCCGCGCAAGTTTCCAGCTTCGCCGCGGAGCCGCTCGAGACCAACGGACAGATCCTCACCGCGCCGCTCTATAAGGCCGTCGGTATAAAGCAGGAAGAGGCTGCCTTCGGTTAGTGGCGCCGTGGCCGCCGCTTCCCGCGGCACGTCGGTGTCCACTCCGAGTGGAAGGCCCTCACCACCGGCCAGGAACCGTGCCCGGCCGTGGGGGCGGACGAGTAGCGGAGGCGGATGCCCGGCGTTGGCCCAGGCAAGCGAGGGGCAGACAGCCGACGGACGCGCCACACCGAGATGAGCGTGGCCGTGACGTCGGGCTCGTTCAGCTTCTCCAACGCCTGGTCCAGGCGGCGCACCACCTCGTCCGGCGGGCCGGGACGGTCGAGGACGAGGGCGCGGAGCATGTGGCGCAACTGGCTCATCCGGGCAGTGGCCCGCACGTCATGGCCGGCCACGTCACCAACGGTGAATGCCAAGGTCCCGTCCTGAAGTGCAATGGCGTCGTACCAGTCGCCTCCCACCTCTGCGTACGTGCGCGCCGGGGAGTATCGGGCGACAAGACGAAACGGGTGGACGTCAGGCAGGCTGCTCGGCAGCAGAGAGCGCTGCAGGTGCGTTGCGATGTCGCGTTGCTGACCGTACAGACGCGCGTTGTCCACCACGAGTGCGCCTTGATGCGCGAGGCTGTCGATCAGCGGGACCTGAGCTTCGGTGAAGGGACGACGCGCTTCGGTGCGGGCGACGATGATCACCCCGAAGGGGCGCCCACCGGCTTCCAGGGGACACGCGATCGCGGTGGTCGCGCCCAACCGGGTCAACAACTCCAGTTGTGCACGTTCCAAAGGATCCGCTGCTTGGTCAGGCGTCGGCACGTCGGGGATCAGTACGGCGGTGCCTCGGCGCAGGGCTTGGGCCAGCGGTGCGGCAGAGCCCTGCGGCCATGACGGGAGCAGTTGGGACGATTCTCCCGGACGGGGGCTGTTCGGTCGGCTTGTCCCGCGCCCCGTCACCACAGCCCGGCGAGCCCGGCCCCTTTCGTCCAGCAGGTCGATCACACACCAGTCAGCCAGTCGTTCGACCAGGAGTTCCGCAAGCCTCTGCAGGCTTCCCTCCCAGCCTCGACCCGCTTTGAGCGCGTTCGTGACATCCGCCAGCAGCCTGAGGGGAATGGCCTCCTCCACGCGCCGCCTCCTGATTCCCCCACTACCGTTTCGCCAACGCGTCATGCCTCTCGCGCGATCGGAGACCACCCCCTCTCCCGCCAGTGTGCCCGCAGCGATTGCAAACGGCGTGTCGGCGTTCTCCCAGGTTGACCAGCGCCGTTTGACCGCCTGAATCGGCGCTCCGACCTCGTCCTCGGGACACGACGCACGACACGCCTGAATGGAGGAATCCCTCAGCCTCGATGGAGCAACGCCGCGGTGGCTATCAGGCATACGTGTGAGCGTCGACCGTAGTGTGCCGCAGTGACCACGACGGACAATGCGGGAGCAGCCGTACCCAGCGTCCAGGCCCATCCGCGGCGGATGCGGGGCGGCAAGATGGTGGTGGCGTGGCTGACCACCACCGACCACAAGACGATCGGCTCGCTGTACCTGATCACGTCGTTCGCATTCTTCATCATCGGCGGCGTCATGGCGCTGCTCATGCGTGCCGAACTGGCCCGCCCCGGCATGCAACTCTTGTCGAACGAGCAGTTCAACCAGGCGTTCACGATGCACGGCACGATCATGCTGCTGATGTTCGCGACACCCCTGTTCGCCGGCTTCACCAACTGGATCATGCCGCTGCAGATCGGCGCCCCCGACGTGGCGTTCCCCCGGCTGAACATGTTCGCCTACTGGCTGTACCTGTTCGGATCGCTCATCGCGGTCGGCGGCTTCCTCACCCCGCAGGGTGCGGCCGACTTCGGCTGGTTCGCCTACGCCCCGCTCAACGACGTAGTCCACTCACCCGGCATCGGCGGCGACATGTGGATCATAGGGCTGGGCTTCTCCGGCTTCGGTACGATCCTCGGCTCGGTCAATTTCATCACCACGATCATCTGCATGCGCGCACCGGGCATGACGATGTTCCGCGTGCCGATCTTCACATGGAACGTCCTGCTCACCGCGGTGTTGGTGCTCCTGGCGTTCCCCGTGCTGGCCGCCGCTCTGCTGTGTCTGGAGGCAGACCGGAAATTCGGTGCCCATGTCTTCGACGCCGCCAACGGCGGACCGTTGTTGTGGCAGCACTTGTTCTGGTTCTTCGGGCACCCGGAGGTGTACATCATCGCGCTGCCGTTCTTCGGCATCGTGAGCGAGGTCATCCCGGTCTTCAGCCGCAAACCGATCTTCGGTTACATGGGCCTGATCGGCGCCACCATCGCGATCGCCGGCCTTTCGGCGACGGTGTGGGCGCACCACATGTTCGCCACCGGCGCTGTCCTGCTGCCGTTCTTCTCCTTCATGTCCTACCTCATCGCGGTCCCGACCGGCGTGAAGTTCTTCAACTGGATCGGCACCATGTGGAAGGGGTCGTTGAGTTTCGAGACCCCGATGCTGTGGGCGACGGGCTTCATGATCACCTTTCTGTTCGGTGGTCTGACGGGTGTCTTGCTGGCCTCGCCGCCGATGGATTTCCACGTCACGGACTCGTACTTCGTCGTGGCTCACTTCCACTACGTCGTCTTCGGTACGGTCGTCTTCGCCATGTTCTCCGGCTTCCATTTCTGGTGGCCGAAGATGACGGGCAAGATGCTCGACGAACGCCTAGGCAAGATCACTTTCTGGACGCTGTTCACCGGATTTCACGGCACCTTCCTCATCCAGCACTGGCTGGGCGCGGAAGGCATGCCGCGCCGGTATGCGGACTACCTGGCGACGGACGGGTTCACCGCGCTGAACACCATCTCCACCATCAGCTCATTCCTCCTCGGCATGTCGATGCTGCCGTTCTTCTACAACGTGTGGAAGACAGCCAAATACGGCAAGAAGGTTGAGGTCGACGATCCGTGGGGATACGGCCGTTCTCTTGAATGGGCGACGTCGTGCCCGCCCCCGCGGCACAACTTCGTCGCCCTTCCCCGCATCCGCAGTGAGTCACCGGCGTTCGACCTGCACCATCCCGACCTCGCCGCGAGAGAAGAACTGCGGGACCGCTCGTCGGAACGAGCGTCCCTGGGGCAGGGTGGGGGTGATGAACGGTGAAGCGTTCCGGCCTCGGCGTTCGTGCTGAGCGGCACAGCCAGGTGTACGCGCGCGGCCTGAACGAGTTGGAGAGCTATCTACTGGATCAGGCCGAGGCGACTGACACCCTCAGTTGCGGCGAGGCGTTCGCCGCGCAGATGCCCTGGCTGACGACCGCTCAACGGGAGGAGGTCGTCCGCCTCTATGCCACCGACCGGCTTCAGATCTCACGCGCCGCCCTCCAGCGCGTCACCGACCGGGTACTGGAGCTGCAGTGCCAGTACTCCAGCCGCTACCGCGCGCTGCAGGTCCGGCTGCTGGGTCTCTTTGTCTCAGCCCTCGCCGTGTTCGTCGTTGTGCTGATGATCCTTGTGTACTGATCAGCCGCCCCCAGTCCCACTGGCCGTTAGCCACCAGGGGCCCGTCGGAGGCTGGTCAGCGACGAGGAGGCCGTCGTCGCGTGGGCTCCCCCGGCTGTCGGTCCGTCGCTGGGCTGCTGTTGATCCCTGAGCCGTGCTGTCTGCTCGTAGGGTGCCGTCCGTCTGGGGCCACCCGGCCCGAGCAACGGTTATGGCCGGACTGCGCAGGGCTGGGAGCAGCCCGGCGAGCTCTGCCAGGCTCCCGCGACCGAGGAATGGGGCGAATGTGATCGCAGAAGACGCTCTGCGGCGCTCGCAGTGCGGTAGGAGTTCTTTTGGGGTGTATTGGTACAGGAGCCCGTTGACCGGGCGGTACTAGGGCCGCAAGGCCACGGGCAGGGACGCACGCTTCCCGCTTCTCGGCACCCAGCTTCTATCGAGACGAAGGCAGTCGTTATGAAGCCAGTGCTCACTGTGGGTCTGGACGGCTCCCCCGAGAGCCTGGCCGCTGCACGCTGGGGCGCGGCGGCAGCCGACCGGCAAGGGCTTACCTTGAGGCTGTTGCACGCGTGGGTCCCGCTGGCGCCGGGGCCTCGCGGTGTCTCTGCGGAGAGTGACCAGCACCATTGGGCACAGCGCATTCTTCACGACGCGCATGTCGAGCTCCACAAGCGTTACCCCGTGCTGTCCATCGTTGAGGATCTTGTAGCCGACGACGCCAGGTCCGCACTGCTGACAGCGGCAGCGAAATCCCGGATGATCGTGCTGGGCTCGCGTGGACTGGCGGCGGCTGGCAGTTACTTCCTTGGCAGCACCAGCATGGACGTCGTGGCACGGGCCGAGCGGCCGGTGGTCCTCGTACGTGCAAGCCTGGAGGAGACAGCGCCTTCTCCCGTCGCCAACTGCGTGGTGGTCGGCCTGAGCCTGCGGGACCCATGCGATGAACTGTTCGAGTTCGCCTTCTCTGCCGCCCACGCACGCGGAGTGCCCCTACGCGCTGTCCACGGCCACGAGGTACCGGTGCAGGCGCATATGCCCTGGGGCGTGGACCCTGAAGTTGCCGCAGAGATCACGGACAAGGCGCAGAAGAAGCTCCGCAAGCAACTCCGTCCATGGCGCAAGAAGTTCCGCGGTATGCGGGTGATCAAAGTCCTTACCCTCGACAGCCCGGCCAGAGCAGTCGTCCACGACACGGAGACGGCGGGACTGCTGGTCGTAGGCAGACGCAGGCACCGGGGCGCACTGGCGCCGCGCCTCGGGCCGGTGGCTCATGCGGCCGTGCACCATGCGGCCTGTCCCATCGCCGTTGTCCCCCATGGCTGAGGGTCACGTCCGCTGGAGTGGTGTATCGACGGCCACTCGGTGATCTCGTCTTTGAGGCTATGCGGTGAGTTCGGTGGGCAGGACGGTGTCGTCGGTTTCTGACTCGATCGGGTGGAGCCGGGCCTTGGCGAGGAGTTCGCGGCCCATGTAGCGGCGGGCTTCGGTCCACTCGTCGTTCTGTTCGGCCAGGACCGCCCCGACGAGCCGGATGACGGCGGTGCGGTCGGGGAAGATGCCGACCACGTCGGTGCGGCGGCGGATCTCCTTGTTCAGCCGCTCCTGCGGGTTGTTCGACCAGATCTGCCGCCAGATCTCCCGCGGGAAGGCGGTGAAGGCGAGCAGGTCGTGCTGGGCGGCGTCCAAGTGGGCTGCTGCCTTCGGGAACTTGGCCTCCAGCGCGTCCAGGACGTGCCGCATCTGTGCTTGGACCGCGTCGGTGTCGGGCTGTTCGAAGACCGTCCGCAGCAGCGTTGCCACCCAGGGCTGGGCTGACTTCGGGACCTGGCTCAGCAGGTTCCTCGTGTAGTGGGTGCGGCAGCGCTGCCACGAGGCGCCGGGCAGCACTGCGCCGATCGCGTCCACCAGGCCGGCGTGGGCGTCGGAGATGACGAGCTGAACGCCGGACAGGCCGCGGGCGATCAGGGAACGCGGGAAGGCGAGCCAGCCGGCGCCGTCCTCGGCGGTGGCGACGTCCAGGCCGAGGATCTCGCGGTGGCCGTCAGCGTTGACACCGACCGCGATCAGCGCATGCACGTTGACGATGCGCCCGCCCTCGCGGACCTTCTGCGTGAGCGCGTCGACCCAGACGAACGAGTACGGGCCGGCGTCCAGGGGACGGTTACGGAAGGCGGTGACCTGCTCGTCCAGGTGCTTTCAGCCGGTGGCCGTTCTCATATCCGGGCCCTCACTCCGACGCCAGGCCAAACACCCGGATCAGGTGGGAACCCGTACACCACTTCCCGGGACGCAACCGGGGTGGCGGCCCGGATGCCGGGCAGGTTCCGGGCCGCCACCTCATGTCACGACCTCGATGACCCGGGCGTGATTCGGTGGATGGGCGGCGGGAAGTTCACCTGGAGGTTGCACTGAGCGCCGCCTGCGCGGGAGGCACTTTCCGTGAGGCGGCCGCCACCGAACGTTGCGCATAGGTGGGAGTGGCCCCCGGCGGGGCGCTCATCGCAGTGGGCAGGTATCGAACGTGCGGACTGCAGTCCGGCGGGCACGGCTGCCGCGCTGAGCACCGTGCACACCAGCATCCGTGCTGCGACGGCGCGTGGAGATGCTGCGCGGGCTGACGTGATAGCGCCGAACATGCCTCGTCATCACCGCCCGACTTTCCTGGGGCACCCGCCTTTACACCAACCGCAAGACCGTCTGGACCGAGCAAGCCCTCCCACCTCTGCACCCATGCCCCCGCGGGTGCAGGCAGGAACGGCTCACGAACGCAGGTGAGTGATCACGTCAACAGGCTGCGGCGTCCGCCGTTGCGGGGTCGAAAGAGCTGAAGGAGGCTGGTGGTGTGTTCCGCAGGCGTTTGCCATCTCGCGCAGCCGACGCGCCACTTCCACGCGCCGAGAGCGCGGGTGAGTCACTTCCCAGAAGCGCGGTCAGGGCTCCGATGGTCTATGTGGTCGCGCTGACGATCCCGATCGTGGCACTGGAGCTGGTCATTGATGACCGTACAGTGCGGCTCGCCCCCCTGTTGATCCTGCTGCCGGCCTTCCCGGCGGCGATCGGCACGGTGCGGCAGACCATCTACGCGGTCGGCTGGGTGTTGATCGTCATCACCGGAGTACTGATCTACCGGCCGCTCCCTTCGTGGTACGACTACGTGATCGTCATGGTGCTGGCCGCAACGCTTGGCGTGCTGTGCGTCCTGACCTGCCACTTGCGTATACGGCGCGAGCGAGATCTCCGCCGGGTCCGGTCCACAGCTGTCGCCCTGCAACGGCAGGTGCTGCGCCCGCTGCCCGTCCTGACCGACCGGGTGATCGTCGACGGCGTGTACTTGCCGGTGGAGGAGGACCGTCTGGTGGGAGGAGACATCTACGAGGCGGTGGCCTCGCCGTACGGGACGCGGCTGCTGTTCGGCGATGTCCAGGGCAAGGGCCTGCCTGCGATCGGGGCCGCCTTCGCCGCGCTCGGAGCGTTCCGCGAGGCCGCCTTGCGCGAGCCGACGCTCACCGCGCTCGTGGATGACCTGGAAAGGGCCGTCGTCCGCCACAACGTCTTCGCCCAGCAGACCGGCGAGCCTGAACGGTTCGTCACCGCTCTCATCCTGGGCATCGACGCCTCGGCGGACACGCAGGCGGTCAACTGCGGCCACCCTCCGCCCTATCTGCTGAATACCGGAGCGGTCACACCGGTACAGCTGGGCGACCCTGGCGTGCCTCTCGGTCTTGCGGATCTCGCTCCGAAACCCCGGGCCGTCGCGTGGTTCCCGTTTCTTCCCGGGGCCACTCTTCTTGCCTGCAGCGACGGCGTCACCGAGGCACGCAGCATCACCGGCGCCTTCTATCCCCTCGAAGAGCGCCTGCGAGTCTGGGCGGACGTTTCCCCCTGGGAAGTCGCCGACAATCTGGTCAAGGACTTGAGTCAACACACCGCAGGTGAACAGCGGGACGACATCACGGCTCTCGTAGTTCGCCGAGCCTCCTGAACAGGCGCTTCCAGTAGAGGGACCACTGCCACGGCCTGTAGGCGACCTCAGTGGCGAACCGCCCCTCTCGAACAGGCAACGACAATGGTCGTGTGCCTCCTGCGCCTCACTTTCAGCTGGTATGTGAGCCGAAGGAGCCGTGTGACAGAGGACTGCGAGAGGTTCGGCCGTCGACCGCGAGGACCGCGGACCTGGAGATCTTCGAATCAGCCGAAGTGAGGGGCCAAGGCTCTCCTCGTCAGGCCCAGGATCCGAAACCGCTGGTCCGGCCCCGTTGGCGCTCCTGTACATCGAGGGAGAACCTGGAAAGGCTCAGCACGGCCAACCGGCCTGGAGGTGCCATGTACAGCAAGATCACCATCGCTGGCCATCCCATTCACCCGATGCTGGTCGGTTTCCCCATCGCCTGCTACACCGGCACGCTGGTGGGTTTCGCCGTCTACGCGGCCAATGGGCAGCAGTTCTGGCTGAACCTGGCCATCGCTCTCAACATCGCTGGGGTCGGCACAGCACTGCTGGCAGCCCTGCCCGGCATCGCCGATCTGGCGTTCGGCATTCCCCGCCGGTCGGCGGCCAAGACCGTCGGCATTGCCCACGGCAGTCTCAACGTAGCGGCGCTGGGCCTCTTCGGAGCGAGCCTTGCCATCTACGCCACCCATTGGGATGGCCCCGCGACTGGCGTCACACCCGGACTGGCACTGTCCGCGGCTGGACTCGCCTGCACGCTCGGGGCTGGCTTCCTGGGCTGGATGCTGGTCCAGGACTACCACGTCGGCATCCGGCTCACGCCCCTCCAGGAAAGCGATGAAGGGGCGGTGCAGGAGGCTCGACGGCTCCATCTGAACCGCGTCTCTTGAAGAGGCGTAGAGGGATCGCTTCCCGGCCGGAGCTGCCGACCGGCCGTGTCACCGACACTGAAGAACCTCTGGCCGTCTCTTTGGCCAGCAGGCCGCCAATTTCCGAAAAGGGTGCCTTCGGGTGACACCCACACCGTCCAGTTCGGGTTCTGCATCGCCGGCACCGGACGTGCCCTGGAGCCGGCAGACAGACCTGCCTGATCTGCCAGACGTCCCGGCCGACCCACCGGCACGCTTGGACGGGTACACGGGACTCCGGAACTACGCGGTTATCGGGGACGGCCGCTGCTGCGCGCTCATCGCCCGGGACGGCTCGGTGGACTGGATGGCCTGGCCGGACCTTGACTCGCCGACCGTGTTCGCCGCCGTGCTCGACCACCTCAAGGGAGGACGGTTCCTCCTCCGGCCAGAGGCGCCCTACACAACCTCCCGCCGCTACCTGCCTGGCACCAACGTGCTGGAGACGACGTTCACCACAGCAGGCGGCACGGTTCGGGTGACCGACGCACTGACCATTCCCGACAGCCGCTCCCTGGCGCCTGCCCGGGAGCTGGTCCGGCGGATCGAGGGCCGGGCGGGCAGCGTCCCCATGCGCTGGAGCGTCCAGCCGCGCTTCGGCTACGGCGCCCGCGCACCTCACCTGACACGTCGTGCGGGCGTCCCGGTCGTCACTTCAGGTCCTGAGGGGGTCGGGATCTGCGCCTGGAACGCGGGAGAGCCGCAGCCCACTTCTGATGCCGTCGCATCCCGCTTCCGCGCGGACGCGGGCACCCGGGCCGTGATCGCGCTGCCGTACGCACACCGGGAACCGCTGGTGCTCCCCACGCGCACCGAGTGCGAGGCCCGGCTCGACCACACGGCCGCCACCTGGAGAGCGTGGACCGACGGCCGCACCTACGCGGGCCCCTGGCGGGAGGCGGTGCTGCGCAGTGGCCTCGCCCTCAAGCTGCTGGTCTTCGCTCCCTCCGGCGCGGTCGCCGCCGCTGCGACCTGTTCCTTGCCCGAGGAGCTCGGTGGGGAACGCAACTGGGACTACCGCTTCAGTTGGATCCGCGACTCCGCCTTCACCCTGAACGCCTTCCTCAAGCTGGGCTGCGCGCCGGAAGCGACCGGCTACTTCTGGTGGCTGATGCACGCCTCGCAGCTCACCCACCCCCGCCTGCACGTCCTGTACCGCCTCGACGGGGGCGCCCGCGCACCCGAGAAGAACCTTCCCCTGTCGGGCTACCGCGGTTCGACTCCCGTACGCATCGGCAACGCCGCCGCCGGCCAGCTCCAGCTGGACACCTACGGAGAGCTGGTGCAGACGGCGTGGCTGTACACCGCAGCGGGCCATCGGCTCGACGCCGACATCGCCCGCCGCCTGGCCCAGACCGCCGACTTCGTCTGCACCGTCTGGCAGCAGCCCGACATGGGCATCTGGGAGGTCCGCAGCGCTCCCGAGCACTTCACCCAGTCCAAAATGATGTGCTGGGTCGCCCTCGATCGCGCTCTCGACCTCGCCCAGCGGGGGCTTATCCCCGACCGGCACGCACCTCGCTGGAGGCGTGAACGGCAGGCCATCGCCGAGTTCGTGGACGACCGCTGCTTCAGCCTGCGGCTGAACACCTACGTGCGCTCCGCCGACAGCGACGAGCTGGACGCCGGCCTCCTGCTCGGGCTGCTCCACGGCTATCGGTCGCCCGACGACCCGCGCATGCGCGGTACCGTCGCCGCCATGCAACAGGCATTGCAGGACGGCCCCTACGTCAGCCGCTACCTCGGCGCCGACGGAGTCCACGGCAGTGAGGGTGCCTTCCTCGCCTGCTCCTTCTGGCTCGCCGAAGCACTCGCCCGGACCGGCCGCGCCGACGAAGCGGCCCACCTCATGGACCAGCTCGTGCCTCTCGCGAACGACGTCGGCCTCTACAGCGAGGAGATCAACCCCGCCACCGGCGACTTCCTCGGCAACCTGCCCCAGGGCCTGTCCCACCTGGCCCTGATCAGCGCCGCCTGCGCGATCGGGCAGGCCACACGATGAGCATCTGGGCCGCACTGGCGGGCGGGCTCGTCGGCACCCTGGTCCTGACCACCGGCCTGCGCGCGGCCAATGCCCTCAGCCTCACCCGCATCGATCTGCCGTTCCTGCTCGGGACCGCCTTCACCAGCGACCGGACCCGCGCCAAAGCCCTCGGCTACGGCGCACACTTCATCAACGGCCTGATCTTCGCCCTGCTCTACTACGCGGTCTTCGTCGCCATCGGCTACAGCAGCTGGTGGCTGGGATGCGTCTTCGGCCTCGTCCACGGACTGTTCGCCACCACCGCGCTCGTCAACATCCTGCTGCCGCTCGTCCACCCGCGCATGGGCCAACCCGAAACCAGCGCCCCCGATGTCGCGCTGCTCGAACCACCCGGCTTCCTCATGCTCAACTACGGGCCCGGCACACCCGCCGTCACGCTCACCGCACATCTCGCCTACGGCACCATCGTCGGCGGGTTCCTTGCATGGCCAGGCTGAGAAACCGCGGCCGCACCCCTCAGGGTTTGCCGCACGTCAGCGGGCAGGACACCGTCCGGGTAGCGTGGAAAACGGACCAGGAATCCGCACAAAGAAGCCCTCGTATCGCGGTCGAAGGCGGAAGGGTCCTCATGACCACTCCACATGAAGCGGCGTCCTCCGGCCAGGACCCTGCGCAGCTTCCACCGGATGCGGAGCCGACCGGTAGCGGAGCGGAGGCGCGCGGCCCCCGGCTGGCGTCGGTCGTGGTGTTCGTCCACGACCACGACGCATCGGCGGATTTCTACGGGGAGCTGCTGAACATGGAGGTCACCGTACGCACCGCCACTGCCGCGCTGCTCGTGAGCCGCAGCGGCTTCCAGGTGTACCTACGGGCCGTGGGCTCGCACGCCATCCACCCGACAGGTCACGTCGGCGCGCACTACGTGATCTGGACGGCGGACGGCCCCGACGACTTCCAGCGGTGCGAGCGCGTACTCAGAGCCCGCTCCGACCGTGTCGACACCAGAGAAGCTGAGGGCTTCACCCTCATCGAGGGCCGGGATCCCAGCGGCCTGCCGGTCCTGGTGGCGTATCCGGGACCGGACGAAGTGGCACGGCTCGAGATCATCTCTCGCTACTACGCGTGATGCCGGAAGAAGCGGAGCTCGGCAGGAGGTCCTCCATGGCACACAAGCGAACGGTGCAGGTCCGCCGCGTCTACGACGCACCGGCGCAGACCGACGGCACCAGAGTGCTGGTCGACCGCCTCTGGCCCCGGGGCATGACCAAGGAGAAGGCCCACCTCGACGAGTGGTGCAAACAGGTCGCACCCTCCACAGAGCTGCGCAAGTGGTACATCCGCAACCCCGATCGTTTCGCGGAGTTCAGGCACCTCTACCAAACCGAGCTCCAAGACCCCGAACGCGCAGACGCCCTGGCCCACCTGCGAGACCTCGTCGAAGACCGAACCGTGACACTACTCACCGCAACCAAACATCCCGAGACCAGCAAAGCCGAGGTGCTTGCCGAGCTGCTCCGGAGCTGACAGCACAGGGCAGCGAGCTCCACTCTCCCTGCAGGCCCCAGGGGGCTCTGCGAAACCAAACCGCCGCACCGCCCACCTGTATCTCCACCGGGTAGCGCGACGGCGCCCGAGACCCCAGATTCCCTGGAGAGGTGGGACCCCATCGGGCAGCAATTCCCAGCGAGTCCGGTAGCCGCTCCTCAGGAAGCAATTCGGCGTAGACAGTCAATCTGAGACAGGAGGGCCCGGATGGCAACCACGACGAATTTGCTGAGCCTGCTCTCACCCGAAGACCGCGACCGCTTGCTGCAGTTCGCGACCGACGTGTCTTTCCCCGCAGACGCCCGCATCTTCGAGGAGGGCAGCAAGGCCGACCGGTTCTGGACCGTCATCACCGGATTGGTTGCTCTCGACGTCCACGTCCCCGGCCGGCGGGCGGCCACCGTCGACGCCATCGGCCAGGGTGAACTGCTCGGCTGGTCGTGGCTGGTCCCACCGCACACCTGGCAACTGGGCGCAGAGGCACATGGCCCGGTACATGCACTGGAATTCGACGCGACGGCGGTGCGCACACTGATCGAGGAGGATCCCGTGCCGGGGCTGTCGATCACACGCTGTGTAGCTACCGTGGTCGGCAACCGACTTCAATCCACCCGGACCCGCCTACTGGATCTGTACGGGCCGGCTGGCAGCGGCCCGAGGTCCTGACCGGCAACCGTGCGTTGCCGCGGACGCCTGCGTGAGCTCGCTCAGCACTCCGGCACAGGTAGCGCGATAATGGAATGAGCCGACTGCACGGGATGTTTGTCGCGTCTTGAGGCCGCATATGAACGGGCGATTCACGCAGATGCATGGGCCCCCGCCCGTCGTAGGGATGGTGGGCGAGCGGCTCGTGCCCCTCACCGACGAGGCGGAGTGGGCGGCTGTGTCTCCGCGGCAGATCGCTCCCGCGGAGTGGCAGCGGTTCGAGGGATACATGAGTGAGATCTTCGGGGCGCTGGGCCTGGCCGTCGGGTCGGAGGCCACCGTGGACACCCCCCGCCGCTTCCTGCGTGCCCTGTTCGACGCCACCAGCGGGTACGAGGGCGACGAGAAGCTGGTCACCGCCTTCGAAACCGAATGCCACGGAGGGTCGGACTGCCGGATCAGCCAGATCGTCGAAGGGCCGATCCCGTTCTTCGCTCTCTGTGAGCACCACGCTCTGCCGTTCTTCGGCAAGGCGTACATCGGCTACATCGCCCACGAGCACATCCTCGGCCTGTCCAAGCTGACCAGGTTGGTGCGACTGTTCGCCCGCCGCTTCTCGGTACAGGAACGCATCGGCCGCCAGCTCGCCGAGTCGTTGCAGCAGATCCTGCTGCCCCACGGCGTCGCGGTTCACTTGGAAGCGGTGCATCTGTGCACGCAGATGCGCGGCGTTCGGGAGATCGAGTCCAGCACCCGCACCACCCACTGGCGGGGCACCTACGAGGAGGATCCGCAACTGCGAGGCGAGTTCTTCACGCTGTGCGGCCAGCGGGGCCTGGCCGGCCATGGCTGAGGACAGCGCCGGGCACCCCGTAGCACGGACACGGACAGCTTCGCTGGAGTCGCTGGAGTTGCTGTACGAGGAAGCCGGGCAGCCCCGGTTCGGGCTGCCCCCGGCGCTCGCCACTGCCTACGGCGGCGATCTGGGCTTCGCCCTGCCGTGTGTGTACGCGAACTTCGTCACCTCCATCGACGGAGTGGTCGCTCTTGGGCCCGAATACCCCTCCTCCGGCTCGGCGATCAGCGGACGCGAACCCACGGACCGGTTCGTCATGGGACTACTGCGTGCATGCGCTGACGCCGTACTCATCGGGGCCGGCACTCTCCGAGCCACGCCGGGCCACCAATGGACACCCGATCACGTCTGCCCGCAGGCCGCCCCGGCCTTCGCCGAGCTGCGGCAGAGTCTGCGACGCCTCGCCCAACCAAAACTGGTTGTGGTCACCGCGAGCGGTGACCTCCCCACCGAGCACCCAGCCCTGGAATCGGGCGCGCTTGTGGCGACCACCGTGGAAGGCGCCCGTCAACTGGAGGGACGCCTGCCGCCAGCGTGTACGACACTCACCGCAGGCGAAGGGACCGCCCTTCGTATGGCCGACGTACTCGCGGTTCTCCACGCTCGCGGACACACCGCGGTGCTCACCGAGGGCGGACCGCACCTCATCGGCAACCTGCTCGGTGAGGGCTTGCTGGATGAACTGTTCCTCACGACATCCCCGGTACTCGCTGGCCGTGCCGACACCTCGCGCCCGGCACTGATCACGGGACTCGAACTGCTGCCGAAGCAACCGGCATGGGCCGATCTGATCAGCGCCCGGCGACGGGATTCATACCTGTTCCTTCGCTACCGACTTCGCTCCCGTGTCCTCGGTCACCGGGCCAGAACCGCACAGCCCAGCGCGAGCAGGGACAGCACCTTCAAAAGCTCGAGCGCCACGTAGTACAGGTGGGCGCGGGAGCGGTGCCGCGCGGGGTCCTCGCCCGCGAGTACGGCGTCGGAACGCCTGTTCAGGCGCGGGCGGACGACGGTGAGCTGTCCAGCCAGGACGGCCAGCGTGATCGCGGTGAATGTGACGACGGCCGTAGACGGTGTGGCGGTGGCGACCGCGGCGACAACGATGACGGCGAGGACGGTCTCGACGAGGTTGAGCGCGCGGAAGACCATCCGGCCGATGCCGAGTCCGATCGGGATCGTCACGCCTGGGGCCCGGAACTTCAACGGCGCCTCCAGGAAGGAGATCGCCAGCACCATCCCGAGCCAGAGAAAGGTGACGGCGCCTGCCACGGCCGCCAACGTCGTATTCATTGATAGTGGTCTCTCTCGTGTCCGGGGCGGCGGCATTCGTCAGGAGCAGCTACGGGAGGTCAGCACCCAGTGGGAATGCCGGGCGTCAGGCGGCGGGTCCGGTGGCCCGGTGCTTCAAACGATCGGCCACGCTGCCAGCGGGTACGCGAACTCTGGGGGCGAGGCCACGACCATCAGCGAGGCGGGCTCGGTGCTCAGGTTCGCGAGGCTTACCCGCTCAGCGGTGTCGACGTGCGCCGCCGAGCCGGGCACCAGGGTGTGTACGTCCTGGCCGTGGCGCACCTGAACCGACCCGGCGACCGGGATCAGGACGATCTGTGAGGCGCCGAGGTCGTGCTCGGGCAGGCCACCGCCGGGGGGATCTCCACATGGATGACGGCGACTTGGTCGGAGGTGGTGGCGGTCGTGAGCGGTGCGGCGGTCGGGCCGTCGGCCACAGGGGGTCGCGGTTTCGGTGTCGACGATGTGCATGGGGATTCCTCGTTTCCGGCGCGGGTGGGCCCGCGTCGGCGTTTATCCATACAGGAGGGGACTATGAGGCCGTGGAGGGGGCGAGATGTGCCAGACAGGCGTCGGGTTCGGCGAAGGGTTCGAGCCGGGTGGCTTCCACGGGGGCGCGCAGTTCGGCCAGGGCGCCCTGTATCAGGCCCAGGTGGAGCGGGCAGACGATCGTGCTGTACTCCTCGGCGAGTTCGAGGAAGGGGCAGTGCCGCAGCCGGACGGGGCCAGGCACCTCACCGTCATGGCCGAGCTGTGGGTCGAAGCCCAGATCGTCGAGCATGGCGGCAAGCCGGCCGACGGCTTCGTCAGCGGTCAGCCGGCGGGAGGGGGGCACCTGCTCGACCAGATACCGTCCCCACGCGCGCCCCACGTCGGTGGCCGCCGCCCCGGCGCCGGACCCGGTCGAAGCCAGTTGACTGAGCAGCATCCGGGCCAGCAGCCGGTATCGACGCGTTCCTCCCCGGTCCATTCCCGGTTGCAGCGCGTAAACCGTGCGCGGGCGTCCAGGACCCGACGGTTGCTCCAGCGTCCGCTCGACGCGGCCCTGTGCCACGAGCGCGTCGAGATGGAAGCGCACCGTGTTGGGGTGCACGTCGAGCCGGTCGGCGACCTCGGTGACGCCCAGCGGGGCACCGGCGGCCTGCACCGCGTCGAGTACGGCGCGGCGGCGTTCGGAAAGCTGTTCCCGATCCTGCCGTTCCTTGCTGGTGGCCATGTTGATCAGCCTTCCCGGACTTGCGGCGGCAGTGCCGCGATGATCGGGTGGTCACGCTCGACGAGCCCGAGCTTGGCGGCGCCGCCGGGTGAGCCGAGGACGTCGAAGAACTCGACATTCGCCCGGATGTACTCCTGCCACTCCGGCGGGACGTCCTCCTCGTAGAAGATCGCCTCGACCGGGCAGACCGGCTCACAGGCCCCACAGTCCACGCATTCGTCCGGGTGAATGTACAGAGAACGCTGCCCCTCGTAGATGCAGTCGACGGGGCACTCTTCGACGCACGCCTTGTCTTTCACGTCGGCGCAAGGCTCGGCGATCACGTAGGTCACAATGCGCTCCTCACGCCACCCGAGAGGTTTCTCCAAATAATACATGTAATAATTGTGGGCGCGGGGGCTGAGAGGAGCATCACGCGGTGGCATCGTCATCCGAGATCTATATCGAGGCGACAGAGACCGACCCGGCCGTCCGGGCCCAGATAGCGATCCGTGCCCTGCACCAACGGCTGCGGATCGGCCTCGCCGCCTTCGGCGAATCCGAACCGGTCGCCGGCTCCCACAACGTCGTGCACGCGGCCCTGGTGGACTTCTGCTCCGGTGAGCTGCGCCGTCATCTGGCCGCCACCGACCAGGCACTCTTCGCGGCCGCCTCCGGCGCGGCCGAGACACGCCTGCTGGTCCGCGCCCTGCGCACCACAACCGCAGCCCTCGACGCGCACATCGACGCACTCGCCGCCACCACCGACACCACCTCCGCGATGGCGATCGCCCAGCTGATCGAGGCGGTCCTGGCCGTCCATCTGGCGGCCGAGGAGACCGTCCTGCTGCCCGCGCTCGCCGCCCTGCCCGGCGCCGATCTGCCCGCCCTCGTCACGGACATGCTGACCCTGCTCGCGGGCGAAGAACTCGACCATCCGCCGGTCCTCGACGTCCGTGAGATCCCGCACGGCCGACGGCACCTGCGGATCTTCGCGCGCTACGCCCGCCTGAGCCCCGGCGAGGGCTTCGTCCTGATCAACAACCACGACCCCAACTCCCTGCGCCGCGAGTTCGAGGCCACCCACCCGGGCACCCACACCTGGGACTACCTCGAATCCGGCCCGGAGATCTGGCGGGTACGGATCGGAAAGGCAGCCGTCGATGCCTGACACCCCACCTCCCGGTACCCCCGCGGCGATCGACGAGGACGTTGCCGAGCCCTCGCCCCCGTCCGCTCCCGCGCCGACACCGCGCCTGCTGTGTGACGTCCATGCCCTCGCCGGGACCGTTCCGGCGACGGCGGGTGCCGTGTGGAAACTCACCGAGTCCGGCCGTCAACTCGACGCCAACCTCGTCCACCTGCCGGCTCACCAGTGCGTCGAGACCCACGCCGAGCCCGACCTCGACGTGCTCCTGCTCGTCGTCGCCGGGCACGGCATCCTCGGCACCAGCGACCGGACGGAACCCCTCACAGGTGGTGCGCTGTTCTGGCTTCCCCACGGCTCGACCCGCCGCATCACCGCAAGTGCCGACGGCCTGTCCTACCTCACCGTTCACCGCCGACGACCCGGCATGCAGATCCGCCCCCGCCCAGCAACGGACAACTGATCGCCGGCGCATCTCCCCCAGTGCCCGTCCTCGCAACGCGAGCTGCGCAGCCCGCCGCCGTGGGAGCGGCGCACCTGCTCGCCGGCCTCGGCTCAGCAGTCCCGGTGGTGTCGATGGCAGCGGGTTCGAGGCGGTCGCGGTCGAGCCGGGCCGCCAGCACGAGGCGAGGGTGGGAGCTCGGTGCCAGGCCCGGCCCCGATGGCAGGTAGCTGCACGGCTTGTTCCACGATCAGAAGAGCCGCGAGGGCCGCCTCAATGTGCTGAGCAAGATGGCCACGGCACCTGCCTCAGCGGCGCGGGACCCAAGCGTCGATCTTGTCGTCGAGGTTGTCCGAGACGGCCCGCAGCGTCCGAACCAGCAGGCAGTTGGCGGCACCCCCCGCCCGCTAGGGTCCGTGGCCGATGCGGCTCGAGCGCCGGAGAGTCCCGCTGACACCAGTGGAGGGCGCTACCTCTGCGACCAGTCGGGGCGCAAGCGAGCCGGCCTTGCAGGGTTCCGGCGTTGTTCAGAGCTTGCTGTACCGGTCAGATTTCGGCAAGCCATTCGGCGAGTACGGCGGCCTGGCTGTGATCCACGTCCTTGGTGGCGGTGAGGAGCGTGAGGTTGTCGTGGGCGGCCAGGTCACGCAGATGCTCGGCGGCCTGCCGGTGTCCGGTGTCCTCCAGCTCGGACAGGTAGCGGCGGCGGAACTCGGCGAAGCGGCTCGGCTCGTGGCCGTACCAGCGGCGCAGGTCGGTCGAGGGGGCGACATCGCGCAGCCACTCGTCCAGGTTCGCCTCGTCCTTGCGCATACCCCGTGGCCAGACACGGTCGACAAGGACCCGCTTGCCCTCCTTGGGCGAGGTCTCTTCGTAAACTCGGCGGTAGGTGATCTGCTCGGCCATGACGGCACCTTCCAGATCAATCGGTCAGTCCGGACCGCAACTGTGAGCGGCCGGTGCTTGCCCCACCCAGGGGTGTTTCTGACTCACCCATTTTATCGGGGGTCGCCGTTTGCCGAGGGGCGAGCGGGCCGGGCCGTTCCGCGACCGTTCGGCAGACGGTGTGAGGAGGAGCATGAGCACGCACAGCAGCCGCCCGACGCCGCAGGCCCGCTACTTCCCCTTGGCGACAGCTCCCCGACTGGATTCCGTGCGCGAACTGGACGAGACGGTGAGCACCTGTCGGGCCTGCCCGCGGTTGGTGGCCTGGAGGGAGGAGGCCGCCCGCGTCAAGCGCAGGTCCTTCCGGAACTGGGAGTACTGGGCCAGGCCCGTGCCAGGCTTCGGTCCTCCGGACGCACCACTGGCGATCATTGGACTGGCTCCAGCCGCGCACGGCGGCAACCGCACCGGACGCATCTTCACCGGCGACCCGTCGGGCGATGCCCTCTACGCAGCCTTGTTCGACCTCGGTCTCGCCTCCCAGCCACAGGCCTCACACCGCGACGACGGGATGAGGCTGTACGGCGTGCGGATCACGGTGCCGGTGCACTGCGCACCGCCCGACAACCGCCCCACCACCACAGAGCGCGACACCTGCCGGCCATGGCTCGCCCAGGAGCTGGAACTCCTGCGCCCGACCCTGCGCACAATCGTGGTACTCGGCGGATTCGCCTGGCAGGCACTGCTCCCGGTACTCACCGCCACCGACTGGCAGGTGCCCCGTCCGCGCCCAGCCTTCGGGCACGGCGCACACACGCAGCTAACCGACGCCCGAAGTGGACGGGCGCTGCACCTGATCGGCGGCTACCACCCAAGCCAGCGCAACATGTCCACCCGCACCCTGACCCCCGCCATGCTCCGCGACGTCCTGCACCGCGGTGCCAACATCGCCGACCTGCCGGTCCGCCAGCCTCCTGGGTGACCTGCCGTTGACCAACTCGCCTACGACGGGTCTCCGGCGACGCGCGCCGAAAGCGGGATCCGTCCCTGTTCCTCCGCTACTGCCTTCGACCCCATGCGCGGGCGTCAGCCCACAATGATCATTGTGCAGGCCGCGCCGCCGTAAGCGTTGGTCCGTGCCGGCGGCGTGCCGTTCGCGGCGGGGTCGGCCATCATTGAGGGGTAGGGGCCGCCGGTATCGTCGCCGCTCTCCCGGATGCTCCGTGCAGGAAGGGAGGCTCATGGAGTTCTTCCCGCCGATTCCGCTCGCCGAATGGCGGGGCTGTAAGGAGACGCTGCACCGGTTCGCGCAGGTCGTCGGCAAGATCCGGCTCACCGCCAGCGTTCGACGCAACCACTGGTGGAATGTGCCCTTCTACCTCACCGGACATGGCATCACCACGCGTCCGATGCCGGCCGAAGGTAATCCGTTCATCATCGACTTCGTCCGCCATCAGCTGGTGGCCGCTTCACTGGACGGCACAGAGGTGTCCTTTCCGCTCGGATTACTCCTGCCCACCACCTCCCTGACTTGCGACAACCCGGCCAGATACGCCAAGACGGGCCAATTCGACCCGGATTCGACCCAGCACGCCCTTGCGACAGCGCTGACCAGTCTTGAACTGCAAGAATGCAAGTTCTGCCGGTGTACCGCCTAAGAACCGGCAAGAAATTGGCGCGTTCACGGACAAGAGTTCAACTTCCGGACAACCACGGAAGCACCGCGGTCGGACATGCTCGCCAGACGCGTCACCGGCCACCTCAGGAGTGATCCACCCAGCGGCGACACCCCGCAGCCGCTGCCAGTGATGGGCAAGACGCATGACAACGCCCTGACCAGCCCTTTCTCAGAGACGCTTCCGCCTGACAGAAGCCGCCTTGCGTGGCAACCACAGCCGTCACGACCCTGATTCCAACCACGGCACGCGGGGCGAAGCCGCCCCGCCGACAGGGACGGGACCCCCATGCCTCACATGACCGCCTTCGCCAGGAACCAGTGGTACGTCGCCGCCTACAGCCATGAGGTCGGGCGCGAGGAACTGCTCGGACGGACCATCCTCGGTGAGCCGCTCGTCTTCTACCGAACCGAGGAGGACGGGACGCCCGTCGCCCTGCACGACCGCTGTGTGCACCGCCGGTTCCCGCTGCACGAGAAGCCCAGCCGGCTGGACGGTGACCGGATCGTGTGCGGCTACCACGGCTTCACCTACGACACGACCGGGACGTGCGTGTACGTGCCGGGGCAGAAACGCGTCCCGCGCACCGCCCGGGTCACCTCCTACCCGCTCGTCGAGCAGGACTCGCTGGTGTGGGTGTGGATCGGCGACCCGGCGCTCGCCGACCCGCAGACCATCCCGCGCGCCCGCCACCTCGACGCCCCGGGCTGGACCACCGTGCGGGGCATGGAGCCGATCGACGCCGACTACGGGCTCCTCGTGGACAACCTCCTCGACCTGTCCCACGAGACGTACCTGCACGGCGGCTACATCGGCACTCCCGAGGTCGCCGAGACGCCGATCACCACCGAGGTGGACGAGGGCGCGGGGATCGTGCGGGTGAGCCGGCACATGGACGACGCCGAGTGCCCGCCCTTCTACTCCCGTTCTACCGGCATCGAGGGCCGCATCACCCGCTGGCAGGACATCGAGTACCACGCGCCCTGCCTGTACCTGCTGCACAGCCGCATCGCGTCGGTCGGTGTGCTGCCCGAGGCGGACGGCAGCGACCCCAACGGTTTCCACACCGAGATCACCTACGCGATCACGCCGTCCGCCGACGGCAAGGTGTACGACTTCTGGATGGTCTCCCGGGACTGGGCGACGGACGACGACGAGGTCACGGAGTTCCTGCGGGGCAACAACCACACCGTCGTCATGCAGGACGTCGACGCGCTCAACCTGCTGCAGAGGACGCTCGGCACCGAGCGCACCGGCTACCAGGAGTTGAGCATCAACATCGACACCGGCGGCCTCGCCGCCCGCCGCATCCTGGCCCGGCTGGTCGAGGAGGGCGACAAGCCCGTGGAGAAGGTCCTGTGAGTGCCGCGCCCACCGGGGAGATCTACCGCATCGACTGGCTGCCGGGCACCGACACCCTTCACGGCACCTGTCACTGCGGCCGCGAGCACACCTCGCAGGACCCGATCGAGATGTGGGAGTGGATGCTCGCCCATCCGCAAGGACACGAGCCCCCACACGAGCCGCAAGGGAACAGTTCATGAGTGACGCGTACGAAGCCGAACTCGTCGTCGACCGCAAGGAGTCCGCGGCCGACGGCGTGCTCGCCCTCACCCTGCGCCACCCGCTGGGCGAACAGCTCCCGGCATGGGAGCCCGGCGCCCACATCGACGTGGTGCTCGGCCCGGGCCTGGAGCGGCAGTACTCCCTGTGCGGCGACCCGGACGACCGGGACGCCTGGCGGGTCGCGGTGCTGCGCGAGCCCGCGGGACGCGGTGGATCCGCCCATGTGCACGAGCAGTTGGGACAGGGCGACAAGGTCCGTGTGCGCGGCCCGCGCAACCACTTCGCCCTGCGGCCGGCGCCCCGCTACCGCTTCATCGCCGGCGGCATCGGCATCACTCCGATCCTGCCGATGCTCGCCGTGGCGGAGGCCCAGGGCGCGGAGTGGACCCTGCTGTACGGCGGGCGGACGCGACGATCCATGGCGTTCACCGATGAGTTGAGCCGCTACGGCGACCGGGTCACCATCGCGCCGCAGGACGAGACCGGTCTGCTGGACCTGCCCGCCGTGCTCGACGGGCTGCCCGAGGGCGCTCTCGTGTACTGCTGTGGGCCCGGGGCGCTGCTCGACGCGGTGGAGGAGCAGTGCCCGGCCGGGGTCCTGCACATCGAGCGGTTCCAGCCCAAGGAGCAACAGGGCGGTGAGGACACCGAGTTCGAGGTCGAGCTCGCGCAGAGCGGGCGCACGCTCACGGTCACGCCCGGGGTCTCCGTCCTGGAGACCGTGCGCGCCGCCGGTGTCGAGGTGCTGTTCTCCTGCACCGAGGGCACCTGCGGTACCTGCGAGACGGACGTCCTCGAAGGCACCCCGGACCACCGGGACTCGGTACTGACCGACGAGGAACGCGAGGCCGGCGAGACCATGCTCATCTGTGTGTCCCGCTGCCGGGGAAAGAGGCTCGTGCTGGACCTGTGAGCCGTCGGAACGGGCCGCGCACGGCTTCCCGCCGAGTACCGACCCCACTACTGTGCGAGATGCGCACAGCCTGTCGGAACGTCGTCGTCTGCACAGGGGGAGCCATGCGTCGTCTGTTCGCCGGTCTCGCGGCCGGATTCTTATTACTGAGTACGGCCGCCTGCGGCTCGTCCGACGGCTCCGGCACGTCGGACGCGGGCGCGTCGGACGGCACCACCAAGGTCAAGGTCGGCGTCATCCCCATCCTGGACGTCGCACCCGTATACCTGGGCCAGAAACAGGGTTTCTACGCCGAGCGCGGCCTGGAGCTGGAGTTGGTCCCCGCCCAGGGCGGGGCGGCGATCGTGCCCGGTGTCGTCTCGGGCCAGTTCCAGTTCGGCTTCAGCAACACGACGTCCCTGCTGGTCGCCCAGTCCAAGAACCTGCCCGTCAAGGCCGTGGCGAACGGCGTCGCGTCCACGGCCGAGGACGGCGCCGACTTCGCCGGTATCACCGTGAAGAAGGGCAGCCCCCTCACCTCACCCAGGCAGCTCGGGGGCAGGAAGGTCGCGGTCAACACGCTCAACAACATCTGCGACACCTCGATCAGGGAGTCGGTACGCAAGGACGGCGGCGACCCGTCGAAGGTCGAGTTCGTCGAGATGCCCTTCGACCAGATGCCGGCCGCGCTGGACGGCGGACGGGTCGACGCGGCCTGCACCCCCGAGCCCGCCCTCGCCACCGTCAAGGCCGCGGGCGGTAAGTCCATAGCGTCCAACTTCTACGACGTCTCACCGGACCTGACCGTCGCGATGTACTTCACGTCGCGGCAGTACGCCCAGAAGAACCCCGAGTTGGTGAAGAGGTTCCGGGAGGCGACCGCCGAGTCCCTGAAGTACGCCGACAGCCACCCGGAAGAGGTCCGCCGGATCCTCACCACGTACACGAAGATCCCCGACACCCTCCTGGCCAAGCTCACCCTGCCCCGCTGGCCCGCCGAACCGGACCGCGCATCCATCGAGCGGCTCGCGCAACTGGCCCAGCAGGACGGCCTGTTCAAGCAGAGCCCGGACCTGGACGAGCTGCTGCCGTGAGGGGCTCCGGCGCACTGCTGGGAGCGGCCGGGCTGGCGGGCTTCCTCGCGCTCTGCGAGGCCGTGCCGCGTCTCGGCGTCGTCGACGCGGACTACTTCCCGCCGGCCGCCCGGGTCGGCGACGCGCTCCTCACCGAGCTCGGTGACCGCTCGTTCTGGACCGCGCTCGGGGACACCCTCACCGGCTGGGCGCTGGGGCTGTCGATCGCGGTGACGGCCGGCGTCCTCGCCGGAGTCGTCATCGCGGTCGTACCGCACCTGCGCGAACTGACCGCGTCCACCGTCGAGTTCCTCCGCCCGATCCCCTCGGTCGCCCTGATCCCGCTCGCGGTGCTGCTGTACGGCACCGCACTGCGCTCGGTGCTCCTGCTGGTCGTCTACGCCGCCTTCTGGCAGGTGCTCGTCCAGGTCCTGTACGGCGTCCGGGACGTCGACCCGGTCGCGGAGGAGACGGCACGGTCGTACGGTCTCGGCACCTGGGCGAGGGGCCGGTACGTGCTGTGGCCGACCGCGCTGCCGTACGTCATGACCGGCGTCCGGCTCGCCGCGTCCGTCGCGCTGATCCTCGCCGTCACGGCCGAACTCGTCATCGGAGCTCCGGGGTTGGGCGCCCGTATCGCGGTGGCGCAGACCTCGCAGGCGGTGCCCGAGATGTACGCGCTCATCGTGGTGACGGGACTGCTCGGGCTGCTGGTCAACGTCGGTGCCCGGACGGTGGAACGGCGGGCGCTGGCCTGGCACCAGTCGGTGCGTGGGGAGGTGACGGTGTGAGCCGTGCCCTCCTGCGGCTGTCGTACGCCCTCGCGCTGCCGGCCGTGCTCATGGCGGTGTGGTGGCTGGCGTCCGCCGACAGCACGAACGTGTACTGGCCGCCCCTGCGGACCGTCCTGAAGACCTTCCCCGACGTCTGGACACCCGGCCGGCTGCGCGCCGACGTGGTGCCGAGCCTGCTGCGGCTGGCGGGCGGCTACCTCACGGCGGCCGTCGTCGGAGTCGCGCTGGGCACGGTCATCGGCTCCTACCGGCGGGTGCGCTCGGTGTGCGAACCGGTCATGGAGTTCCTGCGTGCGGTGCCGCCGCCCGTCCTGGTGCCGGTCATCATGCTCTTCGCGGGCATCGGCGACACCATGAAGGTCCTGGTGATCGCGAGCGGGTGTGTGTGGCCGGTCCTGCTCAACACGGTCGAGGGCGTGCGGGCGGTGGACCCGGTGCTCGCGGAGACGGCCCGCTCGTACGGGGTGCGGGGTGTCGCGCGGCTGAAGGACCTGGTGCTGCCCTCGGCGAGCCCGCAGATCTTCGCGGGGCTGCGGCAGGCGCTGTCCGTCGGGATCATCCTGATGGTCATCAGCGAGATGTTCGCCGCCAGTGACGGTCTCGGCTTCACCGTCGTGCAGTTCCAGCGGGGCTTCGCCCTCCCCGAGATGTGGACCGGGATCCTGGTGCTCGGACTGCTGGGTTTCCTCCTTTCGGTCCTGTTCCAGGTGGTCGAGCGGCGGGCGCTCGGCTGGTACCACGGCCGGCGCGCCGTCGGCCGGCGGCCCGGGGGACGCTCGTGAAGGGGCGGGAGATGCTCGATGTACGCGGTCTGCGGAAGGTGTACGAGGCCTCCGGGCGGCACGTGGAGGCGGTGCGCGACCTGACCTTCACGGTCGGGGCCGGTGAACTGGTCTGTCTCGTCGGCCCGTCGGGGTGCGGCAAGACGACCCTGCTGAAGTGCGTCGGCGGTCTGCTGGCACCGACCGCGGGCGAGGTGCTGTTGCGGGGGCGACGGGTGACGGGGCCGCCGCCGGGCCTGGCGTTCGTGTTCCAGGAGTACGGGCGCAGCCTGTTCCCGTGGATGCGGGTGGGCGAGAACGTGGAACTCCCGCTTCGGCAGAAGGGGTTGCCCCGGTCCCGGCGACGGGAGCTGGTCGCCGGCGCGCTGCGCTCGGTCGGCCTCTCGGACGCCTCCGGGGCCTACCCGTGGCAGCTCTCCGGCGGCATGCAGCAACGCGTCGCCATCGCACGGGCGTTGGCGTACGAACCGGACGTGCTGCTGATGGACGAGCCGTTCGCGGCGGTGGACGCGCAGACCCGCGCGGACCTGGAGGACCTGGTCCGGGGGCTGTGGCGGCAGCGCGGGATCACGATCCTGTTCGTCACCCACGACATCGACGAGGCCGTCTACCTCGGTGAGCGGGTGGTCGTCCTGTCCGCGTCCCCGACGGTGGTCCGGGAGGAGCTGAAGGTCGATCTCCCGGACCCTCGCGACCAGTTGACCACCCGGGTGGAGCCGCGCTTCGCCGAGCTGCGGACCCGGGTGTACCGGCAGATCCAGGCGGCGAAGCGGAGCGCGGAGCCGGGCCCCCGGGGCGCCGTCGAGAAGGACACGGATGCTCCCGCCGACCAGGCGCCGTCGGCGACCTGAACGCCGACGGTGCCCGGTCAGGCCTGGGGTTCGGGGACCACGCAGAGGTGCCCCGCGGCCCGGCGGGCCCGTCGGGGTCCGCGCGGTGCGGGTGGGGGCCTGCGGGGCTCGCGCAGGACCATGGTGAGCCGGGTGTAGTCCATCTCCCGCAGGGTCCTGGGTGTCTCGTCGACGATGCGGCAGTCGGTGGCGCCCCAGCGCGGATCCGGGTGCAGTACGGGACGGACCGCGCCGTCCGGTTCGACGGCTCCCTCGCCGACCGCGCGGATCCAGTGCGGCAGGCCCTGCCGGTAGGCGGCCTCCATGATCGGATCCTGGGCGATCTCCCGGCGGATGGACTGGAGCCCATGGTCGTGGCCGTGCCGCTCCACCGCGTCCGCGAAGTGCGCCAGCATCGGCAGGCACCAGCTCGACTCGTGCTCCCCGAGGACGGTGGCCGCGTCCGGGTGGAACAGCACGAACCGGAGGAAGTTGTCGCCCGGCATGGCCGTCGGATGCGAGCTCACCCCGCGGAAGAGTGACGCGAAAGCGGTGTTGGCCACGACGACGTCCCAGCGGTGGTCGAGCACGACGGAAGGGAAGGGGACGGCTTCCAGAAGCGTTGCGTAGTCCTGGAGGTAGGCCTGGGCCTCGGGATTCTCGGGGACGGGCCGCGGTGCCGGCCGCTGCCCTCCTGCCTGATACGCCATCGGGAGGTCACCCCTCTTGCCTGATGCGGCCTTACGCGGCGCCCCGATCCTGCGGCCCCGAGACAAGCCGTGTCAACTATCGTGGCATTCCATGCCGGTTGACGGCTGAAATTGGCCACAGTTGTGGCGAGACCTGGATGTGAGTTCGAACCACCCGCTACTCTCCGGTCAGTTCACGGCGCACGCCCCTGCCCGTGAGGGGGCTGGGAGAGACGTAGGAGACCTGTCGGTGACGGATGGCTACGAGGTCCCGGGCGCCACGGCGACGGTGTCGCTGTCCGCCGTCGTCGCCCGTGTCACGGCACTGGCCGACCGGCTCGGCGTCACGCACGCGGAGGTCTTCGACACCGGCCGCCTCTCGGTGGCCTGCGGCGTGCCCGAGCCCGTCGTCAGGGCGCTGCTGAGCGGACGGCCCGAGGGCGAGCCCGATGTGCAGGCCCGCTTCCTGCAACGCCTCGACCTGCTGCGCCGGACCCGGCTCAAGCCCAACGGGCGCAAGTACACCCAGCAGGAGATCGCCGACGGCGCGGGCATGTCCCGGCAGCAGGCCGGCGCCCTCCTCAACGGCGACCGACGGCCCACCATGGAGCACTGTGACGCGCTCCAGCGCTTCTTCCGCGTGCACGCCGGATTCCTCACCGCCGAGGACCCCGAGGCGCTCGCGGGTGCCCTTCAGCGCACCGAGCAGGAACTGCTGCAGAAACTCGCCGACCGTGAACGGGAGGCGGCCGCGGCCGCCGCGGACCCCCTGGAGCGGCTGCTGCAGGACCACGGGGTGCGCGGAATCGCCTGGCGGGCCGCGCAACTGCCCACCGACCAGCACCGCGACAAGGTCGCCGAGTGGCTGGACATGCTCCTGGAGAGCGTCAAGCGGCCCGAGTCGTGAGCCGGGGGGGAACTGTGGCCATCGGTAGGGAAATGCGTCGTCTGTGCGGCGAGTTGGTGTCGGAGCTGACCGTCCCGGCCCCGGCTCCGCCCGCCGACCTGTACGGGGCGCTGTGCGGCGCGATGAGCCGGCGCCGCGGCCGCCCCGTCCACTTCCGTACGGCCGCCTTCCCGCCCGGCACCGCCAGCGGGCTGTGGGTCGACATGGCCGAGCAGGACCTGGTCGTCGTTGAGGAGCGCACCGCGCCCGACCACCAGTTGGTGATCCTCGGCCACGAGCTGTGGCACATGCAGGCCGGCCACCGGGGCCACCACGTCGAGGGCGCCAGGGTCGCGGCCCGCCTCCTCCAGGAAGGCGCCGACCTCGGTCCCACCGTCCTCAAGGTCGCCGCCCGCACCCACTTCGACCTCACGGAGGAGCGGGAGGCGGAGAACTTCGGCCTGTTGCTCGCCAGCAAGTGCCGGGGATGGCTGGCGGGGTCGTCGGTGCGGGGGCCGCTGCAGCGGGACGGCCTGGCGGGGCGGATCGAGGCGTCCCTCGGGTATCTGGGGGCGTAGCCGCGCCTGCCCGGTCGGCTCCGGTCCCGCGCGCGAGAACCCCGCGCTTCGGCGCGTAACCCCTGGTCCGCCGCGTGGCGCGAGGAAGTCTCCCGTCCGCTGAGCGGGCGAACGGAGGCGGTGCGGGACCCGATTGTCAGTGGTGGGCGGCAAGCTGGGGGTGCGCCACCGTACGGGGGCGTACGCGCCCGTGGGCGCGTGGGAGACGACACGGGGAGAGGCGACCGATGCGCACTGCCGTACTGACCGACCGTGAGCGCACCGCCGTACAGGCCTATCTGAGGCTGCTGCACACGGTGCGGGCCGCTTTCGACGCGTCCGGCCCGCCGGACTGCCCGCGACCACCCGTCGTTCCGCCCACAGTGCTCGCCGAGGCGGAGCGGGCACTGGCCGAGGCGGGGCTCGCGGGCAACGAGGAGGCGTTCTTCCGGCTGCTGCAGGGGTGGTGCCCGGAGGGCTGACGGCGACTTTGCGGGGCCGGTGGCTAGCGGCGGGCGGGGGGAACCGCCACCGCCGTGGCCATCAGGCCCCGTTGGACCGTCCACCGGCCCTCGAAGTGGTCGAGGCGGTGGCCGTCGACCACGGGGCCGGGGACGAGGAGCCGGGCCCGGAAGGTTCCGCGGAGGCGGTCGACGGGCTCGGCGCGGAAATCGAGTTCGGCCTCGGTGAACTCCAGCCACAGGCCGGTGAGGGGGAACCACGCCTTGTAGACGGCCTCCTTGGCGCTGAACAGGAGCCGGTCCCAGTGGATCTCCGGCCGGTCCGCGGACAGGCGTCCCAGCCGCTCCGCCTCCGTCGGCAGGGAGACGGCTGCCAGGACGCCCTCGGGCAGCGCCTGGTGGGGTTCCGCGTCGATGCCGAGGGAGGCGAGGTCGGTGGCGCGGGCCAGAGTGGCGGCGCCGTAGCCGTCGCAGTGGGTCATGCTGCCGACCAGTCCGTCCGGCCAGCGCGGGGCGCCCCGCTCCCCCGGCAGGACGGGCTGCTGCGGCACCCCGAGCTTCTCCATGGCGCGACGGGCGCAGGAGCGGACGACGGCGAACTCCCGGCGCCGCTTGGCGACGGCCCGCGCCACCAACGCCGCCTCCTGCGGATACAGGCCGCCCTCGGCGTCCTCGGCCCCCTCGTCGCCATACGCCTCCACGGCGACCACCGACGGCGGCAGCAGTTCCTCGATCATCGCTCCACGTCCTCGCTCGGCAGGATGCGGCGCAGTCGCCCCGGGGGCTGTGAGCGCCCCCGCCACTCGCGCGGGTAGCCCACCGACACCTCCTCGAAGCGGACACCCTCGTGCCAGGTGGTCCGCGGGATGTGCAGATGGCCGTAGACCATGGTGGCGACGCGGAAGCGGCGGTGCCAGTCGGCGGTCAGGCGGGTGCCGCACCACATGGCGAACTCGGGATGCCACAGGACGTCGGTGGGGTGGCGGTCCAGGGGGTAGTGGTTGACCGGGACGACGGGCAGGCCGTCCGGCAGCGCGGCGAGCCGGCGTTCGGTCTCGGCGACCCGCGCCCGGCACCATTCCTCGCGCGTCGGGTAGGGGTCGGGGTGGAGCAGGTACTCGTCGTTGCAGACGATCCCGGTCTCGTGCGCGTACGCCAGCCCCTCCTCCTTGGTCGTGCAGCCGGGCGGCAGGAACGAGTAGTCGTAGAGCAGGAACAGCGGGGCGACGGCCACCGGGCCGCCGGGGCCCTCCCAGACGGCGTACGGGTCCTCCGGTGTCAGCACGCCAAGGTCGCGGCAGCGGGAGACCAGGTGCTCGTAGCGGGCGACGCCGCGCAGCGCGACCGGATCCGAGGGGTGCGTCCACAGTTCGTGGTTGCCCGGCGCCCACACGACCTGACGGAAGCGGCTCGCCAGCGTCTTCAGCGCCCAGCAGATGTCGGCCACGTTCTCCGAGACGTCGCCGGCCACGAGGAGCCAGTCGTCGTCCGTCTCCGGGCGCATCGCCTCGACCAGGGCGCGGTTCTCGGGATACCCGATGTGCAGATCGCTGATGGCCAGCAGCTGTCCGGCACCACCGGCCGTCGATGTCACCTCTCGCCCCCTCACACGCACCCGATCGGGTCCACGAGAACACATTCGAGGTCGCCGGGCAAGGGCGCCCCGCGGGCAGGGACCGGTGCCGTTTCGGTGCCGGACCGGTGCCGGATCGGTTCGGATCCGCACGGCTCTGATCGGCTCGTCCCCCCTGCGACCAGGCCAATGTGGTCATGATCGGAAAATCCGTAACACGCACGTTGCACGCTGGGGCCCCGGGAAGCCGTATGATCGCCCCCAACACCACCGAGTTCACTCCCCTTCAACAGGGGCGGTTTGGTGTCCCTCCATACACCCTGGCCGGGCACGGCCCCGCTTCGCCGTGCCCGCACACCCCCGAAAGGCGGCCTGCATGGTCTCTCGCGTACGCGTCTGGCTCAACCGCACGTACGCGGAGAACGTGTTCTTCATGGATCAGCTGCGGCGAAATCCCAGCGATCGGGCCGTCGAGATCCATGCCACGCACGGCGACGCCGACTCCCCCGTCCTGGCCGCCGCCGACACCGCCGAGCTGGAGCCGGAGGGCCTGTCCCCGGCCGCGTACGTCGAGTTCGCCCTCGACCAGTGCCAGCGCCGCGGCATCGACGTGTTCGTGCCCCGGCTGCACCAGGCGGCGATCGTGGCGCACCGCGCCGACTTCGCGGCGGTCGGCACGGCGCTGCTGGCGCCGCCGCCGGAGGCCGTGGCCGTCTTCCACGACAAGGTGATCGCCTACGAGGCGGTTCAGGCGATCGGCGTGCCCGTGCCGCCCTGGCACCGGGTGCGGACCCCCGACGAACTCCTCAGCGCTGTCGAGGAGTTGGAGGAGGGCGGCTACAAGGCGTGCTTCAAGCCGGCGTCCGGGGCCGGCGGGGTGGGTTTCCGTGTCATCACGCGTGCCCCCTTCTCACTCGCCCATCTCAACGGGTTCCCGACCCCGTACGTGCAGCTGGACACGGTCGTCGAGGCGCTGCGGCAGGCCGAGGAACCGGTGGACTGGCTGGTGATGCCGCGTCTCGAGCAGCCCGAGGTGTCCGTCGACTGTCTCACCGGGCCGGACAACCGCGTCCGTCTCGCCGTCGGCCGCACCAAGAACGGCCGTCGTCGTGGCTTCACGCTGCACGAGCGGTGGCTGGAGCCGGCGCGGCGGATCGCCGAGGGGTTCGGGCTGCACTACCTGTCCAACATCCAGTTCCGGATGTTCGGCGACGAGCCTGTGCTGATGGACGTCAACACCCGCCCGGCGGGCGGGCTGCACCAGCTGTCCCTGTGTGGGATCAACGCGCCCTGGGCGGCCGTGCAGTTGGCGCTGGGTGAGGACCCCGGGGAGGTCGTGCCGCCGTTCCTGGGGCAGGACTACACGGTGGTGTCGGGGGCGCGGCCGCTGCGGCCGGTGTCGATTCCGCAGCAGCGGGACATCGAGGCGGGGCCGTTGCTGCAGGCGCTGCCGGCGCAGCCACGCCGAGGCGGCGCCGGCGGAGTCCGTCGAGAGCGCCGCGAAGCCACGCCGAGGCGGCGCCGGCGGAGTCCGTCGAGAGCGCCGCGAAGGCACTGCCGGCACTGGCCAACCGGCCAGGTGCCGGTTGCGCGTGGCTGGTCGCACAGTTCCCCGCGCCCTCACGTCGGTCACCTCACCCCGTCAGCCCCGCGCCGCGAGCACCTCGCGCCAGGCGGGGCTGTCGACGTAGTGGTTGTCGAAGCGCTCGGAGGAGTCCTTGATCTCCTGCGGGTCGGCCTCGCCGCGCATCACCCGGCCGAGGAGCCGCAGATAGTCGAAGCGGTCGGCGCCCGGCGTGAAGACGAACAGCGCGTCGGCCGTCGCGCCGGGCGCGGCGGCGAAGGCGTGCGGGGTGTACGGCGGCACCAGGAGGAAGTCGCCTGCCTCCAGGACGGTGACCTCCTCGCCCACCAGGACCTGAAGCCGTCCGTCGATCACGAAGAACAGCTCGGACGCCTTGGTGTGCAGATGGGCGGGCGCGCCGACCGCTCCCTCGGCGAACGTCGACCGGTAACTGGTCAGGCGGCCGCCGGTGTTGCCCGAGTCCGCGAAAAGGGTCATCACGCTGCTGGGGTCGCTCGTCGTCTCGGCGTCCGCGGCGCGGGTGAGGACCGGCTCGAAGGGCCTGGTCTGCGTGGTGGGGGTCTTCTTCGTCGTCGTCACGCATACGGCTCTAGGCCGCCAAGTGACCTGCCTCAGGGGCCAATTGGCTCTTGGAAACCTGGGTCAATCCGCGACTTGGACGACTTCTGCTCCCCGGGTGTATCAGGACGCGGGCAGCGCGCTCCTAAGAGTGAGGGCAGGGGGAGCACGGGGGCCTCGGGGGGGGACACGGGGGGCACGGGGGAATCGGGGGACACGGGGGAATCGGGGGGGGCGGGTCGGTCGGTCGCTGGAACGGGGGAGCGACCGGCCGACCCGACTTGGTGTCCGACGCGGTGACGATGCCGACTGCGGGATCAGAAGCGACCCGAGCCGCGGTAGATCTCCAGTTCTCCGTCGAGTTCGACCTTGAGCACCGTGGCGTGCGGGTCGAGGTCGGCCCCGGTGGGCGGCTCGATCCACAGCATTCCCGGTGTCTCGTGCAGGCCGCCGGTGATCCGGTGGGAGAGTTCCGTGCCGCTGCCGAGCACCGTGATCCGGCGGGCCTTGCTGAGCAGCCCGCGCACGTTGATCTCGGCGCGCGGGGCGTCGAAGAGGACCAGATACAGCGTGCGGCGGTCCTTGGAGAGGGTGCTCGGTCCGTAATGATGGCCCGCGGGCAGCCCCCGCACGGTGCCGTAAACGGCTTCGGCGTGCTTTGCGATCCAGTCGCCCAGCCCCTCCAGCCGCTCGGCCTGCTCCTCGGGGATCGTGCCGTCCTCCCGCGGTCCCACACTGAGCAGCAGGTTGCCACCGCCGCCGATCGTCTCGGCGAAGTAGCGGATCAGCTGGTCGACCGACTTGTGGTTGCGGTCGTGGTGCTGGAAGCCCCAGGAGTCGTTGATCGTCAGGCACAGCTCCCACGGCCCCTCGGGCGGGACGATCGGAGCGCCCAGTTCGGGCGTGGCGTAGTCACCCTCGCTCAGCATGCGGGCGTTGAAGACGACGTCGGGCGTGTAGGAGCGGATGAGCGCGGCGAGTTCGGGGATGCGCCACTGCTCCTCGCTGCGGTCCCACTCACCGTCGAACCACATCAGGTCCGGGCGGTAGCGGGAGGCCAGTTCGCGGATCTGGCCGTCGCGGTAGGCGATGAACCGCTCCCAGGCGTCCAGGTCCTCGTCCTCGGCCGCGCATTCGGAGTAGCGGTTGTCCTCCATCTCCGGCGGGCGGCCCGGCTTGCGCGTGGTGGCGTAGTCCGGGTGGTTCCAGTCCGAGTGCGAGTAGTAGAGGCCGACCTTCAGCCCCTCCTCCCGCAATGCCTCGGCGTAGCCGGAGAGGTAGTCGCGGCCCAGGTTGAGGTCGCCGTACGCGGTGTCCCACAGGGCGACGCCGTCGTGGTGGCGGCTGGTCAGGACGGCGTACCTGGCGCCGGCCCGCGCGAAGAGCTTCGCCCAGGCCCGCGGGTCGTAGTGGGCGCCGGTGAAGCGGTCGAGCTGGGACATGTACCGGTCGTGCGGCACGATGTCGTCGTAGAACGACCAGGACTCCTGGACGCCGTCGACGGCGTAGATGCCCCAGTGGATGAAGATCCCCAACTTGGCGTCGTCGAACCACGGTTGCATCGGCATGGTCAGTTCT
Organism: Streptomyces griseus subsp. griseus; assembly: GCF_000720255.1. Lineage (GTDB taxonomy): Bacteria > Actinomycetota > Actinomycetes > Streptomycetales > Streptomycetaceae > Streptomyces > Streptomyces griseus_I. The sequence continues at coordinate 79,473 of NZ_JOJE01000007.1, read as the reverse complement.
CTCCGGCGCGCTTCAGACGGAGCGTGAGGACCTGGAAGGGGCGCAGCGAGACCGCGACTCCTCCGTCGTCCGCGATGTCCGCGTTCTCCAGCGGGCGTTCGAGCAGGTCGGTGACCTGGCCGCCGGCCAGCGGGAAGCCGGTGCGCAGCACGCCCTGGGCGCGTCCGCCGCGGCACTCGTACAGGCGGACCACGACATCGCCGGACGCGTCGTCGGCGAGCTTGACCGCCTCGACGGTCACACCCTCGCCGGTGACGGAGACGACCGGCTCCGGGGCGCCCGCCGACTCCGCGACCCTGAGCGGCAGGTTGAGCGAGTAGCCCTCGGCGACGGCGTCCTCGATGGTCGCGCCGGGCAGCAGGGAGTAGGTGAAGCGGTGCCTGCCCTGGTCGGCCTCGGGGTCGGGGACGCGCGGAGCGCGCACCAGGCTGAGGCTGACCTTCGTCGTCGTACCGCCGTCCTCGCGGACCGTGCGGGAGACATCGTGGCCGTACGTCGAGTCGTTGATGACGGCGACGCCGTAGCCGGGCTCGCCGACGTGCACCCAGCGGTGGCCCGAGACCTCGAAGCGGGCCGCCTCCCAGCTGGTGTTGGTGTGGGTGGGGCGCTGGACGTGGCCGAACTGGATCTCCGCGGAGGAGTGCGCGGCGCGGACGTCCACCGGGAAGCCGGCCTTGAGGATCTTCTCGGCCTCGTGCCAGTCGATGTCGGTCTCGAAGTCGACGCGGGGGCTTCCGGCGCGCAGGGTGATGGTCTGGGTGATCGTGGAGCCCTTGCCGAAGGAGCGCGTGACACGGATCGCGCCGAGCAGCGGGTCCTCCTCGACGACGGTCACCGAGTCTGGCTCCAGCAGGTCGGTGTAGCGGTTCTTGTAGTGCTTGTCGATGTCCCAGGCGTCCCAGTAGTTGGGGAGGTCGGTGTGCAGGCGCAGCAGGTTGCCCGGGCCGGCGAGGACCTCACGCTCCGCCCGCAGGTCGTACACGGAGGACAGTGTGCCGTCGTCGGCGACCCGGATCCGCACCAGTCCGTTGTCGAGGACACCGCCGGAGACCGTCACCGGCCGCGGCGCCTCGGCGGCGGCGAGGGGTGCGCTGCCGTTCGCGGGCACCTCGACGTACGCGGGGGCGCCCGCGGAGGTGCGCACGACCTCGGCGCGGTCGTAGGGGCTCGTGTTGAACACCCGGGTGCCTCCGGAGCCCAGCGCCGTGATCGCCTCGGCCGTCAGGGCCTCCAGCTCCTGTGCCACGCGGGCGTACTCGGCCTCCGCCTCGCGGTGCACCCAGGCGATCGACGAGCCGGGCAGGATGTCGTGGAACTGGTGCAGCAGCACCGTCTTCCACAGCCGGTCCAGCTTCTCGTAGGGGTAGGTGTAGCCCGGCGCGTGCAGGGCCGCGGTGGTCGCCCACAGCTCGGCCTCCCGCAGCTTGTGTTCGCTGCGCCGGTTGCCCTGCTTGGTGCGGGCCTGGGAGGTGTAGGTGGCGCGGTGCAGCTCGAGGTAGAGCTCGCCGTTCCAGACCGGGGCGTCCGGGTACTCCTCGCGGGCCTGGGCGAAGAAGTCGTCGGGGTGCTCGATGACGACCTTGGGCGAGCCCTCCAGGTCGGCGAGCCGGCGGGCGCGTTCCATGATCTCGCGGGTGGGACCGCCACCGCCGTCGCCCCAGCCGAACGGGGCGAGGGAGCGGGTGCCGCCGCCCTTCTCGGAGTAGTTGCGTACGGCGCGGTCCATCTCCTCGCCGCTGAAGCGGGCGTTGTAGGTGTCGACCGGCGGGAAGTGGGTGAAGATGCGGGTGCCGTCGATGCCCTCCCACCAGAAGGTGTGGTGGGGGAACTTGTTGGTCTGGTTCCAGGAGATCTTCTGGGTGAGGAACCAGTCGTTGCCGGCGAGCTTGGCGAGCTGCGGGTAGGCGGCGGTGTAGCCGAAGGAGTCCGGCAGCCAGACGCCCTTGGTCTCGATGCCGAAGTGCTCGATGAAGAACCGCTTGCCGTGGACCAGCTGGCGGGCGATCGCCTCGCCGCCGGGCAGGTTGCCGTCGGCCTCCACCCACATGCCGCCGACGGGCGCCCACTGGCCCTTCTTCACGGACTCCTGGATGCGGGCCCACACGTGCGGGTAGTGGTCGCGCACCCACTCGTACTGCTGGGCCTGGGAGCAGGCGAAGATGAAGTCGTCGTACTCGTCGGCGAGCGAGGTGACGTTGGAGAAGGTGCGGGACGTCTTGCGCTTGGTCTCGCGGATGGGCCACAGCCAGGCGGAGTCGATGTGGGCGTGGCCGACGCCGGAGATGGTGTGGGCGCTGGCGTGGGCGGGCTTGGCCAGGACGGGGGCGAGCACCTCGCGGACGGCCGCGGCGCTGCCGGAGATGTCGTCCAGGTCGAGGGCGTCCATGGCCCGGTCCAGGGCGTGCGCGATCTCGTGGCGGCGGGGCTCGTGCTCGCCGAGGTGGACCATCAGCCCGCGCAGCACCTGCAGGTCGAGGTCGAGGTGCCAGACCTGCTCGTCGAGGACGGCGATGTCGGCGCGCTTGAAGACGTAGAGCGGCTTGTCGCCGGCGGTCAGGACGTCGCCGAGCGGGGTCGGCCCGGCGAAGTCGTTCGCGAGGATGTCGGGGTTGGAGGCCGCCTCGACGAGGTAGTCGATCTGCTCGCCGCCGGTGGCGGGGTTGGCGATCGGCACGTACTGGTTGAGCGGGTTGACCGCCTTCAGGGGACGGCCGTCGGGCAGGTGCACCAGGGCCTCGGCCTGGTTGCCGGGCCAGTCGCCGACGAAGCCGAGGTCGATGACCGCCTCGACGCGCCGACCGGCCCACTCGGCGGGCACCTGGCCGCGCATGCGGAACCAGGTGGTGCCCCAGGGCGGGCCCCAGGGGGTTTCCATGGCGAAGGGCTGGTAGCGGGCGGCCGCGGCCTCCTCGAAGGGGACCGGCTCCCCCGGAGCCTGCCAGGCCTCCACCTCGAAGGGGACGGTGGCCGCGTAGATCGCGGGCTTGATGCGCTGGTTGTGGACGCGCTCGACGCGCTCCTCGATGCGGCGGCGTTCGTCGTGCATGAAGGTCTCCGGGAGAAGGGTGTGGAGAGGAGGGCGGGGCGAGTGCTCGGGGAAAGCGCTTACCGCCGGGAGCCTACTTGAGGTACGCGAGGCCCGGGTGGACGGACGTGTACCCCTCGACCAGGCGCCGGGCCACGTTGACGGAGTCGACGAGCGGGTGCAGCGCGAACGCCTTGACGGCCGTCGTACGCGAGCCGGACGCGGCGGCGGCGAGCACCTCGCGCTCGACCGCCTTGACCGCGCAGACCAGGCCGGTGGCGTGGTCGGGCAGCGGGGCCACCGCGACCGGGTGGGCGCCGTTGGCGTCGACCAGGCAGGGGACCTCGATGACGGCGTCCCCGTCGAGCACCGAGAGGGTGTTCTGGTTGCGCACGTTGAGGATCAGGGTGGTGCGTTCGTCGCGGGCGATGGCCCGCATCAGGGCGAGGGCCACCTTCTCGTAGCCGCCGGAGAGGTCGTCGGCGTCGCGTTCGCCCGCGCCCGCGCTCTCCCGGTTCTCGGCCATGTAGGTGGCCTCGCGCTCGGCGCGGGTGCGGTCCCAGGTCGTGAGGGCGGCCGCGCCGGGGTCGCGCATCTCCTCGTAGAAGCGGGCCTGCTGATCGGCGAGGAAAGCGCCGCGGGTCTTGTCGGCCTGCTGGTAGGCGCGGACGGCCTCGCGGTTGAAGTAGTAGTAGTGCAGGTATTCGTTGGGGATCGCGCCCAGGGAGCGCAGCCAGTCGACGCCGAAGAGCTTGCCCTCCTCGAAGGAGCCGAGCAGGTCGGGGTCGGCGAGCAGCCGGGGCAGCTCGTCCCGGCCGTCGACCCGCAGACCGCGTACCCAGCCGAGGTGGTTGAGACCGACGTAGTCGATCCAGGCGTCCCGCGGGTTGGCGCCGAGGACGCGGGCGATACGGCGGCCGAGGCCGACCGGCGAGTCGCAGATGCCGATGACGCGGTCGCCGAGGTGGCGGGACATGGCCTCGGTGACCAGTCCGGCCGGGTTGGTGAAGTTGATGACCCAGGCGTCGGGGGCGAGGCGGGCCACCCGCCGGGCGATGTCCTCGGCGACGGGGACGGTGCGCAGGCCGTAGGCGATGCCGCCCGCGCCGACCGTCTCCTGCCCGAGGACCCCCTCCGCCAGCGCGACCCGCTCGTCGTTCGCCCGGCCCTCCAGGCCGCCGACCCGGATCGCCGAGAAGACGAAGTCGGCGCCGCGAAGGGCCTCGTCGAGGTCGGTGGTGGCGGTCACGGTGGGGGCGTCGGGGACGGCCGCCGCCTGTTCGGACAGGACGCGGGCGACCGCCTGCAGCCGGCCGTCGTCCAGGTCGTGCAGGACGACCTCCGTGACCCGTCCCTCGGCGCGGTCCGTCAGGAGCGCCCCGTACACGAGCGGCACCCGGAACCCGCCGCCACCCAGAATCGTCAGTTTCACCCTTGCACCTTTCCTGCCACGACCACCTCGACGCCCGCCTCCTCCAGGGAGGACCGCGTCGCCGGGTTCACCGGCGCGTTCGTCACCACCACGTCCAGCTCCTCGGGACCGCAGACCCGCGCCATGCCCGTACCCGGGAACTTCGCCGCGTCGGCGAGCAGGACGACCTGGTCACCGGCCTTGATCATGGCCCGTTTCACCGGGACCTCGACGACCGTCGTGTCCATCACCTGCCCACCCGGGCGCACTCCACTGGTGCCGAGGAAGAGCCAGTCGGCGTGCAGCTGGCGCAGGTTGTCCTCGGTGAGGAAGCCGACCAGGGAGCGGTACTCGCGGCGGACCATGCCGCCGAGCAGCACCAGTTCGATGCCCTCGTCGTCGGCGAGTTCCTCGTAGACCACGAGGTTGCTGGTGATCACGGTGAGCCGGCGGCCGTGGAGCTGTCGGGCCAGCCGGTAGGCGGTGGTGCCGATGTCGAGCAGAACCGACTGACCGTCCTCGACCATCGCCGCCGCGTGAGCGGCTATGGCGTCCTTCTCGGGCACGCGCACCTCGGCGACCTCGGCGAAGGGCTGGTCGCCCTCCTCCATCACGGCGCCGCCGTGGACCCGGGTGAGGAGGCCCTCTTCCTCCAGTTTGAGGAGGTCACGCCGAACGGTGGCGGGGCTCACACCCAGCTGTACGGAGAGATCGGTCACTGCCGCGGGGCCCCCGGAGCGCAGGGCGCGCAGGATGAGTTGGTGTCGTCGTTCTGCCAGCACGGCGTGAACACTACTCGTCATCTTCAATCATTTCCATGCTCGCTTCTGCTCGGGTATTGACCAATCTCCGAGGCGGCGCAACGATTCCGGTCACCAAGTTGAAGAGTTTTGACGATCTCTCCCCACCCCGACCGAAAGGACGCCTGCGCGTGGACGACGACCGGCCCGATGTGCTGCTGACCGGGCTGCTCTTCTACGACCTCGTCCTCACCGGTCTCGGCAAGCCGCCCACACCGGGCGAGGAGATCTGGACCTCGGGGATGGGTTCCGGTCCCGGCGGTATCGCCAACCTGGCGGTGGCCGCGTCCCGGTTCGGCCTGCGCACCTCGCTCGCGACGGTCTTCGGCGACGACTTCTACGGCGCCCACTGCCAGGAGGTCCTTGCCGGTCAGGAGGGCGTCGACCTCTCGCTCTCGCGGGTCGCCGACGACTGGCCCACCCCGGTCACGGTCTCCCTCGCCTACGCCCACGACCGGGCGCTCGTCACCCACGGACAGGAACCGCCGTACTCGCAGGACGAGCTGGTGGGCGACCCGCCCGAGGCGCGCACGGCCCTGGTGCACCTGGAGGCCGAGCCGCGCGCATGGCTCGCCAAGGCCGCCGCGAACGGCACCCACATCTACGCCGACGTCGGCTGGGACCCCACCCAGGAGTGGTCCCGGGACCTCCTCGCACAGCTGGCGCTGTGCCACGCCTTCCTCCCGAACGAGACGGAGGCGATGGCGTACACCCGGACGGACAGCGCGGTCGCGGCCCTCGGGACGCTCGCCGAGCTGGTGCCGGTGGCCGTGGTCACGCGCGGCGGCGACGGCGCGGTCGCCGTCGACCAGACGACCGGCGAGTACGCCGAGGTCCCCGCCCTCGCCGTGGACGTCCTGGACGCCACAGGTGCGGGGGACGTCTTCGGCGCGAGCTTCGTCGCCGCCTCGCTCGGCGGCTGGCCGCTGGCGGAGCGGCTGCGGTTCGCGGTGCTCGCCGCGAGCCTGTCGGTCCGGCACCACAGCGGGGCGCTGGCCGCCCCCGGCTGGTACGGCGTCGACCGCTGGTGGCGGTCGCTGACCGACCCCGGACTCAAGGCCGCCTACGGCTTCCTCGCGGACCGGCTGCCGAAGGACGCCGGCGCTCCCGTCCGGTACGCGCCCGTCACCCCACCGGCACGGCATCACTGACCCCCTGCACTACTCGGCACCACTCACCCCCCATGCAAGAACCGAGAAGATCCGAAAGGCGGTGGGAGCTGTGCGGCTCTCACGAAGAGGCCTGCTGCGCGCGGGAGTGGCCGGTTCGGCCGCGACCGCGCTCGGCGGCCTGGCGTCCGGCTGTGCCGTCCCGACCGGTTCCACCGGCCGGAACATGGTCCTGTGGTATTGGGACGGCGGCCTGGGCGACACGGTGATCAAGAAGGCGAGGGCCCGCTACAACAGCTCGGTCGACCTCAAGGCCGTCAAGATCGGCGGCTACTACCGCTCCAAGCTGATCACCACGATGGCGGGCCGCGCCCACGTCCCCGACATCGCGGGGCTCAAGGGCGAGGACATGGCGTCCTACCTGCCCAACGCCGACCAGTTCGTGGACCTGCGCACACTCGGCGCGGACGCATACAGAGCCCAGTACCTGCCGTGGAAGTGGGACCAGGGCATCGCCGACGACGGCTCGATGATCGGCTTCCCGATCGACTGCGGCCCGGTCGCGCACTTCTACCAGTACGAGGTGTTCCGCAAGGCGGGGCTGCCGTACGAACCGGCCGACGTGTCCCAGGAGCTGAACACCTGGGAGAAGTTCTTCACGGCCGGTGAGCGGCTCAAGCGGCGGATCCCGGGAACGTACTTGCTCACCGACGTCAACAGCGTCTTCGAGAACGCGGTGCAGCAGGGCAGCAAGCGGTACGTCGACAAGGACCGTCACTTCATCGGTGACCAGCAGCATGTGCGGGACGCCTGGGCGCTCGCCGTGCAGGCCAAGCGGCGCGGGATCGTCTCGAACCTCGTCAACGGCACCCCGGACCAGCTGTCGGCGATCGAGGAGGGCAAGCTGCCGAGCCAGCTGGGCGCCTCCTGGGCCGGCAACGACATCAAGAACGGCGTGCCGAAGACCAAGGGCAAGTGGCGGGTCGCCGACATGCCGGTGCGGCCCGCCAACAACGGCGGATCGTTCCTGTCGATCACCCGGGAGTGCCGGGAGCCCGAGCGGGCCTTCGAGATCATCAGCTGGATGCTCGACGCGGGCAACCAGGCGCAGGGCTACGTCGACGCGGGTCTCTTCCCCTCCACCCCCGCCTCGTACGGCCTGAAGCAGCTGCGCGAGCCCGACGCCTTCTTCGGCGGTCAGGTCACGATGGACGTCTTCGGGCCCGCCGCGCAGAAGATCGCTGTCGCCTACAACAGCCCGTTCGACGTCGCGCTCGGGCAGCCGATCAAGGACGAGATCAAGAACGTCGGCGTCCTCGGCAAGAACCCCGAGAAGGCCTGGAAGGACGCCATGAGCAAGTGCAGGCGGATCGCGGCGCACCTGGGGGTGAGCTACTGATGGCCACCGCCCCCGCAGTGCGGACGCCCCAGTCCCCCAAGACCGTCGTGGAGACGCCCGCGGCCAGGCCCCGCACGGGCCTGCGCAAGTACTGGCACCTCTACGCCGCGATCTCCCCCTTCTACCTGCTCTTCCTCTGCTTCGGCCTGATCCCGGTCGGCTTCTCCCTCTACTTGTCGTTCCACCGCTGGGACGGTCTCGGCGCGATGGAGTCGGCGGGCCTGTCGCAGTACCGGTACCTGCTGAGCGACAGCGACTTCTGGAGCTCCATCGGGAACACGATCGTCATCTGGGCGCTGGCCACCTTCCCCATGATCTTCCTGGCGATGGTCACGGCCGTGATGCTCAACTCGGCGGTCCGGTTCAAGAACGTCTACCGCTTCGCCTACTTCCTGCCGAACGTCACCTCGGTGGTGGCCGTCGCGATCATCTTCGGCTCGGTGTTCTCCACCAACTTCGGCCTGATCAACGCCCTGTTGCAGGCGGTCGGGCTGGACCAGGTGGCGTGGCTGAACACACCCTGGGGCATCAAGGTCGCCGTCGCGACGCTGATGACGTGGCAGTGGACCGGCTACAACGCGATCATCTTCCTCGCGGGCCTGCAGACCATCCCGAGCGATCTGTACGAGGCGGCGCGCATCGACGGCGCCGGTCCCGTGCAGACGTTCTTCCGGGTGACGCTGCCGCTGCTGCGGCCGACGCTGCTGTTCGTGCTCGTCGTCTCCACCGTCACGGGTCTGCAGAGCTTCTCCGAGCCGCAGGTGCTGCTGCAGAACACCTCCAACGACTCGACGTTCTCGGGCGGTCCCGACCACGCGGGCCGGACGATGGTCCTCTACTTCTTCCAGCAGACCTTCGACAACAACGACTTCGGCTACGGCGCGGCCGTGGCCTGGGGCATCTTCCTCGTCGTCGTCCTCTTCTCGATCATCAACTGGCGCCTGGTGCAGCGCCGGGGCGAAGAACAGTGAGGCCGCACACCATGGCATCCCTCAAGGGCTCCGGGCGCCGGGGCATCGGACTGCATCTGTCGCTGATCGTCGGTGTGGTGCTGTCGGCCTTCCCGTTCTACTGGGCCGTCATCATGTCGACGCACACGACGACCGAGATCTTCTCCTACCCGCCGAAGCTGCTGCCGGGCACGCACTTCCTGCAGAACGTCCGCAGCCTCTTCGACAACATCGACTTCTTCGGCTCGATGTTCAACTCGCTGCTGGTCGCGTGCTCGGTGACGTTCCTCGTGCTGTTCTTCGACTCGCTCGCCGCGTTCGTCTTCGCCAAGTTCGACTTCCCCGGCCGCAAGGTGCTGTTCGCGCTGCTGATGGTGATCTTCATGGTGCCGACCCAGCTCCAGGTGATCCCGCAGTTCGTGATCATGTCGAAGATCGGCTGGATCGGCTCGATGTCGGCGCTGATCGTGCCGGCGGCGGCCAACGCGTTCGGCATCTTCTGGATGCGCCAGTACATGCGGAGCGCCATCCACGACGAACTGCTCGACGCCTCCAAGCTGGACGGGGCGGGCTTCCTGCGTCAGTACTGGCACGTGGCGCTCCCCGTGGTCCGACCGGGCCTGGCCTTCCTCGGCATCTTCACCTTCATGGGCCAGTGGAACGACTACGCCTGGCCCCTGATCGCCCTCACCAACCCCGACAACGTCACCCTCCAGGTCGCGCTGTCCCAGCTCAACGGCGTCCACGGCACGACGGACTACGGCATGGTGATGACCGGCGCGCTGCTGGCCCTCGTCCCGCTGCTGATCGTGTTCGCGATCGGTGCCCGGCAGATCATCGGCGACCTCGGCAAGGGGGCGGTGCGGGGATGAACGCTCACACGACCAATGGGCCGGGGGCCGTCGATCCCCTGCTCGCCCTGCGCCCCTGGGAGGCCCCCGAGGTCACCTCCTGGGGACGGCTCCCCATGAACGCCGTCGACCGGCGCTCCGGATGCCTCTCCCTGGACGGCGACTGGCGCTTCCAGCTGCTGCCCGCTCCGGACGCGCCGGTCGGCGGTGAGTGGTCGTCGGCTCACGTACCCGGGGCCTGGACTCTCCAGGGCACCGACGACCTGCCCCAGTACACGAACATCCGGATGCCGTTCGCCGAGTTCCCGCCCGGATCGCCCGCCACCAACCCGACGGGCGTCTACGAGAGGTCGGTCGACGTGCCCGCCGAGTGGGCGGGCAGGCGGATCGTGCTCCAGGTGGGGGCCGCCGAGAGCGTGCTGCTCGTGCACGTGGACGGGCGGCCCGTCGGCATCTCCAAGGACTCCCATCTGGCCGCCGAGTTCGAGCTGACGGATCTGGTGCGGCCGGGCGGGCGCACGCTCGTACGGCTCACCGTGGTGAAGTGGTCGGACGCCTCGCACATCGAGGACCAGGACCAGTGGTGGCACGGCGGGATCACCCGGTCCGTGCTGCTGTACGCGACCGACCCGCTGCGGCTCGCCGACGTGACCGTGCGGGCGCGGCGGGACGGACAGCTCCGGGTCGACTGCCAGGTGCGGGACGCTCGGGGCGCGCTGCCCGAGGGCTGGAGTGTCAGCGGGGACCTCGACGGTCACCCGCTCACGCGGGACCGGGAGTTCGACCGCGTCAACGCCGAGGAGGAGCGGGTCTCCGACTTCCTCGGCGAGGCGCGGCTGCGCGCCACCGTGCCCGAGGTGCGGACCTGGACCGCCGAGACGCCCGAGCTGTACGACCTGACGGTGCGGCTGCACCGCGCCGACGGCACGGTCGCCGACACCTCCCGCCACCGCGTCGGATTCCGCGACGTCGAGATCGTCGGCCGGGACCTGCTGGTCAACGGCGAGCGGGTGTTCATCCGGGGCGTCAACCGGCACGACTTCCATCCGCTGACCGGCCGGACGGTGTCGCAGGACGACATGCGCGCCGACCTCGTCCTGCTGAAGCGTTTCGGCTTCAACGCGATCCGCACCGCGCACTACCCGAACGACCCGGCGCTGTACGAGCTCGCCGACGAGCTCGGGTTCTACGTCGTGGACGAGGCGGACATCGAGTCCCACGACCACGCCCATGAGATCGCCGACGACCCGAGGTATCTCGGCGCGTTCGTGGACCGGGTCTCACGGATGGTCCTGCGGGACAAGAACCACCCGTCGGTGATCATCTGGTCGCTGGGCAACGAGTCCGACTACGGCGCCAACCACGACGCGGCGGCGGGCTGGGTGCGCCGGCACGATCCGACCCGGCCCGTGCAGTACGAGGGGGCCGCCAAACGCGGCTGGGCCGACCCGGACCTCGCCTCCGACATCGCCTGCCCCATGTACGCGCCGCTGGAGGACTGCGTGGCGCACGCGCTGTCCGGGGAGCAGACCAAGCCGCTCATCCAGTGCGAGTACTCGCACGCCCTGGGCAACAGCAACGGCACGCTCGCCGACCACTGGGCGGCCATCGAGGCAACCCCGGGTCTTCAGGGCGGCTTCATCTGGGAGTTCTGGGACCACGGCATCCTCCAGCGTGTGAACGACGGCAGACCGGTCGGGCGTGGGGGCGCCGGACTGTATGACAACGGTGTCACCGCACCCGGCCATCGCTGGGCCTACGGCGGCGACTTCGGCGAGACGATCCACGACGGGGCATTCATCGCCGACGGGATCGTGTTCCCGGACCGCACGCCCAAGCCGGTGATGTACGAGCACCGGGAGATCGCCGCGCCGGTGCGCATCGACTGCTTCCGGCACGAGGGGGTCGTCCTCTCCAACCACCAGCACTTCCGGGGCCTGGACTGGCTGTCCGCCGAGTGGGAGCTGTCGTCGGCGGACGGCCGCACCCTGACCGCGCGAGCCGAGCTGCCCGACCTGCGGCCGGGCGGGACGGCGGCGGTGCCGATGCCGTTCGAGCTGCCGGAGAGCGGGGGCGAGGCCTGGCTGACGCTGCGTGTGACGACGGCGGAAGACCTGCCGTGGGCACCGCGCGGCACGGAGGTGTGCGCACCTCAGGTACGGCTGCGCGCGGCGGAGCGGCCGCTGGCGACGGCGATGGCGACGGCGACGGACGGTGCGGAGGCCGAATCCTTTGATGCGGGCTCCGTCGAGGTCGATGACGACGGGCTGCTGTCGCATCCGCTGTTGACGGTCGCGCCCACGCTGTCACTGTGGCGGGCGCCCACCGACAACGACGAGCTGGGTGGGGCCGCGCTGCGCTGGCGGGCCTGGGGGCTCGACTCGATGGTGCGCAAGGTCGTCTCCGTGCACCGGGACGGGCCGGGCGTGACGGTGCTCGCCGAGTACGCCGGGGCGATCGCGGCCGTACGTCACCGACAGGTGTTCACGCCGGTCGAGGGCGGGGTCCGCGTCGAGGAGTGGGCGGAGCTGCCGGACGATCTGCATGACGTGGCGCGGGTCGGCTCCGTGTTCGAGACGGTGCCGGGCCTCGACCTGCTGGAGTGGTTCGGTCAGGGTCCCTGGGAGTCGTACCCCGACCGCGGCGCGGGTGCGCCCGTGGGCCACCACTCCGTCCCCGTGGACGCGTTGTTCACTCCCTATCTGCGCCCGCAGGAGAGCGGCGGCCGGCACGGCGTACGGCGCTTCACGCTGTCCGCGCCGGACGCCACCGGTCTCACGGTCGCACTCGACGAGCCCCGCCAGGTCTGCGTCACCCGCTACCGCGCCGCGGACCTGACGGCGGCCACGCACCACGACGAGCTGGTACCGCGGCCCGGCTGCGTGGTGCACATCGACGCGGCGCACCGGGGCCTCGGCACGGCCTCGTGCGGCCCCGACACCTTCCCTTCGTATCTGGTCGCACCGGGTGTCCATCGCTGGAGCTGGACGCTGCGCGTGCTCTGAGAACCCCCCACGCTTCGTTGTCACTTCCCTTCCCACGGAGCAACACGTGTGCAATTCCCATGCCCATGAGCACGACCAGGGCGAGGCCGGGCAGGCCGGTGCCGGAAGACGCGGTTTCCTGCGGGCGACCGCGCTGCTGGGAGCCCTCGCCACGGCCGGGGTCGCCCTCCCGGCCACCGCTGAGGCCGCGTCGCCGGACAGGTGGCGGCCCGACCCGGAAAGCCGCCGCTTCACGCTCGCCGTCATGCCCGACACCCAGTACCTCTTCGACGGGCCGAGCATCGACCGGGCACCGGTCGAGGCGTCCCTGCGGTATCTGCTGGAACACGGCGAGGACGAGAACCTCGTCTTCCTGTCGCACCTCGGCGACCTCACCCAGAACGGCGCCCAGGCCGAGGTCGACGCGATCAGCGCGGCGTTCGGACTGCTCGACCGCCGGGGCGTGGGCTACAGCGTCCTGGCGGGGAACCACGACGTGAAGTCGTCCACGGACGACCAGCGCGGCGCGACCCCCTACCTCGGGGCCTTCGGAGCGCAGCGGTTCCAGGGGAAGCCGACGTTCGGGGGTGCCTCGCCGGACGGCTACAACACCTACCACCTGTTCCGGGCCGCCGGACGGGAGTGGATGGTGCTGGCCCTGGACTGGCGGCTGTCGGACAAGGGGTACGCCTGGGCCGAGGAGGTCATCGCACGGCACCCGAGGACGCCGGTCATCCTCACCACGCACGAGCTGGTCGTCGAGGACGACTCGCTCTCCGAGTACGGGCAGCAGCTGTGGGACCGGCTGGTCGAGAATCACGACCAGATCTTCCTCACCCTCAACGGCCACTACTGGCCGGCGGCCCGGGCGACCCGGAAGAACGCGGCCGGACATGACGTCCACCTGCATCTGACGAACTACCAGAACCGGTACTTCGGCGGCGCGGCGATGATCCGTCTCTACCGCTTCGACCTCGACCGGAACGTCATCGACGTGGAGACCGTCTCCCCGTGGATCCTGGGCCGGGCCGCGAAGGGGCTCAACGAGCTGGAACGGCAGGAGATCGAACTGAGCGGGGACGCCGACCGGTTCTCCGTCGACATCGACTTCCCGGAACGCTTCGCCGGCTTCGCTCCGGTGCCCGCCCGTGCGGCGCGGCCCGTGTCCAAGGTGGTCGTCCCCGGCACGGTCGCCTACTGGCGCTTCGACGGGCACCAGGACGGTACGCCGGTGACCGGCACCGTCCGTGACCTGTCCGGGCGCGGCAACGACCTCACGCTCGTCACGGTGGGCGGCGGGGCGCTGAGCTTCTCGGCCGACCACCACCCCGACCAGCCGGGCCACGGCAGCCTGGAGTTCCAGGGTTTCAAGTCGCCGCTCAAGGGCGCGTATCTGCGCACGGTCGACGCGGCGCCGCTCAACTCGACGGCGTTCAAGGACGGTTACACCCTAGAGGCGTTCTACCGCCTCCCCGCCGACTGGGACCCGGACCACCACGCCTGGTCCGGCATCGTCAGCCGTACGGGCACGGGCGGGGCCGCCGGCAAGACCGCCGACGACCCCGATGAGCCGCTGGCCACGCTGTCGCTGTCCAACGACCGCGAGCCGCAGTGGGCCGTGCGCCCGCTCAACCAGGAGGGCATCGCCACCAACTGGGGTCAGGAGACCCCGTTGGAGACCTGGTGGCACCTCGCGGTCGTGAACGACGGCACGCACACCACGCTGTACGTCGAGGGCTGCCCGGTGGTCCGCAACCCCAAGGCGGCCGCCGTCGGCCTGACCTCGGTGGGGCTGCCCTGGCTGCTGGGCGGCTACGAGTACGCCGGCAAGATCGACCAGATCCTGCACGGCCGGCTCGGTGACGTCCGGATCGTCGCACGGGCGCTGCCCGTCACCAGCTTCATGAACCACTGACGCATGTGCCACCCCGGAGGAACGTCATGACCGAGCAGCAGCTGCCCAGCTGGGCCGACCCGACCGTCCCACCCGCCGACCTCGACGCCCAGGGCGTCTCCCGCCGTCAACTCCTGTGCCGCGCGGGCCTGTTCGGCGCCGCGTTCACCCTCGGCTCGCTGGCGATGCCGGAGGCGGCCGCCGCCGAGGGCTACGGCGGCAACGATCCGGGGCTCGCCTACCTCGTCGGCGACCACCACGTCCACAGCGTCTACAGCCACGACGCGAAGTACACCTTCTCCCAGCTGGCGACCGCGGCCGCCAAGTACGGCCTGGACTGGATGGTGTTCAACGAGCACTCCAACTTCGGGCACGCCTGGTACGGCGCCGCCATGGAGCACAAGGAGATCCTCAAGGCCCGCGCCGAGAACCCCCGCCAGCTGATCTTCCAGGGCCTGGAGTGGTACATCCCGGCCGCCGAGCACTGCACGGTCTTCGCCGCGCCCGGTCCCCACGAGGTCGACGTCCTCACCCAGTTCGAGCTGGCCTACGACGGCAAGCTGCTCAACTACACGGACGGCGCCCCGGACAACCCGAACACGGCACGCAACGAGGCGCACGCGGTCAAGGCGATCCAGTGGCTCGCCGAACAGCGCCATACCGGATACGTCGACGACGTGCTCGTCTTCGCCAACCATCCGATGCGGCTGGGCATCGACTCCCCGCACGAGATGCGCAACTGGCGGGACGCGGCTCCCGAGATCGTGATCGGCATGGAGGGCGCGCCCGGCGCGCAGGGCGGCGGCATCCCCGGCTGGGAGGGCCCCACCTCACAGCGCGGCGAGTACACCAACAAGCCGTCCGTGAACTCCTGGGCCGGGTATCCGGAGGACACGTACGTGCTGTACGGCGGTTTCGACTGGATGACGGCGACGGTCGGCGGCATGTGGGACGCGATGCTCGCCGAGGGCAAGCTGTTCACGATCACCACGAACTCCGACGTCCACCGGGTCGTCTTCGACACGTGGAAGAACGGCGACTGGCTGCCGGGGCAGAACTTCGACAACACCGGCAAGATCCCCGACCCCGTGAACACGGACTCCCCGCAGCCCGGTGGCGACTTCTGGCCCGGCCAGTTCAGCCGCACCCACGTGGGCGTGACCCGCTACGGCTACCGCGCGGTGATGGCGGGGCTGCGCGCGGGCCGGGTCTGGCTCGACCACGGGCATCTGCTGGACGGGCTCGACGTACGGCTGAAGCGGAACTGCGACGCGGGCCGCGGTGTCACGCTGGGCGGGCGGCTGCGGGCGCGCAGGGGCGAGAAGCTGACGCTGAACGTGACCGTGACGACCGCGTCCCGCCCCAACACGCAGGGAATCCTGCCCGAGTTGGCCCACGTGGACGTCATCCGCGGTGCCGTGCGCGGCCCCGTGTCCGACCGGGACACCTGGCGCGCGCCCGACACCAAGGTCGCGCGCACGGTCGACGTGTCCGGCCGCACGGGCACGTACACCCTGCGCATCCCCGTCACCGCCGGGGACGAGTCCTTCTACGTCCGCCTGCGCGGCAGCGACGGCAAGCGCAACGGAGCCGGCTACCTCGGCGCGTCGATCGACCCGCACGGCCCGATCCCGCACGAGCCGGGCAACGGCGACCCGTGGGAGGACACCTGGTTCTACTCCAACCCGGTCTTCGTGGACGTCGTGGGCTGAAAAGCGCCCCGCAGGGGCGCGGGGCTGTGTCGATGTGCGGCTCCGCCGCGTGGGCGCGACCAGCGACGAACAACCCCGCGCCCCCGGCGGGCCCTACGCGTAGAACCGGGACAGACTCTGCAACACCGCCGCCGGCTTGGCCCCACCCTCGATCTCAATCGCCCCGTCGACGGTGATCTGCACCCCGCCCGGCACGTCCTCGACCTCGCTCAGCTTCCCGATCAGGCGGATACGGGAGCCGACCTTCACCGGCGAGGGGAAACGGACCTTGTTCAGCCCGTAATTGACCTTCGTGGTGACGCCCTGGACGTCCAGCAGCTCGGTGAACAGGGGGATGAAGAGGGAGAGGGTCAGGTAACCGTGGGCGATGGGGGCCCCGAACGGGCCCTGCGCGGCCTTCTCGGGGTCCACATGGATCCACTGGTGGTCACCGGTAGCGTCGGCGAACGTGTCGATGCGCTCCTGGGTGACCTCGATCCACTCGCTCGTGCCGAGGTCGCTGCCCGCGAGCTTCTTCAGTTCGTCGAGGCCGTTGACGGTGATGCTCATGGGGTTCCTTAACTGTTGCCGTACCGGGAACGGACACGGGACTTGAGGAGCTTTCCGGAGGCCGTGCGCGGAAGTTCGTCCGCGACCACGACCGACTTGGGGATCTTGTACTTGGCGAGCCGGCCGGACAGGGAGGCCAGCACCTCGTCGGGATCCAGCGAAGCGCCCTCGCGGGGGACGACGACCGCGCGCGGCACCTCGCCCCACTTCTCGTCCGGTACGCCGATGACCGCGCACTCGACGATGTCCGGGTGGGCGAGGAGCTGGTCCTCGATCTCGGCGGGGTACACGTTCTCCCCACCTGAGATGATCATGTCCTTGATGCGGTCGACGATGTGGACGTAGCCGTCCTCGTCGATCCGTGCCGCGTCGCCGCTGCGGAACCAGCCGTCGGCGAAGGAGGCGGCCGTCTCCTCCGGCAGCCCCCAGTAGCCGGGCATGACGTGCGGTCCGCGCACCATGACCTCGCCGGTCTCGCCGACGTCGACGGGTGCGAGGTCCGGGCCTACGACGCGTACGTCGCTGAAGAAGTGCGGCACGCCCGCCGAACCCGCCTTGCTGACCGCGTGTTCGGCGTCCAGGAACAGCGTGCCGGGGGACGCCTCCGTCATGCCGTAACCCTGGAGGAAGGTGAGTCCGCGCTCCTGGTAGGCGGCGATCAGCGGGGTCGAGACCGGGGAGCCGCCGCAGGTGAGGATGCGCAGGGAGGACAGATCCGCCTCCGGCCAGCGCGGATGCCGGGCCACCTGCTCGAACATGGTCGGCACCCCGAACATGAAGGTGATCCGGTGCCGTTCGATCAGCTCGAAGGTGGCGTCCGGGTCGAAGGCCTCGACCAGGACGCAGGTGCCGCCCTTGAGCAGCACCGGCAGGGTCAGCATGTTCAGCCCCGCCGTGTGGAACAACGGGGCGGAGACCAGGGCGCGTTCGTCGGCGATCAGGTCGGTGTCGACGAGGACGTTGATCGCGTTCCAGGTGAGGTTGCCGTGGGTGAGCATGGCACCCTTGGGGCGGCCTGTCGTCCCCGAGGTGTACATGATGATGCAGGTGTCGTCGGGAGCGACCGGCTCGTCGATGGCGTCCGCGCCGGCGCGGGCCACCGCCTCCTCGTATTCGGCGCCCACCTCGACGTACGTCCGTACGTCGGTGTCGGCCGGCAGGCCCGCCACGAGTCCCGCGTGCAAGGGGGCGTAGACGAGGGCCTTGGCTCCGGAGTCGGCGAGCTGATAGGCGATCTCGGGTCCGGCGAGGCGGGTGTTGAGCGGGACGAAGACCGCGCCGAGGGTGCCGACCGCGAACAGCGTCTCCAGGTAGGAGGGGTGGTTCGGGCCGAGGTAGGCGATCCGGTCGCCGCGGCGCACGCCCCGGGCGCGCAGGGCGTGCGCGAGGCGGGTCGTGCGCTCGTACAACTGCGCGTACGTGAGCGAGGTGCGGCCGTGGATCAGGGCCGTGCGGTGCGGAGTCTTGCGGGCCCGTCGTGCGGGCCACGACCCCAGTCCCTCGTTGCGCATCTACTGCCCCTTATGGCTTCGTCAGCCCGAGCAGGCGGGCGGCGTTCTCCTTGAGGATCTTCGGCTTCACCTCGTCCTTGATCGACAGCTTCTCGAAGTCGGCGAGCCAGCGGTCGGGGGTGAGGACGGGGAAGTCGGAGCCGAAGAGGACCTTGTCCTTCAGCAGCGTGTTCGCGTACTGCACGAGCTGCGGCGGGAAGTACTTCGGCGACCAGCCGGACAGGTCGATGTGCACGCCCGGCTTGTGCGTGGCGACGGCGAGGGCCTCGTCCTGCCAGGGGAAGGACGGGTGCGCCAGGATGATCTTCAGATGCGGGAAGTCGGCGGCCACGTCGTCGACGTGCAGCGGATTGGAGTACTTGAGGCGGATGCCGCCGCCACCGGGCACCCCGGCGCCGATGCCGGTCTGACCCGTGTGGAACAGGGCGATCGTGCCGGTCTCCTCGATCACCTCGTAGAGGTCGTAGGCCACCGAGCGGTCGTTGGGGAAGAAGCCCTGGATGCTGGGGTGGAACTTGAAGCCCCGCACGCCGTACTCCTCGACCAGACGACGGGCCTGCTTCACGCCCGCCTTCCCGCGGAAGGGGTCGATGGAGGCGAAGGGGATGAGGACGTCCGCGTTGGCGGCGGCCGCCTCGGCGACCTCCTCGTTGGGAACGGGGGCCGTCCCGGTCGCGGACTCGGCGTCCACCGTGAAGATCACGGCGGCCATCCTCCGCTCGCGGTAGTAGGCGGCCGTCTCCTCCAGGGTGGGCTTGCGCTTGCCCTCGACCTTGAAATAGGCGGAGGACGCGTCGTGCAGGTCGTCGTCCAGGGAGGAGTGGCCCTTGGAGGACACCTCCGCGTGGGTGTGGACGTCGATCGCGACGAGGTCGTCGAGGTTCAGTGAGGGGGCCATCACGCCTCCGGGAGCTTCGGCGCCGGAATGCCGACCGTCTGGAGTTCCGCGCCGACCGAGGTCGGCCACGCGGCGGCCAGGGTGTCGGGGGTCCAGCCGCCGTCGGCGTAGGCCGCCCTGATCTCCTGCGGATGCGACCAGAGTGCCACCTTGTCGCCGCCGATGCCGATGGCCTGGCCGGTGATGCCGCGGGCGGCCTCGGAGGCGAGGAACGGAACCAGGGCCGCGCAGTCCTCGGGGGTGCCGAAGCCCTCACCCTTGCGCAGGAAGTCCGGCAGTGGCTCTCCGTTCTTCATGGCCTCGACGTACGGAGCGAAGGCCGGGATGGTCTCCGTCATCGCGGTCGCGGCGACCGGCACGATCGCGTTGACCGTGATGTTCGCGCGGCCCAGCTCCATGGCCCAGGTGCGGGCGAACGCGGCGATCCCGGCCTTGGCGGCGGCGTAGTTCGTCTGACCGAAGTTGCCGCGCTGGCCGGCCGGGGAGCCGACCAGGACCAGGGTGCCGCCCTCGCCCTGCTCGCGCATCCGTACGGCGGCGGCGCGGGCGCAGGTGAAGGTGCCCTTGAGGTGGGTGGCGATCACCGCGTCGAAGTCGTCGTCGGTCATCTTCCACAGGACCTTGTCGCGCAGGATGCCCGCGTTGGTGACCAGGACGTCGAGCCGCCCGAACTCCTCGACCGCCCGGTTCACGAGCCGGTCGGCGGCCTCGGAGGTACCGACCGGGACCACCTCGGCGACGGCCTTGCCGCCGGCCTCGGTGATGGACTTCACGGCCGCCTCGGCCACCGCCTCGTCGATGTCGTTGACGACCACGGACGCACCGTGGGCGGCCAGGGCGTGGGCGTAGGCGAGGCCGAGGCCCCGGCCGCTGCCGGTGACGACGGCGGCCTTGCCGGTGAGATCGATGCTGGGCACGAGTGGGTCCCTTCACGAACGGATGCTGGGGTGCGGCTTCGAGATCGAAGCTAAGAGCAATAATTGTTGACGTCAATAGTTGTTGGCGACCTTGGGGTGCGTCATGCTGGAATTCGCCTGTCGCACCGACCCAGGGAGTCCGCCATCACACGTCAGCACGTCACGAACCCGAACACGATCGACTCGGACGAGCCATGGATGCGCGGGCTGCACGCGGACGCCGGTTACCTGCTGTACCGCCTCGGCCTGCGCTCGGGTCAGTTGTTCAACACGTTCCTCCAGGAGTCGGGGCTGCGACTGCGGCACTACGCGGTGCTGCGTTATCTCGTCGGCTCCGAGGGAGCCCTCCAACGCGAGCTGAGCACCCGGCTCGGCTACGACCCGAGCGCGATCGTCGGCCTCGTCGACGATCTGGAGAAGCTGGGCTTCGCGGAGCGCCGCCCCTCCCCCGACGACCGCCGCAGCCGGATCGTCGTCCTCACCGAGGACGGCCGCGCCTTTCTGCGCGACACCGACGAGGCGGGCAGAAAGGTCACCAACGAACTCCTCGCCCCGCTCGACCCGGCCGAACGCGAGACGCTCCAGACCCTCCTGCTGAGAGTCGCCGACCAGCCATGACCGCCCGCTCCGCGCCCGACCGGCTGCTGGCCGTGCTGGCCGCGTTCGACCACGAGCACACGGCGCTGTGCCTGAGCGACATCAGCCGCCGGGCCGGTCTGACACTGACCACCACGCACCGCCTCGTGGGCGCGCTGACCTCATGGGGCGCCCTGGAGCGGGACGGCGCCGGCGTCTACCACGTCGGGCTGCGCCTGTGGGAGATCGCGGCGCTCGCACCGCGCGGTCTGGCGCTGCGGCAGGTCGCGCTGCCGTACCTGGAGGATCTGTACGAGGCCACGCACGAGAACGTGCAGCTGGCGGTGCGGGACGGGTCGGAGGTGGTCTACACCGAGTGGCTGTCGGGGCGTTCCGCGGTCGGCGTGCACATCCGGGTCGGGGCGCGCTGGCCGCTGCACGCCACGGGCGTCGGACTGGCCCTGCTGGCGCACTGCGCGCCGGACCTCCAGGACCGGTACTGCGCCGGCCCGCTCGCCTCCTTCACCCCGTACACCATCACCGACGGCGACCGGTTGCGCCGGGTGCTCGCGGAGGTGCGGCGCACCGACGTGGCCGTGAGCAGCCGCCAGGTCACCGAGGACGCCCTCTCGGTCGCCGCCCCGGTCCGTGGGCCGGGCGGCGCGGTGGTCGCCGCCCTGTCGGTGGTCGTCCCCCAGGCCGACGCCCAGGTACCGGTGCTGATCCCGGCGGTGCGGATGGCGGCGCGCGGGATCTCGCGGGCGCTGGGGTGGCAGCCGGACACGCCGTGACCCGCTGAAAACGGATCCGGACCTCCCCTCCTTTCACATCCGCGCCCATTTGGTCGCTTTTGTCATGAATCAAGTGCGACACTCGGGTCACCCGTGGATGTGCATCCTCCGGGGTGCGGGACAAAGGGGCGCCCGATGACGACGATCGGTGTGGAAGAGGAGTACCTCCTGCTCGACGCGGTCACCGGCCTGCCGGTGCCACAGGCCGACAAGGTGCGCGTCGCGGCGGGCCTGGCGTCGCTCACGGCCGACCAGGAGGTGCAGTACGAGCTGCTCCAGGCACAGGTCGAGGTGGCCACGCCGGTGTGCAGCACCCTCGAGGAGGTCGGAGGCCATCTGCTGCGCCTGCGGCACGCCGTCGGAGCCGCAGCCGAGGCGCACGGCTGCCGGATCGCGACCTGCGCGACACCACCGCTGCGCCACGGCCGTCCCGTGGCCGTCACCCACCGGGCACGTTACCGGGCCATGGCCATGCAGGCACCGCAGCTCGTGGCGGAACAGATGGTCAACGGCATGCACGTGCACGTGGGCGTGCCCAGCCGTGAGGCCGGGGTACAGGTCCTCAACCGGCTCCGGCCCTGGCTGCCGACCCTGACCGCGATGTCCGCGAACTCCCCGCTGTGGGACGGCCACGACACCGGGTTCGCCAGCTGGCGCACGGTGATCTTCGGGCGCTGGCCGGTGAGCGGCATGCCGCCCGCCTTCCTCGACATCGCGGACCACGACCGACGTGTGCAGCAGCTCCTGGACAGCGGTCTGATCACGGACACCGGTCAGCTGTACTGGCAGGCCCGCCTCTCGGACCGCTACCCCACGATCGAGGTGCGCTGCCTGGACGTCCAGCTGCGCGCGGACGACGCCGTCATGTTCGCCGGGATCATCCGGGCCCTGGTGGAGATCACCCTCGCGGACGCGGCGGCCGGGACCCACGTCCCGGACTGCGCCCCGGAACTGCTCCAGGCCGCCATGTGGCACGCGGCCCGGCACGGGCTGAGCGACGCCCTGATCGATCCCCGGGGCAGCCGGAGGCGGGCCGGCGACGTGCTCTACGAACTCCAGCGGTACACCGCTCCCGCACTCGACGCGACCGGCGACACCCGGCAGGTCGCCTCCCTGGTCCACCGGCTGCTGCGCGACGGCACCGGCGCGGACCGCCAGCGCGCCGCACTCGCCGACGGCGGCCTCAGGGCGGTGACCGACCTGGTCAGCAGCGAGAGCACCACACCCTGACCGGGCACACCGAACGGCTCCATGTGCTCAGCCGCCAGACGTGATGATCAGGCCCTGCGGGGGGTACTGCGGGGATCCGGAGGCGGCATCGGGACAGTCAGTGGCAGGACGGGGTGTCCTCCGGGCCCCGTCGGACGGGACGGTCATGAGGCACTTCACCGACGAGGCCACCGAGGACGCGCTCGACCTGCACTTCATCGGCAACGCGACCGTCCTGTTGCGCTACGGCCCGCTCACCCTGCTCACCGATCCCAACTTCCTGCACCGGGGACAGCACGCCTACCTCGGACACGGGCTGCTCAGCCGCCGTCTGACCGAACCGGCCCTCGACGTCGGCGACCTGCCCCGCCTCGACGGGATCGTGCTGTCGCATCTGCACGGCGACCACTGGGACCGCCGGGCCCGGCGGCACCTCGACCACACCGTGCCCGTGCTGACCACCCCGCATGCCGCGCGCCGTCTCCGGGTGGTGCACCGCTTTGCGCACACCGCGGGACTGCGCACCTGGCGGGGCTTCACCCTGCGCCGGGACGCGGTGCGGGTCCAGGTCACGGCGCTGCCGGGCCGGCACGCCGGCCGTCCCCTGCTGCGCGGACTGCTGCCGCCGGTGATGGGCAGCATGCTGGAGTTCGGCCCCGTGCGGGGCCCGACGCGACTGCGGCTGTACGTCTCCGGCGACACGCTGGTGTACGACGGCCTCGACGAGATCGCCCGGCGTTTCCCCACCGCCGACCTGGCGGTGCTCCACCTCGGCGGCACCCGCCTACCGGGCGGCTTCGTCGTGACCATGGACGGCGCGCAGGGGGCGGAGCTGGCGCGCCGCCTGGACCCCCGGCTGATCCTGCCGGTCCACTACGACGACTACACCGTGTTCTGCTCCCCCCTCTCCGCGTTCCTCGCGGAGGCCGACGCCGTCGGGCTCGCAGACCGCGTGGTGCCCTGCCGTCGCGGCCAACACGCGCGGATCACGGCGGAGGCGGGGGTGGCGCCCACGGTCATGTGAGTGGCGGCGGCTTCGGGGAGGGCGGGCGGCGCGGTTTAGCCGGTTTACGCGGTTCACGTCGTGAACTTCCGGGCCGTGAAAGGACTTTCCTCGCTTTAAGTCTTGACGGCTCTCGGGACGGAGAGCACATTGGGCGCACCTTGAGAGCGCTCTCAAAGGCACCCCGCACTCCACCACTCCGTACCCGAGAGGCTCCCCCATGAGTGCAACCTCCGGCATGTCCAGACGGCGACGCGCCCTCGTCGCCGTACTCGGCACCCTCGGTCTGGCTGCCGCCGCGGCGACGGCCGCCACCCTCCCCGCGAACGCCTCCGCGCCAACGCCCCCGTCCGGCTGGACGCAGGTCTTCCTGGACGACTTCAACGGCGCCGCCGGCGCCGGCGTCAGCACCTCCAACTGGCAGTACTCGACCGGTACTTCATACCCGGGAGGCCCCGCCAACTGGGGCACCGGCGAGGTCGAGACGATGACCAACAGCACCAGCAACGTCTCACTCGACGGCAACGGCAACCTGCGCATCACCCCGCTGCGCGACTCGTCCGGCAGATGGACCTCGGGCCGCATCGAGACCAACCGCACCGACTTCCAGCCCCCGTCGGGCGGCAAGTTGCGCGTCGAGGCCCGCCTGCAGATGCCCAACGTCACCGGCACCGCCGCCGAGGGCTACTGGCCGGCGTTCTGGATGCTGGGCGCGCCCTACCGCGGCAACTACCAGAACTGGCCGGGTGTCGGCGAGTTGGACATCATGGAGAACGTCCAGGGCCGCAACACCGTGTGGGCCACGATGCACTGCGGCACCAACCCCGGCGGGCCCTGCAACGAGACGACCGGCATCGGCAACAGCACCGCGTGCCCCAACACCACGTGCCAGTCCGGGTTCCACACCTACGCCATGGAGTGGGACCGCTCGGTCAGTCCGGAGGCGATCCGCTTCCTCGTCGACGGCGTCAATTACCACACGGTCACGGCCAACCAGGTCGACGCGACCACCTGGTCCAACGCCACCAACCACGGCTTCTTCATCATCCTGAACGTGGCGATGGGCGGCGCCTTCCCCGACGCGTTCGGCGGCGGCCTCGACGGCGACACCCGCTCCGGCGTCCCGATGGTCGTGGACTACGTCCAGGTGCTCCAGGCGGCCGGCAGCGGCGGCGGTGGCGGCACCACTCCCCCGCCGACCGGCAACCGCGACGCCTACAGCGCCATCCAGGCCGAGTCCTACGACGGCCAGTCCGGCGTGAGCACCGAGTCCACGTCCGACACCGGAGGCGGCCAGAACATCGGCTCCCTCGCCAACGGCGACTGGGCCCTGTTCAAGGGCGTCAACTTCGGCTCCACGGCGGCCAGGCAGTTCTACGCCCGGGTGGCGAGCGGAGCGGCGGGCGGCGTCAGCGGTCTGGTCGAGGTCCGCCTGGACAGCCGTAACAATGCGCCGATCGGCAGCTTCGCACTGGCCAACACCGGTGGCTGGCAGTCGTGGCGGACGGTCCCGGCGAACATCAGCTCCGTGACCGGTACGCACGACGTCTATCTGACCTTCACCAGCGGCCAGCCGTCGGACTTCGTGAACGTGAACTGGTTCGACTTCGGTCACTGACGGGGCCGTTGATCCGGCCGCTCATGTGCGCCCCGCGGAGAATCGCGGGGCGCACCCGCGTTCGGGCTACCGCAGCTCCGCCCGGAACGCCGCCGGTGTCATGTCGGTGTGCTGGTGAAAGAACTTGGAGAAGTTGGCCGCGTCGGGGAAGCCGACCGCCGCGCCGACGCGGCCGATGGGCAGGTCCGAGTGGGCCAGGAGGCGCTTGGCCTCCAGGACGACCCGCTTGTCGATGAAGCCCTTGGGCGTCTCGCCGGTCGCGGCACGCACCGCGCGGACGAGGGTCCGGCGGGAGTAACCGAGCGCGTCGGCGTAGGCGCTGACGCTGTGGTTGGTGGCGAAGCCCTTCTCGACGGCGTCCCGGAAGAGGGTGAACGTCGTGTCGGCCTGGCGGCGTTCCGCCTCGGCGGAACTCGTCGCGAGATGCGACAGCCGCAGCAGGACCGCCGTCAGCGAGTGGCGCAGCACCGCGGCGTGCAAGCCCGGCGGCAGGGTCGCGGTGTCCTCGTACTCCCGTCGCAGCTGGGCGAGGGCCGCGTGCAGGGCGGTGCGGCGGGGCTCGTCGGGGCGGAGCAGGGGCGGCAGGTCGTAGCGGTACAGGCCGGTGGCCTCGACGGTGGCGGGCGGCAGGAAGCCGGGCTGCATGGTGAGGACGGTTCCGCGGTACTCGCTGGTGCGCGAGAAGCGGTGGACCTGGCCGGGGCGGATCCACAGCACATCGCCGGCCGTCGCCTCGTACTCGGCGAAGTCGACCATGTGCCGCGCCGGGCCGTCGCCGAAGAACATGACGACATGGAAGTCGATTCGGTGGACACGCTCCAGGGGGGCGTCGGCGTGCCAGGTGCGGTCGGTGCCCATCGGACCGATCTGCATGCCGACGCCGCCGACGCTGAGGCCGACCGGGAAGGGGAACGTTCTGATCGCGTTGGTGTCGCCGTCACCGTCCGCGGCTTGGATGGTTCTGTCCGCCATGTCCTTCTCGTACCGCCTCAACCCTGATGTTGGTGTCCCACTTTCACCAAAGGCTGGCACACGGAGACCTACCGCCGTAAAAGTCAGACTTTTAAGTTCGAACACGTCAGAGCAGCTATCCCGCTCCTATCGAGGATTTCTTGAAGATGAGCACGCGAACGCCCGACAGCTTCGAGTGGACCGAGCTCGACCGGCGTGCCGTCGACACCGCGCGCCTTCTGGCGGCGGATGCCGTACAGCAGGTCGGCAACGGCCACCCCGGCACCGCGATGGCCCTGGCACCGGCGGCGTACACCATCTTTCAGAAGGTGATGCGCCACGACCCGGCCGACCCGGAGTGGACGGGCCGCGACCGGTTCGTGCTCTCCCCCGGCCACACCTCGCTGACTCTCTACACGCAGCTCTTCCTCGCCGGGTACGAGCTGGAGCTGGACGACCTGAAGTCGTTCCGGACGCACGGCTCGAAGACCCCGGGCCACCCCGAGTACGGGCACACGGCGGGGGTCGAGACGACGACCGGCCCTCTCGGCCAGGGCGTGGCGAACGCGGTGGGCATGGCCATGGCCGCCCGCTACGAACGCGGCCTGTTCGACCCGGACGCCCCCGAGGGCACCTCGCCGTTCGACCACACCATCTGGGCGATCGTCTCCGACGGCGACCTCCAGGAGGGCGTCTCCGCCGAGGCCTCGTCCCTGGCCGGCCACCAGAAGCTCGGCAACCTGGTCTTCCTCTACGACGACAACCACATCTCCATCGAGGGCGACACCGCGACCGCCTTCTCCGAGGACGTGCTGAAGCGGTACGAGGCGTACGGCTGGCACGTGCAGCGCATCGAGCCGGAGGAGAACGGCGACGTCGACGTGCACGCGCTGTACGCGGCCCTGAGGGCGGCACAGGACGAGACCGGGCGTCCGTCGATCATCGCGATGCGGACGATCATCGCCTGGCCCGCGCCCAACGCCCGTAACACCGAGGCCTCGCACGGTTCCGCGCTCGGCGAGGACGAGGTCGCGGCCACCAAGCGCGTCCTCGGCTTCGACCCCGAGCGCTCCTTCCAGGTCGCCGACGACATCCTCGCCCACACCCGGGCGGCCCTGGACCGGGGCGCGGAGGCGCACAACGCCTGGGACAAGCGGATCGCCGAATGGCGCGCCGCGCGGCCCGAGCTGGGCGAGCTGTTCGACCGGGTCGTCGCCGGTCAGCTGCCCGAGGGCTGGGAGGACACCCTGCCGGTCTTCGAGGAGGGCCAGTCCCTCGCCACCCGCGCCGCCTCCGGCAAGGTGCTCCAGGCGCTCGGCGCCGTCATCCCCGAACTGTGGGGCGGCTCCGCCGACCTCGCCGGTTCGAACAACACCACCATCGACAAGACGTCGTCGTTCCTGCCGCGGGGCAACCCGCTTCCCGAGGCCGACCCGTACGGCCGTACCATCCACTTCGGCATCCGCGAGTTCTCCATGGCCGCGGAGATGAACGGCATCGCCCTGCACGGCAACACCCGTATTTACGGCGGCACGTTCCTGGTGTTCTCCGACTACATGCGCAACGCCGTGCGGATGTCGGCCCTGATGCAGCTGCCGGTGACGTACGTGTGGACGCACGACTCCATCGGCCTCGGCGAGGACGGCCCCACCCACCAGCCGGTCGAACACCTGGCCGCACTCCGGGCCATTCCCGGGCTGAACGTGGTCCGTCCGGCCGATGCCAACGAGACCGCGATCGCCTGGGCGGAGATCCTCAGGCGGCACGCCACCGACCCGGCCCCGCACGGCCTCGCCCTCACCCGTCAGGGTGTACCGACCTACGCGCCGAACCCGGACGCGGCGAAGGGCGGTTATGTGCTGGCGGAGTCCTCCACCGAGGTCCCGGAGGTCGTCCTCGTCGCGACCGGTTCCGAGGTCCAGCTCGCCGTCGCGGCCCGCGAGACGCTTCAGGCCGAGGGCATCGGCACCCGGGTGGTGTCGATGCCGTCCGTGGAGTGGTTCGAGCAGCAGCCGCGCGAGTACCGCGAGCGGGTCCTTCCGCCGTCCGTGCGGGCCCGCGTCGCGATCGAGTCCGGGATCGGTCTGACGTGGTACCGCTTCGTAGGTGACGCAGGACGCATCGTCTCCCTCGAACACTTCGGCGCCTCCGCCGACGCGAAGACCCTGTTCACCGAGTACGGCTTCACACCCGAGAACGTCGTCGCCGCAGCCAGGGCATCGCTGGCCGCCGCGCGTGGTTGATACGACCGCCCGAAAGAAGATGATCACTGTGACCGAAACAACCGCGCCCGCGGGAGCACTGCAGCGCCTGTCCGACGAGGGCGTCTCCGTCTGGCTGGACGACCTGTCACGCCGGCGCATCGAGTCCGGCAACCTCGCCGAACTCGTCGGGACCCGCAACGTGGTGGGCGTCACCACCAACCCGTCCATCTTCCAGGCCGCCATCGGCTCCGGCGAGGGCTATGAGGAGCAGCTCGCCGAGCTGGCCGCGCGGGGCGTGACGGTCGAGGAGGCCGTCCGGATGATGACGACCGCCGATGTGCGCGCCGCCGCCGATGTGCTGCGTCCCGTGTACAACGCCTCGGAGGGCCGCGACGGCCGCGTCTCCATCGAGGTCGACCCCCGCCTCGCCCACCGCACGGCGGCCACGATCGCCGAGGCCAAGCAGCTCGCCTGGCTGGTCGACCGCCCCAACGTGATGATCAAGATCCCGGCGACGAAGGCGGGCCTGCCCGCCATCACCGAGGTCGTCGGCCTCGGCATCAGCGTCAACGTCACGCTGATCTTCTCGCTGGAGCGTTACCGCGAGGTCATGGACGCCTACCTCGCCGGCCTTGAGAAGGCGCGGGCGGCCGGGCTCGACCTGTCCCGCATCCACTCCGTGGCCTCCTTCTTCGTCTCCCGGGTCGACTCCGAGATCGACAAGCGGCTCACCGTCCTCGGCACGG
Source organism: Streptomyces griseus subsp. griseus (assembly GCF_000720255.1). Lineage (GTDB taxonomy): Bacteria > Actinomycetota > Actinomycetes > Streptomycetales > Streptomycetaceae > Streptomyces > Streptomyces griseus_I. The sequence goes on along the minus strand of NZ_JOJE01000007.1, from coordinate 50,365 downwards.
ACGAGGCGCTGGCGCTGAAGGGCAGGGCCGCGCTTGCCAACGCCCGGCTCGCCTACGAGGCGTACGAGGCCGTCTTCAGCGGCGCCCGCTGGACCGCCCTCGCCGGGGCGAAGGCCAACAAGCAGCGTCCGCTGTGGGCGTCGACCGGGGTCAAGGACCCGGCGTACAAGGACACCCTGTACGTCGACGAACTGGTCGCGCCCGGCACGGTCAACACCATGCCGGAGGCCACGCTGAACGCCACCGCGGATCACGGCCGGATCGCGGGGAACACGGTCAGCGGCGGCTACGCGCAGGCCCGCGCCGACCTCGCCTCGGTGGAGCGGCTCGGCATCTCCTACGACGAGGTGGTGCAGCGCCTGGAGGACGAGGGCGTCGCCAAGTTCGAGGCGGCCTGGGACGACCTGCTGGCCGCCGTGACGAAGGCACTGGACAGCAAGGGAGTTGACGGGGAATGACCTCCGAGTGGACCAACCCGCTGCGCGACGGGCGCGACCGGCGGCTGCCGCGGATCGCCGGGCCGTCCGGGCTCGTCATCTTCGGCGTCACCGGAGACCTGTCCCGCAAGAAGCTGATGCCGGCCGTCTACGACCTGGCCAACCGCGGTCTGCTGCCGCCGGGCTTCTCCCTGGTGGGTTTCGCCCGCCGCGACTGGGAGGACCAGGACTTCGCGCAGGTCGTGCATGACGCCGTCCGTGAGCACGCCCGCACCGACTTCCGCGAAGAGGTCTGGCAGCAGCTCGCCGAGGGGATGCGGTTCATCCCCGGCGACTTCGACGACGACACGGCGTTCAAGGCACTGCGCCAGACGGTGGACGACCTCGACGCGGCCCGCGGCACCAGCGGCAACTACGCCTTCTACCTCTCCGTGCCGCCGAAGTTCTTCCCCAAGGTCGTCCAGCAGCTGAAGAAGCACGGGCTGGCGAAGGCACCCGAGGGGTCCTGGCGGCGCGCGGTCATCGAGAAGCCGTTCGGGCGCGACCTGGCGAGCGCGCGTGAGCTGAACGCGCTCGTGCACGACGTGTTCGAGCCGGACCAGGTGTTCCGCATCGACCACTACCTGGGCAAGGAAACCGTCCAGAACATACTGGCGCTGCGCTTCGCCAACGAGATGTACGAGCCGATCTGGAACCGGTCGTACGTCGACCACATCCAGATCACGATGGCCGAGGACATCGGCATCGGCGGCCGGGCCGGTTACTACGACGGCATCGGCGCCGCCCGTGACGTCATCCAGAACCACCTCCTGCAGCTGATGGCGCTCACCGCCATGGAGGAACCCATCGCCTTCGACGCCGAGGCGCTGCTCACCGAGAAGCTCAAGGTGCTGAAGTCGGTGCGCCTCCCGGAGCACCTGGGCGAGCACACCGTCCTCGCGCAGTACGCGGAGGGCTGGCAGGGCGGCGAGAAGGTGGCCGGCTACCTCCAGGAAGACGGCATCGACCCCCAGTCGAAGACCGACACGTACGCGGCGATCAAGCTGGAGGTCGACAACCGCCGCTGGGCGGGCGCGGCTCCAAGGTGCCGGGCACCTCGATGGAGATCCGGGACGTGTCGATGGACTTCGCCTACGGCGAGTCCTTCACCGAGTCCAGCCCGGAGGCGTACGAGCGCCTCATCCTGGACGTGCTGCTCGGCGACGCGAACCTGTTCCCGCGGCACCAGGAAGTGGAAGAGTCCTGGAAGATCCTCGACCCGATCGAGGAGTACTGGGCGACACACGGCAGGCCCGCGCAGTATCCCGCGGGGAGCTGGGGACCCGGGGAAGCCGACGAGATGCTCGCACGAGACGGACGGAGCTGGCGCAGGCCATGAAGATCGACCTGACCGACACCACGGCAAGCAAGATCAACAAAGCGCTGGTGCAGGGGCGCCGCGCCATCGGGACCCCCGCCGTGGGCATGGTCCTGACGATGGTCATCGTCACGGACGAGGAGAACGCCTACGACGCGATCAAGGCGGCCGAGGAGGCCTCGCACGAGCACCCCTCGCGCACCCTGGTCGTCATCAAGCGGCAGGCCCGCACCCCGCGCGAGCGGACCCGCTCGCACCTGGACGCCGAGGTGCGCGTGGGCGCCGACGCGGGCACCGGCGAGACGGTGATCCTCCGGACCTACGGCGAGGTGTCCGACCACGCCGACTCCGTGGTGCTGCCGCTGCTGCTGCCGGACGCGCCGGTCGTCGTGTGGTGGCCGGTGGACGCGCCGGAGGTGCCCTCGAAGGACCCGCTGGGCGCGCTCGCGCAGCGCAGGATCACCGATCTGTACGCGGTGGAGAACCCGCTCGACGTGCTGCGGGCCCGCGTGCGCTCGTACGCGCCCGGCGACACCGACCTGGCCTGGACCCGGCTGACGCCGTGGCGTTCGATGCTGGCCGCGGCCCTGGATCAGGCCCGGGTGGAGGTGACGTCGGCGGCGGTGGAGGCCGAGGCCGACAACCCGGCCGCCGAGCTGCTCGCGCGCTGGCTGGAGGCCCGCCTCGGCGTCACGGTCGACCGGATCGTCACCGCGGGCCCGGTGGTCACGGCGGTGCGCCTGGGCACCGACAACGGCGAGATCCTCATCGACCGCCCCGAGGGCCCGCTCGCCACGCTGTCCCTGCCGGGCCAGCCGCCGCGCACGCTCGCGCTGAAGGTCCGCACCACCTCCGAACTCATCGCCGAGGAGCTTCGCCGCCTCGACGCCGACGAGATGTACGCCGTCGCCCTGCGCGGCGAGGGCACCAAGGAGACCGTCTGAGATGTCCGAGACGCACGAGAACCCCCTGCTCACCCGGCGGCCCGAGTGGACCGCCCTGCAGGACCACCGCGCCGAGTGGAACGCGCATCTGCGGGAGCTGTTCGAGGCGGACCCGGCGCGTGCCGAGCGGTACGTGGTGCGCGTCGGTGACCTGCGCATCGACTACTCCAAGCACCTCGTCACCGACGAGACGCTGGCGCTGCTGCAGGAACTGGCCACCGCCACCGATGTGTTCGGACTGCGCGACGCCATGTTCCGCGGCGAGAAGATCAACATCACCGAGAACCGCGCCGTGCTGCACACCGCGCTGCGCGCCCCGCGCGACGCGGTGATCGAGGTCGACGGCGAGAACGTGGTCCCCAAGGTCCACGCGGTGCTCGACAAGATGGGCGGCTTCGCCGAGCGCGTCCGCTCCGGCGAGTGGACCGGCCACACGGGCCGGCGGATCCGCAACGTCGTCAACATCGGCATCGGCGGCTCCGACCTGGGCCCCGCGATGGCGTACGAGGCGCTGCGGGCTTACACCGACCGCTCGCTGACGTTCCGGTTCGTCTCGAACGTCGACGGCGCCGACCTGCACGAGGCGGTGCACGACCTGGACCCGGCGGAGACGCTGTTCATCGTCGCCTCCAAGACCTTCACCACGATCGAGACGATCACCAACGCCACCTCGGCCCGCTCCTGGCTGCTGAACGGCCCCGGCGGACTCGGCGAGGAGAAGGCGGTCGCCAAGCACTTCGTGGCGCTGTCGACGAACGCCGAGAAGGTCGCCGCCTTCGGCATCGACGTGGACAACATGTTCGAGTTCTGGGACTGGGTCGGCGGCCGCTACTCCTACGACTCCGCCATCGGCCTGTCCCTGATGATCGCGATCGGCCCGGACCGCTTCCGCGAGATGCTCGACGGCTTCCGCATCGTCGACGAACACTTCGTGAACGCCCGCGCCGAGGCCAACGCGCCTCTTCTGCTGGGTCTGTTGGGCGTCTGGTACGGCAACTTCTTCGACGCGCAGACGCACGCCGTGCTGCCGTACAGCCACTACCTGTCGAAGTTCACCGCGTACCTCCAGCAGCTGGACATGGAGTCCAACGGCAAGTCGGTGGACCGCGACGGCGACCCCGTGCACTGGCAGACCGGTCCGGTGGTGTGGGGCACGCCCGGCACCAACGGGCAGCACGCGTATTACCAGTTGATCCACCAGGGCACGAAGCTCATCCCGGCCGACCTGATCGGCTTCGCCCGTCCCGTCGATGAGCTGAGCGACGAACTCAAGGCGCAGCACGACCTGTTGATGGCCAACCTGTTCGCCCAGGGCCAGGCACTCGCCTTCGGCAAGACCGCGGAGGAGGTCCGCGCGGAGGGCGTGGCCGAGGAGCAGATCGCCCACCGCACCTTCAAGGGCAACCACCCGACGACCACGATCCTCGCGCGCGAGCTGACCCCTTCGGTCCTCGGCCAGCTCATCGCCCTCTACGAGCACAAGGTGTTCGTCCAGGGCGCGATCTGGAACATCGACTCCTTCGACCAGTGGGGCGTGGAGCTGGGCAAGGTCCTCGCCAAGCGGGTCGAGCCCGCCCTCACCGAGGGCGCGGACGTCCCCGGCCTCGACTCCTCCACCGCCGCCCTGGTGGCCGCCTACCGTGAACTCAAGGAAGTGAACTGACCGTGCAGATCGGACTCATCGGCCTCGGCAAGATGGGCGGCAACATGCGCGAGCGCATCCGCCGCGCCGGCCACACCGTCATCGGCTACGACCGCGACCCCGAGCTCTCCGACGTGGCGAGCCTCGCCGAACTGGTCGACAAGCTCGAAGCCCCGCGCGTGGTCTGGGTGATGGTCCCGGCCGGCGCCGCGACCCAGTCCGTCGTCGACGAGCTCGGCGGGCTGCTCCAGTCCGGCGACACCGTCGTCGACGGTGGCAACTCCCGCTGGACGGACGACGAGAAGCACGCCGAGGAGCTCGGCGCCCAGGGCATCGGCTTCGTCGACGCGGGCGTCTCCGGCGGTGTGTGGGGCCTCAAGAACGGCTACGCCCTGATGGTCGGCGGCGACAAGGAGCACGTGGAGCGCCTCCACCCCATCTTCGAGGCGCTCAAGCCGGAGGGCCCGTACGGCTATGTCCACGCCGGCAAGGTCGGCGCCGGGCACTTCTCGAAGATGGTCCACAACGGCATCGAGTACGCCATGATGCAGGCCTACGCCGAGGGCTGGGAGCTCCTTGAGTCGGTGGACTCGGTGACCGACGTGCGCGAGGTGTTCCGTTCCTGGCAGGACGGCACCGTCATCCGGTCCTGGCTGCTGGACCTCGCCGTCAACGCCCTCGACCAGGACGAGCACCTGGAGCAGCTGCGCGGGTTCGCCCAGGACTCCGGTGAGGGCCGCTGGACCGTGGAGGCCGCCATCGACAACGCGGTGCCGCTGCCGGCGATCACCGCTTCCCTCTTCGCCCGGTTCGCCTCCCGCCAGGACGACTCGCCGCAGATGAAGATGGTCGCGGCGCTGCGCAACCAGTTCGGCGGTCACGCCGTCGAGTCGACGAAGTCCGCGAAGGAGTAGTCCGGCCGTGGGGGATCTTCTTCTGGTCCGCCACGGAGAGACGGAGTGGAGCGCGTCGGGACAGCACACCAGCTGGACCGACCTGCCCCTCACCCAGCGGGGCGAGGAACAGGCCAAGTCCCTCGCTCCACTCCTCTCCGGCCGGGCCTTCGCCCTGACACTCACCAGCCCACTGCACCGAGCGGCCCGTACCGCCGAACTCGCGGGCCTCACCGGTGCCGTACCCGAACCCGGCCTGCACGAGTGGGACTACGGCGGCTACGAGGGCATCACCACCGCGGAGATACACCGCACCCGCCCCGCCTGGGACCTGTGGACCGACGGCACCCCGCCCGGCCCGGACGGCCACCCCGGCGAGTCGCCGGAAGACGTCGGACTGCGCGCCGACCGCGTGCTGTCCCGCGTCGAGGCGGCACTCGAGGAAGGCGACGTCGTCCTGATCGCCCACGGCCACTTCCTGCGCGTCCTCACGGCCCGTCGTCTCGGACTCCCGCCCGCCGAGGGCCGGTTGTTCCAACTGGCGACCGCCACGGTCAGCCGCCTGTCGACGGAACACGGAAGACCGGTGATCGCCGAGTGGAACACACGCCCCTGAGGCGGTGCCGCCGGTAGGTTGGTCCCGGGAGGGATTTCCCATGCCGCCACTTGATCTGGTGAGGGAACTCAAGGACGCCTACCGGCCGCCCGTGGGCAGGGCGGTCCTGGCACGGATCCCTGACCTCGGCTACCTGATGATCGACGGCAAGGGCGATCCCAACACCTCCGACGGCTACCGCGCGGCGGTCGAGGCGCTGTACACGGCCTCGTACGCCCTGAAGTTCACGATCAAGCGGGGCACGTCCGGGCTCGACCACAAGGTCATGCCACTGGAGGGCCTGTGGTGGGTGCCGGACATGGAGCAGTTCTCCGTGGAGCGCAAGCAGGACTGGCAATGGACGATGATGATCGCCCAGCCGGCGGCTGTCACACCGGAGTTGGTGGCGGAGACGCTCGGCACCGCCAAGCTCCGCAAGAAGGCCGAGGCGCTCCCCCGGCTCCGGTTCGCCCCGTTCGCCGAAGGGCTCGTGGCCCAGATCATGCACGTGGGCCCGTACGCGGACGAGGCACCGACCGTCGCCGCCCTGCACGGCTTCATCGCCGAACAGGGATACGCACTGTCCGGCAAGCACCACGAGATCTACCTCAAGGACCCCCGGCGCACCGCGCCCGAACGGCTCAGAACGGTGATCCGGCAACCGGTCACCGTCCGGTGACAGGTCAGGTGGCCCGGACGCGCCACATCCCCGACGAGGACAGGGTCACGTATCCGTGCCGCGGGAGCCGCAGGCTGCCCCTCCGGTCCACGGCCGAGGTGAGACGGACGAGCTGTTCGCCGCCGTCGGCCGGGGTGTAGCTGAGCGTCCCGGGGACGTCCACGAAGTCGTAGCGCAGGACCGGGGCGTACTCGTAGTAGGGCTTGGGCGCGAAGTACCCGAAGGTCTCAGTGCCCTTCACATCGGTGTCCCCGGCGGGCTGTCGGGGCAGCGCGTCGGCCTCCACCACCCGCAGCCGCCATCCGCTGAAGCCGCCGGAGCCGTTGCGGTGGCGGACGCGTCGGACCTCGACGGCGTCGCAGTCGGCGGGCAGCACGAGGTGGGAGGGGCCGCGTCGGTGGATCCTGGCGAGGGGTTTCCTGTCGCGCTGTCGGTACGCCCCCTTCCGCATGGCGACCAGTTCGAAACCGGACGTGAAGCCGCCACGGAACTCCAGTGGGACGGGTGTGCCGGTTCCGGCTCCGGGAAGGTCGACGGTCCGGTCACGCCACCCCGACCAGGTGCCGCCCGGCGTGTCCTCGGCCATCGGTTCTCCTCCTGTCGGCTGTAGTCCGTGACTTGTGGGACATCGTGGCATTGACAGTCATAGGCGATCACGTCAGAGTCCCCGCTGATGGAGATCAACGAGCTGACGCCGGCCGAGCAGCGCCTCTGGCGGGCCTTCGCCACCGGTGCGGAGGTGGACTTCCGTGACGCCGGGGACGAGTGGGGCGCCGAACGGACCGTCAGGGCGGCGGTGTTGCGGGCGCTGCTCCTCAACGGGCCACACGAACCGGGGGAGATAGCGGCCCTCAAGATCAGGGGCGCCCTCGTCACCGGCGCGCTGGAGCTGCGGTACGCGACGGTGGACAGCGTCATCCATCTGACCCACTGCCGTTTCGAGGCCGCCCCCGACTTCATCGGCGCCCATCTGCGCTATCTCAGCATGCGTGACTCCGAGATGCCCGGCCTGTCGGTGACCCGGGCCCGGGTCGAAGGCAGCCTGCGGCTGACGCGCTGCCGGTTCGGCGGGCCGGTGCGGCTGGACGGGGCGCAGATCGCGGGGGCACTGTTCCTCGACGAGGTGGAGATCGCCGCCGAGCCCGCCGGGACGACCGCCGGGACCCTGGCGCGCCCTGTGCTCCAGCTCAACCAGACCACCGTCGACGACGACCTCTGTGCCCGGTCCCTGCGCGCACAGGGTCTCGTCCGGCTCGACGGCGCCACCGTGGCCGGCTCGCTCGATCTGGAGGACGCCGAGCTGACCAACCCCGGCGCCCGGGTGATCGAGGCGGAGGCCCTCGACATCGGCGCCAACCTGCTGGGCCGGCGACTGCGCGCACAGGGCCGGATCGACATGCGTGGCGCCCGGATACCGGGCCGGGTGGATCTCCTGGACGCCCGCTTGTCCAACCCGGGCGGCACCGCTCTGCGGGCCAGCAGTTGTGTGATCGGCGAGTTCTGGCTGCGCCGGGGCCCCCGCGTCGAGGGGTTGCTGAACCTGCGCCGGGCCGAGATCAACCAGCTCGACGTGGAGCCGGAGATGCTGCCCGACCAGGTGCGGCTGCTCGACCTCACCTACACCTTCCTCACCCCGCACGAGCCCGCCGAGCGCCGGCTGCCGATGCTGGAGCGTGACGACGGCGGCTTCGACCCGCACGCCTACGAGCAGTTGACGGCCGCGTACCGGCGCATCGGCGACGACCAGGCCGCCCGGCTCGTCCAGCTCGCCAAGCAGCGCCGGCGCCGGTCCACGCTCCCCTGGTACGGCCGGGTGTGGGGGCACCTCCAGGACTGGGCCGTCGGCTACGGCTTCCGCCCCCTGCGTGCCGCCGTCTGGCTGCTGTCGCTGCTCGCCGTCGGCTCGGTCGCGTACGCCACACACCACCCGCCCGCGCTGAAGGCGTCCGAGGCACCCCGCTTCGACCCGGTCTTCTACACCCTCGACCTGCTGCTGCCGGTGATCTCGTTCGGGCAGGAGGGCGCGTTCGCCCCGACCGGCGGGTACCAAACTCTGTCGTACGTCCTCATCGTCACCGGCTGGATCCTGGCGACCACCGTCGTCGCGGGCGTGACCAGGACCGTCAGCCGTCAGTGAGGCGGACGTCAGCGGGCCGCGTGCTGGGCGGTCAGCCGCACCTGCGCGTTCGCGGCGCCGTAGCCCTGGTAGCCGCCGTCGCGCTGGACGAGTTCGAAGAAGACGCGCCCCACGGTGTGGGTGTAGCAGTGCCGGAAGACGCCCTGCGCGTCCCGGTCGTAGAGGATGCCGAGGTCGCGGTACGTCTCCAGCTCTCCCTCGGCGAACTCGAAACGGGCCGCGAGGTCGTCGTAGTAGTTGGCCGGGATCGGCAGCAGGCGGCCGCCGGCGCCGACGAAGCGGCGGGCCGCCGCGACCACGTCGTCGGTGGCCAGCGCGATGTGCCGGGCGTGCGCCGTGTCGTCGCCGGGCGCCGCGCCGACCGTGAGCGGGATGCGGACGGCGCCGTCGGCGTTGGCGACCGCGCGGCTGCGCAGCAGGCCGTAGGGGTCGGCGACGTCGACGCTCTCCTGCGCGTCCAGCCCGAGGACGCTGCGGTGGAAGAGGACGGCCTCGTCGTAGTGGTGCCAGGGCTGGGTGAGTGAGAGGTGGTCGATCCGCACGGCGCGCGCGGCGGCCGCGCCGGTGCGCGGGACGTCCTCGAAGTCCGCGCGCCAGTTGGGCAGCCCCGGCCGGTCCGTGGCGCACAGGAAGAGTTCCGTGCCGTCGGGGGCGGCGACGGCGTCGAGGGTGGCGTCCTCGGGGGCGCGGCGGCGGGGCAGTACGGGTGCGAGCAGGGCTTCGGCGCGACGTGCGGCGGCGGAGGGGTCCGGTGACTCCAGGCCGATCGCGGCGAGGCAGGTGCCGTCGCGGCCGGCGGCCGGGCCGGTGTTGACCAGGACCCTCGCCGCGCCCTGCTCCCAGAGTTCGACGGGCTTGCGGCGGTGGCGGGCGGTCCGGGCGAAGCCGAGAGCGGCGAGGAGGGCGGAGACGGGGGCCGCGTCCGGCGTGACCAGCTCGGCGAAGGCGACGCCAGTGGGGGCGGTGGGCTCGGGCAGGGATGCGAGGCCGACCTCCTCACCGAGGACGAGCAGCGAGCGGCGGGCGTCGACCGCGGTTGGGCCCGCCTCGGCCTGCCTGTGCACGTCGTTGAAGACCTCCAGGGAGAGCGGGCCGTCGTAGCCGGTGCGCAGCACCTGCCGAACGAGCCCGGCGACGTCGAAGCCGCCCTGGCCGGGGAAGCAGCGGTGGTGGCGGCTCCACTGCAGGACGTCCATGGCGAGCAGCGGGGCGTCGGCGAGCTGGAGGAAGAAGATCTTCTCGCCGGGGATGTCCGCGATCCCGTTGAGGCCCCTGGGGTCGGAGGTCCGGGAGAGGATGTGGAAGCTGTCCAGGCAGGTGCCCAGTGCCGGGTGGCCGGCGGTCTCGACGATGCGCCAGGCGTGGTCGTAGGTGCTGACGTGCCGCCCCCAGGCGAGCGCCTCGTAGGCGACGCGGATGCCGGACTCCGCTGCCAGGTCGGCGAGCCGGTTCAGCTGTTCGGTGGCGAGCGCGTCGTCGTCGACGGCGAGCGGGTGGACGCTGGAGCAGACGAGGACGGTGTCCGCGCCGAGCCTGCGCATGAGCTCGAACTTGTGCCGGGCCCGGCGCAGGTTGCGGGCGAACTCCTCGGCGGGCACGGCCTCGATGTCCCGCATCGGCTGGTAGAGGTCGATGCCGAGGCCGAGGTCGGCGCAGCGGACACGGATCTCCTCGGGGGTGAGCGGGCTCGCGAGCAGGTCGTTCTCGAAGATCTCGACGCCGTCGAAGCCGGCCCGGGCGGCCGCGGTGAGCTTCTCGGTGAGGGATCCGCTCAGGGAGACGGTGGCGATGGACGTGCGCACCTCGGTACCTCTTCTCTCTCCTCGGGTTGCTATTTGGGGGCCCGCACGGCCCCGGCCAGCTCGGTGAACACGGCGAGCATCCGCGCGCTGTCGGGTTCCCGGCCGGTGAACAGACGGAACGCGTCGGCGGCCTGGAAAACGGCCATGCCACCGCCGTCGAGGGTGAGACAGCCCAGTGCGCGGGCGGTGCGCAGCAGCTCGGTCTCCAGCGGCCGGTAGACCACGTCGGCGACCCAGAGTCGCGGGTGCAGCAGCTCGACGGGCAGGGGCGGTCCGGGGTGGGCGGCCATGCCGACGGGGGTGGCGTTGACGAGGCCGCCGACGCCGTGGGCCTCGGCGAGCAGACCGGGCAGCCGGTCGGGGCCGGCGGCGGCCGCCCGGCCCGCCCCGAAGCCGCGGTTCAAGGACGCGGCCAGGGCGGCGGCCCGCTCGGGCAGCGCGTCGACGACGGTGACCCGTTCGGCGCCGAGGGTGAGCGTGGCGTGCGCGACGGCCGCGCCCGCGCCGCCGGCGCCCAGCTGCACGACCCGCTCCAGCGGTACGTCGGGCAGCCCGCGCGCGAAGGAGGCCGCGAAGCCGGTGACATCGGTGTTGTGGCCCACGGCGCGGCCGCCGTCCAGGACGACGGTGTTGACCGCCCCGAGCGCCTCGGCCTGCGGGGAGAGCGCGTCGAGGTGCGGGACGACCAGCTGCTTGCAGGGGTGGGTGATGTTCAGCCCGTCGAAGCCCAGGTCCCGGGCGGCCCGCAGCAGGTCTCCCACCGCCTCGGGGGGTACGCCCAGGGTCTCGATGTCGATCAGCCGGTAGAGGCAGCGCAGGCCCTGCCGGTCCGCCTCCCGCTGATGCAGCGCCGGGCTGAGCGAGGGGCCGATCCCGGAGCCGATCAGCCCGACGAGATACGAGTCCTTGGGCACGGTCGGCCTCCCGAGGTGACTAATGTACGAACCAGTACGTTAGTGATAGCAGGCGAAGACGAACCTTGGGAAGATCTCCCCTGCGAGCTCCTACAATCGCGGCACTGACACCTCGCCCGAAGGAACCCGATGACCCGCGCCGACGAAGCGGCAGCACCGAACGGGCGCACGCGTGACGCCGCCCGCACCCAGGCCGAGATCCTCGACGTGGCCACGCGGGAGTTCGCCCGGGCCGGCTACGACGGGGCCCGCGTGGACGAGATCGCCGCCCGCACCCGCACCACCAAGCGGATGATCTACTACTACTTCGGCGGCAAGGAGCAGCTGTTCACGGCCGTCCTGGAGCGGGCCTACGGCGTGATCCGCGAGGCCGAGCGGCGGCTGGACGTGGAGCACCTCGACCCGGTCGCGGCCATCCGGCGCCTCGCCGAGCTCACCTTCGACCACCACGAGCAGCACCCCGACTTCATCCGTCTGGTCAGCATCGAGAACATCCACGGCGCCGAGCACATCGCGGCCTCCGAGAAGCTGGGCAGGATCGGCTCGCCCGCGCTCGACGTGATCCGCCGGATCCTGGCGGCGGGCCAGGAGTCCGGCCTGTTCACGGCCGATGTCGACGCCGTCGACCTGCACGCGATGATCAGCTCGTTCTGCTTCTTCCGGGTCTCCAACCGGCACACCTTCCGGGTGCTCTTCGACCGCGACCTGGTGGACCCGGCTCAGCACGAGCACTACCGCACCATGCTGGGCGACATGGTGATCGCCTACCTGACGGCGGAGCGCGCGGCGGAGTAGGCACCCGCCGCACGACCTCTTGACACCCGGGGAAACAACGGCGCACCATCCCACCCACCACGACTAACTATCCAGTGGGTTAATTAGCCGAGAGATCCGGCCCCTCCCCTCCGCTCATGCCTCCGCTCGCAAGGAGCACGCCGTGTCCGTCCCCGCCGCGTCCCCGCCCACGGGCCAGCCGAAGAAGGCCGCCACCGCGGCCTGGATCGGCAGTGCCCTGGAGTACTACGACTTCTTCATCTACGGCAGTGCCGCCGCGCTGATCTTCCCCGAGGTCTTCTTCGACGAGTCCGATCCGGCGACGGCCACCCTGCTGTCGCTGGCCACCTTCGGCGTGGCGTACGCCGCCCGCCCCGTCGGGGCCCTGTTCCTTGGGCATTTCGGCGACCGGGTCGGCCGTAAGAAGATCATGGTCTTCACGCTGATCCTGATGGGCCTGTCGACGTTCCTCATCGGGTGTCTCCCGACCCGCGCGCAGGTCGGCACCCTCGCGCCCGTCCTGCTGGTGCTGTGCCGGGTGCTCCAGGGCATCTCGGCGGCGGGTGAGCAGGCCAGCGCGAACTCGATGACCCTGGAACACGCGCCGGCCAACCGGCGCGGGTTCTTCACCAGCTTCACGCTCAGCGGCACCCAGGGCGGCCAGCTCCTCGCCACCCTGGTCTTCATCCCGGTCGCCGCGCTCCCCGACGACCAACTGCTCTCCTGGGGCTGGCGGATCCCGTTCTGGCTCAGCGTCGGGGTCGCCGTCGTGGGCTACGTGATCCGGCGCAAGCTGGCGGAGACCCCGGTCTTCGCCCAGCAGCAGGCCTCCGGCGAGGGCGTCGCCAAGCTGCCGCTGGCGGTGCTGCTGCGCGAGCACTGGGCCGACGTGCTGCGGGTGGTGGCGGGCGCGCTCGTCGCCTCGGTCAGCACGATCTTCACGGTGTGGGCGCTGGCCTACGCGACGAGCGACTCCGTCGGGATGAGCCGCTCGTCGATGCTGTGGGTGGGCGCGTCGGCCAACCTGGTCGCGCTGGCCGCGATCCCCCTGTGGGCCACGCTGTCGGACCGGGTCGGCCGCCGCCCGGTGTATCTGGTCGGCGCCGCGGGCAGCGCGGTGGCGATGTTCGGCTACCTCTGGGCGATCTCCACGGGCTCCTACCCCCTGACCTTGCTGCTGGGCGTCGTCGCCTTCGGTGTCGTCTACAGCGCCGCGAACGGTGTGTGGCCCTCCTTCTACGGCGAGATGTTCCCGACCCGCGTCCGGCTGTCCGGCATGGCCGTCGGCACCCAGATCGGCTTCGCCGTCGCCGGGTTCGCGGTCACCTTCGCCGCGCGGATCGCCGGGCCGGGCGGCGACGACTGGTCGGCGGTGGCCCTCTTCACCGCGGCCCTGTGCGTCCCGCCGCTCGTCGCCGCGCTGTCGGCCCGTGAGACGGCGAAGGTGCCGACGGAGCAACTCGGTGAGCGGGCACGGCGGGAGGCGTCACAGCCGGAGACGGTGACGGCCTGACACCGTATCGGCGGCCGGGGGCCGGTCACCGACTCCCGGCCCTCGTCTACTGGTTGGACCAGGCACGCCGGCACAGCACCAGCCGGTAGCCGTCCGGGTCCTCGATCGTCACTCCCCACTCGTTCCAGTACGGGTTGGGCGAGAGGACCCGCCTGCCGCCGTGCTCCTCCAGCCGGGCGACCAGGTCCCCCGGTACCGGTCCGTCGACGTACACGACGAGGAGGTCCTCCTCGGTGGGCCGCGGTTCGACGGGGTGGGCGGCCTCGTGCACCAGCTCCAGATGCCAGTCGGCGTCCGTCCACCCGACCATCAGCAGATCGTGCTCCCCCGGCTTGGCCCCGCCCTCCGCCCGCCACAGGACACCGAGCCCCAGTCCGTCCACCCAGAACCGCTCGGCAGCGGCGAGGTCACGGGAGGGACGGGCGATACGGACATGACTGCGGCCGTCGACCGGCATGAGGGCTTCTCCTCTTCGTTCAGGGCGTGCCAGGCCAGCGTAGGCAGCGGGCTGGATCACGAGAATCGGCCGTTGGTCGTGGGACCGGCGGCCTACGACCGGTGCTGTCCCGCCCCCGGTGGCCACGTGGCGTGCGGGGAAAATGTCTTGCACCCCGCAGAACACGCGACCTACGGTCGCGATCATGCTGCCTCCGGTGGAAAACGACGAGGAGTGGGACGCGGTCGTCTCCGACGAGACCGTGATGCGGGCCGGTGCCGAGCACCTCTGCGCACGTCTGGGTCTGGCGGGCGCGCCGCTGACTCGCTTCCCGGAGGGGTCGCAGCCGGTCTACGCGGTGGGCGACGACCTCGTCCTCAAGCTGTTCCCGGGAGCCGCCGCGGGGGACGGCGTCGCCGAAGGGCGCGTGCTCTCCCACCTCCACGGGCTGCTGCCGGTGGAGACGCCACGGGTGCGGGAGTTCGGGCCGTACGAGAACGGCTGGCAGTACGTGCTGATGTCACGGCTGCGCGGCGAGAACCTCGCCCACGCCTGGGACCGCGTCCCGCCGGGCGACCGTGACCGGATCGTCGGCGAGATCGGCGAACTCCTCGCCGTGCTGCACTCGTTGGACCCGGCCCCTCTCGAGGACGTCCTGGGGCCGGGCGACTGGAGCGCCTTCACCGGCCGGCGGCGCCGAGACACCGTGGAACAGCAGCGCGGGCACGGGCTGCCGGCCGACTGGCTGGAGCAGATCCCCGGTTACCTCGCCGAGGTCTGCCTCCCCTCCACCCCGCGCCGGTCCCTGCTGCACACCGAGGTCATGCGGCAGCACTTCCTCGTCGACCCCGACGGATGGCGGCTGACCGGGGTCTTCGACTTCGAACCGGCCATGATCGGCGACCGCGCCTACGACTTCGTCGGGGTCGGCCTGTTCGTCACCTGCGGCGACCCGAAGCTGCTGGGCCGTCTCGCGAAGGCGTACGGCCAGACCTTCGAGCCGGACATGCTGATGGCGTACACGCTGCTGCACGTGTACAGCGACCTCCCCTGGTACCTGCGCGAACTGGGCGCGCCGGCCGCGGGGACACTCCCCTCGCTGGCCCGGAGTTGGTTCGGCACCGCCTGAGCGGCGCCGGTACCGACGCGCCCAGATACGTCATCCCTTGACCGCGGAGCCGGCCACGCCCTGTACGAACCACCGCTGGAAGAACGCGAAGACGATCAGCACGGGCAGGACCAGCAGGACACCGAAGGCGAGCACCTGCCCCCAGTCCACGGGCTGTTGGCCCTGGAAGACGCTCATCTCCAGGGGCAGCGGCCGCACCGAGGGGTCGGACACCATCAGGACCGGCCAGAGGAAGGAACCCCACTGGGTGAGGAAGGTCAGGATGGCGACCGAGGCGAACACCGGCTTCGACATCGGGACGATGATCGCGAAGAAGGTGCGCCAGGGGCCGGCGCCGTCGATGCGGGCGGCTTCCTCGATGCTGGGCGGTATCGCGCGGAAGAACGTGGCGAACTGGTAGACGGAGAAGGCGTTGGCGATGAACGGAACGGCCTGGATGTAGAGCGTGTTGCGCTGCTCGTTGAACAGGTAGAAGAGCGGGACGGCCACCGCCTCGAACGGGACCAGCATCAGCAGCAGCAGGACGGCGAAGACGGCGCCCCGGCCCCGCCAGCGCAGCCGTGTGAGCCCATACGCGGCCATGGAGTTGACGATCAGTCCGCCGAACACCACGACCGTGGCCACCAGCACTGAGACACCCATGAAGCGCCAGAAGTATCCGGTGGCGTCGGAGTCGAAACTGTTCAGGACCGCCGTGTAGTTGTCCAGGGACAGATGCGTGGGCAGGAAGCCGGAGAGACCGTTCAGCACCTCGTCGGACGGCTTGAAGCTGCCGACGAGGAGGTACAGGACGGGTAGGACGAAGACGAAGGCCAGCAGGCCCAGGACGAGGTGGTCCAGGAGGCGGCGCAGGGGGGTCGTGGTCATGATCGGTCCTCGGTGCCGGGGCGGACGACGCGGCGCTGGATGAGGGTCAGGACGACGACGATCAGGAAGAAGACGACGGTGATCGCGGACGCCTGGCCGATGTTGTTCTGGTCGAAGGCGGTGGTGACGGCCTGGTACATCACGGTGCGGGTGGCGTCCTCGTCCAGACCGCCGCCGTGCACGAGGACGTAGACCTGGTCGAAGACCCGGAAGGACAGCACCGAGGTGAGCAGGGCGACGAAGACGAGCGTGCCGCTGATGCCCGGCAGGGTGACGTGGCGGAACTGCTGCCACCGGGAGGCCCGGTCGAGCTGGGCCGCCTCGTAGAGCTCGCCCGGGATTTGCTGGAGGCCGGCGAGCAGGATGACCATCTGGAAGCCGACGCCCTGCCAGACGGACAACACGATGACCGAGGCCATGGCGGTGAGCCCGTCGCCCAGCCAGTCGAAGGCGCCCCAGTTGCCGAAACTCACCGCGTGGAGCGCGGAGTTGAGCAGTCCGTCACCGCTGCGGGCGAGGATGAGCCGCCAGATGACGGCGACCAGGGCCATGGGGAAGACGACGGGCAGGAAGAACAGTGACCGGTACAGGCCGATGGCCTTGAGCTTGCGGTTGAGCAGGATCGCGAGGGCGAGCGCCAGTCCGGTCTGGAGGGGGACGACGACCACGGCGAAGGTCAGGTTGTTCAGCAGCGCCCGCAGGAACGGCCCCGAGAGGTCGGGGTCGGTGAACAGGCGACGGTACTGCTCCAGGCCGAAGAAGGTGGGCTCCAGGGGGGAGCCGAGGCGCACGTTGTAGAAGGAGAGTACGACCGCGTAGCCGAACGGGACGCCGACGAAGGCGATCAGGCCGCCGAGGGCGGGTGCGGACATGAGCAGTCCGTGCACCCAGTCGCGGTTCTTGCGTGCCGTTCGCGCGGGTCCGTCCTTGGGCGCGGGCGGGCTCTGGTGTCGGCCGGAGGGCACGGCGGCCGCGGGTTCCACGGTTGTCACGAGTGGTCCTGTTCCCGGCGGGGCGGACGGCTTTGCGGGCCGCCCGCCCCGACCGCTGTGTCCTACGGGGTTACGGGATCCGGTAGCCGGCGTTGTCGGAGAAGTCCTGGTCGATGGCGCGGGCGGCCTTCGCCAGGGCGCTCTTCGGGTCGGCGCCGCCGTACACGGCGCTGAGGGCCTCGCTGAACTTGGCCGTGACGGTGGGGTATCCGGCGGTGACCGGACGGGTCACCGCCACGCAGGACTTGTCGATGCCGGTGTCACCGCAGGGCTTGGCGAGCTGGTCGGCGTAGAGCTGGAGCGGACCGCCCTGCTTGTAGAGGGCGCTCTTGGCGAGCACGGACTCGGTGCCGGGAGGGGCACCGTTGGCCGTCGTCATCGCGGCGACGTTGGTGTCGTCGAGGAGGGAGTCGAGGAACGCGCCGGCGGCCTTGCCGTTCTTGGTGTTCGCGCCGATGCCCCAGGCCCAGGAGCCCTGACCGGTCTTGGGGCCGTCGCCGAAGTCGGGCAGCGGAAGGACGACGAGGTCCTTGCCGAGTGCCTTGCTGTAGGCCGGGTACATCCAGTGGCCGACCCAGCTGAGCGCGACGCGGCCCTTGGCGAAGGCGTTGCCGTCGGTGTTGGGGTCGGTGTACTTCTTCCAGGACTGGAAGGTCTTGAGCGCGGCGGCCACGGCCGGTGTGTCCAGGGCGCCCTCGGCCTTGCCGTCCTTCAGCAGCGAGCCGCCGGCCGACCAGACGATCGGGGCGAAGCCGTAGGTGCCCCACTCGTTGGCGAGGCCGCTGTTCTCCTGGAGGTCCAGGCTCTTGCCGTCGGAGTCCTTCGCGGCCAGTTTCCGCACCGCCTCGGTGAACTGCTCCGCGGTCCAGGCGTCGGACAGACCCTTGGGGTACTTCACCCCGGCCGCGTCCAGCAGCTTCTTGTTGCCGTACACGCCGAGCCCGGAGTCGTACATGCCCAGGCCGTAGTGCTTGCCGTCGATCTCGCCCTCGGCCTTGATGGCGTCGGTGGCGTTGGCCAGGGTCCGGGTGGAGACGTAGTCGTCGATCGCGGTGAGCTTCTTGTTGTAGACGAAGCTCGCCATGGTGGGGCCGTCGAACTCCATCACGTCCGGCAGCTTGGCGGCGTCGGTCGCGGTGATGGTCTTGGTGTAGTCGGTGTCGGGGATCAGGGTCAGCTTGACCTTGATCTTGTCCTGGGAGGAGTTGAACGTCTTCACCGCGTTCTGGAGCGCGGCCGCCTCGCTCGCCTGTCCCTGGTGGGCCCAGACCGTGATGGTGCCCTTGCCGCTGCCCTGCTCGGCGGAGGTGCCGGTCTGGCCGCCTCCGCCGCAGGCGGCCAGTGCCGCCAGCGGGAGGGCGAGGGCCAGGGCCGTGCGGGCGGTGCGGCGCCCTCTTGTGCTTCCGGCGTTCATCGGTGGTGCCTCCAGGTGTGGTGCGGGTGAGGGTGCATCGTGCGGTCGGTGCCGGGTTCCTTGATCACGAGGGGCAGCAGCTCCCACGCGTCGACGGCGTAGCCGAGGCGTGCGCCCGGTGTGCCGTGGGCCTGGAGCCGCCAGGGGCCCTGCCCGGTCGGGTAGCAGCGCAGGGTGAGCACCTGCCCGGTGGAGGTCAGGAAGACCTCGAAGACGGAGTGGTCGACGATGACGCGCAGGTCGACCGGGCGGTCGGCCGGGCAGGGCATCCGGTAGGAGCCGCCGTGCGCCCGGTCGTCCCGTGAGGCGTGGTCACGGTCGACGACCAGTTCGCCCGCGTCGGGGTCGAGGCGGATGTCGAGGTACTCGGTGCCGTCGGAGGTGGTGAGCAGCCTCAGCACCGCGCCGCCCGTGGGTTCCAGACGGGCCGTCAGGTCAAAGGCGTGGCCGACGGAGCCGAGTTCCACCGGGTCCGGGCCGTGGGTCTCGCCCGTGGCGCGGACGCTGTGTTCGCCGCGCAGGGAGAGCAGTTCGGCGGCGGGCTGTTGCCGCAGTGTGCCGCCACCGTCGCCGTCTGCCTCCACGGATGTCTCGCGGGGCAGCGTGAGAACGCCGGCCCATCCGTCTTCGGCGGCCCAAACCTGGTCCCGGGCTTCCGCGGACCAGCCCCACAACAGCCATCTGCCGTCCGGTGCGCGCAGCAGCGCGGGCGCGTAACAGTCGGGGCCGTGGTCCACCAGGACGGGGGCGCCCGCATCGAGGACACCGTCCCGTTCCTCGCCGATCAGGGCCGCGACGCACCTCGGGCTGTCGTCGTCGTTCCAGGCGCTGAACAGCAGGGCGTCGGGCCCGGTGTCCGACGACAGGTACTGGGGGCACTCCCAGCCCTCGCCGGTGTGCAGGTCCGTACCGTCCACGAACTCCGGCTCGCGGGCGTCGAGGGGCCCCCGGTAGGTCCAGGTGTCGAGATCGGGCGACTCGTACAGCAGGGCCGCGCCCCGGCCGTCCGCGAGGGCGGCGCCGACCAGCATCCGCCAGCCGTTGCCGTCCCGCCAGATGTAAGGGTCGCGGTACATCGTGCAGCCCTCGGGCGACTCGGCGACGATCAGCTCCCCGGAGGGGCGGAAGGTGAGGCCGCCGTCGTGGGACTCGGCCGTGGTGACGGGCTGGCTCCAGCGGTCCTGGCGGTACGCGGAGTAGAAGGCGACCAACCGGTCACCGTCGGAGACGGCGTTGCCGGAGAAGCAGCCGTCAGCGTCCACCGCCCCCGGGGTCGGGGACAGGGCGATGGGCAGCGGCTCCCAGCTCAGCAGGTCGGGGCTGCGGAAGTGGCCCCAGTGCATGTTCGCGTGGTCGGTGCCATGCGGGTTGTACTGGTAGCAGACGTGATAGTGGCCGTCGTGGAAGACGAGCCCGTTGGGGTCGTTGATCCAGTTCCGGGGCGGTCGCAGATGCGCGATCGGCCGGTACGGATCAGGGGACGCGGTGGACACACACGTGCCTTTCGATGGACCGGAGGGCGTGCGGGGGCGGGCCGGCGGCCGGACGGTCGCGGGCCTCTTCGGGAAACGGGACGGGGGCGGCCTTCACCGGCCGGGGGGCCGTCGGCGCGGTACGGCGACGTCGGCCGGTGCCCGGCGTGAGGGCGCACGAGGGCGTAGCTGTGATCGTCGCCGGGCCGCCCGGACGGGTGGTTCGGGGCGCCGTGAACGGCCCGGTCGCCTCGGACGTCCTGTCCGTCGGCGCCCGGCCGGTACGGGCCGGGGCTCAGCGGGTCCGCACGGGGTTCAGCAGGTGCGCGCGGGGGTGCCGGGAGAGCCGGAGGAGTCGGAGCCCGCGCCGGACATCAGCAGGCGGAAACGGCTCGACGACTCACGGAAAGTCCTGGTGGACATGCGTGTACCCTTCGCTGTGTTCACAGTACTGACAGGACCGACGACCGGTTGCGACGGTCGCCTGTCGTGGTGCGGATTGCTTCGCCGTCCCGGGGTCAGAGTCGGGGCGGCGAAGCGACCGATGCCCGCGCCACCAGCGGGCAAAGCAGTGTCTCCTGGGTGTCCGGGCCCGGTGGCCGGCCCGGTGTGGCGGTGAGCGCGAGCAGCTGGGCCACGGCCCGTGCCCCCATCTCGTAGTGCGGGAGCTGGACCGTGCTGAGCCCCGGGTGGAGGCCGTCGCAGATCAGCTCCTGGTTGTCGAACCCGATGACCGACAGGTCCCCGGGGACGGACAGTCCCAGTTCGGCGGCCGCGCGGTAGGCGCCCATGGCCATCCGGTCGTTGAAGCAGAACAGTGCCGTGGGGCGGTTCTCGGACGTCAGCAGGCGCAGCGCGGCCCGGTGGCCGGCGGCCGTGTCGTTGGGCACGGTCGGCTCGGCGACGACGAGGGAGGGGTCGTAGGGGACGCCGACCTCGGCCAGCGCAGTGCGGTAGCCCTCCAGGCGGCCCCGGAGAGCCGGGGTGTCGGCGGTCGGCACGGTCATGCCGATCCTGCGGTGCCCGTGGTCGGTCAGCTCCTTCACCGCGGTGCGGCCGCCCTGGACCTCGTCGGGTACGACGGAGGGGATCGCGGGGTCGTCGCAGCGCGCGTCGAGCAGCACGGTGGGCGTCGAGTGCAGGCTTTCGGGAAGTTGCACGATCCGGTGGTACATGGCCGCGTACAGCACGCCGTCCACCTGCCGCTGGAGCAGCATCTCGATGCTGGTGCGCTCCAGTTCGGCATCCCCGCTGGTGTTGACGAGCAGGAGCACAAGGCCCTCGGCGGCGGCGGCCTCCTGGGCGCCGAGGATCATCCGGCCCGCGTGCGGGGTGGTGGCGATCTCGTCGCTGACGAAGCCCATGGTGTGCGAGCGCCGCAGCCTCAGGCCCCGGGCGAGGCCGTTCGGCGCGTATCCGAGCTCCTCGGCGGCCTTCAGGACGCGCTTGCGGGTGTCGGGGTTGATCCGCTTGCCCTCGACCCGGTTGAGGATGTGGGACACGGTCGTCGCGGACACGCCGGCGGCCGCGGCCACGTCCTTGATCCCGATCCGGCGCGTCATCAAGCCCCACCCAAACTGGTTGTTTCCGGGTTGGCCAATCGTTTTGGCAACCCGTGTGCACATGAGAGTGCCCACGGTCACCGCTTCTGTCAATGGCTCGTAAACGAACTGTTGCCGTCATGTCTCCCCGACGCGGTGAGGTGCGTCGGTGTCAGAGCGTCAACTCTCCTTCCACACCAAGGCCTTCAGCACGGCGCTGGTGACCCGCACCGGTGCCGTCTCGAAGGCCTTGAGCCGGATCCGCATCTGACGCCGGGAGCCGATCCGGCCGGTCAGGGGCAGCTTGCCGAAGGTGGTGCCGGAGGTGCCGACGAGTTCGCCGATGGGGTGGTCGGTGACGTACGCGCCGGTGGAGTCCACCTCCGACTGGCGGATCTGGAGGACGCGGCCGGCCGGGAGACCGGAGACCCGCAGGTTGAGTTCGCCGGTGAAGCGGGCCGGGCCGCGGACGAAGACGGAGCCGTCGGTGGCGTGCCCGCCGGGCTCGTCTGCCCACTCGGCGGTGAACTCGACCGCGTCCCAGTCACCGCCCGGCCTGAGCGCGAAGGGCGTGTCGATGCCCAGGTTGACGTAGAGGGGCATGGGGTCCTCCTTCTCCCAGTGGCCCGCCGGCAGGGCCAGGCAGTCGGCCAGATCACGGCGGAAGTCCTTCATGTCGAAGCCGCGCGGGTCGGGCTTCCAGTCGCTCCACTCCAGGTGCCCGATCGCGCTCTTGTGGCTCCAGCCGTGGACACGGCAGATCCCCGCGTTGGCCCTGACCATCGCCAGGTACTGCGCACGCGGCCACGGGTCCTCGCCGGTGCCGAGGTTCTCGCACTCGAAGCCGTAGAAGTGGCGGTTGCCGTCGACCGCGCCCGCGGAGCCCTCGTGCTGATGCGTGGCGGGCGGGCGGTCGCCGTACGACTCGTCCCGTACGGCGGCGAGGACGTTCGGGTCGCCGCCGCCCGCGTGATTGGCGCGGCCGTTGCCCACCAGGTGGACGACGCCGTCCTTGGTGATGCAGCCGGTGGCGAGCGGGCCCGGCAGGTCGCTGCGGCCGTCGTAGACGAGGTCCACGACGTCGACTCCGGATCCGGTCGCGGTGTGATGGTTGATCACTCCGTACACCGGGCCCCAGGCGCCCACACCGTTGCGATTGTGGGTCCGCCAGCTGCGGACCTCGCGCACGGTGCAGCCCTCGGCGAGCAGTGCGGCGAGCAGTCCGGCAGCGGTGAGCGGTGTGGCCATCGAGCCTCCGTTCCCTCTCGTCGTCCCCCGTCGTCCCCCTCATCCATCTGACGCTCCGTCACACATCGTTCCGTGTACGCAGAGTAGGACTGCGGGGCCGAGACGGCTGGAGGAATCCCAGCCATCACGAGACCGCGGTCTCATGGCCCCGGGCCGCCTCAGGCCTGGGCACCCTTCGGGATGCCGTACGCGCGCTCCACCCGCAGCCTCACGACCAGGCGGCGGTCGCGGACCATGGCGGCCCGGTAGTCGTCCCAGTCGGGGTGCTCGCCCACGACGTCGCGGTAGAGGCGGATCAATTCCTCGACGGTCTCGTCGTACGGGTCCCGCGCGACGGGCGCGAGGTCGGCGGTGCCCTCGGCGACCGTGTAGGCGCGGTGGCCGGAGGTGGTCACGTGGTACGAGGCCCGCGGGTCCCGGCGCAGGTTGCGGGTCTTGGCGCGATCGTCGGTGACGGAGATCCGGACGACCCCCTCCTCCGGGTAGTAGTGGTGGCTGACGTTCGACAGCTGGGGACGGCCGTCGCGCTTGAGAGTGACCAGCACCCCGCTGCGGCCCTCGGAGAGCAGCGCGAGCAGTGCGTTCTGGTGCGCGTCCTGAGTCATGCCTGCAACAACCCGGACCGTCGGCACACGCATTCCCCTTGAAGGGGGTAGACAGTGTCTACCCCACCTTGGTAGACACTGTCCATGACCTCAACCGAGACAGGCCTGCGCTCCCGGCTCGTCGACGTCGGCGTGGACCTGGTGGCGCGTGAAGGCGCCCAGGCGCTGACCCTGCGGGAGATCGCCCGGCGGGCCGGCGTCTCGCACGGGGCGCCCCGCCGGTACTTCCCCACACACCTGGAGCTGCTGTCGGCCATCGCGCGCCGCGGCTTCGCCGACCTCGCCGGCCGGGTCGCGGCGGTGATCGGTGACGGCACGGCGGGCCCGCGCGCGCAGGTGGCGGCGCTGGGGCGGGCCTACCTGGAGTTCGCGCTGGACAACCGTGGGATGTATGAGCTGATGTTCCGTCATGAACTGCTGGAAAGTGGTCACTTGGGTCTACGGGACACCAGTCTCCCGCTCTTCGGCGTGCTGGCGGAGCTGGTCGGACGGACCCGCCCCGAGGCGGACGCCCGGGCCGTCGCGGGCGCCCTCTGGGCCAACCTGCACGGCATCGCCCAGCTGTGGGGCTGGGGCAGCCTCCAACTGGCCACCGGTGCCGAGGACTTCGTACCGCTGCTGCGGACCGCCCTGGACGCACACCTCGGGCCGGAGGACGGCCGGTGAACCGCGCGCTGACCCTGGCGAGCAGCGTGGCGGGGGCGGTGATCGTCGCTCTGGACGGAACGGTGCTCGTCGTCGCGCAGCCCACGCTGCGCCGCGACCTGGACGCCTCCCTCACGCAGGTGCAGTGGACCAGCACCGGGTATCTCATCGCGGTGGCGGGCCTGTTGGTGTTCGCGGGCCGGCTCGGCGATCGGTACGGACACCACCGGATCTTCGGGATCGGCATGATCGGCTTCGGGGTCGCCTCGGCGGCGATCGGACTCGCGCCGGGGGTGGGCTGGGTGATCGGACTGCGGGTCGTGCAGGGCGTGTTCGGCGCCCTGCTGCAGCCGGCGACGCTCGGGATGCTGCGGGCCGCGTTCCCGCCGGAGCGGCTTCGGCGCCCCCTCGCGGTGCGGACCGTCGGCATCGGTGTGGCGGCCGCCGCCGGGCCGGTCGTCGGCGGGGCCCTGGTGACGGGCTTCGGCTGGCGGGCGGTGTTCTTCCTCAACGTCGTACCGGCCCTGGTGCTCGGCGCGCTCGCCCTCACCGCCCGGAGTGCGCCGGGGCCGACCCACGCGGGAACACCCGGCCTGGACCTGCCGGGCGCCCTGCTCCTCGCGGTCGGTCTCGCCTGTCTGGTGCACACCCTCGTCGCGCTCCCCGCGTCGGGGCGGCCCCCGGCCTATGGGCTCGGCCTCGCCGTGGCCGTCGTCGCCGGTATCGCCCTGGTCCGGCACGAGCGCCGTACCGCGAGCCCGCTCGTGCCGTCGGACGTCGTGGGCGTGCCCGCCGTGGGCGCGGCGCTCGGGGTGCTGGTCGCCGCGTCGGCCGCCCTGAACGGCGCGCTGTTCGCGTGCGTCCACGTGCTTCAGGGCGAGCTGGGTCTCGACGCGTTCCGCAGTTCCCTGGTCAGCCTGCCGCTCGCGGTGCTCATGGTCGGGGCGGCCGCGGGCGCAGCGGTGTTGCTGCGCCGGGCGGGTGCCCGGCGGACGACAGTCGCGGCGGCGCTGGTCCTCGCGCTCGGCATCCTGGTCCTCGCCCGGGCGGTGGGCACGCCCGCGCTCTGCGCCGGCTTCGCGCTGCTGGGCGCCGGGTTCGGCACGGTGATGGTGGCGGCCACCCATGTCGTCGTACGGCAGGCGCCCGTGGAGTCGGCCGGGGTCGCGGGCGGGCTGCAGCAGACGGCGATGAACGTCGGGCCGGTGCTGGGTGTGGCTGTGGCGGCCCTGCTCATGGGGCTCGGCACGGCCCGGTCGCCGCTGGTCGTCCTGGCCGGCGTGGCCGCGGCCGGGGCGGTGGCGGCGCTCGCCCTGCCCGGGCGTTCTGTCGCGACGATCACAGAACACGGCGATGCGGGGGCCCGCTCAGGTGTTCCTGCGGGACGATGAGTCCGAGGCCGTCCGGGCGGGTATGCCGGACCGCACTCGGAGAACGCGACGGAGGAACAGAGCGATGGCACAGCTGCGACAAGAGGTCGCCCCGGGCGAGGTCGGACTGGACGAGGAGGCGCTGGACCGCCTCGACCGGCACGTGGCCCGCCTCGTCGACGAGGGGCACCTGCCCGGCTTCCTCGTGGCGGTCTCCCGCGGCGGCCGCGTCGCCCACCTCACCACGTACGGCCGTCGCGACGTCGGGGCGGGCCTCCCGGTCACGTCCGACACCCTGTACCGCGTCTACTCCATGACCAAGCCGGTCACGTCGGTCGCCGCGCTGATGCTGGTCGAGGAGGGCACGCTGTCGCTCGACGACCCGGTCTCCGAGCACCTCCCGGCCTTCGCCGACCAGCGGGTGCACGTCGGCGGCTCCGGCGCCGGGATGGAGACCCGTCCGGTCGAACAGCCCATACTCGTCCGGCATCTGATGACCCACACCGCCGGTCTGACCTTCGCCTTCTACCACTGTCATCCTGTCGACGCCCTCTACCGCGAGGCCGGCCTGGAGTCGGCGGTGCTGCCGGGATCGGACCTGGCCGGGACCGTCGAGGCGTACGCGCGACTGCCGTTGCAGTTCGAGCCGGGGACACAGTGGAACTACTCGGTGGCCACCAACGTCCTGGGCCGGGTCATCGAGGTCGTCTCCGGGCAGCCGCTGGACGTGTTCCTCGCCGAGCGGATCTTCCGTCCGCTGGGCATGCCCGACGCCGGATTCCAGGTCACCGACGAACAGCGCGGGCGACTGGCGGAGCTGTACGGGGACACCGACAGCGGCGGCATCGAGCCGATCGCCGGTCTGCCCCTGTTCGGCCGCCCCCGGTTCCTGTCGGGCAGCGGCGGCATGGTGGCGACCGCGTACGACTACCACCGGTTCATGGAGCTGCTGCGGCGGCGCGGCGAACTCGACGGCACCCGTCTGCTCCGGCCCGGCAGCGTCGACTTGATGACGAGCAACCACCTGCCGGGCGGTGCCGACCTGCGCGCCGTCGGCAGCCGACCCGCCCACGACGAGCCGGGCAACGACGGGGTCGGGTTCGGTCTCGGAGTCTCCGTGGTGATCGACCCGGAGCGCACCCAGGCCCCGTCGGGCCTCGGCACCTATGGCTGGAGCGGGGTGGCCACGACCACGTTCTGGGTGGACCCCGGCCGCGATCTGACCGTCCAGTTCCTGACCCAGCTGCGCCCGCGCAAGTCGCTCAAGCTCTACCCCGATCTGAAGCGGCTGGTGCACGAGGCGGTCAGGGACGCGTGACCTGAGTGGCCGGGTCAGCCGTCGACCGTGCGGGTGAACCGCACGCCCTCCCGCGCCAGTTCGTCCAGCCACTCCCGTGATCGGGCCGCCGTCTCCGCCGCGCGGCTCAGGCCGGGCGGCAGTGAGCCGTCGAGGATGTGGCGCACGCCGAGGGCGAGGGTGCGGGAGACGCAGCGGGCCATGGCGCTCTCCTGTGCGTCGCCCTCGAGGTCCAGGAGGCAGCGGCCGGACCACGTCGTGCCGCCCGCGCCCCGCACCGCCAGCGAGACGGCCAGGACGACCCGGTCCCGGTCGGCGTCGGTGGTGGGGTAGGTGTCCGCCAGCTCCCGGGCCAGGGCGGCGATCCGGGCGTCGTCGCCCGCCCTGAGCTCCTCGAACACCGCGTCCCAGGCCCGCAGCCAGCCGTCCAGACGCAAGGTGCCGCGGACGAAGCGCGACGGCTTCCAGGCGGAAGGCAGTCCGTACTGGGCGACGAACGGCACGCTGTCGCGGTTGGGGTAGACCTCGAAGGTCTCGCCGTCGACGACGTGCGCGCGGGTGGCCTCCCAGGGCCGCTCGGCGACGGTCTCGGCACCGCCGTCGATGTAACGGGCGGGTGAGCGCAGGGCGTTGAGGACGCCCAGGGGTGCCCAGCTGAAGCGGTAGCGGAAGTCGTTGGGGACGGCGGGGATGCCTCCGCAGTACGAGGTCAGCTCGTAGGAGGCCGCCGTGTCGTCGCCGATGGCCTCCCGGGCGCGGTCGACGAGGTCATGGGCGAAGAGGTGGTCGATGCCCGGGTCGAGCCCGGCCTCGGTCAGCACCACGACCCCGGCCGCCTCGGCCTGCCGCACCTGCTCCAGGACGGCGTCCGACACATAGCTGGAGCAGGCGAAGTGGGCCCGTCGCTCCACGCACGCGGCCAGCAGGCCGGCGTGCTCGGGGGCGGGCAGCATCGACACCACGACGTCCCCGGGCGCCAGCTCGGCGGTGAGGGCGGCGAGCGTGTAGGCACGGGGCTGGGCGCGGCCGGTGAGGCCCCGCTGTTCGAGGGCCTCGGCGGCGCGCTCCTCGGTGCGGTGCCACAGCCGTACCCGCTCCGCGTCGGCGCACAGCGCGGCAAGCCCGCTGCCGGTGGAGAGTCCGGCGCCGACCCAGTGGACGGTGCCGCTCGCGGGAACCGGGTCAGTCATCGCGGAACTTCCCTTCGTCGAAGCCGAGTTCACGGCAGGCCTGGTGGAACCGCTCCAGGCAGCGTCCCCACGGGCCGCCGGTGGTGAAGTCGAGCAGTTGGAGCAGCAGGGCGGCGGAGAAGTCGGTGCTGGACTCGCGTGGCAGGAGGGAGGGCAGGTTGTCGATGGCGATCAGGTCGAGCGGGGGCTCCTTGCGCAGCCGCCGTGCGGGGTCGGTCCACTCGGTGGTGCGGTCGTAGACCGGCAGGACGTTGAGGGGCGAGCCGACGTCGCAGGTGACGTCGGAGAGGGTGCGCAGCCGGCGGGCTGGATCGTCGAGGTCCTGTTCGCGGACGAAGGGCGGGACCGGACTGGTGGCGAGGACGCAGTTGACCAGGACGTCGTGGCCGAGCAGGGCGCGGCGGTCCAGGTCACGCGTCTCGGCGAGGTCCCAGCAGGTGGGCTCGATCCCGGCCGTGTGGAACGCGACCCGCGCGCCGCGGCCGCTGCGGCCCAGGGCGCCGATCACGAGCGCTGTGAAGGCCTCGTCACCGGCGGCCGCGCGCAGCGTCTCGTCCAGCTCGTCCTTGTCGGTGGGCCGCAGCGGTGCCGTGAGCCGGCCGCGGTGCTGGAGCACGGCCAGGGCGGCGCCCAGGTAACCGGCCCAGAACCCGAAGGCGGCGAGCCGGCGGCCGTCGTCGTCGACCAGGTACTCCAGGTCGAGCAGCGCCCCTCCCCCGGCGGTGAACCGGCGCAGCAGGTCGGCGGCGCCCGGCTGCCGCTTGTAGGCGTGCCCGAAGAAGATGTGCCGGTGGGTCAGTTCGGTCGGCTCGTCGGGGAGTTTCTTCAGGCCGAGCACGACGGCCTCACGCGGCGCCGACACCCAGGAGCCCGCCGGGGCGATACGGCAGCCGGCCGCCTCGTACTGCGCGACGGGGAAGATCCGCTGCGGGGACTCCTCGACGGTCAGTGCCACCCCGGCCTCGACGAGGCGCCGGGCGTCGGAGGGCACGATCGGGGTGCGCCGCTCGGTGGTGCGGGCCTCGTGGCGCAGCCACAGGTGGAGTTCTGTCATACGCAGTTGACCTCCGGACGCGGGGCGTCGGCCGCGAACCGGCCGGCGCTCAGGGGGCTGACGTCCACGAAGGGTACGCGGCCCAGGTACAGGTCACGGATCACCTCGCCGACGGCCGGTCCCTGGAGGAAGCCGTGACCCGAGAAGCCGGTCGCGTACAGGAAGCGGGACACCGAAGTGGCCTCGCCGATCAGCGCGTTGTGGTCCGGGGTGACCTCGTACAGGCCCGCCCAGCCGCCGGTGCGGCGGGTTTCGAGCAGGGCGGGGGCCCGGCGCTGCATGGCCGCGGCCAGGCGGGGGATCCAGCGGTCGTGGGTGTCGGTGGCGAAGCCGGGGCGCTCGTCGGGGTCGGACATGCCGACCAGCAGGCCCGGCCCTTCCGAGTGGAAATAGAGGCTGCTGGTGAAGTCGATGGTCATGGGCAGCTCGGGCGGCAGTCCGGGCACCGCCTCGGTGACCGCGATCTGCCGGCGCAGCGGCTGCACGGGCAGGTCCACGCCGACCATGGCGCCGATCGCCCGGGACCAGGCGCCGGCCGCGCAGATCACCGTGTCGGTGGTGATGCGGCCGAGGGTGGTCACGACGGCGGTGATCCTCTCGCCGCGCAGTTCGATCCCGGTGACCGCGGTGTGGCGCAGGATCTGCACGCCGCGTGCGCGGGCGGCGGCCGCGTAGCCGTGGACGACGGCCTCGGGGGTGCAGTGGCCGTCGTCCGGCGAGAAGGCGGCCGCGAGCAGGCCGTCGGTGGTGATCAGCGGGGAGAGGCGGCGGGCCTCGTCGGGGGTGATCATGCGGCTGGGCACGCCGAGGGAGTTCTGCAGGGCGACGCCCGCCTCGAAGGAGGCCACCTCCTCGGGCGTCGACAGCAGGAAGAGATAGCCGACCCGGCGCAGCCCGATGTCGTACCCGATCTCCTCGCCGAACCGGCCGAACGCCTCCAGGCTGCGCGCCCCGAGCCGGACGTTGAGCGCGTCGGAGAACTGGGCCCGCACCCCGCCCGCGGCCTTCGACGTGGACCCCGCGGCCAGCTCGTCCCGCTCGACGAGGACGACGTCACGGACACCGGCGGCGGCCAGATGGTGGGCGATGCTGGTGCCCATCACTCCGCCACCGATGACGACGACGGACGCATACGTGTTCACGCGGGCGGCTCCCTCCTTGCGAGCGGCCCCGGCCATGGTGCCGGGGCCGGATACGTACTCCTAGGACACCGCCCGCGCCCTGGTCAGGACCAGTGCGCCACCGCGTCCAGGTGGGGCAGGTGGTGGTCGAGGCGCTCCCGCTTGGTCCTGAGGTAGGTGATGTTGCTCTCGCACGGCGGGATGAGCAGCGGGACCTGCTCGGCGACCTGGATGCCGTTCTCCGTCAGCGCGTCGCGCTTGCGCGGGTTGTTCGACATCAGCCGCACCGACCGCACACCCAGGTCCTTCAGCATCTCCGCGGCGACGCCGTAGTCGCGGGCGTCCACCGGCAGGCCGAGGGCGAGGTTGGCCTCGACGGTGTCCAGACCCTCCGCCTGCAGGGCCATCGCGCGCAGCTTGGCGAGCAGGCCGATGCCGCGGCCTTCATGCCCTCTGAGGTAGACGACGATCCCGCTGCCCTCGGCGACGACGGCACGCAGCGCCGAGGCCAACTGGTCGCCGCACTCGCAGTGCTGGGAGCCGAACGCGTCACCGGTCAGGCATTCCGAGTGCAGCCGGGTCAGGACGCCGTCCGTGCCGATGTCGCCGTAGACGAGGGCGACCTGTTCGTCGCCGCGGTCGTGGTCGAGGTAACCGACCGCCTGGAATTGCCCGTACACGGTGGGCAGTGGGGCATTCACGACGCGTTCCACACCCGTGCGCTGCGGTGACTTCGTGCCGAGTACACCAATTTTTTCTGTCATGATCTGGGTTCCTAAGCAGAGACGAAAGGCCGTGAAAAGATGAGTGGTTCGGGCATGGGGTCGGAGGCGTACGGTCTGGTGCCGGCGGACACTACCGAAGACGTACGGACGCGAGGCGCGGTCGTCTCAACGCAAGTCGCGATCCTTCCCGTCGGAAGCTTCGAGCAGCACGGCCCGTATCTGCCGCTGGCCACCGACACGCTCGTGGCCTGTGCCATCGCCCGGGAGATCGCCGCCACGTACCCCGTGCACCTCCTTCCTCCGGTGACCATCGGCTGCTCGCACGAGCACGCGGACTGGCCGGGAACCGTCAGCATCTCCTCGGTGACCCTTCACGCGGTGGTACGGGACATAGCGGCGTCGTTGCGTCGCTCGGGCGTCGAGTCCCTGGTGGTCGTCAACGGGCACGGCGGCAACTACGTCCTGGGCAACGTGGTCCAGGAGGCCTCCTCGCGCGGTGAGCGGATGGCGCTCTTCCCGGCCCCGGAGGACTGGGAGGCGGCTCGGGAGCGGGCCGGGGTGGTGACCTCGCTGCTCACCGACATGCACGCCGGGGAAATCGAGACCTCCATCCTTCTGCACGCCCATCCCGAATTGATCCGGCCCGGCTACGAGTCCGCCGATTTCGTCGCGGACGACCGGCGTCATCTCCTCACCGTGGGAATGTCCGCCTATACCGATTCGGGCGTCATCGGCCGTCCCTCCCTCGGTTCCGCGGAAAAGGGGAAGGAACTGCTGGCGAGCTTCGCGGATTCCTTCAAGTCGTATTTCTCGCTGTTGACTTCGGCGGACGGGGCGACGGACACGGGGCGCGGGCAGGCGTCCTGATCCACCGCGGAGCGGGGCGCCGGGATCGATGCGCCGGACCGGGCGGAAGTCACCGCGCCCGGCTCGGCCGAGCCGCCCATCGGCCGCACGTACCCGGCGGTTCCCCCCACGGCCGGTACGGCCGCCTCGGCCCCGGCAGACCCGGTCTCCCCCGCCTCGCCGGGCCCCGCGGCCTCGGCACCCGCCGACGCAAGAGCCAATACGACGGCGGTCTGGGAACCGGCGCGCGGCACGGCAGCCCCGCGCCCGGCGGACGCCACGTCAGGAACGGCGACCGCGGCCCCGCCAGACCCGGTCTCCCCCGCCTCGCCGGGCCCCGCGGCCTCGGCACCCGCGCGCAGGCCCGTGTACCAGCGGGCGACCAGGACGACGGCGCCCGGCAGTGCGGCGACGAAGCTGAGCACGCCGTAGACGACGGCCACGGCCAGTCCCGTCTCCGCGCCGAGCCCGGCGGCGCCGAACGCCCAGGCGGTGACGCCCTCGCGGGGGCCCCAGCCGCCGACGTTCAGCGGCAGGCCCATGGCGAGCAGGGCGAGAACCGCCAGCGGCAGCAGTGCCAGGACGGAGGCGGCGGAGCCGGCGACCCGGGCGGCGAGCACGAACATCGCGACATGGCCGGCCAGGACGGCGACGGACGACACCAGGACGCCCGGGCCGTTGCGCCGGGCCAACAGCCCCTCGCGCGCCTCGGCGAGCATGCCGCGCAGGGCCCGGCCCCGGCGGGAGACGGACGGCGTGCGGTTCATCCGCAGCGCGACGACCGCGGCGAGCGCGCCCGCCGCGGCCAGCGCGAACACCGGGACGAGGCCGCGGACGTCCTGCCGTACCGGTGAGTCCACGACGAGCAGGACCGTTACTCCCATGACGACCAGCACGACCTGCCCGGCGGTGCGCTCCAGGACCACGGCCTTGACGCCCCGCGCGAGGTCGCCCTCGCTCCGCCCGTGGCGCACCGCCCGGTGCACGTCACCGAGGACACCGCCGGGCAGGGCCGCGTTCAGGAACAGGGCGCGGTAGTAGTCGGCGACGGCCGCGCCGAACGGCAGCTTGATGCGCAGGCCGCGGGCCACGAGCGCCCATCGCCACGCGCTGAGCACGGTGGTGACGGCGCCGATCCCGAGGGCCACGAGCAGCGTCGGCGTGTCGATCCGCCGCAGTCCATCGAGGAAGACACCGGTGCCCATCCGCCACAGCAATACGGCGAGGATGGCCACACCGGCGGCCGTGCCGAGGTGGGTGCGGAGGCGGGCGCGGGATCCGGACGCCTGCGCGGGGACCTCGTCCTGCGGGCGCGCGGAGACGATCACTCCGATGCGCTCCTCGGACACGGCCGCGTCGTCCCGCGCGCGGAGCGTCGACGTGGTGTCGGACCGGACGACGGGTGCGCTCGCCTCCGCACTCATGCCGCGCCGCCCGACGGCCGGGGCAGCGCCAGCAGGTCACTGTGGTGGACGGTGACGCGCAGCTCCCCGGCGGCGCAGGCCGCGAGCCGGGCGGCGAGGTACTTCTCGGCGCGGGGCGCGAGTTCGGGCCGCTCCTCGACCGCCGCGCCGACCCAGCCGCGCAGCCACTGGGCGGTCAGCGCGGACTGGTCGGGGCCGAGCCGCCAGGGGCTCGGGTTCAGCCGTACGGTGGCGCCGCGCTCGGCGAAGGCCTCGGCGGCCGCGGTGACCGCGTCCGGGCCGAGGAGGCCGTCATGCCGCTGGTGGTCGTTGAAGGCGGCGGCGATCTCCGCGTCCATCGGGTCCGCCGCGCTGAGTTCGACGCGGCCTGCCACGGAGAGCGTCAGCAGCGCCGGGCAGCCCGCGCCGACGCAGGCGGCGGCGAGGGTGTCGATCTCCTCGCGGGTGAGGACGTCGAGCAGCGCGGAGGCGGTGACCAGCGAGGCGCCGACCAGGGCGTCCGGGGTGAGCCGGGCGACGTCGCCGCGCCGGGTCTCGACGGTGACCCGGCTGCCGTCGGCGGCGGCGCGCGGCGAGGCCACGGCGGCGAAGTGCAGCAGGTAGGGGTCGCGGTCGTGGAGGATCCAGTGCTGGGCGCCGTCGAGACGAGGGGCGAGCCAGCGCCCCATCGAGCCGGTACCGCAGCCCAGGTCGTGGATGGCGAGGCCACCGGCGGCCCGTCCGGGCAGGTTGGCGAGCCGGATCCGCAGCGGGTCCAGCAGGTCCAGTGAGCGCGCGGCGGCGTCCGCCGGCTCCCGCAGCTGCAGCCATTCCGGCGCGTACCGGGGCGCTTCGTCCTCCGCGCCGTCCCGCAGCCGTACGGTGGGCCGCTCCCCCGGGCGGGCGACGGGCCCGGCGCCGGCGATGACGCCGTCCGTGTCCGCACCCGACGCGCCGGCGTCGCCCGGTGGCAGAGCCACAACGGGTACGACCGCCGCCGCGGCCCCGCTTGCCGGTGTCGCCCCGTCGGACGCCATCCCCCGCACCTCCGATCCGCCGGGGGCGGTCGCCCCCTCGGCCACGGATGCCCCGGAGCGGGCCGTGCCATTCGTGTCCCTGGGGCCGGGCTGGGCCGGTATGCGGCCCGTCTGCCGCGCCATGTCGGCGGGGGTCACCGTCGTCTTCCTCATGCCACCCTCCGGGGTTCGCTGGGGAGCCGGCCCAGTACGCCGGCGAGGCTCTTCGCGGTCGTCGCCCACCCGTCGAGGGCGGCGCGTCGGCCGCGCGCGGCGGCCTTGAGGCGGCGTCGGACGTCCGCCTCGCCGAACCAGCCGCGCAGCTCGGCGGCGAGCGCGGCCGGGTCCTCCGGCGGGACGAGGATGCCCGGGACACCGCCGTCGGGGGCGCGGCCGACCGCCTCGGGCAGTCCACCGACGTCCGTGGCGAGGACGGGGATGCCCCGCGCGAGCGCCTCGGTCACGGCCATGCCGTACGTTTCCGCGTACGAGGTGAGAACCATCAGGTCGGCGGCGGCGTAACTGGCGTCGAGCGCGGCGCCGGACCGCGGGCCCGCGAGTTCCAGCCGGTCCTGAAGGCCGTACGTGCTGATGAGTCCGCGCAGATGGGCCACGTACTCGGGGTCTTGGGTGAGGCTCCCCACGCAGACGCAGCTCCACGGGAGTTCGGTCACCGTGGCGAGCGCCTCGATCAGCCGGTGCTGTCCCTTGCGCGGTGTCACGGCGGCCACGCACAGCAGCCGCGAGACACCGTCGGTGCCGGAGGCCAGCGGCGCGATGTCGGCGCCGGGCGCGGCCACGTGCACGCGTTCGGGGGCGAGGCCGTGGTGGGAGACGAGCCGACGGACCGCCCAGTCGCTGGTGGCGATGACCGCCGGGACCGCCCGCAGCACGGCGCGCTCCTTGGCGTCGAGCTCCGCCGCCACCTCGGGCGCGATCCCCCGCTCGTCGCCGAGCGGAAGGTGGACCAGCACGGCGAGGCCCAGGCGGTCGGCCTCGGGGACGATGATCTCCGGGACACCGCAGGCGACGAGGCCGTCGATGAGCACGGCCGTGCCGTCCGGCAACTCGCGCAGCGTCCGCGCCAGTTCCGCGCGGGCGGCCACGCCCGGCCGGGGCCACTCACCGTCGACGAGGTGCTTGTGGACCTGCCAGCCGAAGCCCGGAAGGTCCAGACAGACACGGCGGTCGTAGGCGTTGCCGCCGCTCGGCTGGGCCGGGTCGTCGACACCGCCCGGCATCACGAAGTGCACGGAGCGCAGGGACATGGGGATGATGTCGGCGTTCTTGAGAGCGGAGTGCTGCACGGGCACATAGGTGAGCGGCGTCGCCGCGGTGGCCGGCTTCTCCAGGGTCACGTCGGTCACAGCGCACGCTCGTAACTCGCCCAGGCGACGTGCGACTCGTGCAGGGTGACGGAGAGACCCGCGATGCCCTTGGCGCCCTCGCCCAGCGCGCCCTTGTGGATTCGCTCGGCGAGCCGGTCGGCGATCACCTTGGCCAGGAACTCGGTCGACGTGTTGATCCCGGCGAAGTCGGGCTCGTTGTCGAGGTTGCGATAGTTCAGCTCGCTGACGACGGCACCGAGCTCCTGGGTGGCCAGACCGATGTCGACGACGATGTTGTCGTCGTCCAGCTGATCGCGGCGGAAAGTGGCGTCCACGAGGAACGTCGCTCCGTGCAGGCGCTGCGCGGGTCCGAAGACCTCGCCGCGGAAGCTGTGGGCGATCATGATGTGATCGCGGACGGTGACACTGAACAACGGACGACCCTCCAGGTGCGGCGCGTCTGGTCCCCCGGCGAAGTCCTGCCGGGGGATGCCGAGTAGTACGGCTCTTCGCTTCCCCGCGTTCAGCCGTCTCTCACTCTTTTCTGAGGTCAGGCGCTCCACCGTGGTCACGGTGGCCGGTTCGGGGGGCTGCGGTTCAGTAGTTCGGGGGCTGCGGTTCAGTAGCGGACGCGGTGGCAGAGCGCGGGGATCTCACCGGAGGCGAGCTTCGGCATCACCGCGGGCAGCTCCTCGAAGTCGCACTCCCCGGTGACGAGCGCGTCCAGCGCCGGATCGGCCAGAAGTTCCAGCGCGAGGGCGAGCCGGTCGGCGTACGTACGGCTGGAGCGGCGGGCCGGGGAGACGGTACCGACCTGGCTGCTGCGGATGACCAGTCGGCGGGAGTGGAAGGCCTCGCCGAGCGGGAGGCCGACCTGCCGGTCGCCGTACCAGCTGAGTTCGAGGACGGTGCCCTCCGGCCTGAGCAGTTCCAGGGAGCGGGCGAGGCCCTGCTCGGTGGCGCTGGCGTGGACGACCAGGTCGCAGCCGTCGAGGGCGTCCCCGGGCGCGGCGAAGCCGACGCCGAGTGCCTTGGCGACCTCGGCCCGCGCCGGGTCGGCGTCCACCAACTGCACCCGTACGCCGGGGAAGCGGGCGAGGAGGGCGGCGACCGAGCAGCCGACCATGCCGCCGCCGACCACGGCGATCCGGTCGCCGACCAGCGGTGCCGCGTCCCACAGCGCGTTCACGGCGGTCTCCACGGTGCCGGCGAGGACGGCCCGTTCGGCGGGCACGTTCTCCGGTACCGGTGTGACGGCGCTCACTGGGACGACGTAACGCGTCTGGTGCGGGTACAGGGAGAAGACGGTACGGCCGACCAGGTCCCGCGGTCCCTCCTCCACCTCCCCCACGCTGAGGTAGCCGTACTTCACGGGTGCCGGGAAGTCGCCCTCCTGGAACGGGGCCCGCATCGCGGCATGCTGGCTCTCGGGCACCCCGCCGCGGAAAACCAGGGTCTCCGTGCCGCGGCTCACACCGGAGTAGAGCGCGCGGACCCCGACCTCGTCCTCGGCGGGCTCGGGGAGGACAATGTCGCGTATCTCGCCC
This sequence comes from Streptomyces griseus subsp. griseus, assembly GCF_000720255.1. Classification (GTDB taxonomy): domain Bacteria; phylum Actinomycetota; class Actinomycetes; order Streptomycetales; family Streptomycetaceae; genus Streptomyces; species Streptomyces griseus_I. The sequence continues at coordinate 13,432 of NZ_JOJE01000007.1, read as the reverse complement.
GCACCTGGGGAGCAGAGCCAAAACGCCCGTGCGGCGCGCTTCATCGAGGTCCTCCTGAACGATCGGGAACTTGCGTGCGTACCGAGGTGTGCACAGGCCGCGCACAGTACGCGGCACTGATCGACTCTGTCACACGGCCGGAGGATGTTCGGTGGCCCTGAACAACACTTACGAGGCGAGGCTCCAGCAGGAGACCGCGGTGGGCGCGGGCGTCCAGATCCTGCTGCTGGCCGTGCTCGGCACCCAGATAGGCATGGGCACGGCGGGCTGGGTGACCGGTCTCGTCTTCGCCGTCGCCTCCTGGGCGGTGCTGTCCCGGGCCCTGCACCGTTCGCCGCTGCGCTCCTTCGGCCCCGCGAACCGGGTCACCCTCGGCCGGGCCACCCTCGTCGGCGGAGTGACCGCGCTGGTCGCCGACTCCTTCGAGAGCTCGCCGCCGGTCACGCTCCTGGTGGTCCTGACGGCGGTCGCCCTGATCCTCGACGGAGTCGACGGCAAGGTCGCCCGCCGCACCGGCACCTCGACGGCGCTGGGCGCCCGCTTCGACATGGAGGTCGACGCCTTCCTGATCCTGGTGTTGAGCGTGTACGTCTCGACGCAGCTCGGCCCCTGGGTCCTGCTGATGGGCGCCATGCGCTACGCGTTCGTCGCCGCGGCCCGCGTCTGGCCGTGGCTCAACGCCCCGCTGCCCCCGAGCACCGCCCGCAAGACGGTCGCCGCGCTCCAGGGCATATGCCTGCTCCTGGCCGGCTCGCAGCTGCTGCCGTACGTGGCGAACTTCGGGGTCGCGCTGCTGGCCCTGGGCCTGCTGGTGTGGTCCTTCGGCCGGGACGTGCTGTGGCTGTACCGGAGCTCACGGGTCGTCCAGGAGGTCCCGGGGCCGGAGACGAAGAAGGTGCTGGAGCTGGCCGCCGGGTGAGCCGACGAGCCGAGGGGCCCGGATCGCGCGTGCGGTCCGGGCCCCTCGGCGTGTGGACCGATGGCCGGCTTCGGTCTGTGTGCTTACGACCGGCGCGGCAGCAGGGCGATCGCGGCGGCCGGTACGGCGGCGAGGACGAGCCAGGGCACGGGTGACGGCAGGTCCGTGTCGAGGAGGGTGCCGGTGGCCGCGCTGCCGAGCAGCACGATCAGCCCGGAGACCGAGGAGAGCGCACCGGTGTACAGGCCGAGTCTGCCGTCCTCGGCGAGGTCGGGGACCCAGGCGCGGGCGACGGGCGCGACGAGCATCTGGCCGAGGGTGAGCAGCACGACGAAGGCGGCGGCGGGCAGCAGCCCCCGGGTTCCGGTCAGGCCGGCGGGCCGGGCGGCGGCCACGACCGCGAACCCGGCGGCGATCAGCAGCAGTCCGGCCGCCATGGACCGGCGCAGGGTGATGCGCTCCCCCACCCAGTGCGTCACCGGCAGTTGCGTGGTCACCACCAGCAGCGAGGACAGCGCGAACAGCCAGGCCAGCGGCGCCTGCGAACCGGCCGCCCGCTCCACCTCGGCGGGCAGGGCGAGGTAGAGCTGGTTGTACGCGAGCAGGTAGGCGCCATAGGCACAGCACAGGGCGAGGAAGCGCCGGTTGCGCAGCAAGAGCCCCGCCCCACCTCGGACTCGGACACGCGTCCGGCCCGGGACGTGCTGCGGCAGCAGCCACGCGTGCCCGGCGAGGACGAGCACGAAGATTCCGGCCCCGGCCAGGCACACCGCGCGGAAGTCGACCGACAGCAGCAGTGCGCCCAGCAGGGGTCCGACGAACGCACCGGCCTGTCCGGCGACGGTGAACAACGCCAGCACCCGGGTGCGCGTACCGCCGCCCGCCTCTTCCCAGGCCACGGCCTGCCGCGCCACCTCGGACTCGACCGCGGGCGAGAACAGCGCGGCCGCGAACCCGATCAGCAGCACCGCCCCGACGACCGCCCACGTCCGCTCGGCGTACCCGAGCCAGGCGAACCCCACGATCCGCAGGGCGCACCCGGCGAGCACCACGGGCCGGATGCCGAAGCGGTCGGCCAGCGCCCCGCCCACCACGAACAACCCCTGCTGGCTGAAGGTCCGCAGCCCGAGCACGAGCCCGACCAGCCAGCCCGCCATGCCGATCGCACCGCCAAGGTGCTCGGCGAGAAACGGCAGGACGGCGAAGAAGCCTATGTTGAAGGCGAGTTGGGTGAGGATCAGCAACCGCAGCAGCGGCGACAGACGGGCGGCGCCCCGGAGCGGAAGCGACAGCGAGGTCACCGGGATGCCACCAACTCGGATGTGCGCGGGGAGCGTTGGGACACGCTTTCTTCAGCTTTACGGTCCCGTGGTCGCCGTCGCCCCCAGCCGGCCGCCGTCACCGCGAGCGCGCCGAGCAGGGCGAGTACGGCGGCGGGGGCCAGGACCGCCCAGGGGGCGCGCTCGGCGTAGGGCTGGTTCTCGGCGAGCAGCAGACCCCACTCCGGGGACGGCGGCTGGGCGCCGAGGCCGAGGAAGCCGAGGGAGGCGAGGGCCAGGGCGACGCCGGGCAGCCGGAGCAGGGCGTGGTGGACGACGGGCGGGAGCACGGCCGGCAGGAGCTCGTGGCGCAGCACGTGCCAGGGCCCCGCGCCCAGGGCCCGGGTGGCGGTGAGGTGCAGGGTGGCGCGTTCCTGCCGGAGCAGCGCGGAGGTGTGCGCCGCGAGCGGTGCCCAGGCGACGGCGGTCACCGCGAGTGCGGGGGTGAGGGGGCCGCTCCCCCAGACCGCGGTGACCAGAAGCGCGGCGAGGACGGGCGGTAGGGCGTTGACGGTGTCGACGAGCGGCCCGGAGAACCGGGGCAGCAGTCCGAGCACGACGCCGGCGAGGAGGGCGGCCGCGCTGATGCCGAGGGCGAGGGCGAGCGTGTCGAGGGCGCCGTGGGCGACCCGGGCGAGCATGTCCCGGCCGAGGGCGTCGGTGCCGAACGGGTGGGAAAGGGAGGGGGGTTGCAGACGTGTGGTGGTGTCGAGGGCGAGCGGGTCGCGGGGCAGGCCCAGGGCGACGACGGCGAACAGCGTTACGCCGTACAGCAGATGAGGCCTTCTGCGGACCGGCGGCCGCGGACGGTGCAGTGACGACAGGGCGCCGTCACGTAGGGCCGGTCCGACGAGTCGGCGGGCGGCGAGGCGGGTGACGCCGGTCGTGACGGCCGCGAGCAGGACGAGGGCGAGGGTGCCGGCCTGGAGGACGGGCAGGTCCTGGGCGAGCGCCGCCTGCAGGGTCGTACGGCCCAGGCCCGGGATGTCGAAGATCTGCTCGACCGCGACGGAGCCTCCGGTCAGCCCCACGACGAACAGGCCGAGGTTGGGCAGCAGTCCGGGCAGGCAGCGGCGCAGCGCCTGGCGGGCGATGCTCCTTCGGGGCAGTCCGCGCGCGGCGGCGGCCAGCGCCCAGGGCTCGGCGAAGGCGCCGGGCAGCAGATCGCCGAGCAGCCGCCCGAGGACGGCGCCCGCGGGCAGGCCGAGGGCGAGGGCGGGCAGTACGGTCCACCGGGGGCCGTACCAGCCCAGGGCGGGCAGCCAGCCCAGCTGCACGCCGACGACGGTGGCGAGGACGGACGCGGTGAGGAACTCGGGCAGCGCGGCGAGCACGGCGGAGACCGAGCCGGCGGTGCGGCGGGGGGCGCCGGTGCGCAGGGTGCGCGCACAGAGCAGGGCGGCCGTACAGCCGGCGACCAGCAGGGCCACCGCCATGAGCAGCAGCGAGATGCCGAGCGCCTGGAGCAGTCCGGGCATGACCTCCGCCCCGGAGATCCACGACCGCCCCGCGTCCCCGCGCGGCAGCCCGCCGAGCCACTGTCCGAGCAGCCGCAACGGGCCGACATCCAACCCGAGTTGGGCGCGGATGTCGGCCAGCACCTCCGGGCTGGGGTCACGGTCCGCCGAGCGGGCCTTGAGCACGGTGCGCGCCGGGTCGGTGTGCGAGAGCCAGGGCAGCAGCCCGATCCCGCACACCAGCAGCGCGCCGAGGGCGACACGCCACAGCAGCGTTCCGACGGTACTCCTCATCACTCGGCGCCCCTCGTGTTCAGCGCCGTGTGCCGGTGCCGACGAGGGTGCGCTCGTACGGGTCGAGCCGCACCCCACGCACCGAGGCGCCGACGCCGGTGATGACGCGTTGGTGGACCAGCGGGACGACGGCGTCGGTGCCGAGGATCGCCGCCTCGGCGGCCATGGTCCCGTCCTGCCGCTCACCGGGGTCGACCGCCTTCTGGGCCTCGGCCACGGCCCGGTCGACGTCCTTGTCGCACAGCAGGGCGAGGTTGTAGCCGCCGTCGCAGGTGTAGTCACTGGCGAGGAGGGCGACGGGGTCGCCGGTGTCCAGCAGGCTGTTGCGGGCACCGACGAAGGCGTCGAACTTCCCGGCCAGGACGTCGCTCTCCAGCCGTGAGTACTCGCGCACCTGGAGCTTGACCGCGAACCCGGCCTTCTCCAGCTGCTGCTTCAACACCTGTGCCACTTCGGGGAGTTCGGGCCGGTTGTCATAGGTGGCGAGGGTGAGGGCCGTGCCGTCGGCCTCGGCCGCCCGTGCACGTCCGGTGGGCTGCTTCCGCTTGCCCTCGGCCCAGGTGACGGCGGGGCCGTAGATACCGGCACCGGCGTCGGCGTGCCCCTCGTAGACACCCCGTGCGAGGGCGGAGGGGTCGACGGCCGCGCGGGCGGCGGCGCGCAGCGCGGGGTCCTCGAACGGGCCGGACCCGGCGTTGAGCAGGAGGCTCGTGGTGCGGGTCGTGGCGGTCTCCCTGCGCATGCCCCCGTCCAGGGTGGCGGCCTGGGCGACGGGGATCGCCTCGGCGATGTCGACCTGGCCGGTGCGCAGGGCGTTGGCGCGGGCGGTGCCGTCGGCGATGAAGCGGGCGTCGACGCCGGAGGCATGGGCCAGGCCGCCCCAGTAGTCGTCGTAGCGGTCGAGCGTGGCGGCGGTGCTGCCGGTGACCTTAATGATCTCGAAGGGTCCGGTGGCGGTGCCGACCGGGTCGACGCGCCCCTTCCCGCCGTAGGCCTTCGGGGAGAGGACGGCCAGGCCGGGACCGGCGAGCCGCAGCGGCAGGGCGGGGTCGGGGTCGGCGGTGGTGACCCGCACGCCCGTACGGCCCACCGCCTTCGCCGTGAGGGTGACGCCGGAGAGGGCGGCGGGGGCGGGCTTCGCCTCGGTGGCGTGGGTGAGGGCGGCGGCCACCGCGGACGGGGTGACATCGGTGCCGTCCTGGAAGGTGGCCTCGCGCAGCGCGAACAACCAGCTGCGGTCGTCCTCGCGGCGCCAGGAGGCGGCGAGGGCGGGGGCGGCGGCGCCGTTGGCGTCCAGCGCGGTCAGTCCCTCGGTGACGCCGAGCCGGCTGAGGAGCGTGGCGTCGGCGCCGTACGGGGAGAGGTTCTCGGCGGGCGGGAAGGCGAGGGCGACACGGAGGCGGGAGCCGTCCTTGCCGTCGGAGTCGGCGGAGGGGTCACCGTCGTTGGAGGCGAAGCAGGCGGTGACCAGCGGGGTGAGCAGGAGGGCGGCGAGGAGGCGGGAGCGGCGGGGGAAGCGCATGGGTTATCGGCCTATGAGGTGGGATGAGAGAGGAGGGGAGGCGGGGGCGCCGAGGGGGACGTCGAAGTGCACGATGCCCTGGCCTCCACCGGGGTCCTCGCGCTCGTCGTGGACGACGGTGCCGAGCGACCGCCAGAAGCCCTCGGCCCCTTCCACGGACGGGTCCGTATGCAGATAGACGGACTTGTAACCGCCGTCCGCCGCCGCGAAGGCGAGCAGTTCGGCGACCAGCCGCCGGGCGAGGCCACGCCTGCGGTGCTCGGGGCGGACGTAGACGCGGCGCAGTTGGGCGGTCTCGCCGGACGGATACCGTTCGGCCACGTGCCGCGGGTTCGGCGGGTGAGCGGGGCCACGGGAGTCGAGAGCGGCCGTGGCGATCACCTCGCCGCCCTCGCTGTCGAGCGCGACCAGCAGGGTGTGGCGGGCCGGGAGCAGGTACGCGGCGACCGGGTCGATGATGTCACCGTGCCAGCGGGGCACGTACCCAGTGCCGAAGTCGCGGTAGACGGTGTCGAGCATGACGGCTCGGGCGCCGTCCAGGTCGTCTGGGCCCGCGGGCCGGATGCGATAACTAGGCACTTGCGCATCATATGCATTAAGCCTCCAAGGAAGATCACCCGCCCGGACGCCCGATCACAACACCTTCACGCGGCCGATTTGACAGTGATCGACGGGGTGCCCAACTCTAACCACATGACATTCATTTTCAACAAGGTGGCGCGGTAATGCGCGTCGCGTTCGTCGGCAAGGGTGGCAGCGGCAAGACCACCCTGTCGGCGCTCTTCTCCCGGTGGCTGGCCCACTCCGGTGCGCCCGTGCTCGCCATCGACGGCGACATCAACCAGCACCTGGCCGAGGCGCTCGACCCCACGGACGGCACGTTCACCGCGCCGCCCCTGGCCGCGCACCTGGGCGACATCAAGGACTTCCTGCGCGGCTCCAACCCGCGCATCGCCTCCCGCGAGGCGATGATCAAGACGACCCCGCCCGGCCGGGGTTCCCGGCTGCTGCGCCCACTCGGCGACGACGAGCTGCACGCGCGGCACGTGCAACGCGTGGGCGCCGTACCGCTGATGGTGACCGGTGAGTTCGACGAGAGCGACCTCGGGGTGGCCTGCTACCACTCCAAGCTCGGCGCGGTGGAGCTCTACCTGAGCCACCTGGTCGACGGCCCCGGCGAGTACGTCGTCGTCGACATGACGGCGGGCGCGGACGCCTTCGCGTCAGGCCTCTTCACCCGCTTCGACCTCACGGTCCTGGTGACCGAGCCCACCCGCAAAGGTGTCTCCGTCCACCGCCAGTACCGCCACCACGCCCGGGAGTTCGGCATCCCCCTCGCCGTCGTCGGCAACAAGGTGACCGGCGAGGACGACCTGCTCTTCCTCAAGGAGGAGGTGGGCGACGACCTGCTCACCCACCTGGTGCAGTCCCCCTGGGTACGGTCGGCGGAACAGGGCCGCACGGCCACCACCGCGTCCCTGAACTCCCTTGACTCCCTGCACTCCCTGGAGCCCGACAACCGCCATGCCCTGAACGTCCTGCGCGAGGCCGTAGACGCCCGCCCCAAGGACTGGGCGACCCTGCACCGCCACGCCGTCGACTTCCACCTGCGCAACGCACGGGCCTGGGCGGACGCCGCGACCGGCCTCGACCTCGCGGCCCAGGTGGACCCGGATTTCGTACCGGGCCCGCCGTCGCTCACCTGACTCCCCTTCACCGCACTCCCCTCCTCCCCGACAGGAACCCTTCATGTCTCTCGACGTCTCCCCCGAGCTCCTCGCCGAAGCCGAGCAGGGCACCATTCGCGAGGAGGACTTCGTGGACACCGTCCGCACGTCCCTCCCCTACGCCTACGACCTCATCGCCTCCCTCGCCACCGACCTCCACGCCGGCACCGCCGACTTCACCGACAACCAGACCCCTCCCCCCTCCGAGCAGGAGCGCGGCCAGCTCCTGCGCGCCCTCGCGAGCGACGCGATCCGCGGCAGCCTGGAGCGCCACTTCGACGTGACCCTCGCCTTCCAGAACTGCCACCGGGTCGCCGCCTTCCGACCCGCGGCACGGCAGGGTGAGACGTACGCCCGCTTCACGTCTACGCGGGCGCAGGTGCTGAACCAGTCGCCGGAGTTCAGGGACTGCTGACCGACGGGGCCGTGCACCCACGGGTGCACGGCCCCGCGCTCAGTCGCTCCGCGGCCGGGGCACGGGCGGACGGGAGCGCAAGCCGGTGCTGTTCTGAACGCTGCGGAGACGTCGCAGTTGCTCCCATTTGACTGGCCGAGTTTGCGCTCACCCGCAGAAGGGCTCACGCCCACCTGGACGTACAACACCCCTTCCGCACCGCGTACGAACGCCGCGCCGCCCAGCTCGACGCGCTTGTCTTCGTCTGGCTCAGCATCACCGCCGACCAGTTGGCTGCGGTCTACAAGTCCCGTTACCCGGTCCTGTACGACTACGAGGCCGTTACCTATTCCGATGCCAACGGCCTCAGGATTGTGGGTAATCACAAGACCTACGGTTACGGCCAGACCACGCAGGATCACGTCCATTTCCTCGCCCACATGGAGAGCCCTGGCACCACTTCACCCCCGGCCGGTTACGACATGCCCTGGGACCAGCCGATGTTCGGCGGCAACGGCGACGACGGACTGCATGACGCTGTGCTCGACGACGTCTGGATCCACCGGCTCGGCAACGTCGCCCACGCCCTCGAAGAGTCCGAAAGGCGCGTCAAGCTCCCCCCGGGTTCGGACGGTCCGCCCGGGCTGCCGTTCCCGACTCTCCTCCCGGTTCCCGGGGGCGTGCCCGTACCGGTCGTCGTCGCCTCGTACCGGGGGCAGGCACCGGGGATCCTCCCGGCGGGCAACAAAATCGACCCGTCCATACCGGCTCAGGACCCCATCCCCCCGGAGCCCGGCACCACGCGCACGCTCACCCCGGGCGAACAGCAGCGCTTCCGGACCTGGCTCAACTCGCTGAACACGGGCGGTTTCGCCGGAGGCGGTGGCCCCGCCCATCCCGACAACGCCTATCAGCTGCGCGTGGCCGGCTACCCGGAGCGCGAGGTACCGCTCGACGGCCGCAAACGGGGACTCATGGTGGACGGGATACGCCCCCTCGACGGCTACCTGATCGAGGCGAAGCACGTACGGGACCCTGACTGCAAGAAGCGCAGCTTCCGCAGCATCGAAAGGGTCAACGAGACTCTCGCCAAGCCGGTGAAGGTCGACGCCAAGGGCAACCCGAAGTGGGACCCGGTCGTCGATTCGATGTACGGCGACGACAGCCGCGAGCTCACCCGTTACAAGAAGGCCATGGCCAACCCGGCGAACTCGGAGATACGCGGGCTTGAGATCGTGACCAACGGCAAGGACAACGCGGCGTACTGGGAGTCGATGATGGCCATGAACGGTGTCACCGGATCCTCTCGATACGTACCCTGAGAACGAGGAAACCTGTGTCAGCCCCACGCAACATCAGGACGACCTTCGGGTTCTACCCGCCCGAGGGCGACGAAGCCGTATGGCAGGCCAGCCTGGAGACGTTCACCAGCGCGGTGGAGAGAGACTTCCACGACGCTGATCTGGAAGTGCGAGTCGACCCGCTGCGTGGCGTGGAGGTATTGGACTTCGACATCGAGGTGGAGCCCGGCATCTGGGTCACCGGCACCACAGCTCTCCCGTCTCCCGAGTACGCGTACATCACCCTCGGCAACGTGACCGCCGACGAGGCAGCCGTGTTCGCTCTGTGGCTGCGTGACTCCTACGTCCCCTCCCCCACCGGCGTCAGATTCATCACCAGCGCGGCCATGGAGAACGGCGACGAGATCCCCTGGCCTCTCCCCGCAACCGGCGACGCTGCCGCGATCGAGGCCGTGATGCGGGAACATCTCGCAGCATCCGGGGCCGAGTAGCCCCACACCCGACACGGCCACGGAGCGGTGTCTTCCCCGAGTCTTGGCCCTCACGGGGTAGGGGGTCTGCCCCCCTCGTGCGGGCCCAGCCCTCCAGCCAGTCAGCCGGGCGGCTTCGCGCTGGTTCACGGTCTCCTCGTCGGACAGTCGATCCCGCGCCGACGAGAGCGGCTCACGAAACCGGCGACGCACCGGAGGCCGGGAAGCGCGGGCGCGATGTCAGTGGCCCGACCTAATCTGCTCCTCATGCCGGGTCGCTCGCCCCGGACCGTGCCCTCGCCACCGTTTCGGGTCGCGGACGGACAGGACGGAGAACACAGCAGCGCCAGCGACGCATCCCGCCCACTCACCCGCACCGCGATCACCGACCCGATAGGTTTCGTCCCATGCCTGGCCGTCTCCTCGAACTGCACGTCGAGAACTTCCGCAGTCTGCGCGACGTGACCGTGCCGCTCGGTCCGCTCACGGTGTTAGTGGGTCCGAACGGGGCGGGCAAGTCCAATGTGCTGAAGGTGTTCGACTTCCTCGCCGACATCATCCGCACCGACCTCCAGCCGGCTCTCGACACGCGCGGCGGATTCGACGAGGTGGCCTTCTGGGGCGGGACCAAACCCCCGACCTCCATGCGCATCCATCTCAAGGCGACCTGGACGACCAATTCCACCCTCAACGCGCCGGATGAGTACGGCCTCACCATCCGGCGCCGCTCCCTGCGGTCGAAACAAACCGGCGAACGGTCGCCCTACTACGCCCTTTCCCGCGAGGAGAGCTTCGCGTTCAAGCGCAGGCAGGGGCGCGGCCGACGTATCACCATCAAGGGCGAGGAAGCGCGCATCCTCGATGTGCGGGCGGGTGAGAGCAAGGACAGCGGCAGCTTCGGCATCCGGAGACTGAGCAGCGGCCTGTCCACGCTGCCCCGGCTCGGTCCCTCCGACGGCGGTGACGAGGTGACGCGGGTGGCCGACCGACTGTCGTCGTTCCGGGTCTTCGACGTCGACGTGGCGGCTGCCCGGCAGCCGACACGCCTGCGGGGTTCGGATTTCGCCACCCTCTCGCCGCACGCCGAGAACCTGGCCGGGTTCCTGATCCACCTCAGCGGCCGCGAGGAGATCTGGGACGATCTCGTCGCCGACGCCCGTACGGTCCTCCCGCAGTTGGAGAACATCGAGTTCGAGGAAGTCGGCGGGTCCACCGACCAGCTGACCGTCGTACTGCGCGAGTACGGCCTGCGCCGACTGACCCCGCTCGCCGACGCCTCCTACGGGACGGTCCGCCTCCTGGGGCTGCTCGCCCTGCTTTACGACCCCAACCCGCCGGCGTTCACCTGCATCGAGGAGATCGACCACGGGCTGCATCCGCAGGCCCTGGAGCTCGTCGTGCAGCGACTGCGCGAGGCCGCCGAGCGGACGCAGTTCATCGTCGCCACCCATTCGCCCGCGCTCGTCAACCGGCTGCGTCCGGAGGAGTTCGTCGTGTGCGACCGCGACGAGGACGGGGCGTCTATCATCCCAGCCCTCACCGTCGACGAGGTGAAGGACATCGTCGAGGAGTCCGGTGAACAGCCGCTCGGGGAGTTGTGGTTCTCCGGGGTGCTGGGCGGCGACCTCACCGGCGGTGAGCTGTGACGCCGAAGGGGCGGCAGGGCGGCGGGCGGGCGTCCCGGGCACAGGATCGGGGCGTCATCGTACTGGCCGGCGAAGACCAGAACGACTGCGAGATCCTCGCCGCGCTGATACGCGCCCACCGGCCCGACCTGGGCGCGGCGGCCAAGCTGGTCCGTATCAACGACCCGGTGCGGCTGCGCAGGAAGTCCGGCCCGGACCTCGCCGCCGCGGTGAAGGCACTGGCCGGCAAGGCGCGGGCCAAAGCCCGCCAGCAGCGCTCCGAGTTACTCGGGTTCGTCGTCCACGAGGACCTGGACGGCTACACCGACGCCCAGTACGACCGGATCCGCAAGACGCTGACCGACGAGTTCGCCCGCCAGTGCCAGGAGTTCCGGACGGCGCTCGCGCTCGCCGCCTGGGAGAGCGAGGGCTGGCTGCTGCTCTTCCCGGACGCCTTCCCTCACGTGCGCCCGCGTTGGAAAGTCCCCGACCGTCTGCTCGACAAGGACACCGGCCGCCTCAAGGATGCCAAGGAGGAGCTCAGGCGGGGGCTCGGCCTGCCGGTCTTCCGGGAGAGCGACGGCCCCACGGTCGCCCGCGAGGCACTGAACCACCGGCTGATCCCCTCCCCACGCGGCAGCAACCGCTCGTACGCGGACTTCGTCGGGGACCTCACGGGCTGGACCTGACGATCAGCCGCGGGCCAGCGTCGCTGCCACCGACTGGAACCAGGCGCCGTAGGAGAACGGCTGGGGTGGGCCGACCTCCATGCCGAAGTCGGCGGCTGCCAGGGCGTAGTCCCCCTCGTCCAGAGGGAGGGCAAGAAGCTCGTGGAGTTCGCCCACGAGGCGTGCGACCACGTGGGGGTCGGTTGTGGCTGCGTAGTCGGCGACGGCGGCGTCGTGGTCGGGGAACTCGTCGACGATGTCCTGCGAGAACCAGCCGCCGAGCAGTTGTGCGGTTTCCGGGAAGCGCGCGTGCCACTCCCAGTGCGTCTGCGGGGACGAGGTTTCCGGGACGTCGCCTTCCTCAATGCTCTTTTTCAGATGGTCGGCCAGCATCATCAGCCAGTCGCCGATCTCCGACTCGACGATCCCGGTGTCCGGGATGCCGTAGAACTCGCCCAGCCTCTGCCGGATGCGGCCCGGGGGGTTGCTGCTGTACTCGCGCAGCTGGCGCTCCGCCTCGGCGATGGCCCAGGGGCAGGTGTGCCAGGTGTGACGCAGGTACGCGTCCAGCGCGCGGCTGCGCCTCTCCGGGGTGTCGTCGGCCGGCTGCCCCAGGTACGCGCGCATCACCTGGTCCAGCTCACCGTACCGGCGGTCGTGTTCGAGGGGCTTCATGGACATGTGCGTGCGGCCCCTAGAGGTAGAACGGGACGGTCGTGTGGACGACGAAGCCGTGCGGACTCGACGGCTCGCGGCGCAGCACCACGCGCGCCGCGCGCACGTCGACGGGCCCCCGCCCGGCCAGCAGGTCGCCCTCCAGTTGGACCCGGCCCACGGGCTCCTCGCGGGAGGGCCAGGCGGCCTCGATGGTGAGGCGGGACCGGGTGCCCTGGGCGAGCCAGCGGTGGATGACCTGTTCGTTGGCGGTCACCACTTGCTGGGTTGCCCAGTGGGCGGTCTCCCTGTCGGGGTAGGAGGCAGAACGGGTCAGCACGGGGGACATCCACTCAAATGACCTGGTGAGGGGCTGCGCTCCGACGGATCAGTAGTCGGAGAAGTTCCAGAACATGCCCACCTCAGTGTGGGAGACGACGATCAGGCCGCAGTCCTCCGAGTAGACGTCGCTCAGCGGGCTGTACCTCCAGTGCGATGTCGTGAAGTCGAGTGTGCCGGGCACAGGGCCGGGCCTGCTGACGTTCGTGTGACAGGTGGCCGCGTCCCCGTACCGCGCGAAGATCGTGCGTGCCATCGCCCGCAGCTCCTCCTCGCTCTCCATGAAGCGTCTCAGGTTGGACAGGGTTCAGCAGTCGTCCGTGAGGGCCAGCAGCAGATTCTCGGCGCTGGCCCGGTCGATCTCGTGGAGGCGCTGGGCGATGTATTCCGGGGGGTGGACGGCGAACGGGTACGTGGCAGCCGCCCCCTCGCGCTCCCGCACGTGCGCCGGGTCGTCGAGGCCGGTCCACCCCCGGGGATCCGGGACGGCCCGGGCCATCAGCGCGAGGACGTCGAGGACCCAGTCCTCGTGGCGGCGCGGACCCGTGGCGTCGTACGGATACGCGTCCTCGAACAGGTGGCGTACCGCGGCTTCCCAAGAGACCTGGTCGACGGACAAGTGGTGCTCGCCTTTCTCGGTGGTGCGCTAGTAGGGCTTGGTCAGGTCGGTTGTGGTGGCGCGTGTCCTTCGGGACGGGTGCGGCGTTGAGGGTGTGTGACTCCGGACGAGATTGCTGTGGTGC
>NZ_JOJE01000006.1 GCF_000720255.1 Streptomyces griseus subsp. griseus | reverse complement strand
CCGGCACCCCGGGTCGGCCACCACCTGACGCAACACCCGCACGAACCGGTCCACCAGCACCTCGACGCTGCCCCGGTCGAACAGGTCCGTCGCGTACTCCAGGGCGGCGGCCAGGCCGTGTCCGGATTCGTCGAGGCCGAAGCTCAAGTCCAGGTCGAACTTGGCCGTGCGGGTGGGGACCATCTCCAGCTCGGCCCGTACGCCCGGCAGTTCGAGTAGGCGGACAGGGCCTTGCCGCGCACTCGGTCCAGCACGTCGCCGAAGGTCGGATTTCCCGACAGGTCGACCCGCAGCACCCAGGTGTTGACGAAGAAGCCGACCAGATCGGCCAGCTCCTCATCCGTGCGCCCGGCGATCGGGGAACCGATCGAGATGTCCTCGCCGCAGCCCAACCGGCTCAGCAGCACGGCGAGCACCGACTGGAGCACCATCGGCGCCGATGCGTCGTGGGCCCTGGCCAGCTCCTGGACGGCGGCCCAGTCCGCGGGCTCGACGGCGAACTCGACGAGACCGCCGTCGTGCGTGGGGACGCGCGGCCTGGGCCGGTCCGCGGGCAGCCGCAGGGGCTGCGGCGCTCCTGTCAGCTCCTGTTGCCAGTAGGCCAGTTGGGCCGAGACCTCGCTGTCGGGATCGTTCTCGTCGCCAAGCACCTCCCGCTGCCAGAGGGTGTAGTCGGTGTACTGGACCGGCAGCTCGTCCCAGGCCGGCTCACGCCCTTCTACACGTGCGGTGTAGGCGGTCGACAGGTCCCTGACCAGGGGCCCCATTGACTCACCGTCGGCAGCGCTGTGGTGCATGGTCAGCGCCAGCACGTGCTCCTGGGAACCGCATCGCAGGAGCACCGCGCGCAACGGTGCTTCGGCGGACAGGTCGAAGCGGTGGCCCGCCGCTCGAGCCACCGCTTCGGTCAGGTCCTCGGGCGTCACCTCGGCGACCGGCACATCGAATTCCAAGTCGTCGGCGGGTATGACCCGCTGGAAGGGCACGCCGTCGGGCCCCTCCACGAACACCGTCCGCAGGCTCTCGTGGCGTACCAGCACATCCCGTACGGCTGCCACCAACGCATTCACATTCAGCGCACCAGCGAACCGGATCGCCACCGGAATGTTGTACGTCGCGGACGGCCCTTCGAACTGGTGCAGGAACCACAGGCGACGCTGCGCAAACGACAACGGGATCATTTCTTCTTTACTCCCCTGGTCATCCGGTTTTGGAGCACGTCGGCGGCCGAGTTCTCGGGCGAGCCACTTCGGAATTCGCCACAAGAACCGTTTTTGATCCGCTGTTGCATCAGGAGAACAGAATTCTCCCGGCGGTGTATTCGGCTTCGGTCAGCTGCCGGGACCGTCCCGTCGACGGGACACGATTATGGGCCGGGGACTGGTCCTCCATTGGCCACTGCTGAACAGTACGGTATAACGATCAGCGTATCCAGAGTGGGCGCCCCTTTCCCGCGCCGTGTTCCAGGGAATCTCCCTTTGTGTGTGTTCCGTTCGTGAGAGGAGCTGGAAAGTGAACCGTGCCCCCCGCCGGGTCACCTCGGAAACGGAGCTCGCGCCGGTCCTGATGCCGACGGACCGGCCGCGTGGACCGGGTGAGCCACCCGAGTGCTCAGCCGTGGAGCATGCCGAACTCGCCGCGGGGACGACGGCCCCGGGCGGCGACCGCGACGCGTTGCTGCTCGCCGGTTTCGCGGCGCTGCTGCACCGCTGCACGGGCCAGGAGCGCATCGTCCTCGACCGGATGGATGCGACCGGCCGGACCGAGCGATCACATCTCGTGGTCACCGGCGGATCGACACTGCGGGAGGTGGTGGAGAGCGCGCGAACGAGGGACGCCTGCGGGGCGTCGCCGGTCGGCGTGCGCTTCGCCGCCCCGGGTGAGGCGTCGCCCCACTTTGACGGGAAGATACCGTACGAGCTCCAGCTGGTGGTGCGCCCCGGCAGCTGCGGGCGCCGCACGCTGGAACTCCACTACGACGCCGCTCTGTTCGACCGCGCCACGGCCGCGCGGCTGCTGGCGCACTACAAGACGCTGGTCCAGGACGCGAACCGGTCCCCGGACCGCCCTGTGGGGCAACTGCGGCTCCTGACCGGTGAACAGCAGCGGCGCATGCTCGTGGAGTGGAACAGGACCGAGGCCGACCTGCCGCACGACACCTGTCTGCACGAGGCGTTCGAGGACCGTGCCCGCCACTCCCCCGACGCCACCGCCGTCGTGCACGGCACCGAGCGGTGGAGCTACGGCCGGGTCAACGCGGAGGCCAACCGTGTCGCCCACCATCTGCGGACGCTCGGGGTCGGGCCGGACGTGCGCGTCGGGCTCTGCCTCGACCGCTCACCGGGCCTGCTGGTGGCGGTGCTCGGCATCCTGAAAGCCGGTGGCGCCTATGTGCCGCTCGACCCGGACTACCCGGCGGAGCGGATCGCCGCGATGGTCGAGGGCACCGCCTGTGCCGTGATGATCAGTCGCCAGGCGCTGACGGCGAACCTGCCCGGCGCGGGCTCCGGGACCCCCATGCTCCTGCTGGACCGGGACGCCGACGTGCTGGCCACCCGGCCGGAGCACGACCCCGACGGCACCGCGGGGCCCGACAACCTGTGCTACATCATCCACACTTCGGGCTCCACCGGTGCACCCAAGCCGATCGCTCTGCGGCACCGCGGAGTGATGAACAACCTCTCGGACCTCAACAGCAGGTTCCGTGTGGGCCCCGGTGACGCGGTGCTCGCGTTGTCCTCGCCGAGCTTCGACATGTCCGTCTACGAGTTTCTCGGGATGACCGTCGCGGGCGGCACCGTGGTAATTCCCGAGCCGGAGCGCGCCAAGGACCCCGCTCACTGGGCCGAGCTGCTCACCGGCCACGGCATCACGGTGTGGAACTCCGCGCCGGCCCTGCTGGGACTGCTGACCGACCACCTGGAGCAGTCCGGCGTCCGGGAACTGCCCGCGCTGCGGCTCGCGATGCTCGGCGGCGACTGGGTACCGGTGACGCTGCCCGACCGGGTGGGGGCGCTCGCGCCGGGGCTGCGTTTCATCGTGCTGGGCGGGGCCACCGAGGCCTCCATCCACTCGACGATCTACGAGGTCGGCGTCGTCGACCCCGGCTGGGCGAGCATCCCGTACGGCCGTCCGATGGCGAACCAGCGCACCTACATCCTCGACGAGGCCCGCCGGCCGGTGCCGCCCGGTGTGCCGGGCGAGCTGTACCTCGCGGGTATCGGTCTCGCCCGCGGCTACCTGGACCGGCCCGAGCTCACCGCGGAGCGGTTCGTCGACTGGTCCTACGGCGAGGTGCGCGGCGAGCGCCTCTACCGCACGGGGGACCTGGCCCGGTACGGCGCGGACGGCCTGATCGAGCTGCTGGGCCGGACGGACTTCCAGGTCAAGATCAACGGCCTTCGTGTGGAACTCGGGGAGATCGAGGCCGTCCTGCGCGGGCATCCCCGCGTACGGGAGGCCGTGGTGGTGGCCCGCGCCGACCAATTGATCGCCTATGTCGTACCCGCGGGACCCGAACCGGCGGACGAAGGGGAGCTGCCCGCTCTCGTGGCGCAGCGGCTGCCGGAGTTCATGGTCCCGCGGGCGTTCGTGACGCTGGGTGAGCTGCCTCTCACCCCGAACGGCAAGCTGGACCGGAGGAACCTGCCCGACCCGGACTTCGCCGGCGCCGCGTACCGTGCGCCGGAATCGGCGGCGGAGCGGGCCCTCGCCGCCGTCGTCGCGCAGGTGCTGGGCCGGGAACGGTTCGGCGTCGACGACGACTTCCTGGCGGCGGGCGGCGACAGCGTCCGCGCCATCCAGGTGGTGACGCGTGCCCGCTCCGCGGGGTGGGAGATCACCCTTCGGCAATTGCTGGAGCACCGGACCGTCGCCGCGCTCGCCCCGCTCGCGACCGGCACGGACGCGGCCGCGGACGCGGACGCGGATGGCTCAGCGGACGCCACGGGACCGTTGATGGACGTGGACGGGGCCGACATTCAGGCGTGGAAGCGGCGCCATGCGGGGCTTTCGGACGTATGGCCGCTGACGCCGATGCAGTCCGGGATGCTGTTCGAGTCGATGCTGAACGACGCGGGCGACGACACCTACCTGATGCAGACGGTGTACCACCTGTCGGGCAGGGTCGACGCGGCCCGCCTGCGCACGGCCGCCGAGGCCTTGCTGGAGCGGTACGCCAACCTGCGCGTGGCCTTCGTCTCCGACTCCGCCGACAACTTGGCGCAGATCGTGGTGGACGGCGTGGAGCTGCCGTGGCGGGAGATCGACCTCGGCGGTCTGGCGGACGGTGAGGGGGCCGGGGCGTTGCGGCGGTTCCTCGCCGAGGACCGGGCCGGGCGTTTCGACCTCGCCGTCCCGCCGCTGATGCGGATGACCCTGGTACGGCTGGGGCCCGACCGTGCCGACCTGGTCCTCACCGCGCACCACGCGCTCATCGACGGCTGGTCGGAGCAAGTGCTCGCGCGGGACCTGCAACGGCTGTACGCCACCGGCGGGGACGCGTCGACGCTCGAACCGGTGCGGGGCTTCAGGGACTTCCTGGCGTGGCTGTCGCGGCTGGACCGTGAGGAGAGCGCCCGGGCCTGGTCCGACGAGCTCGCCGGGCTGGACGGGCCGACCCTGGTGACCCCGGCCGGGGCATCGCCCGATCCGGGCGCGGGCACGGGCGAGATCGCCGTTTCGCTGTCGCCGGCGGAGCTGCGGCTCATGGCCGGGTGCTGCGCCGAGCTGGGCGTGACGGCCAACTCGCTGGTGCAGGGGGCCTGGGCGGTGCTGCTCTCCGCGCTGACCGGCCGTACGGAAGTGGTGTTCGGCGCGACGGTCTCCGGGCGGCCCGGCGCGCTGCGGGGCGTGGAGTCGATGGTCGGGCTCTTCATCAACACGGTTCCGGTAAGGGTCCGCTGTACTCCGGGCGAGACGGCCGCCGGGCTGCTGACCGGGCTGCGGGACCGGCAGACCGCCCTCCTGGACCATCACCACCACGGCCTGACCGAGATCCACCGGGCCACCGGACTCGACGCGCTGTTCGACACCCTGGTGGTGTTCCAGTCCTACCCGGCGGGCCGTGACGGCGCCGTGACGGGCGCGGAGGCCGGGGTCGAGGTCACCGGCGTCGATTCGCTGGGCACCGTGAACTATCCGCTGGCCCTGTTCGTCGAACCGGACCGGCTGACCCTGCAGTACCACCGGAGTCTGTACGACGAGGAGACGGCCGGGGACCTGATGGCCCGGTTCCGTTCGGTCATGAACCAGCTGGCCGCGGCGGCCGATCGGCGCATCGCCGCGGCCGATCGGCGCATCGCCGCGGTCGATCTGCTGCTGGAGGCCGAACACGGGCAGTTCCTGGATCGGTTCGGCGGCGCCGCGACGGCCGGTCCGCGCCCATGCGACACCCTTCCCGTGCTCTTCGAGCGGCAGGCGGCGTCACGGCCGGACGCGGTCGCCGTGGTTTCCGGCGCGCGTTCGCTCACGTACGGAGAGCTGGCGGCCGGGGCCGGACGGCTGGCCCGCGCGCTGGCCGACGCGGGCGTCGGCCCGGAGTCCGTGGTCGCGCTCGCGGTTCCGTGCTCCGCACAGCTGGCGGTGGCGCTGCTGGGGACGCTGATGTCCGGCGCTGCGTACCTGCCGGCCGGCGGCGATCGGACCGACCGGGACGCTGCACCCGGGGTGTCGATGACGCTCACGCAGGCGGACGTCGACCGATGGGCGGACGCGGACGGAGCCGACCGCCCCGGCGAAGGGCTCCTCGCGCCCCCGAAGGGCCGGCAACTGGCGTGCGTGCGTCCCGCGCCCGGGTCCCGGGGCGCCACGACCGGCGTGGCGGTCAGTCATGAGGCGCTCGCCGACGCTGTGCTGCGCTTCGCGGCCGGCGCGGGCCTCACGCCCGGTAAGCGGATGCTGGCGGCCTCGCCACACCCGGCCGCCACCGCTTTCGAGATCCTCGCCGCGCTGTGCGTGGGCGCGGGCGTCGAGGTGACCGACGACCTCGGGGTGCTGGGCCGGCGGCACGGGTGGAAGGGCGACGTGATCAGCACGGCCGCCCCGCTCTTCGCCCAGGTGCTGGACCGCTCCCCCGGCGCCTTCGACGCGGAGACGGTGGTGTTCACCGGGGAAGAACCGCCCGGTCCGTTCGGGGGGCGCGTCAGCGAGGCACTGCCGGACGCGCGGATCGTCCGTACGTACGGGCCGGTCGAGACGGTCTGTGCCACCGCGTTCACCGGCCCCCGGGACGGGACCGGCGCGGGCGACGCCGTGCTCGGCGGGCCGCTCGGCGACATGCGCTGCCGTGTGCTGAGCCCCGGGCTACGGCCCCTGCCGGCGGGCGTGACAGGAGAGCTGTACATCGGCGGAGCGGTGGCGCGCGGCTACGTGGACGACCCCGCTCTGACGGCGCAGCGATTCGTCGCCGACCCCTACGGCCCGCCCGGATCCAGGATGTATCGCACCGGCGACCTGGCCCGGTGGAACGCCGAGGGGCTGCTCGAACACGCGGGGCGCGGCGACGCGCGGGCGAGGGTGCGGGGACGCCGGGTCCGCACGGCCGACGTCGAGAGCGTCCTGGCCGCGCATCCCGGGGTGTCGCAGGCGGTGGTCGCCGCGTGGCGGCCGGCGGACGGCAGCGGTGACGACCGGCTCGTCGGCTACGTCGTGCCCGTGCGGGACGACGGCGGCGCGACGGCCGGGGAGCTGCGCGAGTTCGTGGCCCGGCGCCTGCCGGACCACATGGTGCCCTCGGTGGTCGTGACGGTGGGGGAACTGCCGTTGACGGCGGAGGGAGCCGTGGATCGCGACGCCCTGCCCGGCCCCGGGGCCGATGCCGCCGACGGTGGGTATCGCGAGGGGCGCACCCCACAGGAGAAGGCGCTCTGCGCGATGGTGGCCGAGATCCTCGGCGTCGATCGGGTCGGCATCGACGACAACTTTCTCGCGCTCGGCGTCAATTCGCTGATGGCGGCCAGGATCGTGGGCCGGATGCACCGGACGCTCGAGGTCAAGGGGTCCATCCGGATGCTTTTCCAGAATCCGACGGTCGCGAAGCTGTCCGATCAGCTCCAGGCGGCGCCCACCAGGAACCGTCCGCGTCTGCGCAGGATGCCCGGGAGGCAGGCCTAGCGCCTGTCGTCCCGCAGACGTGGACGCGGCGCGGCCCCGGGTGACCCTGCACACCCGGGGCCGCGCCCCACTTCTTCCGTACACGCGCGGACGCGCGTCTCACGTCTCACCCACTCACCCACTCACGTCTCACGTCTCACGACTCACGACTCACGACTCACGACTCACGACTCAGACGAGGAACGACGCGTCCTGGTAGAGCGTGGGGAAGCGCCGGCACACTTCGGCGACCCGCTCGCGGATCTCCGCACGGTCCTGCGGCGCCAGTACGTAAGTCCGGTCGCCGGTGGGTTCCACCGCGCCGAGGACGCGGTCCAGGAGGTCCGCGCAGACCTCCATGTCCCCCTCGCGCATGCCCCGTTGCGCCGCGATGTTGGTGCCCAGCCGCAGGCCGCTGGTGACCAGGGCGGGCTTGCGGTCTCCGGGGATCCGGTTCTTGTTGGCCAGGATGCCGCAGCTCTCCAGGGCGGATTCGGCCACCGCGCCGGTGATGCCGCGCCGGTAGGTGTCCAGCAGCACCATGTGGTTGTCGGTGCCGCCCGTCAGCACCGACCATCCCCGCTTGTCCAGCGCGACGGCCAGCGCCGCCGCGTTCGCCGCGATGTTCCGGGCCGTCTCGGTGAACTCCGGCTGAGCCACGAGGGCCAGCGCCCTGGCCTTGGCGGCGATGCCGACCGGGTTGGGGGTTCCCTGCGACTGGGGGAACACGCCGCGCTGCATCAGCTTGGCGAGGGGCGTGCCGTCAGGCCCGGGCCGCTCGTAGTCCCGGCCACTGAGGATGAGCCCCCCGCGCGGGCCTCCCAGTTGCTTGTAGGTGCTGGCCGTCGTGATGTGGGCCCAGTCGATCGGGCTCGGGTGCACACCCGCGGCCACGAGCCCCGCGATGTGCGAGATGTCGGCGAGCAGATAGGCGCCCGCGAAGTCGCTGATCTCACGGAAGCGCGCGTAGTCGGGTGTGCGGGGGTACGCGCTCGCGCCGACGATGACCAGCCGGGGCCGGTGTTGCCCGGCGAGCCGGACGACTTGGTCCTCGTCGATGTATCCCTCGTGGTCGAGGCCGTAGTGCACCACGTTGAAGTAGCGTCCCGTGACGGATGCCTTGGCGCCGTGGGTGAGGTGGCCGCCCGAGTCGAGGTCCAGGCTGAGAATGGTGTCGCCCGGGGAGAGCAGCGCGAAGAGGACGGTCAGGTTGGCCGACGAGCACGAGTGCGGCTGGACGTTGGCGTAGCGCGCGCCGAACACCCTCTTGGCGCGCTCCACCGCCAGCCGCTCCACGTCGTCGAACTGTGTCGCCCCCGGGTGGTAGCGCGCTCCCGGATAGCCCTCGGCGGTGGTGTTGGCGAGCGCGGAACCCGCGGCCGACAGCACCGACGGTGCGGCGAGGCTCGCGTGGGCCACCAGCTGCAGTGTGTCGTTCTGGTACGACACCTCGCGGTCGAGCAGGAAGCACAGTGCGGGATCCTCGTTGCGGAGGTCTTCGCTGCCACGGGCCAGCAGGTCCGCGTGGCGTGCGCTCGGCCTGTGGTTCCCCGCGCTGTTCCTGGTCAGGGCCATGTGTGCTCCTCAGGATGGTGGTGGGGTCCGGTCGGCGCCGGGCGGTGGCCGGTGAGGGCCGGCCCGCTCGCTCCGGCGCCACGGCTCACGCGACGGGGGCGAGGACCTCCGTCGATGCGACCTGGATGGTGGGCAGGATCTCCCGTGAACGCAGCACCATGCCGTGGCAGTAGTTGGCGTTGTGCTCCAGGCTGCGCTGCGGCATGTACGGCATCTTCTGCCGGCCGCGGTGGTCGATGTGCAGGGTGACCCGCTCCGTCTCCGGGTCGGCGGCCTGCAGCATCTCCCGCCCCACCAGCAGGCGGAGCAGCTCGGCCGACACCTCGGCCGTGAAGCCCTGCGGGTGCGGCTGCTCGCGCAGGACGATCTCGGTGAACGGGTAGTCCGGTGTGCGCACCGGTTCCCGGTAGACGTAGGCCCGCGCGAGGAGGTCCATCTCGAACGCCTGGCGGGCCATCGGGTCGGCCCACCAGTCCTGGGCCGTGACGAAGTCGGCCAGCAGCCGGTCGAACTCGTCGCGGTGCGAACTGAGGATCATGTGCGCGGTCTTGCCGGTGTTCAGCAGGTCGTAGTTGGCGAGGTCCTGCGTCTGCTGCACGAGGAACCGGCACACTTCCGTGTCCGTCCTGGTGCGGAAGTAGCGGGACACCTGGGCGAACAACTCGCCGTAGGAGATGACGCCTGCCGCGTCGAGGTATCCGGAGAGCACGAACAGGGCCCGCATGTTGTACAGCGTGTACAGCGCGTGGTTGACCCAGTAGCCGTCGCGGCAGTCCTCCTCGGTCACCCACTTCGTGCCGAGGACGACCTCGGCCTCGGAGACGTCGCTGGGCACCACGGCGGTCACGATGCCGAGGGCCTCGCGCTGGCTGTACATGGGTGTGTTGTGCAGGAACAGCTGCGGGTAGACGATGATGGTGTCGGCGTAGGACCGGCACAGACGGGTCAGTCCCTCCTTGAACGATTCGAGGGTCTCACCGGGCAGCGGCCAGATCATCTCCACGTACGAGCTGATGCGCTTCTCGCGCAGCAGACGCTGCAGTCCGATGTAGGTCTCCTCGCGGATGTTCTTGCGGTCCACCATCTCCAGCGTCGACTCGTTCATCGTCTGAAGCGAGATGGGCTGGCTGACCATCAGGCCGCCGCGCACGAAGATCTCGGTGATCTCCGCCATGCGCTCGGGCCGGTTCTTCGCGGCGGCCATGTGAATGATCAGCGGATAGCCGTTCTCCTCGCTGCACTGGACGATGTACTCGCTCAAGGTGACGTCGCGAGGCGACAGGCCCCAGTTCGCGTCAGCGATCATCAGCGCCGAGTACCGGTGCTCGCTGATCCACTTGAGTTCGGCCTTGATGCGTTCCTCTTCGAACTTGTTGACCTTGGAGTTCGTGGCCGCGCCCCAGTAGCAGAAGGTGCAGCGGAACGGGCAGCCACGGTTCGTCTCCATGATGGCGAAGCTGAATTCGTGGTCGTCGAACACCCCGTTGAGGAACGGCGACGGAATGTCCATCAGGTTCTGGATCCTGGGCGACGGCTCGGTGGTGATCAGTTCGCCCCCGGACCAGAAGCTGAGCCCCGGCACCTGCCGCATGTCAGGGGCGTCCGAGTCGAGCTGCAGGATGAGTTCCAGGGACGTGCGCTCCCCCTCGCCGTTGCACACGTAGACGTTCTCGGCGCCGTCACTGAGATAGGTCGCCGCGTGGTTCATGACCTGCGGTCCGCCCAGCAGGTAGTGCGCCTCGGGACGCAGGGCGCGCAGCTCGTCCAGCACCCAGCGGACCAGCTTCATGTTCCAGATGTAGCAGCTGAACGTGTAGAGGTGGGCGTCCCTGGCGGCGAGCTCCCGGACCATCTGGTGCCGGTCCTCGGAGATCGGGTAGGACACGATCTCGAACGTGTAGCCGGCGGCGACGGCCGGGGTGTCCTGTGCGTACGCCTGGATGTACCCCGAGGCGAGCGGCAGGATGTTCTCGTAGGTGGGAAGTTCCACGAGCACGATCTTTCTGCGCTCCGACACGGCTGTCCCGGCATTCGCGACACCGGGGGATTCAAGTCTGGACATGGTCGCGATCTCCTATTCCTTCCGCTCGCCGTTGATGCTCGCGAGATAGGTGGACACGGTGGCCGCGAAGGTCGCCATGTCGCCGTGGTAGTAGAAGTGCTCGCCCGGTATGAGATGCGAGGCGCATTTCGCCGCGCTCAGTTCGTGCCAGTGGTCGATCTCGGCGCCCGGGACGAGCGCGTCGCGGTCTCCGCCGAAGGCCACGATCGGGATGCGCAACCTGCGCCCGGGCTCGCCGTACGAATAGTTGTTGACGAGTTCCAGGTCGGCCCGCAGCGTTTCCAGTGCCAGCCCCATGAGATCCGGCGAATCGAGGATGGCGTCGGGAATTCCGTTGCACGTGTCCATGAGTTCCATCAGATGCTCGTCCGAGATCTCCACGCCGGGCGCCGGGTACGGCTGGAGCCGGTGCGGGGGGACGGCCCCGGATGCGAAGAGAACGGCGGGCGGGCGTCCCGCCAGCTGCCGCCGCCAGCAGAGCTCGAATCCGACGTAGGAGCCCATGCTGTGGCCAAAGACGTGGAGCGGTCCTTGGTGACCGTCCAGCGCGTCGAGAAGCTCGTCGACGATGCGATGGAGATCCGCCTGCGCCGGCTCGCGGGCGCGCGACGCCCGTCCGGGGTACTGGGCCGCGAGAATGCGCAGGTCGTCGGGGAACCAGTCCGCCCACGCGGCGTAGTTCTGTGCCGAACCTCCCGCGTGAGGCAGCACGAGCAGCGTCTCCCGTGCGGTGCCGGGCGTTGCCTTCCGTACCTCCCACAGGCAGGCCCCTGCCTTGCTCACGCGCCGGCCCGGGCGGGCTGACGTCCTGTATCCGCGACCATGCGGTCGATGCGCTCGGCCAGGTCGGCGAGGACCGGGGCGTCGAGCAGGACCCTGACCGTGAACTTGACCTCCCAGGCCGTGCAGGCCTTCAGGACGACGGTGGTGGCCAGCAGGGAGTCCCCGCCGATCTCGAAGAAGTCCTGATCGCGCTTGACCTTCTCCAGCCGCAGCACCTCGGCCCAGATCTCCGCGAGCCGTCGCTCGGTCGGTGTGTTGTATTCGCTGTCTTCCATGTCGCACCCCTGTTCGGGTCGATTCGGTTGGGCGGGCTTTTCCCGGTACGGACGTCCGTGCCGGCCGTGTGACACGAGGGCGTCACGGCGACGGAGCGAGCAGTGCGGCGATGGCGTCCCGGTCGGCCTTTCCACTGGGGGTGCGCGGCAGTTCCGGCACCACGGTGATCGAGACGGGGACGAACTGTTCGGGCAGCAGCTCGGTGAGCGCCTTGAGCACGCGGTCACCGTCGAACTCGTCCGCGCCGACGTCCGACGTCACGGCCGCGCGCAGCTGGCGGGAGCCCTGGGCGAGGTCCACCGCCACCGTGACCGCCTCCACGACGCCCGGCTGCTCCAGCAGGCAGGCGTCCACTTCGAGGGGGTTCACCCGCACCCCGCGGATCTTCACCTCGTGGTCGATCCGGCTCAGCAGGTACAGGGTGCCGTCATCGACGCGCACCAGGTCTCCGGTGCGGAACATCCGGAGGTGGCCGTGCGGGGTCGGTTCGTCGAGGGTGACATACCGCTCGGCGGTGAGCGCGGGCTGGTTCAGATAGCCGGCCGACACCGGTGCGCCGGCGACCAGCAGTTCGCCCACCGACGACTCGTCGGGCCGGGCCGGGACGACGAGGACCTCGCAGCCCGGCAGCGGGCGCCCGATCGGGGGGAGCGTGGGCCAGTCGTCGCTGGAGCCCGTGAGCGTGTGCACGGTCACCATCGCGGATTCGCTCTGCCCGTAGTGGTTGTTCAGCCGGCAGTCCGGCAGACGGCGGAAGAACTCCCGTACGGCCGGGGTGCACACGAGCTGCTCCCCGGCGGTGTTCACCTCCGCCAGTACGAGTTGCTCCAGCGTGTCCGCGGCCTCGGCGGCCACGGCCAGCATGTGCAGAGCGACGTACGGGAGGAAGAGGCGCTCGATTCGGTGGTCGGCGAGCCAGTCCAGCAGGGCGATCGGGTCGCGCCGCAGGGCTTCGGGCATCACGACGAGGGTCCCGCCGCCGCAGAGCGTCCCGAGCACCTCCTGGAACCACACGTCGAAGTTGAGCGGCGCGAACTGGGCTGTACGCAGGTCGGGGCGGACCGAGTGGCGCCACTGCCAGGCCGCCATGTTGTCGACGCAACGATGGGGCAGGGCCACGCCCTTGGGCAGACCGGTGGAGCCGGACGTGTAGATGAGGTACACGGGCAGGTCCGGCCGGCACGGCAGCCGTGTCAGCGCCTCGGCGGCCGCCGGATCGGCCAGGTCCGGTGCCGGGGGGATGCGGACCGCGGGGGCCTCGGGATCAAAAGCAGGTTCGGACCCGCTGAACAGCAGCAGGCAGGCCTCGCTGTCGGCGGCCATGTGCCGCAGCCGTCGCACCGGGTACTCGGCATCGAGAGGCACATAGGTCACTCGCACGCTGAGCGCGGCCAGCATCGCCGCGACAATGGCGGCGCCACGTGGGCCCGTGACGGCAACCCGGTCTCCCGGGCGTACGCCGTTCCGGCCGAGGACCTCGGCGATCCGGGCAGCCCATGTCGCGAGCCCGGCGTAGGTCAGCTCGCCTTCCTCGTCCTTCACCGCGACGGCGTCCGGGCGCATCCGCACGACACCGGCGAACGCGGCGAGCAGGCACTGTGTCTCGGCTTCGCCGCCCCAGAGCCGGTGAAGGTCTCGGCCCGCCTCGGACGTCCTTGGTTCCTTGGTCATCGCTGCCCCCAGGGGCTTGGTCACGTGGGACGGCTAGGGATTGCGCGTCGCGCACCGCGGGTCCGCTGTCCCGTCGGCGGGACAGCGGACCCGCGCACCGGGCCGGTCAGCCGGTCCGGGCGGCCGCGTCCAGGGAGACCACCGGTTCGAGTCCCTGTCCGGCGCGCCTGTGGATGATGGAGTCCGCGATCTCTCCGCTGCGTACGGCGACATTCGACAACAGTGACGACGTGAGGCCGTGGGTGTGCTCGGTGCCGCCCTGGAGGTAGATCCCGCAGGGCAACTCCGGCGTGGTGACGAGCCGGTAGTCACGCTCCGCCCGGTAGCGGCCCGCCTCGTCACGCAGGCAGTAGCGGTCGAGGTCGCCCAGCAGTCCGGTGGGCTGCATCGTGTCGTAGCCGGTGGCGAAGACGAGCGCGTCCACGTCGAGCGGCTCGGACTCGGTGTCGAGCAGCGAGTGCAGACGCACGCGCAGCTCGGTGCCGGCCCGCTGGACGTCGCGCACCCGCGTCAGGTTGAGGAAGTACAGGCGCCTGTCGTTGCGCACGTCCTCGTCGTACGAGCGCCGGTGCAGGTCTCTGATGATCTCGTCGTCGACCACCGAGTAGTTGGTGTTCTTGTGGTAGCGCCAGAACGCCTCGCGTGTCTGCTCGGTGCCGAAGTAGTAGTCGTCCACGGCAGCGGGGTCGAAGACCTGGTTGGCGAAGGGTGTGTCGTCCGCGACGGAGTACCCGTAGGACGGGATGACGGCGTAGACCCGTGCGTGCGGCAGGGCGTCGTGCAGGAACCGGGTGATCTCGGCCGCGCTCTGCCCGGCACCGACCACCGCGACCCTCTTGAGGTCGTGGGTTTCGATCTGCCTGTACTTCTGCAGAAACTCCGAGCTGTGCCACACACGGTCGTCGCGTTCCACCCCGGACGGCATGCGCGGCACCAGCCCCGTGGAGATGACCACGTTGCGCGCGTCGACCGTCCTGCGGACGCCTGTGATGCCCTGGCGGACTTCCACCTGGAGGTGGCCGGACTCCCCGGGAACGGATTCCGGTGCCAGCCGGATCGCCGTGACTTCCGAGCCGTAGGAGACCCGGTCGCTGAAGTTCGACTCCGCCCATTCGAGGTATTGGTGGAATTCCTGGCGCGTCGGGAAGAAGTTCTGGTTGTTGACGAACTGGACCAGCCTGCCCGATGTGTGCAGGTAGGCGATGAAGCTGTACCGCGACACCGGATTCCGGAAGGTGGCCAGGTCCTTCAGGAAAGAGATCTGCATGGTGGCCGAGGGCAGCAGCATGTTTCGGTGCCAGCCGAACGACGGCTGTCGCTCGAAGAACGCGGCGCTGATCGGCCCCGCCGACACATTCGCCTCGTGTTCTTCCAGCGCGATGGCGAGCGACAGGTTGGACGGGCCGAACCCGATTCCCACCACGTCGTACATCTCGCGCGCATAAGCATCCATAGAAGAGTCTCACCCTAGCGTCGTTGTCACAGGGATTTCGCGGCACCGAAGGGGCGGTACGCACCTTTGAACACCGTGACCGAATCTCGATCGAAAGACTACCGACTCTCACCGAGCC
This sequence comes from Streptomyces griseus subsp. griseus, assembly GCF_000720255.1. Lineage (GTDB taxonomy): Bacteria > Actinomycetota > Actinomycetes > Streptomycetales > Streptomycetaceae > Streptomyces > Streptomyces griseus_I. Next base: position 379,621 of record NZ_JOJE01000006.1, on the reverse strand, counting down.
TGCTTTTTGCTAGTCTCGAAATCTCGGCCGATGATCCGTCAGACGAATTCAGCATTACGCTGGATAACACGTCGAGCCCAACCTAGAGCGTCCGGGCAAACCGTTCAAGAGGCCTCAGTGCCACGCCCGCAGGATCTGTCCTGCCGACAGGACAGCGAGGAAAGGGTGAATGCCAGATGTTCGTCCCCAGTCACTACCGTGAACCAGACAGTTCCTGGATGATCGACCTGATACGGTCCAATCCGCTGGCGCTGATGGCAATCAACGGCGATCGCGACCGCGGCCCGTTCGCCACGCACCTTCCCGTAATTCCGGATCCGGACATGACCAGCGAATGGTCGGCCGACCTGTCCGGTGCCGTACTGCTGGGCCATATGAACCGGGCGAATCCACAGTGGTCGGCTCTGGAAACGGGTGGCGTCGTCCTGCTGATATTCACAGGACCGCACGGCTACGTCTCACCGGCGGTGTACAAAACGACCCCGGCGGCTCCGACCTGGAACTTCACGTCGGTTCATGTGCACGGCGTGGTCGAGAAATTCGATTCGACCGAGGAGACGCTGGCCGTCGTGCGATCCACCGTGACCGCCTTCGAGGCGGAGTTCGGCGACGACTGGGACATGTCCCGTTCGGTCGGCTACTTCCGCAAGATCGTGCCCGCCGTGGGCGCGTTCCGGATACGGGTGACCGGCGCCGAGGGCATGTTCAAGCTCAGCCAAGAGCAGCCGGCCGAGGTGCGCGACCGCGTGCGGCAGTCGTTCAGCGAGCGCGAGCAGGGGCACTACCGCGAGACGGCCGAGCTCATGGGACGGCTGCCGGGTTAGCGCGGCGCGACGGGGTGGGCGCGGGTGGCTCCCGGAAGGTCGCGAGGAGTCACCCGACTCGCCCCGTTCGCGGTGCGGCTACTGCTGTTCGGCCAGTATCCGCTCCGCTGCGTTGTCGAGGGTCGTGAGCATCCAGTGCTCCAGGTCGGTACCCGCCTGCTGTGCGGCCTTGTGCCAGCACTGCACCCGACTGTCAGGGACCGAGAGCTGCCGCTTCGCCTCGACCTCTGTGCCGTCGTTCGCTTTCTCGCCCTCGCGGGCGAGGCTGATGGCGTTGCGTAACTGTTTGGTGGTCCACTTGTTCTGCTCCGCGCGGTCGAGCCAGGTCTCCTGCTCGTCGACCGGCAACGACGCCACTTCGGCGTGGTGCTGGAAACTCAGCGCGGGACGCCTCCGGTCGAACTCGAACCGCCGGGACACCCAGGCGTAGTTCCGCAGCGTCTGGTACTGGAGTCCGGCGGACCGGATGCCGCGCTGGTAGCGGTCGGTGTAGTGCTCCTTCCCGTACACCAGCCAGTCCCCCAGCCACCAGGTGGACGAATTCACGAGGCTCGATATCTGGCGCCCGGCACGCTCCCAGTCCTCGAAGGACAGGCCGGTCGGCATGTGGAGACCGATTCTGGTGGTGAGTACCTGCTCCTGGGACGAGGCCTCGTCCTGCGATCGCCGCTGTGCGGGAATCGTCTCGCGACGCCCACGGAACAGCGGCTTGCTGACCTTTGCTTCGATGGTCGCAGCCGTCATCACACCTCCACGTAGAGTGCACCGACGTTCTGGTATGTCCTCGTCGACGGCGGATCGGTGTTCTCCTCGTGCCGCCGCCCGGACGACCGGCCCTGGAACCTCCTTGAGCGGGGGTTCGGCCCTGATCACAGTCCAATGCAACGGCAGTCCGTTTCGATAGAGGCCTGCCGGTCAGCTTGGTCAGCTTGGTCAGTCAGACGGTCAGCGACGGTCAGGAGTCTCCGATTCCGCGGGGGTGCGGGTGCCGCGCGGGGGTATTCCTCCGCCCCCGGGCCGCCGCCCTCGGGCGGAATTCTATCGTCCGTTTATTCTTCACGGCCGCTCCGGTTCCACGGGACGGCGGTCGTCTTCACGAAGCCGCCGGCCGAGTGCCGGGCAAGCCGGGCCGGCACCGCCCCGGTGCCCTGCCCGGCGACGAGTGCCCCGACAGCGGCCCCCAACCGGCGAGCCCCGCGAGCGCGGGCCCCCGCCCAGATGACGTCTCGTCAAAGTTCCCTGCACAGCGAGGATTTGACCCCGTTCAGCCGAAGCCGTCGCGCAGGCGCTCCCCGTCCTCGCACCACACCCACGCCCCCGCCCGGCCGTGATCGTGTACGAGTCCGGAGAGGCGGGTATGCCAGTTGCGGCAGTGCGCCTCCGCTCATAGTGTTGGGCCGATCATCGCCGGGAATGTCAGAGATCCTCGCCTTCTCAAGGAGGAAAAATGACCGCCGGAAGGCTTGACATGCGGAACCCTGGGAGACATCGGATCGCCGGCCGCATCTCCACGAGGGAATCCGCCGTGCACGAATCCAGACGTGTGCCTCCCGGGCTTCGGCACACCCCCACGCCGGCGTCAATCCCCCCCACAGTCGAGGCCCCTCATTTATGACCCGGACTTCTTCGTTGCTGGCCTCCTGCCTGGCCCGGCTCGGGTGGTCGCCGGAACAGTTGGCTCGCGAGATAAACAAAAGGTACGGCACCGGAACGATCAGCAACAAAGCCCCCTACAACTGGCTGCAGGGCTCTCTGCCGCGGCGTCAACTCCCCCATCTGATCGCGGAGATACTCACCGACCAACTCGGCGAGCCCATCACGGCGGAAGCGCTCTGGCCCCGGCACTTCCCCGACAGCCGCCCCCAGGGACCGGTCCTCATCGCCCCGTCCGTCCTCCCCACCCCCGACGTCCCCCACACGTCGACCGGCCCCGTCAGCGCCGCAGTGGACTGGCTGGTGGACACGGGCTCCGCCTCGCCCAGCCGGTCCGGTGGATCCGAGGTGCCCGACATTGCGCTTGACATGCTCACCACTCGCATCGGCCAGCTCCGCAAGGTCGACGACATCGCCAGCACCAGGCTCGCCATGGATTGGGCCCTGCAGGACATGCAGTCGGCGCGGAAGCTGGCCGCCGAGCACTCCTACGACACCCAAACCGGCCTGCAACTGCACCGCATCATCGCGGAGCTCGCGCAGCTCGCGGGTTGGCTGGCCGCCGACCTCGGGCTGCGCCGGCGCAGCCAGTCCTACTTCCTCTACGGGCTCGCCACCGCCAGGACCGCCCAGGACCGGCCACTGGCCGCGTACATCATCTCCTGTATGAGTTACTGTGCCACCTGGGAGACCCGGCAGGAGGAAGGACTGCGGTTGATCCGCATCGCGCGCAAAGGTTCGTGCAGGGAGGACTTCAGCATCGGTCACGCCCTGCTCGCGACGCGCGAGGCCCGTGCCCTGGCCCGGCTCGGTGACAAGGCCGGCTGTGTGCGCGCCCTGAACGAGGCTGCCGATCTGAGCCAGGACAACGATTCCTCGGCCGACGCGCCCTGGCTCTCCTGGGTGTCGCCCCCCGTGATGGTGGCGGACGCCGGACGGGCCTGGCTGGAACTCGGGGACTACAGGCGGGCCGAACAGTGCCTGGAACGCGGGCTGGAACTGTTCGGGGAAAGCCAGCCCCGCAACCGGATGCTGCACTGGGCCTCCCTGGCCGAGGCGCGACTGGGACGCGAGGAGTTCGACGGCGCCGTCGAAGCCGCCGACGAGGCGCTGTCGCTGGCGGAGGTGATGACGTCGCAGCGCGCCCAGGTCCGTCTCGCGGATCTGCGGCGAAAGCTGAAACAGTACGACAGTGCCGCGGCGCGTGAAGTCGTGCAGCGCGTCGACGTCCTCCTGGGCACCGACCGGCTGCGGGTCGCGAGTTGAGAAGTCCGTACCGTGAGAAGGACATCAACAGGCACATCAGGATCAGCCACGGGGTGCCGCTCGCCCCGATGACGACGCTGGGCCTCGGCGGGCCCGCGTCGGTCCTCGTCGAACTCCAGGACCCCGCCGACTTCCTGGAGTTCGTCGAATTGGCCCGGACCTGTCCCGGCAGTCCCGTCTGCCTGGGGTCGGGGAGCAACGTTCTGGTCAGTGACCTCGGCTGCGACTCCCCCGTGCTGCGGCTCGGCAACCGGGGGTTGCGGATCGGCGCGACGGACGCCGAAGGCCGCGCCCTGGTGGAGGTGCAGGCCGGGCACCTCCTCACCGACCTGGTCGAAACCGTCATCGCCGAGGGCCTCAGTGGCATGGAGATGCTCGCCGGCATCCCGGGGACCGTGGGCGCCACGCCCATGCAGAACGTCGGCGCGTACGGCCAGGAAGTCTCCGACACTCTCGTCGAAGTGCGGGCCTGGGACTGGGTTCTGGGGCGCCACGTCACCCTGAGCGCGCGCGAGTGCGGCCTGGGCCACCGCAGCAGCGTCTTCAAACGATCCCGCCGCTGGACCCTGCTGAGCCTCGTGTTCGCGCTGCGCCGCTCGGAGTTGAGCGCACCGGTCACCTACGGTGCCGTCGCCGGCGTGCTCGATGTCCCGGTCGGCGGCAGGGTTCCGCTCGCCGATGCCGCCGAGGCGGTGCTCACCGTGCGGCGGCGCAAGGGCATGGTGATGGGCTGCACCGAGACGGATTGCCGTTCGGTCGGCAGCGTGTTCCTCAGTCCCGAGGTCGGACCTGCCGACGCCCGGCGCCTGGGAGCCCGCAACGCCCCGATCAACTCCTTCCCCGACGGCTCGACCCGGGTCAGCGCGAGCTGGCTCATCCAGCAGGCGGGGTTCGGGCTGAACACCCCCATCGTCGACAGCGTGCGCATCTCGTCCCTGCACCCCACACTCGTCGCCGACGAGGGAGCGAGCGCCACCACCTTCCGCGAGGCCATCGACATCGTGCGCCAACAGGTACTGCGGCGCACCGGCGTAGGGCTCACGGTGGAGATCGACCTCCTCGGGACGTGGCACACGGCGGGGAGAGCCGGGGCACCCGGACAAGCCTAGGGACCCACGGCAGGCCCTCAGCACTCGAGGAGCGTGCAGCCCCAGTGCATGCCGCGCCCCATGCCGGCCAGGGCGATCAGATCACCTGCGCGGAAGTCCCCCGACGCGCGGTGACGCCGGAGGTTGAGGATGTGGTCCGCGGCCCCGAAATGGCCGTGCTCCATGGAGAGGTCGAGGTTCGTACGGTCCAGGGGCACTCCGAGCTTGTCGGCCACCTTCGTCAGGGTGCTCAGGTTGTCGTTGAGCAGCACCACTCTGGCCAGGTCGGACACGGACACGCCGATGCGCTTGCAGGCGCGGGCCACCACTTCCCGCACCCGGTCGTTCATCAGATCGATGAACGCCTCGAAACGCTCCGCGTCGTAGTCGAAGAACTCCATCAGATCCCAGGCGTCGCGGGCGGGCGCTGGCTCCTCGCCGCCGCGGAAGGGGTCGGCCGCCCCGCCTTGCTCCAGCAGGAACAGGTCGGCGTAGCGGCCGTCCGTGAGCACCTCGCTGGCCCTCCAGCGCAGGCCGGGGTGGCCGCGACCGGCCACCGCCGCCGCGGCGCCGTCGGAGAACAGCAGGGAGTGGGTGTCCATCCGGTTCCAGTACGCCTCGCACGTCCGGTTGGCCCCGACCACCAGAGCCTTCCGGTACTCGGGGTGGGTGGCGAACCGGCCGGCGAGCAGGTCGAAGCAGGTGATCCCGCCGACGCAACCCTGCGCGACCAGGACCGCCTCGGCGCGGTGGGCACCCAGCCTGTCCTGGAGGCTCGCCGCCGGATCCCAGTACAGGTACTCGGGGATGTCGGTAATGGCGAGGACCACCAGGTCCAGTTCGGCGGCCTCGACGCCGGCTTCGTCCAGGGCCGCGCGGCCGGCGTCCACTGCCAGGTCGGTGAGTCCGACGCCGTCGGGGCTGCGATGGATGGTGCGGTAGCCGTACTCCCGTACGCGCTCGACGTCCTCGGTGTACTCCGAGGCGATGTCGGCGACGGCGTCGGGCTTGCCGAGCGCCGACCCGAAGGCCATCAAGCCGTAGTCCACGTCAGTTCTCCTCCCAGCTGGGCGGGCTCCTCCAGGGCGGCCTTGATCCGCGTGAGGAAGAGGACGGCGTCCCGGCCGTTGACGACCCGGTGGTCGTAGGCGAGGCCGATGTGGACGAACCGGCGCGTCCGTGCGACTCCCGCCTCGTCGATCCGGCATTCATCGCCGACCGCTCCGACCGAGACCATGCACAACTGCGGCCACAGCACGAGTGGCTGGACGAGGACCACGCCGGGGTCGGGGTTGAGCGAGACGGCGATGTTCCCGCCGGTCAGCTCGTGTGCGGTGAACTCCTTGCCCAGCGCCTTCATCCGGAAGTCCATGAGTGTGTCCGCGATCTCCGCCAGTGACCGCTCGTGCGCGCGTGTGACCACCGGTACGTACAGCGAACCGTCCACGTCCACGGTGACGCCGACGTGCGGGGCGTCCGCGAGGGCGACGGTTCGGTCGTCCACGAGGGATCCGAAGAATCGCGGGAAGTCCCGCTGTGCGTCGGCCACCGCCTTGACCACCACCTCCGCGAGACCGAGCACGGCGCCGCCCTCGTCGCTCAGCCGGTCCAGCCGGTCCAGGACGTCGTCGACCTGTGCCTTGACCAGGGTGAAGCCGGCCGGGACCTCGCGATGGCTCTTGGCGACCACCGCCGCGGTGCCCTGCTGGGCACGGTCGAGGCGGTGCACCTCCGCTGCGAGGTCCTCCTGGGGTGCGTCCTCGGTGAGCGGGCGGATCGGCTCCACCGGCCGGTCGGGCGCGGCCGATCGCGTCGGCCGGGCGGGCCGGTCCTGCTCGGGAGCGGCTCGTGGGGCGCGCTCGGGGAGGAGGTGGCCGAGGATGTCGCCGACGGCCAGTTCGTCGCCCACGGCCGCGACGCGGCGCAGGTAGCCGGAGCCCGAGGCGGCGATGTCCGCCTGGGCCTTGGACGTGTCCAGCGCGACGACCTCGGTGTCCGGTTCGACCCACGCGTCCTCGTCCACCAGCCAGTCGGCGACCAGATACGTTTCGTCGTTGTTGTTCAGCTTGGGCACGGTCACGGGAGTCGTCGTTCCGGCCGCCGCCGTTTCGACTGCCGCCGCTTGGGCCTGGGTCGGGCCCGGTTGTGCGGTTTCGCGCAGGGCGTCGCCCCATCCGGCAGCCCGTCGGATCCCGTCCCTGATGTCCTCGGCCCCCAGCAGCACCTCGCGCTCCAGATGGCCGGCCGTGGGGATGATCGAGTCCGCGGAGCTGAGCGAGAGCACCGGGCCGCTCAGTGAGGACCAGATGCGCTCGTGGACGACTTGCGCCACTTCGGACCCCCACGTACCGCCCGCCGTGCCCTCTTCGACCACCGCCACCCGGCCCGCCGACGCGAGCAACGGGAGTACCGGCTCGATGTCCAGCGGGTGGAGTTGCGCCGGGGTCACGACGTGCACCGAGCGGCCGTGCGCCTCACGCAGCGCCCGTGCCGCGTCCAGGGCCCGGTGGGTGACGCCGCCGGGTGCCACGACGACGAAGTCCGCGCTGTCCTCCTCGCCGTCCGGGAACGCGTGGGCCCAGCCCAGGCCCGATCCGGTGATCCGGTAGCGGTAGGCGTCGTCGACCCGGTTCTCCTGGTACATCCGGCGGGTGTAGAGGACCTTGTCCTCGAACAGGATGGCGGGAGCGCCCCGTTGCAGCGCCGTGTGGAGCACCGCCTCGGCGTCGTGGAACGGCGACAGTTCGTAGAGGGCGAGGTTCGGGATGCCGACGAAGTGCTTCTGCGGGCTCTGGCTGTGCGTCGGTCCGTAGCCGCGGTTGCCACCGACGGGACAGCGGACGACGAGCGGGATCGGCACCCGCCGGCCGTACATCGACACCGACTTCGACGCGAAGTTCAGCACCTGGTCGAAGCCGAGCGCGAGGAAGTCGCCGAACATGACCTCGACGATGACCTCGTTGCCGCACAGGGCGAGTCCGCCCGCGACGCCGAGAATGCCCCCCTCGCTGAGCGGGGTCGCCACCACGCGGTCGCCGAACCTGCTCGACAGTCCCTTGGTGATCTTGAAGGCGCCTCCGTACGGGTCGAGCAGGTCTTCACCGAGGAGATAGAGCCGCTCCTCGCGGTCGAACAGGCGGTGCAGCGCGTGGTTGAGGTTCTCCGCGACGCGCGGGGCGACGGTAGTGGCCGCTATGGGTGTCATGCCGAACGTCCCTCCTCCGCCAGGAGTTTGCGCAGGTCGCCGACGCTCCGGCAGGAGCGGGCCCGCCGCGGGGTGATCCGCAGGCCGTACTCGCGTCCGACGGCGGCGATGATCTGCACATGTCGCAGGCTGGTCCAGCTTGCCGTCGCCGTTCCGGTCTCGTCGTCGATCTCTTCCTCGGCCACCCCGAGCACATCGGCGATGATCCTCTCCAAGGTGCTCACAGGGCGGCCCCCGATCCCGTCGCAGCCGTCGACGCCGGCCAGCTCGACGGCGGCCGCGCGCTGATGTCGGCCACCAGGTCGGCGATCCGGGCGCGCTGCCGCACGTCGGCCGCGGCGAACTGCTCGCCGTAGCACCGCGCGTACTGCCCGCTCCACTCCCGTGCGCGCAGGTCGGCCAGCTCCGCCTCGGAGCGGGTGTCGTCGCCCTTGCTGTGCGGGCCGAGCCTGACGGTGTGGAACTGCACGACCGCCGGGACCCTTTCACTCCGTACGGCGGCCACGACCGGGGCCAGTTCGGCGCGGATCACGTTGATGTCCGCGGTGTGGAACTCGTGGTGGCCGATGCCGAAGGAGGCAGCGCGGTCCGCGATGGTGCCGGCCATCTGAGCCGCGGTCGGCGTCGACTGGGCGATCCCGTTGTGCTCGACCACCACCAGCAGCGGCACCCGCCACAACTGCGCCATGTTCAGGGCCTCGTAGACCGCGCCTTCGCCCCAGGTGCCGTCGCCGATGTGGACCACGGCGATCCTGTTCTGCCCGGTGCGTTTGAAATGCAGGGCGACACCGACCGCGACCGGCAGGCTCTGCCCCTGCACACCGGTCGACAGGTAGTCGTCGCGGTAGATGTGCTGGCTGCCGCCGACGCCCGCGCAGACGGCCCCGGCGCGCCCCATGATCTCGGCGAGCAGCCCGTCGGGGTCCTCGAACCTGGCCAGGTAGTGGCCGTGCCCACGGTGGTTGCTGAAGATGAAGTCCTCGCGCAGCAGTGGCGCCAGCGCGACCGGCACGTACTCCTGGCCGAGGCAGGTGTGCGTCGTGCCGTTGAGTTTCCCCGCGCCGAAGAGGTCGAGCAGGGCGAGCTCGAAGTTCCGGATCAACGCGAGGAGTTCGAGATCCTCGTCAGTAAACTGGGTGAGGGCTGCCAACGTGCCGGTTTCCTTCCCGCGCATGTCCGCTCCGTCAGTGTCATACCTCCGACGAGGTGCCGGTCAGGCGCTGTCGGCCCTCATGGTCTCGACCAGGCTCTTCGGCCTCATGTCGGTCCAGTTCTCGTTGATGTATTCGAGGCAGGCCTTGCGACTGTCCTCCTCCTTGACGACGGTCCATCCCGCCGGCACCTCGGCGAAAGAGGGCCACAAGGAATGCTGCCCCTCGTCGTTGACCAATACCAGATAGGTGCCGTTCTCATCCTCGAACGGATTCGACATGCAAATCTCATTTCCGTGAGTGAATTTCCACCACTTGGCGCGCAAAACCGGTTCGCAATGCCGGGCGCCGAATTCACTGAGCTCCGGCAGGCTATACGGCGCCGCCTGCGCTTGACCACTGCGGCGGCGCTGTTGCACGACGGCAGCCGCGGCGGGCCCGTGACGTCACCGGTCACCTGCGGTGTCGTCCGACCGCTGTCCCGCCAACGGGACAATTGACGAGGCGCCGCACGGTCTTGAAGACAACCCGCTCACCGGTCTAGCTTGAGGCGACGCGGGATCACTTGCAGGGACCCTATCGGGCGCGAATCGCCGCGGGGACGCATACGACCGGTCCCGCTGAAGGAACGCGGGAAAGTTCCCTGCCTACGTCCCACCAGCCTTTCGCCATATGCATGCCGCCATGCCTTGCTTCTTGTGTCCGCCCTGCGGACGCCCCTCTTCGACAACGGCGGGCAGCACGCTCACGTCAATGCGGCGGCAGAAAGACCTACGGGAGGAAGTCTCCATGCAGATGCCAGGGACGAACGACGCGGGGAATGGCGCGCCAGACCCGGCGGACATCGAGCGTTCGGTCGTGAAGTGGCTGCGCGACGAACTCGACGACCCGGATATCACCGGCTCCGACAACTTCCTCGACGTCGGCGGACATTCACTGACGTTCTCGAAACTCAACCAGTTCCTCGGCGACTCCTTCGGAGCCGTGCTCGACATGAGGACCACGTACGAGGAGCCGCTCGGCATGGCCGTGACGAAGACCCAGCCGGTCGAAAGCGCCACGTCAACCACCAGGTAAGGGGATCCAGACATGACCAGCAGCACCGAACAGACCGGTCTCGGGCTCTCCCGCGAGGAGCTGGCGTCCTTCCACAAGAACGGCTACATCGGGCCACTGACCATCTACACCCCCGAGGAGATGGACCAGATGTGGAAGACGGTCCAGCGCCAGGCGCTCGACCGGTCCTACGCCGCGTACCCGGAGGTCGACTCCAGCATCGGGGCGCCGAACATCTTCAACTACGACCGCCACCTCGACATCGACCTGCTGGCCCGGCACGTCTGCAACCGGAAGATCGTCGACAGGGTTGCCTCCATCCTCGGGCCCGATCTGCTGTGCTGGCGCACCGAGTTCTTCCCCAAGTACCCCGGGGACGAGGGCACCGACTGGCATCAGGCCGACACCTTCGCCAACGCCAGCGGCAAGCCGCAGCTGCTGTGGCCGGGTGAGTCCGCCGACGACTTCGGGGCGGGCACGCTCACGGTGTGGACCGCGTTCACGGAGTCGACGCGCGAGAACGGATGCCTGCAGATCATTCCCGGCACACAGAACAAGATGAACTACGACGAGACCAAGCACATGGACTACGACGAGGGGCGCATCAACGCCGAGCTCAAGGACGGCGTCCCGCGGGGTTTCTTCGGCTACGACTACCGCCAGCTCCAGGTGGACCCCGACTGGCGGCCGAACGAGGAGGACGCGGTCTCGCTCACCATGGAGAAGGGCCAGTGCGTGATCTTCTGGTCGACCCTCATGCACGCGTCCCTGCCGAACACGAGCGCCGGCAGGAACTACCGGATGGGCTTCGCCACTCGCTACGTACCGACGAAGGTCCGTGTCTACCCGGACACCGACCACATCGAGGAGTACGGCGGCAGCATCTCGCTGGAGAAGTGGGCCGCGGTCCTGGCGCGGGGCGAGGACACCTTCAAGCACAACAAGATCACCACCACGACCCTGCGGGGCACGCCGATCCACTCCCAGTAGCCGCACGGATTCGACGAAGGCGGGCGGTGTGAACGACACGAGCGCGCGTACGCGCATGCGTTCGCGTACGACGGCGACCGGCAGCGGCGGGCGGACGCCGACCGTGGCGTTCATTCCGCCGTCCTGCTGCGGGGCCGGCTATTTCCGGGGTCTGCGCCGGGAACTCGGCGAGCGGGTCGACTTCCGCGCTGTCGAACTGCCCGGCCACGGCCGGCGCTACCGGGAAGCCCTCCTCACCCGGGCCGAACCCGTGATCGCCGATGTGACCGCGCAGCTCGGCGGGCACGTGGACGCGATCTACGGCGAGAGCCTCGGCTCCTACATCGGGCTGGCGGCGGCCGCGTTCGTCCGGCAGCGGCCGGTCCCCCTGCTGATCGCCGCCTCCAACTCACCGCCCTCGGTCAGGGAGCGGATCCGGACCGAGGAGCTGGGTTCCCTCGACGGCGCCGTCGCCACGCTGACCGCGATGGGCGGCGAGATCCCGGCCGAGGTACTGCGCACGCCGGAGCTCGCCGAGCGCCTCTATCCGGTGATCCGCGACGACCTGCGGCTGTCCCAGTCCTTCATCGACCTGACCCGCTCCATGACGACGGCCGGAGACGTCCAGGTCCTCGCCGGTGCCGATGACGACGCGTCGGTTCGGCTGGAGTCATGGGCCGACCACACCACGGGACGGTGCGAGGTGACGGTCCTGCCCGGAGGACACCTGCTCTCGGCCGGCGATCCGTCCGGGGTGGCGGAAGTGATTCTGTCCCTCCTGATCGCGCGGGCCTCCTGACCTCTCGAAAGACGAAAGAGGACCTCGATGGTGACAGCCGCACGACCGGTTCCCTCGATCGGCCACGACCAGATGCTGGTCTTCCTGCTGCAGATCGGCTTGCTGCTGGCGACCGCCGTGCTGCTGGGGATGCTGGCGGTGCGCCTGGGCCTGCCCCCCTTGGTGGGTGAACTCTCCGCCGGGGTGCTGCTCGGCCCCTCCGTGTTCGCAGAGCTCCTGCCCGGCCTCTCGGACTGGCTGCTGCCGCGGGAGCCCGCCCAGACCCATCTGCTCACCGCGGTCGCGCAAGTCGGCGTGCTGCTGCTGGTCGCGATCACAGGCGCCCACATCGACATCGATCTGATCCGCCGCCGGCGCCGCGCCGTCAGCTGCGTCAGCCTCGGCAGCGTGGTGCTGCCGCTGGCGCTCGGCATCGCCCTGGGCTTCCTGCTGCCGGCCTCGCTCATGGCGCCGGACGCCGGCCGGGGTGCCTTCGCCCTGTTCATGGGGGTGGCGATCGCGGTCAGCGCGCTCCCGGTGATCGCCAAGACACTGCTGGACATGCGGCTGTTGCACCGCGACGTCGGCCAGCTCATCGTCGGCTCCGCGGCCATCAGCGACATCGTCGGATGGTTGCTGCTGTCGGTCGTCTCTGCCATGGTCGTCGTGGGAGCGCGGCTCAGCATGATCATGCAGACCGTCGGCTGTCTTGCCGCGGCGCTGGCGATCGCCCTCTTCGTGGTCCGTCCAGTGGCCCGCAGAGTGCTCCAGCACACCGAACGTGCTGGGCAACCGGGAGTCAGCGTCGCGGCCATGGTCGTCATGATCATGCTGTCCGCTGCCGGCACCCAGGCGCTCGGCATGGAGCCGATCCTGGGCGCCTTCCTGTGCGGCATCGTGATCAGCTCGCTCGGCTCGGCGAGCCGCAGGACGCTCGACACGATCCGGGTCTTCGTGATGTCGACGCTCGCACCGCTGTTCTTCGCCACCGCGGGGCTGCAGGTGGATCTGGCGGCCCTGCTGGACTGGACCGTGCTGCTCGCCGCGGCGGTCACGCTGCTGGTGGCCACCGCGGCGAAGTTCGCGGGAGGTTACCTCGGCGCCCGCCTCGGCCGCCTCAGCCACGGCGAGGCGCTCGCTGTCGGTGCCGGGCTCAACGCCCGCGGCGTCGTGGAGATCGTCATCGCCACGGCCGGTCTCCAGCTGGGCATCCTGACCACCGCCACCTACACCATCATCGTCCTGCTGGCCGTGGCCACGTCGGTGATGGCGCCGCCCTTCCTGCGGCACGCGACGCGACGCATCCCGAAGACGTCCGCGGAGGCACGAAGGGAAAGGGAGTTCGCTGGGACCTGAGGGGCCCACCGCTTCCACCAGTACCAAGATCCGGACCCGGCACGGGCCGACACAGGGGGCCGGGTAGGTGGCCTTGTCGCGCAGGACCGTCCTGGCGCGATGTTGAGGACGGAGTCGCTGACGCCGTGGGGTGCGAAGCAGGCGATGGGCTGGGTGCCGTCACTGCACCCGCTGAGCTGAGCGCCGGATATGACCGCGACGGCCCTGAAGACGTTCGCCCGGCTGCATGGGAGTGCGCAGCTCATACCGCCGCCCCAGCTGAATCCCGTGCCGCCCGAGGCGACCTCGTCGGCGGTACCGCCACGGGACGACGGCTTGATCATCTGCCTTTGCTGACTGGCGCCGCCCCGGTCGGTGTACTGGACGACCCTGCATCCGTCGACGGTGGAGGCGCCCTGCACCTCCACCGCCTTGCTGCCGGTTGGCTCCGCCGTTGCGCGCCACTGGCCGACCCGCGCGCCGTCGGCGGTGGATGAGCCGGAGACGTCCTGGGCCTTGCCGCTGTTGCGATTGACCAGGACGTACCAGGCATGGGTGTCCACCGTCGCCGCCGAGGGTGGCCGCCGCCACGGCGGCGCCCCGGGACCACCAGCGATGTCTTCGTGGAACGGCGGGGGAAGCCGCGCCCTAGGTCTTCATCGACTGCCCCCTTCGTTCGTGGCAGGTCCCCTCAGGTGCGGGTCCAGCGCTGGTTGTTGCCGTTCGAGCAGGAGTAGAGCTGGATCAGGGTGCCGTTGGCGGTGCCGCCCGCGACGGTGTCGAGGCAGAGGCCGGACTGGACGCCGACGATGGTTCCGTCGGAGTTGAGGCGCCATTTCTGGTTGTCGCCGCCCCAGCAGCTGTAGATCTGGACTTTGGTGCCGTTGGCGGTGCCGGCGGCGTCCAGGCACTTGTTGCCGTAGACCCTGAGCTCGCCGGCGGCGGTGTAGGCCCACTGCTGGTTGGTGCCGCTGTGGCAGTCCCACAGGTGGAGCTGGGTGCCGTCGGCGGTACTGGCGCCGGGCACGTCCAGGCAGCGGCCCGAACCGACGCCCTTGATCGTTCCGGAATCCGAAGGCGGCGTGGAGGTACCGCCGTTGAGCGCGTTGAGGACGGCGGTGTAGGCGGGCTTCTTGCTGCCGTTGCCGTTGAACAGCAGCGGTGTCTGCTCCGATCGCCAGGAGTCGGTGTCGCGCACACCCCAGACGGTGATGCCGAGGCAGCGCGGGACGGCCAGGCAGTCGTTGGTCACGTTGGCGTAGGTCGTGGCCGAGGCGCCCTGGATGTCGAGTTCGGTGATGGCCACGTCGACGCCGAGGGCGGCGAAGCTCTGCAGGGTGGTGCGGAAGTTGCTGTTGTACGGGCTGTCGTTGTTGAAGTGCGACTGCAAGCCGACGCAGTCGATCGGCACGCCGCGCTGCTTGAAGTCACGGACCATGGCGTACACGGCCTGCGTCTTGGCCCAGGTCCAGTTCTCGATGTTGTAGTCGTTGTAGCAGAGCTTGGCGGCCGGGTCGGCGGCGCGCGCCGTGCGGAACGCGACCTCGATCCAGTCGTTGCCGGTGCGCTGCAGGTTGGAGTCGCGCCGCGCTCCCGAATTGCCGTCGGCGAAGGCCTCGTTCACGACGTCCCACTGGACGATCTTGCCCTTGTAGTGGGCCATCACGCCGTTGATGTGGCCGATCATCGCCTGGCGCAGCGTGCTGCCGCTGAGGCTCTGCATCCAGCCGGGCTGCTGGGAGTGCCAGGCCAGGGTGTGGCCGCGCACCTTCTTGCCGTTCTGCACCGCCCAGTTGTAGACGCGGTCACCGGCGGTGAAGTTGAACTGGCCCCGGTTCGGTTCCGTGGCGTCGATCTTCATCTCGTTCTCGGGCGTCACCATGTTGAACTCACGGCCCGCGATCGACGTGTACGCCGAGTCACCCAGCCGGCCCGAGGCGATGGCGGTACCGAAGTAGCGGCCGCTCTGCGCCGCAGCGGCGCCGAGCGTGTTCTCGGCGGCGTGTGCGCTCGGCGGCGCGACCAGTGCGGCGACCACACCGAGGACACCGACGACCAGCGCCAACAGCAGGCCGTGGACCTTCCGTCGGACAGCGGATCTGGGAAGGGCATACGAGCCCATGATTGTGCCTCCAGGGTAGGAATCAAGGAAGGACTGAAGCGGGGGGAATGCGTCGTCCGCTCCCACTCGGCAGAGGGACGGGGCGGGCCGGAACCCGGACAGCTCGGAACCACTTGGACACCGCGGTCATGGGACCGGGACGATCTCGACCGGCACGGACGGCACCCGGCCGGTCGTCGGATGACGTACGGCGGGTGGAACGTGACGGGGTGGCGCAGGCTTTGGTGCGCGGATCTGTCGTGCAGCTATGCGTGGAACTGCCGTGCAGCGCAGACTCGGTTCGACATCTCGAACTATGACCGGTTCCTCAGGCAGGGATGATTGAGGTATTGACGATGCATCGTCAATACTCCCCGCAGAAGAAGTTTCGGTTCCTCGTCCGAAACTTCCGGAATCCCGGCAAGCCGGACGGCGAACCCACGACGTCGCCGTCGACGGATGCCGCAGGGCCGAGACCTGAGTACTTTCGGTCGGTTCGACAGCTTTTCGGCTCGAAGGGAGGCGCTGTTTGTGGACAGATCGGCGACAGGCCTTGACCAGGGGGCTCCGTATTCCTAGCTTGTGGCGTCAAAGCTTCCGGGAATTCTTCGAAATGTTTCGACACCCCCCTCCGCTCCCGGCACGTCCGCTCCGTGGTTCATCGGGGTCACCCCACCCCCGCCCCCAAGGAGGCCCTCTTATGTGGTTTCGCCACCCGTCCCCGGCTCCTCTGAGACGATTACTCACCGTCCTCGCGCCCTTGCTGCTCGTATCCACCGTCCTCGGTGCCCAGCCCGCCGACGCGGCGACCGTAGACCCCAACGCCTCGTATGTGCTGGTCAACCGCAACAGCGGCAAGGCCCTGGACGTCTACAACATGGCGACCGACGACGGCGCCCGCATCACTCAGTGGACCAGGAACGATCAGAACCAGCAGCAGTGGCGGTTCGTCGATTCCGGGGGCGGCTACTACCGCATCGAGTCCCGCCACTCGGGGAAGGTCCTGGACGTCCACAACTGGTCCACCGCGAACGGGGGCTCGATCGTCCAGTGGGCCGACCTG
Source organism: Streptomyces griseus subsp. griseus (assembly GCF_000720255.1). Taxonomy (GTDB): domain Bacteria; phylum Actinomycetota; class Actinomycetes; order Streptomycetales; family Streptomycetaceae; genus Streptomyces; species Streptomyces griseus_I. Next base: position 363,132 of record NZ_JOJE01000006.1, on the reverse strand, counting down.
AACGGCACCAACCAGCAGTGGCGGCTGGCCGACAGCTCGGACGGCTACGTGAGGCTCATCTCGCGGCACAGCAACAAAGCCCTCGAAGTACAAGGCGCCTCCACCGCCGACAACGCGAACGTCGTCCAGTACGACGACTGGGGCGGCACCAACCAGCAGTGGCAGCTCGTCAAGGTCGGCGCCGACAACCCCGGCCCGTGCGACCTTCCGTCGACGTACCGCTGGACATCAACGGGCGCGCTGGCGCAGCCCAAGCCGGGGTGGGTCTCGCTCAAGGACTTCACCGTCGTCCCCTACAACGGCAGGCAACTCGTCTATGCGACGACGCATGACACGGGGACCAGGTGGGGTTCGATGAACTTCGGCCTGTTCACCAACTGGTCGGAGATGGCCTCGGCCGGCCAGAACACGATGTCTGCCTCCACCGTCGCGCCCACGCTCTTCTACTTCGCACCGAAGAACATCTGGGTGCTCGCCTACCAGTGGGGCGGGACCGCCTTCTCCTACCGGACGTCGAGCGACCCCACCAACCCGAACGGCTGGTCGTCCCAGCAGGTGCTCTTCTCCGGAAGCATCCCCGGCCCCGGAACAGGACCCATCGACCAGACGCTCATCGGTGACGGAACGAACATGTACCTGTTCTTCGCCGGTGACAACGGCAAGATCTACCGGGCCGGCATGCCGATCGGGAACTTCCCGGGCAGCTTCGGCACGGCCTCGACAGTGGTCATGAGCGACACGACGAACAACCTGTTCGAAGCCCCGCAGGTCTACAAGCTGCAGGGCCAGAACCGCTACCTCATGATCGTCGAGGCGATCGGCGCGCAGGGCCATCGCTACTTCCGCTCGTTCACGGCCACCAGTCTGAACGGCTCATGGACACCCCAGGCCGCGACCGAGAGCAACCCCTTCGCCGGCAAGGCCAACAGTGGCGCCACCTGGACCAACGACATCAGCCATGGCGAACTGATCCGCACCAGCCCCGACCAGACCATGACCGTCGATCCCTGCCACTTGCAGTTGCTCTACCAGGGGCGCAGCCCCAACTCCGGCGGTGACTACGGCCTCCTGCCCTACCGTCCGGGTCTGCTGACACTGCAGCGCTGACGGCGTGACGCGAGTCCGGCTCCGGTAGGGAGCCGGTGTGGCGGGCTCGGCGGAAGGCCGAGCCCGCCCGGCCTTCACCCTTCGTGACCGGGCGTGCCTGTCGGGGCAGAGGAGGCGTGGACCGATGCCGACGATCTGGCGGCCTGGCGCCTGGACGCGCACGGCGACGCCGTCGGCCGGCCCCTGCGCTTCGGCTACGACCTCACCGGCATCGTCCCGGGGAGTCAGTCGGGCATGGGTTCGGCGTAGTGGCGGAAGCCGTCGCGCTCGTGGTGGATGTCGTACAGGCGCCGGGCCAGGGCCTCGGGACTGCTGTGCTCGGCGTCCGGGCGGATGGCTCCTGGGACGATCAGCTGGGCGGCGTGGATGTTCTCCGCGGCGAGGGCATCGTGGAGCATGCGGGCGTAGGCGCTCTCCGCGGCGAAGGCGACCGAGGTGCCGGCCCGGTCGCGGTGAGGGCGTACGGCGCTGCCCCCGTTGACGAACAGCAGGGTGCCGCGGCCAAGCGCGCGCATGCCGGGCAGGACGGCGTTCACCGCGGTGACCGGGCCCTTGACGGAGAAGGAGAGGGGCGCGTCGAGGTCGTCGGCGCCGGTGTCCAGGACCGGCCGCATGAAGTCGGCGCGGGGCGCGGGGCTGTACTGGAGGATCTCGATGGGCCCCAGGGCCTGCGCGGCCGCGTGCAGGGCGCCCTCCAGGGACTCGATGTCGAGGACGTCGGCGGTGAAGCCGCGTGCCTGGATGCCCTCACGGGTGAGTTCAGCGGTCAACGCCTCCAGCTTCTCCGTGCCGCGCGAGATGAGGGCGACGGTGTGGCCGGCGGTTCCGAAACGGCGGGCGGTGGCGAGCCCGAGGCCGGGTCCGGCGCCGACGAGGGCGAAGGTCGTCATGGTGAGTCCTTGTGAGAGGAGGGGATCGGCTCAGGCCTTGAGGAGGAGGGCATCGATGGCGCGGCGCTCGGCATCGCCGTGCAGTCCGACGTGAGAGGAGCGCCGACTCCACGCGACTCCTCATACGACCACAGGTCCGGGTCGTCCGGCGTCTTGAGCGCGCCTCGGCCGGGACGTGAATGTCTGCTCCGCGCAGGGAAAGGCCTTCCTCCGGTGCCAGGGGTCCACGTGCCGCAGCCGGAGAACGCGCTGCTGATGCAGATCCGGCCGACGTCACCCGTCGCCCCTCGGCGGCATCGATTCCACGCAGGCCCGGCGGGCGCGGCGTCAGCGGAGGTTGTTGCCCCAGAGCGACGTGTCGGTGCTCTTGAGGCTGGGGACGCCGCCGTAGATGCCGCCGTCGGCGGTGACGAGCGGGGCGGAGAGCTGGTCCTCCAGGAGTCCGTCGCGGACCTTGACGATGGTGCTGTCGTGGTCGGTCCTGCCGGGCTTGAACGCCTTCCCGTCGATCGCGGCCTTCAGGTAGTACAGGGCGTACTTGGCGTAGAGGTCGACCGGCTGGGACACGGTGGCGTCGATGTTGCCCTTGGCGATGTGTTTGAGCTCCCTGGGGATGCCGTCGTTGGAGACGACGAACACGTGCTTCTTGTCTTTCGGACCGACCAACAGTCCTTGCTGCTTGAGCACTTGGAGCGTGCCGGACAGGGCCAAGCTGGACTGTATGTAGACGCCCTTGATGTCCGGGTGGGTTGTCAGGACGCTCTGGAGCTTCTCCGCGGCGACTGCCCCGTCCCAGTTGGTGGCCTCTCCGAACACCTTGATGCCGGGGTACTTCGCCTTCATGCAAGCGTTGAACCCCTCGGTGCGGTCACGGCCGTTGATCGATGAGAGGTCGCCCTCGAGCATCACGACCTTGCCCTTGCCGCCCAACCTGGTGCCGAGGTACTTGCAGGCCTTCTCGCCGTAGGCGCGGTTGTCGGCGCGGACCACCATGTCGACTCTTCCGGTGTCGGGGCGAGTGTCGATGGTGACGACCGGGATCTTCATCGCCTCCAGACGCGCCAGGATCGGCCCGATGGCGAAGGTGCTCTGCGGCGCCATCACGATGCCCTGGACGCCCAGGACGATGAGCGTCTCCGCGTTGGCGCTGAGTTTGGCGACGTCGTTCTCCGAATTGGTGGTCTTGAGCGAGAGGCCGAGCTTCTTGGCGTACTCCGGCGTGTACTGGATGTACGAGTTCCAGAAGTCGGTGTCGGAGCGCGGGTAGTCGACACCGACCAACGGCTTGCCGCTCGGTGTGCCCGTGCCGCCGGAGCCGCCGCCGCAGGCGCTGAGCAGCGCCAGCACGGAGAGGGCGGAAACGCTGGAACAAAGGACGGTTCTGAGCCTCATCGGTACTTCCTCGCGCTGGCTCCCGAAGCGCCTGCCGTCTAAGAGAAATACATCATGCCCGGCCGACATAAAATAACATTTTTCCTAATATACACGGGAGGCAATCCATCTCCCGCAGGCACTCATTCCCTGTCCGCATTGACATGCGCAGGTAGCCGCAACGCCGGAGGACAGGTGTGCGGTCAGCGGCTCGCGCCTCGTCATCGGTGCCCCCGTGCTGTGTACACCGGGCACCCGCGCGGGCAGAGTTGAAGAGGGACCGAGGGCGAGGGGGCGTCATGGGCGGGGTCGGCAGGACCAGGCACAGGGGCAGCGGCCCCGGCGACGGCGGGCACGGACACACCGGGCCCGGCATCCCGGCGGCCCAGAACGACGAGGCCGCGCTGCACCGGCTGCGGGCCGTGTCGGTCTCCCACCGCCGCGCGCAGCGGCTGGCCAACGCCCGGCTCTCCGTGTCGCTGCTGCTGGCGGCGGCCGGTCTCGCCGCGGTCCTCGCGCCCGGCCTCGCCGTCCCCGTCACCGTGCTGGGCGGGGTGTGGGCGGTGGCCCACTCCCTGGGGCTGACCGCGTGGGAGAGCGGTGAGGCCCGCCGCGCGGCGCTGCTCCAGGAACTCTTCGACGTCCGACTGTTCCGTTTGGAGTGGAACACCGTCCTGGTCGGCGCCGCCCCCGCGCCGCAGGAGGTCAGCGGCCTGGCCCGTCGCTTCCGGGACCGCGAGGACGACTTGCGCGACTACTACGAGATCCCCGAACTGCCCGCCCCGTACGACGTACTCGCCTGCCAGCAGCAGAACCTGGGGTGGGGCGCACGGGTGCGGCGCCGGTACGCCAGGACCGTGCTCACCGCGCTGCTCGTCTGGCTCGGCGCCGGACTCGTCGTCGGGCTGGCCCTACGGATGAACGTCCTCGACCTGATGATGCTGTGGTACGTGCCCTCCCTCGGCGCGGTACTGACCGGGCTGGACGTGGTCCGTACCCAGAAGGACGTCGTCGCGGAGCGGGAGCGTGTGAGCGCGCTGCTGGCCGCCCGGATCGCCGAGAGCGGGGACCCGGCGGTGCTCACGGCCTTCGCCCGGCAGGTCCAGGACGTGATCTTCCAGTCCAGGCTGCGCCACACCCGGGTGCCCGACTGGTTCTTCCGCCGTTTCAAGGCCGCCGACCGGGCCGACTTCCAGGCCGCGGCGGACGAGCTGTGGCGCACCGTGAGGCGTGCCGCGGTGCGACCCGGATGAGGGTCCGCCGGGGGAAAACGGCATACCAGGGGCCGGGCGGGACGCACTGATGTAGCGTCACCTCCCGAGCGCGCGCGAGTCGCGGCCCCTACCCGGCCAGTGGACGTCATCGGGGGGAAGGCACGGTGGAGTACGAGGAAGGCCTCAGGGCGCTCTTCCCCGACGCGGCCGCTGCCGACGCCCTGGTGCGGTGGGCCCGGTACGGAGGGCATGGCGGCGTCGTCGAGCCACTGTCCTGGCGGGCGTCCGGTGGGGCCAGTGGCGCGCTGCTCGCCGCGGTGGTCGTCTCACCCGAGCCGGGCCCCCTCATCGCCAAGGTGTCCGCCCCCGGAAGGCCGGGCGAGGCGCAGGCGCACGCCCACGCCCAGCAGACCGCGCCCCGCCGGGTGACGCAGCAGTGGGCGACCTGGGACGTCGCGGACGGCCGGGTCCTCACTTTCCAGCTCCCGGCCGGCCACAGCCTGCGCGACGTTCGCACCCTGGCCGCCCTCGACGACCGACTGCCGCAGGCTCTGCGGTATGTGACCCGGTGGTTGCTGACGGAGTGGAACACCACACTCGGCGTGCGCCCCGGCACCACTCCGCTGACGACCCTGCTGGGCGACGAACTCGGCGCCGAATTACAGTCCGGCGGATCGGCGGCCGCCTACGGGGCGCGGGTCGACGGCTTGGCGGAGGAGACTGCCTGGATCCACGTCGACGGCCGGAACCTGCCCAATCCGCTGGCGCTCGCCGTCGGCGGGTCCGGCTTGCCCGACCCGGCCCTGCGCGTCCTGCGGGGCCGCTCCCACGGAGACCTGCACCTCGAGAACGTCATGGTCCCGCTCCGGATGAACGAGCCGAGCGTCAAGGCCTTCCAGCTCATCGACCTCGCCACCTACTCGCCCGACGCGCCCCTGTCACGGGACGTGGCGATGCTGCTCGTCTCCGCACTCGTCCCGGAGGTGCGGCGACTCGCGGCGGGCGGCGTGGGCGCCGGGGATGCCCTGCTGCGTTGCCTCGTTGCCCCGGAAGCAACGCTGCGCGACCACATCGTGCCCTCGACGTGGCGGCTGGTGGACGCGGTGCGCCAGGAGTGTGCCGCGATCGTCGGCAACTGGGCCGACCCGTGGCACGAGCAGTTCCTCGCGTCGCTGATCGCCACCGGACTGAGGTTCAGCACCTACGTGAACGTGGGCGACGCCGCCCGCTGGTGGTTCTTCCGGCTGGCCGCGCACGCGGGGGGCGCGCTCCTCGCGTTGCACGACGACAGCCCTCCGCCGGCGGGCCGCCCCGTCCTCCCGCCCGCACCCGCCTCCGCCGGGGGCACGAACGGTGCCACCGGCAGCCCTGACGGATCCGCCCCGGATCCAAGCGGCGGGACCGTCACTGGGAAGTCCGCCGGCACGCCGCGCCCTCCGGAGCCCGCGAACGAGCTGCGCAAGCTGGAGGTGTACAGCCGCGAGGCCGTCGCCGCTGCCGGGCACCAAGGGGCGTCAGGCATCGGCGCGCTGCCCCTCGACCTGGAAGCGCTGTCCGTCCCGCGGACCCTGGAGCGGTCGCTGCTGCCACTGCTGCGCGAGGGTGGCTCCGCGTGCGTCACCGGCCCAGCCGGAACCGGCAAGACCACGCTGCTGTGGCGGCTGCATCAACAGCTCGCCGCCGACCCGGACGGCCCCCGGCCCTACTTCCTGCGCGCCGGTGACCTGTGGGACGGCGAGCAGGGCACGGAACTCACCCTGGGCACGCTTCAAGCCGCCGCCCAACAGCTCGACGGCCCAACGGTGTTCCTGTTCGACACCGCCGACCTGCTGGTCTCCGACCGGACCGGCATCGTGCGCCTGCAAGAGCTGCTCACCGTCGCGGCCGAGAACTCCGTGGGCGTCCTGATGAGTTGCCGGGAGGAGGAGGCACGCGTCCTCAAGCCGTACGTGAGCGGGTTCGCCCTGCAATGGCGAGGGCTCGGCCCGTACGACGCGGGCGAGCAGGAGGCCGCGATCCGCTCGCACGCCCGTTACTTCTACGAGGGCGAGCCCGAGGTCTCCGTCGACGAGGTCTGCCGCACGGTGGCCAACGCCGCCGTGCACGGTCTGCCGATGCACGAGGTGTGCCGGGCACCGCTGACGCTGCGGATGCTCTTCGAGGCGTTCGCCCCGAAGCCGCCGCTGGTCGAGGAGATCGACGCCACCACCCTCTACGGTCTCTACTGGGAGCACCGCGTCGGACGCGACCAGAGGGCGGGCGACGCGCCCGGCCCCGCCGCGGCGGCCGACCTCTCCGCCACCGGCGAGGAGCTGGCCCGCCTGATGCTCCAGGAGGGACGGCTCGACCTCTCGGCCGACGAGGCGACCGCGGGTATCGCCGAGTCACCCGGGTCGCCCTCACCCGCGGACATCCCCCTGCTGATGACCCGCGGGGTGATCGAGTGCCACGGCTCGGGCGTCCAGCGGTACTCCTACTTCCACCAGACCCTCTTCGAGTACGCCGCGGGACGGAGGCTGTCCCGTGCTCCCCGGCAACTCGGCCACCTGCTCGACTGGTTGAAGGAATACCCCGACGACCACTTCCGCCTGGCGGTCGCCGAACAAGCCCTCGTACAGGCGGGGCGGGCAGGCGGCGCGCGCGCCGAGACCTGCACGGCGCTGCTGACCGGCCTGCTCGACTCCACCTGGGACGACACACCCGCGTTCCACGCGCTGCGCGCCATGCAGCTGCGGGTCTACGCGCGACTGCCCACCCCCGACGCCGCGTTGCGTGCCCGGTTCGCGCCGGTGCTGGCGAAGCTCCCGGCGGTGCTGGGCCGGGTCTATCTGGACGCGCTGCCCGCCACCTGCAACCAGGACCGCGAGCGGGTCGCGGACGAGCTGCTCGCCGTCTGGCGAACGGAGCACCAGGACGTCAGACGGTCGCTGCTGGTCGCGCTGGGCTGGCTCGCGGAGAGCACCCCGGACGGTGTCGTCGCGGTCATCGAACGGTCCTGTCCGTCCCGGGGACGCGGCGGCGACTGCGGCAGCGGCCGGTGCGCACCGAAGACGTGCCTGTGGGCCTGGCTGCTCACCCAGCACAAGACGGAGATCTTCAAATTCGTCTCCGTCCTGGAGGCCCTGGCCGGCAAGCGGCCCGAATGGGTCTGGCCCCGGCTGCGCACCCTGCTGACGGACCTGAGTGGCGACCTGTCCCTGGTGGCCCGGTGCGTACGGCTCGCGGCTCGACCGTACGACTGGCCGGAACGGCCCTACTCCGTCATCCGGCCCGTCGTGCGGCACCGCTGGAGTGCCCATCGCCCGCGTAACAAGAACGGCGTCGAGCTCCAGGCCGCGCTGGGGCGGCTCATCGCGGCCGGCTGGTCGGGCGGCGGGCGACGGCCGTCGCAGGAGGCGGTGCTGACCGCCTCAGCCCGGTCCTGGCAGGATCCTCAGTCGTATCCGCAGGTACGGGCCGTCGGGGTGGTGGCCGCCGAGTCCTCCGCCGAGGAGGTGCGGTCCCTGCTGGATGTGGTGGAACGGGTGGGCGGCCCCGGCGCCATGCCGCTGCTCACCGATGCCCTGCTGCTGCCGCTGCTGACGGACGCCCGTGGCCCGGCCGGAACCATCGGCGGCGATACACCGTCCGGTCCGGCGACCGGCCCGGAGCCGGCCGCCACCGCGGCGGTCAGGGCCTGGCTCGCCGGGCACCTGCGCGCCCTCGACGGCCCGGCCCCGGACGGGTTCGGTCACCGGCTGGCGGAGCACACCTGGAGCCGCCCGATGGACGTGGACACCACCGCCGCGCTGGTGGGCGAAGCGTGGCCACGGACCGGCCCGGGCGCCGGACCGGGCAGGCCGGATCGGGCGGAGGAGCGGCTGCGTCGCGTCTGGCTCGCCGACGACAGCGCCGTCACCCTGCTGGTCGCGGCCGCGGTGGCCGAGCACCCCGAGGCGCTCGACGCCCTCCGGCTGTGGCGCGCCGACCGGGCAGCCGGGCACGACCTGGAGGGGGTGGCCCACCAGCACGCGGTGTCGCAGGTCGATCAAGAGATCAACTCGGGGTTGCAACGGCTGCTGCCCGGCTGTCCGGAACTGCTGGACGAGCTCTTCTCGGGCGGGATGGTCGACCCGTGGATCGATCCCGGCTGGCTCAACGAAGCGCTGCGGCGCGCCGACGTCGGCAGGGAGAGCCCGCGACTGAACGCCGCCCTACGCCGTCACGCCGCTGCTCTGGAGCGGCTGTGCGACTCCACCTGGACCGGCGCCCACGGTCCACAGGTCGCCCGCAAGGCGATCATGCTGCGCGGCAGGCTGGTCACGCGGGGCATCCTCGCCCCGCCGAGCGCGTCTCAGCTGGGCGACCTCCTGGCCAGGGGCGGACACCCTCACCACGTGCGGACCGTGCTGCTGCTGATCGAGACGGTCGTCGGCCACAGCCCCCACCGGTCCCTGGACACGCCGGACTGGCGCTCCCTGGAGGACACGCTCCGGGACGACTTCCTCGGGCCCGCGTACACCGCGGGCCGGGTGCCGCCCGCCCTCGGCTGGTACGAGGACAACCAGGTCGTGGTGCGCCGCTGCCTGACGGGGCTGGTGTGCCGTCACCATCCGCTGGACACACCGCGGCGCGCCGCGCAGGCCTGTGCCGAAGCGGCGCTCCATCTCGCGCGGGCCCGCGAGGTGGACGAGGTGACGGTGCTGGGACGCCTGGTCGAGCGCCTCGCGGACGCCTCGCCCTCGCATGCCGTGCAACTGGTCGTCGATACCGCGACCCGGGTGCGGGAGCTGCCCACCGGCAAGGAGATGTCGCTGGCACAGCGGTGGTACCGACCGCTGACGATCCTCGTCGAACGGGCCGACACCGAGCAGTGGCGACGACTGGTCGAGGGTTGCCTGCCCGGGCCGCAGGAGTTGCTGCGGGTGCTGATCCGGACCAGCATCCGCAAACGCCCGGGCAGCGGCGCCCACTTGCTGAGCGTCGCCGACACCAGCCCGTGGCCGGACGTGGTCCGTGAGACCGTCCGTATCGGCACCCTTCTGAGTACGGCCGGAAGCCGCAGGCGATGGACACCGCCGGCCGACGCATGACGGGCGGACGCGTCGTGAACCCCGGCCGGATCAGCGGTTTCAGCCAGGGCCGCTCCAGAAGCAAACGGCCGTCCCCCTGACCGGTACGGGGATGCTGAGCACCGCGCCGGAGGCCGCTGTCGGGCTCTTCACCCCGTACCGGGCGGTGGTGACGAAGAGGCGGTTGTCAGCGGGGTGCAGACAGACCGACGTGGGGTGCGGGGCGGGGACGGTCAGGGTGTGGAGCCGGCGGCCGTCGGGGTGGTACCGGTGGACCTCACCGGCGCCCCACATCGCGACCCACAGGCAGCCCTCGGCATCGACGGTCATTCCGTCGGGGCCGCCTTCGCCGTCGCGTACTCGGGCGAAGGTGTGCGGGCCACCGGAGAGGTCGCCCGAGGCGGGGTCGACGCTGCAGCGCAGGATCGTACCGGCGGCCGTGTCGGCGACGTACATGGTCGTGCCGTCGGCGGTGAACGCGGGCCCGTTGACGATGCCCAGGCCGTCGAGGACGCGTACCACCGTGCCGTCCGGGTCCGTCCGGTAGAGCGAACCCGCGCCGTGGGCGCCGTCGTAGGCCATGCTGCCGGCCCAGAAACGGCCGGCCGGGTCCGCGACGCCGTCGTTCATCCGGCTGGGGGCGGGGGTGCGGTCCTCGGGGCGGTCCAGCCACTCCGGAGCGCCGTCCGCGGTGAGCAGCGCGATGCCGGTGCCCGCGGCGGCGATCCAGGTGCCAGGCCGGTCGGCCACGGGCGCGACGGCACCCAACGGCACGTCGAGTCCGCACAGTTGTCGCGGGGCCGGTTCGGTGTCGTCGCGCAGTTCGAAGAGCCTGCCGCTGAGGATGTCGACGTACACGTACCGGCCGTCGAACCAGCGGCCGCCCTCGGCGAGTTCGTACGCTCCGTCCACGACGACCGCCGCCGTCCGTGCCGTGTGGGTCATGGTCGGTCTCCTGGTTGGTCAGCGGATGGTCGTGCCGTCGGGCTGGTCGAACAGGGTGAGTTCGTCCCGCGTCGGCAGGCCCTCCCAGTCGCCCCGGGTGGCGACGGCGAACGCCGCGGTGGTGACGGCTCGGTGCAGACGGGCGGGGATGTCCGCGCCGCCGAGCAGACCGGACAGGTATCCGGCCACGAAGGCGTCACCCGCGCCGACCACGTCTATCGCGTCGACCCGGCGTGCCGCGCGGTCGGTCGCCCCGTCCGCGGTGAATGCGGTCGCGCCACGGGCGCCGCGCTTGACGACCACCTCGCCGACTCCTTCGGCCAGAACACCGCGCACGGCCTCCGCTTCCTCCGCACCGGGTCGTTCCAGCACCAGCGGCAGCTCGTCCTCGGAGGCGATGAGCAGATCCGTTCGGGCCAGCAGCGGCCGGAGCGCCGCACGGGCTCGGTCGGCGGTCCACAGCCGGGAGCGGTGGTTGACGTCGAGGCACACGGTGATGCCGGCGTCGCGTGCGGTGGCGGCGGCTGCCAGGACGGCCTCGGCCGCCGAGGCGCTGAGCGCCGGTGTGATGCCGGTGAGATGCAGAACGCGGGTTCCCGGCGCCAGCGCGGGCAGTACGTCGGCCGGTGAGACGGCTGAACCCGCGGAACCGGCGCGGTAGTAGCTGACGCGCGTGAGCGTCCCCAGGCGGGGCTCGGTCAGCAGCAGTCCCGTGGGGCGGCCGGTGTCGTCGGTGACCGCGTGGTCGATGTCGATCCCCTCGGCGCGCAGCGTGCGCAGTACCAGCGCGCCGAGTTCGTCCGCGCCGACCCGGCCGGCCCAGCGCACCCGGTGCCCGAGCCGGGCGAGGCCGATGGCGACGTTGGACTCGGCTCCGGCCACGGACAGCCCGAGGCTGCCGCCGAGGCGCAGCGCGCCGTGTGCGCGCAGCGCCGCCATCGTCTCGCCGAAGGTCACCACTTCGGGCGTGGCCCGGGACTCCGGTGCCGTCATGACGTCTCCCCCGCGGCCACCCGGCGGAATTCGGCCGCACGTGTGCGGAGTCGGTCGAGGTCGCCGCCGTCGGCCGCGTCCCCGACCAGCGGTGAGCCGACACCGACGGCGATGGCGCCCCGGTCCAGGTAGGCGCGGGCGGCCTGTGCGTCCACTCCCCCGACGGGCACGAAGGGCACCTCGGGGAACGGGTCGCGCAGGGCCCGCAGGTAGCCGGGGCCGCCGAGGGTTCCGGGGAAGAGCTTGATCGCGGCGGCGCCCCGGGCGAGGGCCAGTTCGATCTCGGTCGGCGTCAGGGCTCCCATCAGGACCGGTACGCCATAGGGTTCCAGCCCGTCCACCAGCGCCGGGGTGACGAGGTACGACGCACCGACCTCGACGGCGTGGGCCGCGTCCGCCGCCGAGCGCACGGTGCCGGCGCCGAGGATCGCGTCGGGGCCCAGTTCGGCGCGGGCCCGCCTGATCACGGTGAGGGCGTCGGCCGTGGTCAGTGAGACCTCGATGGCCTCGATGCCCTCCTCGGTGAGGGTGCGTACGGTGCGCAGGGCCGCGGCGGGGTCCTTGCCCCGTACGATCGCCAGCAGGCGGTGTGTTCGGAGGGATTCCACCAGGTTCATCGGAGCGGGCTCTCCTTGGGCGGGGCTCGGGGTGTGCGGTTGCGGAGCGGGGCAGGCGGTGGTCACCATTCGGTGAAAGCCCCGTCGGGGCCGCGCCATACGGGGTTGCGCCAGCGGTGCCCGGTCTCGGCGGCGTGGCGTACCGCCTTCTCGTCGATCTCGACACCGAGACCCGGGCGGGAGCCGGCCACGGCGTATCCGCCCTGGAAGCGGAAGGGTTCGGGATCCATCACGTACTCCAGCAGGTCGCACTGCTGGTTGTAGTGGATTCCCAGGCTCTGTTCCTGGATGAGGAAGTTCGGTACGGAGAAGGCGATCTGCAGGCTCGCGGCCAGGGCGATCGGGCCGAGGGGGCAGTGCGGGGCCAGGGCGACATCGTACGTCTCCGCCATGGCGGCGATGCGGCGGACCTCGGAGACGCCGCCGGCGTGCGACAGGTCGGGCTGGGCCACGGCGATGCCGCTGGTCATCACCTGGCGGAAGTCCCAGCGGGAATAGAGGCGTTCGCCGGTGGCGAGCGGAACGCTCGTGGACTCCACCAGGCTTCGCAGATGGTCCGAGTGTTCCGGTGAGACGGGTTCCTCGACGAACAGCGGGTGCAGCGGTTCCAACAGGGGCAGCAGCCGGCGTGACATGGCGGTGGAGGCCCGGCCGTGGAAGTCGACGGCGATGTCCCGTTCGTCGCCCAGCACTTCGCGGACGGCCGCGACACGCTCCACGACCTCGGCGGAGCGGGCCGGGGTGTCGATCGGGGCGAGTTCGGCCGAGGCGTTCATCTTGACGGCGGTGAAGCCCGCCTTCGTCTGCTCCTCGGCCAGCTCCGCGACATCGCTGGGGCGGTCTCCGCCGATCCAGGCGTACATCCGGACGCGGTCGCGTACGGGGCCGCCGAGGAGGCGGTGCACCGGGACGCCGTAGGTCTTGCCGGCGATGTCCCACAGTGCCTGGTCGATGCCGGCGACGGCGCTGGAGAGGATGGGACCGCCCCGGTAGAAGCCACCCTTGGTGAGCACCTGCCAGTGGTCCTCGATGCGCAGCGGATCCCGGCCGACGAGGTAGTCGGCCAGCTCGTGGACCGCCGCGCGCACGGTCTCGGCGCGGCCCTCGATCACGGGCTCGCCCCAGCCGGTGACTCCTTCGTCGGTGGCGACGCGCAGGAACAGCCAGCGCGGAGCGACCAGGAAGGTCTCAAGTCCGGTTATTTTCAAGAATCTTCCTCAGGGAGCGGGTGGGTCGCGAGGTCGGCGTGGTCTTCCTGGGCCTGCACGGCCGCCAGGTCATGGGACGCCTGCGCCAGCAGTGACTCGACGGCTGCCACCGCCGCGTCCGGATCACCCGCCTCGACCGCCGCCAGCAGTTCCCGGTGCACGGGGATGGAGTCGGAGAAGTGCCGGGCGCCGTGCACGATGCGGTCCCGGACGCGCAGACCGGCCTCGATGACGACCTCCATCCGGCTGAGCAGCTCGTTGTGCGCGGCGTCCAGCAGGGCGCGGTGGAAGGCCAGGTCCGCCTCGACCATCGCGTCGGCGTCGGTCCCGGCCGCCGCCATCGCGTCCAGCGCCTGTCGCATCGCGTCCAGGTCGGACGCGGTGCGGCGGGCCGCGGCGAGCCGGGCTCCGGCGGGTTCGACTATCGCGCGGACCTCGGCGAGGTCCCCCAGGAAGGCGTCGGTGGGAGCGCTGCTGCCCTGCCAGCGCAGCAGATCGCTGTCGAGCAGGTTCCAGTCGGCGCGGGGCCGGATGGTCGTCCCGCGTTTCTGCCTCGACTCCAGGAGTCCCTTGGCCGCCAGGACGCGCAGCGCCTCACGGACGACGGTCTTGCTGACACCGAGCTCGGTCTCGAACTTGACGGGGTCCACCACGGAGCCGGGGGGATAGTCGCCGCGGATGATGCGCCGGCCCAGTTCCTCCACCGCCTGGCCGTGCAGCCCCCTGCCGGGATGGGTCACCACGTTCTCCGTTTCCATATCGGTCCTGTTCGCGCGTGCCGCGCACGGTTCTTCGCGCGCGCTGCGCTCACGAGGACTCCTTCATGACGCTCCATCCTCCATCAACCACGAGGCTCGCTCCGGTCACATAGGAGGCGTCCGCCGATGCCAGGAAGGCGACGGCGGAGGCGACCTCCTCCGGCTGCCCGAACCGCTTCGCCGCCGTGGCGGCCACGCTGCGCGCCCGGTCGGGCTCCGGGATCCCGTCCCAGGCGGCGGTGAGGATGGGTCCGGGCAGCACCGTGTTGACGCGGATGTCCGGCCCGTACTCGACGGCCAACTGCCGCCCCAGCGAGCACAGCCCGCCCTTCGCGGCGGCGTAGGCGGCGTGGCCGGGCAGGCCGATGACCGCGTGCACCGAGGAGGTGAGGATCACGGCCCCCCTCGCCTCGCGCAGCATGCCCGCGAAGGTCTTCATCGCACGCCAGGCCGGTTTGAGCAGTACGGCCATCTGACCGTCCCACTCGGCCTCGCTCAGCTCGTGGGCGGGCTTGTTCAGCTGGGCGAAGGCGTTGCTGTGCAGTACGTCCAGCCGCCCGTGACGCTCGCCGACGTGGCGGGCCAAGTTCTCCCAGTCGACGGACGAGGTCACGTCGCAGCGTACGTACTCCGCGCGTCCTCCACTGTCCTCGATGCCTGCGGCGACTGCCTTGCCGGCCGCGTCGTCCACGTCCGTGACCACGAGCGTCGCACCCTCGGCCGCGAGCCTTCGAGCCGTGGCCGCGCCGATTCCGTGCGCTGCGCCGGTGATCACCGCCACGAGCCCGGTCATCCTGCGACATTCCGCCATCGCGTATGTCTCCCCATCTGGTGCCTGCGCCTCTGACGCCTGCACCCACCATAGCTGTTTCAATTAATTATGAATATATCTTGACGGGGTGGCGATGCCGCTCCGAAACTGACCGGCAAGCAACAGGCACCTTCAGCACGAAGCGAGGAAGGACCTCCTCCCATGAGCCGCACCACACACCTCCGCAGAAGCCGGGGCGCACTCGCAGTGACCCTTGCCGCCGCGTCCCTGATGATCTCCGCCTGCGGGGGGTCGACCGGTTCGGAGGACAAGGGATTCCAGAAGCCTGTCAAGCCCGGCCAGAAGGTCGACCTGCGCTTCTGGTCGTGGGTTCCCGGTGTCGACAAGGATGCTGCTGGAGCAGGCGCCCAGCGCGGTGAACTGGCGTGACCGTAACGGGCCCAAGCCGCCGGGGCGGATGCGGCTGTGGAGCTGGCAGGCGGTCGCCCAGGGCGCGGACGCGGTGCTGTACTTCCAGTGGCGCCAGTCCCGGGGCGGCGCCGAGAAGTACCACTCGGCGATGGTCCCACACGGCGGCACCGACACCCGCACGTTCCGTGAAGTGAGCGAGTTGGGAAGCGAGTTGGCCTCCGTGCCGCAGATCGCCGGCACCCGCTCCACCGCCGAGGTCGCCCTGGTGCTGGACTGGAACAGCTGGTGGGCCCTGGAGCTGGACTCGCACCCGCCCACCGCGCTGAACCAGATGGACATCGCGCTCGCCCACTATCGGCCGCTGTTCGAAGCGGGGATCACCTGCGACGTCGTCCCCCCGGACCGGGATCTGTCCGGCTACCGCCTCGTCGTCGCTCCCAACCTGTACCTGCTGAAGGAACAGAACGCCGAGCACCTCACCGAGTTCGTACGCGGTGGTGGCCATCTGCTGGTGTCGTTCTTCTCCGGCATCGTCGACGACTGCGACCGGGTGCACCTGGGCGGATATCCCGCACCGCTGCGCGAGGTACTGGGCCTGCGCGTCGAGGAGTTCTGGCCGCCGACGGAGACGGAGACCGTCGACATCCGCCACCCCGACGGGTCGGTCAGCCGCGCCGACCTGTGGTCGGAGGTCGTCGTGTCCGAAGGCGCCCGAGCGGTGGCCGAGTTCGGCGCCGGGCCGCTGGCCGGGCAGCCGGCCGTCACCCGGCACTCCTTCGGCGAGGGACACGCGTGGTACGTCGCGACGCGTCTCGCGCCGGAGGCCATGCGGGCCCTGGTCGACGACGTCTGCCGTACGGCGAACGTCGGCCCCGTTCTTCCCGGGCTTCCCGAACACGTCCAGGCGACCGTGCGCGAGGGTGACGGCGGACGGTTCGTCTTTCTGCTGAACCACGGTCAGGAAGAGGTGGAGGTCAGGCTTCCCGAGCCGATGACCGACGCCCTGGCCCAGGGCGGGGCTCCCACCGACCGCGTCACGTTGCCGGGAGCCGGAGTAGCCGTACTGAGTGCCAAGGGCTGAGAGCCCGATGGCAGGAGGGGGAGGGGCGGTCCGCCCCTCCCCCTCCTGCCGCACCCTGGCAGGTCACCTGCTCCTGGGGTTCACCGCCTTGCGGAACGCGTCGTAGACGAGCTTGGGGCGCTCCTCGGCGAAGGTGAGCAGACCCATGACGGAAATGCCGTTGTAGGACTGGTTGTACCCGGCCCGCTCCTTGTAGTCCTTGAGCACCCAGTAGGTGAACCCGGCGACGAACGCGCTGCGCGCGGTCACCTGCGCCCAGTGGGCGATGAAGCTCGCCGCCTGCCACTCCTCCGTGCCCTGCGTGGTGTCGGAGCCGTGGGTGCCGGCCACGGCCCAGGTGCCGTTCTCGGTGATCAGGATCGGCTTGTCGGGATACTTCGCGTGCACCGCGTCCAGCGTGGGCCCGAGATCGGCGTCCTTGCCGTGGAAGTAGCCGAAGTACTCGTTGAACCCGATCACGTCGGCGAGGTCGAAGGCGGGGTCGTTGCTGGTGTTGGACGCCCAGGTCACAGGGCGGGCGGTGAGGTCGACCGACTTCACGGCCGCCTTGAGATCGGCGAGCCAGGCCCGGTAGACCGGAGCGCCGTCCGCGTCGATCTCCGACTCGTTCTGCAGGCCCCACAGGATGACCGAGGGGTGGTTGTGCTGGTTCCACGCCATGGTGAGGGCCAGGGCGCGGGCGAGGCCGTAGCGCTCGGTCTGGAGCTTCTCCTGGGAGGTGTTGAGCCACATCGTGTCGATGTCGTCCATCACCAGCACTCCGTGCGTGTCCGCCCAGTCGTAGACGTAGGGGTGGCGGTTGTAGACGCAGTTGCGGACGAAGTTGGCGCCCAGGGCGGTGACATGGCCCAGTTCCCGGTCGTACTCGGCCGGCGTCATCGCTCTGCCGTGTGCGGCCGTCTCCTCGTGCCAGTTGAGCCCCTTGAGGAAGAGCGGCTCGCCGTTCAGCCGCAACTGCGCGTTCGTGACGGTCAGTTCGCGCACGCCGTACACAGTGGACAGGGTGTCCACCCGCGGGCCCGCCGACCTGCCGGCGGTCAGCGTGGCGCGGGCGGTGAGCGTGTGCGGCGAGGCCGGGCTCCATCGCGGGGCATCGGCTATGCGGATCACGACCCGTACGACACCGGCGGAGCGGGCCGCGATCCTGGCCGCGACCTCCGTGGGCCGGCCGCCGCTCCCCCGGCCGGGGTCCAGGGTGAGCCGGCCGTCGAAGTCGGCGTCGCCGTGGTTCTCGACGACCGCGCGTGCGTCGAGCCGCCCGTCCACTGCGGTCACTAGGAGTTTGGTGACGGTGACCCGCGGGACCGCCTCGATCCAGGCCGACCGGGTCAGCCCCGCGTAGGGCCAGTAGTCGACGGGCTTGTACGGCAGCTCGTGGTCGTCGGTGACGGGCTGCGGGGTCGAGGACGTGTAGTCGGTGTAGCTCGCCCGGCGGAAGACCCGCACGGCGATCGTCTGGCGCTTCCCGGGCCGCAGCGCCCCCGCCACCGGAAGGGCGAAGGGCGAGTTGGCGCCTTCGTGCCTGCCGAGGTGCGTGCCGTCGACCCAGACCTCGGCACTGTACCCGGCGGCCAGGAAGGCGATACGTACGTGCCGGGCACGCCAGGAGGCGGGGACGTCGACCGTGGTGCGGTACCAGGCGTACCCGTCGGCGAACGCCGTGCCCTTGCCGAACGGGGCGGTCTCCGAGGCGAAGCCGGGGGTGTTCAGCAGGTCCCAGGCCGCCGGGACGTCGATGAGGCCCCACGCCCGGTCGTCGTGGTGCGGGGACTGCCAGCCCTCGGCGAGCCCCTGGTCGGCGGGGTCGAAGCGGAAGCGCCACCGCTTGTCGAGGGACAGGTAGTCGCGGGTGGACTCGTGGGTGCGCCAGCCGTCGAAGGCCGGGAGCACGGTGCCGTACTGAAAGACGACGCTGGTGCCGCCGACATCGCGTACATGGGTGCCGGAGGGCTCGGTGGCCGGGTGGGGGTCGAGCACCGGGCCGGTCGCGGCGGTGCCGACGGCCGTGCCGTCCGCCGCTCGTGCCGTTGCGGGCCAGGCCGGCAGGGCGACGAAGCCTGCCGCCGCGCCGAGCGCCGCGACGACGGTGCGCCGCGTGGGGTGGGTGGGTTCGCTCATGGCACATGAGCCTGGGCAGTCCCGCCACCCCTGTCAAGGATTATTCATAAATAATGAATTGAGCTAGCGTGGCCTCATGACGACACCGCAGCACGCGACGACATACGCGACCACGGACCGACTCGCCATCACTCTGTGGGACTTCAGCTGGTACACCCAGGCAGGCCCCGGGGAGCCCTTCGCCGACCTCGACGGCGCCTTCGCCGAGACGGTGGAGCGCGGCTTCAACACCGTGCGCGTCTGCGCCCTGCCCTTCCTGCTGTTCTCCGGACGCGTCCAGGAGCCGGACTCCGTCCAGGTCCGCGGCCTGGGCGAGGAGTTCGGACAGCGCACCCGCTGGTACGACGTGCGCGGCGGCTATCCGCTGGACGGCAGGCGGCGCCTCGTCGAACTGTTCGAGGCGGCCGCCCGCCACGACTGCAAGGTCATCGTGTCCTCCTGGGAGTACCAGCAGTCCCCCAGCTTCGCCGACACCGACGCCTGGCACCGCGCCCTGGCCGAGGTGCCCGGCCCGGACCGCGCCGAGGCGGTGGCCGAAGCGCTCGCCACCCTGCTGGACTTCCTCGACGAACGCGGGCTGTCCGACGTCGTCGCCTACGTCGAAGTGCACAACGAGGTCGACAACTGTGACCTGGTACCGGCGGACGGCACCCCCGGCCACTACGCCCGACTGCGCGGCCCCCTCGAACGCGCGGTGAAGCTGTTGCAGGCGCGCCACCCCTCCATCCCCGTGACCTACTCGCTGGGCGAGCCCTGGCCCGGCGAACTCGACGACCTGCCCGAGCAGGCGCAGATCGCGCACTTCCACTTCTACGTCTACGGCGTGCTGGGCGCCCTGTACGAGGCGGTCGGTCTCGGGCACGGCACCGAGGCGGCGCCCGAGACCGCGACTTGGCCCACCCCTGAACTGGCCGCCATGCTGCGCCCGGACGCGCCCGACTTCGCCGACTACCAGCCGGACGAGCCCTGGCGGCTGGCCGCCACGGGGATACCGCGCGAACTGTTCTACGCGCACGA
This sequence comes from Streptomyces griseus subsp. griseus, assembly GCF_000720255.1. Lineage (GTDB taxonomy): Bacteria > Actinomycetota > Actinomycetes > Streptomycetales > Streptomycetaceae > Streptomyces > Streptomyces griseus_I. The sequence goes on along the minus strand of NZ_JOJE01000006.1, from coordinate 343,579 downwards.
CTGGGTCGACCCCGACCGCTGGGACCTGTGGCTCTACGAGAACTATCCGCCGCACCGGCAGGCCATGCGGGAGACGCTGGCCTCGTGGGTCGACTCCGTCGCCGACTTCGCCCGCCGCCGTGGCATCCCCGCCGTCCTCGGTGAGGGTGTCGTGGGCTACACCCCGCTGCTGACGCGCTTCGAGGAGGACGCCGTCGGCAAGGACATCGCCGAGTTCGTCGTGGACCGCTGCCTCGCCGCGGGCTTCCAGGGCGTCGTCCTGACATCCAACGCTGCCCCGCACCACCCCATGTGGCACACCGACCAGGACTGGATGCGACGGGTCAACGCCCGCATCACCACTAAGGCGGCGTGATGCCGAGTCGCTCCGCGAGTTCGTGGGCGCCGACGCCGTACGTCTCCCGGATCCGTACGCCGTCGGGGCCGACGTCGAAGACGCCGCAGTCGGTGTAGACGCGGCTGACACAGCCGACGCCGGTGAGCGGATAGGTGCACTTCGGCACCAGCTTGGGCTCTCCGGAACGAGTGAAGAGCGTCATCATCACGTAGACGTCCTTCGCGCCGATCGCGAGATCCATGGCACCGCCGACCGCGGGAATGTCGTCGGGCTTGCCGGTGTGCCAGTTGGCGAGGTCGCCGTCGAAGGCGACCTGGTACGCCCCGAGGACGCAGACGTCGAGGTGTCCGCCGCGCATCATCGCGAAGGAGTCGGCGTGATGAAAGTACGCCGCCCCCGGCAGCTCGGTCACCGGGACCTTGCCGGCGTTGGTCAGATCGGGGTCGACCGCGTCGCCCTCGGCCTTCGGGCCCATGTTGAGCATGCCGTTCTCGGTGTGCAGCACCACCCCGGAGCCCGCCGGCAGATGGTTGGCGATCTTGGTGGGCTGCCCGATACCCAGGTTGACGAAGGCGCCGGCCGGGATGTCCCCGGCCACGACGGCGGCCAGCTCGTCCATCGAGAGCCGGTGGTCGGCGCCCGTCGGCGCCCCGGAGTACGTGGTGGTCATCGTGCCCCCTGCACGGTGTAGTGGCGGGCCGCCACCTGGACGACCCGGTCGACGTAGATGGACGGGGTGACGACGGCCTCGGGGTCGAGCGTCCCGGGCTCGACGATCTCGTCGACCTGCACGATCGTCGTCGTCGCGGCCGTGGCCATGACCGGCCCGAAGTTGCGGGCCGTCTTTCGGTAGACGAGGTTTCCCAGCCCGTCCGCGACGTGCGCGCCGATCAGCGCGTAGTCGCCCTTGATGGGGTACTCCAGCAGGTACTTCCGGCCGTCGATCTCGCGCTCCTCCTTGCCCTCGGCCAGCGGTGTGCCGACCGCGGTCGGACAGTAGAAGGCGCCGATGCCGGCACCGGCCGCACGCATCCGTTCGGCGAGGTTGCCCTGCGGCACCACCTCGAGCTCGATCTTCCCCGCGCGATAGAGGCCGTCGAAGACCCAGGAGTCGGCCTGGCGCGGGAAGGAGCACAGCACTTTGCGCACCCGGCCGGCGGCCAGCAGCGCGGCCAGCCCGACGTCGCCGTTGCCGGCGTTGTTGGACACGATCGTGAGGTCCTTGGCACCCTGCCGGATGAGCGCGTCGATCAGGTCGAACGGCATCCCGGCCAGGCCGAAGCCGCCGACGAGGACGGTGGACCCGTCCTCGATCCCGGCGACCGCCGCGTCGGCGCTCTCGAGTATCTCCGCCCTGCTCACCGGGCCGCCTCCGTGACGTCGCAGTTCTCCAGTACGACGGCCAGACCCTGGCCCACCCCGATGCAGATCGCGGCGACGCCGTAGCGCTGCCTCGTCTCGCGCAGCACCTTGGCCAGTGTGGCGAGAATGCGTCCGCCCGAGGCGCCCAAGGGGTGGCCGATCGCGATGGCGCCGCCCTTCTGGTTGACGATGGCGGGTTCGACCTTCCATGCGTCGAGGCAGGCGAGCGACTGCACGGCGAAGGCCTCGTTGAGCTCGACCGCGCCCACCTGGTCCCAGCCGATCCCGGCCCGGGCCAGCGCACGGTTGGCCGCCTCCACCGGGGCGTAGCCGAAGGCCTGCGGCTCCAGCGCCATCACGCCACGGCCGGCGATGCGGGCGATCGGGTCGGCCCCGATGGTGGCCGCGGCCTGCTCGCTGCCCAGCAGCACCGCGGAGGCACCGTCGTTGAGCGGGCTGGCGTTGCCCGCGGTGATGGTGCCGCCCTGCTCCGGAGTACGGAAGACCGGCTTGAGCCCGGCCAGCACCTCCGGCGTGGACCCCGCCCGGATGCCCTCGTCGCGGGTCAGGCCGACACCTTCGACCGGCGCCACCAGGTCGTCGTAGAAGCCTGACTCCCAGGCCTCGTGGGCGAGTTGATGGGAGCGTGCGGCGAATTGGTCCTGCCGCTCGCGGGAGATCCCGAAGCGCTCCTGGAGCTGCTCGTTGGCCTCGCCGAGGCTGACCGTCCACTCCTTCGGCATCCGCGGGTTGACCAGCCGCCAGCCGAGCGTGGTCGAGACCGCGGTGACATCGCCGGCCGGGAACGGTTTCGCTGACTTGGGCAGCACCCACGGCGCACGCGTCATCGACTCCACGCCGCCGGTCAACACCACTTCGGCATCGCCGGACTCGATCGCCCGGCCGGCCATCATCGCCGCGTCGAGGCTCGAGCCGCACAGCCGGTTGACCGTGGTGCCCGGCACGCTCGCCGGAAGCCCGGCGAGCAGCGCCGCCATGCGGCCGACGTTGCGGTTCTCCTCGCCGGCGCCGTTGGCGTTGCCCCACACCACGTCGTCGATCAGTTCCTGGTCGAGGCCCGGCACCCTGGCGAGCGTCGATCTGATCGCGGCGGCGGCCAGGTCGTCGGGGCGGACGCCGGCCAGCGCACCGTTGAAGCGGCCGAACGGCGTCCGCGTCGCGGCGTAGATGAAAGCACTCATGGCAGCGACGCTAGTCCCGGGCCGCGATATTCTGAAGTACGCATATCCCAGCCGATTGATATGGACGACATATGGATCTGCGCCATCTCCGGTACTTCGTGGCGGTGGCCGAGGAGCGCCACTTCGGTCGAGCCGCCGAGCGGCTCCACATGGCCCAGCCACCGCTCTCCCAGCAGATCCGCCAGCTCGAGGCCGAGCTCGGCGTCGAACTGCTGCACCGCACCACTCGCCGCGTCGACCTCACCGAGGCGGGCCGGGCCTACCTCGAGCGGGCACGCGCGATCCTCGCCGACGTGGACGAGGCCGCCCACCACGCACGGCTCGTCGCGTCCGGCTCGGTGGGCCACCTCGCGATCGGGTGCGTGGGCTCGGCGACGTACAGCCTCCTGCCCGCGCTCTCGCGGCGGCTCACGGAGGAGCTCCCCGGCGTCGACTTCTCCTTCCGCGGCGAGATGCTCGCGCCCGACCAGGTCGAGGCACTGCGCACCGGCGCCATCGACGTCGCGCTGCTGCGCCCCGTGGCGGCCGACCCGTCCCTCACCGTGCGCACCCTGCGCCGCGACCGGCTCGTCGTCGCCGTACCGGTCGACCACCCCCTCGCCCGCCGGAAACGGCTGCGCGCCGCAGACCTCGCCGGCACCGATCTGATCGTGCACTCGGATCGCCGGTCGGTGATGTACGACGTCGTGCTGGGCCTCCTGCGCGACGCCGGCGTCGAGCCGCACATCCGCCACGAGGTCGGCGAGACCTCGACGCTGGTCACGCTCGTGGCCGGCGGACTCGGCGTCGCGGTCGTGCCCGAACCCGTGACCGCGCTGGCGCTCGACGGCGTCGCCTACCGACCGCTGGTCGGGGCCGACGCACGCGTGGAACTGGCCGTCGCCCACCGCGCCGACCGCTCCGAACCGCACCTGGAGCGCACCGTGGGGATCATCCGGGCGGCGTTCTGAGACGAGCTCAGTTCCAGGGCGGCGACGGGAAGCATGAAGGCGTCGACGATCCACGTCAGCTGGGCCGAGGACGGCGCGAGATCCTGCTGTATCAGCCCGGTGATGAGCGAGGGGACGGAAAGGGCCATCTGCGCGAGGCACACGGCGAGAACCACCGCGGCCAGCGTGCCTGGGCTCAGGGTGTATCTGCCGCCCTCTCCCTTTGCCGCACTCGGCGAATCGATCTGAACCATGGATGACTCCTTGTGCGCGAAGCGCTGCTGGGGTGCTTCTGTCTCGGCGACCCCGGCAACACCGCTGCCGAACACCACGGGGCTCTTCCTCGACGCGCAGGATCCATGGGTGACGGCCTGTGCCGGGGCCGGTCGCCGCATCGCGCTGTGAACCGCTCCGACTTCCGAGCGTGCGCCGGCGTGAGGGGAAGTGAGTGGCCCTCTCTGCCTCGGCCGCGGCCTTCTCCAGTGCGCTGAGGACCTCTTCGCCCAGATGCAGCCCGGCGGCATCGTGGTGGGCCCTCGCAGTCGAGGAGTCGGTACTGACCAGGGACAGGCCCACGCACCCCGCTTCGCTGCTTCCGCGATCAGGCCCTCCAGCAGGGCCTCGAAGACACCGTCGCCACGCCACTGCCGGAAGCGGTTGTGCACCGTCGAACGGCTGCCGCAGCCGCTCCGGATACGGGCCGTACTCGCCGATCGGCAGGTACGGCCCCATCAACTCGCACTCTGAGTCGGGCAGTTGCACTCCGTCGCAGAGGAAGACGTACCGGACCAGCCCCCACCGCGAGAGTGAATCCCAAGCTTGATCACGACTCGATACTCGCCCTGAGAGCGAGCTTCGGTTACTCCAAGATCGGCGCAGGACGTCGTGCTTCCGGTTCAACGCGCGCCGGCCACCGGACGACGCGCATGGCGGGAGCCGTGGAGTGCCGCAGGTGCCATGGACCTCATGGCCGGGATCTCACGGCGTGGGCACCGTGTCCTCGGGAGTGCTCGTGATGCCCTTGCAGGCGTTGGTGTTGTCGGACGTACCGGGTACCGCTGCAGCCTTCACCGCGGTGAAGTTGGTGACGTACGCGTCGTGGGCGGTGTCGCTGTCCACCTTCAGCAGCGCCTCGTCGTTCTTGGTGAGGGCGGGGCCGGTGTAGTTGTGGCTGCCGGTCCACAGGACCTTCTGGCTTGTCACGCCGTCGTACTTGCCCTCGATCAGGAGGTACTTGGAGTGGACGATGCGCGCGGCGGTGTCGGGGTCGCCGTCGTCGTCCCAGTTGTAACAGCGCAGGGTCGGGCCACCGGAGGTGTGCAGGGTCTCCCAGGTGCCGCTGGAGGAACCGCTGTCGGTCTGCGCGTAGACGATGTCGACGGAGCAGCCGGCCTTCTTCAGGTCGACCAGTTTCTGGGCCACTGCCAGCCGCGTGAGCTTGAACATCGCCACACGAACCTTGGTGCTCTTGCTGACACCGCTCTCGGTGTAGGTGCAGGTGATGTTGTCGAGGACACCGGTGATGGTGTCGCCCGGCGACGGATCGCTCGCGGGGCGCGGGAAGAAGTACGCCTTGTAGGGGCTGCTGGTGGTGTAGCTGTACTGCCAGCTGTCCCAGTCCTTGCCCACCAGCTTGCCGAAGTAGGTGCTGTACGCGGAGTAGATCGTCGCGTTGTTGGCGGCCACGTACGCGTCGTTCCAGAACCTGCTGTAGCTGGACGGCGTCATGTTCGACGAGGTCTGCACGACGACGTTGTACGCCCCGTCGAGCTGCGAGAACAGCCAGAACTTGTTGTGGTTGATGGACGCGCCGAGGGAGGGGTCGCCCAGGCAGGACTTGCCCACGGGGCACAGCCCGACGAAGGAGCTCTGGGTGGTGTCCGTGCCGAGCGCTGCCGTCAGCATGCCGTAGGTGGGATCGCCGGGGTTGTCGCTGACGTCGCTCTCGTCGAGCAGCAGCTGGACGTCGACGCCTCGGGCACGGGCGTCCACGAGGGCCTGGGCCACCTCGGTGTCCCAGACGTGGTAGACCGAGGCCTTGATGGAGGAACCGGCCGGTGACTGGCCTATGTAGTCCAGCAAGTGGGTGCGTATCGCCTGCTGCTCGGCCACTGTACCGGTCGGCTTGTTGAAGACCGGGCCGGCGGCGACGGCGGCGGACGCGCTGTCCGAAAGGCCGAGTTGCAGTCCTGCGGTGAGCGTGAGCGCTGCGGCGACGGTGGTGACGGCGGCGGGATGACTGGATCTGTACCGCAGCGTGAGACGCATGGGACCCCCCTGGCGAAAGTTTGAGCCACTGTCTGTTGATGCTTGGCGTCCGGATGTTGCCAGAGGAAGAGCAAGTCTGACCAGAAGGGATTATTTAAGTTTCCAATAGATCCCTTTTGTTGATCTAGTCGACGCGATGAGCCGGTGACTACACTCCGGCCACTCGTATGGAATCAGCCAGTCATGTGCCCGTTGCTTCCGGCGGTCCCATGATCATTTAGCGGGGGTGGGTCCGTGAAGCCTGGTCGCCGAAGACTCTCTCTGGTGCTCGTGAAGGCGCTGCTGGCCACCTCACTGGCCGCGTTGTCCCTGGCGCCGACGGCAGCGCTCGCCCTGCCGACGGGCAAGCGGCCGGACGTACCGGCCAGACCGCTCGGCGAGTCCGTGCCGCAGCGGGTCGAGAAAGGGATGACGAAGACGCCGAAGGTGGTCTGGCCGAGCGCAGGAAGGGCCACCGTGGACGTACCGGCCGCGGATTCCGCGCCCAGGGCCGCCAAGCCGTCGGGCGCCGAGTCCGCGGCCGTCGCCGTCCGGGCCGCCAAGAACTCGGCCCGCTCCCTGACCGTCGGCGGCCCCGGCCGGGTCTCGCTCGAGGTGCTGGACCGCGACAAGGTGAAGCCGTTCGGCGGCGTCGGCCTCGGCCTGCGGATACGCCGCGCCGACGGCTCGATCACCGCCGGGCCCGTCGACGTCCGCATCGACTACTCGGGCTTCGCCCACGCCTACGGCGGCGACTTCGCCGACCGCCTCCAGCTGATACGGCTGCCCGCCTGTGCCACCACCACGCCCGACGAGCCGTCATGCCGCCAGGGCACGGGGGTCGACTCGCGCAACGACACCGAGCAGCAGGCCCTGACCGCAACGGTCGACGCGGCGCCGGACAGCGCGGCCTCGATGCTCGCCGCCGAAGCCGTCACCTACGCCCTGACCAGCGGTTCCTCCTCCGACAAGGGCGATTACCGGGCCACGCCGACCAACCAGTCCGGCAAGTGGAACGTCTCACTCGGCTCTGGCGCCTTCACCTACAGCGTCCCGATCGAGGTACCCAAGCCGCCCGCGGGGTCGGCGCCGGAGCTGGCGCTGAACTACAACTCCCAGTCCATCGACGGCCGCACGTCCGCCTCCAACAACCAGGCCTCCTGGGTCGGCATGGGCTGGGACCTCAACGTCGGCTACATCGAGCGCAAGTACAAGAACTGCATCGACGACGGTCACGGCCCCGACCAGGGACAGCAGTGGGGCGACCTGTGCTGGGACTCGCCCAACTCCACCGACGACCCCAACGGCGCCGTCTACCAGATCACCCTCGGCGGTGAGAGCTCCGAGCTGATCCAGGACAACACCGGCACCGGCTCCTTCCACATGGAGGACGACAAGGGCTGGAAGATCCAGCACCTCAAGGGCAGCCCCAACAACCCGGACAACACTGACGAGTTCTGGGTCATCACCAAGCAGGACGGCACCCGCTACTACTTCGGCTGGGGCCGCTCCGAACGCGACACCAGCCTGGCCACGCACTCGGTGCTCAGCGTCCCCGTGATCGGCGACGACGCCGGCGAGCCCTGCTACGACGGGGGTCAGCCGACGTACTGCAACCAGGCCTGGAAGTGGAACCTCGACCGCGTCGTGGACCCCAACGAGGTGGAGACCTCGTACTTCTACGACAAGGAGACCAACTACTACCGCTCGGTCGCCGGAGCGGACAAGGCCCGCAAGTACGACGCCGGCTCGTACCTGACCCGCATCGAGTACGGATGGTCCTCGCAGATCACCGGCGCCCAGCTGCCCGCCCGGGTCGTCTTCCAGCACCTCAACCGCTGCAAGGAGCGCCTGGTCGAGCCGAACCCGCTGGACAACACCGCCGCGAGCTGCCCGACCATCGACTCCTCGCCGGATTCCTACCCGGACGTCCCGACGGACCTCATCTGCGACGGTTCCTCGGACGACTACGCCTGCGCCGGCAAGACGTACTACCCGACCTTCTTCCAGCGTGACCTGCTCTGGGACATCACGACGCAGGTCAGGGACAACGACTCGGCCTCCTGGGACACCGTCATGCAGTACCAGATGAGGTACGCGATGGTGAACCCGGAGGGCGAGGTCGGCGGCCAGCTCTGGCTGGACTACATCCAGCGCCGCGGCTACTCCGGCGGTGACATCACGCTGCCCGCCATCAACTTCGACGGCGACTGGCAGGACAACCTGGTCGGCACCGGCACCCTCAACTTCCGCCGGGTCGAGCAGGTGGTCACCGACACGGGCTCGACGATCGACGTGACGTACGGGCACGCCACCGACGTCAACGGCACGCTCAGCCGCCAGTGCGACGAGGACAACCCGCCGTCACAGTCGGAAAACGCCTTCGAGTGCTTCTGGCAGAAGTGGACGCCCGAGGGCGAGACCACGGCACGCACCGGCTGGTTCAAGAAGTTCGTCGTCACCCAGGTCAGGGTCGACCCAGGCACGTACGACGAAGGCGACCCCGCCATGACCACGACGTACGAGTACGACGGCCCACCGGGCTGGGCGTTCACCGCCAACCCCCTGGTCAAGGACGAGGACGAGACCTGGTCCGACTGGCGCGGCTACGGCAAGGTCCTGGTCACCACCGGCGCCGGCACCAACCTCCACTCGACCTACCACTGGCTCTACCGCGGCCTCGACGGAGACCGCACCTCCAAGACCGACCCGTCCCAGACCCGCACGGAGAAGGTCACGGACTCCGAGAACACCGACTGGACGGACTCCGCCTGGCTGGCCGGCCAGGTCCTGGAGACCTCCACGCGCGACGACAACGGCACGTCGCAGAAGCGCGAATGGCACGAGTACTGGGTGCACAACACCGCGCAGTACGTCGGCCTCCCCGACGCCCGCTTCGTGCGCGAGAAGAAGCTCCGCACGCTGGAGAAGGCCTACGACTCCAGCGACTCGGACCTGTCCACGTGGCGTGAGCACATCATCGAGACCGAGTACGACGACAACGAAGCGGCCTCCACCACCTTCGGCCTGCCGATGCGGGTGGACGACTGGGGCGAGAGCGGCGTCTCGGACAACCACTGCACCGAGTACGGCCGCGCCTACAACACCTCGGACATGCCGAACGACAGCACCGGCACCATCCGCTGGATGGTGTACCAGGACGACGAACGGCACTACAGCGTCGGCTGCACCACCGTCCAGAGCGACGAGACCGCCGGCACCCCCGACGCCCACCTGGACAGCCGCACGGCCACCTACTACGACGGCGCCACCACCTGGACCGACAACAACACCGCCCTGGTGGACGGCAACGCCACCGAGGTGCGGGTCTACACGGACGCGGATGTGGCGAACGCGCGGGTGACCAAGGCGAACTTCGACGACGCCGGTCGCGTCGTGAAGACGTACGACGGCAAGAACAACGTCACCACGACCGCCTACAACCCGGCCACGTCCTGGCCCCTGAACGGAGTGGTCACCACCACACCGGACCCGGACGGCACCGGCCCCGGCACCGCCATGACCTCCACCGAGTACTTCTCCCGCTTCTGGGGCCAGGCCTGGAAGACGATCGACGCCAACGGCAACACCACCCAGGTCGTCTACGACGGCGTCGGCCGCGTCTCGAAGGTCTTCAAGCCGACGGAGTCCGCCAACTACCCCGACGGCACCGCGTCGATGACCTTCGCCTACCTGCTGCCGATGCAGAGCGCCACGGCGTCCATCCCCTACCAGGCCACAGGCGCGCCGCTGAAGGCCACGACGAAGGTGCTGCAGAGCGGGACGACGTACGCGAGCTCGTACGGCTGGGCCGACGGACTGGGGCGGACCCTGGAAGTCCAGGTCCCCGCGCCCTCGGGCACCGGTATGACGGTCAGCGTCACCCGCTACGACTCCTCCGGGAACGTGGCGGGCACCTCGCAGCCCTTCTACAACTCCTCCGCCGCCGGATCCAAGGTGGTCAACCCGCTGGTCTCCGCCATCCCCTCCTACACGGACTACGTGGTGGACTGGGCCGGACGCACCACGCTGAGCCAGTACCAGGTCAACGGCACCCCGCAGGCGGCGGGCAAGGTCACCACCGACTACTTCGGCGTCGACCTGACCACCGTCACCCCGGCGGTCGGCCAGCCCAGCGACACCTACACCGACGTCTACGGGCAGACGGTCAAGGTCGTCGAGCACGTCGGAGCCCAGTCGAACGCCACGACGTACGAGTACACGCGCAGCGGAAAACTCAAGTACGTCCACGATGTGAACGGCAACACAACGCACTACACGTACAACTTCGCGGGTGACGGGCTGACCACGGAGGACCCGGACAGCGGCACCTCCAGCGCCACCTATGACGCGAACGGAAACCTGGCCACCGCCACCGACGCCAACAACAGCGCGCTGACCTACACCTACGACGCGCTCCAGAGGCCGACCACAGTCTCCCAGGGCAGCACCGTGCTCTCCAGGACGACCTACGACAACGACAACGGCACCGCGGTCACCGGCGCGAAGGGGCGGGCGGTCGCGACCACGTCGTACGACACGGCCGGCAACGCGTACACGACCAAGGCCACCGGGTACGACAAGCGGGGCAGGGTCACCGGACGGAGCGTGATCGTTCCGAACGCCGGTGCCGGCGCGGGCCTGAACGGCACGTACACCTTCACGTACGGCTACGACCTGGCCGACCATCTCACCTCGATGGCCTACCCGGCCATGGGCGGGCTGCCCGCCGAGACCGTCACCACCGCCTACTCCGGCCAGGGGCGCCTGACGAAGGTGTCCAGCGGCCTCGGCACCTACCTCGACAACGTCGGCTACGACGACTACGGCCGGGTCGTTTCCCGCTCGCTCGGCGTATCCGGCACCAACACGAGCATGACCCGGAGCCTCACCTACGACGACGCCAACGGCACGGGCTGGCTGAAGAACATCACCACCAGCACGCTGACGAGCGGCACCTCGACGAAGGTGCAGGACGACACCTACACCCGCAACAACAACGGCGACATCACCGCGCTGCGCGAGAACGTCCCCGGTCAGCAGCAGTGCTTCACCTACGACGACCTGAGGAGACTCACCGGCGCCTGGACCCAGGCGTCCACGACCTGCGGCACCAGCCCGGCCTCGGACTTCGCCGGACCGGAGCCTTACCAGCAGCAGTACACCTACGACAAGATGGGCAACCTGCAGTCACTGACGGAGAAGACCTCCTCTTCGTCCGCCGTGGTCGCCCACGACTACCGCTACCCGGGCTACAGCGCCGACGAGTCCACCTACACCCCGGACACCGCCCGCCCGCACGCGGTCACCAGCGTGGTCACCGGTTCGAACACCGACAGCTACGGCTATGACAACGCGGGCCAGCTGAAGACCCGGACCGTGGGCGGCGTCTCCACGACGCTCACCTGGTCCGCGCTGCACCGCGTCAGCTCGGTGAAGACGGGCACCGACACCACGACGTACCTCTACGACACCGCGGGCAACGTGCTGCTGCGCAACGCGCCCACCGAGAAGGTGCTCTACCTGGACGGGCACGAGATCCACAAGGCGGGCAGCGCCGCCGCCCAGGCCAGCCGCTACTACACGGCCGAGGGGAGCAGCCTCGCGGTGCGCACGGCCGACGGCAGCACCAACGGCAAGCTGATCTGGCTGCTCGGCGACGGGCAGGCCTCCACCCAGCTCATGGTCACCGCCGTGGGCGGGGTCCTCACCCGGCGCCGGTACACGCCGTTCGGCAAGCAGCGGGGCACGACGGCGAACCTGCCCTCGACCATGGACCGCGGGTTCCTCGGCAAGCCGGAGGACGACTCCACCGGTCTGTCGATGCTCGGGGCGCGGATGTACGACACGGGCCTGGGACGGTTCCTCAGTACGGACGAGCTGAGCAAGCCGTACGCACCGCAGCACCTCAACGCCTACAGCTACGCGGTCAACAACCCGGTGGCCTTCAGTGACCCGAGCGGATACGAGATCGGTTCCCCGCCGAACTCGTGCCTGTACGACCTCAAGTACTGCGACAAGAAGACGCAGGACGCGGTCGGCTACGACCCGGACACGGGGAAGGTCGACTACACCAAGGGGACCGCCGTCGGCGACGGTTCCATCGTCAACGGGCGTGTCAAGACGAAGGCACTCCCCCCGCCCGTCTACAACTGGCTCAGCAAGGACCTCGGATACCGGGGCACGAAGTGGCTGACCCAGGTCCAGTACAACGCCTGGTACGACTCGGCCAAGGGGGACGAGATCAAGGCGAAGATCGCCACCTTCCACGAGTGCCTGAAGCGTCAGGGCGCCGCGTCCTGCATGAAGACGTCGAAAAAGGTGCAACTCGGACAGAAGGAGGACAAGGGTGATCATGCGTTCTTGAACGAGGACGTGGCCAATGGTCTGGGTTTGGCCAGTGCCGTGCTGGGAGCCATTGCACCATTCACAGGACCGGCGGCACCTGTGCTCGGTCTGCTGGCGGTGGGACTGGCTGCCGTGGTCGCGGCCGACACCTGCTTCAGCGACCCGCTGAGTCTGGCGTGTGCCGGTGCCGCCGTGGGCACCATAGGAGGAATCGGCGCGCTGGCGAAATCCGGTGAACTGGTCCAGGGCATCTCGACGATCAGAACGGGAGCCACGACCGCCGGACGAGCCATCGCCGGCGGTGCCCGAAGTGCCTGGGGCGGTATCAGAGGCCTGTTCGGCGGCTGACGGACCTCCCCATCTGCCGCTCCGCCCGGTTACGGCCGGGCGGAGCGGCAGGCCGACTTAGGGAAGAGACAATGCATCGAGTGAGGCCCTGGCGGGACCGGCAGGCCTTGGGTGCCCTGGTGATCGCCGTGGGCGCGGGCGCCATGGCGCTGTCCTTCCGTGCCCTGCCGGAGCTCACGGTCGTGAACGTCTCGGGACTGATCAGCCTGTTGAGCGTCCTGGTGTTCGTGGGGCGGATCCAGATCCTCCCCCTCGTCCGCTACGACCGGACCCGGCTCGTGGTCCGCAACGTCAGCCGGACCTACGACGTCCCCTGGGCGGCGGTGCGGGGCCTGGACTGGGACGCCAAGAGCGGAAGCCTCAGCCTGACGCTGGACGGGGGCCGGACCGTCCCGGTCCAGGCCTTCAGCCGGTGGCCCTCCTTCGGCCGCCACAAGAGGGTGATCGAGGAACTGGAGCAGGCACGCGAGCAACGGGAGGACAGTGGTCGCACCGGCGAACCCACCGTCGTGCCGGCGCCGGGGATCGTGGAGCTGGTCCTCGTCCTGCCGATCGTGGTCATGCTGGTCGCGCTCTTGGTGAAGGGGGCGGCCGCCGTCCTGTCCTGACGGACGGCTCGCCCGTACGACGGCCGCGTCCCTTCGACGGGACGCGGCCGTCCTGTGTCATCCCCGCCCCGCTTGATCACCTTCCGAACAGGCCGCCCCACCACTCGCCGCGCCCGCCGGCTCGCTGTCCGGCATGGCCGCGGTCTCGTGGGCCGGAGGCCGCTACCGGCGCCCCTTCCTCCAGCTCGACCGGCAGACCGCCCGCAAGGGCCGCATGGTCCAGTCCCTGCCCGTCTGGGACGACCCCCACGACGCCGACCCGGCCTCCACCCGGTCCCGGCTGCGCCACGAGGGCCTGCCCGCCCTGCAGAAGGCGCTCGGCGCCGCCTTCCTCGGCCTTGCAGCTGGGGGCGCCGGGCCCCGCTCACCTGCGCCGATGAGGCGCCGCGGCTTTCCTCCGACCTGATCCGCCGGACAGCCCCAGTAGTGCAACGGTGCTTGCTGTGACTGATGGCCAGGTCAGGGGCTGTGGCCGCGCCGTTTGTAGTGGCTGATGCGACAGGGGCGGGTCGGCGGTCGGTGCGGCGGGTGATCAGCCGTCGAATCTCGGCGAGGTGGAGGTGGATGAGCGAGGTGGAGGTGGATGAGCTGGGAGGATCCGTTTCTGCTTTCACCGTGTCCAGCTCGCGGGCTCGCAGGACGGTCAGGCAGGCGTGGGCGGCCATGGCGAGAGTCATGTGGCGGTGCGCGCTGTGGAAGCATTCCTCGACCGCGCCCCCTTCTTCAGAAAGCCCGCGTCGTCCACGACCAGGACGGCGTCGGGGTCGCCGAGGTTGTCGACCACGTACTGACGCACATCGTCGAGTACCTCATCGGCGTCCCACTCGATCCGGTTCAGCATCCGCTGGATACGGCCCGGGCCCGCATGGTCCGCTTCCTCCGCCATCGTCCAGCCGGTCTTCCGTTACAGCGGAGCGATCAGGCCCCTCATATCAGCCAGCGCCGACTCCCGCGGCTCCGACCTGCTGAACCGGTGCACGAACCGCCCATGCACAGCGTCCGGTTCACGCGCCCACCACCTGACACCAGCAAGGTCCCCACCCACAAGCACACCAACGACCGACCTGGCCGTCAGTCACGCAAGCACCGTTGCAGTACTGGGCGTGTGCAGATGCCGGCCGACGTATCGGGCGTCGTTGCGTTCCTCGCCTGCGACGACGCCGCATTCATCACGGGGCGGACATCATCTCGGACGTCGGCAGGAGAAGGCCGTCTCCCCGGTGCACCCCGTTCAGGCCACTGATCCCGGCACGGCGGCTCAGCACGATGGGAGTGAGCCCGCCCAGCCGCCTGCCCCGAACCGTCTTGGACGCTCCCCCACTGCCTCAAGGGCGTGGGAGGCCCCCCAGGTCGCTCGGCGTACACCTCGTGGCAGGCGGCCATGACCACCGGAGGTGGACCCACCAGCGGCAATACACCATTCGGCCTCGTCTCCACCGCGCGTGCAAGCGAGGACGTCTTCGGCAGCGGATCTCCAGGGCCGGCACCGGCGTTCGACGGTGAGGCGGTTGCGCTCGCCCTTGGGCAGGCCACCCTGCGCCGACACGATCAAGTCGGTTCCCTCGATGGCGAGTTGCGGTTCGCCGATCAATACCGGCCAAAAGCCGCGCCGGGAAGCCGGGCGAGCCGCACGAGCGCGTGGCGGCATCCAGGCACCCGTAGGCGGTCACCGCTCGGTGGATCAAGCTTCGAACCTTGAACACAAATTACACACATCCTCTCTTCATACCGGCCCTCGATGGTCTAGATTGACCGTGCTTCAGCTGTTCGGACACGAGGCGACCGCTAATGATCTATTGGTCCGGCGCTTTGGAAAACGGGCAGTCGCGTCCGCATCCCCAGACGTGGGGGTGATCGGTTCTTGTAGCCCGAGGGGGGTCTTGGGTGGGGGAGCACCCGAGTTTCGACGGGTTCAGGCGCACCTCGACAGTCTGGCGGGACATGCGAGCCTGCCGACGCCGGGGCGGGTTGTTCAAGTAGCTCTGCAATAGCCGGATGTCATGCGCGGGAGGCGGGGGCCTCCCTCGGGGAGAACAGCGCGGCACGGGGGGCTGGGGGCCTCCCGGGGGGAGGAACAGTGTTGGGCGAACACGTCGAACTACTGGGGAACCTGGGGGGTTCTGTGCGGCAAGGGGGAGTAGTCAGCCCGTATCCGTCGGCGCGCGAACGTGTGTCGGACGAGGCAATCAGCCGGCCCGCGATCGACTGGGAGCAGCGGTACCGCCGTACCGTGATCATCGGCGACACCGTGGCCACCGCCTTCGTGGTGGCGGCGATCGGCAACGTCTTCGGGGCCCGGGACGCGGCCAACTGGCATGAGAAGTGGGGCATTCTCGCATTCGGCACCGAGCTGCTGGTGCTGGGAGCGCTTGCGGTGAGCAGATCGTGGGCTCCGGCCGTGCTCGGCCAGGGCGCCGAGGAATTCCGCCGGCTCGGACGCTCACTGTTCGCGGCGACCGTCGTACTGGCGCTCGGCGGAATCGCCCTCACCTCGCGCAACATCAAACTCTGGATCTTCGTCGCGATCCCCGCGATCGCGCTCGTCACCATTCCCGCGCGGTATCTGCTGCGGCTCTGGCTGCACAAACAGCGGAAGGAAGGCCGGTGCCTGAGACCGGTGCTCGCCGCCGGGAGTCTGGCCACCGTGCGCGACCTGATCACCCGGACCCGCAAGTTCCCGCACCTCGGCTGGCGGGTGGACGCGGTGTGCACGACGGACGGTCCCCTTCTCGACGGTGAACAACTGGACGGAGTGCCGGTCGTCGGCCGACTGGCGGACGTCGCGAGCCATGTCCGCCGCGACGGCTACCGTGTCGTCGCGGTCACCCCGGACCCGCACTGGTCACCGGACCGGTTGCAGCGGCTGGCCTGGAACCTCGAAGGCAGCGACGCGGAGATGGTCGTGGCCCCCGTGCTCATGGAGGTGGCCGGCCCGCGGCTGCACGTCGACGCGGTGCTCGGGATCCCGCTGCTGCGGGTCAGCATGCCGACCTTCACCGGTGGCCGTCGGGCGGTCAAAGGGGTCGTCGACCGCATAGGCGCAACGTTTCTGCTGGTGTTGTTCGCACCGCTGATGGCGTTCGTCGCACTGCTGGTGATGGTGGACAGCCGGGGCGGGGCGTTCTACCGCCAGCGCCGGGTCGGCAAGGACGGCCGCGAGTTCACCATTCTCAAATTCCGCACCATGGTCTCCGGGGCCGACCGGGCACGTGCCGACCTGGCCGACCGCAACGAGGGCGCCGGTCTGCTGTTCAAGCTCCGCCGGGACCCGCGGGTGACCCGGGTGGGAGCAGTGCTGCGCCGGTACTCGATCGACGAGCTCCCGCAGCTCCTCAACGTGCTCACCGGATCGATGTCGCTCGTCGGTCCACGGCCTCCGCTGCCGGAGGAGTCCGCCGCGTACGGCCCCGACATCCGGCGGCGGCTGCTGGTCAAGCCCGGGCTCACCGGCCTGTGGCAGATCAGCGGACGCAGCGACCTGTCGTGGGAGGAAGCGGTCCGGCTGGACCTGCGGTACGTGGAGGACTGGTCGCTCGCCCTGGACACAGTGATCTTGTGGAAGACACTGCGTGCGGTGGTCTACGGGCAGGGGGCCTACTGATGCGCGGGGGGCCGCAACTCGACGGTCCCGCCGGTGCGCGGACCGCAGGCCGTGGGGGCCTGCCTGGGGGGAGGAACGGGTCATGAAGGTCAGCGTTTTCGGGCTCGGCTACGTGGGCTGCGTGTCGGCCGCGTGCCTGGCCAGCATGGGGCACGAGGTCATCGGGGTGGACGTCAACCAGGTGAAGGTCGACCTGGTCAACGACGCCAAGGCCCCGGTGGTCGAGGAGCGGATCGGCGAGCTCATCGCCGACGTCGTGCGGACCGGGGCGTTGCGCGCCACCGCCGACGTCCGCGAGGCGATCATCGACAGCGAGATCTCGCTGGTCTGCGTGGGCACGCCGTCGGAGCCCAACGGCAGCCTGTGCACGACGTACTTGGAGCGGGTCACCGAGGAGATCGGCGCCGCGCTCGCCGAGCGCGGCGGGCGGCACACCGTCGTGTTCCGCAGCACCATGCTCCCGGGCACCTGCCTGAACCTGCTGGTGCCCATCCTGGAGAAGTACGTCGGCGGCACGGCCGGGGTGGACATCGGGGTCGCGGTCAACCCGGAGTTCCTGCGCGAGGGCACGAGCGTGCGGGACTTCTTCGACCCGCCCAAGACCGTCATCGGCGAGCTCGACGCGGCCAGCGGCGACGCGGTGCTGGCGCTGTACGACGGCCTGCCCGGCGAGGTGTTCCGGGTGCCGGTCCCGACGGCCGAGGCGATCAAGTACGCGGACAACGCGTTCCACGGCCTGAAGATCGGCTTCGCGAACGAGCTGGGCGCGGTGTGCCAGGCGCTCGGGGTGGACTCGCACCAGGTGATGGACGTGTTCCTGGCCGACCGCAAGCTCAACATCAGCTCCGCCTACCTGCGGCCCGGCTTCGCCTTCGGCGGCTCCTGCCTGCCCAAGGACCTGCGCAGCCTGGTCCACGCGGCGCAGCGGGCCGACGTCTCGGTGCCCATCCTGGCGCACGTGCTGCCCTCCAACTCCGACCATCTGCAGCGCGCGGTGGAGCTGGTCGAGCGCGCCGGCAAGCGCCGGGTGGGAATGTTCGGGCTGTCGTTCAAGCCCGGCACCGACGACCTCCGCGAGAGCCCGCTGGTCGAACTGGCGGAGAGGCTCTTCGGCAAGGGGTACGACCTGAAGATCTACGACGCCAACGTGAGCCTCTCCCGGCTGCTCGGCGCGAACCGCGAGTACATCGAGAACCGGTTGCCGCACCTGGCGCAGCTGCTCGCGGATTCCGTCGAGGAGGTACTCGAGCACGCCGAGGTGTGCCTCGTCGGGACCAGGGACCCGGCCGTGCTGTCGGCGCTGCCCCATGGCGACGCCCCGGTGATCGTCGACCTCATCCGCCTTCCCGACGCCGAGGCGCGCCGGGCCGAACCGGGGTACATGGGCCTTGCTTGGTGAGCGAAGCAGTGGCGACCGGCCGGGCCGGCGCGCGCTGATCCTGGTGGAGAACCTCTCGGTGCCGTTCGACCGGCGGGTGTGGCAGGAGTGCACGACGCTGCGCGACGCGGGCTGGGAAGTGCACGTCATCTGCCCCCGGGGAGAGAAGCGGGACACGGAACCGGAGGCGGTGATCGACGGGGTGCGGATCCACCGCTACCCGTTGCGCGCGGCCACCGGAGGGCCGGCCGGCTATCTGCGGGAGTACGGAACGGCGTTGTGGCACACGGTCCGGCTGGCCCGCAAGGTCGGACCCGTAGACGTGGTCCACGCCTGCAACCCGCCCGACCTGCTGTTCCTGCCGGCACTGTGGCTGAAGCGGCGCGGCGCGCGGTTCGTCTTCGACCAGCACGACCTGGTGCCCGAGCTGTACCTGTCGCGGTTCGACCGTGGCCAGGATCTGCTCTACCGCGCCGTGTGCGCGCTGGAACGGCGGACCTACCGGGCCGCGGACGTCGTGCTCGCCACGAACGAGAGCTACCGGGACGTGGCGGTACGCCGTGGCGGCCGGCGACCGGAGGACGTGTTCGTGGTGCGCAGCGCTCCCCAGGTCGACCGGTTCCAACCGGTGCCGCCCGAGCCGGAGTTGAAGCGCGGCAAGCCTCATCTGCTGTGCTATCTCGGCGTGATGGGACCTCAGGACGGCGTCGACTACGCCCTGCGGGCCCTCGCGAAGCTGCGCGACGCGTGCGGGCGGTCCGACTGGCACGCGGTGTTCGTCGGCGCCGGCGACGCCTTCGACGCGATGGTGGAGCTGTCCGGGCGGCTCGGTCTCTCCGAGCAGGTGCAGTTCACCGGGCGCATCCCGGACGCCGACCTGGTGCGCTACCTGTCCACCGCGGACGTGTGCCTCTCCCCCGATCCGCGCAATCCGCTCAATGACGTGTCGACCATGAACAAGGTCCTGGAGTACATGGCGATGGGCCGGCCGATCGTCTCGTTCGACCTGAAGGAGGCGCGGGTCTCCGCCGGTGACGCCGCCGTCTACGCGCCCGCCAACGACGAAGCCGAGTTCGCCGGGCTCATCGCGTTGCTGATGGACGATCCGGAGAAGCGGGCCCAGATGGGCAAGATCGGCCAGGAGCGGATCAACGGGCCGCTCTCCTGGCGGAACTCCCAGCGCTCGCTGCTCGCCGCCTATGCCGCTGCCTGCCGTGACAACCCTCCGGTGTCGGCAGGCGACCCGGACCGGGCAGGGAAGAGGCAGGGTCGTTGAACGATGACGCCATACGCCTGGTCACGATCGGGCGGATCTTCCGTCGGCGCTGGCGGCTGCTCGCCATCGTCGCCGTGGTGGGCGCGCTCGTCGGCCACGGCGCCTCCTTGGTGTTTCCGCCGCGCTACACGACCTCGGCATCGGTGCTGCTGCCGGGGACGTGGGAGGAGCGCGAGCTGCTGACGCAGACGGAGGTGGCGACCAGTTCGGTGGTGGTCGACCGCGCGGCCGCCACGCTCGGCTGGAGCGGGGTGAGCGGCAGCGACCTGCGGGATCAGGTCAGCGCCAAGGCCACCGACGGGAACATCATCAAGATCTCCGGCACGGCCGACACCCCGGAGCGCGCACAGCGGCTCTCCGACCAGGTGGCCAAGGAGTTCGTCTCCTACGCCACACGGATCGCGAACGACAGCGCCGACCCCGAAGCGGCGGGGGAACTCGCCGCGCTTCAGAAGTCGGTGAAGGACACCAGCCGCCGCATCAGCAAGCTGGCCGACGCGGCCGATCCGGGGCAGACCGTGGAGAGCGTGCAGACCCGCACCGAGCTGGAGAAGCTGCGCACCGCGCTGCGGGAGGCCATCAACACGCTGGAGCAGGCCGATCCGACCGAGGACGAGGCGAAGAACATGGTCGTCATGGGGTCGGCGGCCCGGCCGACCGGCGAGGCTCCGCCGACGAGGACGCAGCTCATCGCCGGCGGCGCGCTGCTGTTCTTCCTGTTCGCGGTCATCGGCCATCTCACCGCCGCCCGGATGAGCCGCCGGCTGCGCGGCGAAGGGGAGATCACCGCGGCGCTGGGCTCGGCGCTGCTGGGTGCCGTCGACGTACCCGTGGAACGGCCCATGCACCGGCCGCAAGGCCGTGGCCCGCGGGCCTGGATCCGACGACTGCTGGGCCTGGACGTGCGGTGGGACCTTCCGACCCCGCGGACGTCCGGCGACGAGGCCAGCAGGCAGATCCGCTACCGGCGGGTGTGCTCCCGCCTCCGGGACCAGCCGCCGGCCCCGCGCCGGCTGCTGGTCGTCTTCCCCGAGGGTGACGAGATCGCCCGCCTGGCCGCCGGGCAGCTCGTCGTCGAGGCCGGGAGCGTTCCTTCTCCCAGCTCTTCGAGCAGGGGATACCCGATGCTGCGCGCGGTGGCGGTTTCGGTGTCCCGGCCGATGGTGCCGGACCGCGGCTACGAGTCCGGCGCCCTGGTCGTGCTCAGCCCGGGCAGCTGGACCGCGGCGGAGCTGGCCGGTATCGCCGAGGCGTGTGCGGACGCCAAGCACGCGGTCGTCGGCATCGTCCTCGCCGGACCGGTCCGTGCGACGCGGTCGGACGACCACTCCCGGCATGCCGCCGTACCGGCGCCCGCGGGCCTCGACGGCGAACTGGACGACGCGAGGGGGGTCACAAGGTGACGACCAGTACGACTCCGGAGTCGTCGGCCGCCGCTCCACTGCTCGACCTGCAGGCCCTGGTGGCGGCGGTGCGCAGGCGGCGCCGCCTCTGGTGCTCACTCGCGCTGCTGGGGCTGCTCGCCGGCGCGGCGGTGGCGTTCCTGCTGCCGCAGCCGCCGACCGCGGTGACCAAGGTGCTGGTCGCGCACGAGGAGGACCAGCCGAACGACCCCGGAACGCTGATCCGCACCGACGTCGCGCTGCTGCAGACCACACGGATCGCCGACAAGGCCCTGAAAGCCCTCAAGTCCCAGGAGAACTCCGAGGACTTCATGAAGGACTACAGCGGTACCGGTTTGACCAACAACGTGCTGCAGATCACCGTGACCGGCGCCGGCGACGCGGAAGCGGTGGCCCGCGCCAAGGCGTTGGCCGATGCGTTCGTCGCCGACCATGTGAGGCGCGTGCAGGAGGCCGCGGACGCCGAGGCCAAGGCCCTGCGCAAGCAGCGTGACCAGCTGAAGGACCAACTGGCCCAGGTCAACAAGGCGATCGGAGACGGAACGCGGACGAGCGGGCCGGAGTCGTCGGCGGACCTGGAGTCGCTCTACGCCCGCCGGGCCGAACTCACGTCGCAGATCACCGATTTCAGCCAGCGCGCCGGGGAGGCGAGCATCGGCACGCCCCGGCTGGTCGCCGGTACGCAGATCGTGGACGCCCCGTACGTGGTGCGCCACTCCCTGCCCAGGGCCGCTGCCACCGACGCCGGGATCGGGCTCTTCCTCGGGCTCTTCCTGGGGATCGCGTTGGCCGCGGTCGGCGCGGTGGTGGCGGACCGTCCCGTGCTGCGCCGGGAGATCGCCGCGAACCTCGGCGCCTCGGTCATCTCCGAGCTGCCCCACCGGTCGGCCGGGCGATGGCAGGGCCGGCGGGTCCGGGCGGCACGCGAACGGCTCACCACGTCCCTGGCCCGCGCCGTGCGCGGCTCGGCGGAACCCGTGTCGCTGCTGGAACTGGGCTGCGCGCGCAACACGAGCGTGATCGCCCTGGACCTGGCCCGGGCACTGTCGGCGGAGGGGCCGGTGGTCGTCGTCGACGGTCTGCCCGGCCGGCAGCTCGCCGGCCTCCGCCCGAAGCCCGGGGACCCGGCTGTGGTCACCGGTGAGCAGGCCGAGGCCGGGTCGCCCCAGGAGCGCCGGCTGGGCGTCGGCTCAGTGGCGCCCGGCACGGCGTGGACGGACCTCCGGTACCTCGGCGCTCAGACCGTGCTCGTCGTGCGTGCCGGGCACGGCAGCGCCGCGTGGCTGCACACCGTGGCGCGGCAGCTCGCGGACCAGCGCATTCCGGTGATCGGTGTGGTGCTGATCGACCCCGATCCGCGTGACCGGACCGACGGCACGCTGTGGGACGGGCGTCACACCGCGCTGCGCGGCCGGAGCGAGCGGCCGGCCCGGCAGAAGGGTGGGGGTACCTCCCACGCCGTTCAGGCAGTGGGGGAGGGCCGGCGGCTGACGGAGCAGCTGCCGATGTGGGCCGCACGGGTCCCGGACAACGACCAGGAGGTGCGGTAGGACATGTGTGGCATCGCAGGCACTTACCGATGGCCGGACGGGAAGGTCGTGGCCGACCGGCTCACCGAGACCCTCGCCCACCGCGGTCCGGACGGGGCGGGCCGCTACAGCCACCCCCTCGGTGACGGCGAGGTACACCTCGGGCACCGTCGGCTGGCCATCGTCGACCTGTCCGAGACCGGCGCCCAGCCGATGGTCTCGGACGGCCTCGTCCTGACGTACAACGGCGAGCTGTACAACGCGCCCGAGCTGCGTGCCGAGCTGGCGGCCGCCGGGGTGCGCTTCCGCGGCACCTCCGACACCGAGGTGCTCCTCGAGGCCTGGCGGCGCTGGGGCACGGACTGCCTGCCCAGGCTGCGCGGCATGTTCGCGTTCGGGATCTTCGACGAGCGAACCGGTGAACTGGTGCTCGCCCGCGACCAGCTCGGCATCAAGCCGCTGTTCCTGCTCCGGCGCGGCGAGGGGCTGGTGTTCGCCTCCGAGCTCAAGGCACTCGCCGCCGTGACCGGCGGGTCGCTGCAGGTGGACCCCGCCGCGCTGGTGGCCTCCTTGCTGTACTACTGGGTGCCGGACTCACGGTGCGCGTTCCGCGAGGCGGAGAAGCTGCCGCCGGGGAGCTGGCTCAGGTGCCGGCCCGACGGCCGGGTGGAGCGCGGGCGGTTCTGGAACCTGCGGGACGTCGCCACCGAGGCCCAGGAACGGGCCCGGGGCGGCGAGCAGCCGGATCTCGCCGCCGTCGTCGAGGAGTCGACCCGGCGCCACCTGCTCTCCGACGTACCCGTGGCGACCTTCCTGTCCGGCGGTCTCGACTCCAGCTACCTGACCGCGCTGGCGGCCCGCGAGCATCCCGGGATCTCCGCTTACACGATCGGGTTCCGCGCCGAGGACGCCAGGTTCGAGGCGATGCCGGACGACCTGCGCTACGCCCGGCAGGTGGCCGAGCGGTTCGGCGTCGACCTGCACGAGATCGAGATCGCTCCGAACGTGCTCGACCTGCTGCCGCAGATGACGTACCACCTGGACGAGCCGATCGGTGACCCCGCCGCGATCAACACCTTCCTGATCTGCTCGGCCGCCCGGGAGGCCGGGGTCAAGGTGATGCTCTCGGGCATGGGCGCCGACGAGCTGTTCGCCGGCTACCGCAAGCACCTGGCCAACCTGATCGCGCTGCGCTACCAGCGCGTCCCGCGGCCCCTGCGGCGCGGCCTGTCCGCGGCCGTGGACCGGCTGCCGGTCGCCTCGGCCCGCCGGGGGTACCGGTCGGTGCGCTTCGCGAAGCGGTTCCTCTCCTTCGCCGATCTGCCGGAGGAGACCGCGTTCCGGCGCAGCTACACCATGTACGACCAGGACGAGCTGCTCGCCCTGATCGATCCGGACCTGGCCGGGACGGTCGACGACGTGCTGACCGAGCACGCGGACGTCTACGAGGACAACGACCTCGACGACTTCGTCAACCGCATGTGCCTGGGCGACTCCCGGATGTTCCTGCCGGGCCTGAACCTCGCCTACACGGACCGGTCGAGCATGGCCGCGTCGACCGAGGTGCGGGTGCCGTACGTGGACGTCGAGGTGGTCAAGGCGGCGTTCACCGTGCCCGGCGATCGCAAGATCGTCGGACGGCAGGGCAAGGCCGTCCTCAAGGAGGCGGCCACCTCGATCCTGCCCCGGGAGATCGTGTACCGGCCCAAGGGCCTGTTCAGCGCCCCGCTGCGCGCCTGGATGAGCCGGGATCTGGCACCGCTGGTGCGCGAGGTGGTGAACGACGGTGTGCTCGTCCGTTCCGGGTTCCTGCGCCGCGACGCGCTGCAGCGGCTCGTCGCCGAGGACGCCGCCGGGCACCGGGACTTCTCCAAGCATCTGTGGCACGTGCTGACCCTTGAGTACTGGTATCGCGGCGCGACCTCCGGGGCCGGCCAGAACTCTCCCGTGACGTTGTAGAGACAAGAGGACTTCGGGTGAAACAGGTCGTACAGAACTACAAGAGTGGCGAGCTGGCGCTGCTCGACGTGCCGGTGCCGGGGTGCAAGCCGGGCGGTGTGCTGGTCCGCAGCGCCTACTCGCTGATCTCCACCGGGACCGAGCTCATGAAGGTGTCCGAGGCCGGCATGTCGATGCTGGGCAAGGCCCGTTCCCGGCCGGACCAGGTGGCCAAGGTCGTGCAGAGCGTGGCCACCAACGGGGTGCCCGCCACCTATCGCAAGGTGATGGGCAAGCTGGACTCCTACACGCCGCTCGGCTACTCGCTGTGCGGGGTGGTCGAGGAGGTCGGCCCCGGGATCGACGATGTGAAGGTCGGCGACCTCGTGGCCTGCGCCGGCAATGAGCACGCCTTGCACGCCGAGCTGAACTGGGTGCCGAAGAACCTCTACGCCCGGGTGCCGGACGGCCTCGCGCCGCGGCACGCGGCCTTCGGCACCGTCGGGTCGATCGCGCTCCAGGGCGTCCGCCAGGGCGAGTCACAGCTCGGCGAAGTGGCGCTGGTCATCGGCCTCGGGCTGATCGGGCAGCTGGTGGTGCAGTTGCTGGCCGCCTCGGGAGTCCACGTCGTGGGGGCCGACCCCGACCCGGCGCGCTGCGAGCTCGCCGAGCGACTGGGCGCGGCGGCCTGCGGCGATCCCGCCTCGGCGGCCGTGGAGACCGCCGTCGCCGAACTCACCGGCGGTCACGGCGTGGACCAGGTGTACCTGGCCGCCGGCGGCGGCAGCAACCAGCCCGTCGAGCTGGCCGCCCGGTTGTGCCGGGACCGCGGCCGGGTCGTCGACATCGGCAAGTGCCGCCTGGACCTGCCGTGGAACGCGTACTACGAGAAGGAGCTCGACGTCCGCTTCTCCCGCAGTTACGGCCCCGGGCGCTACGACCCGGAGTACGAGCTGGAGGGGCGGGACTACCCGATCGGCTATGTGCGCTGGACCGAGCGCCGCAACCTGGCGTGCTTCCTCGATCTCGTCGCCCGCGGCCGTGTCGACGTGGAGCCCCTGATCTCCCACGTCGCCGACTTCGACGACGCCGTCGAGACGTACCGGAGCCTGAAGGACGGCGACCTGAAGGCCGTGGCCGTGCTGTTCCAGTACGCGGGACACGCGGCGGAAACGGGGGAAGCGCGGGCCCCGGCGGTGGCGGTGCCCACGGTGGCCGTGAAGCCGGGTCCGGCCCGGGCGGCCAAGACGCCGGTGCGCCTCGGGTTCATAGGCGCGGGAAACTACGCGACCTCGATGCTGCTGCCGCACCTGACACAGCGCGACGGTGTCGAGTTGTCCACGGTCGTCACCACGACGGCGCTGTCCGCGGCCAACGCGCAGCGCAAGTTCGGCTTCGCCGAGGCGACCACCGATCTCGACGCCGTGCTCGGCGACACTTCCATCGACGCGGTGTTCGTGGTCACCCGGCACAGCTCGCACGCCGAACTGACCCGACAGGCGCTGCTGGCCGGCAAGACGGTGTTCGTGGAGAAGCCCCTGGCGCTCACCGAGGACGAGCTGGCCGGCGTGCTCGCGGCGGTGGAGGAGTCCGGCAACGACCGGCTGCAGGTCGGCTTCAACCGCCGGTTCGCGCCGCTGCTGCAGGAGGCCAAGGAGCGGTTCGGCGCCCGGACCGGTCCGGCCAACCTGCGCTACCTGGTCAACGCGGGCCACCTCGATCACGGCAGCTGGTACCTCCGGCAAGGCACCGAGGGCTCGCGGTTCGCCGGCGAGGGCGGACACTTCATCGACACGGCGAGCTGGCTGCTCGATGCCGACCCGGTCTCGGTGTACGCGACCGCCACGCCGGGCAACGAGGACCTGCAGGTCATGCTGCGCTACCCGGACGGCTCCAGCGCCACCATCAGCTACGTCACCACCGGCTCGTCCGGCTTCCCCAAGGAGACGCTGGACCTGATCGCGGACGGCAGGGTGCTCCGGCTCGACGACTTCGTCCGCGCCTCGGTGTATTTCGAAAGCACAGCCGGCCGGAAGCGGTGGGTCAGTTCGCGGCTGCCCAAGGCCCGGGACAAGGGCCAGAACGCCGAGCTGGCCGCGTTCGTCAAGGCCGTGCGGACCGGCGGGCCGATGCCGGTGCCGCTGGAGTCGCTGGTCGCCACCACGGCGGCCACCCTCGCCGTGCAGACCGGCCTGGCCGGCGGCGCGCCGGTGACGTTGGCGAGGGCCTTGTGACGGGGAGCTCGGGGAGTCCGGGCTGGTACCTCCGGCGACTGTCCCGGATGGGACCGCGGGAGGTTGCGGGCCGGGTGGGCGACACAGTGCGCAGGCGGCGGTGGCGGTCGGCGCGGCCGGACTGCCCGAGCGTGACCGGCGCCCGGTTCACCGCGGTGCTGCCCGCCGGGACGATCGCCGCGGTGCCACCGGACGCCGCGAAACGTCTCGTCGCTGAGGCGGACCGGCTGATGGCCGGGCACGCCGAGTACTTCGGGGTGGTCCGCGACGACCTGGCCGACCCGGACTGGTGGTACGACCCGAAGACCGGGCGCCGGGCTCCGAAGGGCTACGCCTTCGACGTGCCGTACCGGGACGAGGAGACGGTCGGGGACATCAAGCAGATCTGGGAGCTGTCCCGGCATCAGTACCTCACCGTGCTCGCCGCGGCCTACGCGGTCACCGGGGACGAGCGGTACGCCGAGCGCGTGGCCGGGCACCTGCGGTCGTGGTGGGTCGCCAACGCGCCGCTGAAGGGAGTGCACTGGGTCAGCGGCATCGAGCTGGGGATCCGGCTGCTGTCCTGGGTGTGGATCCGCCGGCTGCTCGACGGCTGGCCGGGCGCGGCCGCCCTGTTCGAGGACAACCCGGTGGCGCTCCGCCAGATCTGGTACCACCAGCGTTGGCTGGCCGCCTTCCCCAGCCGGGGGTCCTCGGCGAACAACCACGTCATCGCCGAGGCCGCCGGGCAGTTCGCCGCGGCCTGCGCGTTCGGGTGGTTCCCCTCCTCGGCGCGTTGGCGGGCCGACGCGCTGCGGTCGCTGGAGCGGCAGCTGCGCGCCAACACCTTTCTCTCCGGCCTCAACCGCGAGCTGGCCGGCGAGTACCACGGACTGGTGCTGGAGCTCGGCCTGGCCGCGGTGGCCGAGGCCGATGCGGCAGGCGTGCCGGTCCCCGCGTCGGTCCGGCTGGTGCTGCTGCGGATGACCGACGCGCTCGCGGCCGTCGTGGACAACCGGCTGCGGCCGCCGCGCCAGGGGGACTCGGACGACGGCCACGGTCTGGTCGTGGACGGCGCGGGCACCGACCGCTGGGGCTCACTGCTGGCCACCGGTGACGCCGTGTTCGGCCGACGCGACTGGTGGCCGGCGGTGCCCGGCACCGATGTGCGCACCCCGCTGCTGGCCGCGCTCATCGAACCCAGTGGACTGTCCGTGACCCGCCCGGCGAGCCGACCGTCTCATTTCGCCGACGCGGGCATGACCATCCTGCGCGGTCCGGGGGAGATCTGGTGCCGCTGCGACGGTGGTCCGCACGGGTTCCTGTCCATCGCCGCACACGCCCACGCGGACGCGCTGTCCGTCGAGGTCCGGCACGACGGGGTCGATGTGCTCGCCGACCCGGGGACGTTCTGCTACCACGGGCAGCCCGAGTGGCGGCAGTACTTCCGGTCCACCCTCGGCCACAACACCCTGCAACTGGACGGCGGTGACCAGTCCGTCTCCGGCGGTCCGTTCCTGTGGACGCGGCATGCCCGCAGCCGGGTACTGGTCGCGGACACGTCCACCGAGGGGGCGGCCCGCTGGTGCGCCGAGCACGACGGCTACCAGCCGTCCGTGCACCGCCGCAGGGTGGAGCTGACGGCCGCGAGCCAGGAGCTGAGGGTGGTCGACGAGGTCCGCGGCCCGCACAGCGATCGCCGGGCCGTGCGGCTGGCGTTCCACCTCGGCCCGGCGATCGCCGCGGACCTGGTGGGGAACCGGGCAGTGCTCACCTGGACCCGGGACGGCGAGGACCGCTCCGCGGAACTCGACCTGCCCGGGCGGTTGAGCTGGCAGGCCCATCGCGGCGAGAGCGACCCGCCGCTGGGCTGGTACTCCCCCGGCTTCGGACGCAAGGAACCCGCCATCACGCTGGTCGGCACCGGCTTCACCGACGGCACGGAGGGCTTCACCACCGTGCTCAGGTTCCACGGTCAGTGAGGGGAGGGCGCGTGGGGATCAAGTGGCGGCAGTGGGCGTGGCCGGCGGCACCGCTGGCGCTGGCCCTGCTGGCGGCGACCGGCTGTGAGAGCAGCACGACGGCCGCCGCGCCGAAGCCGACCCCTGGTTCCTCCACCTCCGTGGCCCGAGTGTGTGCCAGGCCCGCGGCCGGGCCGGCGAAGGCGCCGGCGGGCGCGGTGACGGTCGACCCGACGGTGCCCGGCGACCTGGCCGCGAAGACCGGGAGCAGCCCCCCGCACACCACCTTCTGGCTTCGGCCGGGCAAGCACACGCTCATGTCGCACCGCTACGACCAGGTGACCCCCAAAGAGGGGGACGTCTACCTCGGCGCGCCGGGCGCGGTGCTCGACGGCCGGAAGAGCAATCAGTACGCGTTCGGCGGCACCGCCCGCGACGTCACGATCCGCTATCTGACCGTGCAGGGGTTCGTCGCGCCCCATGACGAGGGCGTGGTCAATCACGACTCGGCCGACGGGTGGGTGATCGAGCACTCGACGATCCAGAACAACTCCGGCGCCGGGCTGATGGCCGGCGCCCGCCAGCAGGTCCGCGCCAACTGCCTGCGCGACAACGGCCAGTACGGCATGAACGCGTACCAGGCCACCGGCGGTATCCGCGGCCTGGTGGTCGAGGGCAACGAGATCGTGGGCAACAACACGGGCGACTGGGAGCGGCGGCGGCCGGCCTGCGGCTGCACCGGAGGCGTCAAGTTCTGGGCCGTGGACGGCGCCGACGTGCGCGGCAACTGGGTGCACGACAACCGCGGAACCGGGTTGTGGGCGGACACCAACAACAACGACTTCCTCATCGAGAACAACCTCATCGAGGACAACGACGGTGCCGCGCTGATCTACGAGACCAGCTACAACGCGGTCATCCGGAAGAACCGGATCCGGCGGAACAACTTGGTGGAGGCCCGCGCTCAGGCCGCCGACGGCGACAGCTTCCCGTTCGCGACCGTCTACCTCTCCGAGTCCGGCGGCGAACCACGGGTCCGGGCCCGCACGGACAAGATCGACATCTACCGGAACGTGCTGGAGAACAACTGGTCCGGGATCACCCTGTGGGAGAACGCCGACCGGTTCTGCAACAGCCCGGCCAACACGTCGTCGGGTGACTGCACGTTGCTGGTGAAGAACACCGACCGCTGCGCGCGGCCGGCGATCGCCAAGGCACCGCTCTACTCCGACTGCCGGTGGAAGACCCAGCGGGTGGACATCCACGACAACCGCTTCGTGCTGGACAAGTCCGTCGTCGACTGCACGGCGAAGTGCGACCGGATGGGGGTGCTGTCCAACTACGGTACGTATCCGGACTGGTCGCCGTACCAGGGCGAGCGGGTGGCCGAGGCGATCACCCGCGAGCAGCACAACCGCTGGCACGACAACGTCTACGTCGGGCCCTGGACCTTCGTCGTGCACGACGCGAGCCGGACGGTCGACTTCAAGCAGTGGCAGGACAAGCCGTACCGGCAGGACGCGGGCAGCACCTTCCGCGCAGGGGACGGTGGTTGAGATGAGGTCCGCGGACACCGACACAGACCACAGGCCGAAGATCGTAGGGACGGTCTGGGGGCTGCTCGTCCTCAACACCCTCGGCTCCGCCGGGGCGCAGACCATCGTCCCGCTGCCCCGCTCCCTCATCCAGATGGTCACCATGGGCTCGCTGGTCGCCGCGTTCGCGCTGGCGCTCCTGGTCAACCCCCGGGTGCGCATCCGGCCCAGCGCCTACGTCTTCCTGCTCACCCTGCTGCTGGTGCCGAGCCTGATCTCCACCGTGGACCAGGGGGCCGGGTTCGGCGCGCTGTTCCGCTGCACCCGGCTGGCCCTCTTCGTCGGCACCCTGTGGCTGCTCAGCCGCTGGTGGGACGGCAGCACGACGTTCGTCCGGCACCACATCCGGATGTACTTCGCGGTGCTCGGGTCGGTGGCGGCCGGCCTGGTCATCTCACCGGGCGCCGCCCTGCCCGACCTCTACGGCGGGCGGCTGGTCGGTGCGCTGTGGCCGCTCACCCCGCCGCAGATCGGACAGTACGCGGCGGTGATCATCGGGCTCACCGTGCTGCTCCTCCTGGGCCGCCGGACCGACCGGAGAAGCGCGGCGGTGATCATCGCGCTCTCCCTCGTCCTCCTCGCGCTGACCCATACCCGGACGGCCACGCTCGGCCTGATCATCGCGCTGGTGCTGGCGATCACCTCCCTCGTCCTGACCAGTGCCGCCGCCCGCCGGGTCTTCTCCTGGGCGGTGCTGTGCGCCGCGGTGGCCGCGGTGGGGTTCAGCTCCGCGCTCCAGGCGTGGTTCCTGCGCGGGCAGAGCCAGGAGAACTTCGCCAGCCTCACCGGCCGGGCCAAGGTCTGGAACGCCCTGCTGGCGGCACCCCGGACGACCACGGAGTACCTGTTCGGCACGGGCTTGGGCGACAAGTCGTTCGGCGGGCTCCCGATCGACAACAGCTGGCTGGCCGTCTACAACGAGCAGGGCATGACCGGCATCGCCCTGGTGGCGGCCATCATCATCGTGCTGGGCGGCGTCGCGTTGCTGCGGCCACCGTCGCTGTCGAGGGCCTGTGCGATCTTCCTGATCAGCTACTGCGCGATCGCTTCGTACACCGAGGCGGGGCTCGGCGACGCCTCGCCGTATCTGCTGCATCTGGCCTTGGCCGCCTCGCTGCTGGCGGCACCTGCCGCGGCCACTCCCGTCCCGACACCCGAAACCCCTCGGCGGCGCGTCCCGCGATGGGCCCAGAGATCGGAGGTGATCTGAGCATGCACGTCCTCGTGGTGCACAACCGCTACGCCTCGGCGCAGCCGAGCGGGGAGAACAAGGTCGTCGACCAGGAGGTGGCGCTGCTGCGCGGGGCCGGCCACCGGGTCGAGGTGTTCGAGCGGCGCAGCGACGACATCGCCGCCCGGTCCCTGCTGGGCAAGGTCGCGGTACCGCTCCTTGTGCCGTGGAACCCGGCGGTCCGCAAGGAGCTCGCCGCCCGGCTTCGCGCCGAGCGGCCGGACGTGGTGCACGTCCACAACGTCTTCCCGCTCCTGTCGCCGGCGGTGCTGGCCGCCTGCGCCGACGCCGGCGTGCCCGCCGTCGCCACGCTGCACAACTACACCCAGGTCTGCCCGCCCGGCACGCTGCAAAGGGACGGCCGGCCGTGCACCGAGTGCGTCGGGTCCGCGCCGCTGCCCGCCGTCCGGCACGGCTGCTACCGGAACTCCCGGCTGGCGACGGTGCCGCTCGCGGTCAGCCTGTCGGTCAACCGGCGGCGGTGGTGGTCCGGGGTGGAGCGCTTCTTCTGCATCTCCGCGGCGCAGCGCGACGTCCTGGTGCGGGCCGGCATGCCGGCCGAACTGCTGGCGGTGAAGCACAACTTCGTGCCCGACCCGGGCGTCCGCCGAGAGGGTGACGGCGAGCATCTGCTCTATCTCGGCCGGCTCGCGGAGGCCAAGGGCGTACGGCTGCTCATGGCCGCGTGGGACGAGCTCGCGGCGAGCGGCGGTGTGGGCGTGCCGCTCATGATCGCCGGCGCTGGGCCGCTGGAGCCGGAGGTGACCGCCTGGGCGGCGGGCCGGGACGACGTGCGCTGTGTCGGCCTGTTGGACACGGCGGAGTGCCGGAAGGCCATCGCGCGATCGGTCGCCGTGGTGGCTCCCTCCACGTGGCTGGAGGCGTTCGGCCTGGTGGCCGTGGAGGCGATGGCGGCGGGGGTCCCGGCCGTCGCCGCCGGTCACGGGGCGTTCGTCGAACTCGTCGAGGACGGCGTGACCGGGCTGCTGCACCGGCCGGGCGAGGCCGCCTCGCTCGCGTCCTGCCTGCGCCGGATCACGGCCGAGCCGGTCCGCAACCGGGAGATGGGGCAGGCGGCCCGGCGCCGTTACGAGCAGGACTTCAGCCCGGCCGTCGGGCTGGAGCACCTGGTGGAGGGGTACCGCACCGCGATCGCGGGTCGGACGGAATCAATGGGGGGCAGCAAATGACACGATGCCGACTCTGCGGCTCGGCGACGCTGGCGAGCGTCGTCGATCTCGGGGCGACGCCACCGTGCGAGAGCTTTCTCGCCGCGGACCAACTGGACCTGCCGGAACCGGCGTACCCGCTGCACCTGCGGGTCTGCACCGACTGCTGGCTGGCGCAGATCCCGCCGCTGATCACGCCGGAGGAGACGTTCAAGGAGTACGCGTACTTCTCCTCGTTCTCGACCTCCTGGGTGGAGCACGCGCGCACGTTCGTCGCCGACGCCGTGCGGCGGGTGGGACTCGACACCAAAGGCTCCGACGCCTTCGTGGTGGAGGTCGCGAGCAACGACGGGTACCTGCTGAGGCACGTGGTGGACCGCGGGATCCGCTGCCTCGGCATCGAGCCGTCGGTGAACGTCGGCGCCGCGGCGCGGGACGCGGGCGTGCCCACGCTCACGGAGTTCCTGAGCCCGGAGACCGGCGCGGCCGTCCGCGCCGAGCACGGCCCGGCGGACCTGGTCGTGGCCAACAACGTGTACGCGCACATCCCCGACGTGGTCGGGTTCACGCGGGGGCTGCGCGCCCTGGTCGCCGACGACGGCTGGGTCTCCATCGAGGTGCAGCACCTGCTGACCCTGATCGAGGAGAACCAGTACGACACGATCTACCACGAGCACTTCCAGTACTACACCGTCGCGTCCGCGATCCGGGCCCTTGCCGGCGGCGGACTCACGCTCGTGGACGTCGAGTTGCTGCCCACTCACGGCGGCTCCATCCGGCTGTGGGCCCGCCCGGCCGAGGTGGCCGGCGAGCCGACACAGCAGGTGGCCGACGTGCTGGCGCGGGAGAAGGCCGCCGGGCTTCAGGAGCTGTCCGGGTACACCGAGTTCTCCGCCCGGGTGGCCAAGGTGCGCCGGGACCTGCTCAAGTTCCTCATCGAGGCCGCCGAGCGCGGCGAGACGGTCGTCGGCTACGGCGCCCCGGGCAAGGGCAACACCCTGCTCAACCACTGCGGCATCCGGCCCGACCTGCTCGCGTACACGGTCGACCGCAACCCCTACAAGCACGGCAGGTTCACTCCGGGCACCCGCATCCCGATCCTGCCGCCCGAGCAGATCGCGGCGGACAAACCGGACTACGTCCTCGTCCTGCCGTGGAACCTGCGGGCCGAGCTGGTCGAGCAGCTGTCCTTCGTGCACGACTGGGGCGGCCGGCTGGTCTTCCCCATCCCGGAACTGAGCATTGTCGAGGTCGCGTCCCGAAAGGTCACAGCATGAAGGTCGTTCTGTTCTGCGGCGGTTACGGGATGCGGATGCGCAACGGATCCTCCGACGACGTGCCCAAGCCGATGGCGATGGTCGGCCCCAGACCGCTGATCTGGCACGTCATGCGCTACTACGCCCACTTCGGGCACACGGAGTTCATCCTGTGCCTGGGGTACGGGGCCCACCACATCAAAAACTTCTTCCTCAACTACGAGGAGACGACGTCCAACGACTTCGTGCTGCGGGGCGGGCGGACCGAGCTGCTGTCCACCGACATCGCCGACTGGACCATCACGTTCGCGCAGACCGGCATCGAGTCACCGATCGGGGAGCGGCTGCGCCGGGTGCGACACCACCTGGACGGCGACGAGATGTTCCTCGCCAACTACGCCGATGTGCTCACCGACGCCCCGCTGCCGCAGATGATCGAGAACTTCGCCCGGCGCGACGCCGGCGCGTCGATGATGGTGGTGCCGCCGCAGTCCTCGTTCCACTGCGTGGACCTGGGCGAGGACGGCCTGGTGGGAGGCATCACGGCGGTGAGCGAACTGCCGCTGTGGGAGAACGGCGGCTACTTCGTGCTCCGCCAGGAGGTCTTCGACCACATCCCGGAGGGCGGGGACCTGGTCGCCGACGGATGCGCCCAACTGGCCAAGCGAGGCCGGCTGGTGGCGCACCAGCACCGCGGCTTCTGGAAGCCGACCGACACCGTGAAGGAGCGGGCCGCACTGGACGACGCCTACGCCCGGGGCGACCGTCCGTGGGCCGTGTGGGAGCGGGACGGCGCGGGGGTGACGGCGTGATCGGGCTCGGAGCCGGGCCCTTGGGCCGGATCGTCGCGGTGGGCGCGCACTGCGACGACATCGCCATCGGCGCCGGCGGCACGCTGTTGACGCTGTGCCTCGCGCGGCCGGGGATCCGCGTCGACGCGCTGGTGCTCTCCGGCGGCGGCAGCGAACGCGAGCAGGAGGAGCAGGCCGCGCTCGCCGCCTTCTGCCCGGGCGCCGACCTGCGGCTGACCGTGCACAAGCTGCCGGACGGCCGACTGCCGGCGCACTGGGAGGAGGCCAAGGCCGCGGTCGAGGAACTGCGCGGGCAGACCGACCCGGATCTGATCCTTGCCCCGCGCACCGATGACGCGCACCAGGACCACCGCGGCCTGGCGCGACTGATACCCACCGCGTTCCGTGACCACCTGGTCCTCGGCTACGAGATCGCCAAGTGGGACGGCGATCTCGGCCGTCCGTCGGCGTACCAGCCGCTGACGCCCGAGATCGCCGAACAGAAGGTGCGGTTGCTGCAAGAGCACTACCCCTCGCAGCGGCACCGCCCCTGGTACGACCGGGAGGCCTTCCTCGGTCTTGCCCGGATCCGCGGCATCGAATGCCACGCGCGCTACGCCGAGGCGTTCGCCGTCACCAAACTCACGCTCAACCTGGGGGGTTGAACCATGCGCGTACTTCTGACCGGACACCAGGGTTATCTGGGAACCGTCATGGCCCCGGTCCTCGCGGCCGCCGGGCACGAGGTCGTCGGCCTCGACGCCGGCCTGTTCGCCGACTGTGTCCTCGGCCCGACGCCCGCGGACCCGCGGGGGCACCGGGTGGACCTGCGCGACGTCACCGCCGAACACGTGGCCGGGGTGGACGCAGTCATCCACCTGGCGGCGCTCTCCAACGACCCGCTGGGATCGCTGGCGCCGGAGCTCACCTACGACATCAACCACCACGCTTCCGTCCACCTGGCCCGGCTGGCCCGCGACGCCGGAGTGCGGCGCTTCCTGTACGCGTCGACGTGCTCGGTCTACGGCGCCGCCGGTGGCGACGACCTCGTGACAGAGGACGCCCCGCTGCGCCCGGTGACGCCGTACGCGGAGTCCAAGGTGCGGGTGGAGGACGACCTGCACGCGCTGGCCGACGGTGACTTCACCCCGGTGTACATGCGCAACGCCACCGCCTTCGGCTACTCGCCCCGGCTGCGCGCCGACATCGTGCTGAACAACCTGACGGGCCACGCCCTCATGTCCGGCGAGGTCCTTGTGCTCTCCGACGGCACCCCCTGGCGCCCGCTGGTGCACGCCGCCGACATCGCCCGGGCGTTCACGGCCGCGCTGACCGCGCCTCGGGAGGCGGTGCACGACCGGGCGTTCAACATCGGCAGCGAGATCAACAACGTCACGGTCGCCGAGATCGCCGAGCAGGTCGCCGAGGCGGTGCCCGGCTCCAAGGTGGTGATCACCGGGGAGAACGGCGCCGATCCGCGGTCCTACCGGGTGGACTTCGCCCGGTTCCGCGCGGCGATACCCGGCTTCGACTGCGAGTGGACGGTGAAGCAGGGCGCGCTCGAACTCGCCGACGCCTACCGCAAGTTCGGGCTGACCAAGGAGGACTTCGACCGGCGTTTCACCCGGCTCGCCGTGCTGCGCGCCGCGTCCGACGCCGGCGCCGTCGACGACACCCTGCGCAGGCGCGGATGACCGCGGCGGGCGAACAGCCGATGGCCTCGGCCGGCGACGAGATGCACGCGCTGGTCGAGCGGCTGTACCCGCTGTGCCGGAGCATCACGGGCGACGGTGTGCGCGCCACCCTGGAGATCGTCGGCGAGTACATCCCGCTGCGCGTGCACGAGGTGCCGACCGGGACTCAGGTGCTCGACTGGACGGTGCCGCAGGAGTGGAACATCCGCGACGCGTACATCGCCGACGCCGCCGGCCACCGGGTCGTCGACTTCGCCGCGTCCAGCCTGCACGTGCTCGGCTACAGCGTGCCGGTGTCGGCGACCATGTCGCTGGCCGAGCTGCGCGGACACCTGCACACCCTGCCGGACCAGCCTTCCTGGGTGCCGTACCGCACCAGCTACTACAAGCCGGAATGGGGGTTCTGCCTGGCCCAGGAGACCTTGGACGCGCTGCCGGACGGTGACTACGAGGTCCGCATCGACTCCACCCTCGCGGACGGCCACCTCACCTACGCCGAGCACGTGGTCCCCGGGCAGGTCGCCGACGAGGTGATCGTCTCCTGCCACGTCTGCCACCCGTCGCTGGCCAACGACAACCTGGCCGGCATCGCGGTGGCGACGTACCTGGCCCGGGCGCTGGCGGAGCAGACGCCTTACCACACCTACCGGTTCATCTTCGCGCCCGGCACCATCGGGGCGATCACCTGGCTGGCCCGCAACGCGGAGCGGGTGGAACAGGTCAAGCACGGGCTGGTGCTGGCCTGCGCCGGCGACCGGGGCCGACTGACGTACAAGCAGAGCAGGCGCGGTGACGCGGAGATCGACCGGGTGATGCGGCACGTGCTCAACGCGTCCGAACGCCCGCACCGCGTCACCGAGTTCACTCCGTACGGCTATGACGAGCGGCAGTACTGCTCCCCCGGGTTCGATCTCGGCGTGGGCTCGCTCACCCGGACTCCGTACGCCGGTTACCCCGAGTACCACACCTCGGCGGACAACCCGGACTTCGTCTCCCCGGAGGCGATGGCGGACACGCTCGCCGTCTGCCGCGAGGCGTTCGCCGTGCTCGACCGCAACCGGCGGTACGTCAACCTCAGCCCCCACGGCGAACCACAGCTGGGGCGGCGCGGGTTGTACGACGCGCTCGGCGGTCGCAGCGACACCAAGCAGGCGCAGATGGCCATGCTCTGGGTGCTCAACCTCTCCGACGGCGAGCACAGTCTGCTGGACGTCGCCGAGCGGTCCGGACTGCCGTTCGACACCGTCGCCGCCGCGGCCGCCGCCCTCCAGGGCGCCGAACTGATCAAGGCATGACGCCGATGACCACCGAGGAGGAGAAGGCGACGGCGTCGGCGGCACCGGCCGGACACGCCCGGCGCACCGCGAAGCGGGCCATGGCGGGCCGGCTGTCCTGGGGCCTGGCCGACCAGGCGGCCTCCAGCATGTCCAACTTCGCGGTGGGCATCTACGTGGCCCGCTCGCTGGGGGTGACCGCGTTCGGCGTGTTCAGCCTGGCCTGGGTGACCTACGGCGTGGTGCTCAACGTCTCCCGCGGGCTGGCCACCGACCCGCTCGTGGTGCGCTTCAGCGGCGTGTCGGACACGTCCTGGCGGGGGGCGGTGTCCCGGGCGTCGGGTACCGCGCTCGGCGTCGGTACCGCCCTCGGCGCGGCGTGTCTGCTGGTCGGACTGGGCCTCGGCGGCAGCGTGGGGCCCGCGTTCGCCTGCCTCGGCGTCATGCTGCCGGGGCTGCTGCTGCAGGACGCCTGGCGGTTCTCGTTCTTCGCCGCCGGCAGCGGGCGCAAGGCGTTCGTCAACGACCTCGTGTGGGGCATCGCGCTCGTCCCGGCCATGGTCGTGGCGGCCCAGGTGGGCAGCGTGCCCGCTTTCGTGCTCGCCTGGGGCGCGTCCGCCGCGGTGGCCGCCGCGTACGGCTGCCTCCAGTCCGGCGTCCGGCCCCGGATGACCGAGGCGCGCGGGTGGCTTCGCGAGCAGCGCGATCTCGGCTACCGGTACCTGGTCGAGAACGTCAGCCTCAGCGGCGCGAGCCAGCTGCGGGCGTACGGGCTCGGCGCGATCGTCGGGGTCGGCGCGGTGGGTGCGGTGCGGGGCGCGGAACTCCTGATGGGCCCGTTCCTCGCCGTACTGATGGGCCTGTCGCTGGTCACCGTCCCGGAGGCGGCACGGGTGCTGCGGCAGGCCCCGCAGCGGCTGGGGAAGTTCTGTCTCCTCCTCGGCGGCGGGCAGGCCACCGCCGCGCTGCTGTGGGGCGGGTCGCTGCTGCTGTTGCCGGACCGGCTCGGTGAGCTCGTGCTCGGCGACGTCTGGCCATCCGCCTCGCAGCTCATCGTGGCGATCACCCTCGGCGTCGCGGGCGCGGGCCTCGGCACCGGCGCGGCGGCCGGGCTGCGCGCGCTCGGCGCGGCCCGACGCAGTCTGCGCTGCCAGCTGTTCGCCTCCGCCTGCTATGTCGGCGGCGGGCTCGGCGGGGCGGTCGTGGCCGGCACGGTCGGCTCGGCATGGGGCGTCGCCGCCGCGACCCTCAGCGGCTCGGCCGTGTGGTGGCTGCAGCTGCGGTCCGCCCTGCGCGAGCGCCACCACAACCTTGTCCCCGAAGTGAGGACCGCATGACCGACCGACCCAGGCTGAGCATCGGCCTGCCCGTGTACAACGGCGAGGAGTACCTGGCCGAGTCGCTCGACGCCCTGCTCGGGCAGACCTACGAGGACTTCGAGCTGGTCATCTCCGACAACGCCTCGACCGACACGACCCAGGACATCTGCCGCAAGTACGCCGCGCAGGACTCACGCATCCGGTACCTCCGGCTGTCCCGGAACATCGGCGCGACGCCGAACCACAACCGTGTGCTCGACGAGGCCCGCGGCGAGTTGTTCAAGTGGGCCTCGCACGACGACCTTTACGGCCGCGACCTGCTGCGGCTCTGCGTGGAGGCGCTGGACGAGCGGCCGGACGTGATCCTCGCGCACACCGACCAGGCGGTCATCGACGGCGACGGCCAGGTGAAGGTCCCCTACGACTACACGCTCGCCACCGACTCGCCGCACGCGCCGGACCGCTTCCGCAGTCTGCTGTTCGAGCCCGGTGGCGACGACTTCTACGGGGTGATGCGGGCCGACGTGCTGCGCCGGGTGAAACCGATGGACAGCTACCACCACGCGGACCGCACGTACGTCGCCGAGATCACCCTGCACGGGCGTTTCCACCAGGTGCCGGAGCTGCTGTACTTCCGCCGCGACCACCCCACCCGCGCCGAGCGTGCGAACCCTTCCAAGCGCTCCCGGTGCGTCAACCTGGATCCGCGCCGGGCAGGCCCGCTGCACCCGACGCCCCGGCTGCTCGCCGAGTACGTCTGGGGCTTCGCCTCGGCGATCCGGCGGGCGCCCCTGTCCGCGGCCGACCGGCGCGCGTGCTACCGCCATCTGGCCGCGTGGATGACCAGCCGGGTCCGGCCGGGCGCCGGCGAGCGGGTCGAGGACCGCGCCCCGGTCGACCCGGCCAAGCTCACGGTCTCCGTGGATGCCCTCGTCGCGGGCCGTGAGGGGCGGCGGGCATGAAGGCGGCGACACGTGTGGGGGTGTTCGGCCTGCTCGGCTCCGGCAACCTCGGCAACGACGGGTCGCTGGAGGCCGTGCTCGGGTACCTCCGTGCCGAGCATCCGGCGGCGGCCGTGGACGCGCTGTGCGGCGGGCCCGAGGCCGTGACGACCCGGTTCGGGATCCCCGCCACGCGGCTGCACTGGTATCGCGGGGAGTACCGGACCGCGTCGCGTGCGGGCGCGATCGCGTCGAAGGGTCTCGGCAAACTCGTCGATGTCTTCCGCACCGCCGCCTGGGTGCGCCGGCACGACGTGGTGATCGTGCCGGGCATGGGCGTCCTGGAGGCCACGCTGCCCCTGCGGCCGTGGGGCTTCCCGTACTCGCTGTTCCTGCTCTGCGCGAGCGGCCGGCTGCTCGGCACCCGGGTCGCGCTGGTCGGCGTCGGAGCCGCGACGATCGGCAACCGGCCGACCCGGGCCCTGGTGCGCTGGTCGGCGCGCCTTGCCGCGTACCGGTCGTACCGGGACGCCCAGTCCCGTGACGCGATGCGGGCGATGGGCGTGGACACTTCGCGCGACGAGGTCTACCCGGACCTCGCCTTCTCCCTGCCGACGCCGCCGACGAGCGCGCCCTCGGACTCGCCCGGCCCGGTCTGCGTCGGCGTCATGGACTTCCACGGCGGCGATGACGACCGCGCCCGCGCCGAGGAGATCCACCGGCGATACCTCGACGGGACGATCCGGTTCGTCCGCGCGCTGGTCGAGGAGGACAGGCCGGTACGGCTGCTCACCGGCGACGAGTGCGATGCGTCAGTGGTCGCCGCGATCCTCGCCGCTGTGGACTCGCCGCTGGTCACCGCTGCCGAGCCGTCCTCGCTGGCCGACCTGATGAAGGAGATGGCGGCCGCCGATTCCGTGGTGGCGATCCGGTACCACAACCTGATCTGCGCGCTGAAGACCGGCACGCCGGTGCTCGCACTCAGCTACGCGGCGAAGAGCGACGCGCTCATGGCGGACATGGGGCTCGGCGCGTACTGCCACCCGGCGCGCGAGCTCGACGCCGACCGGCTGCTCGAGCAGTTCCGGGCGCTGGAGCGGCGATCGGCCGAGCTGCGGCAGACCCTCAGCGAGCGGAACCTGGCCGCCGCCGAACGCCTCCAGCAGCAGTTCACCGACCTGACCGCGGCCCTGTTCCCGGCGGCCGACCACACTCACGCCCACGCCACTCGGGAGGCTCCATGAAGGCGACCGAAGTTCCGGCGATCGCCGGCGCGTACCTGTTCGAGCCGACGCCGTACGCCGACGAGCGCGGCTTCTTCTGCCGCACCTTCGACGCCGACGTGATCCGCTCGGTGGGGCTCGACCCGGACGCCTTCGTCCAGGACAGCCTGTCCCGCTCGGTCCGGGGCGTGCTGCGCGGCCTGCACCTGCGCTCCGGCGCCGGTGAGGCCAAGCTGGTGCGGTGCTCGTACGGGAGGATCTTCGACGTCGTCGTGGACCTGCGATCGGACTCGCCTACCTACCGCAACCGGGCCTTCTTCGAGCTGTCCGGCGAGACGCAGGTGACCCTGTACATCCCGGCGGGGTGCGCGCACGGCTTCCAGGCGCTGACC
The DNA here is from genome assembly GCF_000720255.1 of Streptomyces griseus subsp. griseus. Lineage (GTDB taxonomy): Bacteria > Actinomycetota > Actinomycetes > Streptomycetales > Streptomycetaceae > Streptomyces > Streptomyces griseus_I. Next base: position 302,014 of record NZ_JOJE01000006.1, on the reverse strand, counting down.
GAGACCGCCGACACCTCGTACCGGATCGACCGCGAGCATGATCCGGCCGAGGACGTGACGATCGCCTTCGACGACCCGGAGCTCGCCATTCCCTGGCCGCTGCCGGTCACATCGATGTCCCAGCGGGACCGGGAGGCGCCGAGCCTCGCCCAGGTCCTGAAGAACAAGGAGAGTTGAGGTCGGCGTGGACACCGAAGACACCGGAGAGTTCCTCCTGCCCCGGTCGCGGAGGGCGAACGAGCGGCTGCACGCCATGATCCCGGGGGGCGCGCACACCTACGCCAAGGGCGACGACCAGTACCCCGAGGGCCTGGCCCCGGTCATCAGCCACGGCCGCGGCGCCCACGTGTGGGACGTCGACGGCAACCGCTACGTCGAGTACGGCTCCGGCCTGCGGTCGGTCAGCCTCGGACACGCCCACCCGCGTGTGATCGAGGCGGTGCGGCGGGAACTCGACCGCGGCAGCAACTTCGTCCGGCCGTCCGTCGTCGAGGTCGAAGCCGCCGAACGCTTCCTGGCCACGGTACCGACCGCCGAGATGGTGAAGTTCGCGAAGAACGGCTCCGACGCCACCACCGCCGCGGTGCGCCTCGCCCGCGCCGTCACCGGACGCCCGCGGGTGGCCATCTGCGCCGACCATCCGTTCTTCTCCACCGACGACTGGTTCATCGGCACCACGCCGATGTCCGCCGGTATTCCGGCTGCGACCGAAGAGCTCACCGTGGCCTTCCCCTACGGCGACCTGGCCGCCACGGAGGAATTGCTCACCCGCTACCCGGACGAGGTCGCCTGCCTGATCCTCGAACCCGCCACCGTCGCCGAACCGCCGCCCGGGTACCTGGAGGGCCTCCGCGAACTGGCCGACCGACACGGCTGCGTGCTGGTCTTCGACGAGATGATCACCGGCTTCCGCTGGTCCGAGGCGGGCGCGCAGGGCCTGTACGGCGTCGTCCCCGACCTCTCCACGTTCGGCAAGGCGCTGGGGAACGGATTCGCCGTCTCCGCGCTGGCCGGGCGCCGCGATCTGATGGAGCTGGGCGGGCTGCGTCACTCCGGCGACCGGGTGTTCCTGCTGTCCACCACGCACGGTGCGGAGACCCACTCCCTGGCGGCCGCGATGGCCGTGCAGACCACCTACGTCGAAGAGGGCGTCACCGCGCGGCTGCACGCCCTCGGCGAGCGGTTGGCCGCCGGTGTCCGCGACGCCGCGGCCGGCATGGGCGTCGGCGACCACATCGTCGTCCGGGGCCGGGCCAGCAACCTGGTCTTCGCCACCCTCGACGAGAACCTGCAGCCGTCGCAGGAGTACCGCACCCTGTTCCTGCGTCGGCTCCTCGCGGGCGGGGTGCTGGCCCCGTCGTTCGTGGTGAGCGGCGCGCTCAGCGACGCCGACATCGATCACACCGTCGACGTGGTGGCCCAGGCGTGTGCGGTGTACCGGAAGGCCCTGGACGCCGCCGACCCCACCCCCTGGCTGGGCGGACGACCGGTGAAGCCGGTGTTCCGCCGCTCGGTGTGAGGTGACGTGACGTCAGCGCTGCGGCAGAGCGGCGTCGGGCGTACGGTCGTCCCGCCGGTCGGCCGTCCGGTCGATCAGCCACGCGGTCGCCGGCGTCACCGCCAGTGCGGTGCACCAGCCGCCGAGGACGTCGGTGGGGTAGTGGGCGCCCAGGGCGACCTGCGCCCAGCCCATGGCCGCGCCGGCGACCAGCGCCGCGGCGAGCACGAGTGACGTGCCGGCCGTCCTGCCGAGGCCGAGCCGACCGGTCGCCAGCAGCGCCACCGCGACGGTGAGCGCGGTGAGGAAGGCGGTGTGCCCGCTCGGGTAGGACAGGTTGTCGTCACCGTGAATGGTGCGTCCCACCAGCGACTTGAGCAGCGTCGCCGTCCCCACGGTCATGCCGGCACAGGCAACGACGAGCACCGCCGCGCGAGGCCACCGAAGCAGCAGGCAGCCCGCCAGGACGGCCAGGACCAGCACCGCCGCTCCCCCGGGCTCCCCCAGGAAGTCCATGGCCAGAGCGACGCGCCGCCACGGCGGCCGCACACCGTACACCGCCGTCTCGATCCGCGCGTCCATCACGCCCGGCTCGCTGTCGCCGGCATACAGAACCCCGAGCCCGACGACCACCAGCGCGGCGAGGGCCGCGATCACCCCGAGCCACCCGCGCAGCGACGGGGGCAGCACCTGGTCCATGCGCGCGGGAGCCCGCACATCGTCGCAACCCATCCGGCTGATGCGATGCACCTCCCCCTCCCGTCGGGGGCAAATCCCCCGATGAGCCCCGTCATTCCACCGCCACCCTAACCACCCGTGCGGTCATGGAGAACCGCGGTTGGAAAGGCCGCGTGTCAACACTTCGCCATTGAGCCAAGTGCGGGCAGCGTCGAGGAAATCGCCCGGCCGCTCCCAGCGCTCGTAGTCCCGTGGGCTCAGTGGAGGCAGAGGCAGAACGGATGGCCCGCCGGGTCCGCGTAGATCCGCCAGTTGGCTTCCGGGCGGAGCTGGTCCGTCCGCTCCAGCACGGTCGCACCGAGGGCGAGCGCCCGCTTCTCCTCTCCGTCGAGGTCGTCCACGTCGAAGTCCAGGTGGAGCTGCTGCGGGCGTTCCTGGCCGGGCCATTGGGGCGGTTGGTAGCCGTCCACCCGCTGGCAGGCCAGCGGTGTCCCTTCGAACCCGTGCACCTCGACCCAGTCGGCATCCTCGGGGTCCACGACCACCCGGCCGCCGAGCAGCTCCGCGTAGAACTCCGCGAGCTGTACTGCGTCGGCGCAGTCCAGTGCGATCGCCTGCAGCTTTCGAATCACTTCCGGCACCCCTCGCTCTCCAGCCGCATGCGCGACTCCTCGTACGGGAGTGGTCGTACCCCTCGCTGCGGCGCGCATGCGCAGCGTGCTCGGCTTCACCGGCCGCCAGAAACGCCCGATTACGCCGATCGCCCTACAGAGGACCGGGTCACCGTGTGGAAGCCGACCAGTCCTGCGCTGAGAGACCAGTGGCGACCCCTGACCCGCTGATCACACACGAGACGAAGAGGGGCCGGCTCCTCGGGCCGGCCCCTCTGTGGACTATGCCCGGCTCCACCTCTGGGTGGCGTTGCCGACGGCTGTCCAGAGTTGCACCTTCGACCCGTTGGCGGTGGCCCAGTTGGCGACGTCGATCGCCAGGCCGTTGGAACGGTTGATGACGGATCCGTCGAGGCGGAACCACCACTTCTGACTGGTCTTGCCGTTGCAGGTCCACAGGATCAACTGGGTGCCCGCGGTGGTGCCGTCACCGGCGGCCGCCAGGCACTTTCCGGCGACGCGGAGTTCGCCCGCGGTGGTCTGCGTGACGGTCTGGTTCGCGTTCCCGGAACAGTCCCAGATCTGTACCTGCACGCCGGTCTGGCCGTTGGGGACATCGAGGCAGCGGCCGGAGTTGGCGCCCTTGAGGGTGAAGGTGCCGTCCGTCGGCAGTGGGTCCTGGACCAGTTGCCAGTCCTGCGAACCGTCACTGGCCGACGAGGCCAGGGTGACGGCGCCGTTCGCGGTCGCGCCCGTCATGAACAGACTGGTGTTACGGACCGACCGGAGCTTGTAGTAGCCGTCGGTCGAGGGGACGAGGGTCCACTGCTTGTCGGTGGCTCCGTCGTCGACCCACTGGGCGAGCTTCTGCCCGGCTGTCGCGCTGCCGGTCCAGATGGCGACCGAGCGGCCACCGGCCTTGTCGAGCAGGGTGACGTCGGAGCCCTTGGCCACGGTGTGCCAGCGCTGCGCGTCGTCGGCCGCGTCCCGGTCCTTCAGGACGATGTCGGGGACGTTGCCGGTGAGGTTCGCGTCCTGCGTCTTGCCCGCGTCGGGGCTGAGGGCCTGACCGGTGGCGCGGTTGACGAGGGTGTAGTAGGCGCTCTGGGAGGATCGCCCGAGGTCGACCTCGCCGTAGCGCACGGGACCGAGGCCCTGGCCGCTGAAACCGGCCTGGAGGATGACGACACGTCCCGTGCCGTCGACGTACTGGAGATCGCGGCTGTATCCGGCGGTGACCGGCGTCTGGTACTCCTTCCAGGTGCCGTCGCTCTTACCGGACTCGTTCACCCAGACGCTGCCGCTGCCGGCGGCGTTGTAGGCGATCCGTCCGTCCGGCAGCTGGACGAGGACCGGGCTGCCGCCCACGGCCAGGGTGTGTCCCCCGGAGGGCACCGGCAGGCTGGTGACGCCCTGGTCCGGCACGGTGTTCGGATAGAACTTCAGCGGGTCGTCCGCGATCCGGTACCGGGTGTTGGTCGCACCGCTGGCCCAGTACTCGTAGGTGAGCAGCCATTTGCCGTCGGTCGTCTGGGCGATCGTGGTCATGCCCGGTCGTCCGCTGCCGATCAGTGTCTTGCCGCCCAGGTTCTCGGTCGTGCCCGGTACATCGACGACCGGTTGGCTCCAGGACGTACTGCTGCCGTCCCAGGTCTTGTGCACGAGGATCTGGTTGCGTGAATCCGTGGCCGTGTCGTCGTCCGGGTCGCGGTTCGGGGCGCCGGTGGTGGAGTCGAAGCCCAGGTAGTCGTGCTCGTCGGAGTAGTACGCGACGAGCTGCCCGTTCCGGGCCATCAGGTACGGCTCCCAGACGGGGTCGGACTGCGCGTAGGTGTTGGCGCTCGACACGCGACTGCCCTGCCACCCGCCGGCGGCGAGGATGTTCTGGAAGTTCCAGGTCGCACCGTCATCGGTGCTGGAGTACAGGGCGATCGCCACGTCCTTGCGGTCGCCGTCGCCGTCCGGCGTCCAGTTCGGGTCGGCGGCCTTGTGCTCCCGGTAGTAGTAGTCGTCCCCCGAGACGACGCTCGCGAGAAGCAGCGTGCCGGCCTTCAGGGCTCCGACGTCCTGCGGGAGCACGTAGGAGTACGGGTTCGTCCAGTTGCTGGTGTACTTGGCGTACTGCGAGTCGCTCGACAGGTACGCCGGAGCCTTGACGTCGGACAGCTTCTGCCATGTGGTGCCGTCGTCGTCACTCTTGTAGACCGGCAGCGTCTGGCCCACCGGGTCGCCCAGGCTGTTCTCGAAGGCGGCCACGATGCGTCCGCTGGGGAGCTGGGCCGACTTCGGGTAGAGGACACACGGAGTCTTGTTGCACGAAGCGGCGTTCTGCGCACCGTACAAGGTGGTCTGGCTCGGCTGATACGCCGCCGCACCCGTCGCTGAGGCGATGGCGAACGCCAGGCCGACTCCGAAGGCCGTCGCTGTCGCGAAAGCCTTCCTTGCCCATGTTTTCTTCACTGCGGCTCCTTTGCCGTGTGGACTCCATCGTGAGGTGGAGAAATGAGGGCCCGTCAGTCCCGCCGTACCGTCACGGCGGTGGTCATGGTCCGGGTGTGGTCGACCGTGCGGGTGGCTCCTTCGAGCCGCACTCGCGCGGAGGAGCCCGCCTCGCCGGCCGACTGGGCGACGGTGAGGGTGACGTCGCCGGGTTCGACGCGTCGGCGCAGATCGGTTCCGGTGAAGCTGGTCATGTCCGTGTGGACGTCGAACTCGACGACGCCGGCCTGGCCGGCGGCGAGGTCGACCCGGGTGAACGCGATGAGCTGGCGGACGGGCCGGGTGACCGAGGCGACCGGGTCGGTGAGGTAGAGCTGGGCCACGCAGGTGCCCGCCCGTGCACCGGTGTTGGAGATCCTGGCCCGTACCGTGATCGTCGCGTCGACGGGCACGACGGCTTCGTCGACCTGTACGTCCTCGATCGCGAAGGTGGTGTACGACAGGCCGTGCCCGAACGGGAACGCGGGTGTGGGGTCGATGTTGCTCACGCCGTCGCTCTTGAGGGCGAGCGGGGGCGCCAGATACGTGCCCGGCTGGCCTGCCGCGTCGCCCGGGATCTGGACGGGCAGGTGCCCGGAGGGGTTGATCCGCCCGGACAGCACCCCGGCGACGGCAGCCGCACCTTCCTCTCCCGGGAAGAAGGCCTGAAGGGTCGCGTCGGCTCGCCGCGCGTGCCGGCCGATCGCGTAGGGGCGGCCCGAGACGACGACGAGGGCGGTGCGGTGGGCCGCGCCGAGGACGGCCTCCACCAGGTCCTCCTGCACTCCGGGGAGCGTCAGCGTGCCGACGTCGCAGCCTTCGCCGGAGGTCCCTTCGCCGAACATGCCGGAGCGGTCGCCGACGACGAGGATCGTCAGGTCGGCCGCCGCTGCCGCCGCCACTGCCGCCTCGATGCCGCCGCGCTCCTCACCGGTGACATGGCAGCCGGTCTCGTGGTGCACCGAGGCCTCGGGGAACTCCCGCCGGACGGCGTCGAGGATCGTGGGGGCCTCGACGCCCAGGGGGAGCCCGGGGTGGTGGAGCAGGACGTGGTTGGGGAAGGAGTAGCAGCCGAACAGGCACCGCGCGTCGTCGGCCGCCGGGCCGATCACGGCGATCGAGCGCGGGGAGGCGAGCGGCAGCAGGGCCGAGGCGTTGTCGAGCAGGACGACCGATTCCTCGGCGAGACCGCGGGCGATGGCGCGGTTGCGCGGTGAGTCGAAGTCGGCGGGGGCCGTGTACTGCCCGGGGTGCCAGTCCGGGTCCAGCAGACCGAGTTCGGCCTTCTGCGCCAGGACGCGCAGCACCGCGCGGTCGAGCAGCTCGGTGGTCACGCGGCCGTCCCGCAGCAGCTTCTCCAGGTGGTCGCCGTAGCCGGAGGTGTGGGGCAGTTCCACGTCGATCCCCGCGTGCAGTGCCGCCCGGGCCGCGTCGGCGACGTCGGCGGCCACGTGGTGCATGGAGGCGAGGAACACGATCGCCCAGTAGTCGGACACCACCGTGCCCTCGAATCCCCAGCGGTCGCGCAGCAGCCCGGTGAGCAGGGACTCGTTGGCGCCGCAGGGGACGCCGTCGATGTCGTTGTAGGCATTCATCACCGAGCCGACGCGCCCGTCCACCACGGCCTTCTCGAACGGTACGAGGATCATGTCGGCGTATTCGCGCGGGCCGACGGCGGCGGGCGCGTGGTTGCGTGCCGCCCGGGAGGCGGAATAGCCGGCGAAGTGCTTCACCGTCGCGACGACACCGGAGGACTGCAGGCCCCGCACATAGGCCAGCCCGAGTTCGGAGACCAGGTAGGGGTCCTCGCCGAGGGTCTCCTCCACACGGCCCCAGCGGTAGTCGCGTACGACGTCCAGCACGGGGGACAGGCCCTGGTGGACGCCGACCGCCGCCATGTCCGCGCCGATGGCCGCCGCCATGCTCCGGACGAGACCGGGGTCCCAGGTGGCCGCCCAGGCGAGCGGTGTCGGGTAGACCGTGGCCTGCCAGGTGGTGAATCCGGTGAGGCACTCCTCGTGGGCGATGGCCGGTATGCCGAACCGGTTCGCCGCCGTGACCCGCTCCTGGAACTCCGCCAGGCGCTCGCGGCCCGTCTCGGGGTCGACCGGTGCCGTGCCGAACGCCCGGGTCAGGTGCCCGAGCCCGTCGACGATCGCTTCCTCGAAGCTCTGGGGGGCGCTGAAGGTGTCCTGCATCGGAGCCACGTCCCCGGAGGAGGGGCTGAAGCCGGGCCAGCTGCTGCCGAGTTGAGCGATCTTCTCGGCGTCGGTCATCGCGTCAAGGAGGGCCCGCGCGCGGACGGACGCCGGCAGGGCGGGATCGTTCCACAGCCCGGTCGTCGGGCGCTCGTCGCTGATCGTCAAGGTCTCGTCCGTTTCTGTTGCGGGCGCGCGCGAGCCGCGCGGGTGAGAGGAAGCACTGCCTGCGGGGACGGTGAATCGGGCCCGGGCACCGGTCCGGCGGTCGCGGGGAGGCGGACATGCCGGACAGCGTCATGGGGAGGTGGTGATCGGCGCCGGTCGGCGCCCGGGCCCCGCTTCGGGCGGCGTCCTGTCTCATCGGGCCTGGCGGGACGCCGGTGGTGTCACTTGCCGCCGGCTCCCATCAGGCCGGCGACCAGGGCCCGGCGGGCGAAGAGGTAGACGACGAGGATGGGGACCGCGGACATCAGCACCGCGGCCAGCAGAGCCGGCACGTTCGCTCCGTACTCGGAGACGAAGTTGTACAGGCCCAGCGTCACCAGCTTGTTCTCGTTCGACTGGGTCATGATCAGCGGGAACAGGAAGCCGTTCCACGCCTGCAGGGCCGTGAAGACCGAGGTGGTCGCGATGGCGGACTTCGACATCGGCACGACCAGCGTCAGCAGGGTCCGGGCAGGGCTCGCGCCGTCCAGGGCCATCGCCTCGTACAGCTCGGTGGAGATGTCCCGCATCCCGCCGCTGAGAACCAGCACGCTCACGGGGAGGGCGAACGCGGCGGTGGGCAGGATGATCCCCCACAGCGTGTCGTAGAAGCCCAGGTTGTTGACGATGAGGAAGAGGGGGATGATCACGGCCTGCGAGGGGATCGCCAGGCCCAGGAGGAACAGGCGGAACACTCCCCTGCTCAGCAGGCCCCGGCCGCGCACGACCGTGTAGCTGATCGGTATGGCGAGAGCCAGGACGATGGCGACCGTGGCCGCCGCCACGACGAGGGTGTTCCAGATGTACTGGAGGAAGCCGCTGTCCAGGACCGTGCGGAAGTTCTCCGGCGTCACGGTGTCGGGGAGCGAGACGGGGCCCTTGTCGGTGTACGTGGTCTGCGGCTGCACCGCGGTGTTCACCAGTGCGTACAGCGGGACCCCGATGATCATGAGCCAGACGAGGGCCGCGGCACCGGCCACGTAGTTGGGGCGCGTCCTCACAGCCCCTCCAGGGTGCTCGTCATCTTGTCGTAGCCGCTCAGCTTCGTGAGCAGGACCGAGGCCGCCGTGGCGAGCAGGAGCAGGAAGCTCGCGATGGCGCTGGCGTAGCCGTAGTCGTAGGTGCGGAACGCGGTCTGGTACATGGAGAACGGCAGGATCGAGGTGTCGGTGCCGGGGCCGCCGTTGGTCAGCAGCAGCACGATGTCGAAGGCGGTGAGACCGCCCACCACCATGAAGATCGTCGAGGTGATCATGGTGTTGCGCAGTTGCGGCAGCGTGATGTGGAAGAACTGCCGCACCCTCCCCGCCCCGTCGATCGAGGCCGCCTGGTACAGCGTGTGCGGGACGGCGCGGGCGGCCCCCTGGTAGAGCAGGCTGTGGAAGGGGACGAACTGCCAGCTGGTCACCAGGACCAGGCAGGCGACGGCGCCCTTCTGGGTGCCGAGGGGGTTCGTGCCGAAGAGCCATTCGACCTTCGACGGCAGGCCGAAGTTCGGGTCGAGCAGCTGGCGCCACATGATGGCCGTGGCCGCCGTGGACAGCAGCAGCGGGAGGAAGAAGACGGCCGAGAGCACGGCCCGGTTGCGCTGCCGGCCGGCCGCCCACACCCCGAGCAGGATGCTGATCGGCGCCTGGACGGCGATGTTCCCGACCAGCAGGACGCCGGTGACCAGGGTGGACTGCCACACCTGGGGGTCGCCGAAGAAGCGCGACCAGTTCTCCGCGCCCGTGAACCGCGGGGCGCTGAGGCCGTCCCAGTGGGTGAAGGAGAGGTAGAGCACGCCGATCATCGGTGCGACGGCGAAGACGAGGAAGAACAGCAGCCCGGGCAGCGCCCAGACCACGCCCGGCCGCTCCAGCATGGGAGGAGCGGCCCGATCGCGGGCCCGGCGCTTGCCGACGGGCCGCGAAGTCGTTGCGGAGACCACGTGGACGTGCCTTCCTACTTCTTGATCGCCAGTACCGCGCTGACGAACTGTTCCGGCGAGCTCTGCCCGTTGAACAGCTTCTGGATCTCGGTCAGCAGCGGGGTGCCCAGCGTGAGGCCCAGCGCCTGGTCCCAGGACTGGGTGAAGGTGGTGGCGCCGTCCACGAGGTCGTACTGGAACTTGGCGTACGCGGGGTCCGGTGCCTTGTCCAGGAACTGCGAGGCGTTCGACGTGACCGGGACCTCGCCCTTCTCGACCAGGCCCTGGACGTAGCTGTCGCTGAAGGTGGTCCGGAGGAAGGCGGCCGCGGTGTCCTTCGGCGCGGTGGTGGTCACGGAGATGTAGTTGGTGGGGTTGCCGACCACGTTGGAGGGGTCGCCCTTGCCGCCCGCGACGCTCGGGAAGGGAACGTAGCCGAGGCCGTTCTTGGCGAAGTCCGGGGCCTCGCTCTGCTGGGTGGCGTACTCCCACGAGCCCATCAGGACCATCGCCGCCTTGCCCTTGTTGAGAAGGGTCGACGTGCCGCCGGGGCCGTAGTTGACCGAGCCGAAGTTCTTGCCGAAGGCGCCGCTGTCCACCAACCCCTTGATCATCTGCGCGGTCTTGAGGACGGCGGGGTCCTTCCACTGGGACCAGTCGCCGCCGGCGATCTTCTGGAAGAGCTCGGGGCCCGCGAGACGGTCGACGAGGTACTCGATCCACATCAGCTCGGTCCACGAGGAGCTGGCGCTGCCCGCGAGGGCGAAGGGGGTGACCCCCTGCTTCTTGAACACCTTCACCAGGTCGGTGAGCTCGGCGTAGGTCTTGGGCGGCTTGACGCCGGCGTCGGCGAAGACCTTCTTGTTGTAGAAGAGGAAGACCGGCTGGGTGCCGCGACAGGGGATGCCCACCAGCTTGCCGTCGACCTTGCCCGCGGCGAGGGCCGAGGCGAGGAAGTGCATCTCCAGCGGCTGGTCGAGCGTCACCAGCTTCCCGGCCTTGACGTAGTCGTTGAGGCTCCCGCCGCCCCAGTTGAAGAACAGCCCCGGCATCTTGGACGAGCCCATGGCCGTCCGCAGCTTGTCCTTGTAGCCGTCCGTGGCGATGACCGTCATGGAGACCTTGCCGTGACCGGTGGAGTTGAACGTGTCCACCGCCGCCTGCTGGACCGGGTTGGTCGGGTCCTGCAGGGTCCAGAAGTCCGCGTCGCCCGTGGGCGAGGCCGTGGAACTGCCGGACGTGCCGCAGCCGGCCACGGTGACGCTCAGCGTGGTCGCCGCCGTCGCGGTGAGGAACCACCGCCGGGACACTCTGTTCATCGTTGAACCTTTCGAGTCGGCACATCCGCTTCATGGGTGTGCTCACCCAGCGGACAGGCCGTCCCGGGCCTGTCCGCGCTGAGGAATGTGAGTCGATGGCCATGCCCGTCAGGTGCTTTCGCGCAAGGTTTGCGGACCGTCGCTCCTGCGGTTGAGCTGGCGTCGGTCACGCTAAGCGGCGGAAATCAGCCACGGCAATATCGGAGGGGAATCAGTTCCGAAAGACTTTCGCGAACGTCGGGCCCGCGGAGGCCGAGGTCAGACCCGTCCGCTGTCCTCGTGCGGCGGAGCGGTGGACTCGCGCACGACCAGTTCGGTCGCGAGTTCCCTGCGCGTCGTAGCGGGAGGCCTGCCGTCGGCCAGGTGCAGCAGGACACGTGTGGCCTCCTGGCCCAGCTCGTGGAACGGCTGCCGTACGGCGCTCAGCGGCGGCGAGGCCATGCCGGCCACCAGGGTGTCGTCGAACGACATGACCGACAGCTCGCGCGGAACGGGGATGCCGAGCTGCCGGGCCGCCTCCAGGGCGCCCAGGGCCTGGGCGTCGCTCGCGGCGAACAGGGCAGTCGGCCGCTCGCTCAGGGCCAGGACGCTGCGAGCGGCACGCAGGCCCTCGCCGAAGTCGAAGTCCGTCGAACGGACGAGCGCGGGGTCGTACGGGATTGCGGCCTCGGCAAGAGCGGCCCGGTAGCCGTGCAGCCGTGCCGACCCGGCCAGGGAGTGCGACCGGCCGGCCAGCATGCCGATCCGCCGGTGCCCGAGCTGGAGCAGGTGCTGGACGGCGGTCGTCGCGCCGTGCCAGTTCGTCACCCCCACGCTCGGGATGTCCGCGGACGGCGCGTTCAGGGGGTCGACGAGCACGACCGGCAGCCGCTGGTCCACGATGCGGCGCTGGTCCTGCTCGGCCAGAGCGGAGATCACGATCACGACACCCGCGGCACCCAGCGCGGCGGACTCCTCCAGCCACCGGGCGATCGAGCGCCGGCTCGTCGTGCCGACGGTCGTGTGGACGCCCATCTCGGCCGCCGACTCCACGATGCCGCGGACCACTTCCAGGGTGTAGGGGCCGGCCAGGTCCCGGAACACGGCCAGGATCTGCCGCGGCCGGCGCGCGTCACCGTCCCAGGCGCGGACGTAACCGCGTTCGGTCAGCAGCGCCTCGACCCGGGACCGGGTCGCCTCGGACACGTCCCTTCGCCGGTGGACGACTTTCGAAACGGTCGCGAGCGAGACACCGGCCTCGTCCGCTATCGCGGTGAGCAGCCCGTACTGGCCGTCCCGGCGCGACCCTGCTGATCCCGTCACTTCGGCCTGGACCTCCCCGTCACGCGCCGTGAGTGTGCGCGCAGTGAAGGTACACGCCAGTTGGATCACCGATCCGGAGGAAAAACGACCGAAAGTCCTTCTACCTGCGTAGATGCGCCGACTTTTGATCTTCGAAAGTCTTTCGCGAAAGGGGCGGCCACCTCTTGTAGGCTCCGCGGCAGCCTGTTCGAGCCGCTCAGGCGCGTCACTTTCGGGAGGCCGGGACATGCCGGTGCACAGCGTCCACGACACAGAACCCGCCGACCGTTGGGAGGACGCCTTCCTCTCCGGCAACGGCGAGTACGGACTCATGGTGTTCGGACACCCGCACCACGAGCGGATCGTTCACAACCACCACCGGTACGTGCTGCCCAACGGATCCGTCGGGATGCGGCCGCCGGCCGTCGCCGACCGTCTCGAGCACGTGCGCGACCTGATCCTGGCCGGCGACCGGGAGCGGGCGCAGCGCGAGTTCTCCGACGGCAGGGCGCTGGCCTGGACCCAGCCGTTCCACCCGGGGCACGTGCTCCACCTGGACGCTCACGGCGAGCCGGGCAGCCCCGTGGAGCCGGGCGGCCCCGTGGAGCCGGGCGGCCCCGTGGAGCCGGGCGGCCCCGTGGAGCCGGGCGGCCCCGTGGAGCCGGGCGGCCCCGTGGAGGGTTACCGCCGGGTGACGGACTTCGCCACCGGTGAGGTGCGGGTCACCTGGTCCGACGGGGGGCGCGAACGGCGGCGGCGCGCGTTCGTCTCGCGCGTCGACGCCGTCGCGGTCGTCGAGATCACCGGTCCACGGCTCGACCTGTCGATCCGGCTCTCCGGCGATCTCCCCGGCCGCCCGTCCGAAGTCACCTTCTCGACGTCCGCCGAGGCCACCGGGGAGGGCGAAGCGCACCTCGCCGTGGTCGGGGCGTACCCGCCCGGGCCCGGTGCGGCGGAATTCGCCGGCGTGACCCGGGCCGTCGTCACGGGCGGCCGGGTCCGGGTGGAGGGGGACACGGCCCGCGTCGAGGGAGCGGCCCGCGTGGTGCTGCTGACCCGGATGGACCGGGCGTCGTCGGCGGACACCCAGGGGATGCGCACGACCCTGCTCGAACTCCCCGTGGACTACGACGAGTTGCTCGCCCGCCACGCTCCCGTCCACGGCGAGCTCTACGGCCGGGCCGAACTCGACCTGGGCGCGTCCGACAGCGACCGGCAGCTGCCGGTGGGCGAGCTGCTCACCCGCGCCGACCCCAAAATGCTGGACGCCGCCCTGGTCGAGACGCTGTTCCACTCCGGCCGCTACCTCCTGCTCAGCTCCAGTGGAGTGCTCCCGCCGCGGCTGACCGGGCTCTGGCTGGGGGCCTGGGGCGCTGCCTGGTCCGGCGACTACACCACGGACGCCAACGTCAATCTGCAGATGGCCGGGGCCGTGCTCACCGGCATGCCCGAACTCGTGCACCCGTACGCCGCGCTCATCGGCGGGCAGATCGACGACTGGCGCACCAACGCCCGCACGATCCACGGCACCCGCGGCATCCTCGCGCCCAGCCGGACCGACGGGGAACACGGCCTGCTGTTCCACCTCGACGACGAGTGGCCCTGGACGATGTGGCTGGCGGGCGCGGACTGGCTGCTGTTCCCGCTCTACGAGTACTGGCAGGCGACCGGCGACGACGACTTCCTCGCCGGCACCCTCGCCCCCTGGCTCGTCGAGGCCGCCCTGTTCTTCGAGGACTTCCTCACCCGCGAGGACAGCGAGGGCCACGTCGTACTGGTCCCCTCCTACTCCCCCGAGGTCGGCCCGCGTGGCGGGCCGGGCGTCGCCGGAGTGAACGCGACCATGGACGTGGCGGCGGCCCGGCACGCGCTCACCACCGCCGCGGACGTCTGCGCGCACCTCGGCGTCGAACAGGAGGCGGCCGGCCGTTGGCGTGCCCTCGCCGACCGGTTGCCGCCCTACCGTGTCGACCGTCGCGGGGCGCTCGCCGAGTGGGCGTGGCCGGGCCTGGAGACCGCCGACGACCACCGGCACATCAGCCATCTCCACCCGGTGTGGCCCCTGCACGACATCACCCCGGACGACACCCCGGGCCTGGCCGCCGCAGCCCGTGCGGCACTGCTGCTGCGCGGCGACGAGAACATGTCCGCGCACGGCAGCCTGCACCGCGCCCTGGTCGCCGCACGTCTGAAGGACGGCGGGACGGCGAAGGCGAACATCCTCAAGATCCTCGGCCGTGACATGGTCTTCCGCTCGCTGATGACCTCGCACAATCCCGGTCTGGAGATTTACAACGCGGACGCCGCGCACTGCCTGCCCGCCGTCTTCACGGAGATGCTCATGGACTCCCGGCCGGGGATCGTGGAGCTTCTGCCCGCCCTGCCCGCGGAGTGGGCGAGCGGCAGTGTGCGCGGCATCGGCACGCGCGCGGGAGTGAGCGTCGAGGAGCTGAGCTGGGACGTGGAGAAGGGCTTCGCCCGGGTCGTTCTCACCGCCCCGCGCGAGCGGGAGGTCGCCCTCGTGTGCCGTGGAGCGAAGGAGCGGCGGCAGACCCTGCGTCTGTCGCCCCACTCCCCGACCACGGTGATCGTCCCGCTGGCCTGACACCACGCGGGCGCAACATCGCGGGCGCTACGGGGCAGGGACCCGTCGGCGTGCGGACGTCGACGTGCGCAGCACCAGTTCCGTGGCGAGCTCGATCCGCGTGGACGCCGGCGGCTTGCCCTCGGCGAGCCGCATCAGTACCCGGGTCGCCTCGTTGCCCAGCTCCTCGAAGGGCTGGCGTACCGCGCTCAGCGGCGGGCAGGCCATGGCCGCCACATGGGTGTCGTCGAAGGACATCACCGCGAGATCGTCCGGGACGGCGAGCCCCTCCTGACGGGCGGCCTCCAGGACACCGAGCGCCTGGGCGTCGCTGGCCGCGAAGACCGCCGTGGGCGGGTCGGCCGAGCGCAGGATGTGCAGGGTGGCGGCGAGGGACTCGGCGTAGTCGAAGTCGGTCGAGCGCACGAGCGCGGGGTCGTAGGGGATCCCGGCCTCTTCCAGCGCGGCCCGGTAACCGTGCAGCCGGGCCGAGCCGGACAGCGAGTGCGAACGGCCCGCCAGCATGGCGATCCGGGTGTGCCCGAGCCCCAGCAGGTGCTGCACGGCGTCCCTCGCCCCGCTCCAGTTCGTGACCCCGATGCTCGGGATGTCGTGGCTCGGCGGGCTGAGCGGGTCGATCAGCACCACCGGGAGGCGCTGCTCGACGATGCGGCGCTGGTCCTCCTCGGCCAGCATCGAGATCACGATGATCACTCCGGCCGCGCCGATCGCCACGCACTCCTCCAGCCACTGGGAGATGGGGCGATGGGCGGTCGTGCCGGTCACCACGTCGATGCCGAGGTCGTCCGCCGCGTCCACGATCCCGCGGACGACCTCCAGGGTGTACGGCCCGGTCAGGTCGCGGAACACCGCGATGATCTGGCGCGGCGCCGCGGGGTCCGGTTCTCCCGGGCGGACGTACCCGTGTCGCGTCAGCAGTTCCTCGACCCGGGCGCGGGTCGCGGCACCGACGTCGGGGCGCCGGTGCACCACCTTGGACACGGTGCTCAGTGACACCCCGGCCTCACCGGCGATGCTGGTCAGCAGACCGTACTGCGCATCCCGCTGCGCACCGCCACGAGCTGTCACTGGTACGCCGCCTCGCTTCGAGCTGTCATCCGATGTCCGCCGAAAGCTAACGGGACGATTCGCTCGGGGACAAGGCCGGTGAGCGGCTCGGCTGAGCCAACGGGCGTCATGAGCCGTCGGCGGCACCCGCGCGCGGCTGTCGGTACGGCCGCACCGCGCGGCGCGCTATGGCGAACCGGTGCGTCTCCGACGGGCCGTCGTAGATCCGGAACGGCCGTACCTCCCGGAACAGACGGGCCAGCGGGGCGTCGGCCGCCGAGACGCCGAGGGCTCCGCAGATCTGCACCGCCCGGTCGACCACCCGGTTCACCGCCTCCGCCACGAAGGTCTTGGAGACGGAGGTGAGCTGCGCGGCGGCGGCGGAGCCGGTGTCCAGCTCCCAGGCCGTGCGCAGGATCAGCGCGCGGCTCGCCTCGATGTCGATCTCGGAGTCGGCCAGCAGCTGCTGGACCATGCCGAGGTCTCCCAGCGCCGAGCCGAACGCCATCCGGCTCCCCGCCCGCTCCAGTGCGAGGTCCTGGGCGCGGCGGGCCGCCCCCGGCGACCGCCAGTTCGTCATCGAGGCCGTCGCCGAGAACCGCGACATCAAGGCCGATGTCCTGCGCACCCTGGACAAGGCGGTCGAAGACCCTGCGGCGGTCCTCGCCACCAACACCTCATCGATCCCCGTGGTCGATCTCGCCGTAGCCACCGAGCGGCCGGCGAGGGTGATCGGCATGCACTTCTTCAACCCCGTACCCGTGCAGCGGCTGGTCGAGCTCATTCCCGCTCTCGTCACCAGCGCCGACAGCGTGCGGCGCGCCCGCGGCCTGGCCGCGCAGTTGGGCAAACAGGTTATCCAGGCGCCGGACCGCTCCGGCTTCGTCGTCAACGCCCTCCTGGTGCCCTACCTTCTCGGCGCGGTACGGATGGTGGAGTCGGGCTCCGCGCAGCCGGACGACATCGATCGGGGCATGGAACTCGGATGCGCCCACCCCATGGGGCCCTTGCGCCTGCTCGACCTCATCGGCCTGGACACCGCGCAGGCCGTGGCCGAGTCGATGTACGAGGAGTTCAAGGAGCCGCTGTACGCGCCCCCGGCCCTCCTGCGCCGCATGGTCGCCGCGGGCCGGCTCGGCCGCAAGAGCGGCCGCGGTTTCCACACGTACGACGCCTGAACACCGAGGGACACGGAGCGGGCGTGCCTGGGGCTGCGGGCCGCCGACCGCCGACGTCTACTGGAGGTGGAGGAAAGCCGCCGGGAAGTCGTGGGCGAGGAGGTGCGGGCCATGACGGACGACACCGCAGCACAAGCGGCCCGGACGAGCGTGGACCCGGCCCGCGGCAATCTGCTCTTCGGCTCGCAGCCCGACGTGGCGGGCGCCGCCGGATACACCGACGCCCGGCCCCGCATGGGTTTCTTCACCGACACCTCCGTGTGCATCGGCTGCAAGGCGTGCGAGGTCGCCTGCAAGGAGTGGAACGCGATCCCCGAGGACGGCCTGGAACTGACCGGCATGTCCTACGACAACACCCAGGGACTCGGCGCCGACACCTGGCGGCACGTGGCCTTCATCGAGCAGCGCAAGCCGCTGGGCGGACAGGAGCCCGGCATCGGCCACGAGGACGTCGACGTCTTCGCGGCGGCCGCTGACCTGGGCACCTCACCCTCCTCGCCCGGCCCGGGCGCCACCGTCCCCGAGCCCGGCTCCGTGCCCGCGGGCGCGCCGACCGGGGCGATCTCCCCCGTGGCGCCCGACGGTCGCACCGAACTGCGCTGGCTGATGTCCTCCGACGTGTGCAAGCACTGCACGCACGCGGCCTGTCTCGACGTGTGCCCGACGGGGTCCCTGTTCCGCACCGAGTTCGGCACGGTCGTGGTCCAGGAGGACATCTGCAACGGCTGCGGCTACTGCGTGCCCGCCTGCCCGTACGGCGTCATCGACCAGCGCCCCGACGACGGACGCGCCTGGAAATGCACCCTGTGCTACGACCGGCTCGGCACCGGCATGGAACCGGCCTGTGCCAAGGCGTGCCCCACCGACTCCATCCAGTTCGGCCCCGTGGACGAGCTGAGGGAGCGGGCGGCGACCCGAGTGGAGCGGCTGCGGGCGGCCGGTGTCACGGACGCGCGCCTGTACGGCGAGGATCCTCAGGACGGCGTGGGTGGCGACGGCGCGTTCTTCCTGTTGCTGGACCAGCCCGAGGTGTACGGCCTGCCGCCCGACCCGGTCGTCACCACCCGTGATTTGCCCGCCATGTGGCGGCATGCGGCGGCGGCCGCCGCGTCGCTCGCCGCCATGGCCGTCGTCAGTTTCGTCAGGAGGGCGCGATGACCGGGTCGGACGTCACCCGTGACGGGCTGGAGGGCGCGCGCCCCGGACGCGACGCCGTCACCGGGGAGCCGACCGGACGCCGTCGGCGGCGACGTGGACACGGCGAGCGGGCCATGGTTCCCGAGGCCGAGTTCTCGTCGTACTACGGCAAGCCGGTCCTGAACAGGCCGACGTGGAAGCCCCTCGACATCGCGGGCTACCTCTACCTCGGGGGGCTCGCCGGGGCCTCGTCCCTGCTGGCCGCCGGCGGCCAGGTCACGGGTCGGCCCGGGCTGGCGCGGGTGGCGAAGCTCGGAGCGGCGGGCGCCATGTCCCTCTCGCTGGCCGCCCTCGTCCATGATCTGGGCCGCCCCGCCCGGTTCGTCAACATGCTGCGCGTCTTCAAGCCCACGTCCCCGATGAGCCTGGGTTCGTGGCTGCTGGCGGGCTACGCACCGCTCGCGGTGGCCGCCGCTGCCGCCGACGTCACGGGTCGTCACCGGGCTGTCGGTGCTGCCGCGACGGTGGGCGCCGCCGCGCTCGGCCCGGCGGTCGCCACCTACACCGCCGTTCTGATCTCCGACACCGCGGTGCCGTCGTGGCACGAGGGCTATCGCGAGTTGCCGTTCGTCTTCGCGGGTTCGGGCGCCACCGCCGCGGCCGGGCTCGCGCTGGCCTGTGCCCCGGCCCGGGACACCGGGCCCGCGCGCCGCCTGGCGGCGGCCGGCGCCGCGCTGGAGCTGGGATCGTTCCGGCTGATGAAGCGGCGCATGGGGTTGGCGGCCGAGCCCTACGAGCAGGGCGGTCCGCACCGGCTGCTGCGTTCTGCGGAGGTGCTCACGGCGGGAGGTGCCGTACTGGCGACGTACGCGGGCCGCGCGGGCTGCCGTAGCGGCCGGGCCCGGCTGCTCACCACGGGCGCGGGCGCGGCCCTGCTGACCGGCTCGGCCGCCCTGCGGTTCGGCGTGTTCCACGCCGGCGTGGCCTCCGCCGAGGACCCTCGATACACCGTCGTACCGCAGCGGGAGCGCCTGGAGGCCCAGGCCCAGGCACGGTCCGAGGACCACTGACGGGCGGACCACCGTCGACGCCCTTCCCGACCAGATGATGCCGTCTTCGGCCGGCTGCGGGAAAATATGCGTAGTGGGAAGGCGGACGTCATGGGCGTACGCACATGGATCGACACCTGGCCGGTGTACCGCCAGCTCAAGGGGACGGACCCCCTGGGCCGCGGGGCCGCCGCCCGGAGCGGCCGCAGCGCGCGGCTCACTCCCCGGACCGCCTCGGCGGACAGGGTGGTGAAGTCCATCTGCCCGTACTGCGCGGTGGGCTGCGGCCAGAACGTCTACGTCCAGGACGACCGCGTCACCCAGATCGAGGGCGACCCGGACTCCCCCATCTCGCGCGGCCGTCTGTGTCCCAAGGGCGCCGCCAGCCTGCAGCTGACCACCGGAAGCTCCCGCGGGCACCAGGTCCTCCACCGGCGCCCGCACGGCACTTCGTGGGAGCGCCTCGACCTCGACACGGCCATGGACATGATCGCCGACCGGGTCATCGAGACCCGCCGGGCGGGCTGGCAGTGGGAGGTCGACGAGACCCGCACCCGGCGCACGCTCGGCATCGCCAGTCTGGGCGGGGCCACGCTGGACGACGAGGAGAACTACCTGATCAAGAAGTTGTTCACCGCCCTGGGAGCCGTGCAGATCGAGAACCAGGCGCGTGTTTGACACTCCTCCACCGTTCCCGGTCTGGGAACCTCGTTCGGCCGCGGCGGTGCGACCACCTTCCAGCAGGACCTGCAGAACGCCGACTGCATCGTCATCCAGGGCTCGAACACGGCCGAGTGCCATCCGGTCGGGTTCCAGTGGGTCATGGAGGCGAAGGCCCGTGGCGCGAAGGTGATCCACGTCGACCCGCGGTTCACCCGGACCAGCGCGCAGGCCGACGTGCACGTGCCACTGCGCGCGGGCTCGGACATCGCCTTCCTCGGCGGGATCATCAACCACGTCCTGAGCAACGACAAGTACTTCCGCGACTACGTGGTGGCGTACACCAACGGTCCCGTCGTCCTGCGTGAGGACTTCCGTGACACCGAGGACCTCGACGGGGTCTTCTCCGGCCTCGACCCCGACACCCGCACCTACGACAACAGCAGCTGGCAGTACGCCGGTACGGAGATGCAGGCGGCCTCCGGCCAACGGGACCAGGAGTACGACCAGCGCCCCGGCGGCGGTTCGGTGTCGGAGGCGGCGCGCGGCGAGGCCCACGGGGCCGGCGGCGCCGACGTGGGCGAGGGCCGGCCCGAACGGGACGAGACGCTCACCCACCCGCGCTGTGTCTTCCAGGTGCTCAAGCGGCACTACGCCCGCTACACCCCCGAGATGGTCGAGAGCGTCTGCGGCGTGCCGCCGGACCTCTTCCGCCAGGTGTGCGAACTCGTCACGGAGAACTCCGGACGGGACCGCACCACCGCCTTCGCCTACGCGGTCGGGTGGACGCAGCACACCGTGGGGGTCCAGTACATCCGGGCGGCCTGCGTCCTGCAGCTGCTGCTCGGCAACATCGGGCGGCCCGGAGGCGGCATCCTGGCGCTGCGCGGGCACGCCTCCATCCAGGGCTCGACGGACATCTCCACCCTGTTCAACCTGCTGCCCGGCTACATCCCGATGCGGCACGCCCACCAGGAGCAGGGCCTGGACGCCTTCGTGCGGGACGAGGCAGCCCACAAGGGCTACTGGGGCAACATGCGGTCCTATCTCGTCAGCCTGCTCAAGGCCTACTGGGGTGAGGCGGCGACCGACGAGAACGACTTCTGCTTCGACTACCTGCCGCGCCTCACCGGCTCCCACTCCACCTACGAGACGGTCATGGCCCAGCTCGAAGGGACCTGCAAGGGCTATTTCCTCATGGGCGAGAACCCCGCGGTCGGGTCCGCCAACGGCAAGATGCAGCGCCTGGGCATGGCCAACCTGGACTGGCTCGTCGTACGTGACTTCTCCCTCATCGAGTCGGCCACCTGGTGGAAGGACGGCCCGGAGATCGAGACGGGTGAGCTGCGCACCGAGGACATCCGCACCGAGGTGTTCTTCCTGCCGGCCGCCGCGCACACCGAGAAGGACGGCACCTTCACCAACACCCAGCGCCTGCTGCAGTGGCACCACCGGGCCGTCGACCCGCCCGGCGAGGCGCGCAGCGACCTGTGGTTCACCTACCACCTCGGACGGATCATCCGGCAGAAGCTCGCCGCGTCCACCGACCCGATGGACCGGCCCGTGCTGGACCTCACCTGGGACTACCCCACGAAGGGCGAGCAGGCGGAGCCGGACGCCGAGGCCGTCCTCGCCGAGATCAACGGCCACGACGCCGAGGGCGACCCACTGGCCTCGTACGAGCAGCTGCGCGGCGACGGATCCACCTCCTGCGGCTGCTGGATCTACTGCGGCGTGTACGCGGACGGCGTGAACCAGGCCGCCCGCCGCAAGCCGGGCGGGCAGCAGAACTGGGTGGCGAACGAGTGGGGCTGGGCCTGGCCCGCCAACCGGCGCATCCTGTACAACCGTGCGTCGGCCGACCCGGACGGCAGGCCGTGGAGCGAGCGCAAGGCGCTGGTGTGGTGGGACGCGGACAAGGGCGAGTGGACCGGCCACGACATCGCCGACTTCAAGAAGGACAAGCCCCCCGATCACCGGCCCCCGGAGGGCGCGACCGGGCCCGCGGCCCTGTCGGGCACCGACCCGTTCATCATGCAGGCCGACGGCAAGGCCTGGCTGTACGTTCCGTCCGGGCTCACCGACGGGCCCCTGCCCACCCACTACGAGCCGCAGGACTCGCCCTTCCCGAACCTCCTCCACGCCCGGCAGCGCAACCCGGTACGGCAGTTGCTTCCGCCGCACCCGGCCAACCGCTACCAGCCCAGCGGCGATGAGGCGGGCGCGGAGGTCTTCCCCTACGTGGCCACCACCTGCCGGCTCACCGAACACCACACCGCGGGCGGTATGTCCCGCTGGCTGCCCTACCTGGCGGAGCTGCAACCGGAGTTCTTCTGTGAGGTGTCGCCCGAACTCGCCGCCGAACGCGGTCTGCGGCACACCGGCTGGGCGACGATCGTCAGCGCCCGCGCCGTGATCGAGGCCCGGGTGATGGTCACCGACCGGGTACCGCCGCTGAGGGTGCACGGGCGCGTCCTGCACCAGGTGGCACTGCCCTACCACTGGGGGCCGAACGGCTACAGCACGGGCGACGCGGCCAACGAGCTGCTGCACCTGTCCCTGGACCCCAACAGCCACATCCAGGAGACCAAGGCCTTCGCCGTCGACATCCGGCCCGGCCGCCGCCCCAGGGGCCCGGCCGCCGTCGAGCTGGTGCGGGCGTACCGGGCGCGGGCCGGTGTCGACGAACGGACGGGCACGGAGCCCTGACCGGCGCCGGCCCTCATCTCAGTACGTCCTCACCTCAGTACGTCCTCACCTCAGTACGTCCTCACCTCAGCACGAGGGAGTGCCCCGTCCATGCGACGAGTTCCCCCACGACGGGCGCTCCGGGTACCTCGCCCGCGACGAGCAGCCCGCCCGAGGTCTGGGCGTCGGCCAGGAGCAGCCGGGTGTCGGCGTCCGTGTCCCCGAAGTCGGTGAACGGCGCCACCCACTCCAGGTTGCGCCGGGTGCCGCCGCTGACGTACCCGTCCCGGACCGCCTCGCGCGCCCCGTCGAGGTAGGGCACGGCGGCGGTGTCGACCACCGCGGTCACGCCCGAGGCCCGGGCCAGCTTGTGCAGGTGGCCGAGGAGGCCGAAGCCGGTGATGTCGGTGGCACAGGTCGCCCCGGCTTCCAGGGCCGCCTCCGACGCCTCCCGGTTGAGCGCCGTCATCGTGGCCACCGCCTGCTCGAAACGTTCCCCCGTGACCTTGTGGCGGTTGTTCAGCACCCCCAGTCCGAGGGGCTTGGTCAGCGACAGGGGCATGCCCGGCCGACCGGCGTCGTTGCGCAGCAGGCGCGCCGGGTCGGCGAGACCGGTGACGGCCATGCCGTACTTGGGTTCGGGATCGTCCACACTGTGCCCGCCGCCCACGTGGCAGCCCGCGTCGACGGCGATCTCCAGCCCGCCGCGCAGCACTTCACGGGCCAGATCGTAGGGCAGCACATCGCGTGGCCAGGCCAGGAGATTGACGGCGACGAGCGGGCGGCCGCCCATCGCGTACACGTCCGACAGGGCGTTGGCCGCGGCGATGCGTCCCCAGTCGTACGGGTCGTCCACGACCGGCGTGAAGAAGTCGGCGGTGGACACCACCGCCTGGACCGGGTCGTCGCCCCTGGCGGGCAGGGCGACCACGGCGGCGTCGTCGCCGGTGGCCGGCCCCACCAGCAGCGGGCTGTCGCCCACGATCGTCCGCGGCCCGGCCAGTGCGCTGAGCACGTCCTCCAGCTCACCGGGAGGGATCTTGCAGGCGCAGCCTCCGCCGTGGGCGAAATGCGTGAGCCGCACGGGTGTTTCTCGGGTGGCGGTCATGACGGTCCTCTCGGTCGATGGCGGTCCGTCGCGAGGGATCGATGGCGGTCCGTCGCGAGGGATCTCGCCGTGGCGAGCGCCGCCGGTACCCGAAGCCTCCGGTAGCGTGGGCGGGCGATGGAGGCGTGTGGGTGCCTGGTGGCCCTCCCGGTCTTCAAAACCGAGGTGTCCGAGGATCTCGGGCAGGCGGGTTCGATTCCCGTCCGCCTCCGCTCTCCGTACCGGCCCGGCAGCGTCGACGCTGGTCGTCCACTCGTTCGGTGTACCCCCGGGCGTCCAGGAACTCCAGCAGCGGCACGGCGACCCGGCGTGTGGTGTCGAGGGCCCGCCGCGCCTCGCTGAGTGTGAACGGCTGCCGGAGCCCGCGGAGCACGCCGGCGGCTCGGGCGTCCGCCTCCGGAAGCAGCACGATGCCGTCGCCGACCCGCAGCAGCGCGCCCGCCGACACGGCGGCGGCCAGGGCCTTGCCGGTGAGCCCCACCTCGGTCAGCCGGTAGGCCTCCGGGGCCCGGAACGGTGCCCTCGCCAGCTCACGCCGCACCGCGTCCACGGCCGCCCGCACCGGCGGCGGCAGGGTGGGCCGGAGGTCTCCGTACAGCCGCCCTCGGACGGAGGACACCTTTCCGGACGTCCCGGCGAGGGCGTCGACGAGCGACCGGTCGGGCAGACCGAGCAGGCGGCGGGCTGCCTCGGTGGGCAGGCCGGGCTCCAGCGGGTGCTGTGTCGCGTGGTGTTCGACCTCGGTCTCCAGGCGATCCCGCAGCGCCGCCCAGTGGGCCGCGTCGACCAGCCAGTCCCCGCCCACGGGCGCGCCGGGGGCCGGGACTCCCATGGCCGCGAGCTCCGACCGGCGGACGAGTCGGCGCCGCCGCAGTTCCGCCGCGCCGTCCGGCCTGCCGGTCATGCCCTCCAGTTCGGCCGCCCTCGCCCGAGCCGCTCCCCGCCGGGTGAGCCGGGGCGGTCGCACGTCCAGGACGGACACCCCGCACGGCATGCGCCGCCCGCCGGGTTCCCGCAGGACGGCCCGGTCGCCCACCCGCAGAGGAAGGGCCCGGCCCAGGGTCAGCCTGGCCGTGTCCGGGCCGAACGGGCGGAGGGTCACCGGCACCGCTGCGGTCCCGATGTGCAGGGTGAGCGTCCGGGGAAGGTCCTCGACCGGTGCTCCGCGGACCCTGACGTCGATCAGGTCGCTGAGCAGCCAGCGGTCCGGCGTGAGCAGCACCTGCCCCCGGCCCAGTGCACCGGCGTCGGGGCCGTGCACATTGACCGCCACACGCGCCACCCCGCCCGCGGCGGGGACGTCTTCGCGCAGGCACTGCAGCCCCCGTACCCGGAGGGCGGTCGTGCCGTCCCCCGCCACCATCCGGTCGCCGACGCGCAACGTGCCCGCCCCCAGCGTGCCGGTGACGACCGTGCCGTGACCGCGCACGGTGAAGGCGCGGTCCAGCCACAGCCGCACGTCCGCGTCGGCGGGCGGAACGGGCAGCGAGCGGCCCAACCGGATCAGCTCCCGGCGCAGTGCGCCGAGTCCGGTGCCGGTCACCGCGCTCACCGCGACGGACGGCACGATGCCGAGGGACGTGGCCGCCATACGTGCGACGGCGTCGGCACGCACGGCCTCGGGGTCCGCGAGGTCGCTGCGGCTCACCGCGAGCACGGCGTGCCGCACTCCGAGCGCGTCCAGGATCTCCAGGTGTTCCTGCGACTGCGGCTGCCAGCCCTGGTCGGCCGCCACCACGAACAGCACCGCCGGCACGGGCCCCACACCGGCCAGCATGGTGGCGACGAACCTCTCGTGCCCGGGCACGTCCACGAAGGCGAGGTGCTCGCCGCCGTGGCCGCCGCTCAGCGGGGTCCATACGAACCCGAGGTCCAGGGTCAGGCCTCGGCGTCGCTCCTCCTCGAAGCGGTCGGGTTCCATTCCGGTCAGGGCTCGGACCAGGGCTGACTTGCCGTGGTCGACGTGCCCGGCGGTGGCCAGTACCCACATGGCGCCTCCCTCCCCGCGCCCGGTTCCGGAACCGACCGCACGGCCTCGACCAGCCGCTCGTCGTCCTGCGACGGCACTGTCCGCAGGTCGAGCAGGCACCGGCCCGCCTCCAGCCTCCCCACCACGGGAACCGGACCGGTCCGCAGGGCGGCGGCGTACCGCTCGGGCAGCGACAGCGCGGCGCTGGACAGCGTCACCCCCGGGGCACCGCCACCGCCCACCGTCGCGGCGCTGGGAACGGACCGGGCATCGATGCCGTCGGCGCCGAGCGCCGACGCCAACCGCTCGGCCCGGTGGAGCAGCCGTGCCGGGTCGGCGGCCAGCGCCTCGGCGGTCGGGGTCTCGGGGCCGGCCAGCGTGGCCTCCAACGCGGCCAGGGTCAGCTTGTCCACGCGCAGCGCACGGGCGAGCGGATGCCGGGACACGGTGCGCACCAGTCGCTCCTCTCCGAGGAGCAGTCCGCACTGCGGCCCTCCGAGCAGCTTGTCCCCGCTCGCGGTGACGAGCGACGCCCCGGCCCGGAGCTGGGTCGCGGCGTCGGGCTCGGCCGGCAGGAGGGGATGAGGTGCGAGCAGCCCGGAGCCGATGTCGACGACCACCGGGACGCCGAGAGCCGCCAGCTCGGCCGTCTCGGCGGCGTGGGTGAACCCGGTGATCCGGAAGTTGGAGGGG
This sequence comes from Streptomyces griseus subsp. griseus, assembly GCF_000720255.1. Lineage (GTDB taxonomy): Bacteria > Actinomycetota > Actinomycetes > Streptomycetales > Streptomycetaceae > Streptomyces > Streptomyces griseus_I. The sequence continues at coordinate 275,701 of NZ_JOJE01000006.1, read as the reverse complement.
TGCACTTTCAGCACGAACGCCGTCTGCGGGCCGACCACCGCGGCGTAGTCGGCTGCACGTGTACGGTTGGTGGTTCCCACTTCGCGCAGCCGGGCTCCGGTGGACACCAGCAGGTCCGGCAGGCGGAAACCGTCGCCGATCTCGACCATCTCACCGCGGCTGATGACGATCTCCCGGCCGGCGGCGAGCGCGGTCGCCACCAGGACGAGCGCGGCGGCACCGTTGTTCACCACATGAGCGGCAGCGGCCGTCGGGACCCGTTCGCGCAGGGCGGCCAGGGCGGTCCGCCCGCGCTGGGCCCGGGCACCGGTGTGCAGGTCGAGCTCGACGTCCGTGGGGCCGGCGGCCTCCTGCACCGCCTGCCGGGCCGCCGCCGACAGCGGCGCCCGCCCGAGGTTGGTGTGGAGGACCACCCCCGTGGCGTTGATGACGGACCTCAGCCCGCCGACGGAGCGCGGCAACAGGGCGAGCGCCGCGTCCGCCACCTGTTCCGGCGCGATGGCGCCCGTCCGCGCCTGCTCCTGGGCCTGCCGCACCGCCGCCTTCACCGCCCCGGGCCCCAGTCTGCGTCCCGCGCCGGCCAGGCGCGTGTCCCGCAGTACGGCGTCGGTACGGGGGATCCGCCGCCGCGTGTCCGTGCCGTCCGGGCTGCTGCGCTGGTCCACGTCCTCTGCTCCCTCTTGGCACCGGGAGACGGTGAGCAGCGGAACGACACGAGCGTCCCGTCCACGTGGTGCCCTGTCCACGCGGTGCCCCGTCTTCGACCAGGCTCACACCACTCGCACCGCGCCGCCTCTCGGAGCGGACCAGTACCGCACGCGGGCCGGCTCAGCGACTCCTCCGGCGTCCCGCCGTCACGGCCGCGCCCGCCAGCGCGGCGGCGAAGGCCGTTCTGCGCATCGCGGTGCGGCGCCGCCCGTGCCAGCCGCCGTGCACCGCGCCCTCCCCGGGAGCCGGTACATGCAGGGTTCCGTGGGTGGCCGGGGCCTCCTCGTCGTGATCGAGGTGGCTCTTGGCCGTCTGCCGTGCCATGGCCCGCTCCGCGGCCGCGGGTGCCATTCGGGACTGGCGTACCAGCGCGCGTCCGGCCGGCCCGACCACCGCCTCGCGACGGGGGTGGCCCACGAGGTCCACGACGGCCTTGGCGACCCGCTCGGGGCTGTAGACCGGGGGCATGGCGACCACCCTGTGCCCGGTGTAGTTCGCCGCCTGCTGGAAGTGCGGGGTGTCGATGGTCGCGGGCATCACGGTGCACACGTGGACACCCTTCTCCCCCTCCACCCGCAGCTGCTGCCGCAGGCTCGAACCGAGCCCTTGGACGGCGTGCTTCGACATGCTGTAGGGGTGGCTGTACGGCTGGGAGACGGTGCCGGCGATGGACGAGATGTTGATCAGCGTGCCGGAGCCCTGTTCGCGCATCACGCGCAGGGCCGCCCGGGCCCCGTGCACGTAGCCCATCACGTTGACGTCCAGGACCTTGCGGAAGTCCTCCAGCGGCACGTCCTCGAAGCGGCCGAAGGCGTTGACCGCCGCGTTGTTGACCCATACGTCGATCCGGCCGAACTCCGCCACGGCACGCTGCGCCAGGTCCTCGACCGCCTTGACGTCCGTCGTGTCGGTGGGCACGACCAGTGCCCGTGCTCCTCGGTGCTTCTCGCACTCCTGGGCCGTCGCCTCCAGCGCCTCCTCGCGGCGCGCGGCCAGCACCACGGCGCAGCCCTTCCGTGCGAAGGCGTCGGCTGTGGCCCGTCCGATGCCACTGGACGCCCCGGTCACCACCACCACGTGCTTGCGCAGTCCCATGTCATGCCTCCTCGGCCCTCGGCCCGGGCCGGACGCCGATGCCCGGCCCGCCGCGCATCGAGTACCCGGAACGGCACGAGTGGGTCACGGGAGCGCCTGGCGAGGTGCAGTGAGTGCCCCCGCGTTTCCGTCGAGGCGGGCGGGGGCACTCGCCGGCTGTGGTGGCGTACGGAGCGGAACAGCGGGTGACCGTACCCGCGCTGCGGGCGGGCTGGCTCACCCAGACCTTCGTCCACTGGCCGTTCCGGCCGGACGACGTTCAGGCGCTGCTCCCCGACGGCCTGGTCGTCGACGAGTACGAAGGCGCCGCCTGGGTGAGCCTCACGCCCTTCGTGATGGCGGACGTGCGCCCACCCGGCGTACCCGCCACGCTGCCCGGAGTCCCGACGTTCGCGGAGACCAACCTGCGGACCTATGTACGGCGCCGGGACGGGCGGGACGGGCTGTGGTTCCTGTCCCTGGAGGTCGCCTGGCCCCCGATGCTGGCGGCGCGCGCCGTCGGCGCGCCCTACAACCCCGGCGCCCTCAGTGTCACCCGGAGCGGGGACACCGTCTCGTACGCCGGGTCACGGTGGGCCGGTGAGGCCTCCTACCGCCTGGTCGTCCGCCCCGGCCTGCCGATCCGGCCGGCCGAGCGGGACGTGTGGCTGACCTCGCGCTGGCGGGCGTACACGCGCCGGCTCGGCGTGCTCTGGGAGATTCCCGTGGAGCACGAGCCGTGGCCGCTGGCCGAGGCGGACGTCGAGGTGCTGGAGGAGACGCTGACGGGCGCGGCGGGCCTGCCCGCCCCACTCGGCGAACCCGTGGTGCACTTCTCGGAAGGTGTCAGGCACGTACGCCTGGGGGTCTCCCGGCCCTGTGCCAGGGAGCCGGGCCCTACGTGACCCGGCTGCGCTTCGACGGCTGGATCGCGGGCCTGGGCACGGATTCCGGGACCCGCGTGGTCCTCGGCTCCTGGGCCCGCTCGCCGTTCGGGCCGTTCAGCGACGTGATGCTCGAGCGGGCCGACGGGGAGCGGCTGCTGCTCGCTCCCACGCGGCGGACGGCGGACTTCGTCAGCGGCACCTACGTCTTCGACACCGTGCGTGTCGTCCCGGTCGGCGTGAGCGTCGCGGACGGGGTGTGGGCCGTGACCGCGGGGCCGCTCCGCCTGCGTTTCACACCCGGCCGTCGAGGGCTCCTGGGGCTGCTGTTGTGTGCCGTGCCGGGCGCGCTCGCCCGCCGTCCGGCCTGGTGCGCGCTGACGGACCTGCCCGCCCGCTCGTTCCTGCCCGGGGTGCGCACCCGGGGCAGCTCCGGCGCCGGCCGCCGCGAGTGGTACGGCGCGCGGGACCTGCGGCCGATCCGTGCGGCGTCCGCGGTGTTCGAGGGCACGGACCTCGGTGCGGTGGCGCCCGTCGAACCGCCGGTGCGCTTCGGCTTCGGCTCGGTGCCGCGGCAGCCCGCGCTCACACGCGTCACGACGACGGTGGCACCGGGCCCGGCGTAGCGTTGCGCCCGGTGTCAGCCGGCGCGGCCGTGGGCCCTGTCCATTCCGGGCCCGCTCCATTCGCCGTTCGCCTCCCGGCCGGCCCGACGCAGGCGCACCTCGACGTATCCGTCGACGATCCGGGTGTCGAAGGCGGGCTGCGGGGCGGTGGCGGGGCCTTGGACGTTCCAGCCGTCGGAGAGGCGGAAGACGCTGCCGTGCCAGGGGCACTGGACGCATCCGTCGGCGACCGTGCCCTCCGACAGCGGGCCCGCCAGATGGCTGCACCGTTCGGCCAGCGCGTGGATCGTCCCGCCGGTTTCGCGGACCACCAGGACCGGCACATTGTCCACGGCGCGCCGCACGGGCTGCTCGGCCGGGAAATCGGCCACGGCGCCGATCCGGTGCCAGCCGGCTCGGACGACATGCGGTACCTCTTCCGCGTGGTTGGCGCCGGACGCCTGGCGGTAGGCGAGGTGGCCGCCCAGCAGGCCGCCGACCCCGACGGCCGTCAGCCCCAGATAGCCGTAGGCCCGGCCGGCTGCCGTACGCCCCTTGAGGCGGCTGGCGAGGGAGGCCGCGTACAGGCCGACGGCGGTCCAGTTCGCCATGGCGTGCACCAGGCCGACGCGGGCCTGTTCGCGGTGCAGTTCCGCCCAGTCGACGGCGCCCGCCAGCGCGGAGGGCGCGGCGGCGGCCAGGCCGACGCCGACGAGGACGCCCGCCTCGCGGGATCGGCCGGGCCGGGTGTCCAGTACGGCGGCGGACAGCCAGCTCCCGATCGGCACCTGCACCATCAGCGGATGGACCGGGTGTCCCAGCCACCTGCCGTGCAGGAGGTCGCGTCCGCGGCCCAGCGGCAGGGAGCGGATCGCCGACCCGAGCCGGTCGATCGCCGGATCGGCCCAGGGCGCTCGTTCCAGACGGTCCAGTAGCCACAGCACTCGGTTCTGCTTCATGTGTCGGCGTGTGGTTGCGGTCATGGGCGCCGAGTCCCCCACCTGCGGACACGACAAACGACGGCGGGACGGCAGGCGTTCCCGGGGCGGTGCGTGAGGGGTCAGTCCTCGCGCAGGGCTTCGTGTATCCGGCTCAGTGAGGCGGTCAGCCGACCGTGGTCGTCGTGGGGCACCGGTGCGACGAAGTACCGCTCGACGAGGTCCGCGTGGACGGCGGCGGCCTGCAGGAACACCGTGCGGCCGTGGTCGGTGGAGTCCACGAGGACGCTTCTGCGGTCCCCGGGGGACGGTACGCGGCGGACCAGGCCGGCTTCCTCCATGCGGTCGACCAGGCGGGTGATGCCGCTGCTGGTGAGGGTGAGGTCGTCGGCGAGCCGGCGCTGGGAGACCTCCTCGTCCGGCTGCCGGCAGAGCCTGATGAGGACCTCGAACATCGTGTGGCTCACGCCGCACTCCCGCCTCAGCGCGGTGTCGATCCGCTGCTCCAGGCGGGTGGCGGCCTTGAGCAGCAGCCCGAAGTCGTGAACGAGTGGGCTGTTGGCGGCGTGGGCGGCCTCATCGCCCCGCCGAGTCGCGGCTTCCACCTGACCGTGTCCTCCCTTGCCCTGAGCCCTGTCCTGAGCCTGCCCTCGCATTTTACTGCCTCGTCAATCACCGACGTCTCAATTACTGACCAATCAATTGCTGACTGCTCAAGTAAATCGTAGAGTGGGCGCCGCCCCCGGAGTCAGGTCAGAGAGAGGCAGTTCAGTGGATCTTCAGCACTGGCTCGGCCGAGCCACCGACGCGATCCAGCAGTGGTCCGACACGTTCGGGCCCTACGAGCAGCACCCGTCACTCCTCGTCCAGGACGACCGTTTCGGCGCCGCCTTCGAGGAGTTCACGGGGCGGCTGAAGGACAACTATCCGTTCTTCCATCCGCGCTACGCGGGGCAGATGCTCAAGCCCCCACACCCCGCGGCCGTGATCGGCTACCTCACCACCATGCTGATCAACCCCAACAACCACGCCCTGGACGGCGGCCCGGCCACCGCCCGCATGGAACGCGAGGCCGTCGCACGGCTCGCCGGGATGTTCGGCTACGACACCCACCTCGGCCACCTCACCACCAGCGGCACGATCGCCAACCTCGAAGCCCTCTTCGTCGCCCGGGAACTCCACCCCGGACAGGGCGTCGCCTACAGCGCCGACGCCCACTACACCCACGGCCGCATGTGCCACGTCCTCGGCATGAAGGGCCACCCGGTCCCGACCGACGACCGGGGCCGCATCAGCCTCGACGCGCTGGAGGAGGTCCTTCGGACCGGTGAGGTGGGCACGGTCGTCCTCACCGCCGGCACGACCGGCCTCGGGGCCGTCGATCCGATCCACACCGCCCTCGCCCTCAGGGACCGCTACGGCGTCCGGCTCCACGTCGACGCCGCCTACGGCGGCTTCTTCACCCTGCTGGCCGGTGCCGACGGACCCGAGGGGCTCTCCCCGGAGCCGTGGCGGGCGATCGCCCAGTGCGACTCGATCGTCGTCGACCCGCACAAACACGGGCTTCAGCCGTACGGCTGCGGTGCCGTCCTCTTCCGCGACCCCGAGGTGGGACGCTTCTTCGTCCACGACTCGCCGTACACCTACTTCACCTCCAGCGAACTCCACCTCGGCGAGATCAGCCTCGAATGCTCCCGCGCCGGCGCCTCGGCCGCCGCCCTGTGGCTCACCTTCCAGCTCCTCCCGCCCACCCCCGACGGCCTCGGCCGTGTCGTGGGGGCCGGCCGGCGGGCCGCCCTGCGGTGGGCGGACCTGATCACCGCGTCCGACTCCCTCGAGCTGTACCAGCGGCCCGAGCTGGACATCGTCAGCTACTTCCCCGCCGTGGCACCCGCCACCCTCGCCGCCGTCGACGTGGCATCGGCGAAGGTCCTGGCGGACGGCATGGCGAGCGCGGATCCGGTGTACCTGAGCACCCTCAAGGCCGACCGCGACGCGTTCACCGCTCGGCACCCGGAGATCATCGCGGACGCCGACGGGGCGCGCGTCCTGCGCAGTGTCCTGATGAAGCCGGAGTCCGAGCACCATGTGGAGCGTCTGCACGACCGGGTCGAACGGATCACCCGGTCGCTCTGACGGGCGCGTCGCTCCAGGCGGACGGGGCCGGTGGTCTGCCCCAGACCTACGGTGAGCTGAGGGCCGGCCGCGTAGGCGACCGGACCGGTCAGGGCGGTACCGACCAGGACCGCTGTGCAGCCGACCGCCCCCCTGAGATACCGGACATGTCCTGCTCTGTGCCTGGTTCGAGGCATGAGTGTCCTCCGCCTCCCGCATCGTCGCGGGAGGATCGTGGGTGGAACCGGGGGGTGTGGGGGCCAGGGCGTGCGGGGAGTCACGCCCCGGAGACCGTGGGCGGGGCTACTTGACGGCCCCGCTGGTGATGCCGGAGACGACCCGGCGCTGGGCGACGACGAAGACCGCCACCATGGGCAGGCTCATCATCACGACGTAGGCGAAGATCAGGTGCCAGTTGTTGAGGTACAGCTGGGCGCTGGCGACCTGGTAGAGGTTGAGGGGCAGGGTGGCCTTGGCTCCGCCGCCGAGGACGAAGAACGCGTAGAAGATGTCACTCCAGGCGAAGAGCATCACCATGATCGTCGCGGTGGCGATGACCGGCCGCAGCAGCGGAAGGATGACCTGGAAGAAGACCCGTGCCGGACCGGCGCCGTCCATGCGGGCGGCCTCCTCCAGCTCCTCGGGCAGATTGCGGATGAAGCCGGTCATGAAGAAGATCGACGTGGACAGGTACATCCCGGTGTAGACCGCGATCATGCCGAGCTGGGTGCCCGCCAGGCCCAGCTGCCGCAGCTCCATGACGATGGTGATCACCGCAGGCGGCAGCAGCAGGCCGCTGATGCTCAGCGCGTACAGGGTGCCGGTCAGACGTCCCTTGCGGCGGGCGAAGACCCACGCGGCGCCCGCGCCAAGCAGCAGGACGAGGACGACGGAGGGGACGACGACCAGCAGGCTGTTGACGAAGCCCTGGATGATCTTGCCCTGATCGAAGGTCTGCCGGTAGTTCTCGGCGGCCTGCGCGTGGTGCGGCAGGGAGAGGTTGGGCTTGATCGCCTCGGCCTGGGGCTTCACCGAGGTCACCGCCACGAGCCAGAGGGGGATGCCGATGGTGACGGCGGCGATGGCCAGGACGGTGACGGGCTGGACCCAGCGCAGGGGGCGCCGGCGTCGGGGGACGAACGCGGGGAGGGCGGTCACTGGACGTTCTCCCTTCGGCGCAGTCCGACGATGACGGGCACGGCCAGGACGACGACGATGACGAAGAGCACCAGGCTCATCGCGGACGCCTGCGCGTAGAGGCCCTGTCCGAAGACACGGAACATGTAGATGTTGAAGACCTCGGTCTCACTGCCGGGGCCGCCGGCCGTGGTGGCCTGGACGATGTCGAAGGTGTTCATGGAGCCGATCAGGGCGGTGGTGACGTTGAAGGTCACCGCGGGCGCCAGGAGAGGGAACCGGATCGACCAGAAGGTGCGCCAGGAGCCGGCGCCGTCGATGCGGGCCGCCTCCAGGACGTCCGTGGGCATGCTCTTCAGACCGGCCAGGTAGATCAGCATGGCCAGGCCCATCCACTTCCAGCCGTGGATGAGGGTCACCACGACGAGCGTCCAGGTCGTCGACCCCAGCCAGGGGGTGTCGACGTGGTGTCCGGCGAGGGAGGACAGGACGCTGTTGAGGGCGCCGTCCTGGGCGAGCAGGGCCCGGAAGATGTAGCCGACCGCGAGGGCCGAGATCAGTACGGGCAGGAAGAACACCGCCCGGAAGAAGCGGTTGAACCTTGTATCGCGCTCCAGCAGCAGGGCCAGGGCGAGCCCGAAGCCGTTCTGGAAGAGGGCGACCAGCACCGCGTACTCCACGGTGATGCGGATGTCCCGGAGCATCGAGCCGTCCTGCAGGACGCTCCGGAAGTTGGACAGACCCGCGAACTTGATGTCCGCGTGGAACGCCGACCAGTTGGTGAACGGGTAGACGAAGTTCAGCAGGTTCGGCAGCAGGAAGAAGACGCCGAACACGGCGAGCGCGGGCAGGGCGAACCACCACGGCTGGTCGGGCTTGCTGCGCGGCCGACGCCGCGACGCGCGCCGGGCGGAACCGCCCGCTTTCTTGCTGGGGGTGACGTCGGTGACGCCGATGGTGGCTGTGTCCGCCACTTCTCACCTCCGGTGGGTGGCCCCGGGCTCTGCGACGGGAAGGAGCCCGGGGCGGGGCTGGCGAAGGGACGGGCCGGTCAGAAACCGGAGACGCCGCGCGCCTTGAGGACCTGGGTGAACTGGTCCTCGGCCGCCTGGGCGACCTGCTGCGGCGTCTTCTTGCCGTAGATCATGTCGGCCAGGGCGAGGTGCATGTCGGGGGCGGTCAGCGCCTTGACCTGGAAGACGCCGGTCGCGGTGGAGAGTGCCTTGGCCTGGGCCACCGCGGTCTGCGGGAGGCCGTCGGGGTTGGGGACGGACGGCTCCACGGAGACGACCTTGTTGGCCTTGATGTAGTCGGGGTAGTCCTTGCCGAGCCAGAAGGACATGAACTGCCGGGCGGCCTGCTCGCGCTTGCTGTCGCCGGTGTGGAAGGCGACGACGCCGTTGGTCTGGTCCGGCGAGTACAGGGCCTTGGCGGAGCTGTTGGAGATGGGGAAGAAGCCCAGCTTCCGGTCCATCTCGGCGGTGCTGGAGGTGGCCTGTATCTCGCTCTGCAGGGAAGTGACGTTGAGAGCCATCGCGGCGCTGCCGTCCATGATCGCCTTGCCCTGGTCGACGAACGTGGCGGTCTTGTAGTTCTTCTGGGCCAGCCCCGCGTCCAGCAGCTTCGTCTTGTACTTCTTGATCGCGTTCACGACGACCGGGTCGGTCCACTTGGCCTGGTTCTTGTTGAGCTTGTCCCAGAAGCTCTGCGGCAGGTCGGTCAGCTGCACCTGGACCTGCCACTGCAGCGGCCACTTGTCCCCGCCGACCTCGAAGAAGGGGGCCACGCCCGTCTTGGACTTGATCTTCGCGGCGGTGGCGAGGAGTTCGTCGTAGCTGCCGGGCATCTTGGTGACGCCGGCCTTCTTGAAGACGTCCTTGTTGTAGTAGACGCCCAGGACGGCCGGGCTGGTGACGATCGCGGCGTAACGGTGGCCGTCGACCTGGCCGAGGCCCTGCTCGGTCTTCCCGAGCTTGGCGACCCAGTCCTCGTTGTCCAGCGGCAGCAGGTTCTTCGCAGGCTGGATGAACGGCAGGGTGCTTCCCGTGGGCTGCCAGAACATCAGGTCGGGCTTGTCGCCCGAGGCGAGCTTGGTGGGGACGTTCGACTCGTAGGGGTCGGGGATCACCTGGGTGCTGACGGTGGCGCCGGTCGCCTTCTGGAAGGCGTCGATGACCTGCTTGGGCTCGGAGACGCTGTTCTGCGCCACCCACATCGTCAGGTGGACGCCCTTCAGGCTCGCCGTCGCGTTCACCGACTGGGTCGGGGCGGCGGCGGAGCCGCCGGCGGTCGCGTCACTGCAGGCGGTGGCCGCCAGCCCGAGGGCACATACGACAGCGACGGAGGAAGCAATTCTTCTCATGGTTCTTCCCTGGGGCAGGCGAGGGTTGGCGGGGCTGTGCCGTGGAGGTGGGTGACGGCTGCGGCGCAGCGGGCGCGCGACGTCGTCCGGGTCATGCGTCCCGGCGCCCGGAGCTTTCGCGCCGGATCAGTTCGGGGCCGACGAGCGCCGGCGCGGGTGAGTGGTAGTCGGACTCCAGCCGGCCACGCAGCAGCCCGAAGGCCGCGCGCCCCAGCCCCTGGAAATCCAGACGGACCGTGGTCCTCCGGGGTCAGGACCCGGACGCCGAACGAGTGGCCCGCGGCACGGGCGGCCTCCTCCAGGCCCTGCAGGGTGGCCGCGTAGCCATGGAGGACGGTGTTCGACGTCAGCACCGTGACCGACTTCGTCACGCCGCTGACCAGGGCGAACGCGGTGGCGTTGCGCCGAAAGCCCAGTCTTTCGATGGCTCCCTCCACCCGGCGGCGGGTCTCCTCCCGCACGTTCGGGTGCCCGTTGATGACCCGCGAGACGGTCTGGCAGGAGACGCCCGCCGCCTGGGCGACGTCGTGGATTCTGGCTGGCTTCCGCCGGCTTCCCCGGGGTACGGCCGGGGGGCCGGAGCTTGTGTGACCGGTCACAACCATGCGAGGATTGTGAGCGGTCACATCGGGGGCGTCAAGAGTGCGAAACCACGGCGTCACCGCCCCGCAGCAATCGCGGTGCCTGCCGTCACCGCCCCCGGAACCCCGGAAAACCCCGGGCCACTGCACATGACCCGCGGAAACCGACCGCATGGAACCGTCGAGACGTTTGCTCATCCCAGAAGGGAAATCGCGTTGACTGCTGCTGCCGACACCGCCCGGGGGGCCGAGGTGTGGACCCATGAGGCCCTCGGGCTGAGCGCCGTCGTCGACCCTGCCGGCGCGGTCGGACTCACCTCCCCCGGCCGGCCGTGGGAGACCCTCGTCCCGCTCGTCGAGGTCGTCCTCACCGGACACGGGCGCGTCTGGTCCGGAGAACGCTTCATCGACACGACCGTCGGCAGCCGCATGGTGCTGCGGGACCAGGAGACATTCGAGGAGGGGCCGTGGCGGCGCACGGTGATCCGGCTCGCCGATCCGCAGACCGGTCTGCTCGCCGAGGTCGGGCTGAGCACGGTCGCGGGTGCGGGCTTTGTCCGCTCGCAAGTGCGGCTGGTCAACGAAGGCGACGCCCCCCTGCACGTGGAGAGCGTGTCGACCCTCACCCTGGGCGGCATCGTGGACGGGGCGGGGGGTCTGGACGGGCTGCGGGTGCACTGGGCCGACAACGACTGGCTCGCCGAGTGCCGCTGGCAGCAGACCCCGTTCCGCGACCAGGTGGTCACCCTGAACCGGGCCGCGCACGGCCACGAGGGCCGCGGCTGCTTCGAGCGATACTCCCAGGGCAGCTGGTCGACCGGTCGGCATCTGCCGCTCGCCGCCCTCACCGACGGCGGCGAGGGTGAGGTCTGGCTGTGGCAGATCGAGTCCAGTGCGGGCTGGAGGTATGAGACCGGGGAGCGTGAGGGGGCCGCCTATCTCGCCCTGTTCGGTCCCGACGACGCGCATCACCAGTGGCGGCGGACCCTGGACCCGGGTGGGGAGTTCACGAGCGTGCCCGGTGTCCTCGTCCACACCGGGAGTGGCGGTCTGGATGCCGCGTTCGGTGAGCTCACCGCCTACCGCCGCCACATCCGCCGCGCCCATCCCGACCACCGGGCGCTGCCGGTGATCTACAACGACTACATGAACACCCTGATGGGCGACCCCACCACCGACAAACTCCTGCCGCTGATCGAAGCGGCCGGTGCGGCCGGCGCGGAGGTGTTCGTCATCGACGCCGGCTGGTACGACGACGACGCGCAGGGCTGGTGGGACGCGGTGGGGGCGTGGGAGGCGTCCTCGAGCCGGTTCCCGGGCGGCATCCAAAGGGTCCTGGACGCGATCCGGGAGCGGGGCATGACGCCGGGGCTGTGGCTGGAGCCGGAGGTCGTCGGCGTCCGCAGCCCGCTGGCCGACACCCTGCCGCCGGAGGCGTTCTTCCGCCGCAACGGGGTTCGGGTGGCCGAGCACGGCCGCTACCACCTCGATCTGCGCCACCCCGCCGCCCGCGCCCACCTCGATGATGTCGTCGACCGGATCGTGGGCGACTGGGGCGTGGGTTACCTCAAGCTGGACTACAACGTCAACATCGGCCCCGGCACCGAGAACGGCACCGAAAGCCCCGGCGCGGGCCTGCTCGGCCACCACCGCGCCCACCTCGACTGGCTCGCCGGCCTCCTCGACCGCCACCCCGGCCTGGTTCTGGAGAACTGCGGGTCGGGCGGCCTGCGCATGGACTACGCGCAGCTCGCGGTGGCTCAGCTCCAGTCGACCAGCGACCAGCAGGACCCCTGGCGCTACCCGCCGATAGCGGCGGCGGCCGCGACCGCGGTGGCGCCCGAGCAGGCCGCTGTCTGGGCCTACCCGCAGCCCCACTTCAGCCCGGACGAGATCGTCTTCACGATGGTCACGGCTCTGCTGGGCCGCGTGCACCTGTCGGGCTTCCTGGACCGCATGGACGACACCCGGGCAGCGCTCGTCCGCTCCGGCATCGAGGTCTACAAGCGCATCCGGCCGGAGATCAGCGGGGCGCTTCCCTTCTGGCCGCTCGGGCTGCCCTCCTGGGAGGACGACTGGCCGGCCCACGGACTGCGTACCGACTCCGCGACCTACCTCGCGGTGTGGCGACGCGTGCCCGAAGGCCACGCCGGTTCGGGAGGCGCCGGCAGCCGCGCCCTCCCGATCCCCCACCTTCGCGGCAGTCGGCAATGCCCTGCCGTGCTCTACCCGACCGACTCCGGTGCTACGGCGACGTGGGACGCGGCGACCGGACAACTCACCGTCTCCCTCCCCCGCCCCGACACCGCCGTGCTGGTCCGTCTCGGCGCGTAGTGCTCCGACCGGGAAGGTGCACGGGCGCGCGGGAGTTGGGTGTGGCGACAGGGCGATCGGTGATCGTCGTGCCGCCGTCGGACTTCCTGCGAAAGGCAACCTCGTGCCCCTCCTGCGTCTGGGCGTCTCCCTTCAACCGCGCTGGCCGCTCGACGACGGAGTCGGCGTGCTCCGCGCCGCACGCCGCGCCGAAGACCTGGGCTTCGACCACGTCGCGGTCGGCAACCGTCTCCTGGAGAGCGGGTTCGGCCTCGACACGGACCCGCTTGTTCTGCTGTCGGCCGTCGCGGGGGCGACGACGCGCCTGCGGCTGCTGACGTCCGTACTCGTCGCGCCGTACTACCCGGCACTGGTGCTGGCCAACCAGGCGGCCACCCTGGACGTCGTGTCCGGCGGCCGCTTGATCCTGGGTGTCGGCACCGGCTGGAACCCCGACGAATTCGCCGCGGTCGGCGTGCCCGCCCGGGAACGAGGTGCACGCACCGACGACCATCTCGCCGCGGCGAAGGCCCTGTGGACCCGGCGACCCGCCGACTTCGACGGGCCGTTCACCACGCTGCACTCCGCGCACCTCGGAGTGCCCCCGGTCACCGCCGGCGGTCCGCCCGTGTGGGTCGGCGGTCACAGCGACGCCGCCCTGCGCCGTGCGCTGCGCTTCGGCGACGGCTGGTACGGCACAGGCGCCGACGCCGTGGAGGTCGCCGACGTCCGGCGCCGTCTGCGTGACCTCGCCGGCCCGGAGGACGCCGACCGGCTGACGCTCGCTTCGGCCGCGTTCCTCACTCCGCCGGGTCTGCCCGCGGCGGTTCCGCCACCGGGACGGCCGCTCGGGGGCACCGCGCCCACCGCGGCGAGTGTCGCCGACGACCTCGGGCGGCTCGCCGAAACAGGGCTCACTGCCTGCACCCTGTGGCTGCCGGTCGCGGCAGAACATGTCGAGAGGGCCATGGAGTGGATCGCAGCCGAGGTGGCACCGCGACTCACCTGATGGGCGCGTGTCAGGGAAGTCCGCCAGGCCGGAGATGCTCGATGAGCTCGTCGTCCTGGCTTACGGCCGACTCGGCTCGGTGGCGGACTCCTCGGACGTGTCGAGGCTGGTCCGCAGGACCACCGGCCGCAGCAGCACCGCCCCGACGATGCCCAGCGCGGCGACACCGGCGGCGATCAGGAAGATGTGTCCGGTCGCGGCGCCGTAGGCGACGCTCGCGCTCTCGTGGTCCTGTGCCATCCGCTCCGTGACCTGGCGTGTCAGCACGGCGCCCAGCACGGTGACGCCACATGTGCCGCCCAGGGAGCGGAAGAAGGTGACCGCGGTGCTGGCGGTGCCGATCTCCTTGAGCGGGACGGAGTTCTGCACGACGAGGATGAAGTTCTGCATGGTCATGCCGATGCCGGTCCCGATGCACAGCATCGCGAGGCTCATGAAGGCCAGTGACGTCGTGTGGTCGACGGTGCCGAGTCCGGCGAAGCCCACCGTGAGCAGGACGGTGCCCGTGAGGAGGAAGGGCTTGAGCTTGCCCGTCCTGCTGAGGAGCCTGCCCGCGAGGACGGAGGAGACCAGCACACCGCCCATCATCGGAATGGTCAGCAGGCCCGCCTGGACGGCCGAGTAGCCGCGGCTGACCTGGAAGTACTGGCTGAGGTAGACCGAGGCCGAGAACATGGCCGTCCCGGCGGCGATGCTTCCGAGGATGGCGAGCAGAGTAGTGCGCTGCCTGATGATGTGCAGCGGCACGATGGGCTCGACGGCGCGCCTCTCGACCCACAGGGCGACGGACAGCAGGACCGACGCGCCACCGACCATGGCCACGGTCTGCCAGGAGGCCCAGGCGAACGAGCCGTCGACGAAAGAGATCCAGACGAGCAGGATGCTTACGCCCGAGGTGATCAGGGTGGCGCCCAGATAGTCGATCCGCACGTTGTCGCGTCGGACGACCGGCAGGTGCAGGGTCCGCTGGAGCAGCAGCAGTGCGGCGCCGGCGACCGGGACGCTGATGAGGAAGCACCACCGCCAGCCCAACCACGAGGTGTCGACGAGGAAACCGCCGAGCAGCGGACCGCCGATGGTGGACAGGGCGGTGACGCTGCTGAGGTAGCCGCTGTACCGGCCGCGTTCACGCGGCGGGATCATCGCCGCGATGGCGATCTGGACCAGGGCCTGTGCGCCGCCCACCCCGATGCCCTGAACGGCGCGCGCGGCGATGAGCTGTTCCGGTGACTGGCTCAGCCCCGCCGCCACCGAGCCCACGACGAAGATGGTGACGGCGATCTGCAGGAGCGTCTTCTTGCTGAACAGGTCGGCGAGCTTGCCCCAGATCGGGGTGGTGGCGGTGGTGCTGAGCAGGGTCGCGGTGACGATCCAGGTGTACTGCGTCTGTGAGCCGTCCAGCGCGCGCACCATCTTCGGCAGGGCGCTGGAGACGACCGTGCTGCTGAGGGTCGAGACGAAGAGGGCGATGAGCAAGCCGCTGAGGGCCGCCAGGACCTGTCGTTCGGCCTGTCGTCGTGCGTCCTTGGGGGCGGACTCGTTCACTGCGGCTGTGCTCATCTCGTGGCTCCCGGGGCCGCTGGTTCGACGGGCGCTCGGCGATCTCGGCGCCCCGCTTTCGCAATGCCTCCCCGCTGTCCGATGATTTGTCCCACTCGCCCCCCGAGAATTCCGACGACTGTGCCTCGTGGAGTGCCGACCGTGACGTCCGCACCGTCGGGGAAGTGCCGTAGGCACCGCGGGGGCGTAGTACTGGTCGCTGGACACGCTGACTCCGAAGCGCACCGCGGCTCCGTGATCACTGTGCGGTCGTCCGACGAGTCTGCCGATCCGTTCGCCCACTCGGCGGAGCGGGCGCCGGCACCGATCCGCTCGGGCCGGACCGGCCCGTGGACGGTTCCGGCTGCTCCGCAGGTCCCGCTCCTGCCAGGCGCCGTCGGTCTCTCCGAGTGCGGACACGCGGTCCGTGATCCCGACGTTGTTGACGAGCGCGCCCGGCGAAGACGGTCGCCGCGGCTGTGTGGGCGTGGCCGAACAGGAGCCCCGGCGCCCGCTCGTGGTCAGCGAGGCTGGTAGGCGGTGACCAGTACGGAGACGGTGACCCGCTCGGGCAGGGGGCCGTCCTCGTTCAGGTCCGCGTGGCTCACATGGCGTGCGCTCGGGGTCATCCCCACCAAGTCCAGGGCGTCCGGCTCGGCCAGGTCGATGGGGTACTGCACCTGTTCGGTGACGACGGCCTCGAAGCAGGGGTCCAGCGCCCGGTGCAGGCGCTGTTCCTTGGCGGGGTCGACGGTGACCATCGCAGGCACTCGGCTGCGCAGCTCCGCCAGGTGCCGCCCGGTCGGACGGACCACGATCAGCCGGCCGGCCGGGCGGAGTACTCGGTGAAACTCGGCCGGATTGCGCGGGGCGAACACGTCCAGCACCACGTCGGCCGCCTCGTCAGCCAGCGGGAAGGGACGGAAGACGTCCCAGGTCGCCGCGGCGGCTCGTTCATGGGCCCGGGCTGCCGCGCGCAGCGCGCGCACGGACGTGTCCAGGCCCAGGCCTCGGGCGCCGGGCAACTGGTCGAGAACGGCGGACAGGTAGTAGCCCGTGCCGCACCCGACGTCCACGACCGTGCCCCGCTCAGGCGCCGAGTCGGCCGCCAAGTCGGCCACGGCTCGGCGGATGGGCGCGTACCCGCCGGTGGACAGGAAGCGGTCCCGGGCCTGGACCATGGCCGCGTCGTCGCCGCTGGTGGCGCGAGTGCCCGTCAGGAGGCCGGCGTAGCCGTGGCGGGCGATGTCGAAGCTGTGGCCCGCCGGACAGCGCAGCGCGCCGCGGTCCGGGCGGAGGCGGCGCGTGCGGCACGTGGGACAGCGCAGCAGGTCGAGGGAGAGTTCGAGGGCGGGGGGAAGCAACACGGGCACGAGGCACTCCTGGCAAGGCTGAGGGAGGGAGACCGTGCCTGCACGAACACGCAGAAGGCCACTGCCTCAGGAAGGAACGGGCAGTGCCGGGCGAGGTGGTCACGCGACAGGCACACCAAGGAGGGCGACGTCGTCCGACATCGCCCTCAACGTCTCCCGGTCACAGGAAACAGCAGTGCGGGGTGCTCATGAATGCCACGTCGTGAGTCTACAAGCCGCGTCACGCATGCGAGTTCGCCGGGCCGCTCATACGCACGAGCTCTCTTCGGGGCCGCCGTCCAGCCGACCGCGGCCGCTGCCGCGGTCGGGCCCCGGAAGGCGTTCACCGACGCCATGCTGACCCGCACCGAAGAGATCATGCGGAAGGTCTGCACCGGCTTCGAGGCCGAGTAGAAACAGTTCAACGGCGAACAGGACCACGTCCATCTGCTCGTGCACTACCCGCCCAAGGTCCAGCTCTCCAAGCTGGTCAACTCCCTCAAGGGCGTGAGCTCCCGCAGGCTCCGCCAGGAATACGACAGCCACGTCCACCGGTACCTGTGGGGCGGACACTTCTGGTCCGGCTCGCGGGCCAGAACGAAGAGGAACGCGCGGCCACCATCAAGCGGCTCGACGTCCGGGCCGCCGTGCTCGCACGGTTGATAGCGCGGCCGGGCGGCCTCGTCCGTCCGGCCCTGCATCTGATCCGGAACACCGAGAGTGATGACGTATCGGCCGTCATCGCGCATCTGGACAACGCCATGGAGCGCCCCGCCGCCCGGCAGGGGACGGGGTGAGCCGGGCGGATTGGCCGAGGACGCGCCCATGCCGACGACTGGGGAGCCGCACCCCCGGGTGTCGGCGCATTTCCGACGGGACAGCCCGAACGGCCCGGACGACCTGAGCGTCAGATGCCGGTGAGGGTGGCCGACCGAGGGGCCCCTGGCATTCTCGGGTCCCGGCGTCGGCCTGGCCGGGGCCGGGTGCGACCATGCGGAACACGCCATGTCGGCGCACGGTGTCGTGCTGCGTGCGCGGGAACCGAGTGATCCCCGCAGGCACGCGATCAGGACATCGGGGAGGGAACGCAATGATCGGGACCGTGTTCCGCAGTGAGGACATTCCCGCGGAAGACAGGTTCGAGCACTGGCGGGAGTTGGTCGGCCGGACCCGCTCCAGCGATTCCACCAGCATGTACGCCACCGACTTCTGGGCGGAGTGCCGTCTGATGGAGCTGGGGCCGGTGACCGTGTGGCCGTTGGCGGCCCTGCCGACGAGTTACCGGCGCAGCCCCAGGATGGTGCGCCAGTCCGACCCGGAGTTGTATCACCTGTCGCTGTTGCTCGACGGAGGGCTGGCTCTCGATCACGCCGGGCGGACCGACCTGTTCGGCCCGCGTGACCTGCACCTGGTCGACAGTTCGCAGCCGTACGACCTCCGACCGGCCGACGGTCGCGAGCACCAGGTCGTCAGGGGAGTCGGCGTGGATCTCCCGAGGGAGCTGCTGCCCCTGCCGCCGCGCCGGGTCCGCGAGTTGCTGGGCCGGGGGCTGTCGGGGCGGGAGGGGATCGGGGCACTGCTGACGGAGTTCCTCGTCGGCCTGGGCCGGCAGGCGGACTCCCTCCAGCCCGCCGACGCGGCCCGTCTGGGTTCGGTCGTCCTCGACCTGTTGTCGACCTGGCTGGCTCAGGTGCTGGACGCGGAGTCCGCCCTGGCGCCGGAGACCCGCCAACGGGTCACGGTCGAACGCGTCCAGGCGTTCATCCGGCAGAACCTGCACGATCCGGAGCTGACGCCACGTGTGGTCGCCGCCGCGCACCACATCTCACTGAGCTATCTCCACCGGATCTTCCAGCAGCACGCGCGGGGTGAGACGGTCGCGGCCTGGATTCGCCGGCGGCGACTGGAGGGAGCCCGCCGTGACCTGGCGAGTCCCTCACTGCGCGGCACTCCCATCCACACCATCGCCGCCCGTTGGGGCTTCCCCCGCCCCTCCGACTTCACCCGCGCCTTCCGCACCGCGAACGGCGTCTCGCCCAGGGAGTTCCGGCACCGGGCCCTGTCCGAGCACGAGTAGCCACTGGCCGGTTCAGTTCGTGGTGGTTCCGTTCTCGGTCCGCAGGGACCACGCCGTCATGGGCCCCACTTCGACTCGGGCCTCTCGACCGCGAGAACGCCGTGGACCTCGGGGACGACGACGACATCGTCGAACCGGTGGCCACGCCCCGCGAGCACGCGGACGCACCGCCCCTTGTCGTTGTAGATCCCGAGCCGTCCCCCGGAGTCGCCGAACCTCGCGGCGATGCGGGTCCCCGGTGCCGGGCACTGGAAGAACCGGGATGCGCCGCCCTTGGCCGCGGGCGGCAAGGGTCCCATGGACATCGCGTCCAGGAACCGGATCTTCCACCGCCCCGACATCTTCAAGCCCCGCATGATCCGCACCGACTCGCATTGCCCGGGTTCGAGGAGGATGTGGGCCCTCTCCCGTCCGAATCCCGACGAGCCCGCGTACTTCTCCGTGTACCGTCCCCGGGGCTCGGTCACGCCGACGACCTCGAAACCCGGGCTGGCGATCCAGCCCCATGCCTCGATCACCACGGGCCGTCCTCGCAGCTGCTTCGGCAGCCCGACGACCCGCGACCGGTATCCCGAGGAGCCGGTCTCCGTACCCGGCGCGTCACGCATCTCGCTCCCCTCTCCGACACAGGAGGGACATGGTAGGGCGCGGTCATTGGGTCGGAGCCGCCCCGATGAAGTCCAGCAGGTCCCGGTTGAGTTGCTCGGCGTGGGTGATGAAGATGCCGTGGCCCGCCCGTGGGTACTCCTTGTACGTGTTGTCGGGAACCAGCTCGGCCAGTCGGCGCCCGCACAGTTCGACGGGTGCCGAGGCGTCCGCGTCGCCGTGGATGATCAGGGTGGGCACTCGGATCGCGCGGGCCTCCTCGCGCAGATCGGTCCGGAACGCCGTCCTGATCACCTCGACGGCGGCCTTCGCCGAGCAGTCCAGGCATCTCCGCACGGTCCATTCCATGAGCTCCGCGGAGATCGTGTTGCCCAGGTGCGTCGCGAAGAACGCCTGTGCGTTCTGGGCCATCCACCGCGGGCGGTCCCTGGTGCGCTCCGCCAGTCCCGCGTCGAGAAGGCTCTGCTCGATACCGTCCGGATGGTCCGGCGTCCGGAGCAGCAACGGCGCGGTGGTGGAGATCAGGACCACGCGGCTCACCCGGTCGTAGCCGTGCCGGGTGAGGTGGCGGATCACCTCGCCGCCGCCCATCGAGTGGGCCACCAGGGTCACTTCGCGCAGATCGAGGTGGTCGAGGAGCGCCGCGAGATCGTCCGCGAGCGTGTCGTATTCGAAGCCGTGGCCGACCCAGTCCGAGCGGCCGTGGCCCCGCTTGTCGAAGGCGACGCAACGCAGCCCCCGTTCGGACAACGGCAGCATCTGGAACTCCCACGAGCTGCTGCTGAGCCAGGCGCCGGCCACGAACACGACGGGGCTGCCCTGCCCCCATTCCGTGTAGAAGAGGGTCGTTCCGTCGGAGCCCTCGAAGTACGGCATGGGCGAGTCCTTCCCGGTCGGTGAGCTGCACGCTGTGAGGGCAACTCTCGTCCGGCGGAGATCACCCGTCGATTACCCGGGAGGTAGGGCGGGCCCGGTCGCGGCCGCTTCGTGGACGGCGTCCGCGCTACGGGGGCAGGGCAGCAGGCCCAGGTTGCGGGCGGTTCGCCGTCGGTCTGTCGTGGGTGCTGTGGGAGATGGTCTCGACCTGGCGCGCGGTACGGGGGCACTCCCTGAGCACGGGCATGGCCGTCCTGCGGCCACGGGCCCGCCGGATGCCGCTGTGGATCACGGCGACCGGCTGGGGCTCCCTGCTGGCGGCGGCCGTCGTGCTCGGCAACCAGTGAGCGGCGAGGCCACTCAGACGTACTCCGCCGCCGCGTCGAGCAGCCAGTCCGCGAGATAGCCGGCGAAGGAGGAACGGACCAGGACCCAGAAGCCGGCCCTGGGTTCGTCGCGGGCGACCAGGACGATCTGGGTGCGGCCCAGTGTCGTCTGGGCGCAACGCCCGGCGCCGAAGGCCCGCGGGTGCAGGTCGAGCGAGCAGCCGTGGGAGAGCAGGTCGCGGGCGCGGGGGCCCGCCACGAGGAGCGTGGTCCGCTGGGCGGAGACGTCGGTGACGGAGACGTGCTCGTCCCCCGCGGCCTCCCGGATCCGGCTGTCCAGGTCCCGCCCCCTTCCCGACGGCGCCACCAGCAGCCACTCGTCCGGACCGAGCCACAGGGCGGTCACGTCACCCGCCCGCACGGCGGTGTTGGGCTCCAGGGGCAGCTGCATGTCGAGCGCGAGCCCGACGGCGTCCGCCGCCGGCCCCTTGCCGTCGAGGCGCAGGTCGATGTGGGTCAGGAAGGGGAGCTCGGCCAGCCGGACGGCACCCTTCGACGTGCGGGTCGCGGCGGCCAGTCGGTCGGCGGCGTGCGCCAGGGGGCTGCGGAGCGGGGCGGTCAGGGCGGTGTCAGCCATCGCGGCGGGCTCCCTCGGGGTCGTAGAGGACGGGGCTCGCGACGGTCACCGGGACCAGCCGGTCACCGACGGGGGCGTAGAGGCGTTCGCCGACGCGGTCCCGGCCGCCCTTGATCAGGGCGAGGGCGAAGGTCCGGCCGAGAGCGGCGCTGCGGTAGCTGGAGGTGACGTGGCCGAGCATCGGGACGGGCGGGGCCGGAAGGACGCTGTCGGCCACCAGATGGGTGCCCTCGGGGAGGAACGTCTCCGGGTCCTCCGGGAGCAGGCCGACCAGGTGCTTGCGGTCGGGGCGGACGGTGTCGGCACGGGCGTAGGAGCGCTTGCCGATGAAGTCGGGCTTCTTCTTCGACACCGCCCAGCTCATGCCGAGGTCGTGGGGCGTGACCGTGCCGTCGGTGTCCTGGCCGATGATCGGGTAGCCCTTCTCGGCGCGCAGGACGTGCATGGTCTCGGTGCCGTAGGGGGTGATGCCGTACGGGGCGCCGGCCTCGTACAGCGCCTCCCACAGGGCGAGGGCCTCCCACGGTGACACGTTGATCTCGTAGGCGAGTTCACCGGAGAAGCTGATCCGGCACACGCGCGCGTCGATGCCCGCGACGGTGGTCTCGCGCCAGGCCATGAACGGGAAGTCGGCATGGGTGACCGCGAGTCGGGGCGCGAGCGAGCCGAGGACGGCGCGGGACTTCGGGCCGACCAGGGCGACGGTGGCCCACTGCTCGGTGACGGAGGTGCAGTGGACCTTCAGCTCCGGCCACTCCGTCTGGAGCCACTCCTCCATCCAGTCCAGTACGGCGGCCGCGTTCCCCGTCGTGGTGGTGACGAGGAAACGGTCCTGGGCGAGGCGGATGACCGTGCCGTCGTCGAAGACCATGCCGTCCAGGCGGCACATGACGCCGTAGCGGATCATGCCTACCTTGAGGGTGCTCATCATGTTGGTGTAGAGCCGGTCGAGGAAGACGGCGGCGTCCGGGCCCTGGACGTCGATCTTGCCCAGGGTGGAGGCGTCCATGAAGGCCACGCCCTCCCGGGCGGCGGCGCACTCGCGCAGCACGGCCGCCTCCATGTCCTCGCCGGGCTGCGGGTAGTACCAGGGCCGCTTCCACTGGCCGACGTTCTCGAACAGGGCACCGTGGGCGACATGCCATCCGTGCAGGGCGGTCGTGCGGATGGGGTCGTGCAGCGCGCCTCGGTCGCGGCCGGCGAGGGTGGCGAAGGAGACGGGGGTGTAGGGCGGGCGGAACGTGGTCGTGCCGAGGGCCGAGATGTCCACGCCGAGCAGTTCGGAGACGACGCCACTGGCCAGGACGCCGGAGGTCTTGCCCTGGTCGTTGGCGGTGCCGGCCGTGGTGTAGCGCTTGGTGTGCTCGACCGAGCGCATGCCGGCGCCGGTCGCGCGGGCCAGATCGTCGACGGTGACGTCCCGTTGGAGGTCGACGAACCGGGGGGCGCCCGGGGCGCCGGGGACGACGTACACGTGCATGGGGGGCGTCGGCCGGGGCTGCTCGGGTGCGTTCGGAAGGCGAGGGGACTCGGGGGTACAGCCCTCGGCCTCGACCGCACGGGCACCGGCGGCGGCACCCTGCGCCAGCACCGCGGCCAGGTCCAGGGCGCCGTTCGCACCGCCCGCGACCTCGACGGCCTGGCGACAGCCGTCCGGGACGAAGGAGCCCAGCGTCTCGTCGTGGCGCAGCTTGCCGCCGGCCTGGCTGAACAGGTGCGCCACCGGGTTCCAGCCGCCGGAGACCAGCAGCAGGTCGGCGGCGAACTCCCGCTGCCCTGAGGTCTCTCCGTAGGGGGCGACGGTCACGGCGGTGAGGCGCGCTCCGCCTTCCGTACCGGTGACGGCGTGTCCGGTCAGTACCTCGATGCCGGCCGCCGTGGCGCGCTGCGCCCACTCCCCCGGTTCGGGGCGGGTGTCGACGATCGCCGTGATGCCGACGCCGGCCGCGGCGAGGTCCAGCGCGGACGCGTAGGCGCTGTCGTTGGTGGTGAACACGATCGCGTGACGGCCGGGCAGGACACCGTACTTGTTGACGTAGGCGCGGGCCGAGGCGGCCAGCATCACTCCGGGGCGGTCGTTGTCCGCGAAGGCGAGCGAGCGTTCGTGGGCGCCGGTGGCGAGCACGACCCGGCGGGCGCGGATGCGGTGGACGCGCTCGCGGGAGACGTGCGCGGGGGCCGCTTCGCCCAGGTGGTTGGTGCGGCGTTCGACCGCGAGGAGGTGGTTGTCGTCGTAGTAGCCGAAGACGGTGGTGCGGCGCAGGACCCGTATGTCGGGGGCGGCTTCGAGTTGGTCACTCAACTCGCTCACCCAGTCGAGGAGTTCGCTGGTGCCGAGGAGGCTGCCGCCGAGTTCGGGCTGGTCGTCGGCGAGGATGACTCGGGCGCCGGTCCTCGCCGCGGCGGCCGCGGCCGCTAGGCCGGCCGGGCCCGCGCCGACGATCAGCAGGTCACAGTGGGCGTGTACGGCGTCGTAGCGGGCGGGGTCCGGTCGGGTGGCGAGGCGGCCCTGGCCGGGGAGGCTGGTGGCGACCAGGCCGTCGTGGAGTTCGACGGTGGTCGCGGGGAGCATCGGCTCGGGGAAGGGTTCCTCGATCTGGATGACGGCGTTGGGTTCTTCCACGCCGGCGGAGAAGATGCCGCGGGGGCGGCCCAGCTTGATGCTGGTCGCTGCCGCGATGACGCCGTTTGCCAGGAGCGCCGAGGCGAGGGTGTCTCCCTGATACCCCTGGTATGCGGTGCCGTCGAAGGTGAAGGTGACGGGGGCGTCTCGATTGACTCGGCCGCGGGTGGGGTGGCGGAACGGTTGGGTTGTTCCGCCCCCGCCGCCCCTGCCCTTCCCGTCCACCAGGGACTCTGCCCCTTCGACCCCGCTGGGGGCCGCGCCCCCAGGCCCCCCTTCGGCCTGAACGGCCTCGTCCTCAAACGCCGGACGGGCTGGATGCGCTGGACGCGGCTCGACCGTCACCGGGCGCTCCTCACCCGCCCGGTACACGGTCAGGATCTCGTTCGTCGAAGTGTCCCGTACCGCGTTGAACCAGCGACGGCAGCCGGCCGCGTGGGTCCAGCGTTCGGGGAAGGGGCCCTTGGGGTTGTCGCGGAAGAACAGGTAGCGGGCCCAGTCCTCGTCGGAGAGGGCCGCGGGGTCCTGCGGGTACGGCACGTGGGCCTGGCCGCCGTAGTGGAACTCGGACTCGTCACGGGGCCCGCACCACGGGCAGGGGATGAGCAGCATCTGTCGGCTCCCTAGTGGGCCACCGCGGCCGCGCCGTGCTCGTCGACGAGCGCGCCGGTGGTGAAACGGTCGAGCGAGAAGGGGGCGTTGAGGGGGTGGGGCGTGTCGTGGGCGATGGTGTGGGCGTAGACCCAGCCGACGCCGGGGGTGGCCTTGAAGCCGCCCGTGCCCCAGCCGCAGTTGAGGTAGAGGTTGTCGACCGGGGTGAGGCCGATGATCGGCGAGGCGTCGGGGCTGACGTCCACGATGCCGCCCCAGGTGCGCAGGACGTGGGCGCGGGCGAAGACGGGGAAGAGCTCCAGGGCCGCCGACATCTGCTCCTCGATGATGTGGAAGGCGCCGCGCTGGGTGTAGGAGTTGTACGAGTCGATGCCCGCGCCCATGACCAGTTCGCCCTTGTGCGCCTGGCTGACGTACACGTGGACCGCGTTGGACATGACGACCGTCGGGTGCACGGGTTCCAGCAGCTCCGAGACCAGGGCCTGCAACGGGTGGCTCTGGAGGGGGAGTTCGATTCCGGCCATGGCGGCGAGGACCGAGGTGTGGCCGGCCGAGCAGAGGGCCACCTTGCCCGCGGCGATCGGGCCCAGTGAGGTCTGGACCCCGACCACCCGGCCGCCGACCACGTCCAGGCCCGTGACCTCGCAGTTCTGGATGATGTCGATGCCCGCGGCGTCCGCCGAGCGGGCCAGGCCCCAGGCCACGTGGTCGTGCTTGGCGATGCCGGCGCGTGGCTGGTAGGTGCCGCCCAGGACGGGATAGCGCACGTCCGGGGAGATGTTGACGATCGGGCAGACCTCCTTCACCCGCTCGGCGTCCAGCCATTCCGCGTCGACGCCGTTCAGGCGGTTCGCCTCCACCCGTCGGACGCTGTCGCGGACGTCCTGGAGGCTGTGCGCGAGGTTCAGTACGCCGCGTTGGGAGAAGAGGATCGGGTAGTCGAGCTCCTCCGCGAGGCCCTCCCACAGCTTGAGGGCGTGCTCGTAGATTCCTGCGCTCTCGTCCCAGAGGTAGTTGGAGCGGATGATGGTGGTGTTGCGGGCCATGTTGCCGCCCGCGAGCCACCCCTTCTCCAGCACGGCGACGTTGGTGATGCCGTGGTTCTTCGCAAGGTAGTGCGCGGTGGCCAGGCCGTGCCCGCCGCCGCCCACCACGATCACGTCGTACGAGCGCCTGGGCTCGGGCGTGCGCCACAGCCAGTCGGGGTGTTCGGGGAGCTCGGCGCCGGGGGTGCGGGGGCTCATCGGGCGTCTCCGTGTGCGGACGGGGCGGACGGGGCGGACGGGTCGGATGGCTCGGACAGGTGCGGATAGAGCGGGTGCCGTGCCGCCAGTGCCTCCGTGCGGGCGCGCAGGGCGGGGATGTCGGGCTCGGACCGGAGGGCGAGCGCGATCACGTCGGCGACCTCCGCGAAGTCCTCTTCGGTGAAGCCTCGTGTGGCCAGCGCCGGGGTGCCGATGCGCAGGCCCGAGGTGACCATGGGCGGGCGCGGGTCGAAGGGCACGGCGTTGCGGTTGACGGTGATGCCGATCTCGTGGAGCAGGTCCTCGGCCTGGCGGCCGTCCAGCTCCGAATCACGCAGGTCGACCAGGACGAGATGGACGTCCGTGCCGCCGGTCACCACCCTCACCCCGGCGGCCGAGGTGTCGGGGCGGGTGAGGCGCTCGGCGAGGACGCGGGCGCCGGCGAGGGTGCGCGCCTGGCGCTCGGCGAACTCGGGGGACGCGGCGACCTTGAACGAGACGGCCTTCGCGGCGATGACGTGCTCCAGCGGCCCGCCCTGCATACCCGGGAACACCGCCGAGTTGATCTTCTTCGCGAGGTCGGCCTGGTTGGTGAGGATGGCGCCCCCGCGTGGTCCGCCCAGTGTCTTGTGGGTCGTGGTGGTGGTGACGTGGGCGTGCGGTACGGGGCTGGGGTGCAGCCCCGCCGCGACCAGTCCCGCGAAGTGCGCCATGTCGACCATCAGCAGGGCGCCCACCTCGTCGGCGATCCGCCGGAAGGCGGCGAAGTCCAGTTGCCTGGGGTACGCCGACCAGCCCGCGATGATCATCTTGGGGCGGTGTTCCTTGGCGAGCCGCTCGACCTCGTCCATGTCGACGAGGTGGTCCGTCTCGGACACGTGGTACGGCACCACGTTCAGCATCTTGCCGCTGTAGTTGATGCGCATCCCGTGGGTGAGGTGGCCGCCGTGCGCGAGGTCGAGGCCGAGGACGGTGTCGCCGGGCTTCAGGAGGGCGAAGAAGACGGCGGTGTTGGCCTGGGCGCCGGAGTGCGGCTGGACGTTGGCGTAGCCCGCGCCGAAGAGGGACTTGATCCGCTCGATGGCCAACCGCTCGGTGACGTCGACGTGTTCGCAGCCGCCGTAGTAGCGACGGCCGGGGTAGCCCTCGGCGTACTTGTTGGTGAGGACCGAGCCCTGCGCCTCCAGCACGGCGGAGGGCGCGAAGTTCTCGGAGGCGATCATCTCGAGCGTGGACTGCTGGCGGTGCAGTTCGGCGCGGAGGGCTTCATGGACCTCGGGGTCCAGCTCCGCCAGGGGGGTGTTCAGCGCGTTCATACGGCGTTCGCGTTCCTCTCGGCGGCCTCGACGACATTGGCGAGCAGCATGGCTCGGGTCATGGGGCCCACGCCCCCGGGCATGGGCGCGAGCCATCCGGCGACCGTCGCGGCGTCCGGGTGGACGTCTCCGACCAGTCCCCGCTCGGTGCGGGTGATGCCGACGTCCAGGACGGCCGCGCCGGGGCGCAGCATGTCCTTGGTGATCAGCGCGGGCACCCCGGCCGCCGCGACGACGACGTCCGCCTCACGGACGTGCCAGGCCAAACCCTTGGTACCGGTGTGGCAGAGGGTGACGGTGGCGTTCTCGGACCTGCGGGTGAGCAGCAGCCCGAGAGGCCGGCCCACGGTGACGCCCCGCCCGATCACGCACACGCGTGCTCCGGCGAGCGGCACCTCGTACCGCCGCAACAGCTCGACGATCCCGCGCGGTGTGCACGGCAGCGGCGCCTCGACTCCCAGGACGAGACGCCCGAGGTTCACGGGATGCAGCCCGTCGGCGTCCTTCGCCGGGTCCATGCGCTCCAGCACGGCGTTGGCGTCCAGATGCCCAGGGAGCGGCAGCTGCACGATGTACCCCGTACACGCCGGGTCGGCGTTCAGCTCGTCGACGACGTCCTCGACCTGCCGCTGAGTGGCGTCGACGGGCAGCTCACGCCGAAGGGACGCGATGCCGACCTGCGCACAGTCCCGATGCTTCCCGGCGACGTAGGCACGGCTGCCGGGGTCGTCCCCGACCAGCACGGTGCCGAGCCCGGGCGCGCGACCGCCGAGGGCGGTCAACTTGGCTACACGCTCGGCAAGTTCGCGACGGATCTCACCGGCGGTAGCCTTACCGTCAAGCAGCTGTGCAGTCACCGACGGAACTCCTTCCAAGAGCCTGAGCTGCAACGCCCTGAAGGGGCGCGGGGCTGTATTGATCAGCGGATCCGCCGCGGGGCGCGACCAGCCACAACGGAGCCGCACCGAACAACGGCCCCCTCAGCCCCGCAGCCGCGACATCGTCGAGTCGAACAACGGTTCCTCCGCCACGACCGCTTCCACCCGCTGGTCGAAGTACCCGATGTCCACCCGCGTCCCAGGCGCCGCCAGCTCCGCCGGCAGCCACGCGTAAGCGATCCCCTTGCCGATCGTGTAGCCGTAAGCCGCGCTGGTGACGTAGCCAACGGCAGCCTCACCGTCGTAGACCGGCTCCTTGCCCATCACCACCGCCCGCGGATCCTCGACCGTGAGACAGCTCAACTTCCGCCGCACGTCGGCCTTGCGCCGCTCCAGCGCCGCCTTCCCGACGAAGTCCTCCTTGTCGAGCTTGACCGCGAACCCGACCCCCGCCTCGTACGGGTCGTGCTCGTAGGTCATGTCCGTGCCGAACGAGCGGTACCCCTTCTCCAGCCGGAGGCTGTTGAACGCGCCCCGCCCGGCGACGATCCCGCCGAGCGGCTGGGCCGCCTGCCACAGGGTGTCCCAGAGCTTCAGTCCCTGGTCGGCGGTGGTGTACAGCTCCCACCCGAGCTCCCCGACGTACGACAGCCGCATCGCCGTCACCGGGACGCTCCCCACGTACGCCCGCTTGGCCCGGAAGTACTTCAGGCCGTCGCTCGAGAAATCCTCGTCCGTCATGGGCTGGAGGACCTTGCGGGCCAGCGGTCCCCACAGGCCGATACAGCAGGTGCCGGGGGTGATGTCGCGTACCTGGACCGTGCCGTCGGCGGGGAGGTGGCGGGTGAACCAGTCGAGGTCGGCGTTGCCGTTGGCGCCGACCTGGAACCGGTCGGGGGCCAGCCGGGCGACGGTGATGTCGCTGCGGATGCCTCCGTCGTGGTCCAGGAGCAGCGTGTACGTCACGGAGCCGACCGACTTGGCGACCTTGCCCGTGCACAGCCGCTCCAGGAAGACAGCGGCACCGGGGCCGGTCACCTCCAGGCGCTTGAGGGCGGTCATGTCGTAGAGCGCGACGGTCTCGCGGGTCACCTGCGCCTCGGCGCCGACGATCGGGGACCAGTACCGCGCCGCCCAGTCGTTGGGAGTGGGGATGCTGCGCCCTTCGACCAGGCCCGCGTTGGCCTCGTACCACTGCGGGCGCTCCCAGCCGTTCGCCTCCAGGAAGAAGGCGCCGAGCTCCTGCTGGCGGGGGTGGAAGGGGCTGGTGCGGATCGGGCGCGGGTGGCCCGACGGCTGGAGGGGGTGGAGGATGTCGTAGACCTCGACGAAGTTCTGGCAGTCGCGGGCCAGGACGTACTCCGGTGACAGCTGGTGCGGTTCGAAGCGGTTGACGTCGCACTCGTGCAGGTCGAAGGACGAGCAGTGGCCGTCGACCAGCCATTCGGCCATGGCCCGTCCGACGCCCGCGGAGTGGGTGACCCAGACGGCCTCGGCGACCCAGAAGCCCTGGACGTCCGGGGACTGGCCGAGCAGCGGGAAGTTGTCGGTGGTGAAGGAGAACAGGCCGTTGATGCCCTCCTCCACCTTGGCCTCCCGCGTCGCGGGGAGCAGGGACTGCGTCTCGGTCCAGGCGTCCTCGAAGTCCTCCTCGGTGAACGTCAGGACCGACGGCATCGCCTCGGCCTCGTCCACGGAGAGGATGTCGTCGACGGAGACCGGCATGGGGCGGTGGCCGTAGTACCCGATGCCGATGCCGTCGAAGCGGTCGCGGTAGTAGAGGTCGGCGTCCTGGTGGCGCAGGATCGGGCGCACCGCCTCCTCGGTCTGGCCGGCCAGGGCGGGGACCGGGCCGGTCCAGGCGAGCTGGTGGGCGAGCGGGGTGAGCGGGAGGTTCATGCCGACCATGCGGGCGATCTTCTGGCCCCAGATGCCTGCGCAGCACACGACGATGTCGGCGGGGATCTCGCCCTGGTCGGTGAGCACGCCGGTGACGCGGCCGTCGGCCTGCCGGACGTCGAGGACTTCGTGGCGGGCGAGGAAGCGCACGCCGCGCTCGGTGGCCCGGCGGATCTGGGCCTCGACGGCGAGGACGGCCTTGGCGAGTCCGTCCGTCGGGACGAGGAGGCCGCCGAGGACCCTGTCGCGGTTCACCAGGGGGTGCTGCTCGACGCACTCGTCGGGGGTGAGCAGCCGGGCCTGAATGCCCCAGGCGGTGATCCAGCCGTGGCGGCGGTGGATCTCGGTCAGTCGCTCGGGGGTGGTGGCCACTTCGAGGCCGCCGACCTGGAGGAAGCAGGGCTTGCCGTCGACGTCGAGGGAGCAGAACTTCTCGACGGTGTAGCGGGCCAGTTCGGTCATGGTCTTGGAGGAGTTCGTCTGGAAGACCAGTCCCGGGGCGTGCGAACTGGAGCCCCCGGTGGCGGGCAGCGGGCCCTGGTCGACCACGGTCACTTCGGTCCAGCCTCGCGCGGAGATCTCGTCCGCGAGTGCCGCGCCCACGACGCCCGCTCCGATGATGACCACTCGGGGTCCCGCCATCGCCGCACCTCCGAATCGGTTGCTGTCTACGCAACATGCTTCAGGTTGCGCAACTCAATGTGCCTGTCCGGGAAGGGGGTGTCAAGAGGCCCGTGACGTCGGGAAACACGCCGGAACAAGGCAATGCCCGGTGGGCGGTACGCGCGTGTGCGCACCGCCCACCGGGCATGCCCGTGCTGCCTTTCGGCGTCCCTACTTGATCCAGGCCTCCACCTTGTCGCGGTTGGCCTCGACCCACTTCTTCGCGGCCGCCTCGGGCGTCATCTTGTCGACGGCGATGTACTTCGCCACCACGTTCTGGTCGTCGTTCGTCCAGTTGAACTTCTTCACCAGGTCGTAGGCCGGGCTGCCCGACTTGGCGAACTTCGCACTGACGATCTTGTCCAGGTCGTAGACCGGGTAGTCGCAGGCGACCTTCTCCAGGTCGGCGTCACAGCCGTCCTTGTACTCCGGCAGATTCACCTTCACCAGCGGCACCTCGGACAGGAACCACTGCGGCTCGTAGAAGTAGCCGATCACCCATTCCTTGTCCTTCTCCGCCTTGCGGTACGCCTGGATCAACGCGGTCTCGCTGCCCGCGTACACCACCTTGAAGTCCAGCTTCAGGTTCTTCACCAGGGCCTCGTCGTTGGTGACGTACGACGGGTCGCCGTCGAGGAGCTGGCCCTTGCCGCCCGACTCGGAGGTCTTGAATTTCGAGGCGTACTTGTTCAGGTTCTTCCAGTCGGTGATGTCCGGGTGCGCCTTGACCAGCCACGGCGGCACGAACCAGCCGATGATGCCCTTGTTGCCGGTCTGGCCGGCTTCCACGGCGGTCTTCTGCTGGGTGATGTACTTCTTCTTCAGGTCGTCGTGCCCCCAGTTCTCCAGGACGGCGTCCACCTCGCCCGTCCCGAAGCCCTGCCAGGCGATCTCCTCCTTGAGGTCCTTCTGGGTGACCTTGCAGTGCAGGTCGTTCTCAGCGACGTACGCGACGACCGCCGCGTCCACCTGGTAGCCCACCCACGGGTTGACCGCGAGGTTGAAGGTGCCGCACTTGCCGGAACTGCCCGAGCCGCCCGCCGCCGAGGAGCTGTCACCGACCTTCGCGCCACCGCAGGCGGTGAGGGTGAGGCCGAGGACCGCCACGCCGGCCGCGCCGACTCTCCACTGTCTTGCTTGCCTTGCCATGGTCAGTAGCTCCTTACGCGCCGGTACGCCGCGCCGCCGCCTGAGTGATCCTGTCGAACATGACTCCGAGAAGGACGATGGCCAGCCCCGCGGCGAGCCCCTTCCCGAACAGCTGTCCCTGCGAGAAGCCGGCCACGACGTCGTAGCCGAGGGCGCCCGCGCCGACCAGGCCGCCCACCACAACCATCGACAGCACGTAGATCAGGCCCTGGTTGGTCGCGAGAGTCAGGGCGCCGCGTGCCATCGGCAGCTGGACCTTGGTGATGATCTGCCAGGTGTTGCACCCGGCCGAGGTCGCCGCCTCCACGGTCGTGGCCGGCACGTTCCGCACCCCGTCCGCGATGATCTTCATGGCGACGGGGGCCGCGTAGACGACCGCGGCGACGATCGCCGTGAAGCGGGTCGCGCCGAACAGCGCCAGGAACGGCACCAGATAGACGAACGGTGGCATGACCTGCGCCGCGTCCAGGCTGGGCCGCAGCACCCGGTCCACGAGGGCGCTGCGGCCCATCCACACGCCGAAGACGACACCGAGCAGCATCACGAGCACGGTGGCGGCGACGGTCGACGCCATCGTCGTCATGGCGTCCGACCACATACCGGTGCCGACCAGCAGGCCCACGCACACGGCCGTGGTGATCCCGGAGCGCCGACCACCGAGCACGGCGCCGAGCGCGACCAGCACCGCCCCGACGAGCCACCAGGGGGAGTCGGTGAGCAGCGTCTGGAAGGGGTTGAGCAGACCGTTGGTGAGGGTGTCGCGGACGGCGTTGGTGACGCCCGAGAGGTTGTCCTGCACCCAGGTCGTCGCCGTGTCGGCCGCGCTCGCGACGGAGCTTCCGACGCCGCCGTCGCCGGGGAACTCCGCCGCCCACAGGTAGGTGTGCGACATGTACACCAGGACCGCCGTGACCGCCGCGCCCGCGCCCAGCAGCGGCCGCCGCCACTGGAGGAAGCGGTTCGCGGAACGCCGGGCCTCCTCCACGCGGGCGCTGGCCGCGGTGGTGACCCGGTCGAGGACGATCGCCATGACGACGATGGACAGGCCCGCGTTGAAGGCCGTACCGACGTCGAGCGACTGCAGCGCCTGCACGACGGTCTTGCCGAGACCGGGCGCGTCGATCAGGGCCGCGATGGTCACCATGGCCAGGGCGGCCATGATCGTCTGGTTGACGCCCATCACCACGGTCCGCTTGGACATCGGCAGCAGGACCTTCAGCAGGGACTGCCGCCGGGTGGCGCCCAGCGAGTCGGCCGCCTCCACCGTCGTCTCCGGTACGGAGCGGATGGCGTGCGCGGTGATGCGGATCGCGGGCGGGGCCGCGTAGATCACCGTGGCGATCGTGGCGGAGGCGCCACCGATGAGGAAGAACAGTGTCAGCGGGGCCAGGTAGACGAAGGTGGGCATCGTCTGCATGAAGTCCAGCAGGGGCGTGACGATACGGTTGCACCGGTCCGACAGCCCCGCCCACACGCCCAGCGGGATCGCGAACAGCAGGGCCACGAGCACCGCGGAGACGGTGAGCGCCAGGGTGTCCATGCTCTCCTGCCACAGGCCCTGCAGCCCGAGGAAGGTGAAGCCGGCCACCGCGAGCAGCGCGACCCGCCAGTTGCCGACGGCCCAGGAGAGGTAACCGGCGATGCCGACGACGCCCAGCCAGCCGATCTGCGGGACGGGACGGCCCGCGGGGGGCTGGGAGATCAGCTCCTGGACGAAGGTCACCAGGGTGTCGATGACCAGGCGGATCTCGTTGAAGAAGTAGAGGAAGAGCGGGTTGGAGTTGCGGTTCGCGCCGACGGAGTCGTTGACGTCGTTGAACCAGCGGTGCAGATCGGTCAGGTCCGCCGCCGCGAGGGTCAGGGTCTGCTTCCCGCGCAGCACGGCGAACAGCACCAGCCACACGAGTAGCACCGCGCCCACCACCATGCCGCGGCCGGCCGAGCGTGCCCGGGAGGCGGGCGCGGGCTGCTTCGGCGGCTCCTCCACTCTGGGTGGGGTGTCCGCCTTCTCCACGACGGCGGCCATCACACGCCGCCTTCCTGCCCGGCGACCACCGCGAGGATCTCCTCGTCGCCGACGATGCCGAGCAGTTCGCCGTTCTCGACGACCCTGACCGGCCGGTCGGCCGCGAGCACCGCCCGGGTGGCCTCCCGCACCACCACGTCCGGACCCAACACGGGTCCGTCGAGGGCGTCTTCGG
Organism: Streptomyces griseus subsp. griseus; assembly: GCF_000720255.1. Taxonomy (GTDB): domain Bacteria; phylum Actinomycetota; class Actinomycetes; order Streptomycetales; family Streptomycetaceae; genus Streptomyces; species Streptomyces griseus_I. Next base: position 241,977 of record NZ_JOJE01000006.1, on the reverse strand, counting down.
GCTGGGCGGGGCGCATGATCCACCGCAGTGTCAGCACCTCGCCACGGGGTACGTCCTTGACGAACTCGCGCACGTAGTCGTCGGCGGGGGCGCCCACCAGTTCGTCGCCGGTGCCGCACTGGACCATCTTGCCGTCGCGCATGATGAGGATGCGGTCACCCAGCTTGAGCGCCTCGGAGAGGTCGTGGGTGATGAACACCATCGTCTTGCCGACCTCGTGGTGCAGGCGGATGACCTCGTTCTGCATGTCACGGCGGATCATCGGGTCGAGCGCCGAGAACGGTTCGTCGAAGAAGAGCACGTCCGGGTCGCCGGCCAACGCCCGGGCGAGGCCGACGCGTTGCTGCATGCCGCCGGAGAGCTGGTCGGGGTAGGAGGTCTCGTAGCCCGCGAGGCCGACCAGCTCGACGACCTCCTGGGCCCGTCTGGTGCGCTCGGCCCTGCTCATCCCGCGGATCTCCAGCCCGAACGCCACGTTGTCGACGACATGGCGGTGGGGCAGGAGACCGAAGTGCTGGAAGACCATGGAGAACTTGCGGCGCCGCAGCTCGCGCAGCCGTCTGTCGTCCGCGTGGCGGATGTCCTCACCCTCGAAGACGATCTCGCCGGCGGTCGGTTCGATCAGCCGGGTCAGACATCGCACCAGCGTGGACTTGCCCGAACCGGACAGGCCCATGACGACGAAGACCTCGCCCGGGGCGACCTCGAAGTTCACGTCGCGCACGGCGGCGGTGCATCCGGTGCGGTCCATGAGCTCGCGGCGCGTGAGCCCGCACAGCTCCACGGAGCCCGGGACCCGGTCGGCCTTCGGCCCGAACACCTTCCACAGCCCGCGCACGGAGATCACCGGAGTGGGGGCCGCGTCCTGGGGCGTGCCGCGCCGGGGCGGCACCTCGGTCTGTGCTGGGATCACGATCGGCCTCTTTTCGGCGTTCAGCCGCGGAACCAGTGCTGCGGCCGGGGTTGGATGTTCTGCCAGATGTGCTTGGGCTCTCGGTACTCGTCCAGGCCGCTCGGTCCCAGCTCCCGGCCCACACCGGAGTGCCCGAAGCCACCCCATTCCGCCTGCGGAACGTAGGGGTGGTAGTCGTTGATCCACACCGTGCCGTGGCGCAGCCGCCGGGCGACGCGCTGGGCCCGGCCGGCGTCCTGCGTCCAGACGGCTCCCGCCAGCCCGTACTCGGTGTCGTTGGCGATGCGTACGGCGTCGTCCTCGTCGGTGAAGCGCTCAACGGTGAGCACGGGCCCGAAGGACTCCTCGTGCACCACGCGCATGTCCTGCCGGCACTCGTCGAGCACGGTGGGCAGGTAGTAGTGGCCGTCCGCCAGCGCGGGGTCGTCGGGCCGTGCGCCGCCGCACCTCAGTACGGCGCCCTCGGCGAGGCCGGCCGCGACGTACGCCTCGACCTTGTCCCGGTGCTGCGCGGAGATCAGCGCCCCGGTCTCGGCCTCGGGGTCGAAGGGGCCGCCGAGGCGGATGAGCCGGGCGCGCCGGACGACCTCGTCGACGAAGGCGTCGTGCAGCCCGTCCTCGACGATCAGCCGGGCGCCGGCCGAGCAGACCTGGCCGGAGTGCAGGAAGACCGCCGTGAGGGCGAAGTCCACGGCCGTCTCGAAGTCGGCGTCGGCGAAGACCACGTTGGGGTTCTTACCGCCGAGTTCCAGCGCCACCTTCTTCACGCCGGCGGCGGCGGTGGCCATGACGCGCTTGCCGGTCTCCAGGCCGCCGGTGAAGGAGACCATGTCGACGGCCGGGTGCTCGGACAGGGGAGCGCCCACCTCGGGCCCGGTGCCCAGGACGAGATTGGCGGCGCCGGCCGGGAGCCCGGCCTCCTCCAGCGCCCTCATCAGCAGGATCGAGGTGGAGGGGGTGAGCTCACTGGGCTTGAGGACGATGGTGTTGCCGGCCAGGAGGGCGGGCGCGACCTTCCAGGACGCCTGGAGCAGCGGGTAGTTCCAGGGGGTGATCAGTACGCACACGCCGACCGGTTCGTAGACGACCCGGCTGACGGCGTCGGCTCGCCCGGTGTCGATCACGCGGCCGGCGTCGGTGCCGCCGATGCCGCCGTAGTGGCGGAAGCAGGAGACGACGTCGGCGATGTCGTACGCGCTCTCCACCAGCCGTTTGCCGGTGTCCAGCGACTCGGCGCGGGCGAACTCCTCGGCGTCGCGCTCGATGAGGTCGGCGGTGCGCGACAGCAGCGTGCCGCGCTCCCGCTCGGGGGTGCGGGGCCAGGGCCCGTCGTCGAAGGCGCGGCGGGCGGCGGCGATCGCGGCCTCGGCATCGGGGCGGGTTCCTTCGGAGACGGTCGCGGCGAGCGTGCCGTCAGCGGGACAGCGGATCTCCCGGAGGCCTCCGGCGACCGGTTCCCGCCATTTCCCCTCGACATACAGGTCTGCCACGCGCCCAGCCCTTCAACCGAAATGCGTTGCGCATTGTGCACTGTATTGCTTGTGGTGGAACACCCTGGCGAATGTCCAGACGGACGTCAAGAGGTTGGCCGATGACGATTTGACCCGGCCGGCACTTGCCCGGCCACCCCTTGACCGCGAGCGACACCGAGCCGACCATGTTGCGTATCGCTCACCATGTTGTGCAATACGCACCATCGGAGGCCGCACATGTCCCCTCGCCCCCAACCCGGCCGTGAGTACGTCCTCACCTTGTCGTGTCCCGAGAGCGCCGGGCTGGTCCACGCCGTGAGCGGCTTTCTCGTCAGGAACTCGGGCAACATCCTGGAGAGTCAGCAGTTCGACAACCGGCTCCAGGGCCGTTTCTTCATGAGGGTCCACTTCGACGTTTCCGATCCGGACGCCGATCTCGAAAACCTGCGTTACCGGTTCGGCCCGGTCGCCCAGGCCCACCGCATCTCCTGGACCCTCCGGGACGCCTCCACCCCGACCCGGACGCTCATCATGGTGTCCCGGTTCGGCCACTGCCTGAACGACCTGCTCTTCCGTCGGCGCACGGGCGCCCTCAACATCGAGATCCCCGCGATCGTCTCCAACCACCGGGACTTCGAGGGACTGGCGGAGAGCTACGGCATCCCCTTCCACCACATCCCGGTGACCGGCGCGACCAAGGCCGACGCCGAGGCACGGCTGCTGGAGCTGGTGCGCGAGCTGGACGTCGACCTGGTGGTGCTGGCCCGCTACATGCAGATCCTCTCCGACGACCTGTGCAAGCAGCTGGAGGGTCGCGCCATCAACATCCACCACTCCTTCCTGCCCAGCTTCAAGGGCGCTCGCCCCTACGAACAGGCCTACCACCGCGGGGTGAAACTGGTCGGCGCGACCGCGCACTACGTGACACCGGACCTGGACGAGGGGCAGATCATCGAGCAGGACGTGGTCCGGGTGGACCACTCGCTCGACCCCGGCGACCTGGTCACGGTCGGGCGGGACGTGGAGGCGCAGGTGCTGGCGCACGCGGTGAAGTGGCACAGCGAGAGCCGCGTGATGCTGGACGACAACCGCACGGTGGTGTTCCGCTGAGCTGTGGACTTGAGGTGGGCGGGCCGGTTCCTCCGGCCCGCCCACCGCCGCATACGACTTCAACCGCCGAGTCGGTCCAGCAGCGCGCGACGCCACGCCTCCGTCTCCGCGATCTGGTTGAAGGTGAACAGGTGCAGGCCCGCCACCCCCGCCGAAGGCGCGGTGAGCGCCTCTCCGGCGCGGGTCAGCAACTTCTCGGGCGAGTACCCGCCGGGCGTCGCGAACCGCAGGAACCAGGAAGGGTGCCTGGTGAGGAAGCGCGTCGACTCCCCCACCCCGATCCTCGTCGCCATCGCGAGCAGCTTCGCCCGCTGCACGGGCCCCGCAACCCCCACGTGGAGGGGCAGGGAGACACCCCGGCGCCGTATACGAACGATCCACTCCCCCAGCACCCTCGGATCGAAGCAGAGGTTGCTCACGACGTACGTGGCGTGCTCGCGCTTGTCCCACATCGCCTGGACGGTGACGTCGTCATGGATGAGGGGATGGCTCTCCGGGTAGCCGGTGACGCCGACGCGGGAGAAGGGGGCGCCCAGCTCGCTCAGCGCGCGCAGGACCGGCAGCGCGCCGTCGTAGACGCCGGCGGGTGGGTCGGCGTCGCCCGCCGGGACGAAGACGTCGTCCACGCCCGCCTCGCGGAGCCGGTCGACGGTCTCCTTCAGATGGGTGTCGTCCCGCAGCAGCCGCGCGGGGACGTGCGGGACGACACGGTAGCCGTGCGCGGCGAGCCGGGTGGTGAGGCCCAGGGTGGGTTCCAGGCCCTTGACCGGTGAGGCCGTCACGGTGACGACGACCTCGCGCGGGACATGTGCGAGCACCTTGTCCTCGGTCGCCCCGGCGGGCAGCACCTCGTAGCGGACGCTGCCCAGCAGCGCCCGGAGTCCTGCGGCGGCCAACGTCTACCCCGCCTGCTTCTGGGCGTCGCGGTGGCGGTAGTACGCGGCCTTGGACGGGGGGAGGGGTTCCTTGCCGAGGATCAGGTCGGCGGCCTTCTCGGCGATCATCATCACCGGGGCGTAGATGTTGCCGTTGGTGACGTAGGGCATGACGGAGGCGTCCACCACGCGCAGGCCGTCCAGCCCGTGCACGCGCATGCTGGCCGGGTCGACGACCGCCATCTCGTCGGTGCCCATCTTGCAGGTGCAGGACGGGTGCAGGGCGGTCTCGCCCTCCTCGGCGACCCAGGCGAGGATCTCCTCGTCCGTCTCCACCCGCGGTCCGGGCGAGACCTCGCCGCCGTTGTAGGGGGCGAGCGCGGGCTGGTTGAGCAGCTTGCGGGCCACCCGGATCGCCTCGACCCATTCGCGGCGGTCCTGCTCGGTGGAGAGGTAGTTGAAGCGCAGCGCCGGGTGTTCGCGCGGGTCCTTGCTCGTGATCTTCACGGAGCCGATGGCGTCGGAGTACATGGGACCCACGTGCACCTGGTAGCCGTGGCCACCGGCGGGCGAGGAGCCGTCGTAGCGGACCGCGACGGGCAGGAAGTGGAACATCAGGTTGGGGTAGTCGACGTCCTCGTTGCTGCGGGCGAAGCCGCCGGCCTCGAAGTGGTTCGTCGCGGCCGGGCCCTTGCGGAACAGCCACTGCAGTCCGATGAAGGGGGCGCGCCACTTCGCCATGTACGGCTGCATGGAGACCGGTTGCTTGCAGGCGTACTGGACGTAGACCTCCAGGTGGTCCTGCATGTTCTCGCCGACGCCCGGGAGATGGTGGACGACGTCGACGCCGAGGGCGCTCAGTTCCTCGGCGTTGCCGACGCCGGAGAGCTGGAGCAGCTGCGGGGAGTTGATGGCGCCGCCGCACAGGATGACTTCCCCGGCCCGTACCTGTTGGGGTGCGCCCCGGCCGCGCCGGTACTCGACACCGACGGCGCGCTTGCCCTCGAACAGGACGCGGGTGACGAGGGCGCGGGTCCTGACGGTGAGGTTGGGCCGCTTCCTGGCGGGCTTGAGGTACGCCTTCGAGGCCGAGAGTCTGCGCCCGCGGTGGACATTACGGTCGAACTTGGCGAAGCCTTCCTGCCGGTAACCGTTGACGTCGTCGGTGGGGGCGTAGCCGGCCTCCTCGGTCGCCTTGAGGAAGGCGCCGAAGAGCGGGTTGGTGGCCGGGCCGCGTTCCAGGACGAGGGGGCCGTCATGGCCGCGGAACTCGTCGTCCGGGTCGGCCGCGAGGCAGTTCTCCATGCGGCGGAAGTAGGGCAGACAGTGCGCGTAGTCCCAGGTCTCCATGCCCGCGTCGGCCGCCCAGCGTTCGTAGTCCATGGGGTTGCCGCGCTGGAAGATCATGCCGTTGATGCTGCTGGAGCCGCCCAGTACCTTGCCGCGCGCGTGGTAGACGCGTCGGCCGCCCATGTGGGGTTCGGGCTCGGACTCGTACTTCCAGTCGTAGAACCGGCTGCCGATCGGGTAGGTCAGCGCCGCGGGCATGTGGATGAAGACATCCCACGGGTAGTCGGACCGGCCGGCCTCCAGGACCAGCACCCGGTGGGCGGGGTCCGCGGAGAGTCTGTTCGCCAGTGCACTGCCGGCCGAACCGCCGCCGACGATGACGAAGTCGTACTGCTGAGGAGCCATGGGGCCTCGTCTCGCTCGCGCCGTAGATACGCGAGCATGCTAGTACCGGTAGCGCTATACGCACTAGGTTGCGGAACGCGCAACTTCCCTGGACTTCGCTCCGGCATCGTTACTTGCAATAGTGTTGTTTACTACGCGTATAGTTTCACTGTGAGCAACTACAGCACTGACGCAGAAACGCCGACCTCGCAGGCCGGCGGAGTCCAGTCGGTGGACCGCGCCATCAGCGTCCTGGAAATCCTCGCCCAGCGTGGCGAGGCGGGCGTCAGCGAAGTGGCCGCCGAGATCGATGTTCACAAGTCCACCGCCTTCCGCCTCCTCGGTGCCCTGGAGGCGCGCGGTCTGGTGGAGCAGGCCGGCGAGCGCGGCAAGTACCGCCTCGGCTTCGGGATCGTGCGCCTGGCCGGCGCGGTCACGGGGCGTATCGACATCACCCAGCAGGGCCGCCCGGTCTGTGAGCGCCTCGCGGAGGAGATCGGCGAGACGGTCAACATCGCCGTCCTGCAGGAGCACTACGCGATCAACCTCTACCAGGTGCGCGGCCCCGGAGCGGTCACCGCGCACAACTGGGTCGGCCAGCTGACCCCACTGCACGCGACGTCGAGCGGCAAGGTCCTGCTGGCGTACCTGCCGGCCAAGGAGCGTGCCACGCTGCTGACCGAGGCCGGCATGAAGAAGGTCACCCCGCGCACCATCACCTCGAAGGCGAAGCTGGAGAAGCACCTCGCCGAGGCGCGCGAGGCCGGCTACGCCTGGACTCTGGAGGAGCTGGAGATCGGCCTGCACGCCATGGCCGCGCCGGTCCTCGACCGGGAGGGAGAGGTCATCGCGGCGGTCACCGCCTCGGGGCCCTCGTACCGCTTCACCGAGGAACGGATGCGCGAACTCGCCCCGGTGCTGATCAAGGGCGCCGAGGAGATCAGCCACCGGATGGGGTACCTGGGCTGACCCGCCCTTCTACTTGGTGGGCGCGCCCAGGCGCTCGTTGACCCAGTCGTGGAAGGCGCCGATGTGGTGCTCGCTGGGCACGAGGACGCCTCCCTTGGCGTACATCCGGGAGTTCATGCCCGGCTGCGTGCGCTCGCACGCCTCGAAGTCCTGCCGGTTGACCCGGTCGAACAGCTCCACGGACCGGCTGACGTCCTTGCCGCTGTCGACGACGTGCGGGAGGTAGAGCCAGTCGCACTCGACGATCGTGCGGTCGACTGCCACCGGGTACATCCGGTGGAAGATCACGTGGTCGGGTACGAGGTTGACGAAGACCTGGGGCCGGACGGTGATCGCGTAGTAGCGGCGGTCCTGCTCCTCGGCGACCCCCGGGATGCGGTCCAGGCCCTCGGAGCCGTCCACCGTGAAGCCCTGGACCTCCTCGCCGAACTCGGCGCCGTGGCCGACGTAGTACTGGGCCGCGTAGCCGTCGGCGAACTCGGGGAGCACCTCGGTGAGTTCGGGGTGGATCGTGGCGCAGTGGTAGCACTCCATGAAGTTCTCGATGATGAGCTTCCAGTTCGCCCGGACGTCATAGACGATCCGCCTGCCGACCGAGAGGCTCTCGATGTCGTAGCGCTCGATCGACTCGACGTCCCCGAGGCGGCCGACGACGTCCCCGATGACGTCCTCCTCGAAGGAGGGCGGGTTCTCCGCGAGACAGACCCAGACATAGCCGAGCCATTCGCGGACGGCCACGTTCACCAGGCCGTACTCGGTGCGGCCGACGTCGGGCATCTTGGTGAGGTTGGGCGCCGCGACGAGCTTGCCCGTCAGGTCGTACGTCCAGGCGTGGTAGGGGCATTGGAAGGCCCGCTTGACCTCGCCGCTCTCCTCCGTGCAGATCCTGGCCCCGCGGTGCCGGCAGACGTTGAAGTAGGCGCGGATGGAGTTGTCCCGGGCCCTCGTGACCAGGATGCTCTCGCGGCCCACGTCGACGGTCCGGAAGGCGCCGGGCTTCGCCAGTTCGGAGGCGCGCGCGACGCAGAACCACATGGTCTCGAAGATGCGCTCCTGTTCCTGGGCGAAGATCCCGGGATCGGTGTAGGAGGAGCCGGGGAGGGTGGCGATCAGGCTGTCCGGCAGGCTGGTCGAGGTCACGGTGCACTCCTCGGGAACGTCGGGAGGGGTCATTCACGCGCCGGGCAGAGCGACTCCGGACGGTGTGGTTCTTCTGGCTCGGGGCGGTGTCAGGCCGTGGCGGCGGCGAGCTGCTTGCGCCACCGCGTGAACAGCCGAGGCTGGTTCATGCCGAGCACGGCGACCGGCTGACCGGCGCGCCGGTAGACGGCCAGGACGTCGCGGTCGCCCGCGGCGCCTTCCTCGATCGTCACGCTGTCGGCGCCCGCCGCGTGACCGGCGAACTGGATCTTCACGCCGTACTGGTCCGACCAGAAGTACGGCGGCCGGGGCACGCCCGGTTCCGTGGCGCCCCCCGCCAGCAGCGTCGCGACGGCCGCGTCAGGGCGTTCGCGGGCGCCGGTCCAGTGTTCGACCCGGCGATGTACGCCCGCGCGGGGGTCGTACCAATTGGCGCAGTCGCCGACCGCGACCACACCGGCCAGGCTGGTGCGGCCGTCCGCACCGCAGGTGACGCCGTTGTCGAGGGCGACCCCGGACCCGTGCAGCCACTCGACGCAGGGCCGTGCGCCCACCCCCACCACGACGATGTCGGCGGGGACGCTGCGGCCGTCCTCGAGCAGCACCGCGTCCACCCGGCGCTCCCCGCTCAGCCCCTTGACGCCGACGCCGCACAGCAGTCGTACGCCGTGGTCGGCGTGGAGCGCGGAGACGACGGCGCCCATGGCCGTACCGAGCGGTCCGGCGAGCGGGGTGGGGGCCACCTCGACCACGGTGACGTCGAGGCCGAGGGCGTACGCGGTGGAGGCGACCTCGGCGCCGACGAAGCCGCCGCCGATCACCACCAGCCGTCCACCGCGGGTCAGTTCGTCCCGCAGGGCGCGGGCGTCGTCCAGAGTGCGCAGGACGTGCACGCCGGCCAGGCCCTCGGAGCCGGGCAGGGTGCGCGCGGCGGCGCCGGTCGCGATGACCACGCCGTCGGCGCGGACCTCCCGGCCGTCGGCGAGCCGGACGGCGCGGTCCGTGCGGTCCAGTGCGGTGGCGCGGACGCCGAGGAGCCACTCCGCTCGGAGGTCCTCGTCGTCCGTCTCCAGCGCGAGCTCCGCCTCGCCGATGGTGCCGGCCAGGAACTCCTTGGACAGCGGGGGCCTGTCGTAGGGGCGGTGGAGCTCGTCCCCGATGACGACCAGCCGGCCGTCGTAGCCCTGTTTCCGCAGGGACCGCGCCGCCGACAGTCCGGCGAGCGAGGCGCCCACGACGGCCACCGTCCTCACGCGACGCCGCCGGCGAGCCGGGCTGCGACGCAGGGCGGCAGGTTGGGGGCGTCGGTGGACAGTCGGACGTAGACCATGCCCTCCTCGACGAGCACCTCGTGGGTGCGCACCGGGAGCTTGGCCGGCGGGGCGTCGACGGCACCGGTCCTCAGGTCGAACTTCGAGGCGTGCAGCGGGCATTCCACCTCGCAGCCCTCCAGCCAGCCGTCGGCGAGCGAGGCGTCCTGGTGGGTGCAGGTGTCGTCGATGGCGAAGAGCTCGCCGTCGTCGGTGTGGAACACCGAGACGGGCGGGTCGATCTCGAGCCGGTGGGCCTCGCCTCGCGGGAGATCCGCGAGACGGCACGCGGGAATCATCATGACACCTCGGTGCGTATAGCGAAACGGATTGCGATGAGCGCAACGCCAGTCTGCGGGCCGTTCTGAACCGTTGTCAAGGCGTCCAAAGGCCCGCTTCGGACGGGTTGTCCGGACGGCTTCCGAACGGCCTGAGGGCAGCCCGAAACGCCCGGTCCACCTGCGCGAACAAGCGGAACGGGCGCCGTACGGGAGCCACCGGGAGCGCGTTTCAGAAGCCGCGGTCGATCCACTCCTGGAGGTGGGGCGCCTCTGCCCCGACCGTGGTCGTATCCCCGTGGCCGGTGTGCACGACGGTGCCGCCCGGCAGCGTCAGCAGTCGGCTCCGGATGGAGTCGACGATGGTCGGGAAGTCGCTGTAGGACCGTCCCGTGGCCCCCGGGCCGCCGGCGAAGAGGGTGTCACCGCTGAAGAGGGCCGCCAGGTCCGGTGCGTACAGGCAGACCGCGCCGGGGGCGTGGCCGGGCGTGTGCAGCACGGTCAGGTCGACGCCGGCCACCGCGAGGATGTGGCCGTCGGCCAGGTCGCCGTCCGGCATCCGCTCGGGGTGGGTCTGCTTCCACAGCGGCAGGTCGTCGGGGTGCAGCAGGATCGGGGCACCGGTGCGCGCCGCGAGTTCGGGCGCGGCGTCGATGTGGTCGTTGTGGGCGTGGGTGCACACGATGGCCCGCAGGGTGCGCCCACCGACGGCTTCGGCGATCGCCTCGGCGTCGTGCGCGGCGTCGATGACGACGACGTCGGTGTCGTCGCCGACGATCCAGACGTTGTTGTCGACGTCCCAGGTGCCGCCGTCCAGCGAGAACGTCCCGGAGGTGACGAGACGTTCGATGCGGGCGCCCGCCATCAGAGGACCACCACCGAGCGCAGCACGTCGCCGTGGTGCATCCGCTCGAAGGCCTTCTCCACCTCGTCCAGCGCGATGGTCTCGGTGACGAAGGCGTCGAGATTCAGCCGGCCCTGGAGATAGAGGTCGATGAGCATGGGGAAGTCCCGGCTCGGCAGGCAGTCGCCGTACCAGGAGGACTTCAGCGCGCCGCCCCGGCCGAAGACGTCGAGCAGCGGGAGCTCCAGCTTCATCTCCGGGGTCGGTACACCGACGAGGACGACGGTGCCCGCCAGGTCGCGGGCGTAGAAGGCCTGCCGGTAGGTCTCCGGGCGGCCCACCGCCTCGATGACCACGTCGGCGCCGAAGCCGCCGGTCAGATCGCGGATCGCCTCGACCGGGTCGGACTCCTTGGAGTTGACGGTGTGGGTCGCGCCCAGTTTCCTCGCGGTCTCCAGCTTGCGGTCGTCGATGTCCACCGCGATGATCCTCGCCGCGCCCGCCAGGTTCGACCCGACGACGGCCGCGTCCCCGACGCCGCCGCAGCCGATGACGGCCACGGTGTCACCGCGTCCGACCCGGCCGGTGTTGATGGCCGCGCCGATGCCCGCCATCACGCCGCAGCCCAGCAGACCGGCGGCGGCCGCCGACGCGGCCCGGTCGACCTTGGTGCACTGCCCCGCCGCCACCAGCGTCTTCTCCGCGAAGGCGCCGATGCCCAGCGCCGGCGACAGGTCGGTGCCGTCGGTCAGGGTCATCCGCTGCTTCGCGTTGTGGGTGTCGAAGCAGTACCACGGGCGTCCGCGCTGACACGCACGACACTGCCCGCACACCGCACGCCAGTTGAGGATGACGAAGTCCCCCGGGGCGACGTCGGTGACCCCCTCCCCCACCGCCTCCACGACACCCGCCGCCTCATGGCCCAGCAGGAAGGGGAAGTCGTCGTTGACGCCGCCCTCGCGATAGTGCAGATCGGTGTGGCAGACCCCGCAGGCCTCGACCTTCACCAGCGCCTCGCCCGGCCCCGGGTCGGGCACGACGATCGTTTCCAGGCTGACGGGGGCGCCCTTCCCCCGCGCGACGACAGCACGGACCTGGTGCGTCATGACCCCTCCTCGCATGTTGCTCATTACGGCACACATCTCATGTGTCGCAACAAGCATCGTGGAGCGCCGACCGGCGGTCAAGGATCCGGAGAGACCGAGAACCCGGCGTTGTCAGTGGTGCCGAGCAGGATGGCGGACATGACGACAGCTGCTGCAGTGATCGTGGATGCCGCCGCCTACGCGCAGGCGGTCGAGGACGCGGTGAGGGCCTCGGCCGCCTACTACTCCGGGGGCACGTCGGTCCTGGACGACGACGCCTACGACCGGCTAGTGCGCGGGATCGCGGCGTGGGAGGCGGAGCACCCCGAGCAGGTACTGCCCGACTCGCCGACCGGGAAGGTCGCCGGCGGTGCCGTGCAGGGCGACGTACCGCACACGGTGGCGATGCTGAGCCTGGACAACGTGTTCTCGCCGGAGGAGTTCACCGCCTGGACCGCCTCACTGGCCCGGCGCGTCGGCCACGACATCACCCGGTTCAGTGTCGAGCCGAAGCTGGACGGTCTGGCCGTCGCCGCCCGCTACACCCGCGGCAGACTGACCCGGCTGATCACCCGGGGCGACGGGACGGCCGGGGAGGACGTCTCGCACGCGATCGGCAGCATCGAGGGCCTGCCCGAGCAGCTGGCCGAGCCGGTCACCGTGGAGGTACGCGGCGAAGTCCTGATGACCACCGCCCAGTTCGAGCACGCCAACGACAGACGCACCGCGCACGGCGGCCAGCCGTTCGCCAACCCCCGCAACGCCGCCGCGGGCACCCTGCGTGCCAAGGACCGCGCCTACACCGTGCCGATGACATTCTTCGGCTACGGGCTGCTCCCCCTGGCCGACACCGATCCGGCGCTCGCCGCCCTGCTCGGCGAGAGCGCGCACAGCGACCTCATGGCCCGGTCCGGCGAGCTCGGCGTGAACACCACCGCCACGACCGCCGTACCCGGCGTCACCGCCACCACCGTCGAGGACGTCCTGGCCCGCGTCGACGAGATCGCCGCCCTGCGCCCCGGACTGCCGTTCGGCATCGACGGGATCGTGGTCAAGGCCGACCTGGCCGCCGACCAGCAGGCCGCCGGATCGGGCTCCCGGGCCCCGCGCTGGGCGATCGCCTACAAGCTGCCGGCCGTCGAGAAGATCACCCGGCTGCTGGAGGTGGAGTGGAACGTGGGCCGCACCGGCATCATCGCCCCCCGCGCCGTCCTGGAGCCGGTCGAGATCGACGGCTCCACCATCACCTACGCCACCCTTCACAACCCGGCCGACATCACGCGCCGCGACCTGCGGCTGGGCGACCACGTCATGGTCCACCGGGCCGGCGACGTCATCCCCCGCGTCGAGGCCCCCGTCGCCCACCTGCGCACCGGTGACGAGCGGCCGATCGCCTTCCCCGAAGCATGTCCCCGCTGCGGATCCGGCATCGACACCAGCGAACAGCGCTGGCGCTGTGAGAACGGACGCAACTGCCACCTCGTCGCCTCCCTCTCCTACGCCGCGGGGCGCGACCAGCTCGACATCGAAGGCCTCGGCCACACCCGCGTCGTCCAGCTCGTCGAAGCCGGCCTCGTCACGGATCTCGCCGACCTGTTCGCCCTCACCCGTGAACAGCTGCTCGGTCTGGACCGCATGGGCGAGACCAGCACGGACAACCTCCTCGCCGCGCTCGCCACGGCCAGGAACCAGCCCCTGTCCCGGGTGCTGTGCGCGCTCGGCGTCCGCGGCACCGGCCGCTCCATGTCCCGCCGTATCGCCCGGCACTTCGCCACCATGGACCACTTGCGCGCCGCCGACGCCGAGGCGATCCAGCAGGTCGACGGCATCGGCAAGGAGAAGGCTCCGTCCATCGTCGCCGAACTCGCCGAACTCGCCCCGCTCATCGACAAGCTCACCGCGGCCGGGGTCAACATGACCGAGCCCGGCGCCACCCCGCCGCCCGCCGCGGACCACGACGGCGGCGACAACAGCGACAGCGACGGCAGCGACGGGCAGGCACCGGGACCGCTGGCCGGCATGACCGTGGTGGTCACCGGCGCCATGACCGGCCCCCTGGAGAAGCTCAGCCGCAACCAGATGAACGAGCTCATCGAACGCGCCGGCGGCCGCTCCTCCTCCAGCGTCTCCAAGAAGACCACCCTGGTGGTGGCCGGGGAGGGCGCCGGGTCCAAGCGCGCCAAGGCCGAGACCCTCGGCGTCCGCCTGTCCACCCCGGACGACTTCGCGACCCTCGTCGCGGACTTCGTGGGCTGCGGGGACTGAGCGAAGGAGCGTCTCGCCGTGCGCCGGACCGGCGGTCGGCCGATGGTGGAGAGAGGGGAGATGAAGCGGAGGCCGGCGCGCAGAGGCGTGCACGGGGGTCAGGCGGCCGACCCGGCAAGGTGTGAGGAGGTGCGCCGGTCATGGACGAGACGGTGCTGGTCACGTACGGATCGACGAACGGATCGACGGCCGAGATCGCCGAGCACGTCGGCGCGGTCCTGAGCAAGGAAGGGCTGACGGTCGACGTACGGCCCGCCGCGCAGGTCACCGACCTCGCACCGTACGGCGCGGTCGTGCTCGGCGGCGGGCTGTACGGGGGCCGCTGGCAGCGCGACGCCCGCCGCTTCGCACGGCGTCACGGCAGGGCCCTGGCGGAGCGGCCGGTGTGGCTGTTCAGCAGCGGCCCGCTGGACCCCTCGGCCTCCGAGCGGGAGATCCCACCGACGGGCGGGGTGCAACGCGTGGCGAACCGTGTCGACGCGCGGGGACACATCACGTTCGGCGGGCGCCTGGAGGGGGAGGTCAAGGGGCGCATCGCCCGGATGATCGTGAAATCCGGGAAGGGCGGCGACTTCCGCGACTTCGAGCAGATCTCCACCTGGGCGGCCACAGTGGCCCAGGACCTCCGGGGCCCGGGCACCTGACCCGCCACACCGCCGGCGGACACGCGGTCGGCCAGGGCGCGGCCGCCGGTCGGGCAGTACCGTGCTGACACGGGCTCCGACGACGTCGTGGAACAAGGAGGCGGCATGGCCGACAAGGATGGGGCGAAGCTGCCGCGGAAGACGTACGAGAGGGAACTGCTGCGTCTTCAGACGGAGTTGGTGAAGCTCCAGGAGTGGGTACGGGCGGAGGGCGCCCGGATGGTCGTGGTGTTCGAGGGGCGGGACGCGGCCGGCAAGGGCGGCACGATCAAGCGGGTCGCCGAGCACCTCAACCCCCGTGTCGCCCGGATCGCGGCGCTGCCGAAGCCGACCGAGCGACAACGCACCCAGTGGTACTTCCAGCGGTACATCGAGCACCTGCCCGCGGCGGGGGAGATCGTGCTGCTCGACCGGAGCTGGTACAACCGGGCCGGCGTCGAGCATGTGATGGGCTTCTGCACGAAGGAGGAGTACCAGCTCTTCCTGCGCCAGTGCCCGATCTTCGAACGCATGCTGGTCGAGGACGGGATCCTGCTGCGCAAGTACTGGTTCTCGGTGAGCGACACCGAGCAGCAGGAACGCTTCCGGCGCCGGCTGGAGGACCCCCTCAGACGCTGGAAGCTGTCGCCCATGGACCTGGAGTCCATCACCCACTGGGAGGCGTACTCGCGGGCCAAGGACGAGATGCTGGTGCACACCGACATCGCCGAGGCCCCCTGGTACGTCGTCGAGAGCGACGACAAGCGCCGGGCCCGGCTGAACATGATCGCGCACCTGCTGGACTCCGTGCCGTACCGCGAGGTACCGCCTCCCGTGCTCGACCTGCCGGAGCGGCCGGCCTCCACCGGCTACCAGCGCCCGCCACGGGATCTGCAGACCTACGTCCCCGACCACGCGGAGAGACTGTGACGCGCGCCCCGCGGCAGCACCGCGCAGCTCAGGTCGAGACTCACTCCGGCAGGGTCAGCCGCCAGGTCTCCCCGGGCCGTACCGACACCTCGCCGTCGGGGAGCCTGACCTCGACCGGCGGGAGGTCGGAGGGCGGTACGGCGATCTCGAGTCGCTCGCGCTCCATGCGCAACCGCACTCCCCAGTGACCCTGGTAGTGCAGGGCGAAGTGGTAGGACGACAGCTCGGGCAGCGGCGCGGGGTCCAGCCGTAGGGCGCCGTCCCGGGTCTCCAGGCCGGTCAGGCCGCGCTGCACCAGGTCGAGGGTGCCGGCCATGGCCCCCAGGTGGATGCCCTCGCCCGTGGTGCCGCCCTGCAGGTCGGCGATGTCGCCCCGCAGAGCCTCCTGGCAGAACGTCCACGCCTCGGTGCGCCGGGCCCGGGCGAGGACCCAGCCGTGCACGAGGCCGCTGAGGGTGGACCCGTGCGTGGTACGGCCGAGGTAGTAGTCGGCGGTGCGCCGCCAGGTGTCCTCGTCGAGCCGGTACCCCAGCCTGCGGAAGAGTCCCCGCAGCTCCGCCGGTGAGAAGAGGTGGCCGAGCATCAGCACGTCGGCCTGCTTGGACGCCTGGTAACGGTTGACGGTGTCGCCCTCGGCCTCCAGGATCCGGTCGAGGCGCCGGATGTCGCCGTACCGCTCGCGATAGCCGTCCCAGTCGAGCTCCTCCAGCCTGTCGTAGCCCTCGAACTGGCTGATGACCCCGGCGTGGAAAGGGACGTGGAGCGTGCGGGAGACGTCCTGCCACCGGTCGAGCTCGCCGTCGTCGAGTCCGGTGCGCTCGCAGAGCTCCCGGCGGCGCGGTCCGGGGAGGGCGTCGAGCAGGTCCAGGGTGCGGGCGATCACCCAGGCGGCCGTGACGTTGGTGTACGCGTTGTCGTCGATACCGGTTCCCACCGCCCCGGGGTAGGCCTCGTGGTATTCGTCGGGGCCGACGACCCCGCGGAGCCGGTGCCGTCCGAGCCGCTCGTCGTAGACGGCCGAGTCCGCCCAGAAGCGGGCGATCTGGAGCAGCATCTCGGCCCCCTCGGTGTGCAGGAACTCGGTGTCCCCGGCGGCCTCGCAGTACTGCCAGACGTTGTACGCGATCGCCGACCCGACGTGGTGCTGCAGGTGCGTGTGGTCCGGCAGCCAGCGTCCGGAACGCGGGTTGAGATGCACCCGCTGCGTCTCCTCGCGGCCGTCGCTGCCGCTCTGCCAGGGGTAGAGCGCACCGCGTCGGCCGACGTCGCGGGCGGCGGCCACGGCCGTGCCCAGGCGGCGGTGGCGATAGTGCAGCAGGGCGCGGGAGACCTCCGGGAAGTGCAGGTTGAGGTAGGGCAGGACGAACAGCTCGTCCCAGAAGACGTGCCCCCGGTAGGCCTCGCCGTGCAGTCCGCGCGCGGGGACGCCGACATCGAGGTCGGCGGTGTGCGGGGAGAGCGTCTGCAGGACGTGGAAGAGGTGCAGCCGCAGGATGCGGCCCGCCTCCCCGGGTACCTCCAGCTCAGCCCTGCGCCACAGCTGGTGCCAGGCGGTGCCGTGCGACGTGAGGAGGTCGTCGAAGCCCGGAGCGCGGCCCACGCGGTCGATGGCGGTGTCCAGGGGGTCGCTGATCGCCGGGTCGCGGGAGGTGTGCAGGGCGACCGTCTTGTCGACGGTGACGGTGCGGCCGGGCAGCAGGCGCAGCCGCAGTCGCTGCACGGCGCGCGGAGGGACGTGCTTGGAGGTGAGCAGCGCGTCGGTGGTGAGCCGGGCGGCCATGCCGACGCGGATGTCGGAGGTGCGGGTGCGGCAGCGCAGCCACACGGTGTCCGGGGTGGCGTCACCGGTGTGGACGTGGGTGAGGTGGCGGCCGTCCAGGTCGCGGTAGCGCGCCACGCCGGCGTTGGTCACACCGCCGTCGAGGGCCGCCTCCACGTCGAGGTCGCCCGACCAGTCCACCGCCGTGAACTCCGTGCGCAGGGCCACGAGGTGCGGGTCCGCCATGTGCACCAGCCGCCGCTGCCGTACCGCCAGCACGCGTCCCTCCCCGACGTCGTAGCGCGTACGGCGCTCGAGGAGCCCCGACGACAGGTGCAGCCCCATGTGGTGCTCCAGCACCGTCGCCGTGTCCGGGGTGAGCCAGCGCCGCCCCGGCAGGCGGAAGCGCAGCGGCAGCCAGTTCGGCAGGTTGACCATGTCCTCGTTCTCGACGAGCCGTCCGGCCACCCGCGAGGTCAGCCGGTTGTAGACACCGGCCGCGTACGTCCCCGGGTAGTGCACCTCGTCCGCGGCGCACTCGGGCAGCGCCCCGCGGGTCGCGAAACACCCGTTGCCCAGGGTGCACAGCGACTCCCTGAGCCGCTCCTGTCCGGCCTCGTACCCCTCGTACTCCCAGGTCAGCCCCGTCACCCGGTGCTCCTCGCGTCAGCAGTACACCCAGGTCGCCCGCGCCGGCCGTCGGCGCCGTGGCGCGGCGCTGTCCGCCGGGTACCCCCGACGGCCCTGGCCGAGCATGCGCCGGGAGGGACGTTCGGCCCTCCCGGCGCACGCCGGAGTCAGGGTTCGTTCACCGGCACCCGCCAGACCAGGGACGTACCGCCGTCGGCGGGGGTGGTCAGTTCCAGCGAACCGCCCAACTGCTCGGCGCGTTCGGCCATGTTGCGCAGACCGCTGCGGCGGCCGTCCGGCGGGATGCCCACGCCGTCGTCCACGACCGCCAGCCGCACCTCGCGGCCGTCGGTCCCCAGCGCCACCGCGGTGCGGCCGGCCCTGGCGTGCCGTGCCACGTTGCTCAGCGCCTCGCCGAGGACGGCGATCACATGGTCGGCGACGTCCTTCGGTACCTGAGTGTCCAGCAGCCCCTCCATCCGCACGCTCGGCGCGAATCCCGACCCGGGCGCCGTCTCCCCGACGACGCGCATCACCCGGGCCCGCAGGCCGGACCTGGCGGCGGTCTCGCGCGACCGCAGGCCGAAGATCGTCGACCTGATGATCTTGATGGTCTCGTCGAGCCGTGCGGTGAGGATCGCGGCGAGCCCGACGGGACCGGCTCCGACGACGGCGACGGTGTCTCCGGGCCGTACGTTCCCGTTGGTGACACCCACCTCGTAGGCGGTCGGGAAGATGTCGGCGAACAGTACGGCGTCGTGCTTCTCCACCCCGCCGGGCAGTCGATGCACGGAGAGGTCGGCGTGCGGTACGCGGACGTACTCGGCCTGGGTGCCGTCGATCAGGTGGCCCAGGATCCAGCCACCGCCGCCCCGGCACTGCCCGTACGCCCCGTCCTTGCAGAAGCGGCAGCGGCCGCAGGCGGTGATGCAGGAGATCAGGACCTCGTCGCCCGGCCGCACGGTGCGCACGTCGGCGCCGGTCTCGACGACCTGCCCGACCGCCTCGTGTCCCAGCACGGTGCCCGGGCGCGTCTCGGGCACGTCGCCCTTGAGGATGTGCAGGTCCGTCCCGCAGATGGTGACGGCGTCGACCCGCACGACGGCATCGGTCGGGTCCTTGATCACGGGATCGGGGACGTCCTCCCAGGCGGACTGTCCGGGGCCGTGGAAGACGGCCCTTCATGACGGTTCCTCCTTCCGTCTGCCCTCGGTCGGTCGGGAATCCCCCGCGGTTCCAGCGTGACCGCTCAGTCCGGTGACCGCTTGGGCCGGTCGGCCCGATGGCGCGGCGGACCTTCGGCGGGAGGCGCGCGTTCGGTCAGGGCCGAACGGCCCGTACGGACGGGGCCCCGCGGCCGGTCCCGCGGCCGGTCCCGCCCGGCGAAATGATGGTCAAAAGTTGTACATGAACGCTTGTAAGCCTTTGTGGGGCGGCGAATCATTGGCCGGATCCCACCCCCGTCCGATCCCACCCCGTCACATCCCACCCGATCCGATCCCACCCGATCCACGAGCACGCGGGAGCCCCGGTGGCCGCTGGCCAGATACTCTCCGAGCCGGCCGGCACGCCGGCCGCAGCCCACGCGGAGCGGCAGAAGCTGCGCAAGCACTTCGGCCGCTTCGACATCCTGTTCTTCCTGCTGTGCACCATCGTCGGTGTCGACACCATCGGCACCGTGGCCTCGTCCGGTGCCGAGGCGTTCACGTGGCTCATCGTGCTGGCGGTGGTGTTCTTCGTGCCGTCGGCACTGCTGACCGCCGAGCTCGGGGCCGCGTTCCCCGACGAGGGCGGCCCCTACATCTGGACCAGCCGGGCCTTCGGGCGGCTCGCGGGTGCCGTCAACAACTTCCTGTACTGGATCACCAATCCGGTGTGGCTCGGCGGCACCCTCTCCGTGTCCGCCGTCACGGCCTACACCACCTTCTTCAACGACGGGAAGGATCTGAGCACCCCGGCCTTCTACGTCTTCACCCTGGTGTTCGTCTGGGTGGGCGTGCTCGCCGCGATCCTCTCCTTCGACATCGGCAAGTGGATCCCGACCGTCGGCGCGTGGAGCCGCTTCGTCCTCCTCGGCCTGTTCACCGTCACGGTCGTGGTGTACGGCGTCCGGCACGGCCTGCACGGGTTCGGGCCCGGTGACTTCTCCCCCACCTACGCGGGCTTCGTCGGACTGGTGCCCGTGCTGATGTTCAACTACGTCGGTTTCGAGCTGCCCAACACCGCGGGCGACGAGATGACGGATGCCCAGAAGGACGTCCCGTTCGCCATCTTCCGCAGCGCCGCCCTCGCCGTCGTGCTGTACGCGCTGCCGATCCTCGGCATCCTGCTCGTCCTGCCGGTCAAGGCCGTCACCGGCCTCGGCGGATTCCTCGACGCGATCCGTCAGGTCTTCACCGTGTACGGCGGCCATGTCGCCGGCGACGGCACGGCCACGCTCAGCGGCGCGGGCAGCCTGCTCGGCGACTTCGCCGCGATCCTGTTCATCCTCACGGTGCTGTCCTCGGGCGTCACCTGGGTCATGGGCTCCGACCGCGCGCTGGCCGTCTCCGGATACGACGGCGCCGCGCCCCGGTTCCTCGGCGTCATCTCCAGCCGCTTCGGCACCCCGGTGCGCGTCAACGTCCTCAGCGGTGTCGTCTCCACCGTCGTGCTGGTGCTGGCACACGAACTGACCGACGGCAGCGCCGGGAAGCTCTTCGGCGCTGTCCTCGGCCTCGCCGTGTCCACCACCCTCGTCAGCTACTTGGGCATCTTCCCGGCGCTCGCCGTGCTGCGGCGCAGGGCCCCGGACGTCCCCCGGCCGTACCGGGCGCCCTTCCCCCGCACGATCAGCGTGGTGCTCACCCTGCTCGTGCTGTTCGCCGGCGTGCAACTGGTCGCTCCCGGGCTCGGCGACCACTGGTTCGGTTCCGCCTACGCCCCGGACGGCTGGAGTCACGACGAGCGCTGGACGTACCTGCTGACGGAGGCCGTTCCGCTCGTCGGGTTCATGCTCCTCGGCGTCCTGTTCTGGGCGCTGGGCAGGCCGACCCGCATGTCAACCGTGGCCGAGGAACCCTACGCGAAGATCTCGCTGGGGTAGGGGACATGGAGTTTGTTCCATGAGGTCTCGCCCGGCCAGCCGTCCGCGTCCGACCCCTTGAAGTTGAGCTTGCGCTGCCACATGGCGTAGGAATTGCGGTGCTCCGCGTTCCACTGGTACGAGGGGCCGGTGTGGCCGTACGCGGAACAACCCTCCTGCATCAGGCGAATTCCCATTTCGTGGATGATGGGGCTTTCCGGCAGCGTCTTGAACCACGCGGCCCCCGGGAAGGGAATGTCGTCGGAGTCGCCTGGCTTGACCTTGTCCTTCTTGACGATCAGCCGTTGGCCGATCTTGATGAAATTCGGGTCGCGGATTCCGTTCCACGCCTGGAGCTGTTCGACCGTCGTGTGGTAGCGCCGAGCGATGTCGTACAGCGTGTCACCTGTCTTGACCGTGTAGTACATGTCGTCTCTTTCCATGTTTTTATGGTAGGCGTGCCCGTCGCCATCTGCATGGTGAGAAAACCTGATTGACCAGGTGACATTTGAATCGGCCAACACTGTTCGGAGGCGTTCATGATTATGGGAGAACGCGTTTCTGAGGCAGGAACAGATTACGTTTCGCAGCTGGAGAAAGCCGGCGAGCGCTTCGAAAGCCGTACGGCTCGACGCGAGGAAACCCGGCGGACCATCGAGAGCCGGGGAGTGCTGTACGCCGACGACCCCGACCGTGTGGCGAAGCGGCTGGCGCGGCTCAACGCCGACTGGTCACTGGCCAGATCGATAGAACAGACCCCGACGGAGCCCGCCACGTCGACAGGCAGCACTCTCCCGCTGGCGCCGGAGACCTTCGGCGCCGATGTGCTCGGCCTGGAACGCCTGATGGGTCGTAACAACCTCACCGGAGTGGCGTTCCTCGAGGGCGGGTTCAGGGCGGCCCGGTCCATCGGGCGGGTGACCGTCGCGGGGCCGGCGGGTGGATTTCATGGGACCGGGTTCATGGTGTCCCCTTCCTTGCTGATGACCAACAACCATGTCCTGCGCAGCCCTGAGGAAGCGGGCCACGCCGTCGTCGAGTTCAACTTCCAGGCAGGGCTGGACGGACTGCCGCTCACCCCGGTGGCCTTCGCGCTCGAACCGCAGAGGTTCTTCGCGACCGACCGCGACCTGGACTTCAGCGTGGTCGCCGTGGCCGAGCGCAGCCAACAGGGCACACCGCTGGCCGACTTCGGCCGGCTGCCCCTGGACGGGGCGCAGGGGAAGGCCATCCTCGGCGAGTTCGTCAACATCGTTCAGCACCCCAACGGCGAGCCCAAGCAACTCGCACTGCGCGAGAACCAGATCATCGATCTGCTGGACCAGTTCATCCACTACGAGACCGACACCGCGCCGGGGTCGTCCGGATCCCCGGTCTTCAACGACCAGTGGGAGGTGGTCGCCCTGCACCACTCGGCGGTGCCGAAGACCGACGGCGACGGCCATCTCCTGGCCATCGACGGAACCGTCTGGCGGCGGGGGATGGACGAGCACCGGCTGGCGTGGAAGGCGAACGAAGGGGTGCGCATCAGCCGCGTCCTGGAGGCGCTGAGCCGACTCACCCTGACCGCGGGCCCGGCCCGGCTGCGGGACGAGCTGATCAAGCCTCCGACTCAGGGCGCACCGCGGCCGGACGAAGGCGTGCCGCGGCCGGACGAGGGCCTGCCACGGGCGACGCCGGCAGTCGGGCCGGAATCCAACGGCTTCCCGTCGAACGGTTCGGTACGGCTGGTCTCGCACGGCGCGGCGGGCACGACGCTGCCGCTGCGGATCACGGTCGACGTCGATGTGCCGACGTCCGCACCACCCGCCCCGGGGCACCCCGCGGCCGACGCGTCCTCGACCGGGACGACGGCAACCGCCCTCCCGCAGGCGGCGCAGGCCGACGGAAGGGCCACCGCCGACGCGGCGGACCGGGATCTGCACGCGGCCCTGCGCAACCTCCGACTCGGTGCGGAGCGCGTCTACTACGACCGGGACGCCGACCGCGCCGCACGCGACGCCTACTACGCGGGAATCGACGGCAGCGCGGACGGCGACACGCTACGACGCACGCTGACCGAGTTGTTGGAGCGGACCCATGAGCGCCGCCCCTCCTACAAGCCCGCGCGGCTGCTCTACCCGTGGGTCGACCTCCACCCCGACCGGCTGCTGCGCAGCGTCTACTCCGGGAAGACGTTCACCGCGGAGGAACTCATCCGCGCCGACGCCGCCACCGAGGCGGCCCGGCTGAGGGGCGTGCAGGAGTTCCTGCTGCGGGAGAGCACGGCGGGTCCGGCCGAGGTCAGCGAGGAACTGGGCGCCCTGGAGGCGTCCTTGCCCTACAACTGCGAGCACGTCGTCCCACAGTCCTGGTTCGACCACAAGGAACCCATGCGGGGTGACCTGCACCATCTGTTCGCGTGCGAACCGGAGTGCAACAGCTACCGCGGCAGCATCCCGTACATGGACTTCCCCGACTTCGACGAGGCCGTGAAGAAGGACTGCGGGATGCGGGAGCCGGGAGGGTTCGAACCCGAGCACAGCAGGGGCGCCGTCGCCAGGGCCACCCTGTACTTCCTGTTGCGCTACCCGAGACTCGTGGGTGACACGGCTGACGAGTTCCCCCAGGCGCGGCTGCCCGTGCTGCTGGACTGGCACGCGAACGAGGCGGTCGACGAGTACGAGTCGCATCGCAACGCCGCCATCGCCGAGCTACAGGGGAACCGCAACCCCTTGATAGATCACCCGGAGTGGGCCCGGCACATCGACTTCTCCGGTGTGTGGCCCTGAGCGGACGCGCCGGACGGCCCGCCGGTCCGACTTTGGTCTGCGACACGGCCACCCGAGGATGAGAACCGGGTCACCCATCGACCGATGACCGCCACCCGTGTGCGGCCCCAGTGTGGGGTCCGAGCACATCGAGGAGGCGGCATGGCGATCTTCCGTACGCGGACAAGGGCGGGCGCCGTCACACGGGTGGCGGCGGCGCTGGCGACGTCGGTGGTGATCGGGCTGTCCACGGCGGTCGTACCGTCCCCCGTTTCCGCCTCACCGATTCCGTCCCCTGCCTCCACGGCGACCCACTTGTACGTCGCGCCCTGGGGGCGGGACTCCTGGCCCGGCACCCTGGAGCGACCGTTCGCCACACCGGGGCGGGCGCAGCGGGCCGTGCGTGAGCGGACGCAGCGGATGACGGCGGACCTGGTGGTGAACCTGCGCGGCGGAACGTACACCTTGAAGGCACCGCTGCGGCTGTCGCAGGCCGCGGGCGACTCCGGCCGGGGCGGCCACCGGGTGATCTACCAGGCGTACGGCTACGGAACACCCCGGCAGGAGCGGGTGACCCTCAGCGGCGGCCGGCAGGTCTCCGGCTGGCGGCCGGACCGGCGGTTGAGGGGGTTCTGGCGGGCCGACGTGGGCGCGCTGGAGACCCGGCAGCTCTACGTCGACGGCCGGCGCGCCGCACGGCTCGCCGGGGAGGGGACGGGGTTCGACGGCACGCTGAAGGCGACGAGTACCGGGTACGTCACCACCAGCACGGCTCCTCGCGGTTGGCGCGGGCCCGCCGACATCGAGTTCGTCTACCGGTCCGGGTACGTCGAGGGCCGCTGCGGGGTCGCCGGCGTCTCCGGCCTGGGCCGCCGGACCGCCATCACCATGGACCAGCCGTGCTGGGACCTGGTCCAAGCCCTCTACGGCGACCCGGAGCTGCTGGAGACGCCGGTGAGTGTCGAGAACTCGCCCAGCTTCGCGCCCCGGCCCGGCGGCTGGTACCTCGACCGCTCCCGGCCCGGCCACCACGAACTGCTCTACTTCCCGCGGCCCGGCGAGGACATGAGCCGGGCCCGGGTGGTGGCTCCGGTCCTGGAGTCCCTGGTCACCGGGACCGGGCGGCCCGGCCGCCCGCTGCACGACATCGGCCTGCGTGGTCTGACCTTCGCGTACGCCACTTGGCTGGCGCCCAGCGAACCCGCGGGGTTCCCGGCCGCGTGGAGCATGTACCTGCGCCCCGGCCCGGGCGAGGACGCGCGACTGCTGACGGTGCCGGGCACGGTCGCCTTCCGTACCGCCGAACGGATCACCCTGGCGGGCAACCGCTTCACCCATCTCGGCGCGCAGGCGCTGGAGTTGTCCGCCGACAGCTCGTACAACGTCGTCGACGGGAATGTCGTCAGCGATGTCTCCGACGGCGGGATCCTGATGGGGGTGGTCCCGCCGGAGGAGAAGGGGACCAACCGCGGCAACCGGATCACCAACAACTGGATCCACCACATCGGCGCGGACTACCACGCGGCCTCGGGAATCTGGGACACCGCGACCCAGGAGACCACGATCGCGCACAACCAGGTCGACAACGTGCCCTACAGCGGCATCCTCTCCGGGCCCAGCGAGGACCTGAGGGGCGTGATGCGCCGTAACCGCATCCTCGGCAACCGGGTGTTCGCCACGAACCGGCTGCTGATGGACGGCGGCGGGATCTATCTGCGCGGCGAGCAGGGCACGTCGTACGCCGACGGGGCCGTCGTCGCCGGCAACGCGGTCACCTCCAGCAGGTACGGAATCTGGAACGTCGGGATCTACACCGACGACAGCACCAAGTGGGTCACCGTGGACCGCAACGCGGTCTACGACTACGTCGCTTCCATCGGCGGGTGCAGCGAGGAGTGGGGTGGCCGGCCCGTGCGACACGTGCGATACCGCGGCAACTTCTGGGACGACGCCGTGCCCGAGTGGCTGGAGCGGCGTGCGTTCCCCGGCGCCTGGCCCCCGGCCGACCGGCAGAACCCGGACGAGGGCTGCGGAGACCCGCACGACCTCGAGTTCACAGCCAACACCCTGTTGCCGCCGCGGCACCCCGGCCGCACCTGCGCCACCACTCCCACCTGCGCCGCGATCCTGTCGAACGCCGGTCCGCTCCCGCCGTACCGCCGACACCCGGGCATGCCGGCGACCCCCTGAAGCGCAGGCACGCACACGGTACGTCGGTGCGACCTGGCGGACCGCTCAGCGGCCCGCCGCGGTGGTCGGCGTCTGGGTACCGGTGGCGCCGAAGCGGACACCCTTCGCCTCCGTGCCGATCGCGCTGAGCACGATGACGACGACCAGGGTGGGCACGACGGTCCAGGCCATCGCCGAGGGGTAGCCGTGGTGTTCGGCGATGGTCTCCTGGAGGGGCAGGTTGAGGGCGGCGATCAGGTTGCCGAGCTGGTAGGTCACGCCCGGGTAGAAGCCCCGGACGGCGTCGGGGCTCATCTCGGTCAGGTGCGCGGGGATGACACCCCATGCGCCCTGGACGCACACCTGCATCAGGAAGGAGGAGAGCATCAGCCAGCCGACGGTGGTGGACAGGACGAAGAAGGGCACCACGACCAGGCCCGCTGCCGCCGCCACCATGATGGTCCGGCGCCGGCCCAGCCTCTCGGAGTAGGCGCCGAGCAGCACGCCGCCGATCATGGCACCGATGTTGTAGACCACGGCGATGGCGATCGCGGTGTTCGGCGACAGCTCCAGACCCTTCTTGATGAAGGTCGGGTAGATGTCCTGGGTGCCGTGCGACATCCAGTTGAAGGCGGTCATCAGGGCGACCAGGTACACGAACCGCCGCAGCACCGCCGGGTTCCTGAACACCTGGTGGGCGGGGGTGCGGTTGAGCCGGACGCTCTTCTCCCACACCTCGCTCTCCTCGACCCGGCTGCGCACCCACAGCGCGACCAGGGCCGGCACGAGACTGAAGGCGAACAGGCCGCGCCAGCCGAAGACGGGCTCGATGACGAAGAACGCGACGGCGGCCAGCAGATAGCCCAACGAGTAGCCGCTCTGCAGCAGTCCCGACCAGAAACCGCGCCGGGCGGCCGGGATCTTCTCCATGGCCAGTGCCGCGCCGAGCCCCCACTCCCCGCCCATGCCGATGCCGTACAGCAGGCGCAGCACCAGCAGGACGGTGTAGTTGGGGGCGAAGGCGCAGGCGAACCCGACGATCGAGTAGAAGACGACATCGACCATGAGCGGGACGCGGCGGCCGCGGCGGTCCGCCCACATGCCGAACACCAGGGCTCCGACCGGTCGCATCACCAGGGTGACGGTGGTGAGGAAGGCCATGTCGGTGAGGGACACGTGGAAGTCGTCGGCGATCTCGCTGTAGACGAGCACCACGAGGAAGTAGTCGAAGGCGTCCATCGCCCAGCCCAGGTAGGCGGCGACGAACGCGTTGCGCTGGTCCTTGGTGAGACCCGCGGCCTGCTCTCTGACCGTCTTCAGCATGCCAGTCCTCCCGAAGTCCGCGGGTGAGGCTAGGCGCGCGGGGCGGAGCGGACAACGTAGAGGTGGCAAAGCACGGCCCACGTTTGAACAAAAGCCGACA
This sequence comes from Streptomyces griseus subsp. griseus, assembly GCF_000720255.1. Lineage (GTDB taxonomy): Bacteria > Actinomycetota > Actinomycetes > Streptomycetales > Streptomycetaceae > Streptomyces > Streptomyces griseus_I. Next base: position 214,694 of record NZ_JOJE01000006.1, on the reverse strand, counting down.
GCCTCCCACGTCCCTCCACGGCGAGGGCGGTTACTCAGGAGGACCTTGACGATCACTGTGACGGCTGCCACGATTCCGTCGCCCACCCCTGCAAACGCTTACTACCAGCATTTGCCACCAGCAGCACCTCAACACCGCGCAGGCTCCGCCACGCACCGAGCCGCCATCCCCACGAAAGGGCAAGCCGATGCGCACAGAACCCCACAGCAAGCACAGCAACCGCTTCACCCCACGGTTGCGGGCCACCTTCGTGGCCGTCGCGATCGCCGCGATCAGCGGCACCACCCTCGCCGGCAGTCCTGCCTCCGCCGCCGCGCCCAGCACGGACACCACCCAGTTCAAGGGCGTCAACTGGGCCGACCCGCGTGACAACTTCGCCGACGACCCGGTCGTGCTGTCGGGCCTGTCGCTCTCCGACACCTACGCGCAGACCTACACCAAGGCGAGCCGGATCATCTCGGCGTTCCGCGCGAACCTCGGCGCCAACACCGTCCGGCTGCCCATCAACCCGTACACCGTCAACGGCTCCTACTGGAAGTCCTACCGCGGGGTCATCGACGCGGCGACCGCCAAGGGCTTCAAGGTCATCGTGTCCTACTGGGAGGGCACGGGCGCGCAGAAGGACGGCTTCATCGACGACGAGGCCACCTACTGGCCGATGTGGAACACCGTCGTCAAGACGTACAAGAGCAACAAGAACGTCTACTTCGAGCCGATGAACGAGCCCCACGGGTACACCGACACGCAGTGGGCCGACATAGCCGCGAAGTGGCTCGACACCTACTCGTCCGTCCCGCGCAACCGCGTGTTCGTCAGCGGCGCCGGCTACAACGACCACGTCACCTCCGTGTGCGCCGACCCGCGACTGAAGGGCACGTACCTGTCCCTGCACCACTACGGGTTCTGGAAGGACTACGCCACCTACGACCAGTGGGTGGCCGACCTCAAGGTGCGCATCGGCGACTGCGCGAACCGGACGGTGGCCGACGAGTTCGGCGCCCCGATGACCACGGGCCTGAACTACGACAAGCCCGCTCCGGACAACAACTTCATCAACTACGTGCAGGCCGTCACCGACACCTTCCGCCAGCTGAAGATGGGGTCGGTGTACTGGCCGGGCCTGCGCACCGACGACACGTACTCGCTGCAGAAGCTGGTCGGCGACCCCTCCCGCCCCTGGCTGGCCACCACCAACCAGTCCGGCGCCGACCGACTCGCCTGGGCCTGGGGCCGCGGCAAGCCCGTGCAGCGCTGAGCCGGCCGGCCGTGCGCAGGGCCGGGGTTCGCGGACCGCGCCCCCGACCCGCGCACGGAGGCCCGGGCACGAACCGGGTGGTTGGCTTCCGCCGGGCACGGCACGCGTGGCGGGACGGTTCGGCGTGGCATGCGCAGGTATGCCCCGCCGTGGACACCCCGGCGAAAGGAATGCCGTGCAGTCCGAGCACGAACAGCCCGCACCGCAGGTCGTCTCCGAGCCCGACCCGCCCTACGACTCCGACAAGCAGAAGCGGCCGGGTCCTGGAGGCCGACATGCGCACCGCGCCGCACTACCGGGCGAGCCGGTACCGCGCCTGCGGAAAGCTGGAGGGCAAGGCCGCGCTGATCACCGGTGGTGACTCCGGCATCGGACGGGCGGTCGCCCTGCTGTACGCGCGCGAGGGCGCCGACGTCGCCGTCATCCATCTCCCGGACGAACAAGTGGACGCGGACCAGGTGCGGCGCGAGGTCGAGGAGCAGGGCCGGCGCTGCCTGCTGCTGCCGGGCGACCTCAAGGACGCCCAGTTCTGCCGCGAGGTGGTCGAGCGGACCGTGGCCGAACTCGGCGGCCTGAACGTCCTGGTGAGCAACGCCGCCTACCTCAACAGCAAGCTCGAGCTGGAGCAGCTGACGGCCGACGACTTCGACCGCACGTTCAAGACGAACGTCTACGCCTACTTCCACTTGCTCATGGCGGCCCTGCCCCACCTGAAGGCGGGGGACGCCGTCATCGCGACGGCGACGGAGGAAGCCCTCAAGGGCAGTACGACGATGATCGACTACGCGGCCTCCAAGGCCGCGCTGATCACCCTGACCAAGTCCTTCGCCGTGCACCTGGCCCAGCGGGGTGTCCGGGCCAACGTCGTCGCCCCCGGCCCGACCTGGACGCCGCTCAACGAGGCGGACCCGAACATGCCGCCGGACGGCCTGGCCCAGATCGGCAGCGAGGCACCCCTGGGCCGCGCGGCCCAACCGGAGGAGATCGCGCCGACGTACGTCTACCTCGCCTCCGACGCCGACTCCAGTTACACGGTCGGCGAGGTGATCGCCGTGACCGGCGGGATCGTCGACACTCGGTGAGACGGCGCGCGGGGCCCGTCGGCACCCGGCAGTGGCCCCGCGTCCGGCGAGATCCCTTGACGCCCGATCGTTTCGTTGCTTCTCTCGGAAGTCTGTACATGGGAGCGCTCCTACCCCCCTCCGAAAGGGATCCCCATGCAGACCACCCCCCCACACCTCCCCCACCACTAGGTCACGCCGCCCCGGACGCGCCCTCCCGGCCCTCCTGACAGCCGTTCTCCTCGCCTGCCTGCTGTCCTGGACGGGCGGCTTGCCCGCGCAAGAGGCCCGGGCCGCCCAGGCCGCGCCCGGGGACGGTTCGGTGTCGGATCCCGACATCGTGTACGTCGGACGGTGGGACACCAGCGCAGGGACCGCGGCAGTACCCTCCTGGACCGGTGCCTATTTCCAGACCGCCTTCACCGGAACCACCGTGAGGATCAAGGCCAGGGGCGCGGTCAACCTGTACGTGAGCATCGATGGCGGACCCGACGTGTTCCACGCGGGCGTGCGGGGCACCGTGAACCTCACCCCCCGGCCCCTCCCCGCGGGCACCCACACCCTGCGCGTCTCCTACCGCTCCGGGGACACCGTCTTCCAGGGCCTGGTGCTGGACCCCGGCGCGCGCACGGTCAATCCGCAGACACCCGCCCGGCTGGTCGAGTTCGTCGGCGACTCCATCACCGCGGGCGCCCTGACCGACCGGCTGGCGCTCGACTCGTACGCCTGGAAGACCGGTGAGCAACTGGGCGCGCGCCACACCCAGATCGCCCGCTCCGGCTACTGCCTCGTCGCGCAGTCCGGGTGCACGGGTCTGAGCAGCCAGTTCTTCAAGACGGCGAGCACGGGCAACCAGGGCTGGGACTTCTCCCGCTACCGGGCGGACGCGGTCGTCATCAACCTCGGTACCAACGACATCGGCCACGGCGTGACCGGCCCGGCCTTCCAGTCGGCGTACACCCGGTTCCTCACCGACCTGCGCGCCGCCTACCCGGACGCGCACCTCTTCGCGGTGCAGACCCTCAAGAAACGGTACGTCGCCGAGACCAGGGCGGCCGTCGACGCCCGCGCCGTCGCCGGTGACGGCAGGGTGCACCACGTCGACACCACCGGCTGGCTCACCGACGGCACCGACTACGAGGACGGCAACGGGCACCCCAACGAGGTCGGCCACACCAAGTTCGCGAACCGCCTCGCCGCTGTCGTCGGCGCCCGCCTCGATACGCCGGGCGCCACCAGGACAGTCGCGCCCGGTCAACCCGGCGACCCGAGCATCAAGTTCGTCGGTCGCTGGGACACCCGGAGCTCCCCGACCGCGTACACCCCCTACTGGGCGGGCGCGTACTACCGGGTCGGCTTCACCGGCCGGACCGTCAAGTTGAAGCAGCGGGGCACGATCGACTTCTGGGCCCGGATCGACAACGGGCCGGTGACCTTCCACGACGACGTCAAGGGGACGGTGAACCTGACCCCGTCGCCGCTGTCCGCCGGCAACCACACCCTCCAAGTCAACTACCAGGTGGTCGCCGGTTCCTACCGAGGTGACGCCGTCTTCCAGGGGCTGGTCCTCGACAGCGGCGCGACGACGTTCGCACCGCAGGCGCCCGGCAGGCTGGTCGAGTTCGTCGGCGACTCGATCACGGTGGGCACCACGACCTCGCAGAACGCCCGAACGGCCTACGACTGGTTGATCGGGGAACGGCTCGGCGCCGAGCACACGCAGATCGCCCAGGGCGGCGCCTGTCTGGTCGCCGCCGCGGACGGATGCGTGGGCCTGGAGCGGCAGTACGGCAAGCTCAACCCGAACGCGGCCACCCCCGACTGGGACTTCGCCTACCGGGCGGACGCGGTCGTCATCAACCTCGGCACCAACGACGTCGGGCACGGGGTGAGTGCCACGCAGTTCCAGGCGGCGTACACCAGTTTGCTGCGCAAGGTCCGCGCGGCTCATCCGCAGGCGTGGATCTTCGCGCTCAGGACCTTCCGCGGCCGGTACGTCCCGCAGACCGAGGCCGCGGTCCGGACGGTCGTCGAGGCCGGGGACTCGCGGGTCTCCTTCGTCGACACCACCGGGTGGCTGAGCGCCGGCGACCTCACGGACTCCGTGCACCCCAACGACCGGGGCCACCGCGTCATCGCCGACCGCCTGGCGCCGATCGTCGCGGCGGGGCTCGGTGCGTGAACGCACCGCGGGACGGCCCCGAGGGCCACGTGGTTTCGTCTTCACCTGTTGCGCCGTCAACCGCTTCTGGGGTCGCCTTCCCGTTCTCCGAGGAGCACGATGGGACCAGAGGCACCCGGCGCCGTGGGCCCGTCGCGAGGCCGCGCGGCCGGTGCGAGGAGGTCGGCCATGGCCCGCATCGCTTCCGCCATCAGATCCCGGATACCCGACACCATCCGGCTCGCCGGCACCCACGCCGGAAACCATCCGTGGAAGATCCAGCTCGTCGAGCATCCCAGGCGCAAGGAGTCGCCGTTCTTCCGGGCCGCGAAGACGACGACGAAGAAGATCCTCGACGAGATGAGCGACGACGACCTGCCCTACGGTCCCCGGCCCACCGGGTCGGAGAACTGGGAGATGCACCACGGCGGCAGCCTCTGGGTGAAGGGCCGCGACGGCTGGCGCATGTACCGGGCGAAGGCCGGCATCGAGTGGAGCATGCAGTTCTGCGCGGACCCCGAGAAGGTCGACCGGCTGCGCCGGCTCGCGGCCGAGCTCGTGGACGCCTTCCCGCTCACCCTGCCCGCGCTGGACGCGCTGGGCTACGAGGAGGCCCGCGATCTGCTGCGCACCCCGATCACGGACGCCGACGGCGTCGAGGCGTGGACGGACTCCCTGTTCAACTCGTGCGTGCCGCTGAGCCGAGGCGACCACCAGGGGATCCTGCCCAAGACCCCCGGCGAGCACCACTACCCCTGGCCGGTCAAAGGGGCCGACTACTTCCGTTACTCCGACTTCACGTTGTGGGTGACCCTGCCCGACGGCACCCACGGCGCCGTCGCCCCCGTGGGCCGGCGTGGCTCCGGCGACGGACGCGTCCGCCTGCTCCACGTACCGGAGAACAGCAAGGCGGCGACCACGCTGGCCGAGGCGGCGGAACTGCGGGAGATGGCCGTGCTCCCGCCCGACAGCCGTGCCGCGCTGGAGGCGTTCCAGCTGCAGATCGCCGACGGACAGCGTGACGCGTCCGGCCCGCTCGTCGCCGAGGGCACGCGGCACAACGGCGGACGCCGGCACGGCAGACGGCGTCAGGCGTAGGGCCTGTCCGACGCGAGGAGCGACCATGGCACGCAAGATCGTCATCTGCCTGGACGGTACCGGCAACCAGGTCGGCGCCGGCCACCCGACCAATGTGGTCCGGCTCTACGAGATGCTGCGCGCGGACGACCCCGCCCAGCAACTCCTGTACTACGACCCCGGCGTGGGCACCATGTCGGCGGCGACCGCGCGCGGTCCGGCCGGCCGCTGGTTCTCCCGCATGTCCGGACTCGCGTTCGGAACCGGCATGAAGACCAATCTCGCCGAGGCCTACACCTTCCTGATGGGCCACTGGCAGCCGGGCGACGAGGTGTACGTCTTCGGCTTCAGCCGCGGCGCCTACACCGCCCGCGCCCTGGTGGGCATGCTGAACAAGCCCGGTCTGATGCGGCCCGGTTCGGAGAACCTGGTTCCGTACGCCGTCGCCAAGTACGCCTTCAACCAGGACGTCGACACCGGCATGAAGGAGATGGCGCGCTTCTCGCACGCCTTCTGCCGGCGCATGGACGACGAGCCGCTGTGGAGGGTGGTGAAGGACAACGCGGAGGCGGCCGGAACAGCGAGACAGGTCTCGCACTACGCCCTTCCCGTCGCCTACCTCGGCGTCTGGGACACTGTGAAGTTCGCGGGCGTCCTGCGCCCGGGCGGCCTTCGCTGGCCCTACACCCACGAGCTGCCCAACGCCGCCCGCATCCGCCACGCCGTCTCCCTCGACGAGAAGCGCCGCCCCTACCGCGAGTACCAGGTGACACCGCGTCCGGCGGTCCTCCAGGACACCGCGCAGGAGGTCTGGTTCGCCGGGGTGCACTCCGACGTCGGCGGCACCTTCGCGCACGCCGACGACGAGCCGCTGCTCTCCACCATCACCCTCAAGTGGGTCACCGACGGCATCTGCGACGACCTGCTGTTCCGCCCCGGCGCCTACGCCGAGGCCTGCGCGCTCGACGATGCGTTCGCCGACGCCCCCGTGCACGACAACGGACCGTTCTGGATCCTGGTGGGCCGCCGCTCCCGTCCGGTGCCGGAGGGCGCGCGGGTGCACGCGAGCGTACGGCTCCGGCGGCAGAACGACCCCGCCTACCACCCCGGCATGCCGGAGCCCCGGCAGTGGGCCGACCCCGACTGGACCCAGCCCCGACAGGACCAGGCCGCCGCCGACGCGGGGCAGTTGGGCGGGCAGGCGACACTGGCCGGCTGAGCGGACTCGGCAAACTGAGCGGACTGAGCGGGCGAACAACCGAAGAGCGCGGCATCCCCTCCGCCCAGGGGCGATCATGGGCCGTTGACACACACGGCCCCGCCCCGGAGGTATCACCATGCCGCAGCCCCTCCATCCGGACGCCCCGGAGTCCGTCAACTCCGGTGCCTGGGAGGCCTACGGGACACACCATCTGAGGCGGGGCACGGTCCTGGCCGAGGCGGAACGGATCGACTGGGGCGTCCCGGACACCGGGCCCGACGCCGGCATCCTCGGCGAACTGTCGGGCCGCCGGGTCCTCGACCTGGGCTGCGGCACGGCCCGGCACGCCGCCCACCTCGTCCGCGCCCACGGCGCCCGGGTGGACGCGGTGGACGCCTCGCCGAGCCAGTTCGAACGAGCCCGGGCACGGTACGGCTCGCTGCCCGGGCTGCACCTCGTCCGGGCCGACGCGGTCGCGCACCTGAGGACGGCGGCGCCGTACGACGTGATCTACTCCGTCAACGGCGTCCCGTTCATCGATCCCCGCCGTCTGCTGCCCGCCCTCGCCACCGCGCTGACGCCCGGCGGGACGCTGTGCTTCTCCGCGCTGCACACCAGCTCGCGCGGCGACGGGCCGTCCTCCGAGGTGCTGTCCCGGCCCGAGGTCCTGCGCTTCGCCGGGGGCGGCGACACCGCCGTGCACATGTGGGTGCTCGCCCCGGAGCTGTGGGAGGAGCTGCTCGCCGAACACGGGCTGCGGCTCGACGACGTGCACGCGGTGGACTCCCCGGAGCCCGGCAACCACGCCTCCTACCGCGTCTTCCGGGCCCGCCGCCCCGCCCGCGTCGCCTCCCGGCCCCGCACCTCCCTGCCTCCCCAGGCGCACGCGACCCTCGGTGTGGCACCCATCCTGTACGGCCCCCGCGGCCTGCTCCTGGGCCGCCACCGGCGGGGCACCTGGGAACTGCCCGGCGGGAAGGCGGAGCCCGGTGAGACGCTCCAGGAGACGGTCGTGCGTGAGCTGCGCGAGGAGACCGGGCTGCGGGCCGAGCCGTCCGACGTACGCCTGCTGGGGACGCTCCTCGACCACGTCGACGACGTCGTCCGGGTGACCGTGGCCGCCGAGGTCACCGACTGGCGCGGCGAGCCGGCCGACCAGCCCGGGGAGAGCGTCGGTGACTGGCGCTGGTACCCCCTGGAGCAGCTCCCGCCCGCCCTGTTCGTGTGCAGCGCCCAGGCCCTCACCGCCTGGCGTCCCGACCTCCCGATCGACCACGCGCCCGCGCACTTCACGCCGTACGCGGAGGCGCCGCCCTCCGCCCCGACACCACGGGTGCGGCCCCGCACGACGGACGACATGGCCGACTGCGTCGCCGTCCTCGCGGCGGTCCACGAGGACGACGGTTATCCGATGGACTGGCCCGCCCGGCCCGCCGACTGGCTCACGCCCCGCTCGCTGCTGTCCGCGTGGGTGGCGGAGCTGGACGGGCGGGTCGTCGGGCATGTGGTGCTGTCGCACAGCGAGGAGGGCGACGTGGCGCCCGGCCTGTGGAGCGCCCGCCGGCCGGGCGCCGGGGCGGCCGCCGTGGTCAACCGGCTGTTCGTCTCCCCCGCCGCGCGCGGGCGCGGCATCGGGGCGGCGCTGATGGAACGGGCGGCGCGTGAGGCGTCCGCGCGGGGCCTGCATCCGGTGCTGGACGTCGTCGCGACCGACACCGCGGCGACGGCGCTCTACGAGCGGCTGGGGTGGGAGCTGCTGGACGTGGTCGAACAGCTCTGGGGCCCCGAACGGGCGGTCTCCCTCCGCTGTTACGCGGCGCCCTCCCGGTAGAAGCAGGCCCGCCGCTGAGGGCCGATCAGCTCAGCGGCGCCCACGCCTATTTCGATCGGTTTTCACCCGTTCTTGTGCAGTCCGCCGCGCTGTCGTCCCGTCGAGACTCGTCCTCTGATGCACTTCCTCCGAGTCCTGCGGCAGGTGACGAGACCTCAGGGGGAGCGGTGACGCGTTGTCAAGAACGACTCGGAGCGGGCAGAACGGGCAGGGCGGTCCTCACCGTGCTCACGGCCCTCGGCACGCTGGCCGGTGCGGCCCTGGTGGGCGCGGGACCGGCCGGCGCCGCGCGGAGCGGCACCCTGATCGCGCCCGGCGTGGTCTACCGGCAGCTCGACATCCAGGGGAGCAAGGGTCCGACGCGCGCCCATGTGCTGAGCGTCGACCTGACCGACTCCAGGGTGCGTCTGGGTCTGCTGTACCCGGGGAAGGTGGCCGCCCGGGCCACCGTCTCGCGGCTGGCGGACACCCAGCAGGCGCTCGGCGGCGTCAACGGCGACTTCTTCAACATCTCCGAGACCCAGCACCCCGGCGTCGAGGCGACCGGCGCGAGCGTGGGCCCGGCGATCGCGGACGGCCACGTGCTGAAGGCGGCCGTGCCGAAGGGCCAGCGCTTCGGACCAGCGCTGCCGTCGGGCGCCACCACCCGGGATGTGCTGGGCGTCGGCACCGATCACCGCGCCCGCCTGGACCGGCTGACCCTCGACGGATCGGTCACCACGCCGGAAGGTGAGTTCGCGCTCGGCGGGCTCAACCAGTACGCGCTGCCCGTGGGTTCCGTCGGCGCGTTCACCACGGAGTGGGGCAGCGCCTCCCGGGTGCGTGCCACGTGCGGCACGGACGGCGACCGGGGCGCGCCGTGCAGCACCGACACCTTCGAAGTGACGGTCAGGGACGGCCGGGTGGTGTCCACCGCCGACAGCCCCGGCGGCGGCGCCATCGCCGCCGGGACCACCGTGCTCGTCGGCCGGGAGGCGGGCGCCCAGCGGCTGCGCAAGTTCTTCGCCGGGGAGTCGGTGCGGGTGCGGCACCAGCTCGTGGCGACGTCGGCGTCGTACAGCTTCGCCATCGGCGGGTTCCCGGTCCTGCGGGGCGGCCGGCCGCTGCCCGGTCTCGACGCGTCGGCCGCGGCCGTGCGCACCGCCGTGGGCATCACCGAGGGCGGCCGGGGCGTGCTGCTGTTCGCGCTGGACGGGGCGCCCGAGTACCGCAGCGGTCTGACGGTCGCCGAAGTGGCGGACGCCCTGCGCGACCTGGGCGCGGTCGACGCCTTCAACCTGGACGGCGGGGGCTCCACGACGTTGGTCACCCGCTCCTCGGGCGCCGGTACGGTCTCGGTGCGCAACCATCCCTCCGGCGGCGCGGAGCGCCCGGTCGCGAACGGCATCGGGGTCTTCGCCGCCGGGTGACCCTCACGGCCGCAGACTGCTCACGATGTCGGCGGTCGCGGTGATGCCGCTGTGGATGGTGGGAGCGACGCTGGTGCTCGCGAGGTAGAAGCCGAGCAGCAGACAGACCAGGGCGTGGGAGATCTTCAGCCCACCGTTGCGCAGGAAGATCACCGCCAGGACAGCGAGCAGCAGCACCACAGAGATGGAAACGGCCATCGTCAACCTCCTCCGCCACGTCCGCTTCGCGGCGTTCGGCCGCAAGTGTGGCGTAGCGGAGGGTTTGCCCGGGTGGCAGACCTGTCCGCCGATCGAGTGGTGTCACACGACCGGTGCGCGTCCAGGAACGTCTCCGGGTGACGGTCAGGGTGCTTGCAGGTCGACCAGTTCGGCCAGTGCGGCGCGATGGGCGCCCGCCGTGCCGTACGCGATCGAGTCGGCCTTGGCGCGCTTCAGGTAGAGGTGGACCGGGTGCTCCCAGGTCATGCCGATGCCGCCGTGCAGTTGCAGCGCCTCCTCGGCCGCGTGGACGGCGACCCGTGCCGCGTAGGCCTGGGCGACGGCGACCGCCACCTCCACGTCCTCACCCGTGGCGAGCGCGTCGGCGGCGTTGCGGGCGGCGGCGCGGAGGTTGACGACCTCCAGCCAGAGCTGGGCGAGCCGGTGCTTGAGGGCCTGGAAGCCGCCGACGGGCCGGTTGAACTGCTTGCGCTCCTTGAGGTAGCGCACGGTCTCCGTCAACGTCCAGTCCGCGAGGCCGAGTTGCTCGGAGGCGAGCAGCCCTGCCCCGGCGCGCAGGGCACGGCGGACCGCGGGCCCGGCGTCGCCGAGCCGACGGCCGGGGGCGCCGTCGAGGGTGACGGTGGCGAGCGGGCGGGTCTGGTCGAGGGAGACCTGTGGGGTGACGGTCACGGCGTCGGCCTCGACCGCGTACAGCCCGCCGTCGTCCGCCGGTACGAGCAGTACGTCGGCGGCAGCGGCGTCCGCGATGCCGGTCAACTCACCGCGCAGGGCCCCGCCTTCATGGCGTACGGCCTGGTGGGCGCCGCCCGGAGCGACGTTCAGGGCGACGGCGAGGGCACCGACGCGCCGGCCGGAGGCCAGCTCGGTGAGGAGGTCGTCGGCGATGGGGGTCCCCCCGCTCGAGCGGAGCCGAGAGTGGGGGAAGGCCAGCAGGGCCTCGGTGGCGACGACCGCGCTCGTCAGGTAGGGCACGGGAGCGACCGAGCGCCCCAGCTCCTCCAGGACGACGGCGACTTCGCGGTGCGAGGCGCCCTGGCCGCCGAGGGACTCCGGCACCAGGAGGCCCGCCAGGCCCATGCCGTCGGCCAGCGCCTTCCACGCCTCCCGGTCGTGCGGGGTGTCCGACTCGGTGCGGGCGATCACGCCCGGCGCGTCGCAGTGGTCCGTGAGCAGGTCGCGGACGGCGGCGCGGAGGGCCTCTTCCTCCTCGGAGTAGAGAAGATCGGTCATCGGGCGAGGTCCTTCCAGGCGACGTCCTTGTCGGTGCGCGGCTCGGCGGGCAGGCCAAGGACGCGCTCGGCGACGATGTTCAGCAGGACCTCGGTGGTCCCGCCCTCGATGCTGTTGCCCTTGGAGCGCAGGTAGCGGTAGCCGGCGTCGCGGCCGGTGAAGTCCACCAGTTCCGGGCGGCGCATGGTCCAGTCGTCGTACAACAGGCCCTCTTCGCCGCGGAGTTCCACTTCCAGGCCGCTGATCTCCTGGTTGAGGCGGGCGAAGGCGAGCTTCATGCCGGAGCCCTCGTGGCCGGGCTGGCCGGCGACGAGCTGCTGGCGCAGGCGTTCGCCGGTGAGACGGGCGACCTCGGCGTCGACCCAGAGGGTCAGCAGCCGCTGATGCAGGTCGTGGGTGCGCAGTTCGGGGCGTTCGCGCCAGGTCTTCGAGACGGGGCCGATCATGCCGCCCTCGCGGGGCAGCCGCATGCCGCCGATGGCGACGCGCTCGTTCATGAGGGTGGTCTGGGCGACCCGCCAGCCGTCGCCGACGTCGCCGAGACGGCGGGAGTCGGGGATGCGCACGTCGGTGAGGAAGACCTCGTTGAACTCCGCCTCGCCGGTGACCTGGCGCAGCGGGCGCACCTCGACGCCCGGGTCGGTCATGTCGCAGAGGAAGTAGGTGATGCCGGCGTGCTTGGGCACGTCCGGGTCGGTGCGGGCGATGAGGATGGCCCAGCGGGCGAGGTGGGCGCTGGACGTCCACACCTTCTGCCCGTTGACGACCCAGCCTCCCCCACTCTCCCGCACGGCGCGGGTGCCGAGCGCCGCGAGGTCGGACCCGGCGCCGGGCTCGCTGAACAGCTGGCACCAGACCTCCTCCCCCACCCACAGGGGCCGCAGGAAGCGCTGCTTCTGCTCCTCGGTGCCGTACTTCAGGATCGTCGGCGCGGCCATGCCGAGGCCGATGCCGATGCGCCGCGGGTCGTTGTCGGGGGCGCCCGCGGTCTCCAGCTCGGCGTCCACCACGGCCTGGAGAGAGCGCGGGGCGCCGAGGCCGCCGAGGCCCTCGGGGTAGTGGACCCAGGCCAGTCCGGCGTCGAAGCGGGCCCTCAGGAAGTCCGTCCGTTCCGTCGTGGCGGGCGGATGCGCGGCCAGCAACTCGGCTGTGCGGCGCTTGAGTTCGGATGCGTCGGTCATGCGGCGGCTCCGTTCTGCGGTACGACGGCGACCCGGCCGGTGGTGACACCGTCGCCGACCCGCTGCACGGCCGCGGCCGCCTCGTCCAGCGGTACGCGCTCGCTCACCAGCGGCTTGATCGCGCCCCGGGTGGCCAGCTCGGTGAGCTGCTCGTGGCAGTGCTGGACCAGCTTGGGGTTCTTGGTGTTGTACAGGCCCCAGTGCAGGCCGAGGATGGCGTAGTTCTTCACCAGGGCGTGGTTGAGGCCCGGGCTGGGGATGGTGCCGCTCGCGAAGCCCACGACGACGATCCGGCCCTCGAAGGCGACGACCTTGGTGGACTGGGTGTAGGCGTCGCCGCCGACCGGGTCGTAGATCACGTCGGCGCCGCGACCGCCGGTGGCCTCCTTGACCGCGGCGACGACGTCCTCGGCGCGCCGGTCGACGACGACGTCGCAGCCCAGCTCGCGGGCGACGGCCGCCTTGCCGGCGCCGCCGACGACACCGATGACGGTGGCCCCGGCCGCCTTTCCGAGCTGCACGGCCGCGCTGCCGACCCCTCCTGCGGCAGCGTGGACGAGCAGTGTCTCGCCGGCTTCGAGGCGGGCCCTGCGGTGCAGGCCGAACCAGCCCGTCTGGTACCCGATGTGCAGGGCGGCCGCCTCGGCGTCGTCCAGCGCGTCGGGGGCGGGCAGCAGCGCGGCGGCGTCCGCGACGGCGTACTCCGCGAAGCCGCCGTGGGGCAGCGCCGGGTTGGCGATCACCCGGCGGCCGTCCTCGGTCTCGCCGCAGATCTCCACGCCGGGCGTGAAGGGCAGCGGGGGCCGGACCTGGTAGTGGCCCCGGCACATCAGCACGTCCGGGAAGTTGATGTTCGCGGCGCGCACCCTCAGCAGGACCTGGCCGTCGCCGGGCTCGGGACGCGCCACGTCCGCCAGACGCATCACCTCACTCGGCTCGCCGTTCTCGTGCACCTGCCATGCCTGCATGCGGAGCCTCCACGGGACTGTGTCTGAATTGTTCGCCTCAGGGGCGCTTTCAGCCGGTGTCGAGAGCCCGATCGTGCTCAGCCTGCGGGGCTCCGCGCGCTCGATCTCTCGACACCGGCGCGCCCCTTCGGCTCACGTACGTCGCCTGACCGGGGTCGTTCGCATACTAAGCGGTCGCTTGCCGATCAGGGAACAGCCTGCCACGGAAGAGTCACGTCCGTCACGATCGCTTGGGCTTCGCCCGCACGTGCATCCGCTCCCCCTGCGGCCCGAAGAGACTGAGGAACTCCGCCGGCCCCTCCCCCGTCGAGCCGAACCAGTGCGGAACACGGGTGTCGAACTCGGCCGCCTCCCCCGCGGCGAGCACCACGTCGTGCTCTCCCAGCACGATCCGCAGCCGCCCCGAGAGGACGTAGAGCCACTCGTACCCCTCGTGAACCCGGGGTTCCGGCTCCTCCTGCCGCCGCGGTACGAGCACCTTGTACGCCTGGAGTCCACCGGGTTGGCGGGTGAGCGGCCAGTAGGTGCGCCCGTGCCGGACGATCGGCTCGGCCCGCACCCGCGGATCCCGCACCGGCGGAGCGCCCACCAGTTCGTCCAGCGCCACCTCGTGCGCTCGCGCGATGGGCAGCAGCAGCTCCAGACTGGGTTTGCGCAGGCCGGACTCCAGCCGCGAGAGCGTGCTCACCGAGATGCCGGTCGCCTCCGACAGCCCGGCGAGCGTGGCGCCCCGCTCCTTGCGGATCCTCCGCAGCCGCGGACCGACCTCGGCGAGCACCTCGTCCATACCGTCCTCACTCATGAGCAGCATTGCAGTTTCGGCAAAGAGGTTTGTCAATACGGCAGCGTCCGGGCGATGTTGTCCGTGGAGGTGGTCACCATGACCGATACGTACGAAGTGGTCGTCGTCGGAGGGGGCGCGGCCGGACTGTCCGCCGCGCTGGTCCTCGGCCGGGCCCGGCGCCGGACGCTGGTGGTCGACGCGGGCGAGCCGCGCAACGCGCCCGCCGCGCACATGCACGGCTACCTGTCCCGCGACGGCATGCCGCCCGCCGAGTTCCTGGCGGTCGGCCGCGAGGAGATCGCGCGCTACGGCGTCGAGCTGGTGCGGGACCGGGTGGTGGACATCGACAAGGGGGACGACTTCGCCGTGGTCCTGGCCGGTGGCCGTACCGTGCGCGCCCGTCGGATCGTCGTCGCCACCGGCCTCAGGGACGAGCTTCCGCCGGTGGCGGGAGTCGCCGAGCGCTTCGGGCGGGACGTGCTGCACTGCCCGTACTGCCACGGCTGGGAGGTGCGGGACCGGGCCTTCGGCGTGCTGGCCACGTCCGCGCTGAGCGTCCACCAGGCGCTGATGGTCTCCCAGTGGTCCGGCGACGTGACGTTCTTCCTGCACACGGTCACCGAGGAGGAGCTCGCGGACGACGATCTGCGCCGGCTCGCCGCGGCCGGGGTGAAGGTGGTGGCCGGCGAGGTCGCGGAGGTGGTGGCCGAGGACGACCGGCTCACCGGGGTCCGGCTCGCCGACGGTACGGTCCACGAGCGTGCGGTGGTGTTCGTCGCGCCGCGTGCCGTGCCGCAGACCGCTCTCCTGCTGCGGCTGGGGGCCGAGCTGCGCGAGACCCCGTTCGGCGCGTACCCGGTGGTGGACGAGACGGGCCTGACGAGTGTGCCCGGGGTGTGGGCGGTGGGCAACGCGATGGGCTTCGCCGAGCAGGTGGTGAACGCGGCGGCCGGCGGCTACCGGGCCGGGGCCACGATCAACGGGGAGCTGCTGATGAGCGATCTCGACGCGGCTGTTCATCTGTAGACGTCCGGGTGTGGACCGCCCGCCTCCGGTGCACCATGACTGCATGCTGCTGACCCGGCTCGCCCAGGTGTCCCGGGAGGTCGCCGCCACCTCGGCGCGCTCCCGCAAGATCGCGCTGCTCGCCGAGCTGTTCCGGGACGCGGACGCCGACGACGCTCCGATCGTCATCCCGTATCTGGCGGGCAGACTCCCGCAGGGCCGGATCGGCGTCGGCTGGAAGGTGCTCGGCCGCCCCGTCGAACCGGCGGCCGGGCCGACGCTGACGGTGCGCGAGGTGGACGCCCGGCTCACCGAGCTGGGCAAGGTCACCGGCCCCGGTTCGCAGGCCGAACGCGCGCGCTTGGTTGGCGAGTTGATGGGGCTGTCCACCGAGGACGAGCAGCGCTTCCTGCTCGGCCTGCTCACCGGTGAGGTCCGCCAGGGCGCCCTGGACGCGCTCGCCGTGGAGGGGCTGGCGCAGGCGACCGGGGCGGCCTCGGCGGACGTACGGCGGGCGGTGATGCTCGCCGGTTCGCTCCAGGAGGTCGCGCGGGCCCTGCTCGGCGAGGGGCCGCCGACCCTGGAGCGGTTCCGTCTCACCGTCGGCCGCCCGGTGCTGCCCATGCTCGCGCACAGCGCCTCGTCGGTCGCGGAGGCGGTCGAGAAGCTCGGCGCCTGCGCGGTCGAGGAGAAGCTGGACGGCATCCGCGTCCAGGTGCACCGCGAGGGCGACGACGTGCGCCTGTACACCCGCACCCTGGACGACATCACCGACCGTCTGCCGGAACTGACCTCGGCGGCACTGGAGCTGCGAGGTGAACGCTTCATCCTGGACGGCGAGGTCATCGCCTTCGACGACAGGGGGCGGCCCCGCTCGTTCCAGGAGACCGCCGGGCGTGTCGGCTCACGGGTGGACGTGACGACGGCCGCCGAGGCGGTCCCCGTCTCCCCCGTCTTCTTCGACGCGCTCTCCGTCGAGGGCCGCGACCTGCTGGACCTGCCCTTCGCCGAGCGGCACGCGGAGCTGGCACGGCTGGTCCCGGAGCCGATGCGGGTGCGGCGGGCACTGGTGAACGGGCCCGAGGACGTTGCGGTGGCGGAGGAGTTCCTCGCCGGGACGCTGGAGCGCGGCCACGAGGGCGTGGTGATCAAGGCCCTGGACGCCGCCTACAGCGCGGGCAGGCGCGGGGCGTCCTGGCTGAAGGTCAAGCCCGTGCACACCCTCGACCTGATCGTCCTGGCCGTCGAACGCGGCCACGGCCGCCGCACCGGCAAGCTCTCCAACCTGCACCTGGGCGCCCGCACCGCCGACGGTGGCTTCGCCATGCTCGGCAAGACCTTCAAGGGCATGACCGACGCGATGCTCGACTGGCAGACCGAGTATTTCCAGGGACTGGCCGTCGAGGACGACGGCTGGGTGGTGACCGTACGCCCCGAACTCGTCGTCGAGATCGCCTACGACGGCCTGCAACGCTCCACCCGCTACCCGGCCGGCGTCGCCCTCCGCTTCGCTCGCGTGGTCCGCTACCGCGAGGACAAGCGCCCGGAGGACGCGGACACCGTGGAGAGCCTGTTCGCCGCCCACCCGGAGGTGCGTACGTGAGGGACATGACAGGGAAGCGCAGCGCGGGTCTGCTGCTGTTCCGGCACACCGACGACGGCCTTCAGGTGTTGCTGGGCCACATGGGCGGCCCGTTCTTCGCGCGGCGCGACGCGGGCGCCTGGACGGTGCCGAAGGGCGAGTACGAGCCCGACGAGCCCGCCTGGGACGCGGCCCGCCGCGAATTCCAGGAGGAGCTGGGCCTCGCCCCGCCCGACGGCGACGCCGTAGCGCTCGGGGAGGTCCGGCAGACCAACGGCAAGATCGTCACGGCGTGGGCGATCGAGGCCGACCTCGACCCGGCGACCGTGGTCCCCGGCACGTTCCGGATGGAGTGGCCGCCGAAGTCGGGACGGGTCCAGGAGTTCCCGGAGCTGGACCGGGTGGAGTGGCTCGGCCTGGACCGGGCGCGCGAGGTGATCGTCACCGCCCAGTCCGCGTTTCTCGACCGCCTGGCGGAGCACTCGGCCTGAGCAGATAACCCCGCGTTGCGGTCCCCGGCGCCGCGCGGGAAGGTCGAAGCACAGCGGGTCTTCAGGGAGGTCGGTCATGCCCATCGCGACGGTGAACCCGGCGAACGGTGAGACGCTCAAGACGTACGAGGCCATGGGCGAGGAGGAGCTGGAACGCCGGCTCCAGCTCGCCGAGGCCACGTTCCGCACGTACCGCACGACCGGCTTCGCCGAGCGCGCCCGCCTGCTCACCCGGGCGGCCGAGCTGCTCGACGAGGACCGGGACGAGATCGCCCGGATCATGACGACCGAGATGGGCAAGCCGATCAAGCAGGCCCGCGCCGAGGCCGCCAAGTGCGCCAAGGCGATGCGCTGGTACGCCGAGAACGCCGAGGAACTGCTCGCCGACGAGAGGCCCGCCGACGCGGACGTGAAGGACTCCGGCGCCTCCCGCGCCCTGGTCCGCTACCGGCCGCTGGGTCCGGTGCTCGCGGTGATGCCGTGGAACTTCCCGCTGTGGCAGGTGGTCCGCTTCGCCGCGCCGGCGCTGATGGCAGGCAACGTCGGCCTGCTCAAGCACGCGTCCAACGTCCCGCAGACCGCGCTCTACCTGGAGGACCTGTTCCACCGCGCCGGATTCACGGAGGGCTGCTTCCAGACGCTGCTCATCGGTTCCGCCGCGGTCGACGAGATCCTGCGCGACGAGCGCGTGAAGGCCGCCACCCTCACCGGCAGCGAGCCCGCCGGCCGGGCGGTCGCCTCCACCGCCAGCGACATGATCAAGAAGACGGTGCTGGAACTGGGCGGCAGCGACCCCTTCGTCGTCATGCCCTCGGCGGACGTCGACCGCGCCGCCGACGTCGCGGTGACCGCCCGCGTGCAGAACAACGGGCAGTCCTGCATCGCCGCGAAGCGGTTCATCGTGCACACGGACGTCTACGACGCCTTCGCCGAGCGTTTCGCCGAGCGCATGAACGCGCTGAAGATCGGCGACCCGCTGGAGGAGGACACGGAGGTCGGGCCGCTCTCCAGCGAGCAGGGCCGTACCGACCTGGAGGAACTCGTCGACGACGCCAAGCGCGTGGGCGCGACCGTCCTGTGCGGCGGTGAACGCCCGGACGGACCCGGCTGGTACTACCCGCCGACGGTCCTCGCCGACATCCACCGCGAGATGCGCATCCACCGCGAGGAGGCGTTCGGCCCCGTCGCCACGCTCTACCGCGCCGGCGACCTGGACGAGGCGATCCTGATCGCCAACGACTCCCCGTTCGGCCTGAGTTCCAACGTCTGGACCCGGGACGAGGCCGAGGTCGACCGTTTCGTCCAGGACCTGGAGGCGGGCGGCGTGTTCGTCAACGGCATGACCGCCTCCCACCCGGCGCTCCCGTTCGGCGGTGTGAAGCGGTCCGGGTACGGCCGTGAACTGTCCGGGCACGGAATCCGGGAGTTCTGCAACATCACCACGGTTTGGCACGGTGCGTGAGGCTTCCGCGGCTACGATCCCGTCTGTGAACCGCGAAGTGACTCTGCCTCTGATCGTCGACGACCGCGGTACCTTGCAGGTGGCTGCCGCCGACGTGAGCAAGCTGCTCCGCACGGTGGGCGGGAGGTGGCTGCATCTCGTCGAGGCCGGGACGGAGGGACTGGACGAGGACACGGTCGCCGCGTTGACGATCGAGCTGGCGAAGCTGGCGGATCGTATCGACGTCGCGTGCATTGCGCACAGCAGCGGTGGCGCGCCCTGACGGGGCGCGGGGAACTGCGCGATCAGCCATGGACGACCCGCGGACCGGATCGCGCAGCACCCCGCCGCTGCGCTAGCGGATCGGCATCCCCGACAGGGTCCGCGCGATCACCAGTCGCTGGATCTCACTCGTGCCCTCGAAGATCGTGTAGATCGCCGCGTCCCGGTGCATCCGCTCCACCGGGTATTCGCGCGTGTACCCGTTGCCCCCGAGGATCTGGATCGCCTGCGCGGTCACCTTCTTCGCCGTCTCACTCGCGAACAGCTTGGACATCGAGCCCTCCGCCGCGGTGAACGCCTTGCCGCTGATCGCCATCCAGGAGGCACGCCAGACGAGCAGCCGCGCCGCGTCGACCTGCGTGCGCATGTCGGCCAGCTGGAACGCCACACCCTGGTTGTCGATGATCGGCCGGCCGAACTGCTCGCGGGTCTTCGCGTAGTCGAGGGCCACCTCGTACGCGGCACGGGCCGTACCCACCGCCATGGCCCCCACCGCGGGGCGACTCGCTTCGAACGTCGCCATCGCCGCGTTCTTGACGCGCTCACCGCCCTGCTTGGCCTTCTCGCGGGCCCGCGCCAGGCGCTCGTCCAGCTTCTCCTTGCCGCCGAGCAGGCAGGAGCCGGGGACGCGCACGTTGTCGAGGATGACCTCCGCGGTGTGGGAGGCGCGGATGCCGTGCTTCTTGAACTTCTGGCCCTGGGCGAGTCCGGGCGTGTTCGGCGGGACGATGAAGGAGGCGTGGCCCTTGGAGCCGAGCTCGGGATCGACGACCGCGACGACCACGTGGACGTTGGCGATGCCGCCGTTGGTCGCCCACGTCTTCGTGCCGTTGATCACCCACTCGTCCTTGGCCTCGTCGTACACCGCGCGCGTCCGCATGGAGGCGACGTCGGATCCGGCGTCGGGTTCGGAGGAGCAGAACGCGGCGACCTTGACATCGTTGGCGTCGCCGTACATCTGGGGGATCCAGGTGCCGATCTGCTCCTCGGTGCCGTTGGCGAGGACGCCGACGGCGGCGAGGCCGGTGCCGACGATCGACAGGGCGATGCCCGCGTCGCCCCAGAACAGCTCCTCCATGGCCATGGGTATGCCGAGGCCGGTGGGGTCGAAGTACTGCTGGGCGTAGAAGTCGAGGGAGTAGATGCCGACCTTGGCGGCCTCCTGGATGACCGGCCAGGGAGTCTCCTCACGCTCGTCCCATTCGGCGGCCGCGGGGCGGATGACGTCGGCGGCGAAGCCGTGCAGCCAGTCCCGGACCTCCTTCTGTTCGTCGTTGAGCTCCATGGTGAACTCGGCCATGTCCCCTCCAGCGGCGGCGCACGAGTCAACGTGCATGTTACTTGCGGTAACACGAGTGTGTTACCGGTCGGTAGGAAAAGTCAACTCCGGACGGCAGCTCGGCAGCCCGTTCGATGTCAGGCTGCTGTCAGGTGTTAGTTTGCGCAGGCGTCATCGAATCAGCACGGGTGGGGAGAGACCATGGACACCACGCAGCGGACCGAGCAGCAGCGCTCCGCCGACCGCCGGCGTCGGGAGCTGCTGGAGGCCGCGGACCGGGTGGTGCTGCGTGACGGCCCGCAGGCCTCGATGAACGCGATCGCCGCCGAGGCGGGTATCACCAAGCCCATTCTCTACCGCCACTTCGGCGACAAGGGTGGACTTTACGCGGCGTTGGCCAAACGGCACACGGACGCGTTGCTGGACTCGCTGCGGGCCGCACTGGACGCTCCCGCGGACCGGCGGGAGCGGGTGGAGGCGACGCTCGACACGTACCTCGCGGCGATCGAGGCGCGGCCCCAGGTGTACCGCTTCCTGATGCATCCGTCCGAGGGCGGGCAGGGCGGGGAGCAGGGGTTCGACGTGGGGAAGCACTCCGCTCCGCTGCTCCGTCGGATGGGTGAGGAGCTGGCGCAGGTCATCGAGGACCGGTTGGATCTCGGGCCGGGCGGACAGCGGCTGGCGCGGGTGTGGGGGCATGGGATCGTCGGGATGATGCACGCTGCCGGGGACTGGTGGCTGGGCGAACGCCCTTGTTCTCGGGCGGAGTTGGTCCGGAGTTTGGCTGACCTGTTGTGGGGTCGGCTTGCGGCGGCCGGGGACAAGATAGGGGGTCCCGGCTTCTAGGGGTTGTGTCTCGTCTGCGGGTCGTGGGGGCTGGTCGCGCCCACGCGGCGGAGCCGCAAATCGATACAGCCCCGCGCCCCTAAGCAGGCACGGTTCCCCTGTACCAAGAAGCCCGCCCTGCTTGTCGCATCAGTCTGCGGTGGCGCCAGCCCTTCAAGTGGTCGGCGTAGATCGTGCCCTCCACGTGGTCGTACTCGTGCTGCAAGCACCTCGCGAACCAGCCCGTCCCGTGGACCCTCAGCCGGTCCCCCGTCATCGTGAAGCCCTCGATGACCGCGTGGTCGTAGCGTTCCGTGCCGGCTTCCAGGCCCGGTAGGGAAAGGCAGCCCTCGGGGCCTCGAATGACGACTCCGTCGGCCTCGACAAGGCGGGGGTTGATCACATGACCCAGGTGGCGGACGTCATCGTCGTCGGGGCAGTCGTAGACGAAGACGCGGAGGGGCTCGCCGATCTGGTTGGCGGCCAGGCCCACGCCCTGGGCGGCGTACATGGTGGCGAACAAGTCCTCCACCAGGTCCCCCAGTTCGGGGCCGAACGCGGTGACCTCCCGGCAGGGCTCGTGCAGGACCGCGTCGCCGAGGAGGGTGAGGGGGCGGACGCGCCCTCGGGCGCCGGGGATCTGGCCGTTTCGCATGGCGGCAAGGGTACGGTCCTCCCTGACACGCGCATGCCGTACGGGCGTGAGGTGGTGCCGCGGTTCGGGAGTGCGAGGGGATCTCGATAGGCTGACCACCTACCACGTTGCCGTCAGGCTTCAGGCGCGGCGCGTACGCAAGGAGGATCGAGAACTGATGTCAGGCAACTCGGACCCGCTCACGCCGCGGGCCAAGCTGGCCGTGACCGCGGGCAAGGCGGTCGCTGCGGCGTCCCGCGCCGCGGGGCGCGGCAGCGGTTCGGTGATCGGCGGCCGGGTGGCGCTCAAGCTCGACCCCGACCTGCTGGCCCGGCTCGCCCAGAACCTGGACGTCGTCCTCGTCTCGGCGACCAACGGCAAGACCACCACCACCCGCCTCATCGCCGAGGCCCTGCGCGCCGCGGGACCGGTCGTCTCCAACGCGCTCGGCGCCAACATGCCCGCCGGCATCACCTCGGCGCTCGCGGGTGGTTCGGAGGCCCGGTACGGCGTCATCGAGGTCGACGAGAAGTACCTCGCGGGTGTGGCCCGGGACACCGCTCCGAAGTGCATCGCGCTGCTCAACCTCTCCCGGGACCAGCTCGACCGCGCCGCCGAGACCCGCATGCTCGCCGAGAACTGGCGTGAGGGCCTCGCGGGGTCGAAGGCCGTGATCGTGGCCAACTGCGACGACCCGCTGGTGGTGTGGGCCGCCTCCTCCTCCCCCAACGTGATCTGGGTCGCCGCCGGTCAGATGTGGAAGGACGACGCCTGGTCCTGCCCGTCCTGCGGTGGTGTGATGCAGCGGCCCGGCGACGACTGGTTCTGCGGTGAGTGCGGGTTCCGGCGGCCCACACCGAGCTGGGCGCTGTCCGGGGACCACGTCCTCGACCCGCACGGGTCCGCCTGGCCGATCCACCTCCAGCTGCCGGGGCGCGCCAACAAGGCCAACGCCGCCTCCTCCGCGGCCGTCGCCGCCGTGTTCGGGGTGCCGCCGCAGGTCGCCCTGGAGCGCATGTACCAGGTGCAGGCGGTCGCCGGTCGCTACGACGTCGTCCAGTTCCAGGGCCGTGACCTCAGGCTCCTGCTGGCCAAGAACCCGGCCGGCTGGCTGGAGACGTTCTCCCTGATCGACCCGCCGCCCACCCCGGTCATCCTCTCGGTGAACGCGCGCGGCGCCGACGGCACCGACACCTCCTGGCTGTGGGACGTCGACTACACGCGCCTCACCGGGCACCCGATCTTCGTCATCGGCGACCGGAAGCTGGACCTCGCGGTGCGTCTGGAGGTCGCCAACCAGCACTTCCAGGTTTGCGAGAACGTCGACCAGGCCGTGCAGATGTGCCCGCCCGGCCGGATCGAGGTCATCGCGAACTACACCGCGTTCCAGGACCTGCGCCGCCGCGTCGGCAACTGACCACGAAGGACGAACACCTCATGAGCGACAACCAGCTGCGGGTGGTCTGGGTCTACCCGGACCTGCTCAGCACGTACGGCGACCAGGGCAACGTCCTCGTCGTGGAGCGCCGGGCCCGGCAGCGCGGCCTCGACGTGGCCCGGCTCGACGTGCGCAGCGACCAGCCGATCCCGACCTCGGGCGACATCTACCTGATCGGCGGCGGCGAGGACCGCCCGCAGCGGCTCGCGGCCGAGCGGCTGCGCCGCGACGGGCACCTGTACCAGGCCGTGCAGAACGGCGCGATCGTGTTCGCGGTCTGCGCCGGCTACCAGATCCTCGGCCAGGAATTCGTCAACGACCTCGGGCAGCGCGAGCCCGGCCTCGGTCTGCTCGACGTGACCACGACCCGGGGCGAGGGCGAGCGCTGCGTCGGTGACGTCCTCGCGGACATCGACCCGCGCCTGGGCCTCCCGCCGCTGACCGGCTTCGAGAACCACCAGGGCATCACCCACCTCGGCCCCACGGCCCGCCCGCTGGCCCGGGTGCAGTTCGGCAGGGGCAACGGCACGGGAGACGGCACGGAGGGCGCGTACAACGACACCGTCTTCGGTACGTACATGCACGGCCCGGTACTGGCCCGCAACCCGCTGATCGCGGACCTGCTGCTGAAGCTGGCGCTGGACGTGAACGCGCTGCCGCCGACGGACGACCGCTGGTACGAGGCGCTGCGCAACGAGCGCATCGCCGCCGCGCAGCAGCCCGCGTAGCGACACGGGGCGTCGGTGAGCCCGCCTGACGCCCTGTCCGCTCACCTGTGCGGCCACGTCCAGCAGGCGGACGCCCCATGGGGAGTGCCCCCCACCCGCCGGTAGGGTGGCCGGGATTCCAGCCGGACAGCGCGGTCCGGCTCCCGGCTCACTTCGAGAAGGTTGTTTCGGGCTATGCGCATTGGTGTCCTCACCTCCGGCGGCGACTGCCCCGGACTGAACGCCGTCATCCGGTCCGTCGTGCACCGCGCCGTCGTCGACCACGGCGACGAGGTCATCGGCTTCCGCGACGGTTGGAAGGGCCTGCTGGAGTGCGACTACCTCAAGCTCGACCTCGACGCCGTGGGCGGCATCCTGGCCCGCGGCGGCACGATCCTCGGCTCCTCCCGGGTCCGTCCCGAGCACCTGCGGGACGGGGTGGAGCGGGCCAAGGGTCATGTCCAGGAGCTGGGGCTCGACGCGATCATTCCGATCGGCGGTGAGGGCACCCTCAAGGCGGCCCGGCTGCTGTCGGACAGCGGCCTGCCGATCGTCGGCGTACCGAAGACCATCGACAACGACATCGCCGTCACCGACGTCACCTTCGGCTTCGACACGGCCGTGGGCGTGGCGACGGAGGCGCTGGACCGGCTGAAGACCACCGCCGAGTCCCACCAGCGGGTGCTGATCGTGGAGGTCATGGGCCGCCACACCGGCTGGATCGCGCTGCACTCCGGGATGGCGGCCGGCGCGCACGCCGTCGTCGTGCCGGAGCGGCCCTTCGACATCGACGAGTTGACCCGCAAGGTGGGCGAGCGGTTCGAGGCGGGGAAGCGGTTCGCGATCGTGGTCGCGGCGGAGGGGGCGAAGCCGGCGGCCGGCTCCATGGAGTTCGACGAGGGCGGCAAGGACGTCTACGGGCACGAGCGCTTCGCCGGTATCGCCCGACAGCTGTCCGTGGAGCTGGAGCGGCGGCTGGGCAAGGAGGCACGGCCGGTGATTCTCGGGCATGTGCAGCGGGGTGGGACTCCTACCGCGTACGACCGGGTGCTGGCTACTCGGTTCGGGTGGCACGCGGTGGAGGCGGTGCACCGGGGTGAGTTCGGGCGGATGACCGCGCTGCGGGGGACGGACATCGTGATGGTGTCGTTGGCGGAGGCGGTGGAGTCGCTGAAGACGGTTCCTGCGGAGCGGTACGCGGAAGCGGAGTGCGTGCTTTAGCCGTCCGGCGGGTGCGGGTCGTTCGTGGCTGGTCGCGCCCACGCGGCGGAGCCGCACATCGCTGGCCCCCGGTGACAGGCGTTGCCGGGGGTCGTCCTAGTCTTGGGGCGGACAGACAGCACATCCCCCCACGAAACAGGAGCCGGCGAGATGGATCACAGCGGGCACGGCATGGTCATGGATCTGCCGCCGTTCACGCTGGGGCGGGGGCTTCAGTGGTCGGCGGATCCGTTCTTTCTCGTGGCCTGCCTGGTGGGGCTCGGGCTGTACGGGTGGGGGTTCGTGCGGCTGCGCCGGCGGGGGGACTCGTGGTCCGTGGCACGGACGGTCTCGTACGTGGTCGGGGTGCTGACGATCGCGCTGATGATGTGCACGAGGCTGAACGACTACGGGATGGTCATGTTCAGCGTGCACATGGTGCAGCACATGGTGATCAGCATGCTGTCGCCGATCCTGATCCTGCTCGGCGCCCCGGTCACGCTGGCGCTGCGCGCGCTGCCCACGGCGGGACGCGGGCACAAGGGGCCGCGTGAGCTGCTGCTGATGCTGCTGCACAGCCGGTACATGCGGATCATCACGCATCCGGCGTTCACGATCCCGCTGTTCATCGCCAGCCTGTACGGGCTGTATTTCACCCCCCTCTTCGACTTCCTGATGGGCTCCAGGACGGGGCACATCGCGATGATGATCCACTTCTTCGCGGTGGGCGTGGTGTTCTTCTGGCCGATCATCGGCGTGGACCCGGGACCGCAGCGGCCGGGGTACCTGCTGCGGATGCTGGAGTTGTTCGCCGGCATGCCGTTCCACGCGTTCTTCGGCATCGCGCTGATGATGGCGTCGACCCCGATGGTGGAGACGTTCCGGAACCCGCCCGCCTCCCTCGGCATCGACGCGCTCTCCGACCAGAACGCGGCCGGCGGTATCGCCTGGGCGTTCAGCGAGATTCCGTCCGTACTCGTGTTGGTCGCTCTGTTGTTCCAGTGGTACGGCTCGGAACAGCGGCAGGCCAGGCGCAAGGACCGGGCCGCGGACCGGGACGGCGACAAGGAACTCGAGGAGTACAACGCCTATTTGGCCTCATTGAACGCACGGGGGCGTTGAGCGCTTTTCCATTCAGTAGCATGATGCGCGTCGGGGGAACCGCCGGGGGGAGCGGTGATGACTTTTCGCGCGTTCTTGCGAGGGGCCGGAATTCGTGTGGTCCGCCGGATCACCGTGTTGCTGGTCCTCGTTCTGGTGACGAGTGGGTGCGACCGCGACGCACCGATGCTGCTGGTGAAGGCCGTGGCGGTGGGCGTTCCGTCGCTCGCGCCCTTCTTCGACGAGAGTCAGGGGCTGGGCCACGACACCGCGGTCCGGTCGCTGCCGGCGCCGGGCAGTCTCCAGCAGGGTGACACGCCCGGACTGTACGGGGGCACGAAACAGCCCGGCATCTGTGATGTCGAACAATTGAGGGAATTTCTCACCGATCCGCGAAACCACCGGAAGGCGCGGGCGTGGGGCGACGTTTTCGGCATCACCACCGACGGGATTCCTGATTTCCTGGACCGGCTCACACCTGTGCTCCTGCGTCACGACACTCTCGTGAAGAACCACGACTACAAGAAGGAAAAAGCCGTTCCTTTCGACTCCCTGCTCCAGGCGGGAATCGCGGTTCTCGTGGATGAACAAGGAGTTCCGGCGGTGAAGTGCTCCTGCGGTAATCCGCTGCTGCCCTTCACGGGCGACACCGACCGGATCGACGTGGAGTTCCCGCCCGGGGACACGGCGTGGAAGGGGTACGACCGGTCCTCCGTGGTCGCCGTGCGCCCGGCCTCGCGACAGCTGGAGCGGCTCGCGCTCGTCGACGTGCACGAGCCCGACCGTGGCATCACCCGGCCCGTCGGCACGACGGGTGAGAAGGACACCAGCTTCAGCACCCGGAAGATGCGGGTGGTGCCCGACCTGGCGGGGAGCACGTCCGGGGCGGCGAGCCGGAGGCTGGCCGCCGTGGGGCTGCGAGCCGGAGGCTGGCCGCCGTGGGGCTGGCCGCCGCCTATGACGGAGAGGGGTGGCCGCCGGACGACGCCCTGGTCACCGCGTCCGACCCGCCGGCCGGGGAACGTCTGCGGTTCGGGCAGTACGTGACACTGAGTGTGGCCGGGGGCGGGGACAGCGGGAAGAGCACTCCCCCGCACACAGGCGGGGCGGAGCCGACCCGCACTCCCCCGGCGTCGTCCGGCCCGCCGGCTCCGTCCGGCCCGTCGGCTCCGTCCGGCCCTTCGACGTCCTCCGGCCCTTCGACGTCCTCCGGCCCATCGACGTCTTCCAGCCCTTCGACGTCCTCCGGCCCTTCGACGTCTTCCGGCCCTCCGGCTTCCTCCAACCCGCCTGCCTCGTCCGACCCACGGTCGTCGAGCGCACCACCGCGGTCGTCGTCCGACCCGCCGTCGTCGAGCGCACCACCGCGGTCGTCGTCCGACCCGCCGTCGTCGAGCGCGCCACCGCCGTCGTCCGACCCGCGGTCGTCGTCCGGTGCGCCGGCCTCGTCGAGCCCACCGGCCCCGGACGACCCGCCGTCCGGCCCTCCGAACCCGTCGGATCCGCCGCCGTCCCCCGGCCCGCCGACCAGCGCGCCTCCGACCACGACCGACGCGCCGCCGGATCCCCCCAGCGCACGGCCCCGGCCTCCCAGCGCACGGCCCGAGCCTCCGCCGGGCCCGCCCCCCCCCGCCCCCGAAGCCCCGCCGGAGCCGTAGAGGTCACACAGCCGTACCGCCGTAAAGCCCCGTAGAACCCGGGAGTCACCGGATGCCTTCAGGATCACCGACGTCGGGAGTGGGCCGGGTCATCGCCGGCCGTTATCTGCTGCTGAACCCGCTGGGCAGCGGCGGCATGGGACATGTGTGGCGCGCCCACGACCAGAGACTCGCCTGTGATGTCGCGCTCAAGGAAATCGCCTTCCGCGACCCGGCCGAGGCCGAGGGCGAGCGGGAGGCCAGGGTCGCCCGGGCCCGTGCGGAGGCCCGGCACGCGGCGGGGCTGCGCGACCATCCGCATGTGCTCACCGTGCACGACGTGCTGGAGCACGAGGGGCTCCCGTGGATCGTCATGGAGTACGTGGCGGACGCCGTCGACCTGCGCGAGCTGGTGGCCCGCGGCGGCCCGCTGGCCCCCGCCGAGTGCGCCCGGGTCGGCCTGGCGGTGCTGGACGCGCTGACCGCCGGGCACGAGCGGGGCGTCCTGCACCGGGACGTGAAACCGGCGAACATCCTGCTCGCGCCGGACCGTGGCGGGGCGCCGTACGGGCGGGTGCTGCTCACCGACTACGGGATCTCGGTGCAGCCGGACGCCGGGGAGCCGCGGTACACGCGCGCCTCGGTGCTGGTGGGGACGGCCGGTTATCTCGCCCCGGAGCGTGGCACGGGTGGGCCGCCCACACCGGCCGCCGACCTGTTCTCCCTGGGCTGCACGCTGTACTACGGCGTCGAGGGACAGGGCCCCTTCGAGCGGGCGTCGTACCTCGCGGAGATCACGGCGGTGATCACGGAGGACCCGCGGCCGCCGGTGCGCGCGGGGGCCCTGGAGCCCGTACTGCGGGCGCTCCTCATGAAGGATCCGGCCCGGCGGCTCGACGCGGCGGCGGCCGAGGCCGCCCTGTCGCAGCTGCTGCTGCCCCAGGTGGACGCCCATGCGCGGACCTGGACCGATCCGGGGTCGCAGCCGCCGTGGAGCGGGCCTTGGCAGCAGCCGGAAGCAGGGGGGCTGGGCGCCGACCTGGGGCGGCGGGTCGGGCGGGCCGTGCTGACCTGTGTGCTCGGGCTGCTGCTCGCCCTGGGCGGCGTCTGGTACGCGACGGCCTACCGGGCGGCGGGCGACGCGACAGCAGCCCCGTGGCCGTACGGGGAGCGGGTGCGGTTGGCCGGGCCGCTGAAGGACGGTGATTGTGTGCTCGCCGACTGGCCCCGCACCGAGCGCTTCGCCGGCACCCCCCGGCTGGCCCTGGATCCGACGTGCCGGGACAAGGCGCCCGACGGGCAGGTGACGGCGTTCGTGGCGGCCGCGACGGCCGAGGAGGCGCGGCGGCTGGGGCCATGGCGGTGCGCGGAGCGGACGCGGGAGCTGCGGGAGCGGCTCGCGGACGTGCGGAGTCTCGCCGTCGTGCCGACCGGGGCGGGTTTCGAGGCGGCCGGGCGACGCGTCGCGTGTCTGCTGGTGGGTGCGCACGGCCCGGTGTACGGGCCGCTCGGCACCCACCGGCGGATCGGCGCCGCCTTCACCGACACGTCGACCATGCAGAAGCGGGACTGTCTGCGGACCAGCTCCAACCGGGACGCCCGGCTGGCGTCCTGCGAGGGGTCGTACGACGAGCTGGTCGTCGGATTCACCCGGCTGGGTGCCGATGTGACGCTCGCCGAGGCGCGGACCGAGTCGGACGCGGCGTGCCGCCGGGAGCTGCCGCCGGCCGACTACGGGTTCGATCCATCGGTGTACGAATCGGGGTCCTGGTCGAGCCAGGGACCGTGGAAGTCCGGAACGCGTTACGTCGTGTGCACCGTGCGGAGGCAGAACGGGGGCACCATGGAGGGTGACGGACCTTGAGGAGGGTGTTGCGATGCCCAGACCCACGAACGGCTCCACGAACGGCTCCACGAACAGTTCCACGAAGACCATGGGGGTGATCACCGTCGGCGGACTCGTCGCGGTGACGGCCTACACGGTGGCGCTCGGCAGCAACGGCTGGCTGTGGTTCGGCTGGGTCGTGCTGGGGCTCATCACCATCGGGATGGTCGCCACCCGCAGTACCTGAGTTTCGGGGGCCTTACTCCGGCGCGAGCCGGGCCGCCGAGTGCACCCCCGGCTGGTACTTCGGCAGCCGGGCGGTGACCTTCATGCCCGCCCCGACGGCGGTCTCGATGACGAGGCCGTAGGCGTCGCCGTACACCTGGCGCAACCGGTCGTCGACGTTGGACAGGCCGATGCCGCCCGAGGGGCTGATCTCACCGGCGAGGATGCGGCGCAGCAGGTCGGGGTCCATGCCGGCACCGTCGTCCTCGATGACGACGAGGGCCTCGGCGCCGGTGTCCTGCGCGGTGATCTGGATGTGGCACTTCTCGGTCTTGCCCTCCAGGCCGTGCTTGACGGCGTTCTCCACCAGTGGCTGGAGGCACAGGAACGGCAGGGCGACCGGGAGCACCTCGGGAGCGATCTGCAGGGTCACGGCGAGGCGGTCGCCGAAGCGTGCCCGCACGAGGGCCAAGTAGTGGTCGATGGCGTGGAGTTCGTCGGCGAGGGTGGTGAAGTCGCCGCGCCTGCGGAACGAGTAGCGGGTGAAGTCGGCGAACTCCAGGAGCAGTTCGCGGGCGCGCTCGGGGTCGGTGCGGACGAACGAGGCGATCACGGCGAGGGAGTTGAAGATGAAGTGCGGGGAGATCTGGGCACGCAGGGCCCTGACCTCCGCCTCGATCAGCTTGGTGCGGGACTGGTCGAGGTCGGCCAGCTCCAGTTGGACGCTCACCCAACGAGCCACCTCACCGGCCGCGCGGACGAGGACTGCGGACTCGCGCGGGGCACAGGCGACGAGGGCGCCGTGGACGCGGTCGTCGACGGTGAGGGGAGCGACCACGGCCCAGCGCACCGGGCAGTCGGGAGTGTCGCAGGTCAGCGGGAACGCCTCGCCGCGGCCGGTCTCCAGCGGGCCCGCCAGGCGCGCCATGATCTCGGTGCGGTGGTGGGCGCCCACCCCGTCCCAGGCCAGGACCTGTTGCTGATCGGTCAGGCAGAGGGCGTCGGTGCCGAGCAGGGTGCGCAGTCTGCGGGCCGATCGGCGCGCGGTCTCCTCGTTCAGGCCCGCCCGCAGTGGGGGTGCGGCGAGGGAGGCGGTGTGCAGGGTCTCGAAGGTGGCGTGCTCGACGGGGGTGCCGAGGCCGCCGAGGGTCTGGGGGCGGGCGGTGCGGCGGCCCAGCCAGAAACCCGCTGCCAGCAGCGGGAGGACGGCCACACAGAGACCGGCGAGGAACCCGCTCACGCCTTCACCTCCGCCGCCCGCAACTCCTCCGGCAGGTGGAACCGGGCCAGGATCGCCGCCGTGCCGGCGGGTACCCGGCCCGGGGTCGCCAGGGACACCAGGATCATGGTGAGGAAGCCGAGGGGGACCGACCACAGGGCGGGCCAGGCGAGCAGGCTGTGCAGCGGGCCCGAGCCGGGGACGCCGGCCATGGTCGCCGCCACGGCCAGGAAGGCGGACCCGCCGCCGACCAGCATGCCGACGGCCGCGCCGGGCGGGGTCAGCCGGCGCCACCAGATGCCGAGGACGAGCAGCGGGCAGAAGGAGGAGGCGGAGACGGCGAACGCGAGGCCGACGGCGTCGGCGACCGGCAGCCCGCCGACCAGGACGCTCGCCGCCAGCGGTACGACCATGGCGAGTCCGGTGCCGAGCCGGAAGTGCCGTACCCCGCGCGAGGGGAGGACGTCCTGGGTGAGCACGCCCGCCACGGCCATGGTGAGGCCCGACGCGGTGGACAGGAACGCGGCGAACGCGCCCCCGGCGACCAGTGCGCCCAGCAGGTCGCCGCCGAGGCCGCCGATCATCCGGTCGGGCAGCAGCAGGACGGCGGCGTCCGCGTCGCCGGTGAGGGCGAGTTCGGGGGTGTAGAGGCGGCCGAGGACGCCGTAGACGGGGGGCAGCAGATAGAAGCCGCCGATGAGGGCGAGTACGGCGACGGTGGTGCGGCGGGCGGCGACTCCGTGCGGGCTGGTGTAGAAGCGCACGACGACGTGCGGCAGGCCCATGGTGCCCAGGAAGGTGGCGAGGATCAGGCCGTACGTGGCGTACAGGGGGCGTTCCTCGCGGCTCGCGGCGAGTGAGGTCGACATGCCGCCGCTGGTGCCTCGGTCGGGGACGGGGACCGGATCGCCCCGGTCGAAGGTGAGGCGGGTGCCGGCGGTGACGCGGTGGGTGCCCGCGGGGAGTTCGAGGCGGGCGTCGTCGTGCGGGCGTCCGTCCACGGTGCCGCTGACGGTGACGGTCAGCGGCCGTTCCAGCTTCAGGTCGACGGTGTCCTGGACGCGGACGAGCCGCTGTTCGCGGAAGGCCGCGGGTTCCTCGAAGGCGTGCCGGGGTGCTCCGTCGCCCTGCCAGGCGAGGACCAGGAAGAGGGCGGGGACGAGCAGGGCGGTGAGTTTCAGCCAGTACTGGAACGCCTGCACGAAGGTGATGCTGCGCATGCCGCCCGCGGCGACGGTCGCGGTGACGACGACGGCGACGATCAGTCCCCCGAGGGTCTCCGGCGCACCCGTCAGGACAGTCAACGTGAGTCCCGCGCCCTGGAGTTGGGGCAAGAGGTAGAGCCATCCCACGCCGACGACGAAGGCGCCCGCGAGCCGTCGTACCGCCTGGGAGGCGAGACGGGCCTCGGCGAAGTCGGGCAGTGTGTAGGCGCCCGAGCGGCGCAGCGGGGCGGCGACGAACAGCAGCAGGACGAGGTAGCCGGCGGTGTAGCCGACGGGGTACCAGAGCATGTCGGGGCCCTGCACCAGGACCAGTCCGGCGATGCCGAGGAAGGAGGCGGCGGAGAGGTACTCGCCGCTGATGGCGGCGGCGTTGAGGCGGGGGCCGACGGTGCGGGAGGCGACGTAGAAGTCGGATGTGGTGCGGGAGATGCGCAGGCCGAAGGCGCCGACGAGGACGGTGGCGACGACGACGAGGGCGACGGCGGGGACGGCGTAACTGGAGTTCATCGGCTGTGGGTTCCCGGCTGCCGGATCAGCGGTCCTCGACGAGGCGCACGAAGTCGCGTTCGTTGCGTTCGGCGCGCCGTACGTACCAGCGGGCGAGCAGGACGAGGGGGGCGTAGAGGCCGAAGCCGAGGACGGCCCATTCCAGGCGGCGGGCCTCCGGGGCGGCGGCGAACACCAGCGGCAGGGGGCCGACGAGCAGGCCGAGGACGGCGAACACGGTAAGGGCGGACCGCAGTTGGGTGCGCATGAGGGAGCGGACGTAGGTGTGGCCGAGGGTGGTCTGCTCGTCGATCTCGGTGCGGGGACGGTAGTAGCCGGAGGCGTGCCGGGTGCGGCGGGGCGGCCCGGTGACGACGACGCGGCGTTCGGTGGGGTCCTGGTGGGGCACGATTACGGCCTCCTCATCAGCAGGTCCCGCAGTTCGCGTGTGTGGCGGCGGCTGACCTGGAGTTCCTCGCTGCCGACCAGGACGCTCACCGAGCCCGCGTCGAGGCGGAGTTCGCCGATGTGGTGCAGGGCGACGAGGTGGCGGCGGTGGATGCGGACGAAGCCGCGGGAGCGCCAGCGCTCCTCCAGGGTGGACAGCGGGATACGGACGAGGTGGCTGCCGCGGCCGGTGTGCAGCCGGGCGTAGTCGCCCTGCGCCTCGACGTGGGTGATGTCGTCGACGGCGACGAAGCGGGTCACACCGCCGAGTTCGACGGGTATGTGGTCGGGGTCGGGTTCGTGCACGGGTATCCGCGCGGCGGTGCCGCGCTGTTCGGGGGTGGCGCGTTCGACGACACGGCGGACCGCCTCGGCGAGGCGTTCCTTGCGCACGGGCTTGAGGACGTAGTCGACGGCCTTGAGGTCGAAGGCCTGGACGGCGAAGTCCTCGTGGGCGGTGACGAACACGACCAGCGGCGGCCGGGCGAAGCCGGTCAGCAGCCGGGCCAGGTCGAGGCCGTCCAGGCCGGGCATGTTGATGTCGAGGAAGACAACGTCGATCGCCTCGGGCCCGCCCGGCCCCGACTCCAGGGCGCGGTTGATGCGGCGCAGCGCCTCGGTCGCGTCACCGGCGCCCTCGACGCTGCCGATCCGGGGATCCGCGGTCAGCAGGTACAGCAACTCCTCCAGCGAGGGGCGTTCGTCGTCGACAGCCAGGGCGCGCAGCATGAACGTGGAGTCTAGGAGCAATTCGCACGCCTGGACATCTCGTCGGCGTGCGCGTTCGCGCTGGACACGGTGGTACCGCTGGGCTGGTTACAGTGCGGCCATGAACAGCAGGCCCTCGTCCTTCGACGACCTCGACCGGAAGATCGTCACCGCGCTGATGGCGAACGCCCGGAGCAGTTTCGCCGAGATCGGCGCCGCGGTCGGTCTGTCCTCGACGGCGGTCAAGCGGCGGGTGGACCGGCTGCGTGAGACGGGTGTGATCACCGGGTTCACGGCCACGGTGAAACCGTCCGCGCTGGGCTGGCGCACCGAGGCGTACGTGGAGGTGTACTGCGAGGGCGCGGCCCCGCCGCGGCGGCTGGCGGAGGTGGTGCGCAACCATCCGGAGATCACCGCGGCGATGACGGTGACGGGCGGCGCCGACGCCCTGCTGCACGTGCGGGCGCGGGACGTGGAGCACTTCGAGGAGGTGCTGGAGCGGATCCGCGTCGAGCCGTTCATCCGCAAGACGATCAGCGTGATGGTGCTGTCCCATCTGCTGCCGGAGGCCCCGGAGGCCGGCGCCAGCCAGCCCGCCCCGGAGAGCGCATGAGACGTGCGTGGGCTGCGGAGACAACGCAGCGTTGCTGCGCGGACACGCAGTCTTTCTTGCTTGTCGCGCTTCTCGGCCGCTCCCTACCTTGGTGTCATCCCAGTCGACACCGCAGGAAAAGCGGAGGAACCCCTCTGTGCTCGAAAGCCGTGTCCAGCGCCCCCGGCGCTTTCTCGTCTGCGAACCCAGACACTTCGCCGTGCAGTACGCGATCAACCCCTGGATGCATCCCGACGCCCACGTCGACGTCGACCTCGCCCAGGAGCAGTGGCACTCGCTGATCAGTGCCTACCGTGCCCACGGGCACACCGTCGACTCCGTGGAGCCGGTCCCCGGTCTCCCGGACATGGTCTTCGCCGCGAACTCGGCCGTCGTCGTCGCCGGCCGCGTCCTCGGCTCCCTCTTCCACGCGCCGGAGCGGCGTCTGGAGTCGGTTCACTACGACACCTGGTTCAAGACCGCCGGTTACGACGTCCACCGGCCCGAGGCCGTCTGCGAGGGCGAGGGCGACCTGGTGTGGACCGGCCGTTACCTGCTGGCCGGCACCGGGTTCCGCACGGCCCGGGACGCGCACCGTGAGGCACAGGAGTTCTTCGGCCACCCGGTGATCAGCCTGACCCTGGTGAACCCGTACTTCTATCACCTGGACACGGCGCTGTTCGTGCTCGACGACGACAACATCTCCTACTACCCGGAGGCTTTCTCGCCGGGCAGCCGCGACGTGCTCGCGCGGCTGTACCCGGATGCGGTGCTCGCCACCCGCGACGACGCGATGGCGTTCGGCCTGAACTCCGTCTCCGACGGACGCCATGTCTTCATCGCCCCGGCCGCCGAGGCCCTCGCCGAGCGGCTCACGGGCCACGGCTACGTCCCCGTCCCCGTCGACCTGTCGGAGTTCCACAAGGCCGGCGGCGGCATCAAGTGCTGCACTCAGGAGATCCGCTCATGACCGCACCCGCTCGTACGCGTACCTCCGCCGACCTGATCCGCGCCGAGGAGCCGGTCCTCGCGCACAACTACCACCCGCTGCCTGTGGTCGTCGCCCGCGCGGCGGGCGCCTGGGTGGAGGACGTCGAGGGGCGCCGCTACCTCGACATGCTGGCCGGCTACTCGGCCCTGAACTTCGGTCACCGCCACCCCGCGCTGATCGAGGCGGCGCACCGCCAGCTCGACCGGCTCACCCTCACCTCGCGCGCCTTCCACAACGACCGGCTCGCCGGGTTCGCCGAGCGGCTCGCGGAGCTGACGGGCCTGGACATGGTGCTGCCGATGAACACCGGCGCCGAGGCGGTGGAGAGCGGGATCAAGGTGGCCCGCAAGTGGGCGTACGAGGTGAAGGGCGTCCCGGCCGACCGGGCGACGATCGTGGTCGCGGCGGACAACTTCCACGGCCGTACGACGACGATCGTGAGCTTCTCGACGGACGAGACGGCGCGCTCGGGGTTCGGGCCGTTCACCCCGGGGTTCCGGGTCGTGCCGTACAACGACCTGGCCGCGCTGGAGGCGGCGGTCGACGAGACCACGGCGGCGGTGCTGATCGAGCCGATCCAGGGCGAGGCGGGCGTCGTGATCCCCGACGACGGTTATCTGGCGGGCGTCCGTGAGCTGACCCGGCGGGCGAACTGCCTGTTCGTCGCGGACGAGATCCAGTCGGGCCTGGGGCGCACGGGGCGGACGCTGGCGGTCGAGCACGAGGGGGTCGTCCCGGACGTCGTGCTGCTCGGCAAGGCGCTGGGCGGCGGCATCGTGCCGGTGTCGGCGGTCGTCGGGCGCCGGGAGGTGCTGGGCGTGTTGCGGCCGGGCGAGCACGGCTCGACGTTCGGCGGCAACCCCCTCGCGGCGGCGGTCGGCACGGCCGTGGTCGAGCTGCTGGAGACGGGCGAGTTCCAGAGCCGGGCCGCCGAGCTGGGCGCGGTGCTGCGGGACGGTCTGACGGAGCTGGTCGGCAGGGGCGTCGTCGGGTTCCGCTCGCGCGGGCTGTGGGCGGGCGTCGACATCGACCCGGACCTCGGCACCGGTCGCGAGGTGAGCGAACGCCTGATGCGGGAGGGCGTCCTCGTGAAGGACACCCACGGCTCGACGATCCGTCTGGCCCCGCCGCTGACGATCACCGCGGAGGAACTGGCGTCGGCGCTGGGCTCATTGGAGAAGGTGCTCGGGGGAGGTGTCTGAGGCCGCCTTGAGGGCTGAGGGGGCCGTGGCGGACCCGTCAGCCCTGCTCCTCGTACGCGCTGATCACATACCGTGCCTCGTCGTCGGTCGCGTTCTCGTCCCGGTCCACCTCGATCCGCAGCGGGTGCCCGTCCGTCGCGTACCGCGCCCTCGTGACGTCGGCGCGGTCGTGGCGGGCCTCGTCCAGTTCCGCGAGAAGACCGGCGAGGGTGGGGATCGCGCCGGGTGACTCCGCGACGACCCGGCGGCTGTCCTCGTCGAGGCCCGTCGCCCGGACGACCTCGCCGTCGCGGACGGTCACCCGGAAGGCGCCGATCAGGGCCCGCTCCCCCGCGCTCGACGTGAGGGTGTAGGTGTAGGCGGCGGGCTCGGTCCAGGCGGGCCGGGCGGGCGCGGTCCCGGCCGTCGGCACCGGGGCGCCGCAGGCGGTCAGGGCGGCGCACGCCAGCAGGGCGCGGGCGGTGGATCGTACGGCGGTCATGGGTGCCTTTCGTCGCGGCCTTCGCTGCGTGGGTCGCTCCTTCGACGCCCGGCCCCGGAGGAACGTTCGCTCCGCGTGCTCCCGGGTGAAGATGGGAACGGGAGGTGGTAGACCACTCTCAGCGACAGAGAGGTCGGCCGTGGGCACATTCGACGAGCGCGACGTTGCCCGGCGGCGGTCCGACGTGGCGGTCGCCGTGCCTGTGCTGCTCGACGCGCAGGGCGTGGTGCGCAGCTGGACCGGGGACGCGCAGCGCCTGCTGGGCTACGCGGCCGCCGAGGCGGTCGGTGCCCGGCTGTCCGGTCTGCTGGCCGACGAGGACGCGTCGCGCGTGCCGGAGCTCGTGGAGCGGTGCCGTCGGGACGGGGGCTGGGCTGGGTCGCTGACGGTCCGCCGCAAGGACGGCCGGCCGGTGCGCGTGGTCGCCCGGATCACCTCGGCGCGGGAGCCCGGCGGCCCCGCGCGGTGGCTGCTGCTGATGACGGAGACGGCAGACGGTCCGGCCGGGGACCTGGACCGCGGTGTGCTGCAGCAGATCGTCGACCGGGCACCGATCGGCATGGCGGTCGTCGACGCCGACCTGCGCTACGTGTGGTCCAACGAGGCGCTGGCCCGCTTCGGCGGCGGTCCGCCCGAGCGGCGGATCGGGCTGCGGCTGGCGGACGTGCAGCCGGGGCTGGACTCCGAGGCGTTCGAGGCGCTGATGCGGCGGGTGCTGGACAGCGGGGAACCGGTCGTCGGGTACGAGCAACTGGGGCGCGTCCGGTCGGCACCGCACCGGGAGACGATGCACATGCTGTCGATCACCCGGCTCGACGACGAGCGGGGCCGCCCGATGGGCGTCTACTACACGGTCGTCGACATCACCGAGCGGCATCGCGCCCGGCAGCGCCTCGCCCTGCTGGACCGGGCCGGCGAGCTCATCGGGGGCAGCCTGGACATCATGCGGACGGCGCAGGATCTGGCCGATGTGGTGGTGCCGGGGTTCGCCGACTTCGTCACCGTGGATCTGCTGGAGTCGGTGCTGCGGGGCGCCGAGCCCGCGCCCGTGGCGGCCCATGACCCGGTGCCGCTGCGCCGGGCGGGCCGGCAGTCCTCGAGTTCCGGTGTCCCGGAGTCCGTGCTCGGCGTCGGCGGGGCCGTCACCTATGCGGCGGGTTCGCCGCCGGTCCGCTGCCTGGTCACGGGGCGCTCCTGGCGCGAGGAGCGGCTCGACCCGCGCGCCGGGGAGTGGGCGGCGGACGTCCCGGGCGGCCGGGAGGCCACCTTCTGGGACCTGGGCCTGCACAGCGTGCTGGTGGTGCCGATCCGGGCCCGGGGTGTCACCCTCGGCGTGGCCACGTTCTTCCGGCGGCATCGGCGGGAACCGTTCGACGAGGACGACCTCAGCCTGGCCGAGGACCTGGTCGCGCGGGCGGCCGTGTGGGTGGACAACGCCCGGCGCTACACCCGTGAGCGCGACGCGGCCCTGGTGCTCCAGCGCAACCTGCTCCCGCACCGGCTGCCGGAGTCGGACGCGATGGAGGTGTCCGCCTGCTACCGCCCGGCCGACGAGCTGATCGGGCTGGGCGGGGACTGGTACGACGTGATCCCGCTGTCCGGCGCGCGCGTCGCCCTGGTGGTGGGTGAGGTGCCCGGGCACGGCATCGGCGCCGCCGCGGCCATGGGCCGGCTGCGGACCGCCGTACGGACGCTGGCGGCCCTGGATCTGCCGCCGGACGAGGTGCTCGCGCATCTCGACGATCTGGTGGGTCGGACGGCGCGCGAGGAGGGCGGGGAGCCCGAGGGCGGTACCGGGGCGGAGGGCTCGGGGTGCGTGTACGTGGTCTACGACCCGGTCGACGGGCGGTGCGCGATGGCGGCCGCGGGGCATCCGGTGCCGGCCGTGATCCGGCCGGACGGCACGGTCTCCTTCGTGGCACTGCCGCAGGGTCCGTCGCTGGGGGCGGGCGGCCCGCCGTTCGAGGCGCTGGAGCTGTCCCTGGCGGAGGGCAGCACGCTCGCGCTGCACACCGACGGGCTGCTGGCGCACGGGGAGGTGTGGGTCCTGGACGTGGACCGGGAGCGGCTGCGGCGGGCCCTGGAGGCGTCGGCGGAGACGCTGGAGCTGCGCTGCCGGACCGTCGTCGACGCGCTGGTGCCGTCCCGCCCGTACGACGACGTGGCGCTGCTGATGGCCCGTACCCGGCGGCTGGGCGCCGACCAGGTGGCGGTCTGGGATCTGCCGCGGGATCCGGTGGTCGTCGCCGACGCCCGGAGGGCGGCGCGCCGGCGGCTGGCCGAGTGGGGGCTGGAGGAGCTGGCCTTCACGACGGAGCTGGTGGTCAGCGAGCTGGTCACCAACGCCATCCGGTACGCCCGCGGCCCGATCCGGCTGCGGCTGATCCGGGAGCGGGCGCTGACCTGCGAGGTCTTCGACGGCGGCGCCACGGCTCCGCATCTGCGCCATCCGCGCACCATGGACGAGGGCGGGCGGGGTCTGCTGTTGGTCTCGCAGTTCACCCAGCGGTGGGGCACCCGTTTCGTCCCGGACGGGAAGATCATCTGGGCCGAGCAGTCACTGTCGGGGCCCGCGGTGTGAGACGAGGCAGCCCTCCCCGCCGCCATTGGTGCGAAACTGGTTCAAAACCGGCGGTGAGGCGGCGGGTATGGACGACGAGACGGCGATCGACTACGCGACGGTGTTCCAGGCGTTGCCGGGCATGGTCGCCCTGCTGACCCCCGACCTGGTCTACGCGGACGTCAACGAGGAGTTCCTCCGGGTGGCCGGCCGCAGGCGCGAGCAGGTGGTCGGCCGCCGTATCTTCGACGTCTTCCCGGACAACCCGAACGACCCCGCCGCGACCGGCATGCGCAATCTGGAAGCGTCCCTGCAGCGGGTGCTGGCCACCGGCGAGCGGGACGCCATGGCCCTCCAGCGCTATGACGTCGAATCCCTCCCCGGCGTGTGGGAGGAGCGCTACTGGAGTCCGGTCAATGTGCCGGTGCTCGGCACGGACGGCAAGGTGGTGCTGCTGGTGCACCGGGTGGAGGAGGTCACCGAGCTGATCCGGGCCCGCGGTGGCCCGAGCGGCAGCCGGGCCCGGGTGCTGGAGGCCGAGCTGTACACGCGGGCCCGGGAACTTCAGCATCTCAACGACCGCCTGCGCCAGGCGCACGCCCGCGAACGCGAGGTCGCGATGGCCTTGCAGGAGGCCATGCTGCCCGCCGCCCGCCAGGTGGGCCACCGCGAGGCCGCCGTGCGCTACCGGCCCGCGGTCGGTGCGCTGAACGTGTGCGGGGACTGGTACGACCTGGTCGACCTGGTGGGCGGCAACCGGATCGGGGTCTCCGTGGGGGACGTGGTCGGGCACGGCCTGGAGGCGGCCGGGGTGATGGGCCAGCTGCGCAGCGCGCTGAGCGCCACCTCCCGCGTGGCGGAGGGCCCGGCCCAGGCCCTGGACGTCCTGGGCCGGTACGCGAACGTCGTCGACGGGGCCGAGTCGGCCACGGCGGTGACGACGTTCATCGACTGTGACCTCCATACGATCACCTACAGCAGCGCCGGTCATCCGCCGCCCGCGCTGGTCCATCCCGACGGCCGGGTGGAGTTCCTCGACCGTGCCACCGACACGCCGCTCGACGCGCGCCCGGAACCCGTCCCGAGGCCCCAGGCAGGCACCAGCTACGCCGACGGCGCCACCCTCGTGCTGTACACGGACGGACTGGTCGAACGGCGCCGTGAGGACATCGACACCGGTCTGGCCCGGCTGGCCGACTCCCTCGCGCGGCACCGGGACGAGGACCCCGAGCGGCTCGCCGACGCCGTACTCCTGGAGTTGCTGCCGCCGGGCGGTGCCACCGACGACACGGCTCTGGTCATCGTGCGCCTGTGAACGCGGCGTTCAGCGGGGCGGCGTGAGAAGCCGTACGGCCGGTTCGAGCAGCGGCAACGTGTCCGACGCCCCGTCAAGCCCGGCCCGCGGTCGTTTCCGGGGTGGTGGTGGGGAGGTGCGGCCGGGCGGGTGTCCTCCCTTCGCCGTGGACGCGGCTGGCTCGGTGGGCCGGCCGGATGCACCTACGAGGGCGCGGCTCAGCATGAGCGGGCAGCGTGTGGGACGGGCCCGAGTTGGAGGAGTGCGTATGGACGGCTTGCAGGAGTTTGGCGGCGCCGCGCACGGCTGCCGTGTGCGGGGTCGGAACCACGTGCAGCGGCCCGTGCAGCCGGCCGGCGAGGCGACGGGTGATCTCGGGACGCAGGGCACCTCCGCCGCCCAGGAGGACGCCGCGCCGCAGGGCGTCGGCGGTGAACGAGGAACGGTCCTGGCTGAGCATCGCCGTCAGCATCGCGACCACCGCTGTGGCGATCTGCTCGGGTGAGGTCGTTTCGTCCAGGTCGGCGGTGCCCAGGGCGGTGCGGCGCGCGCCGGTGACGGCGCCGTCGCACAGCAGTACCGCCTCGGTGAGGTGGGCGCCGATGTCCACCACCAGCAGCGGACGGGACATGTCCGCGTCCGCGGCCAGGGCGATGCTCCGGGCGCTGGGCACCGTCAGGACGCTGCGCGGCTGCAGCGCGCCGACCGCGGCGCGTACCTGGGCCCGGTAGGCGACGCCGTCCAGAACGGGAGCGGTGACGATGACCATGGGCCGGGTGCGGCGGGGCATGCGGTGACCGAGCAGGCGCTGCAGCATCCGGGCGCACCCGGCGGGGTCGATGATGGTGCCGCGTTGGACGGGGTGCGCCGCATCGGCGCCCGGGGAGGTCACGGTGGGCACGTCGATGACCACGCCCCTGCCGGCGATCCAGACGCGGGTGCGGGCGCTGCCCAGGTCCAGGGCGATGCCGCAGCAGCGTCGGCACATCGGCCAGGGCCGGTGCCCGGCGGCGCCTCGCCAGCCGTCCGTGCCGGTCACAAGATGCTCAGCAGGAGCATCCTCGAGCTCTTCCGGGCATCCTGGCTGCAGGAGCCCGCGGTGGACTTCGCCGCCCCCGAGGTCAGCCTCGTGAACGCCGACCTGACCGGTCTGCCGCCCACCACCGTCCACTACGGCGAACATGAGACCCTCGCCGACGACGGCGCCCGGCTCGCCCGCCGCCTCGCGGACTTCAAGGTCACCTCCGAGGTCCACGCGCTGCCCTAAGGACAGCACTCGTTCGTCCTGGGCGCGGGACGCGTGCCCGAGGTCGACCGGGCCGTCCAGCAGATGGGCCAGTGGCTGCGCCGGCACCTGAGCAGGGCCCGAATGTGACGACGGGGCCTGCGGAGCAGGCCCGCCGCACCTCCCCATGCCGGCGGTTCCCGTCCTCGTCCTCGACGAGACCGCCGAGCGCCTCGACCCGCCCACCCCGACGCGCTCACCGCCGACTTGCCGGCCGCCACCGAGGGCGCTCGCGGGGTGACTCCGATCCTTGAGCTCGATCTGAAGAGCCAGGTACGGACTGCCTCGGAACTCGTGTGGACCCGCCTGCGACTCCGCCTGCTCGACGACGTGCAGGACCGCCGGCGGGGTGACCGGCCATCTGTCGCGGGCAGGAGGGTCGCCACGCAGACGGAGGTGCGCTCCTCCGGGCTCGCCGCCGGCACTGATCGCGCAGGCCGACGGATCGTTCTGGCGTGGGACCGCATCGGCCGAATGACTGAGACGGCGACGGGACGGGTTTGTCGGTTTGAGGCTTTTGGTGCTCCTTCTCGGGCGGCTTCTCCCGCGCGTCATCCCCGGAGCTGACGCAACGCCATACCTGAGGATGACCAGGCCCATTCCGGCATCAGCTTCAGGTGGTCAGTACTTCGGCTGATCCGGAGGGAGCGGTGCGGACCGGACGATGAAGGAGTCCCCAGCCAGGTGCGCCGTACGCGCGCGCCGGGCTCGCGCCCTCGATCGGAGCAAGACCTCGTGACCACATCGCCGCCCGCTCCCCGCACTCCCACCATTGCCGCCCGCGCCACCGAGCTGTCCAAGGTCTACGGGCAGGGCGATACCCGGGTGGTCGCCCTGGACCGGGTCAGTGTGGGCTTCGGGCAGTCCCAGTTCACCGCGATCATGGGGCCTTCCGGGTCCGGCAAGTCCACACTGATGCACTGCGTGGCCGGGCTGGACAGCTTCTCCTCCGGTTCCGTCCGCGTCGGTGACGTCGAGCTGGGAGCCCTGACGGACAGGCAGCTCACCAAGCTCCGCCGGGACAAGGTCGGCTTCATATTCCAGGCGTTCAATCTGCTGCCGACCCTCACCGCGCTGGAGAACATCACGCTCCCGATGGACCTCGCGGGCCGGACCCCGGACAAGGAGTGGCTGGACAGCGTCATCCAGATGGTCGGCCTGTCGGGCCGGCTCACTCACCGCCCCGCCCAGCTCTCGGGCGGCCAGCAGCAGCGTGTGGCCGTCG
This sequence comes from Streptomyces griseus subsp. griseus, assembly GCF_000720255.1. Lineage (GTDB taxonomy): Bacteria > Actinomycetota > Actinomycetes > Streptomycetales > Streptomycetaceae > Streptomyces > Streptomyces griseus_I. Next base: position 170,926 of record NZ_JOJE01000006.1, on the reverse strand, counting down.
CCCGGGCGCTCGCGTCCCAGCCGGAGATCGTCTTCGGGGACGAGCCGACCGGGAACCTGGACTCGCGTGCGGGTTCGGAGGTCCTGGGGTTCCTGCGTGACTCCGTGCGGACGTTGGGTCAGACCGTCGTCATGGTGACCCATGACCCGGTCGCCGCCGCCTACGCGGACCGGGTCGTCTTCCTCGCGGACGGGCGGATCGTCGACGAGATGTACGAGCCCACTGCGGACGCGGTCCGCGAACTCATGAAGTCCTCCGACGCCCCCGGGTTCCGTACGAGCTGAGCCGTTCGGGCCGAGCCGCTGGAGCGCGCCGAGTCGTACGGACCGGCACGCAGCCCCTGACCGACCCCCGTCTTCCCCTCCACTCCCCTCACCAGGACAAACACCACCATGTTCCGCACAGCCCTGCGCAACGTCCTCGCGCACAAGGCCAGACTGCTGATGACCGTGCTCGCCGTGATGCTCGGCGTCGCGTTCGTCTCCGGCACCCTGATCTTCAACGACACCCTCAGCGACGGCTACCGCGACCAGACGGCCAAGAGCTACGCCCACGTGGACGTCGAGGTCCGCCCCTACGGCCAATCCGACAAGGTCCCCGGCATCAGTCGGAAGGAACTGAACGAGATCGCCCGACTCGACAGGGTCGCCGGAGCCGCCGGACGTGTCGGCGGGATCGCCGGCGTCGCGGACAAGGACGGCGGGCTCATCGGCGGTGGCACATCCGGCACGGGCGCCAACTTCGCGCCCGGGAAGGACGGCAAGGACCCGCTCTACGTGTTCACCAAGGGCAGCGGGCCCACCCACCCCCGCCAGGTCGCGCTCGACAAGGACACCGCCGAGAAGGGCGGCTACGACGTCGGCGACACCGTGCGTGTCGCCTTCAGGGGGCCGGCGAAGACGTACGAGCTCTCCGGCATCTTCACCACCGACGACACCTGGGTGGCCCTGGGCGACAGCCTGGCGCTGTTCGACACCCCGGTCGCTCAGCGGCTCTTCCTCCAGCCCGGCTACTACGAGTACGTCACCGTCACCGCCGCCCCGGGCACGTCGAGCACCGAACTCGCCGCCACTTTGAGGAAGGTGCTTCCGGATGACACGGACGTCAAGACGGGCCGGCAACTCGCCGATGAGAGGGCCGAGGGAGGGGCGAGTGACGCGTTGATGCTCAGTACGATCCTGCTCGCCTTCGCCGGCGTCGCGCTCTTCGTCAGCGTCTTCCTGATCGCCAACACCTTCACCATGCTCGCCGCCCAGCGCACCCGCGAGCTTGCTCTGCTGCGCGCGGTCGGCGCCTCCCGCAGGCAGGTCACCCGGTCCGTGCTGATCGAGGCGATGGCTGTCGGCATCGTGGGCGCCGCCGGCGGGCTCGGAGTCGGCGCCGCCATGGCCGCCGTGGCGCGTTCCACGGTCGGTGTCTTCGGCGCGAAGAACCCGGACGGGCCGCTGGTCGTCACGGCGACGACCGTCCTGGTCGCGGCTGCCGTCGGGGTCCTGGTCACCATGCTGGCCGCCTGGCTGCCGGCCCGCCGCGCCGCGAAGATCCCGCCGGTCGCGGCCATCGGCAGCGCACACCTGCCCGCCACCACCAGGTCCCTGCTGGTGCGGAACCTGCTCGGCGGCATCATGGTGCTGCTCGGCGCGGCGGTCGTGGTCGCGGGCGCAGGGGCCGGCGGCTCCCTCGGCAAAGCGCTCGTCGGACTCGGTGCCGTCCTCGTAGTGACTGGTGTCCTCGTGCTGATCCCGTTGCTGTCCCGGCCCGTGATCGCCCTCGTACAGCCGCTGCTGCGGCGCGGCTTCGGGGTCTCCGGCAAGCTCGCCGGCCAGAACGCCGTACGCAGCCCGCGCCGTACCGGCGCCACCGCCTCCGCGCTGGCCATCGGCCTCACGCTGGTCAGCGCTCTGACCGTACTCGCCACCACCGTCGGCCAGTCCACGGACAGGATGACGACGGACATCGTCAAGGCGGACTACATGGTCACGGACAGCGGCGCGGGCCTGGACACCTCGGCGGCCGCCGCACTGCGCAAGGCCCCCGGCGTCACGACGGTGTCGGAGGAACAGCAGTCCTGGATGCAACTCGACGGCATCCAGGAGGATGTCTCCGCCGTCACCCCGGCGGACTTCGACAAGGCCATCCGCCTCCCGGTCGTATCAGGCTCGCAGGGCACGCTCGCGAAGGGGCAGGTCGCCGTCGCCGAAGACGAAGCGCGGGCCCACGGCTGGAAAGTGGGGGACACCCTGCCGGCCGTGTACGGGGACTCCGACAAGAGCCGCAAGCTGACCGTCGGGGCCGTCTTCGAGTCCAACGAAGTCGTCCTGCCGGTCGTCGTCTCCGCGGACGTGATCGATCCGAACGCCACCTCCACGACTTCCTCGAAGGCCTACCTCAAGACGGATGGCAGCACGCACGAGAAGGCACTCGCCGACGCCCTCGCCGGGCGCCCGGGGATCAAGATCGATGACCGGCAGGCCATCCGCGAGGAGTTCAGCGGAGCCTTCGGCACCGTGCTGAACGTCCTGTACGCACTGCTGGCGATCTCCCTGCTCATCGCCGTGCTCGGGGTGGTCAACACGCTCGCGATGTCGGTCTTCGAGCGGCAGCGGGAGGTCGGCATGCTGCGTGCCGTCGGACTCGACCGGCGGGGCGTGACGCGGATGATCCAGCTGGAGTCCGTGGTCATCTCCCTCTTCGGCGCGGCGGTCGGCATGGCGGTCGGAACCTTCCTGGGCTGGGCCGTCTGCGAGATCGTGAAGGCGGACATCCCCGGATACGCGCTGGTGCTGCCGTGGGACCGGTTCGGGCTCTTCCTCCTGCTGGCGGCGCTGGTCGGCCTGCTGGCCGCCATGTGGCCGGCCCGCAGCGCGGCCCGGCTGAACATGCTCACCGCCATCAAGACCGAGTAGACGGAGCGCGTCGCCGTTTGGCCTCGGGCACGCCGTGCCTGAGGCCAAACGCGGTCCCCTCGCCGGCAGCCTGTCCGTTCCTCCAGTCACCATTGGGCTCTCTTCTTACTTACTTGTAAGTTAGAAACATGACTACGCTCCTGGCCGAAGCGGCCGCAACAGACATCGACGCCCTCGAGGCGTTCTGCGATCGATGGGAGAGTGCCTGGAACGAGCACGACGGCGACGCCGTGGCGGCGCTGTGCGCCGAGGGCCTGGTGTATGACGAGCCGGCACTGGGTGAGACAGCGCACGGCCGTGACAGCATCCGCGGCTTCGTTAGGCAGATGGCACACGCCTTTCCCGACTACTCGTTCACGCGTATGGGGTTGTACGGGGAGGTGAGTCGGCGGGCCGTACTGGTGGCGTGGCACTTCTCGGGGACCCTCGCCGGCACGGATCAGCGCGTGGAGTTCCACGGTGACGACCGCCTGGAGCTGGGCGAGGACGGACTGATCCACGCCTACCGATGCCTGTACGACTACCGTTCGGTGCTGAGCCAGCTCAACCGCGCGGAAACCGGGCAGTGACCGAGCCGGGCCGCACGCGTAAACCCGCGGCGGTGCGGCGGGCCGAGATCATGGAAGCGGCTGACGCGGAGTTCGCCCTGAAGGGGCTGTCGGGGGCGGGCATCGAGGCGATCGCCGCCCGTGTCGGGATCTCACACCCCCGCATCGTGCAGATGTTCGGCTCGAAGCGTGATCTGTTCCTTCAGGTCGTACATGCGGCCTACGACAGGATCGAGGCCACGTTCGAGAGTGCCGAACCGTCGCTGAGCGCGCTCGGTGACGCCTATCGGCAGCTGCTGCAGAGCCGGCCCACCGTCGGCCTCGTCCTGTTGCAGGCTTACGCCGCGGCAGGCGACGTGGTGGTCCAGAAGTCGGTACGGCGACGCCAGCTCGACCTCCAGCAGACCATCATCCGCCTGACGGACGCCGACTCCAAGCAGGTGCGATCGTTCTTCGCAACCGGTCTCGTCCTGACGGTCTCCACGGTGCTGGACCTTCCTGGACGGCGCGCCGACGCGGAGTGGTGCGCCTGGATCATCGGCCACACGGATCCACCCGCCGACGAGCCGTGAGCGGCAAGCGGCGACAGCCCCCCTTCGCCCCTCGGAGCGGGCACCCGCAGCGTCGCCACACCGGCGATCGGCGGAACGGCAACGTCGGGTGGGCAGTCGTCGCCGCATCGCCACCCGTTGCCTCGTCCTGACGGGCATTTCCGGCGCGGCGAGGCGCGGGCCCAGGCCGTTCGAACAGCTCGTGGGCATGACGCCCCCCATAGGCGCCCGCCTTCCCGAAAAGGATGCATCATGACAGAACATCTTGAGATCCCGTCGGCTTCAGGCACCTTCGACGCGATCACAGCAGGACCCGCCGACGGCCGCCCGGTCCTGCTCCTGCACGGCTTTCCCCAGACCGCCATCGTCTGGGAGGAGCAGGTGGCCGCGCTGGGTGACCAGGGCTTCCTCGCAGTAGCGCCCGACACCCGCGGCTATTCGCCAGGTGTGCGCCCCACGCAGGCCGAAGCGTACGGGGTGAGCGAACTGGTCGGGGACGTTCTGGCGGTGGCCGACGCACTCGCCTGGGATCGCTTCGACCTCGTCGGGCACGACTGGGGCGGTGCCATCGCCTGGTGGACCGCGGCCCGGCATGCCGAGCGACTGCGCACGCTCACCGCGGTGTCGACACCGCATCCCAGTGCGTTGGGCGAGGCGCACAGCACCGACGACGACCAGCGCCGTCGCTCCCAGTACCAGCGGGACTGGCGGAGCCCCGACACCGAGGCCCGCTTCCTGGCGGACGACGCCACGTTCCTGCGTTCGCTCTATCAGGGCAGAGTTCCCGCCCGTCACGTCGACGCGTACGTACGGCGTCTCTCCGAGCCCGGCGCCCTGAGCGCGGCCCTCAACTACTACCGCGCTGACCGGCCCGACGCCGCGGTCGGGAAGATCCAGGCACCCACGCTCTACGTCTGGGGGACCGAGGACGTCGCGCTCGGATCCACGGCCGCTCATGCCACAGAGAAATGGGTGAGCGGCCCCTACTCGTTCCACGCACTGCAAGGCATCAGCCACTGGGTGCCTGACGAGGCTCCCGAGGCCCTCACCGGCCTGATCATCGACCACCTCGACGACAACTAGCCTGCGCTCCGCCCCGGCGCCCAACTGTCCTTCACCCGACGCCGACGGCATGCGCCTGCCTGCTTCGCCACCCAACGAGGCACTCGCGCGGACGGCGGTCTCCCGGATCCCGGCCTGTCCCCTCGCACACAGCCACAGATCCGGCCGCCGACCTACCCTCCCGGGCGGAATCCCCGTTCGTAGGCCCCGCCTTCGCGATGAGGGTCGTCGGCCAGGCGGCGCGCGGTCGCAGCGCGTCTCACGGTGGGGAGGAGGGCCACGACCTCCCAGCCGTGGTCATTGCGTGGGCCGGTGTGAAGTGTGCCGTCGAGGGCGGTGACACGTTCGGTGAGGCCGACGATGCCGAAGCCTCCGCCGCGGGCGGCGTTCGGCATCGGGGCGCCTCCGCGGCCGTTGTCGCGCACTGTCACGCGCAGGGTGTCGTCGGTGTGCGCGAGGGCCACGGTGACTTCGGTGGCGTCGGCGGCGTGGCGCCGTACGTTCGTGAGGGCTTCCTGGACGACGCGGTAGGCGGCAGCCTGCACCTCGTGGGGCAGGTGCCGGGGCACTGAGGCGTCGCCGTGCAGTTCGGCGTTCGGACCGATCGGACCGCCGAACCCGTCCACCAGTTCCGCAAGGGCTTTCAGGTCCCCTACCGGGCGGTTCTCGCCTGGCTCGAGGCGGGCCGTCTCCTGCGGGCCACTGCGCAGGATGCCGACGGTCACGCGCATGGAGTCGAGCGCCTGGGTCGCGGCCTGTTCGATGCCCGCCAGGACCGGGTCCAGGCGGTCGGGTTCGGTGGCGGCCATCATGCGGGCCATCTGTGTCTGGACCAGGATGCCGGTGACATGGTGGGCGACGAAGTCGTGCAGGTCGGCCGCCATGGCAAGGCGTTCGGAGCGGCGCGTCTCGGCGACCGCGACGCCGCGTCTGTGGTCCAGGGAGCGCAGACAGGCGCCGAGGCCGGCGAATACGCCGGCCAGCAGCGCCAACGGCAGCGCGAACAGCAGCGCGTCTTCCTTGGCGATGACGTCGTGGAAGCGCAGCGGCACCACCACTGTCGCCCCGCCGGTGAGGACGGCACACAGCCACACCCACCGTGGTGAGCAGGTACGGACGGCGATCAACAACAGGCAGAGCAGGACCGTCACTTCACCGGGGCCGAGTGTCCGCACGCGCTCGGCCGTCGCGGCCACGGCGGTCAAGGCCAGGGACACACCTGCTGGCACGGCGGTCCGCAGTTGAGGGGTGAGCCACGCGGGTTGCCGGGCGGAGGGCCAGAGGACGGCCGCGAAGCCGAGCGACAGGAGCAGGAGCACCGGCAAGAGGGTCTTGCCGTTCACGACGGCGATGAGCACGTCCGCGGCGGCCAGCAGGACCAGCGTGGTGATGCCCACCGCACGCAGGCAGCCCTGTCGGCGGGTCCGCGTCATGGTGAGGTCGTCCGGCGCAGGCAGGAGGTTCACATCGGTCACTGTAGAGAGGAGCGGTCGGCTGTGCCCCGGCCGGTCGGCCGGGGCAGACGTCAGGCGCGGGAACCGCTTCGCCGGCGGTTCCCGCGCCTGGTCGTGGCACGGTGGAAGCTGTCAATTGATCCGGACGATCTTCCAGAGCTGGTCGTCGAGGCTGGCGCTGCCCCACTGGATGACGGCTGCCCCGTTCGCGGTGGAGGACTGGGCGACGCCGGCGACGAGGGTGCTGTTCACGTTCCGGAGTTTGTAGTAGCCGCCGCCCGCGTCGGTGAGGGTCCACCTCTGGGAGTCGGCGCTGGAGGCGGTGTTCTGGACGACGGCCGCTCCCGCTGTGGTGGAGGAGCCTTGGATGTCGAGGTTGAGGTTGCTCTTGACGTTCTTGATGGTCCAGGCGCCGCTGCCCGCGGACTGGAAGGTGAAGAGCTGGCAGGCGCAGGCCGTGTTCTGCCACTGCCCGACGGCGGTGCCGGCGGTGGTGGAGCCGTTCGGGATGTCGAGGTACTTGCCGCTGTTCTTGTTCACCAGGACGTACTGGCCGGTGCCCAGGGGCGGCAGGGCGGTCTGGGTGAGGTTCCAGCGCTGGCAGCCGCAGGTGGTGCTGCTCCACTGGACGGCGGTGGTGCCGACGGTGGTGGAGGCGCTGGGTATTTCGAGGAACTTGCCACTGATGCGGTTGGTGATGCTGTACCCGCCGGCCGGGTGGGGCGCGACGGCCCATTCGTGGTCGAGGGTGCCGTTGTCATCCCACTGCAGGACGGTTGCGCCGTCGGCGGTGGACTGGTTCTGGACGCCGAGGACCTTGCCGCTGGCGACGTTGAAGATCTTGAAGTAGCCCGAGGACTGCTGCTCCAAGCGCCACTGCTGGTTGGTGGAGGTGGTGGGGTTCTGCTGGGTGGCGGTGGTGCCGTTGGTGGTGGAGCCGCCGACGATGGTGAGGTTCAGGGCGCTGTTCGCGTTGGTCATGGTGTAAGTGGCGCCGTTGGAGATGCCGCCGCCCAGGTCGATCGTGCTGTATGTGACCGGGTTGGAGAGGTTGCTGCCTCCGCGTCCGGCGCTGAGGATCAGCAGGCTGTGCCCGTCGGGGAGGGCCGTCATGCCGCGGCTGTAGCCGCCGGCCACATTGGCGCTGATGCGCGTCCAGGTGTTCGCGGCGCCGTTCTGCGTGTTGATGAACAGGTCCTCGGCGCTGTTGGCGCTGACGGCGAGGGTTCCGTTGGGGCCTCCGGTGGGCAGCCAGGTCATGTAGGGAGCGCTCTGGGGCACCACGCCGTCCGTCGTCCGCAGCGGGATGCCGGTGACCGAGCCGAATGCCTCCGGGTCGGAGGAGATCTTGTAGTAGACGGAGAAGTTGCCCTCGGGAGCGCCGCCGTACTCGTACGACAGGACGTACTTGCCGTTCGGCAGCTTCGCGACGGTGGGCATGCCCGGCCGGTCGCCGGCGGTGGGCATGGCCACGTCGTCGACGGCGGGGCCCCAGGTGCGGGCGTCCGTGGAGACCTGGTGCACGATCTTCTGGCCGTGGTCGGGGTCGCGCTGGTCGGAGTAGTAGACGATCAGCTTGCCGTCGGAGACCAGGAAGAACGGCTCCCACACGGGAGTCTGGCCGTTGGTGTCGAACGCCGAGCCACCGGTGGCGATGTTGCTGACGAAGCTCCAAGTCTGACCGCGGTCGGTGCTGGCGTACAGGTCGATCTTGGTGGCCGACCGGTCGGAGGGCACCGAGTCACCCGCGGCCAGGATGGTCCCGGCCGGGAAGTCACCTATGGCGGTGGGCAGTTCGAAGAGCTCGGGCTGCCAGCGCATGCCCCAGCCGTTCTGGGTGTCGGCGACGTCGGAGAGCTTGCTCCAGGAGTTGCCGTTGTCGGTGGAGCGGTAGATCGGGAAGACCGGCGTGCCGCTGGTGTACTGCTCGAAGGTGGCGAGCAGGGTGCTGTTGGCTGATCCGTTGTGCTGGAGGCGCAGCACCCGTGGATACAGGGAGCCGGGCGAGGGTGCCCCCGCGGGCGGGGTGTACATCGTCTGCGAGGGACGCGAGAGGGCCTGCGCCCGTCCCGCGGCCGGCAGCATCATCGTCGCCGCGGCGACGATCAGCGCCAGGAACAGGAACAGCAGGGTGGTGGGACGGGAACGCTGAGCGGCGCCGGGTCTGGCGCCCAACAGTGCAGGGGACATGTGCGGCTCTCAGAACAGGGGAGGGATAGGAGGGTCCGGTGCCTGCCGCCCCGGGACCGAACAGGGCAGGAAGCGGCGAGCCCGGAGTGCGCGTCCACCGCGTACGAGGAACTGCGGCGTCGTGCGGCACGGGAGTCGGACCGGTCCGCCTCTCGGAGTGAGACGACCGGTGCGAGTGGCAGAGCTGTACCCGGGGCACGGTGTGTTCCCTGCTGCCGGGGGCTCTCAGGTGGTGCGCCGGCCCGTCTTGTCGGGGTGGGACGGCGGAGGCGCGGTCGAGCCGCGGACGACGAGTTCGACCGGTGGGTCGCTCGCCTGCGGCAGGTCGGTGTCGGGCTTCTCGATCGCGTGCACGAGAAGGCGGACGCCTTCTCGTGCCGCGGCCTCGAAGGGCTGGCGCACGGTGGTCAGGGGAGGGGAGACGTAGGCGAAGACCGGATTGCCGTCGAAGCCGACGACACTGATGTCCTCCGGCACCCGGCGCCCGGCTTCCCGCAGGGCGTGGATGAGGCCCATGGCCATCTCGTCGCCCGCCGCGAAGACAGCGGTCACGGAATGGTCCGGGGCCAGCGCCCGACCCACGGCATGGCCGGAGGCGGCCGACCAGTCACCGTTGAGCAGCGGCGGCTCGTGCGCGCCCCGCGCAGCGAGCGCCGCCTGCCATCCTTCGATGCGGTCCTTGGTGGCGTACCACCGGCGTGGTCCGGCGAGATGATGGACGGTCGGGTGTCCCAGGTCCAGCAGATGCTCGGTGGCCGCCCGCGCCAGCTCGTGTGCGCCCACACCCACGGTCACGGTACGGGTGGCGAGGAAAGCAGGCGGTGCCCCCAGGAAGAGGACGGGGACGTCGACGCGGACGCCGACATCACCCTCCACGATGGGTTCCGAGACGACGACGCCGTCCACCCCTTGCTCGAGCAGTATCTCCACCGCCCCCGCGATACCCGCGGGGGCGCCATCCGGCGTGTTGACCACACGGAGCGCGTAGCCCGCGTCGCGCACGGCCCGCTCGATGTGCACGAGCAGTGAAGCGGTCCCGTACCCGGCGGTGCCCAGGGCGACCACGCCGATGGAGCCGGTACGCCCGGAGGCCAGTGTTCTGGCCGCCTGGTTGAGCCGGTAGCCGAGTTCCTCGGCGGCCGCGAGGACCTTTGTGCGTGCCTCCTCGGAGACATAGGGCTCGTTGTTGAGGACCCGGGACACCGTCTTGCGCGACACCCCGGCCAGGCGGGCGACGTCCGCACTGCGCGGCACAAAGGAGCCCTCGCTCCGTCCCACCACTGCTGCCATGAGGTCTCCCGACGGCCGTGCGTCTGCATTGAAGGAGGTCACACTGTATGACCACGCGGTCTGACCGCGTGGTCATGTCTACGTAGCCGACGGCTGGACGTCAAGGCTTCTCGCAGTATCGATTCCGGTGGGCGGCGACGAATCCGATGGTGGGCGGCTGTCGGCGACGGGGTGCGCGGCCACCTTGAGGGGGTCGCCTCTGGCAGGTATACATGCTGGTCAAACGGTAGAAGTTCAGTCGCAAGTCCGCTCACGGCAAGAGGTTGTGGTTCCCGTCCGACCGTGGGCCGGCCGCCCTGCCGACAGGTTCGGCCGGCCCTGGACTCAGGGTGAAGAGGACTTGACATCACCTCCCCGGAGCATTCAGTCTTCCTCGCAACCGCCGGTCGTATTTGTTCGATCGTGTTGAGTCTTGGTCGCGTGGACGACCGCTTCCCCGTCACATCCCCTGGGTCGACGTGCCGCCTGGGCACGGCCGCCCTGTTCAGGAGCCGAAATGCACTCTTCCTCCCTCGGTCGGCCCGTGCCTGCTGCCAGTCGCCGCACCGTTCTGCGCGGTATTGGTGGCGCAGCCGTCCTCGGTGCCGGCATACCGCTGCTCAGCGCCTGTGGCGGCAGCGGTACGGCTGCCGACCCGAAGACCGTCAGCCTCGGGTCGAACGCGTCGGACGCGGTGCCGAAGAAGGCGTTCGCCGAGATCTACGCGGCGTTCACGAAGCAGTCCGGGATCACGGTCGACGTGAACACCAAGGACCACAACACGTTCCAGGAGCAGATCAACTCCTACCTCCAGGGCACCCCGGACGACGTGTTCAACTGGTTCGCCGGCTACCGCATGCAGTTCTTCGCCGCAAAGGGCCTGGCCTCCCCGATCGACGACGTGTGGCAGAAGATCGGTGGCAACTTCCCCGATGCGATGAAGGCGCTCAGCAAGGGCGCTGACGGCAAGTACTACTTCGTGCCGATCTCCACGTCTCTCTGGGGCGTCTTCTACCGCAAGAGCGTCTTCAAGAAGTACGGCTACGAGGTCCCCACCACGTGGGACCAACTCGTCGCGCTGTGCAAGCAGATGAAGAAGGACGGCCTGGTCCCGTTCGCCTTCGGCGACAAGGACGCCTGGCCCGCGCTCGGCACCTTCGACCAGATCAACTTCCGTACCAACGGCTACGACTTCCACGTCGAACTGATGGCCGGCAAGGCGTCCTGGACGGATGCCAAGGTCCGCACCGCCTTCGACCACTGGGCCGAGATCCTCCCCTACCACCAGGAGGGCGCCGTCGGCCGCACCTGGCAGGACGCGGCCCAGACGCTGATATCGAAGAAGGCGGGCATGTACCTGTTCGGCAGCTTCGTGGCACAGCAGTTCACGAACAAGGCGGACCTGGACGACCTCGACTTCTTCCCCTTCCCGGAGATCAACTCCGCGCACGGGCAGGACACCGTCGAGGCCCCCACCGACGGCTTCATGCTTTCCAAGGCCCCGAAGAACAAGACCGGCGCGCTCAAGCTCCTGGAGTTCCTGGGTACCCCGGAGGCCGAGCAGATCTACCTGAAGTCCGACCCGAGCCTGGTCGCGGCGTCCGACAATGCCGACACCTCCTCGTACACCGCGCTGCAGAAGAAGGCGTACGCGACGATCGCCGGCGCCAAGCACCTCACCCAGTTCATGGACCGCGACAGCCGACCGGACTTCACCTCCACGGTGATGCAGCCCGCCCTGCAGAAATTCGTCCGTGACCCCAGGGGCGTCGACAGCCTGCTGGCGTCGATCGAGCGCCAGAAGAAGACGATCTTCGCGTCCGCATGACCGTCACCACGAACACCGGTACCGGGACCGGCACCACCAGCACCCCGGGGACGGCCGCAGCGCCGCCCCCGGGCACCCCGAAGAATGTGACCAAGAATCAGGCCAAGCGGCCGCGGGCGCCCTTGGGCCACCGACGGCTGCTGACCCGACGGGACCGCCTCACGCTCGGCCTGATGGCCGGCGTACCGACGATCCTGCACGTCATGCTCGTCTGGCTCACGGCGCTCGCCTCGATCGCGCTGGCCTTCACCACCTGGGACGGCATCGGCTTCGACTCCATCAAATGGGTCGGCCTGGACAACTTCCGTGAACTGCTCACCAACAACCCGCAGTTCTGGCCGGCCGTCGAGCACAACGTCGTCTGGTTCGTCGTGCTCATCCTGATACCGACGCCGCTGGGCCTGTTCCTAGCCGTGCAGCTCGACAAGAAGATCCGGTTCAGCAAGGTGTACCAGACCGCGTTCTTCCTGCCGGTCGTGCTGTCGATGGCGGTCATCGGCTTCGTCTGGCAGTTGGTCTACAACCCGGACACGGGCCTGATCAACAACCTGATCGGTGCGAACGAGCCCGGTCACTACATCGACTGGATCATCGAGGCGCTGCGCGCCTTCGACCTGGTCTTCGTCTTCAACAAGGGCGCCCAGGGCACCGAACTGCTGTCGATCCTGGTGACGAACAACATCATCGGTGAGTCGAGCCGGATCGGATACGGCTCCGCCATCGCCGTGGTCCTGCTGGTGATCTCCCTCGCCGTGATCATCCCGTACCTGATCGCGACCTTCCGGAAGGAGCGGCGCGCATGAGCACCGTGAGCGCCCTGGGCAAGCAGCGCACCCCCGTCCGCCCCGCCCGGATCCTGCTGCACGTCTTCCTCGCCGGTGCCGCGCTGGCCTGGTTGGCGCCGCTGCTGTGGGCCCTGTTCGCGGCGATGCGGCCGTACGCAACCTGCTCCCGCAGCAGGTCATCATCACCCCGCTGTACCGCCTCTACCTGCTCATCGACCTGCCCGGCATCACCATGAGCGGCAAGCTGTACGACTCGGCGCTGGGCCTGGTGCTGATCCACGTGGCGTTCCAGTCCGGGTTCTGCGCCTTCGTGCTGAGCAACTACATGCGCTCGCTGCCGCACGAGCTGACCGAGGCCGCGTTGGTCGACGGTGCCTCGGTGTGGCGGCTGTACTGGCAGATCGTGCTGCCGCTGTGCAAGCCGGCGATGGCCGCCCTGGCGACGTTGCTGTCCATCTGGATCTACAACGACTTCTTCTGGGCGATCGTGCTGATCTCCACCGGCGAGAACATGCCGATCACCTCGGCGCTGAACAACCTCTCCGGCCAGTACTTCACCGATCCCAACCTGGTCGCCGCCGGCGCCCTGCTCACCGCGATCCCCACCCTGATCGTCTACTTCGTGCTCCAGCGCCAGTTCGTCAGCGGTCTCACGCTGGGCGCCAACAAGGGCTGAAGCACGCCTCCCACTCGTTACCCACACCTCCCGGAGTACCACCAGTGACCACCGAACGCCGTCTCCGCCTGCCCGGCATCGCCTACGGCGGCGACTACAACCCCGAGCAGTGGCCCGAGGAGGTGTGGGCCGAGGACATGGCCCTGATGCGCGAGGCCGGGGTGACCTTGGTCAGCGTCGGCATCTTCTCGTGGGCTCTGTTGGAGCCCGCGGAGGGCGTCTACGACTTCTCCCGCATGGACAAGATCCTGGATCTCCTGCACGAGAACGGCATCGCCGCCGACCTCGCCACCCCGACGGCCTGCCCGCCCGCCTGGTTCTTCCGGGCCCACCCGGAGGCACTGCCGGTCGACCGCGACGGCCGCACGCTGTCGTACGGCAGCCGCCAGACGTTCTGCCCGTCCAGCCCGGCCTACCGCGCCGCCGCGCTGCGTATCGCGGGTGCGCTGGCCGAGCGGTACGCCGACCACCCGGCCGTCGCGATGTGGCACGTCCACAACGAGTACGGCTGCCACAACGCGGAATGCTTCTGCGACACCAGCGCGGCCGCCTTCCGCACCTGGCTGAAGGCGAAGTACGGCAACGACCTGAAGGCGCTCAACCACGCCTGGGGCACCACCTTCTGGAGCCAGTGGTACTACGACTGGGACGAGATCATCCCGCCCCGCGCCACCGGCGCCGACCCCAACCCGACCCACCGGCTGGACTGGCGCCGTTTCTGCTCGGACGAACTGCTGTCGCTGTTCACGGCCGAACGCGGCGTGCTCCGCCGAGCCGCCCGGGACATCCCCGCCACCACCAACTTCATGGTGATGCACAACTTCGATTCCGTGGACTACTGGCGCTGGGCTCCCGAGCTGGACATCGTCTCCAACGACCACTACCTGCTCGCCACCGACCCGGAGTCGGAGATCGACATCGCGCTCTGCGGCGACCTGGTCCGTTCCCTGGCCGGCGGGCAACCCTGGCTGCTGATGGAACACTCCACGGGAGCCATCAACTGGCAGCCCGTCAACCGGGCCAAGAGGCCCGGCGAGATGCGCCGTAACGCGCTCGCCCATGTCGCGCACGGCGCGGACGGCATCGCCTACTTCCAGTGGCGCGCCGCGAAGGCGGGGGCCGAGCAGTGGCACTCGGCGATGCTGCCGCACGCGGGCACCGACAGCCAGATCTGGCAGGACGTCGTGCAGCTCGGAGCCGATCTGCGGGCCCTCGCCGAAGTAGGCGGCAGCACCAGCCCCGCCAAGGTCGCCATCGTCTGGGACTGGAACGCCCGTTGGGCCATGGAGCTGCCCTCCCAGCCCAGCAGCGAACTCCGCTTCCAGGACCTGGTGAGGGACTGGTACACACCGCTGTGGAAGGCCGGCGTGGCGGTCGACTTCGTACGTCCCGACAGCCCGGAACTCGACCGCTACCAACTCGTCCTCGCCCCCAGTCTGTACCTGGTCGACGACGTGGGCGCGACCAACCTGGCGACGTTCGTCGAGCACGGCGGCACCCTCGCAGTGGGCTTCCACAGCGGTGCGGTGGACGAGAACTGCCATGTCCGCCTGGGCGGTTACCCGGGCGCCTTCCGGAAGGTCCTCGGGGTCCACGGCGACGAGCCGTTCCCCCTGCTGCCCGGACAGTCGGTCGGCCTGCGCGGCCAGGTCCCGCAGGACGCGACCGCCGACCTGTGGACCGAGCGCCTCCGGCTCACCGGAGCGGAAGCCGTCGCCGCGTACGCCGACGGACCGCTGGCCGGCGTCCCGGCCATCACCCGCCACGCGTACGGCAGCGGCACCGCCTGGTACCTCGCCACCCACCCGGACACCACCACCCTGGACGCCGTCCTGGAGCGCATCTGCCTCGAGGCGGGCGTGCGTCCGGAGCGTGAGGTGCCGGCCGGCATCGAGGTGGTCCGGCGGCGGGGCACCGAGGCCGACTACCTCTTCCTGATCGACCACGCCGGCCACGGCGCCGAGATCCCCGCCGAAGGGGTCGAACTCCTCACCGGCAAACCGGTGATGGGCTTTGTCACCGTTTCCGAAGGAGGCGTCGCGGTCGTCCGCGAGGCCACCCCCGGACCGAGTGGCGGGTGAGGTGGACGGGACGGCGCTCTCACCGCGCCGCCCCGCGCGGTACGGACGCGGCCCGTCTCCGGCGGGGACCGGCCGCCACGTGCGCGGTGACTGAAACGACGCGACGGACTCGGGGCCACTCGGCTGTGCCGACGTGCGGGCCCCGCTTTCCCGATGCGACCTCACCCGGCTTCCACATGACCGACGGCGGCACCTGCCGGCGCGCGGCGGGCATGTCCGAGAACCACACATCGCTCGACCGCGGCGCCGAGCCCCAGGAGACCCGCCGGCTGGACGCGAGGTGGGACCGAGGCACTTCTCTCGGTTGCTTGAGGCGGGCCGTCAGCCCGATCCCGGGTTCCGCCCGGCCCGCCGTGGGCGTAGGCACAACGCCGCGCCATGGGAATTTCCTGCTCCGACTCCACGGAAGTGAGTTCTGACATGACAGGTTTGCCCAGCCGCCGACAGGTGCTCGGCGGGGCGGCCGCGGGAGTACTGGCCTCGCTGGCCGGGATTCCGCTCGCCGATTCCGCGTCCGCCGCCACGACGTACACCGCACCTGATCCGCGTGTGTGGATCCACCTCAACAGCGGGTGGCGGTTCATCAGATCGGACGTGACAGGCGCGCAGGCGCCCGGGTTCAATGACTCCGGATGGACGTCGGTCAACACGCCCCACACCTGGAACGCCGTCGACGGTGCCGACGGCGGCAACAACTACTACCGCGGAGTGGGCTGGTACCGCCGCCATTACACCGTGCCGTCCGAACTGGCCGGGAAACGGCTGTACCTGCAGTTCGCCGGGGTCAACCAGGTCGCCGACGTCTGGGTCAACGGCACGTACCTCGGGCAGCACAAGGGCGGGTACTCCCGCTTCAGGTTCGACGCCACGGCCGCGCTCGTTCCGGGCGGTGACAACGTGATCGCGGTGAAGGTGACCAACGCCCGTGACACCGACGTCGCCCCGTTGAGCGCGGACTACACCTTCCAGGGCGGCATCTACCGCAACGTGAGCCTGTGGGCCGTCGACGACCTCCATGTGCGGATGACGGACTACGCGGGCCCCGGCGTGTATCTACGGCAGAGCAATGTCACCTCGGCCTCGGCCACGGTGACCGTCACGACGAAGCTGTGGAACGACAGCACCACCACCAGATCGGTGGTCGTCCGCACGGTCATCGCGGACAAGACCGGGACCATCGTCGCGGAGGCGGGCAGCACCGCGCAGACCGTCCCCGCGGCCACCGGCACGGAGGTTCAGCAGACTCTCCCCATCAGCAACCCGCACCTGTGGAACGGCCTGGCGGATCCCTACCTCCACAACGCCAGCGTCGAGATCCATGACGTCACCGGGGGCGGGGACAAGATCACGGACGTGGTGACAGAACGCCTGGGGCTCCGCTCCATCGCCGTCGACGCCGACACAGGTTTCCGCCTCAACGGCAGCCACGTGCACCTGCACGGCGTCAACCTGCACCAGGACCGGGCCGGCAGGGGCTGGGCGATATCCGACGCCGATCACACCCAGGACTTCGACCTCATCGGCGAGGTCGGCGCCAACGCCATCCGGATGGCGCACTACCAGCACGACCAGAAGGACTACAACCTCGCCGACGAACGCGGAATGATCGTCTGGGCGGAGATCCCCCTGGTCGACCTCGTCACCGACTCGGCCGCCTTCACCACCAGCACCCAGAACCAGCTGCGGGAACTGATCCGGCAGAACTGCAACCACCCCTCGATCGCCTTCTGGGGCATCGGAAACGAGCAGATCGACTACAACGGCACCGCCACGAACAAGCTGCTCGAGTCACTGGCCGACATCGTCGAAGCCGAGGACCCGGACCGCCTCTCCACCTATGCGGTGCGCGGCGAGGACCCCGACAACGCGCAGGCGGGGCTGCACACGCAGACCACGGGGTTCAACAAGTACTACGGCTGGTACTACGGGTCCAAGGACGGTGACCTTGGCGCGTGGGCCGACAATGTGCACGCGAGCTCCCCGTCCCGCAGGATCGCCATGTCGGAGTACGGCGTCGGCGCGAGCACCACCCAGCACGAACTCGACCCGCCGAAGCCGGCTCCGGGCGGATCCTGGCACCCCGAGGAGTACCAGTCGCTGTTCCACGAGGCGGCCTGGAAGCAGCTCGCCGAACGTCCCTTCATCTGGGGCACGTTCGTCTGGGCCATGTTCGACTTCCCCTCCGACGGCCGCAACGAAGGGGGCCAGCCCGGAATCAACGACAAGGGCCTGGTCACCCGCGACCGGCAGACCCGTAAGGACGCCTTCTACTGGTACAAGGCCAACTGGGCCGCCACGCCCACCCTCTACATCACCAGCCGTCGCTGGACCCAGCGCACCGATGCCACGACCGAGCTCAAGGTCTATTCCAACGCGGAGAGAGTCACCGCCACCCTCAACGGCACCTCCCTGGGAACCGTGACCAGCAACGACCACATCTTCCGGTGGACCGGTGTCACCCTGCAGCCGGGGCGGAACACGGTGGTGGTGAGCGCGACCATCAACGGCTCCGCCTACACTGACACCGTCGACTGGACTCTCGGCTGAGGACGGGGGATCCCGCAGGCCCACACTCGCACCGCATCGTCCGCCTGTCCGCTGTACGGAACCTACGCTCGACTCAACGCCGATGCGCGGGCTGCGACCGTGCCGTCTCGTCCTCGATTCCACGGACCAGGTCGATTGCTCTGCCGAGGTTGGTGAGGCGGGCGTCCAGCGTCTCCCCGGCGGGATAGAAGCGGACGATGTCGACCCCGGCGTCGCGCCACACCCTCAGCCGCTCCCGCACCATGTCCTCGGTGCCGATCAGCGTGGTGGCCAGCACCATGTCGTCGGTGACCAGACCGGCCGCGCCGTCGCGGTCCCCTGCCTGCCAGCGCTCCCGGACCTCGGCCGCGACCTCGGCCCAACCCTGGCGGCTGTAGGCGTTGTTGTAGAAGTTCGTCGTCGCGGAGCCCATGCCGCCGAGGCTGAACGCCAGCTCCTTCCTGCGGCCGGCCACCATCGCGCGCAGGGCGTCCTCGTCTTCGGCGAACGCCACCTCGGCGCCCTGGCAGATGCCGAAGTCGGCGCGCGTGCGGCCGGCTGCGGCGAGTCCGGCGTCCAGGTGGTCGAAGTACGCCTCCTTGGCGCCCTCGGGCACGAAGCTGGTGCCCAGCCAGCCGTCGGCGATCTCCCCGGTCAGGTGCAGCATCTTCGGCGAGAGGGTCGCCAGGTAGATCGGGAGGTCGTGCTCCGCACGCATCGACAGCCGCATGGGCTTGGCCTCCCCGCCCGGCAGCGGGAGCTGGAACTCCCTCCCGGAGTAGGAGACTTTGCCGCCCTTGACCGCCTGCCGCACGATGTCGACCGTCTCGCGCATCCGGGACAGCGGCCGGGCGAACGGCACGCCGTGCAGGCCCTCGATCACCTGGGGCCCGGACGGACCCAGTCCCAGCAGAAAGCGTCCCTCGGAGAGGTTCGACAAGGTGATCGCGGCCCGTGCGATGGCCATCGGTGTACGGGTGGCGAGCTGAATGATCGCCGAACCGAGCAGCAGGCGCTCAGTCTTCGCGGCGAGGTAGCCCAGCGGCGACGGCGCTTCGGCGCCCCAGGCTTCCGCGACCCAGCAGATGTTCATGCCGAGTTTCTCCGCCTCCACGACGAAGTCGACTGTCTCCGGCCAGTTGGTGGAGGCCTCGATCGTGGTCGCCGTACGCATCAGACACGCGCCTTTCCGGGCTCTTCGGCCAGCTTCTTGATCGCCTCAAGGGTGGTGGCCATGTTGCTTTCGAACTCCCGCATTCGCACGAAGACGATCTTCTGCTCCTTCTCCGGCATACGGTCGATGGCGAAGGAGAGGCCCGAGCGGCCCGGCCCCATCTGCATCCACTGCCGCAGCAACGTGCCGCCGTTCTGCGGTTCGAGTCTGAACCGCCAGATCGCTGACGGGTACTGCGGATCCCCGACCGCCCAGGCGAATACCCTCAGGGGCTCGTACTCGACGATGTGGGACGTGGTGGCCCAATCGCCGAACGCCTCATGCTCGCTCCGGCCCACGAAGCGTGCCCCCAGCGCGGGTCCCGTGCCTCCGTCCAGCCACTCCACCGCCTGCAACTCGGAGCTCAGGCGCGGCATCAGTTCGATGTCGGACACCAGCTCCCACACCCGATCGGGCAGGGCAGCGATCCAGATCGGCACCTCCACCGTCGGCTTGTCGGCATAGCACGCGCCCGTCCACTCCACGCCCGGCCTCCTCATCAGTACGGCAGACCTAGAACCCAGCCTGACCATTAAAGTTGTGTAGGTAGACTCACTTGTCAAGCGTGTGCGGCGCATCGCCGGGTCCCTCGGTCAGCCGGCGAACCGCTCCTTCACGTCCGGTCGCTCGGCCAGGCGCGGCGGATAGCCCGGCCCCATCCTCGGATGGGTGTTTTCGGCGGTCATCGGCTCGCCGCAGGCGGCGCACACCACCTCGGCGTGACTCTCCCGGCCGCAGACGTCGTGGTAGTTCGTCACGGGCGGACCCGCCTCACCGGCCAGCCAGCGATCCCCCCACCGGTTCATCGCCAGCAGCACGCTGTAGAAGTCGCGCCCCTTCTCGGTGAGGACGTAGTCGTGGCGCACCGGGTCGGTCTGGTAGGGCTGCTTCTCCAGCAGCCCCTCGTCGACGAGCCTCCGCAAGCGGTCGGTCAGTGTGTTGCGTGCGACGCCGAGGGATTCCTGGAACGCGTCGAACCGCGTGATCCCGTAGAAGGCCTCTCGCAGCACCAGCGGTGTCCACCAGTCCCCCAGCAGGTCCATGGTGCGCGCGATCGAGCAGGGCCAGTGTGCGAAGGATGTGCGCCTCATGACGGCAGCATAAGGTTGGTCTCGCAAAGAAACCCAGCAGGCCGCAAGGGGTTCGACAGGACGGCGAAGGCTGGGCATCACCCGCATTGACGCGCCCTCGCGGACCACGCCGAGGATCTCTGCTCGGGAGCGGCGTCCTCGATGGCGTACGCGGGCGTATGGCGTCGCCGTCTTCCCATTCAGGTCCGGCATGGGCTCCCGGTCGGCCGGGCCGGGGCTTCTCACTGCGGACAGTCGCCGGCACCACCTCCCTGAGAGGGATTCCGCTCTCTCGGGGCCTCGATCCCGCATTTCTGGAACAGGTCCGCACGGTAGGCGGTGAACAGCGGCGCCGACCCCATCGGGATGCCGGAGGTGGTGCCACCGGGGCTGACCGCTTTCCACGCGGCGACCGTGTACGCGCCCTTGTACTCGGCCGCGACCTTGCTGATATCGGTCAGCAGTCCATCGGCGGCGAAGTTCGCCAGGTTCATCCCGTCCGTCTTGGACAGACAGAGCGCGTGCCCGCGTTCACCGCGGCCCGCAGCTTCCAAGCGGATACCGGACTTGGACATCGGTCCTCCACGGAGGAATGGGACGTGACGGCGGTGCGCGGCGACCGCTCCCGGGCCGTGGCGCGGGCCGCCCTGGAGTCCGGCCAGGTGCACGTGCCGGCGAGGAACCTGGCCACCGGCAACCCCGGGGAGGCGCTGATGGGGCATCTGGAGCAACTCGGCGTGCACGTCACCAGCGTGATCAACAACGCCGGTTTCGCCGGCTTCGGCCCCTTCCACGGACTCCCGGGGATTCAAGGGTGTGGAAAACCTGTTCCGCGGTTGCCGACACAGTACCCAGTGACTGCCGAGCCAACGGATGTCCGAAGGCGATTTCGCGACCCTTGCTCGTAGCGGCAAGCCAGCCGGTCAGAGGGGGCGGGGAGTACAGACGAGCCAGTACGCTGGTGCTGCACACGGTGAGTCCTGTAGAGGACGCCGAGCCTCGTTGCGTCTGAGCGCGTCAGAACCACTGAGGACGTCCCACGATCGATGGTCATCATGACGAGAAACGAAACACTCTTCTGGTGCACCAGCGCCTGTCGGACTCGACCCACTCGACCACGCACGCCAGGTCCTGACCACCCATCGGCCAACTGGGCAAAGGGTCAGCATGAGACCGCCCGAAGATGGCTACAGATGACGACAGGTGCACATCATCCTATGCCCGCGATACCTGGGTTGCACTGCGAAAATGCCGCTTCCTGGGGGAGCCGGTGGAGTGAGGAGCGAGCCGTGTTCTACTACCTGCTCAAGTACGTCTTTCTGGGCCCGCTGTTGAGACTGGTCTTCCGGCCCCGGATAGAAGGCTTGGAGCACGTGCCGGAGTCGGGTGCGGCCATCGTCGCGGGCAACCACCTGTCGTTCTCCGACCACTTCCTGATGCCCGCGATCCTGAAGCGGCGCATCACCTTCCTGGCGAAGGCGGAGTACTTCACCGGCCCGGGCATCAAGGGCCGGCTGACCGCGACGTTCTTCCGCAGCGCCGGGCAGATCCCGGTCGACCGTTCCGGCAAGGACGCGGGCCAGGCGGCGATCCGGGAGGGACTGGGCGTGCTGAGCAAGGACGAGTTGCTCGGCATCTACCCGGAGGGCACCCGCTCGCACGACGGCCGCCTCTACAAGGGCAAGGTCGGGGTCGCGGTGATGGCCCTCAAGGCGGGGGTTCCGGTGATCCCCTGCGCGATGATCGGCACCTTCGAGGCGCAGCCGCCGGGCAAGGTCATCCCCAACGTCCACCCGGTGGCGATCCGCTTCGGCAAGCCCCTGGACTTCTCCCGCTACGAGGGCATGGAGAACGAGAAGGCCATCCTGCGCGCGGTCACCGACGAGATCATGTACGCGATCCTGTCCCTCTCGGAGCAGGAGTACGTCGACCAGTACGCGGCCGTGGTCAAGGCGGAGGAGGCCGCGGCCAAGGAGAAGGCCCGCAAGTTCCCCCGGATGCCGCTGAGTTGAGGATCGCTCGGGCACAGGGAAGTGAGGGGCGGCCGGTGCGACCGGCCGCCCCTCACTGTCGTCGCTGTCGACCCGGCGTGGGTTACGGCTTCGGCGTGGCGTGCGGTGCGCAGGTCACGTCGGCGGTGTCCAGCTTGCCGGTGAGCAGGTAGGTGTCCACCCGGTCGTTGACGCAGGGGTTGACCAGGCCGGTGACGCCGTGGGAGCCCGCGTTCTTCTCGGTGATCAGACGAGAGCCCTTGAAGCGCTTGTGCAGTTCCACGGCACCCTCGTACGGGGTGGCCGCGTCACGCTCGGACTGCACGATCAGCACGGGCGGCAGGCCCTTGTGCGTCTTGACGTTCAGCGGCGTCTGCTGCTTGGCGGACCAGGTCGCGCACGGCAGGTTCATCCATGCGTTGGCCCAGGTCATGAAGGGGTGGTCCTTGTGGAGCCGCGTGTTGTCGCGGTCCCACTTCCGCCAGCTGGTGGGCCACTTGGCGTCCACGCACTCGACGGCGGTGTAGACGGCGTTGCCGTTCTCCGAGGACGCGTTGCCCGCGGTGTCGCTGAGGTCCGGTGCGGCCGCGTCGACGAGCGCCTGGGTGTCACCGGCGACGTACTTGCTGAAGACCGACGCGACGGAGGCCCACGAGGAGTCGTAGTAGGGGGCGCTCTGGAAGAAGGAGATCAGCTCGGCCGGGCCGATGAGCCCGCCGATCGGGTTCTTCTTCGCGGTGGCGCGCAGCTCGAGCCACTTCGCCTGGACGGCGGCGCGAGTGGTGCCGAGGTGGTAGGTGGCGTCGTTCGCGGCGACCCAGTCCTGCCAGTCCTTCCAGCGGCCCTCGAACGCGACGTCCTGGTCGAGGTTGGCCTGGTACCAGACCTTCTCCCGGGACGGGTTGACCACGCTGTCCACGATCATGCGGCGGACGTGACCGGGGAAGAGCGTGCCGTAGACGGCGCCGAAGTAGGTGCCGTAGGAGACGCCGAGGAAGTTCAGCTTCTTCTCGCCCAGGGCGGCCCGGATGACGTCCAGGTCGCGCGCGCTGTTCGGCGTGGTCATGTGCGGCAGCATCGCGCCGCTGCGCTCCTGGCAGCCCTCGGCGTACTCGCGGGCCAGCTTGCGCTGGGCGCGTTTGTCGGCCTCGCTGTCCGGGACCGGGTCGGCCTTGGGCGCCTTGACGAACTCCTGCGGGTCGACGCAGGAGATGGGCGCCGAGTGACCGACACCGCGCGGGTCGAAGCCCACGAAGTCGTAGGCCTTGGCCACCTTCGCCCACACGGGGGCCTTGGTGGTGACCCGGCGCGGGAAGCGCATCCCGGAGGCGCCGGGGCCGCCGGGGTTGTAGACGAGCGCGCCCTGACGCTCCTGCTTCGTCCCGGTGTTGCCGACGCGGTCGACCGCGATCTTGATCTGCTTGCCGTTGGGCTTGGCGTAGTCGAGCGGAACGGAGACCCAGCCGCACTGGATCGGCTTCTCCAGGCCCCAGTCGGCGGGACAGTCCTGCCAGTCGATGCCCGCCTTCGCGGCCCGTGCCGCGGCGATGGCGGCGCCCCGGGCCTCGCGGTCCTGCCCGGGCTTGCTCTGCGCGTTCGCCGTGGGCGCGGCGAACGCGCCGGCTATGAGCGTCGCCGCGACGATCGCTCCGGCCGAACCGAGCGCGGTCGTACGCCTGTTCGCGCTGATGTCCCTCAAGTGGGCCCCTCCCCATACCTCGTGTTGACAGGTACGGGGATCCTCTCGACTGTGAGGACCCTGAGAACAGGGTTTGTTGACCTTCTTTGCCAATCCGATAACCGGAGCGTCAAGCACCGCGCATCGGATACTGATGTGCTGTCAGCCGAGTTCCGCCAACGCCTCGTCCAGTACCCGTCGCAGCAGCAGCCCGTCCGGCGCGACGGCGCTCACCAGCGCGGCCGGCCCCGCGAGCGGCATCACGGCGGCGTACTCGCCGACGATCCGCGCCGTCACCGGATGCGTGGTGAACTTTGACCGTACGACTACGAGTTGTCCGACGGCGCGCCGTCCCGCCAGCACCGCGGGCCCGTCCCAGCCGGCCGGTGCGCCCGGCCCGCAGGCCAGCTCCTGGTCCAGGACCGTGCGCCCGGCCACCCGCACGGTGAGCCTGCTGCCGAGCCGCCCCGGTTCCTCGCCGACCCGGCCGAGCACCTGCTCCTCGCGCAGCACGAGCCGCGCCGTGGCGGCGAGCTCGACGCGCGTGGTGACGTACAGCTCGCTGCCCCCGGCCGAGATCAACGGCTCGGGCAGCCAGAGCAGTTCACCCCCGTCGGCGACGGTGAGCCGCACGTCGTAGCGTGCCTCACTCTTCGCCTGGCCCGGCAGCGCGATGGTGGCGGCGGCCGACCCGACCCGCAGCCTGGCCCCCTCCTCCACCTCCGCTTCCACCGCGAAGTGGTCCCCGCCGAGCGGCCCGCTCATCGCGCCGACCAGCACGACCCGCGCCTCGGCACCGCTCCCCCGCGTGCGCCGCAGCGCCAGCGGCCCCTCCCCCTCCAGCACGGGCAGCGACGTACCGCCCCGCCCGTCGCCGCGTGCGCGGATCCGTGCGGTGGCCCGGACCCCGCTCACCGTCACGCCGTCCACGCGGCGAGCCGCGCCCGCACCCACGCGGAGACGTCCGCCACCCCGGCCTCGCTCCGCAAGGACTGGAAGACGACCGGCAGTTCGGCCCGCTGTGCCTTGGCGTCGGCCGCCATCCGGGCCAGGTCCGAGCCGACGTACGGGGCGAGGTCGGTCTTGTTCACCACGAGCAGGTCGGCCGTGGTGACCCCCGGCCCGCCCTTGCGCGGGATGTCGTCGCCGCCCGCCACGTCGATCACGAAGATCTGTGCGTCGACCAGCCCCTTGGAGAAGGTCGCGGTGAGGTTGTCACCACCGGACTCGACGAGTACGAGGTCCAGCGGCCCCACCTCGTCCTCCAGATCCTCCACGGCCTCCAGGTTCGCCGAGATGTCGTCCCGGATCGCGGTGTGCGGGCACGCCCCCGTCTCCACCGCCGCGATCCGCTCGGGCGGCAGCACCGCCTCCCGGAGCAGGAACTCGGCGTCCTCGCGCGTGTAGATGTCATTGGTGACGACGGCGAGCGAGAACTGGTCGCGCAGGGCCCGGCAGAGCGCGGCCACGGTGGCCGTCTTACCGGACCCCACCGGCCCACCGAGCCCGATCCGCAGGGCACGGCGCGTGCCATCGGGGCGCTGTGCGTCGGCACTGACTGCGGACGGCGCGGAGTGGGCGTGGTCGAGATGCATGATTACGGCTCCTGATTCAGCCAAGCTCTGTGAACGTCAGCTTTGACGAGGTCTACGACGCGAACAACCGCACAGGCCACCCCGCGTGCGCCTCTGCCCCGATCTCCAGCAGCGGCCCGGAAGCCGCCGGCAACACATCGACCCCCTCCCCCGGCACGGCCCTCCCCGCCGCCACCGCCCGGTCGACCATCAGATCCAGCTCCGGCGCCAGCCGGGCCAACACCCCTGTCGCCTCGAAGGGATCCAGACTCAGCAACCGCACCACCGCCGTCGCCGGCCCGCTCACGCTCTCGTACGCCGCGCAGTACGCCGCGTCCTGCGCCCCCAGCCCGGCCGCCCGCGCGGTCACCCCCAGCACCACCGGCTGATGGGCCCCCTTGGGGAACTCCCCCGCCAGAGCGTCCAGTTCATCGCTCGGCCAGGCCGCCCGAGCGGCCCGCATCAGCTGTCGGCCCAGCCTGCGCGCGGCGCCCCGCAGCGCCGGCGACGGCGTCCGGGCGTCCGCGGCCGCGTCCAGTTCCACCGGATCCGCTCCGGCCGCGGCGGCCGCGGCGAGCGCCGCCCCGACCAGCCCCACCGTGTGCAGCCGCCCACGGCAGAACGCCTCCAGGCTCGCCGCACCGGTGATCCGCCCCGCCTTGACGGCCTCCTCCGCCCCGCCGGAGTGCGCGTGCCCCCCGGCGGGAAAGCGGCCGTCGGCCAGAACGAGGAGCGCTGCCCTGCTCATCGGAACTCGCCCATCAGACCTCACCCATCAGAACTCGCCCATCACAACTCGCCCATCACAACTCGCCCATCAGAACTCGCCCATCAGAACAGGAAGTAGCGCTGAGCCATGGGCAGTTCGGCAGCCGGTGTCGCCTCTACCAGCTCCCCGTCGATGTGCACGGCGAAGCTGTCGGGATCGACCCGCACAGACGGGCGCGCGTCGTTCTCCCGCATGTCGGCCTTGGTGACCCCACGCGTCGAGTCGATCGCCACGAACCGCTTGCCGAGCTGCAGCCGCTCCGGCAGGCCGTCCTCGATCGCCAACGGCGCGACGAAGTTGAGGGAGTTGGCGGCCGGCGCCCGCCCGATCGCGCCGTACATGGGACGCGGCAGGATCGGCTGCGGCGTGGGGATGGAGGCGTTCGCGTCGCCCATCTGCGCGTACGCGATCTGCCCGCCCTTGATGACGAGCTGCGGCTTGACGCCGAAGAAGGCGGGCTCCCACAGCACGAGGTCGGCGAGCTTCCCCGTCTCCACCGACCCGATCTCCCGGGCCAGTCCCTGCGCGAGCGCCGGGTTGATCGTGTACTTGGCCACGTACCGCCGCACCCGCCGGTTGTCCGCGCGCCCGTCCCCGGGCAGCGCGCCCCGCCGCCGCTTCATCACGTGCGCGGTCTGCCAGGTCCGCAGGACGACCTCGCCGACGCGACCCATGGCCTGGGAGTCGGACGAGATGATCGAGATGGCGCCCAGGTCGTGGAGTATGTCCTCGGCACCGATGGTCGACGGCCGGATCCGGGACTCGGCGAACGCCAGGTCCTCCGGCACCGCCGGGTTGAGGTGGTGGCACACCATCAGCATGTCGAGGTGTTCCTCGGCGGTGTTGACGGTGAACGGCCGGGTCGGGTTGGTCGAGCTGGGCAGGACATACGACTCGGACACCACGGTCATGATGTCGGGCGCGTGCCCGCCGCCCGCGCCCTCGGTGTGGTACGCGTGGATGCCGCGCCCGGCGATCGCGGCGAGCGTGTCGCCCACGAACCCGGCCTCGTTCAGGGTGTCGGTGTGGATGGCGACCTGGATGCCGGTCTGTTCGGCGACGGTCAGCGAGGCGTCGATGACGGCCGGGGTCGACCCCCAGTCCTCGTGCAGCTTCAGGCCCAGCGCGCCGCCCCGGATCTGCGACAGCATCGCCTCGTGGGAGACGGTGTTGCCCTTGCCGAGGAAGCCGATGTTGAGCGGGTACTGCTCCATCGCCTCCAGCATCCGCGCCAGGTGCCACGGGCCGGGCGTCACCGTCGTCGCCTTCGAGCCCTCGGCCGGGCCGGTGCCGCCGCCGACCAGGGTCGTGATGCCGGCGGACAGCGCCTCGTCGGCGATCTGGGGGCAGATGAAGTGGACGTGCGCGTCGATGGCGCCCGCCGTGAGGATCCGCCCGTTGCCCGCGATGACCTCGGTCTCGGGACCGATGACCAGGTCGGGGTGGACCCCGTCCATCGTGTCGGGGTTGCCCGCCTTGCCGATGCCGGTGATACGGCCGTCGCGGATGCCGACGTCGGCCTTGACGATCCCCCAGTGGTCGACGATGACGACACCGGTGATGACGGTGTCCGGGGTGCCGTCCGCGCGCGTGGCGCGGGCCTGGCCCATGGACTCCCGGATGACCTTGCCGCCGCCGAAGACCGCCTCGTCACCGGCGAGTCCGGGCCCGCCGCTGCGGTCCTCCTCGATCTCGATCAGCAGATCGGTGTCGGCGAGCCGGATGCGGTCGCCGGTGGTCGGGCCGAACAGGTCGGCGTACGCCCCGCGTGAGATCTCAGGCATCGAGGGCACCTCCGGTCTCCCCGCGCAGTCCGGGCACGACTCGGGCCCCGGCGAGCGGTACGAGTTCAACGTCCACGGGGATCCCGGGTTCGAAGCGCACGGCGGTGCCGGCGGCGACGTTCAGCCGCTTGCCGCGCGCTGCGGCGCGGTCGAACTCCAGGCCGGGGTTGGCCTCGGCGAAGTGGTAGTGGGAGCCGACCTGGACGGGCCGGTCGGCGGCGTTGAGGACGGTGAGCCGGGTGACCTCGCGGCCAGCGTTGTACACGATCGGGCCCTCGGCGAACAGGATCTCTCCGGGGATCATGGCGGCCTCCCCGTCAGACGATCGGGTCGTGGACGGTGACGAGCTTGGTGCCGTCCGGGAAGGTCGCCTCGACCTGCACGTCGTGAATCATCTCGGGGATGCCCTCCATGACGTCGTCCCGGGTGAGCAGTTTGCGTCCGGAGGCCATGAGTTCGGCGACGGTACGGCCGTCACGCGCGCCTTCGAGGATGTGCGAGGTGATGAGGGCGATCGCCTCGGGGTGGTTGAGCCTGAGCCCGCGGGCCCGGCGCTTCTCGGCGACGTCGGCCGCGACGTGGATCAGCAGCCTCTCTTGCTCGTGCGGGGTCAGTTGCACGTCCCACCTCACATCCTCGCTCCGGACCGTGCGGGGTCCGGCTGCCGCGGCCCCGGGGCAAAATCCCTGGTGGCATGGATCGGCAGGCTAGTTGGAACGGGTTTCAGGCACGTTAACCGAGCTGTGATCCTTCGGACGCGCGATCCGGGCCCGGCACGCTCATCAGGGCGCGCAGTCCGTCCCGCAGGACCTCGACCGGGGCGGGCCCGAAGAGGGACTGCTGGGCGATGAAGCCCAGGACGGCGGCGATCATCGTCCGGGCCACATGGTCCGGGGCGATGTCCGGGCGCATCGTCCCCTCCTCCTGGTAGGCCTCGACGATCCGTGTCCAGGCCGCGCGGACGGCGGCGTACCCCTTCCCCAGGACGGCCGCCAGCTCGTCGTTGCGCGGGACCTCCGTCCATACCTGGACGACCAGGCGCGGGAAGGCGGGCACACCGTCGAGGGTCAGAGACTCGCGCAGGCCGAGGGTGCGCCCGAGGACGGAGGCCACGAGCTGGTCGGGCCGCGGGGGCGGGCTCTGCCGGGCAGCCGCCTCGAAAGCCGTCTGGACCTCGCCGAGCACCTCGCCGACGATCGCGGCGATCAACTCCTCCTTGCCGCTGAAGTAGCGGTAGACCGCCCCCGCGGAGAGGTCGGCCTCCTTCAGCACGTCCTGCATCGAGGTGGCGTGGAAGCCGTTGCGGGCGAAGCAGAGCGCTGCGGCGTCGAGGATCTGCCGGCGGCGGGCGTCGAGGTGTTCCTGGGATACGCGGGCCATGACCCAAAAGTAAAACGAACATTCATTCTTGACAAGCGACGACCAGGGCGCAATGGTGGTGGCGGACGTAAAACGAACGATCCTTCTCTTTAAAACCCACTCGACCCCGCCGTCGTACCTCGCCTCACCCCGCCTCGCCCCGCCTCGCCCCGCCTCGCCCCGCCGCAGGGAGAACCCATGCCCACACCGTCCACCACCCCGGCCCGTCGCCGTCTCGTCGCGGTCGTCGTACTCGTCCCGCTGCTCGCGGCGCTGGCACTGTGGGCCTTCGCCTGGCCCGCCGCGCGCACCGCGCCGCGCGACCTCCCGCTCGGGGTGGCCGGCCCCGCCACCGCGACGGCCCAGGTGACGAAGGCGCTTGCGCAGCACAAGGGCGCATTCGAGATCCACCACTACGCCGACGAGACCGGCGCTCGAGCCGCCATCGAGGACCGGACCGTGTACGGCGTCGTGGTCGTCACGGCGCAGGGTCCCGAGCTGCTGACCGCGTCGGCCGCGAGCCCGGTCGTCGCCCAGTTGCTCCAGCAGGCCGTCGGGCATCAGGCGGCCGCCGAGAACAGGCAGGTGCGGACCGTGGACGTGGTGCCCGCTCCCGCGAAGGACCCGCGCGGGGCGGCTCTGATCGCCGGCGTGCTGCCCCTGGCGCTGGCCGGTATCGCGGCGGGCGCGGTCGTCACCCTGGTCGGACTGCGCGGCGCCCGTGCCGTGGCAGCGCTGGTCGGGGCCGCCGCACTGGTGGGCCCGGCGGGCGCGGCGATCCTGCACAGCTGGCTCGGCACCCTCACCGGCGACTGGTGGGCGGAGGCCGGGGTGCTGGGACTGGCGACCCTGGCGGTGAGCGCGGGTGTCGCGGGACTCGCCGCGCTCCTCGGGCCCGCCGGGATCGGGGTCGCCTCGAGCCTGATCATGCTGATCGGCAACCCGTTCTCCGGGGCCGCCTCGGCGCCGCAGATGCTGCCCGCGCCGGCCGGGGCGATCGGCCAGTGGCTGCCCCCGGGCGCGGGGGCGACCCTGCTGCGCTCGGTCTCGTACTTCGACGGCGCGGCCGCCACCGGGCCCGCCCTGACGCTGAGCTGGTGGGCGGCCCTGGGCCTGGGCGCGGTGCTGTTGGGCGGCGCCCTGAAGACCATGAGGAGCCGCCCGGCCCGGACGGCGGAGGACGAGCCTGCCGAGGGCCGCGAACCGGCGCTCGCGGGCTGAGCCGCCGGCCACCGCGAACGCCCTCCCGGGCCGAGCCACGACCGCCCCGAAAGGCCGCGCACCCCATCACCAGTGGGCGCGCGGTCTTTCACATACGCCCGCACCGGCAATGAAGCGACTTCCGCCGCTACGACGGATTCGGCCCCCGGTGCTCCGCAGCGATCCCGAACCGCTGCCGTTCGCGGGGAGCGGAACCGACCTCACGGACGGCCGAGACGGAGCTGATCACCTGCTCGTCCGCCGAGTCGTCGAGTCCATCGAGTGCGTCGAGTCGTTCCAGGTCAGCGGCGGAGACCAGGGCAACGAGGGGCTTGCCGTGCCGGGTCACGACGACACGCTCATTGCCGTACACCACGCGGTTGATCAGGTCGGCGAGTTCAGCCCTGGCTTGCGTCACCGGAATCTCGTAGGCCATGACCCCATTCTAACGTCAGGTACGTCCTGTACATTTTGTACAGACAGCGCTCTGCGAGGAGGGGTCATCACCATGGCCATGCACCGACCGTCCGCCCGTTACGTCCTGCCCGAGTTCACCGAACGCACGGCCTCGGGGCACCGGACGATGGATCCGTACTCGAAGCTCCTGGAGGAGCGGATCGTCTTCCTGGGGGCGCCGATCGACGACATCTCGGCGAACGACGTGATGGCGCAGTTCATGTACCTCGAGTACCAGGACCCGGACCGGGACATCTCGCTGTACATCAACTCCCCCGGCGGCTCGTTCAGCGCGATGTCGGCCGTCTACGACACGCTGCGGTACGTCACCTGTGACGTGGAGACGATCTGCCTGGGCCAGGCCGGCGCGTCCGCCGCGGTACTGCTGGCCGCGGGTACGCCGGGCAAGCGGTTCACGCTGCCCGGCGCGCGCATTGTGATCCACCAGCCGGCGCTGACCGAGCCGGTCCAGGGGCAGGCCAGCGACCTCGCCATCCAGGCCGCCGAGTTGCTCCGCACCCGCGACCGGCTGGAGGAGATGCTCGTGGAGCACACGGGGCGCACACGGGAACAGGTGACCGCGGACATCGAGCGGGACAAGATCCTCAGCGCACCGGAGGCCGTGGAGTACGGCCTGGTGGACCGGCTCATCCCCAGCCGCAGGGACTCGCGCACCACGCCCGGCGCGAGGTGAGGCGGCGATGCTTCCACCGGAGTTGCCGCCGCTGCCCGCGCTCACTCGTGCCGAGGGCGAATTGATCGACCGTTACCTGGACGTCGCCGACCTTCTCGGCAGAATCAACCCGGCGCATCACGGGGACACGTACCGTGGTCTACGCGCCGCACAGGCGCTCGTCGCCAAGGCGGCGGCGCTCAGGGACGCACTGGCGCTCATGCATCAGCGGGGTGAGACCGAGCTGCACGCTCCGACGCTGGCGCGTGCGCTGCGTGTCCTCGACGGGGAGCGTCGTACGGCGCGCGTCACGTTGCCGCCGCTCTCCGACAGTTGACTCACCGGTGTCCGGTCCGGACGCGCGGCCTCCTCGGCGGGACGTCCGGAACGGGACCCAAACGCACCGAACGAAGTACCCCTGTTCGGAGTAGCTGAAGGCCCTTTTCCGGGACCTCCCGACTTGCGCAACGCGCGTAGCGTCAGACGGGGCTGAAACCCTTTCATGCTGGTCCGAGCCCCCGTCATGACCTGGACACTCACTCGAACACCGCACTGTCCACCCGAACGGGTGAGTGGTGAGTAACGCCACAAACCCCCGATTCCGTTGGGTATTTCGGACACTCGTGAGTGAAGATCCGTGACTGACGACAAGCCCCCGCCACAACGGCGGGGCGATCCGGACGGACGCCGAGTCCTGCCGCCGCCCGGATGACTGGTCGACAGGAGTGCATCGGCAGGAGTGGAGGACCCAAGCAAGACGGGTCGCCGGAACGGTCACGCCATGACCGGGTCGAGCAGCCCTTGGGGTGAAGCCGCGGCAACGCGGCCGGGCAACTTCGCCAGCCCGAATCCGACAGGTCATCCTTCACAGGCGGCTGACGAAGGGTTGCGCATGACTGCGCTCAATCGTGTCCCGTCGCTGATGGCCCGGGCCGGCACGGCCTCTGCCCTGACCATCGCCGCCGTTGGCGGCTCGATCGTGGTACCCGGCTTCGCCTCCGACGCCGCGGCCGCGACACCTGCGACGAAGGCGCTGCAGATCGCCGCGTCCAAAAAGGGCTCACCGTACAAGTACGGGGCCACGGGCCCCAAGAGGTTCGACTGTTCAGGGCTCACGCTGTACGCGTTCAAGAAGGCGGGCAAGAAGCTCCCCCGGACGGCGGCCCAGCAGTACAACAAGACCCGACACGTCTCCGTGAAGAGCCGCAAGGCCGGGGACCTTGTGTTCTTCCACTCGGGTTCCTCCAGCTCCAGCGTCTACCACGTGGGCATCTACGCCGGGAAGGGGAAGATCTGGCACGCCCCGAAGACCGGGGACGTCGTGAAGCTTCAGAAGCTCTGGACGAAGAGCGTCTGGTACGGCCGGGTCAAGTAACCCGCGCAGGGGCGGTGCCGGCGTCCTGAACGCTCCGGCACCGGCTCCGGGCTCGATCTGACGGTCCTGAGGGCGTCACGAGGCGTCCTGGGCCGTCCGGTCACTGCTCCTGCTGCCCCACCGCTGTCACCGGCTCGACCGGCGCGGTCCACGAAGCGGTCCACGGCAGTTCGATGAAGATCCTCTTGCCGCCCTCCCGGGTGGGGCGGACTCTCAGCCTGCCGCCGCACTCCGCGGTGAGCCAGCGGATGATCACCATCCCGCGGCCATTGTCCTGCTGAACGGCGGCGGGCAGCCGCTTGGGGAACCGGGGATGGCTGTCGGTGACTCCCACGCACACGTGTTCGTCACGGTCGAGCCGGACGTCCACCGTGAAGGTGGGGGACTGCCCGAAGGTGTGCTGTACGGCGTTGGTGGCGAGCTCGGAGACGATGAGCCGGATGGTGTCGGACGCCTCCGTGCCCTCCGGCAGGCCCCACTCCATGAGGGTGCCGACCACGAAGGCGCGGGCCGCGGAGACCGAGGCGGGATCGCTCGGCAGAGTGACGGATGCTTCCAGGTGGTCTGCCATGGCGACGTCGTCCCTTTCCCCCGGGACCGCGAGTCCGACACGGAGCGGATGATTCGAGTACGGTCCCGGACTGGTGCTTCGCCGTCAGAGTGCCACTACCGCACCTCTCCCGGGTGGCGATCCACCGAGATGTGCATATATCTGTCGCTCGAAGCGGTGAACTCTGCGACGGCAGAGCGGATTCGGGTGGCTCACATGGAGTAAGGAATACCCATGCAGCACGGTCCCGCGGTGCGCCGCCGAAAGCTGGGTGCGGAACTGCGAGCACTGCGCGCCCAATCCGGACTCACGAGTGGGGAGGCGGCCCGGCTGGTGGGCTGGCACCAGTCGAAGGTGAGCCGCGTCGAGACGGGCACCAGCGGGGTGAAACCAGCCGATGTGCGCTTGCTTCTCGACGCCTATGGCGTGACCGACCGCCAACTCCGCGAGCTGATGCTCGCGTTGGCCGGCTCCGACGGTGTCGGCGGGCACCACTGGTGGCACGCCTACCGAGGGGTGCTGCCGCCCACCTACCGGGACTTCATCAGCCTGGAGTCGCAGGCCGGCGCGATGCGCACCCTGGAGACGTCGGTGGTTCCCGGTCTGCTGCAGACGGCCGAGTACGCCCGCGCGGTGACTCGGGCCGCCGTGGAGGGCGTGGACGACGACCGGCTCGACACCCTGGTGGAGGTACGGCTGGCCCGGCAGGTCGTATTGAGTGCCGATCCCCCGCTGGAGTTGAGCGCGGTACTGGACGAAGGGGTACTGCGACGTGAGGTCGGCGGGCCCGGGGTGATGGCGCGACAGCTGGAACACCTGGTGGAGGCGGCGCGGTCGCCGCAGGTACGGCTCCAGGTCCTGCCGTTCACGGCCGGGGCGCACATCGGCATCACCGGCCCTTTCGTTATTTTCTCATTCCCGAGCACTTCTGACCTGGATGTGGTTGTTCTCGACCACTT
This sequence comes from Streptomyces griseus subsp. griseus, assembly GCF_000720255.1. Classification (GTDB taxonomy): domain Bacteria; phylum Actinomycetota; class Actinomycetes; order Streptomycetales; family Streptomycetaceae; genus Streptomyces; species Streptomyces griseus_I. The sequence goes on along the minus strand of NZ_JOJE01000006.1, from coordinate 136,399 downwards.
GACGAGTAGCCTCTACCTCGAACGGAAAGAAGACCTCCGGGCCTACAGCGAGGCCTTCAACACCCTTCAGGTCCACGCCCTTTCGCCCGAGGAATCGTTGGATTACATCGCCGGGATAGGTGACGGCGCGTAAGGAGGCACTATGTCCGCACTGCCTCGGAACGTTCCATCCAGTACCGATCTGCACGACGTGCGGTGGCTGCGCAGCAGCTACAGCACGGGAGCCAACAACTGTGTCGAGACGGCCCGGCCGCGATCCGGCCCAGGGGCCGGACTGCTCGCCGTGCGCGACTCCAAGGACCCGGCCGGACCCGCCCTGCTCTTCTCCCCCGGGAGCTGGTCGGGATTCACCGCCGCGTTCCACTGATCACCCTCATCCGTCAGCAGGGGCGGACCGCGGCCGTGTCACGCCGACTCATGGTCGCGTCTCCCCGATCACCCGTACAGCGCGTTCCAGCTCGGCCCCGGAGAGGTCCGCGCGGGCAGTCAGCCTGAGGCGCGAGATGCCGTCGGGCACGGAGGGAGGACGGAAGCAGCCCACGGCCAGGCCTGCCGACCGGCAGTCCGCCGCCCACCGCACGGCCCCCTCCGGGGACGGCGCACGCACGGAGACCACCGCGGCGTCCGGACGTACCGCTTCCAGACCCGCGGCGGTCAGGCGTGCGTGCAGGTCGGCGGCCACCTCGCGGGCCCCGGCCGCGCGCTGCGGCTCGCGGCGCAGCAGCCTGAGGGCCGCGAGCGCGGCACCGGCCGCCGCGGGGGCCAGACCGGTGTCGAAGATGAACGTACGCGCCGCGTTGACCAGATGGTCGATCACCCGGGCCGGGCCGAGTACCGCTCCGCCCTGGCTGCCCAGCGACTTGGACAGCGTGACCGTCACGACGACGTCGTCCGCGCCCGCGAGTCCCGCCGCGTGCGGGGCACCCCGGCCGCCGTCGCCCAAGACGCCCAGGCCGTGGGCGTCGTCGACGACCAGTCCCGCGCCGTACTCCCGGCACGCCTCGGCGAGCCCGGTGAGCGGGGCCGCGTCCCCGTCGACCGAGAAGACCGTGTCGGAGACGGCGACGGCGGGCCCGTCATGCGTCTGGAGTGCCTTGCGCACCGCGTCCGGCTCGGCGTGCGCGACCACCTGTGTGGTGCCCCGGGCCAGCCGGCAGCCGTCGATGAGGGAGGCGTGGTTGCCCGCGTCGGAGACGATCAGGGAGCCGTGCGGGGCCAGCGCGGTGACGGCGGCGAGGTTGGCCGCGTAGCCGGAGGAGAAGACGAGGGCGGCCTCGAATCCGCAGAATTCGGCCAGCTCGCGTTCGAGCTCGGTGTGCAGCTCCGTGGTGCCGGTGACGAGCCGGGAGCCGGTGGAGCCGCCGCCCCAGGTGCGCGCCGCCCGTGCCGCGCCCTCGGTGACCTCCGGATGGTGGGCCAGACCGAGGTAGTCGTTGCTCGCGAGGTCCAGCAGCGGGGAGTCGGCGGGACGCGGGCGCAGGGTCCGTACGAGTCCGGCCCGGCGGCGCAGTTCCGCCTGTTCGTCGATCCAGCCGAACGCCATGGGTCCTCCGGGGGATTTGTAGGCAGTGGACAGACACTAGCCAACCCACTCGCCACCCATGGTGTGGCAATGCACACACGGCGAATGGCCTCTCTTGTACGAACTCTCCTTGGCCCGGAACGGGTCGGTAGGACAGGATCGGCTCTCATGGACCTGCTGAACACGCTGGTGGACAAGGGGCTTCGGCGCGAGCTGCCGACCCGCGAGGAGGCGCTGGCCGTACTGGCCACGTCCGACGACGACGTGCTCGACGTGGTGGCGGCGGCCGGAAAGGTGCGCCGGCACTGGTTCGGGCGACGGGTGAAACTCAACTATCTCGTCAACCTGAAGTCCGGGCTGTGTCCGGAGGACTGCTCCTACTGCTCCCAGCGGCTCGGCTCCAAGGCCGACATCCTGAAGTACACCTGGCTCAAGCCCGACCAGGCCTCCGAGGCCGCGGCGGCCGGTCTTGCGGGTGGCGCCAAGCGGGTCTGCCTGGTGGCGAGCGGGCGCGGGCCGACCGACCGTGACGTGGACCGGGTCTCCGAGACGATCAAGACGATCAAGGAGCAGAACGAGGGCGTCGAGGTGTGCGCCTGCCTCGGCCTGCTCACCGACGGCCAGGCGGAGCGACTGCGCGACGCGGGCGCGGACGCGTACAACCACAACCTCAACACCTCCGAGGGGACGTACACGGACATCACGACCACGCACACGTACGCCGACCGGGTGGACACCGTGCGGAAGGCGCACGCGGCGGGTCTGTCGGCGTGCTCGGGCCTGATCGCCGGTATGGGCGAGTCGGACGAGGACCTGGTGGACGTCGTCTACTCGCTGCGCGAGCTGGACCCCGACTCCGTTCCGGTGAACTTCCTGATCCCGTTCGAGGGCACCCCGCTGGCCAAGGAGTGGAACCTCACCCCGCAGCGCTGTCTGCGGATCCTGGCGATGGTCCGCTTCGTCTGCCCGGACGTGGAGGTGCGTATCGCGGGCGGCCGCGAGGTCCATCTGCGCACGATGCAGCCGCTCGCGCTGCACCTGGCCAACTCGATCTTCCTCGGCGACTACCTCACCAGCGAGGGCCAGGCCGGCAAGGCCGACCTGGACATGATCGCTGACGCCGGGTTCGAGGTGGAGGGCGCGGGCGAGGTGACGCTGCCGCAGCACCGGGGCGCGGCGGGCGGGGGCTGCGGGTCCCACGCGGGCGGCGCCGGGTGCGGGTCGCACGACGCGAGCGGTGGCGGCTGCGGCTCGCAGGAGGGCGCGGGTGCGAGCTGCGGGTCGCACGAGGGCGGTGGTGTGTGCGGTTCGGTTCCGGCTGTCGCGTCCGCGTCGCCGGAACCGGTCAGCGAGGCCCGTACGGACCTGGTCGCCGTACGCCGTCGTGGTGCCGGAACGGACCTCGCGCCCAATGCCTGAGCTGTCCGTCCCCGAACTCCTGGAGCTCGACCGGCGGCACGTCTGGCATCCGTACGGTCCGATGCCCGGCCGGGTGGACCCGCTCGTCGTGGAGTCGGCGAGCGGGGTCCGGCTGCGGCTCGCGGACGGCTCGGGCGAGCTGGTCGACGGCATGTCGTCCTGGTGGTCGGCGATCCACGGCTACAACCACCCGGTGCTGAACGAGGCCGCGTGCGGGCAGATCGGGCGGATGAGCCACGTGATGTTCGGCGGGCTGACCCACGAACCCGCCGTACGACTGGCGAAGCGACTTGTCGACATCTCTCCCGACGGTCTGGAGCACGTGTTCCTCGCGGACTCCGGTTCCGTGTCGGTCGAGGTCGCGGTCAAGATGTGCCTGCAGTACTGGCGTTCGCTCGGCCGCCCGGCCAAGCAGCGGCTGCTGACCTGGCGCGGCGGCTACCACGGGGACACCTGGCAGCCGATGTCGGTGTGCGACCCCGAGGGCGGGATGCACGAGCTGTGGTCCGGGGTGCTGCCCCGGCAGGTGTTCGTGGGCCCCCCGCCGGCCGCGTACGAGGAGTCGTACGCCGAGGAGCTGCGTGCGGCGATCGCGCGCCACGCCGACGAGCTGGCCGCGGTGATCGTCGAGCCGGTGGTGCAGGGCGCCGGCGGGATGCGGTTCCACTCCCCCGCGTATCTGAGGGTGCTGCGGGAGGCCTGCGACGCGCACGACGTGCTGCTGGTCTTCGACGAGATCGCGACCGGGTTCGGCCGTACGGGCGCCCTGTTCGCGGCGGAGCACGCGGCGGTGACACCGGACGTGATGTGCGTCGGCAAGGCGCTGACCGGCGGCTGTCTGACGATGGCGGCGACGCTGTGCACCGCGCGGGTCGCCGACGGGATCTCCCGGGGCGAGGTGCCGGTACTGGCGCACGGCCCGACGTTCATGGGCAACCCGCTGGCCGCGTCGGTGGCGTGCGCGTCGATCGACCTGCTGCTGGGCCAGGACTGGCTGTCCGAGGTCAAGCGGATCGAGACGGGCCTGAGGGAGGGTCTCGCGCCCGCACTCGAGGTGCCGGGAGTGAAGGACGTACGGGTGCTCGGTGCCATCGGCGTCGTGCAGCTCGACCACGACGTCGACATGAGGGCCGCCACCGACGCCGCCGTGCGCGAGGGCGTGTGGCTCCGGCCGTTCCGCGACCTGATCTACACGATGCCGCCCTACGTCACCGGTGACGAGGACGTGGCCCGGATCGCGCGGGCCGTGTGCGCGGCGGCACGGGAGGGATGACATGGCGATTCTGCTGATCACGGGGACCGGCACGGAGGTCGGCAAGACGGTCACGACCGCCGCGGTCGCGGCCACCGCGCTCGCGGCGGGCCGGTCGGTGGCCGTCCTGAAGGCCGCGCAGACGGGCGTACGGCCCGACGAGCGCGGTGACGCCGACGAGGTCGCGCGGCTGGCGGGCGACGTGACGGCGGCGGAGGTCGCCCGCTTCCCCGAGCCGCTGGCGCCGGGAACGGCGGCGCGGCGGGCCGGCCTTCCTCCGGTCGGCCCCGGCGATGTCGCCGAGGCCGCGGCCAAGCTCGCCACCGATCACGACCTGGTGCTCGTGGAGGGAGCGGGCGGACTGCTCGTACGGTTCGACGAGGCGGGCGGGACGCTGGCGGACGTGGCGGAGCTGCTGAGCGCGCCGGTGCTCGTCGTGGCCTCCGCCGGCCTGGGCACCCTCAACACGACGGAACTGACGGCACGTGAACTGCGCTCCCGTCGGCTGGACTTCCCCGGCGTGGTGATCGGCAGCTGGCCCGACTCCCCCGACCTGGCGTCCCGCTGCAATCTGGCGGACCTGCCGGAGGTGGCCGGGGCTCCCCTGCTCGGTGCGCTGCCCGCCGGTGCCGGCGCTCTCCCCCCGCCCGCCTTCCGGGCGTCGGCACCGGGGTGGCTGGCGCCGGGTCTGGACGGAACGTGGGACGTGGAGGCGTTCGGGGCCCGGGAGGCGCCCTGAGGGTCGCACCGCACCGCTGACCTGGGCTCGCGTCCCCGGCGCTATCCGTCGGACACCGCGAGGAGCCGGACCAGATCGATCCGGGAGCGGATGCCCAGGCGGCTGAAGACCCCGCGCAGATGGTGGTCGATGGTGCGGGGGCTGAGGGCGAGGCGGTCGGCGATCTCGCGGTTGGTTGCTCCGTCGGCCGCCATGCGGGCGATGAGCAGTTGCTGGGCGGTGAGACGGGCGGCGGGATCACCGGGGCCGGGCGCGGGAGACGCGGGCGCGCCGAGGGCGCGGAGTTCGGCGCGGGCCTGGTCGGCGCAGTGCGGGGCGCCGAAGGACGCGAAGGCCTCCAGGGCGCTGTGCAGGCGGTCGAGGGCCTCGCCGCGGTGCCGCAGCCGGCGCAGGGCTGCGCCGAACAGCAACTCCGTGCGGGCGCGTTCGAAGTCTCGGGTGCCGTGGGCGTGCAGGTCGAGGGCCGCACGGTAGTGGTCGACGGCCTCGGCGCCGGGTGTCAGCAGGGCTCGGCAGCGGGCGCTGAGGGCGAGGTCGTCGGGGCTGCGGACGGCGCGGGCCCAGCGGTCGTAGTCGGCGTGCGCGGCCCGGGCGGTACGGGTGTCGCCGGTGCGGGCGGCGGCCTCGACGTAGTGCGGGGTGGCCAGATGGCGGATGGCGCGGTGACCGTGGCCGGGGCCGAACGCGGCGAGGGCACGCAGTCGGGCGGCGGCCGCGGCGAACCGGCCGGCACCGAGGTCGAGGACGGCGAGCGCCCACTGGGCGAGCGCGGCGGGCAGGCCCAGGCCGCGGGTGAGGGCGTACGAGCGGGCGGCCGCGGCGCGTTCCCGGCACAGGTCGGCGTCGCCGGTGATCGCGGCGAACATGGCTAGGGCGGCCTGGAGGTGGCAGGCGCCGTTGTCCTGGCCCGTGGCGTACGCCAGGCGCAGGGCGTCCGTCGCGGCGGCCTCGCCGACCCGGGGGCGGCCGCTGAAGAAGTCGGCGTAGGCGCGGAACTCCATGGCCTGGGCGACCGTGCCCGGGGCGCCGAGGGTACGGGCGGAAGTGGCCGCGCGCAGCGTGGCGGTGACGGCACGGGTGTGGTCGCCGAGCATCAGCGCGGCGATGCCGGCGTGGATGAGCAGGGTGGGGTCACCGCCCGGCCCGCACCGACCGGCCGTCGCCTCCAACACGTCCCGCGCGTCCTCGTACCGCCCCTCCACGGCGGCCACCAGCCCGCCCAACGTCCCCGGCACGACGATCCCCGCCCGCCGGGCCACGCCCACCGCCTCCCGGCAGCGCCGCAGATCCCCGGTGTAGACGGCGGCTTCGGTGACCCGGGCGAGGAGATGAACACCGGGGTCGGGGGCATGGGCGGAGTCCTCCGCCTGGAGCCACCCGGAGTCGGCCGTGTCCGGGCCCGGGGCCTCGACCGGGCGGCGTGGTGTCCCGGTCGCCGCCGTCAGGAGGGTGTCGAAGGCCTCCGACGCGTTGCCTGTGCGCAGGGCGAGGAGGCCGGTCAGGGTGTCGTCGTCGGCTGTGGCGAGCCGGCGGGCGCGGTCGGCGTCGCCGGAGGTCCAGGCGTCGGTGGCGGCGTGGGCGAGGAGACGGCACCGGTCGCGGGGGTCGGGGGTCAGCGCGGCGGCGCGTTCGGCGAGGACGCCGGCCAGGGCGGGACGACCGGTGCGGCGGGCTGCGTCGGCGGACGTGCTCAGCTGCGTGGCGAGGCGGGCGCTCGGGCCGAGGGCGGTGGCGGCCCGGTGCCAGGTGCGTTGCGGGGTCTCCGTGGCGCCGCTCAGTACGCGGGCCAGCAGCCGGTGGACCTCGTGCCGGTCCGCCGCGGACGCCGTCTCGTACGCGGCGATCCTCGTCCAGGGGTCCCGGAAGCGGACCCCGCCCGTGGTCGCGTACGCGAGGCCGGCGGTCTCGGCCGCGTCGAGGGGGCGGGTGTCGAGGCCCCCGGCCGCGACGGCGCGCAGGAAGGCGTGCGTGGCGACCGGGTACTGGTCGGCCGCGGCGAGCAGGAGCAGCAGCCGGGTGTCGTCCGGCAACGCCCGCACTTCCGCCCGGTGCGCGCGCAGCAGCTCCGGGGCGAGTTCGGCCGGCTGGATCGGGAGCGGGTCGAGGCCGGACGCCTGCCGGTCGGTGAGGAGCGCGGCGAGTTCGGCGGCCGCGCGCGGATCGCCGTGGACGCCGCGCAGGAGCCGTACCCGGACACCCTCGGCCAGCGTGGTGGCGAGGCGCTGCCAGGGGCCCGGCGGCTGCGGTGGCGAAGTGCGGTCCAGAGGTGGGGGGTTCACCGGAGTCACCACACCATCGACGTTACTCGCGGGTTATTTGACACGTAAAGACCGGCGATTCCACCGATGCGGCGCGCGTAGACCCGCTCCGACACTCCTGAGCACCCCACCTGTCAGGAGGCACCATGCAGCGCCCCAAGCGTCGTATCGCCATGGCCCTGTCCGCCATGGCCGCATCGCTCCTGCTGTCCCTCTCCCTGTCCGCGCCCTCCGCTCACGCGGCGAGCCGCAACCCCGTCGTCTTCATCCACGGCATCAGCAGTTCGTCGAGCAGCTGGGACGACTGGGTCGCCGACTTCGAGACGGACGGCTACACCTCCTCCGAGCTGTTCGCCTGGTCCTACGACTGGGGCCAGTCGAACGCGACCACGGCCCGCCAACTCGCCACCGAGGTGCGGAGCGTGCTGGCCCGGACCGGCGCGGCCAAGGTGGACATCGTGGTCCACTCCATGGGCACGCTCAGCGGGCGCTACTACCTCAAGAACCTCGGCGGGACGGCGTACGTCGACGATTTCGTCTCCGTCGCCGGGACGAACCACGGCACCTCCGTGGCCTCGCTGTGCGGCTGGCTCTACACGTCGTGCAGGGAGATGAACACGGGCAGCTCGTTCCTCACCGCGCTCAACTCCGGTGACGAGACACCCGGCAGCGTGTCGTACGCGGCCTACTGGTCCAACTGCGACGCGGCGATCGACCCGGACTCCTCGGCCCTGCTGAACGGCGCGACCAACGTCGGTGTCGGATGCGTGGCGCACCAGGACATGAACAACGACCACGGCATCTACGAACAGGTGCGCGACTTCGTGGCGTGAGCGGTGGCCGGGGGGTGCGGCGGGCCCGTACGGGGGACAATCCCGGAAGAAGGCCAGACCCGTCAGGTCCGGGAGGTCGCCATGCCGCTGTTTCCAGGTGCCCGAAAGGCGTCCCGGGATTCCGTCCGGCACCCGCTGTTCGCCCGCTGCTACGCCCGGGTCAGTGTGACCGCCGAGACCCGGGCCGGGCTGGGCTCGGTCCGGGAGCGGATGCTGGCCGGGCTCTCCGGCCGGGTGCTGGAGATCGGCGCGGGCAACGGTCTGAACTTCGGCCACTATCCGGGGGCCGTCTCGGAGGTCGTCGCGATCGAACCGGAGCGACTGCTGCGGAAGCTGGCCCTGGACGCGGCCCGGCGCGCCGAGGTGCCGGTCGACGTGGTGCCGGGGGAGGCGGAGGCGCTGCCGGTCAAGAGCGAGGCGTTCGACGCGGTGGTGGTCTCACTGGTGCTGTGCAGCGTGCGGGACCTGCCACGGGCCCTCGGTGAGGTGCGCCGGGTGCTGCGTCCCGGCGGCGGTGTCCGGTTCTTCGAGCACGGCAGGGGTGGCGGCCGGGCGATGACGTTCACCCAGCGCGCCCTGGACCGTACGGTCTGGCCGCCGCTGAGCGGTGGCTGCCATCTGGGCCGGGACCCGGTCGCCGCGTTCCGGGACGCCGGCTTCGAACTCGGTCCCTACCGGCGGCTGCTGGTGCCGGAGAAGGGGCCGCGGACGCCGGCCTCGTACTGCGTACTGGGCACGGCGTGGCGGCCGGACGAGGGGGAGTGACTCACACGGTCCACTGGCGCAGCTCGTGCGTGATGTCCTGGACGGACGCCTCGCCGCTCTTCACCAGCCGTGCCAGGTCACGCACCTGTTCCGGCGAGGTGGCCACCTTCAGGCCGCTGGCCACCAGGTAGGCGTACGCGACGGCGGAGGCGAAGAGAGCGTTGGAGCGCTCCAACGCCGGTACGTTGACCAGGAGTTGGAGAAGGGCGGCGGCGCGGGCGTGCGGAGAGTCGTAGACGGGGACGTCGAAGATCTCGGCCTGGTGACGTGCGACGGCGGCGACCAGGGCTCCCCAGTCGGTGACCTGGGGGTCTCCGGGCGTCATCCGTTCCGCGAGCATCAACAGCCAGGCGAGGTCGATTCGGAGGCTGCTCAAGGGATCAGCCGCGACCCTCACGCTCGGCGCCCAGCTCTTGGGCGAACACCGCCTCGTACTGCTTCATGAAGTCGGCGGCGGCCTCCACGAAGGTGTGGCCGACCTCGCCGGTGTCCTGTCTGACCAGCTCTTCGATGTAGCGGTTGACGCTCATGCCGCGCGCGAGGGCGCGTTCGCGGGCGACGCGGGCGGTGCCCTCGTCGACGCGCACGTTCAGCTGGGTCTTGGCCATACCTCGACGCTAGCGCCGAAGCGCTAGCAGCGGCAAGAGGGGGTGGGCGGTGTGCGGTATTCCGGGGGCGACTGTGCCCGGGGTCACACTACGCTCGGCTGGAACGGAGAAGTCGGCACGTCCACGCGAGCTAGGAGGCAGTCTTGTCCACACCTGCTGCGGAGCACGCCCCCGGCCTGGCCTCGGCCGACGGGATCTCGGCCCGTGCCCGAGGCCTGACCAAGGCGTACGGCTCGGGCGAGACGACGGTTCTCGCCCTGGACTCGGTGGACGTGGACGTGGCCCGCGGCCGCTTCACCGCGGTCATGGGACCGTCGGGTTCCGGAAAGTCCACCTTGATGCACTGCCTGGCCGGGCTCGACACCGTCTCGGCCGGACAGGTGTGGCTGGGCGACACCGAGATCACGGGACTGAAGGACCGGGAGCTGACCCGGCTGCGACGGGACCGGATCGGGTTCATGTTCCAGTCGTTCAACCTGATCCCGACACTGAACGCGGTCGAGAACATCACCCTGCCGATGGACATCGCGGGCCAGAAGCCCGACCAGAAGTGGCTGGACGAGGTCGTGGACACGCTCGGGCTGCGCGACCGGCTCAAGCACCGGCCCTCCCAGCTCTCCGGAGGCCAGCAACAGCGTGTCGCCTGCGCACGGGCCCTCGCTTCCCGCCCGGAGCTGATCTTCGCGGACGAGCCGACCGGCAACCTCGACTCGCGCGCCGGCCTGGAAGTGCTGGCCTTCCTGCGGGAGGCCGTCGACCAACTCGGACAGACGGTCGTCATGGTCACCCACGACCCGGGCGCGGCCGCCCACTCCGACCTGGTGCTCTTCCTGGCGGACGGGCGGATCGTCGACGAGATGGAACGGCCGACGGCGGAGGCGGTGCTGGAACGCATGCGCCTCTTCCCCGGGGGACGCCCCCAGACCCCCGGTTCCGATCCGGTCCGCGGTACAGCTCAATCCTCGTCGGGCGCGACTTCCCGGCTCAGCGAGACCACCGAGAAGGACTGACCCCGTGCTGAAGGCGACGCTACGGAGTTTCCTCGCCCACAAGGGGCGCCTGATGCTGTCGGCGCTGGCCGTCGTGCTGTCCGTGGCCTTCGTCGCGGGCAGCCTGATCTTCTCCGACACGGTGACCCGCACGTTCGACCGGCTCTTCGCCTCCACCTCGGCCGACGTGACGGTCGAGCCGAGGCAGGACCTGAAGTCGTCCGTGCCGACCGGCGCGGTGCAGACCCTGCCCGCCTCCCTCGCCGGCCGCCTGGCGCGGGTCGACGGGGTGGCGGCGGCCCACCCGGACGTGGGCGTCGAGAACATCACGGTGGTCGACACCAAGAACAAGTCGGTCGGGCCGACCACGGGCGCGCCCACCATCGCCACCGACTGGAACCCCACCGACCGCAGCCCCGTGAGCCTGACCTCCGGCCACGCCCCGCGCGGCGCGGGCGAGGCCCTGCTGGACGCGGACACCGCCGACAAGAAGCACGTCGGTATCGGCGACACGCTCACGGTGCTGGCCCAGCCCGGTTCCTTCAAGGTCGAGGTCGTCGGCATCGCCACCTTCCGGACGACCAACCCGGGCGCCGCCCTGGTCTTCCTCGACGCGCGCACGGCGGCGAAGCAGCTGCTGGGCTCGGCCGCGCGGGCCACGAGCATCTCCGTGGACGCGGCACGGGGCGTGAGTGACGCCGAGCTCAAGGGCCGTGTGGACGCCGCGCTCGACGGCGGCGGCGGCGGCCCCTACGACGTGAAGACCGCCGACGAGCAGGCCAAGTCGGCCGCCGCGGACCTCGGCGGGTTCCTCGACGTCATCAAGTACGTGATGCTGGGATTCGCCGGGATCGCCGTCCTGGTGGGTGTCTTCCTGATCGTCAACACCTTCTCGATGCTGATCGCGCAGCGCACCCGTGAACTCGGGCTGCTCCGGGCGCTCGGCGCCGACCGGCGTCAGGTGCGGCGTTCCGTGCTCACCGAGGCGGTGCTGCTCGGGCTGGTCGGCTCGACGCTGGGCCTGCTGGCCGGCATCGGGCTCGCGGCCGGGCTGATCGAGCTCATGGGCGTCTTCGGCATGAACCTGAACGCCGCCGAGATGGTCATCGGCTGGGTGACTCCGGTGTCGGCGTACGTCGTCGGCGTGGGCGTCACCTTCGTGGCGGCGTACCTGCCGGCCCGGCGCGCGGCGGGCGTGTCGCCGATGGCGGCCCTCTCGGACGCCGAGGTCGCCGGGGTGGGCCGGCCGCTGAAGGCGCGCGCGGTCGTCGGGGCGGTCGTCGGGGCTGCCGGGGTGGCCTCGCTCGCGGGCTGCGCCGCCGCGACGAAGACGTCGTCGGCGGCCTCCCTGCTGGGGCTCGGCGTCGTCCTCACCCTGATCGCGACCGTCGTCGCGGGCCCGCTGCTGGTGCGTCCGGTGATCCGGGTGCTCGGCGCGGGCTTCCCCGCGCTGTTCGGCTCGATCGGGCGGATGAGCCAGCGCAACGCCCTGCGCAATCCCCGCCGTACCGGCGCCACCGCCGCCGCGCTGATGGTGGGTCTCGCGCTGGTGGGCGGCATGTCGGTGGCGAGCGCCTCGATGTCCAGGTCCTTCGACCAGCAGATCGACAAGACGCTGGGCGCCGACTACGTCGTCCAGAACACCAACTTCACCCCCTTCTCCCGGGAGGTCACGGACGCCGTGCGCGACACCGACGGTGTCGGCCTCGTCGTACGGCAGCGGTTCGCGCCGCTCGCCGTGCGCCTGCCGGACGGCAAGCGCGTCGAGACGACCGCCTCCGGATACGACGACCGGGTCGACGACGTCGCGCATGTCACGTACGCCGAGGGCGACGCGGCGGCGGCCCTCGCGGACGGCGCGATCGGCATGGACGTGGACTTCGCCCGGGACCACGGGGTGCGGCGCGGCAGTGTGCTCCCGGTCGAGTTCCCCGGCGACCGCAGGACCTCGCTGAAGGTGGGCGCGCTCACCGACCAGGACGCCGCCGACGGGTTCGGCATGCAGGGCGGGCTGTTCCTCGGGATCGAGACCGTGGAGAAGTACGTGCCGGGCGGCCAGGACTCCGCGCTGTACGTGAACGCGGCCCCCGGCACCGACGCCGACCAGTTGCGTTCCCGGCTGGAGCAGACCCTCACCCCGTATCCGCAGGTCCAGGTGCGCGACCAGGCCGACTACAAGGACCTGGTCCACAACCAGATCGCCGTGCTGCTCTACCTCGTGTACGCGCTGCTCGGGCTGGCGATCGTCATCGCCGTGCTCGGTGTCGTCAACACCCTCGCCCTGTCGGTCGTGGAACGGACCCGGGAGATCGGGCTGCTGCGGGCCATCGGGCTGGCCCGGCGGCAGCTGCGGCGGATGATCCGGCTGGAGTCGGTGGTGATCGCGGTGTTCGGCGCGGTCCTGGGCCTGGCCCTGGGACTGGTGTGGGGCGTGTGCACCCAGCAGGTGCTGGCGTTGCAGGGCATGAAGGCGCTGGCGGTCCCGTGGGGCACGATTGTCGCGGTGGTGATCGGCTCGGCGGTGGTCGGCGTGGTGGCGGCGCTGCTGCCGGCGTTGCGTGCGTCCCGCATGAACGTCCTGGCGGCGATCGCGCACGACTGAGGGGCAAGCGGCGACTCGGATCGACGGGTGGCGACGTCCGTCCGGATGGTGGAATTCCATGTCCGGGCCCGGCACACGTGATGTGCTCGTCCGCATGTCTGATCTGCGGATACGGGCCGCGACGCCCGACGACCTCGACACCGTGCTGGCCTTCTGGAAGACCGCCGCCGAAGGCACGAGCATCAGCGACGACCGGGACGGCGTGGAGCGGCTGGTCGCCCGCGACCCCGAGGCGCTGATCCTCGCCGAGAGCGGCGGCGAACTGGTCGGCACGGTGATCGCGGGCTTCGACGGATGGCGCTGCCACCTCTACCGGCTCGCCGTCCGTCCGGGGCGCCGCCGACAGGGGATCGGGTCGGCCCTGCTCGCCGCCGCGGAGGAGCGGTTCGTGGGGCTGGGCGGGCGGCGCGGGGACGCGATGGTGCTCACACACAATGAGACCGCGCATCATGCCTGGCGCGCTGCGGGGTACGCGGCGGAGGAGAAGTGGCGGCGCTGGGTCAAGCCCCTCACCGACTGACGGCACCCACCGACCGACGGTACCCGCCGACTGTCTTTGCCGGTCCTTTACTATTGGGGGGCGGCATCCAGTCACCGGGTCCGCTGCCCCGACGAAGACCGACGAAAGGTGTGAGCGTCCGCCCATGGGCGAGCCTCCCAGTACGCGACATCGCGCGATCCTTCCTGCCCTGTCCGATCCTGGGACGGAGGTGACCCGATGACCGAAGTGCTGCTGCTCCTGGTGGCGATTCTGCTGTCGCTCGCCTGCGGTGCCTTCGTCGCGGCCGAGTTCTCGCTGACCACCGTCGAACGCAGCGAACTCGAACGGGCCGTGCAGCGCGGCGAGCGCGGTGCGCCGGGTGCCCTCAAAGCCGTACGGAACCTGACCTTCCAGCTCTCCGGGGCCCAGCTCGGCATCACGGTCACCAACCTGGTCGTCGGTATGCTCGCCGAGCCGTCGATCGCCAAGCTGATCGCGGGCCCGCTGGAGTCCCTCGGCGTCTCGTCGACGGCAGCTTCCTCGATCGCCCTGGTGCTCGGTACGGCACTGTCGACCGTCTTCCTGATGGTCGTCGGCGAGCTCGTGCCCAAGAACTGGGCGATCTCCTCGCCGCTGGCCATGGCCAAGCGGGTGGGCAACGCGCAGCGCTGGTTCAGCGCCGCGTTCCGCCCGTTCATCACCCACCTCAACAACACGGCGAACCGCGTGGTGCGCCGTCTCGGCATCGAACCCGCCGAGGAGCTGGCCTCCGCGCGCGGGCCGCAGGAGCTGGCGGCGCTGGCCCGGCACTCCGCCAAACAGGGCGCCCTGGAGGCGGACACCGCCGAACTGTTCGTGCGCACCCTGAACCTGGCCGACCTGACCGCCGAGAACGTGATGACACCGCGCGTGCAGGTCATCGCCCTCGACGCCCAGGCGACCTGCGCGGACGTGGCGAACGCGACCCGGGCGACGGGCCTGTCCCGCTTCCCCGTCTACCGGGGCAATCTCGACTCGGTCGTCGGCACCGCCCACATCAAGGACGTACTGGCGGTACCCGCGGAACGCCGCCAGCAGGTGTCCGTCGCCGAGCTGATGCGCGAACCGCTGCTGGTGCCGCAGTCACTGACCGTGGACCGGCTCCTCGACCGGCTGTCCGGCAAGCGCACGATGGCCGTCGTCATCGACGAGTACGGCGGCACCGCGGGCGTGGCGACGCTGGAGGACATCGTCGAGGAGGTCGTCGGCGAGGTCCGCGACGAGCACGATCCGCACGAGCTCTCCGACCTGGCCCCGGCCGGCACGGACGAGGACGGCCGGGCCGCCTACTCGGCGGACGGCGCCGCGCGCATGGACCAGCTCGCGCGCGTGGGACTGCGGCCGCCCGAGGGGCCGTACGAGACGCTGGCCGGTCTCGTCGCGACGGAGCTCGGCCGCATACCGGCCTCCGGTGACGTCCTGGAGGTCACCGGGTGGCACATGGAGGTCGTGGACGCCTCCGGCCACCGCGCCGCGCGTGTGCTGCTGCACGCGCCCCTCGACGACGCCCCCGATACGGAGGACGTCTCCAGGACGAACGGCTCCAGAACAAACGGGTCCGGGACGGACGACTCTAGGTCTGACGGCTCCCGATCGGGCGGCTCCCAGTCGGGTGGCTACCGATCGGGCGGCTACCGATCGGGCGGCTCCAAGTCGGGTGGCTACCGATCGGGCGGCTCCAAGAAGATCAGCTTCCGGAAGAACAGCGCCCGGAAGAACGACGACAAGGAGGTCGGGCGGTGACCGCCGTACAGCTGCTGGTCGGCCTGGCGACCCTCGTCGTCAACGCCTTCTTCGTCGGCGCGGAGTTCGCGCTGATCTCCGTGCGACGCTCCCAGATCGAGCCGTACGCCGAGGAGGGCGACCGGCGCGCCAAGAGCGTGCTGTGGGGTCTTGAGCACGTGTCCGCGCTGATGGCGGCCGCGCAGCTCGGCATCACGCTGTGCACCCTGGTCCTCGGTGTGGTCGCGGAGCCCGCGATCGCGCATCTGCTGGAACCGGTGTTCCACGCGGTGGGCGTGCCCGAGAGCGCCGGTCACGTGGTGTCCTTCGTGATCGCGCTGACCTTGGCGACCTATCTGCACATGCTGCTCGGCGAGATGGTGCCGAAGAACATCGCGCTCGCCGAGCCGGTGCGCAGCGCGCTGATGCTGGGACCGCCGCTGGTCGCGCTGTCCCGTGCCCTGCGCCCGGTGATCTTCGCGGTCAACGCCTTCGCCAACGCCCTGCTGAAGCTGATGCGGATCGAGACGAAGGACGAGGTCACGGCGACCTTCTCGGACGCCGAGCTCGCCCAGATCGTGAAGGACGCGGGCGAGGCCGGTCTGATCGACGGCCGTGCGCAGGAGCGGCTGCACGACGCGCTGGAGCTGGGCCGACGCCCCGTGCGCGACGTGGTGGTCCCGCTGGAACGCGTGGTCTACGCGCGCGTGGGAGTCACCCCGGAGCAACTGGAGGGGTTGTCGGCCGAGTCCGGGTTCTCCCGCTTCCCCGTGGTGGACGAGGGGCGCCGGATCGTGGGCTACCTGCATGTGAAGGACGCGCTGGACGCCATGCCCCGGGACATGCCGTTCCGGCTGCGGGAGATGCGGCCCATCCCGCGCGTGCGGGAGACCACCCCCCTGGACGACGTCCTCACGGCCATGCGGGGCAGCCGTACCCACCTGGCGGCCGTGCTGGGCTCCGACGGCCGACTGGCCGGGCTCGTGACCATGGAGGACGTGCTGCGGGAGCTGTTCGGGCAGCCGGCCTGAGCCGCCGGGTGCCCGCAGGACCGGGAGGGGCAGGGCAGGGTGACCGACCGCTGGGTATGAGCCTCGGGATACCATCTGTGACGCCATGCAGACGAACCCCACTCACACCAGCCTGGTCGCGGTCGGCGACTCCTTCACCGAGGGCATGTCGGACCTGCTCCCCGACGGCACCTACCGGGGCTGGGCAGACCTCCTGGCGGGCCGGATGGCCGCCCGCACCCCCGGCTTCCGGTACGCCAACCTCGCGGTACGGGGCAAGCTGATCGGGCAGATCGTCGACGAGCAGGTACCGGTGGCGGCCGCGATGGGCGCCGACGTGATCACCCTGGTCGGCGGTCTGAACGACACGCTGCGCCCCAAATGCGACATGGTCCGGGTACGGGACCTGCTGACGGAGGCCGTGGAGCGGCTCGCCCCATTCTGCAAGCAGTTGGTGCTGATGCGCAGTCCCGGCCGGCAGGGCCCGGTCCTGCAGCGGTTCCGGCCGCGCATGGAGGAGCTGTTCGCGGTCGTCGACGAGCTCGCCGCCCGGCACGGCGCCCTGGTCGTCGACCTGTACGGGGCGCCCTCGCTCAGCGACCCGCGCATGTGGGACATGGACCGGCTGCACCTGACGGCCGAGGGCCACCGACGGGTCGCCGAGGCGGTGTGGCAGGGGCTGGGTTACGACCCGGAGGACGCCGACTGGCACACGCCGATGCCGGCCACCCTGCCGCCGGGCTGGGTCATGCGGCGCGTGGCGGACGCGCGGTTCGCCCGGCAGCACCTGCTGCCGTGGATCGGCCGCCGCCTCACGGGCCGCTCCTCCGGCGACGGGCTGCCGCCCAAGCGGCCCGACCTGCTGCCCTACGAGGATCCTGCGGAGTAACCCGCCATGACCACGCGGGTGATGAACGTCAGGGGCCGCCTCCACGAGTACGGCCCCCGGCTGGAGCACGCCCCCGCGGAGGTCGTCCACGTGGGCCGCCGCCGGACCATGGGCGGCTGGGACCTGCCCCGGCATCCGCTGTACAACCCGTTCGCCTACGACACCCCGAAGAGGAAGCGGGACGGGACGCGGGCGGAGGCCATGGCGAAGTACCGGGCGATCTGCTGGGGCGGCCGGATCTGCTCGCGCTGGTGCCCGAGCTGCGCGGGAGGACGCCGGCCTGCTGGTGCGCACCGGAGCAGTGCCACGCGGAGGTACCGGCCGAACGCGCCGAGCGGCTCTCGTAGGTTCCGACGAAAAGGCCGGTGCGCTGGCCTGCACGAATCGCCAGTAGAATCCGTACACGTGACTTCTGCGCCCGCCAAGCCCCGCATCCCGAACGTCCTCGCCGGACGCTACGCCTCCACCGAGCTCGCCACGCTCTGGTCGCCCGAGTACAAGGTGAAGCTGGAGCGGCGGCTCTGGCTCGCCGTGCTGAGGGCCCAGAAGGACCTCGGGATCGAGGTGCCCGAGCAGGCGCTCGCCGACTACGAACGCGTCCTCGAGCAGGTCGACCTCGCCTCCATCTCCGAGCGCGAGAAGGTCACCCGCCACGACGTGAAGGCACGGATCGAGGAGTTCAACGACCTCGCCGGGCACGAGCAGGTCCACAAGGGCATGACGTCCCGCGACCTCACCGAGAACGTCGAGCAGCTCCAGATCCGCCTCTCCCTGGAGCTGATCCGCGACCGTACCGTGTCCGTGCTCGCCCGGCTGGGCAAGCTGGCCGGTGAGTACGGCGAGCTGGTCATGGCCGGCCGCTCCCACAACGTCGCCGCGCAGGCCACCACCCTCGGCAAGCGGTTCGCGACCGCCGCCGACGAGCTGCTCGTGGCGTACGGACGGGTCGAGGAGCTGCTGGGCCGTTACCCGTTGCGCGGCATCAAGGGCCCGGTGGGCACCGCGCAGGACATGCTGGACCTGCTCGGCGGGGACGCCTCCAAGCTGGCCGAGCTGGAGCAGCGGATCGCCGACCACCTGGGTTTCTCGCAGGCGTTCACCTCGGTCGGCCAGGTCTACCCGCGCTCGCTGGACTACGAGGTGGTGACCGCGCTGGTGCAGCTGGCGGCGGCGCCGTCGTCGCTGGCGAAGACGATCCGCCTGATGGCCGGGCACGAGCTGGTCACCGAGGGCTTCAAGCCGGGCCAGGTCGGCTCGTCCGCCATGCCGCACAAGATGAACACCCGTTCCTGCGAGCGCGTCAACGGCCTGATGGTGATCCTGCGCGGCTACGCCTCGATGACGGGCGAGCTGGCCGGTGACCAGTGGAACGAGGGCGACGTGTCCTGCTCGGTGGTGCGCCGGGTCGCGCTGCCGGACGCGTTCTTCGCGCTCGACGGTCTGCTGGAGACGTTCCTGACGGTGCTCGACGAGTTCGGCGCCTTCCCCGCGGTCGTCGCCCGGGAGCTGGACCGTTACCTGCCGTTCCTCGCCACCACCAAGGTGCTCATGGGCGCGGTGCGCGCGGGGGTGGGCCGTGAGCTCGCCCACGAGGCCATCAAGGAGAACGCCGTCGCCTCCGCGCTGGCGATGCGTGAGCAGGGCGCCGAGCGCAACGAGCTTCTCGACAAGCTCGCCGCCGACGAGCGCATCCCGCTCGACCGCGCGCAGCTGGACGCCCTGATGGCCGACAAGCTGTCCTTCACGGGCGCGGCCGCCGACCAGGTCGGCCTCGTCGTCGGCCGGATCGAGGAGATCGTCAAGCGGCACCCGGAGGCCGCGGGCTACACCCCCGGAGCGATCCTCTGACGCGCTTCACCCCGGCGGAGCTGGAGGCCGCCCGCGACCGTCTCGTACCCGACGTCGTCGCGGACGGCCTGCGCGTGCTGTTCTGCGGGATCAACCCCGGTCTGA
This sequence comes from Streptomyces griseus subsp. griseus, assembly GCF_000720255.1. Taxonomy (GTDB): domain Bacteria; phylum Actinomycetota; class Actinomycetes; order Streptomycetales; family Streptomycetaceae; genus Streptomyces; species Streptomyces griseus_I. Next base: position 117,318 of record NZ_JOJE01000006.1, on the reverse strand, counting down.
TGACGGCGGCGACGGGGCACCACTTCGCCCGCCCCGGCAACCGCTTCTGGCCGGTGCTGCACCTGTCCGGCTTCACACCGAGGCTCATGAAGCCGTCGGAGCAGCGGGAGTTGCTCTCGTACGGGCTCGGCATCACCAACGTGGTCGAGCGGGCCACCGCCCGGGCCGACGAACTGAGCGCGGAGGAGTACCTGGAAGGCGGGCGCCGGCTCACGGCGAAGGTGACGCTGCTGCGGCCCCGTTGGCTGGCGGTCGTGGGTGTCACGGCCTATCGGGCCGCTTTCGACGACCGGAAGGCCCGGGTGGGGCCGCAGGAACGGGTCATCGGGGACACCCGCGTGTGGGTGCTGCCGAATCCCAGCGGTCTGAACGCGCACTGGACGGCGGCGACGATGGCCGAGGAGTTCGCCCGGTTGCGGGAGGCGGCGCAGGGTTAGCCGGTCGTCAGGGCGGGTCCGTGTCGGTGACGACGAGGAGGAGTTGTATCTCGTCGTCCGGATCGAGATCGGCCACACCGAGCGCCGCCCATCGGCCGTGCTCCGTCAGCTCCCAGAGGTAGACGTCGCCCATGGTGAGGCTGAGCCGGGCCCAGGGTTCTGGTATCTCCTCCGTCGCCGTCCGCAGCCGTATCGTCTGCAGGCCGATCCGTTCCGGCTCTCCCCAGGACTCGGTCAGGACGTGGGCCGCGTCCTCCTTGTCGTCGTGGAACCGCTCCGCCGCCGTGATCCGCTCCGCGGGGTCCTTGGCCACGAGACCTGTGCTCGTGGCCAACTCGGCCGTGATGTACCTCTGCTGTGCCGGGAACGCCTGGGTGCCCAGCAGGTCGATCCCGGCGAGGTGCTGATCGGGGCTCATGCCTCCAGTAAACCGGTCACCTCTGACAATTGGTGAGGCGTCAGAAGGGCATGGCCGTCAGGCGTCCCGGCGGCGCACGCTCCAGCCGCCGGCCAGCAGGGCGAGCGCCGACCACAGCGCGGTCACGGCGAGACCGGTCCACGGTCCCAGCGGTCCGTCGTGCGTCTCGTACAGGACGACCTGACCCGCCTTGTCGGGCAGGAAGTCGGCGGCGGTGCCGGTCTTGTCCCCGATCACGAACGAGACGACGAGGATGAACGGGATCAACAGGGAGAGCGTGCCCACCCCGCTGCGCAGCAGGGCGGCGAGGCCGGCCGCGAACAGGGACATGAGCATGAGGTACACCCCGCAGCCGACGACGGCGCGCGTCTGCTCGTCGGCGGTCAGTCCGTCCGCCGCCCCGCCGAGACCGGCCCGTGCCGCGAGGAGGGCCGCCAGAGCGGTGGCCAGTCCCACGACGAGGGACGGTACGGCGATGGCGGTCGCCTTGGCGGCGAACCACCGTCCGCGCCGGGGCGTGGCGGCGAGGGTCACTCGGAGCGCACCGCCGTGGAACTCCGACGCCACGGCCATGGCACCGAACGAAATGGCGGCGATCTGGCCGGGGATGACCCCGGACAGCGCCGTGAACAGCGGGTCCAAGCCTGGGTCGGAGGTGTCCGAGGCACCGGCGAGCGCGGAGAACGCCGTGGTCGCGACGAACACCGCCAGCAGCGCGCCGCACAGCGACCGCAGCGTACGGATCTTGATCCACTCGGCGTGCAGAGCGGGGGCGAACGTCATCGTCGGGCCTCCTGGGGACGTGCGGTGAACTCGGTCTCGGTCGCCGTCAGATCGAAGTAGGCCTGCTCCAGGGTGCCCTCCTCGGAGGCCAGTTCGAGCAGGGGAAGGCCGGCGCCCGACGCCAGGCGGCCGATGTCGTCCACGCGCGCGTGGTGCACGGTCCAGTGGCCGTCCTGGTGCCGTTCGGCGTCCAGGCCCCGCTGGGCGAGGAGCGTTTCGAGAGCGGGGTCGTCCGTCGTGCGGACCCGCACGCGTGGCTGCACGCGCGCGTCGATGAAGTCCCGCATCGGCATGTCGGTGAGCAGCCGGCCGCGTCCGAGGACGACCAGGTGGTCGGCGAAGGACGCGGTCTCGTTCATCAGATGGCTGGAGACCAGGACCGTACGCCCCTCCCCCGCCAGTCGGCGCACGAGTTCGCGGACCCACACGATGCCCTCCGGGTCGAGGCCGTTGGACGGTTCGTCGAGCAGGACGACCTCGGGGTCGCCGAGCAGGGCGGCGGCGATGCCCAGCCGTTGGCGCATGCCCAGGGAGTACGTCTTCACCCGGCGCCGCGCGACCGACGCCAGGCCGGTCTCCTCCAGCACCTCCTCGACCCGGCGTGCCGGGAGGCGGTTGCTCGCCGCGAGGGCCCGCAAGTGGTCGCGGCCGGTGCGGGATCCGTGCGCGGCCTGGGCGTCGAGCAACGCCCCGACGTGGCGCAGGGGTTCGTCCAGGGTGGGGTAGGGGCGGCCGCCGATCGTGGCGGTGCCGGAGGTGGGGCGGTCGAGGCCGAGGAGGAGACGCATGGTGGTGGACTTGCCGGCGCCGTTCGGGCCGAGGAAGCCGGTGACGCGGCCGGGCAGGACCCGGAAGGTGAGGTCGTCCACGGCGCGTCGGGTGCCGTACTCCTTGGTCAGGTTGCGGACGTCGATGCTGGTCATGGCAGCAGCGTGGCCGTCGACGCGGGGTCGGCGCCTCCCCCGGTGGTGGAGATCGTCTCCCCCGTGCGGGGGAAGCCGGTTGTCAGTGGCGGCTGGCACGATGACGAAATGGTCCGCTTGTTGCGCCCGTTCACCCGGGCGGTCACGTACACACGATGGCTGCATCTGTTCATCGCCGTCGTGTGGCCGACCATGTGGTGGTTCCTCGACAACACGCGGATGTACCTGGCGGCGGTGCCGCTCGCGTTCGCCGGACTCGTGCCGGCGATGCGGACCGTGGAGGGGCTGCAGGCCGGCCCCCTGCTGCTCGGCCAACGGCACGACGCGAAAGACCCGGACATCGTCGCGGCGCCCTCCGTCACCTGGGGCGACCGTTGGCGGACGGTTCTGTGGCTGGAGTGCCGACTGATCCTCGGCTCTGCCGTCGCCTTCCTCACCATCCAACTGCCCATGCTGACCGGGGACTTGGCGGGTGCGGCCAGAGGCGGTACGCCGGACCCCGCCACGTTCGTCCAGGTACCGGGACACCACTGGTGGTACGCGCTCCTCGTGCCGCTTCCCGTGATCGCGCTCGGCGCCGCCGTCGTGCTCGCCGGCTCGCTCGTCACCCTGGTGGCGCGGCGTCTCCTCGGCCCCTCCCCCTCGCAGCGGCTCGCCGCCCTGGAGGAACGCACCGAGCAGCTGCTCGAACGCACCCGTATCGCGCGCGAGCTGCACGACTCGATCGGGCACGCGCTGACCATCGCCGTCGTGCAGGCGGGCGCGGCCCGGGCGGCGGGCGACGCGGAGTTCACCGACCGTGCGCTCGTCGCCATCGAGGAGACGGGGCGGGCCGCGCTGGAGGACCTGGAGCGGGTGCTCGGCGTACTGCGCGAGTCGGGTCGTCCGGTGAGCAGCCGCCCCACCCTCACGGACGCCGACCGTCTCCTGGAGTCCGCTCGGGCCTCGGGCGCCAAGGTGGACGCCGAACTGTCCGGCCCCGTGGAGAAGGTCCCGGGGCCTGTCTCCCGCGAGGGCTACCGCATCCTCCAGGAGTCGCTGACCAATGTGGTGCGGCACGCGGGGGCCGTGCCCGTCACGGTGCGCATCGAGGTGGCCGACGACACCCTCGCCCTGGAGGTCCGCAACCCGCTCACCGCCGAGATACCGGGGCCCGGCCGGGGCAGCGGTCTGCGCGGGATACGCGAGCGCGCGGCCCTGCTCGGCGGCCGGGCGCGCACCGGCCCCTCCGAGGGTGACTGGCAGGTGCATGTCGAGCTGCCGTTGAGTTGATCTAGGCTGGCCGGATGCCGGTCACCGTTCTCCTCGTCGACGACGAACCCCTGGTCCGCGCGGGTCTGCGGGCCGTGCTGGAGGCGCAGCCCGACATCGAGGTCGTCGGGGAGGCGGCCGACGGGGCCGCGGTGCTCCCGTTGGTGCGGCAGCTGCGGCCCGACGTGGTCGCCATGGACGTCCGCATGCCGCTCCTCGACGGCATCGAGGCCACGCGCACCGTGCTGCGGACGGTGCCCGAGCCGCCGAAGATCCTCGTGGTGACGACCTTCGAGAACGACGAGTACGTGTACGAGGCGCTGCGCGCGGGGGCCGACGGTTTCCTGCTGAAGCGGGCCCGGCCCGCCGAGATCGTGCACGCGGTGCGGCTGGTCGCCGAGGGCGAGTCGCTGCTGTTCCCCGCCTCGGTGCGGCGCCTGGCCGCCGAGTACGGCGACGACGGGGGCAACCGCGCGGCCCGGGACGTCCTGGAGCGGGCCCGGCTGACCGAGCGCGAGGCGGAGGTGCTGCGGCTGATGGCCCGCGGCCTTTCGAACGCGGAGATCGCGGCGCGGCTGGTCGTCGGGACCGAGACGGTGAAGTCGCATGTGAGCGGGGTGCTGGCCAAGCTGGGCGCCCGGGACCGCACCCAGGCGGTGATCACGGCGTACGAGTCGGGGTTCGTGGCGCCGGGCTGAGTGGCGGTGGGCCGAGTGGCGGCGGGCCGAGACGACGGCGGCCCGAGTGGCGGTGGGGAGGTGACCGATCGCACTCGCGGGGAGTTCACCGCGCCGAGTACGATCCGCCCCACACGCGCACGAGCTGGGAGGACGGACCTTGGGACGGCTGACCGGCGGGGACCCCTCGCTGCTGCGCAGAATCAACTCCGCGGTGGTGCTGCACGCGCTGCGTGCCACCGACTGCGCGACGCTGACGGAGGTCACCCGGGTCACCGGGCTGTCCCGGCCGACCGTCGAGGGGGTCGTCGAGGGGCTCATCGAAGCCGGCCTGGTGGTCGAGCAGGCGGCCGAGGAGGGCGCCGCCCGGCGTCAGGGGCGGCCCGCGCGCCGGTTCCGGTTCCGCGCGGAGGCGGGGCATCTGCTGGGGCTGGAGATCGGGGCGCACCGCGTGGCCGCGCTCCTCGCCGACCTGGACGGCCGGGTGCTGGGCGCGCAGGTCAAGGACGTCGACGAGACGGCTCCGGCGGACGAGCGCCTGGAGCGGCTGCGCACCGTGGTCGCCGAACTGCTGCGCCGGGCCGGGGTGCCACGCAGCTCGCTGCGGGCGGTGGGCGTCGGCACCCCGGGGATAGTCGAGACGGACGGCACGATACGGCTGGGCGCCGCGCTGCCCGAGTGGACGGGGCTGCGGCTGGGCGAGCGGCTGAGCCGCTCCTTCAAGTGCCCGGTGCTGGTGGAGAACGACGCCAACGCGGCGGCCGTCGCCGAGCACTGGAAGGGTTCCGCCACCGAGTCCGACGACATCGTGATGGTGCTGGCAGGGCTGAGCCCGGGCGCCGGTTCCCTGATCGGCGGTCGGCTGCACCGGGGGTACGGCGGGGCGGCCGGGGAGATCGGCGCGCTGCATCTGCTGGGCCGTGAGGTGACTCCGGAGACCCTGTTGTCCACGACGGACCAGCCGCTGCACCCATTGGACGAGCAGGCGGTCGCCAAGGTCTTCGCGCAGGCCCGCGAGGGCGACCAGCGGGCCCGGGCAGCCGTCGACCGCTTCATCCAGCGGCTCGTGCACGACGTGGCGGCGCTGGTGCTGGCCCTCGACCCGGAGCTGGTCGTCGTCGGCGGCTGGGCGGTCGGGCTGGACGGCGTACTGGAGCCGCTTCGCCAGGAGCTGGCCCGCTACTGCCTGCGCCCCCCGAAGGTCACCCTCTCCCTCCTCGGTGAGGCAGCCGTGACGACCGGTGCGCTACGGCTGGCGCTCGACCACGTGGAGGAACAGTTCTTCGCGGTGGAGGGGACGGTCACGGCACGCCGCTGAGGGGACGCGGCCCGAGCGAGGTACAGGGCGGGCGCGGCGTGGGCGGCTGCGGCGTCGTCGTGGTTGTTCGCGCAGCTCCCGCGCCCCGAAGGGGCGCGGGGAATCTGCTGGTCAGGACGCCTGGCGTTCCGGACCGTGGGTGATCTCGACGCCGCCGGACGCGCCGAAGGTGAGTCGGCAGGTGTCCGCGCGGTAGGTGGCGACGGAGAGCGCCGCGGTGCGGCCCTCGGCGAAGAAGCGGGTGGTGACGACCAGGACGGGCGCCCCCGGGAGCCGGTCGAGCTCCTTCGCGTCGTCCGCGCGGGCCGAGCCCAGTTCGACGGCGCGGTCCTGGCCCTCGAGCTCCAGACGCTGCAGCTCGCGCAGGACGGAACGCGCGCGTGCCACCGAGGACGGGGCGTCGATGGCAGAGAGGTCGGGCACCGACGCCTCCGGGATGTAGAGGAGCTCGGCGGCGACGGGCTGACCATGGCTCATCCGGGAGCGGCGCACGGTGTGTACGGCCTCGTCACGGCCGGTCTCCAGCGCGTCGGCGACGGCCGCCGGCGGAACCGCCTCGGCACAGTCGACGGGCTGCCACGCGTCACCGGCCGCCCCCGGCCAGGCGTGCGACTCCGTGCCCACGGCCACGCCCATGCGGGGCGGGGCGACCGTCGTGCCGACTCCGCGACGGCGCTGGAGCCTGCCTTCCAGTTCGAGCTGTTCCAGGGCCTGACGGAGCGTCGCGCGGGCGACCCCGAACCGGGCGGCGAGATCGCGTTCGTTGGGCAGGATCTCGCCCACCGCGAACTCCGAGTCCAGTGCCTCGCTGAGCACGGTCTTGAGGTGCCAATACTTCGGTTCCGGCACCGTTTCCAACTGCGTGGTCCCCACCCTGTCCTCCGCAATCGCCGTGATCCGGCGGCCTTTTAGCGCCCTTGTTTATTAAAGGTTGTTGCACTTGTCTGCGACCATAGGGCGGCCCCCACCCTTGGTCAAGACCAATGCTCGAGCGCCCCGCGCGGGCGGTGGTCCACGCGTCCAGTACGGCTGGACCACTCATCCGTGCACCCGAGTCGGCGTGGTGGTGACAGCGACTCCAGGTCGGCAGCCACCGTCTCATCCCATCCGACACGCTCAGCCGTGTCCAGGCGAACCATGCCGTTCCGGCGCAGAATGGCCGGGAAGCCGGGGGTGACCCGAACCACGAGAGGACACGCATGCGGTACGCGGTGCTGGGCACGGGCGAGGTCGGCCGCACACTCGGCGGAAAACTGGTGGAGCTGGGGCACGAGGTGACGCTGGGCTCACGGACCGCGGACAATCCCGTCGCCCTGGAGTGGGCCCGAGACGCGGGTGAGCGGGCCGGCGTCGGCACGTTCGCGGCGGCGGCCTCGGGCGCCGAGGTGGTCGTGAACGCGGTCGGCGGCCGGGTGGCACTGACCGCGCTGCGGGACGCCGGGGCCGAGAACCTGGCCGGGAAGGTGCTCATCGACGTCTGCAACCCGCTCGCGTTCGAGGACGGCCGGCTGCGGCTGTCCCCCGTGGAGTCGGACAGTGTGGGCGAGCAGATCCAGCGGGCGTTCCCGGACGCGCGCGTGGTGAAGGCCCTCAACACGGTGAATTGCCGGGTGATGGTGGCTCCGCACCTGGTGCCGGGGGACCACGCCCTCTTCTTGTGCGGTCAGGACCCGGACGCCAAGGAGCTGGTGACCGCGCTGCTCGGGGAGTTCGGCTGGCCGCGCGGGCGTGTGATCGACCTGGGTGACATCGAGGGGGCCCGTGCGATGGAGATGCTGATGCCGCTGTGGATCCGGCTGTTCCAGGGTTTCGGGCACGCGGAGTTCAACTACGAGCTGCGCCGGGCGCGCTGACAGCCGTACGGGCGCGGTCCTGGCGGCAACTTGGGGCTACCCGTCGGTAGTAATTGCTGACAAGCTGTCTTGCACGCGTCCGCCGCGAGTCGGCGAACCGGTCGATCGGCCATCCGGCGACCAGGCGAACCGGCGAGTCCCAGACGAGGAGCACCCATGTCCGACACCGTCTCCTTCAAGGTCCCCTCTCCGCACGGCCCGCAGAGCGTGACCGTCTCCTACACCCGTGCGGGCACCGGCGACCCGCTGCTCCTGTTGCACGGCATCGGCCACCACCGCCAGGCCTGGGACCCCGTGGTGGACATCCTCGCCACCGAACGCGACGTGATCGCGGTGGACCTTCCCGGCTTCGGCGTCTCGCCGGGCCTGCCGGACGCCCTCGCCTACGACCTGCCCACGACGACCGCCGTGTTCGGCGCCTTCTGCGAGGCTCTGGGGCTGGAACGACCGCATGTGGCGGGGAACTCGCTGGGCGGCCTGCTGGCCCTGGAACTCGGCCGTGAGAAGCTCGTACGGTCCGTCACGGCCCTCTCTCCTGCCGGATTCTGGTCCGAGGCCGAGCGGCGCTACGCCTTCGGTGTCCTGCTGGCGATGCGGCACATCTCCCGGCGGCTGCCGCTGCCGCTGGTCGAGCGGCTGTCGCGGACCGCGGCCGGCCGTACGGCACTGACGAGCACGATCTACGCCCGGCCCGGCCGCCGTTCACCCGAGGCCGTGGTCGCCGAGACGCTCGCGCTCGCGCGGGCGACCGGATTCGACCAGACGCTGCGGGCCGGCGCGACCGTCCAGTTCACCGACGACATCGTCGGACTGCCGGTCACCGTTGCCTGGGGCACCAGGGACATGCTGCTCGTGCGCCGCCAGGGCCTCCGCGCCAAGCGGATCATCCCGCAGGCCCGACTGGTACGGCTGCCCGGCTGCGGCCACTGCCCGATGAACGACGACCCGGCGCTGGTCGCGCGCGTCATCCTCGACGGCAGCCGCTGAGAGACCGCTCCGCCCGGACGGTCCCCTGCCCAGGCGCAAGGCGCCCGAGCCGAGGGCGACTCCGGCGCCCACCAGGGCGCTGCCCGCGACCTGGTGGGCAGCGCCGTAGGAGCCGGTGCCGACGAGAGGGGCTGTGCAGGCGGCCGCGACGGGGATCAGACCGGAGAAGAGGGTGGCGCGTTCGGCGCCAATGCGCTGCATGCCCCTGTACCAGCACACGAAGCCGACGACGGTGACGACGGCGGCCTGCCACAGCAGCGCGGCGGCCTCGCCGGCGTCGGGCAGCCGCAACCACCCGGCGCCGTCGACGAGCAGACCGGCCGCCGCCGACTCGAGTGCGGCGAGGCCGCACACCGTGGCCGACAGCAGCCGGGGACCGAGCGGCCGCAGCACGGGCACGGCGAGGACCGCGAAGCCGACCTCGCCGGCCAGCGCGCACACCGAGAAGGCGATGCCCGCACCGTCCGTACGCCCCCACCCCTGAACCGCGCAGGCGCCGGCGGCGACGAGCAACGCCCCGTACAGGACCATGCGTCGGGGACGGCGGCCGTCCAGGGGGACGGTCCCGTACGCCTGGTCCTCAAATACGCACATCTGTCACCGGCGCGGATACGGGACGGGGTGGGCCTGATGGCGGAGGCCACGAGCGGCTGACGTGACCTCCGAAGCGCAGCTTCCCCGGTCAGTTGTTCACCCGTGGTTTCCGTGTGCGCCGCGCCGCCCCAGTAGGTGTGGGAGTGCACACTGGCCGGTTCCCGTCCCTGGAGGCGCACCCATGTCACACCGTCCGTTCCCGGGCCGCCGCAGCGTTCTGCGCGGCTCGCTGGCCGCGTCGGCGGCCCTCACCGTGCCCGTCGGCCTCGGCGCGGCACCGGCGTTCGCCCGCTCTGGGCGCCCCCGGGCGAGCTGGGGCGCGCAGTCCGGGGACGTGACGACCGACTCCGGTCTGGTGTGGGTGCGTTCCGACCGCCCGGCCCGGATGATCGTCGAGACGTCGGCGACGGAGTCCTTCCGCGACCCGCGCCGATGGCACGGCCCGCTGCTCGGCTCGGATACCGACTTCACCGGCACGACCAGGCTGCGCGGGCTGCCGGCCGGCGAGCAGATCCACTACCGCGTGCTGCTCTCCGACCCGGACGACCCGCGCCGCACCGGCGAACCCGTCACCGGCACCTTCCGGACGGCGTCCGCACGGCGGCGCGACGGCGTGCGGTTCGTCTGGTCCGGCGACCTGGCCGGGCAGGGCTGGGGCATCAACCCGGAGCTCGGCGGCTACCGGATCTACGACGCGATGGCCGCCCTCGACCCCGACTTCTTCCTGTGCAGCGGCGACAACATCTACGCCGACGGCCCGCTCACGGAGACCGTGGCCCTGCCCGGCGGACGGACCTGGCGGAACGTCGTCACGGAGGAGAAGTCGAAGGTCGCCGAGACGCTGGCGGAGTTCCGCGGCAACTTCCGCTACAACCTGCTGGCGGAGAACCTGCGCGCCTTCAACGCCAGGGTCCCCTCGATCATCCAGTGGGACGACCACGAGGTCACCAACAACTGGTTCCCGGGCGAGATCTTCGCGGACACCCGGTACACCGAGAAGAACGTCGACGTGCTCGCCGCGCACGCCCGGCAGGCGTTCTCGGAGTACTTCCCGATCTCGACGCTGCGCCGTCCCGACGGCCGGATCTACCGGGTGCAGCACCACGGCCCGCTCCTCGACGTCTTCGTCCTGGACATGCGCACCTACCGCGACGCCAACTCCCCCGACGACCAGGCCTCCGACCCGGTGGGCATCCTCGGCCGCGAGCAGCTGGAGTGGCTCAAGCGCGAGCTGGCCCGCTCCCGCGCGGTGTGGAAGGTGATCGCCTCCGACATGCCGCTCGGCCTGGTCGTGCCGGACGGCACCGACGGCAGGCCGAACATCGAGGCGGTCGCGCAGGGCGACCCGGGTGCCCCGCTCGGCCGTGAGCTCCAGATCGCCGAGCTGCTGCGGTTCGTCAAACACCGGCGGATCACCGGCACGGTGTGGCTGACGGCGGACGTCCACCACACCTCGGCCCAGCACTACGACCCGTCCCGGGCCGCGTTCAAGGACTTCGAGCCGTTCTGGGAGTTCGTCTCCGGTCCGCTCAACGCGGGCGCCTTCCCGGCGAACGCGCTGGACGGCACGTTCGGTCCGGACCGCGTCTTCGTCAAGGCGCCCACCACGGCCAACGTCTCACCGGCGGACGGCTTCCAGTTCTTCGGCGAGGTCGACATCGACGGTGACAGCGGGGAGCTGACGGTGCGGCTGCGCGAGCAGGACGGCACCGTACTGTTCACTCAGGTGCTGCAGCCCGGGCGCGTGGGGCAGTAACTCCCGTAGGCTTGACGGGGCCGCGTGCCGGAGTCATCCCTCGGCGCGCGGCACACCCGTCAAAAGCGCAATAATATAGGGCAGAAGCATGCTTTACCCATCAGTCACAGAGCGTTCGTGATCACGCAACACGCTTCCTCCACAGTGGCTGCATGACTCACGATCTGTCCCGTGTGGCCCTGCTGATGATCTCGGCCGTTCTCCTGACCGCCGCGGTGGCCTTCTTCACCTGGTGGTCACGCCGCCACGGCCACGCCCCGCCCGCGAGTGATACCGACACCCGGCCGCCGGCCGGGGAGAGCGGCCTGTGGCGGATGCGGGCCACCGTGAAGGACGAACCGGGCTCGCTGGCCGCGCTGTGCACGGCCCTCGCCGGACACCGGGTCGACATCCTCAGCCTGCAGACGCATCCGCTCGGCGCTGACACCGTCGACGAGTTCCTGCTGCGCGCCCCCGGCGAACTCTGCGGGGACGACATCGCCCGGGCGGTGTCCGCGGCGGGCGGCACCGGCACCTGGATCGAGCGGGCCGACGCCCACGACCTGGTGGACGCGCCCACCCGGGTCCTTGGCCTGGCCACCCGCACCGCGCTGGACGCGGCGGAACTCCCGATGGCGCTACGGCAGTTGCTCGGTCGTTGCACGATCCGCTCGGTGCCCGCGCGGCCCCCGGGCGGCGGCCGCGCGACGGAGAGCGTCCCGGTCGAGGGAGCCCTGGAGGACACCGTGATGCGGCTGCGCGCGCCGGAAGGCGGAGTGATCACGGTGGAGCGGCCCTATCTGCCGTTCACCCCGACCGAGTTCGCGCGGGCACGCGCCCTGGTGGAACTGGACGCCCGCCTCGGCCCGCGCGTCCCGCGCAGCCACGACGTGCTGACCCTGCCCGAGGGCAACGACATCACCATCCGCCGGGCCGACACCGGCGACCTGGCGGCCGCGAAGGCGATGCACACGCGGTGCTCCCCCAGGACCCTCGGGATGCGCTACCACGGGCCGGTCGGCGACGCGGACCGCTACCTCAACCACCTGCTCAGCCCGCGTTTCGGCCGCACCCTCGCGGCCCGGACCGCCTCGGGCCGGGTCGTCGCACTCGGCCACCTGCTGTGGGACGGCGACGAGACGGAGGTCGCCCTGCTCGTCGAGGACGACTGGCAGCGGCGGGGCCTCGGCAGTGAACTCCTCGCCCGGCTGGTCGCGATGGCCGAGGAGGCGAACTGCGCGAGCGTGTACGCCGTGACGCAGTCGTCCAACACGGGCATGGTCGCGGCGATGCGTGGCCTGGGGCTGCCCCTCGACTACCAGATCGAGGAGGGCACCCTCGTCGTCACGGCCCGCCTGGACGCGGCGCCGGCAGAACGGGGGCACGCGGCGGGGGTTGCGAGGCGGTTGTCGAGTGCGGGTGAGTGAGGGGCGACCGGAGCGCCGTGGGAGCTGAGGGCGACTGGCGACTGCGGGTACGTCGTGGCTCTTCGCGCCCACGCGGCGGAGCCGCAGATGTCACAGCCCCGCGCCCCTATCGGGGCGCCGCCAACGCGCCGTCCAGATCGGCCCACAGGTCATCGACGTCCTCCAGGCCCACCGACAGGCGCAGCAGGCGGTCGCTCACCCCAGCGCCCCGGCGGTCCGCCGCGTCGACGATGCGGTGGCTGATCGAGGCGGGGTGCTGGATGAGGGTGTCGACGCTGCCGAGGCTTACGGCGGGCGTGATCAGGCGGACGCTCGCGATGACCTCGTGCGGGTCGCCGGCCACCTCGAAGGCGATCATCGCGCCGCCGATACGCGGGTAGTGGACTCGGGTGACCCGGGGGTCGGCGGCCAGGCGGCGGGCGAGTTCCGCGGCGTTCGCGGAGGCGGCCCGCACCCGGACCGGCAGCGTCGACAGGCCCCGCAGCAGCAGGTAGCCGGCCAGCGGGTGCAGCACCCCGCCGGTGGCGAACCGCACCTGCCGCAGCCGCCCGGCGAACTCCTCGTCGCAGGCCACCACCCCGGCCATCACGTCCCCGTGCCCGCCCAGGTACTTGGTGGCGCTGTGCAGCACCAGCCGCGCGCCCTGCTCGGCGGGACGCTGGAGCACGGGCGTGGCGAAGGTGTTGTCGGCGAGCAGCGGCACGCTGCCGCAGGCGTGGGCGACCGCCCGCAGGTCGAGTTCGGCGAGGGTGGGGTTGGCCGGGGACTCGACCATCACCAGGCCGGTGTCCGGCCGCAGCGCGTCCGCGATCCCGGCAGGGTCGGTCCACGTGACCTCCGAGCCGAGCAGCCCGGCGGTCAGCAGGTGGTCGCTGCATCCGTACAGCGGGCGTACCGCCACCACGTGGCGCAGGCCCATCGAGGCCCGTACCAGAAGTACGGCGGTCAGCGCGGCCATCCCGCTGGCGAACGCGACCGCGCTCCCGGTGCCCTCCAAGCGGGCCAGGGCCGCCTCGAAGCGGGCGACGGTCGGGTTGCCCAGGCGGGCGTAGACCGGCGGGCCGTCGGGTTCGGCGCCGGTGGTGGCGAAGGCGTCGATGCGGGCGGCCTCGCCGCGGCTGTCGTAGGAGGGGTAGGTGGTGGACAGGTCGATCGGCGGGGCGTGCAGGCCCTGCCCGGCCAGGTCGTCCCGCCCGGCGTGCACGGCCTCGGTGGCCAGTGCGCGGGGTGCTCTCGCCGCGGTGCGGCGTACGTCGTCGTACGCGTGCGTGGTCGCTGAGTCCATGGTCGGAAAGGGTGAACACCGACCGGGTCGGATCGGGGCACAGCCGTGTTACGTTCGGCCGGTGACCGAATCCGTCGTACTGGATCCGGTGGATCTCCAGCTGCTGCGGCTGCTGCAGAACGACGCCCGGACGACCTACCGTGACCTCGCCGCCCAGATCGGGGTGGCGCCCTCGACCTGCCTGGACCGCGTGACCCGGCTGCGCCGGGCCGGCGTGATCCTCGGGCACCGGCTGCGGGTCGATCCGGCCAAATTGGGGAGGGGGTTGGAGGCGCTGCTGTCCGTGCAGGTCAGGCCGCACCGGCGGGAACTGGTGGGACCGTTCGTGGAACGGATCCGGGCGCTGCCGGAGGCACGGACCGTCTTCCACCTCACGGGTCCCGACGACTACCTGGTCCATGTGGCGGTCGCGGACATGGCGGACCTGCAGCGACTGGTCCTGGACGAGTTCACCGCCCGGCGCGAAGTGGCCCGCGTGGAGACCCGGTTGATCTTCCAGCAGTGGGAGTGCGGGCCGCTGCTGCCACCCGCTACGCCGTCGGCGCAATCCGGGTGACGTGCCGCGGGCCCCGTACCAGGATGGTCCGCATGTCTGAGACGAACATCCCGCTGCCCCGCGAGGTCGCCGACGCCTACGTCGACGAGCTCATCGCCCTCGATCCGGTCACCGGTACCTACCTCGGCGTACGGGAGAGTTCGAGCCGTCTCCCCGACCTCTCGCCGGCCGGTCAGGACGCGCTCGCCCAGTTGGCGCGGACCACCCTCGCGCGGCTCGACGAGGCGGAGCGCCGGCCCGGCGCCGACAGTGACATCGAGCGGCGCTGCGCCCGCCTGTTGCGTGAGCGGCTGACCGCGGAACTCGCGGTGCACGAGGCCGAGGAGGGCCTGCGCGCGGTCGGCAACATGGCGACCCCCGCGCACCACGTCCGCGAGGTTTTCACGGTGACGCCCGCGGAGACGGACGAGGACTGGGCGGCGATCACCGAGCGGCTGCGCGCGGTGCCGGCCGCGCTGGCGGGCTACCGCGCGTCCCTGACCGTCGGCCTGGAGCGCAAGCTGTACGCGGCGCCCCGCCCGACCGCCACGTTCGTCGAGCAGCTCGCCGAGTGGGCGGACACGGGGGCGGGGCGCGGCTGGTTCGAGGACTTCGTGTCCGTCGGTCCCGAGTCGCTGCGCACGGAGCTGGACGAGGCCGCCCGTACGGCGACCGCCGCCGTCGGGGAGCTGCGCGACTGGATGCGTGACGTCTACGTACCGACGATCGAGGGCGCGCCGAACACGGTGGGGCGGGAGCGCTACGCCCGCTGGGCGCGCTACTTCAACGGCACGGACCTCGACCTGGACGAGGCGTACACGTACGGCTGGGCGGAGTACCACCGCCTGCTCGCCGCGATGAAGGAGGAGGCCGAGAAGATCCTGCCCGGTGCCGCCACGCCGTGGGCCGCGCTCGCGCACCTCGACGAGCACGGTCGGCACATCGAGGGCGTGGACGAGGTCCGGACGTGGCTGCAGGGTCTGATGGACCAGGCGATCGAGTCCCTCGACGGCACCCACTTCGACCTCGCCGAGCGGGTCCGCAAGGTGGAGGCGCGCATCGCCCCGCCGGGCGGCGCGGCGGCCCCGTACTACACGCCCCCGTCGGTGGACTTCGCCCGGCCCGGCCGCACCTGGCTGCCGACGATGGGCGAGACCCGCTTCCCGGTCTACGACCTCGTCTCGACCTGGTACCACGAGGGTGTCCCCGGCCACCACCTCCAGCTCGCCCAGTGGGTGCACGTGGCGGAGGACCTCTCCCGCTACCAGGCCACCGTCGGCATCGTCAGCGCGAACGCCGAGGGCTGGGCGCTGTACGCGGAGCGGCTGATGGACGAGCTCGGCTTCCTCACCGACGCGGAGCAGCGGCTCGGTTACCTGGACGCGCAGATGATGCGGGCGGTGCGGGTGATCGTCGACATCGGCATGCACCTGGAGCTGGAGATCCCGGCCGACTCCCCGTTCCACCCGGGCGAGCGCTGGACCCCCGAGCTGGCCCAGGAGTTCTTCGGGGCGCACAGCAGCCGTCCGGCGGACTTCGTCGAGAGCGAGCTGACCCGCTACCTCACGATCCCGGGCCAGGCGATCGGCTACAAGCTCGGCGAGCGGGCCTGGCTGCTGGGCCGGGAGAAGGCGCGCGAGCGGCACGGCGACGCGTTCGACCTGAAGGCCTGGCACATGGCGGCCCTCTCCCAGGGGTCGCTGGGCCTGGACGACCTGGTGGACGAGCTGGCGGCTCTCTGACCGGTCGTTCCCTCATCCGCGCCGGAACCCGCCCTCCGAGTCGATCACCTGCCCCGTGACCCAGCCCGCCTCGTCCGTCGCCAGCCAGGCGATGAGGCGGGCCGGGTCGTCGGGCCTGCCCCAACGGCCTGCGGGGAAGCGGGCCGCGACGGCCGCGTGGACCTCGCCGGTCAGGTAACCCGTGTCCACGGGGCCGGGGTTGACCGTGTTCACCGTGATGGCGTGCTCGGCGAGCGTGGTGGAAAGGGAGCGAGTGATCGAGGCGAGGGCCCCCTTCTGCAGGGCGTACGCGATCTCGCCGGGCATGCCGCCCGCCTTGTCCTGCCCGGACGTCATCATCACCACGCGCCCGCCCGGCCCGGGCGATGCGGCGCGCGCCCTGGCGTACGCCTGCACGAGCAGCACCACCGAGCGGGTGTCGACCGCCCAGTGGGCGTCGAGCATCGCCGCGTCGATCTCGTCGAGGGTGCCGTCGGAGCCGCTGCGGGCGTGGTTGGCGACCAGGATGTCGAGCCGTCCGCCGAGGGCCGCGGACGCGGTGGCCACCAGCTCGGCGGGCGCCGCCGGGTCGGACAGGTCACCAGGGCCCGCGACGACCAGCGCGTCGGGGGCGCCCTGGGCAGCACGGACGGAGGCGGTCACCTCCTCGGGCCGGTCGGCGCCCCAGGGCATCTCGGCGTCGTGCGGCACGTGGTGGTGCAGGTACACGCTCGCCCCGTAGGCGACGAGCCGCCGTGCCACCGCGTGTCCGATTCCGGCCCGTCTGCTCGCGCCGGTGACCAGAGCGGTCCGGCCGCGCAATGGCAGGGGGTCACGGCGGAGGTCTTCGGGCGTGGGGTGCGGAAGGTGGGACATGGTCGTCCATGATGGGGAGGCGGGTGCGGGCGACGCACTTGGTTTTCACGGCGCCCGTCCTCGCCACGACTCAGTCCGCCAGCTTCCTCACCTGCACCAGACCCAGCCAAGTCTCCGGCCCCGGCTGCACGTTGGCCGCGCGGACGGCGTAGTGACCGGGCGTCAGCGCGATCCTGACATGGTCGGTACCGGCGGAGTCGTTGCCGGGCCAGGCCGCGTCGAACAGGAGCACCGGGCCGGGGACGGTCCAGCGGACCTCCGGCTCCCACAGGGCCGTTTCGAGTGCCGTCTGCACCTCGGCGAGGAGTTCCTCCTCGGAGTCGGCGGCGGACCACCGTACGAAGGTGCCGTGGTCCGGAAGGTACGTGGTGGAGGCCGGTTCGTCGCCGAACACCAGAGCCGCGCTGTCCCCGACGGGCAACAGCCCGATGAAGCCGTCCACCTCGCAGGCCCGGTCGTAGTCCGAGGCCGTCTCCTCCCCGTCGGCACCCGTCCAGAACGGCAGCACCGCCTCGGGTACCGCGATGAGCGGGCCGCCGCCCGACTCCACCCATTCCGCCGCGCCCGGTTCCGCGTATCTCACCATGGCGCAAAAACCTACAGGCGAGGCGGGCGCACCCGGCAACCGGGCGGAACCGGGCCGGGTCAGGCGGGTTGCGCCCACTCGACGAACTGGACGACGACACCGTTGGGGTCGGTGACCTGGAAGAGCCGCTCGCCCCAAGGCTCCTCGCGCAGGGGCATGGTGATGGCCACACCCTGCTTGTGCAGTCGCTCTTCCTCGTCCGCGAGACCGGTGACGGTGAACGCCAGGATGAGCCCCGACGCACGCTGGTTGCGCTGCTCGGCCGGCAGGACGTCGGTGCCCCGGCGCAGCAGAACGATGTCCGCAGCGGCATCCTCGCGGCTCAGCGAGGCGAATCCGTCGGCGGCGGCCACCTCGGTGTAGCCGAGGTGGGTGGTGAAGAACGCGTGGGACGCGGCCACGTCGTCGACGGTGAGCGAGACGGTTGAGGCGGTGATCTGCAAGGTGCCCTCTCCAGAGAACGAAGGAAAACTTATGACGGACGTAAAATTACACGCAGCGCACCATGGCGGTCAACATATTTTTACTACGAGCGTAAGATTGCCATCATGGCTATCGACACGACGGGACTCCGAGAGTCCAAGAAGCGCGAGACACGGCAGCTGATCTCGGACCATGCGACCCGGCTCTTCCTCGACCAGGGCTTCGAGCAGACGACCATCGCGGAGATCGCCGCCGCCGCCCGGGTCGCGAAGAAGACGGTCACCAACTACTTCCAGCGCAAGGAGGATCTGGCCCTCGACCACCAGGAGGAGTTCGTCGCCGGCCTGGCCGAGGCCGTGGCGGGCCGCGCGACGGGAGAGTCCGCGCTGAGTGCGCTGCGCGGCGGATTCCTCGCCGCGGTCGAGGAGCACAATCCCGTGGCAGGCTTCAGCGGCCCGGACTTCTCCCGGATGATCGCCGAGAGCCCCACCCTCACCGCCCGGCTGCGCGACCTACACGACCAGCGAGAGCACGCGCTGGCCGAGACGCTCACGGAGGCCACCGGCGCCGCCGACGACGACATCACCCCCCGCGCCGTCGCCGCCCAACTCGGCGCCGCCCACCGACTGCTGTTCCGACGCATCCAGGACCTGACCCTCGCCGGCCACGACAACACCCACATCGCCGCCGTGATCACCCGCGAAGCCACCCAGGTGTTCGCCCTGCTGGAACCGGCCCTCGGCGACTACGCCATCGCCCCTTGAGCCCTCGGTGCAACGAAGGAGCCCGGATTCAGCAGCCGCAGTCCGCCGCGTCCACGGGCGCCGTCAGCGGATCGGCCGCACGCCGCTCGCGGCCCTGCCAGGTCTCGAACTCGAAGCCCTCACGCACCCAGTACTCGAACCCGCCCAGCATCTCCTTGACCTGGTAGCCGAGTTCGGCGAGGGCGAGCGCTGCGCGGGTGGCGCCGTTGCAGCCGGGGCCCCAGCAGTACGTCACCACGGGCACGCTCTTGTCCAGGAGCTGTCCGGCCTGCTCGGGGATGAGCGCGGTGGGCAGGTGGACCGCGCCGGGGATGTGGCCCTGGTCCCAGGACGCGGTGGAGCGGGAGTCGAGGACGACGAATCCGGGGTCGCCGTCGGTGGCGAGCGCGGCGGCGACGTCGGAGACGTCCGCGTGGAAGGCGAGGCTCGCGCGGAAGTAGGCGGCCGCCTCGGCGGGGGCGGCGGGGGCGGTGCGCAGGACGGGGCCGGCGGTCGTGGGGGTCATCGTGGGCCTCTCTGGGCTGATTGCCCGGGCTGCTTTCCGGGCTGTCCCGGGGCTGCGTTCCGGGCTGGTTTCCGGGCTGGTTTCCGATGACCAGAAATCTACGGTCGGAGCACCGCTCCCAGAAGGAGCGTTCCACGGCCCAGGTCTTGCTTCGCCGGGGATTCCCCTGCTATCCCCGTCTCATGACCGCGTTTTCCCCGGACGCCACCGACTGGCGCATCCTCGATGTCCTCCAGCGGGAGGGCCGGGCCAGCTTCGCCGAGCTGGCCCGGGCCGTCTCGATGTCCCCGAGCGCCGTGACCGAGCGGGTGCGGCGGCTGGAGGAGGCGGGTGTCATCCAGGGGTACGCGGCGGTCGTCGACCCCGAGCGGCTCGGCCTGCCGATCCTGGCGTTCGTGCGGCTGAGGTACCCGAACGGCAACTACAAGCCGTTCCACGACCTGGTCGCCGTCACGCCCGAGATCCTGGAGGCGCACCACGTGACGGGCGACGACTGCTTCGTCATCAAGGTCACCGCCCGCTCGATGCGCCACCTGGAGGAGGTGTCGGGCAAGATCGGCACGCTGGGCTCGGTCACCACCAGCGTCGTCTACTCCTCCCCACTCCACCGTCGCCCGCTGGGTCAGTGACCGCGCTGCTGCACCACCGATCCCGACCGGCCCTTCACGACCTCCAGCTGGGCGTGGATGCGCCGCCGCAGGTCGCCCACATGGCTGACGATGCCCACGCTGCGGTCGCGTTCGCGCAGGGAGTCGAGGACGTCGAGGACCTCGTCGAGAGTCTGGTCGTCGAGGCTGCCGAAGCCCTCGTCGATGAAGAGCGTGTCCAGGCGGACGCCGCCGGCCTCGTCGGTGACCACGTCGGCCAGACCGAGGGCCAGGGCGAGCGAGGCGAAGAACGTCTCACCGCCCGACAGCGTGGCCGTGTCGCGCTCACGGCCGGTCCAGGCGTCGACGACGTGCAGCCCGAGGCCGCTGCGGCCGCGTCCGGCCCGGTCGGCGGAGTGGACGAGGGTGTAGCGGCCTGACGACATGCGCTGCAGGCGTACGGTCGCGGCGGCGGCCACCTGCTCCAGACGGGCGGCGAGGACGTACGACTCCAGGCGCATCTTCCGCTCGTTGTCGGCGGAGGTGCCCGCCGTGAGGGAGGCCATACGGGCCACCCGGTCGTACTCCTCACGCAGGGGTCCGAGGCGTCGTACGCCCGTCTCCGCGCGCGCGGAGAGCCGGTCGAGTTCGGTGCAGCGGCGGGCGGCCGCGTCCCATGCGGAGGCGGCCGCCCGCAGGCGTCCGGCCGCGTCGGCGGCGGCCCGCTCCGCCGCGGCGAGGTCGGCGGGCGGCTGCTCGGCGGCGGCCGCGGTGTCTGCCTCGGCGAGGACGGCGCGGACGGCCGTCTCCTCGGTCTGCCACACGTCCAGGCGCCGTTGCAGCTCGCGGTGGGCCGCGTCGTCGAGGAGCGCCGCGGCCGCGTCCCGTGGGGTGTCGAAGCCGGCACGGAAGGCGGCCTCGGCGAGCCGTCCGTCGGCGGCCTTGAGCCGCTCGGCGCTCTCCTCGGCGGCCCGCGCGGCATCGGCCGCGTCGGTGAGCCGGGAGACGTGCCGTTCCAGCTCCGCGGCCCGCGCGGCCACGCTGTCCTGGGCGCCGCGGGCCTGCGCCAACTCGGCCTCCAGGGTGGCGCGTTCCCGTTCCAGGGTGTCCCTGCGGGCGGACCTGGTCGCGGTGGCGAGCGCGGCCTGCTGCCGGTCGGCGGTCCGCCGCTCGTGCTCCTGCTCGGCCCTGCGCAGTTCCTCGAGCGCGGCGTGCAGTGCGGAGGCGTCCCGGCGGGCCTGCGCATGGAGCCGTTCCAGCTCGTCGGCGTCCTCGGCGAGCCGGGCGGCCGGGGTGTCGCCGGCCTCGGCGGTGGCGGCGGCGAGCGCCTCGCGTACGACGCCGAGGCGCCGCTCGTCCTCGGCGTGCCGTTCCTCCTCGCGCCGGCAGGCGGCCAGGGCCTGTTCCTCGGCCTCGCGGTCGACGTGCCCGGCGTCCTTGCGCGCGGGGGCGGGGTGTTCGGTGGCGCCGCAGACCGCGCAGGGTTCGCCGTCCGTGAGGTGGGCGGCGAGTTCCGCGGCGATGCCGTCGAGACGCTGCTCCTTGAGGTCGAGCCAGTGCCTCTTGGCTTGGAGCGCGCGCCCCTCGGAGGCGACGACCTGCCGCTGGGCGTCCTCGGTGTCCCCGGCGAGCCGGTCGCGCAGCCGGGCCGCGCGCAGCCGCTTCTGGGCGGGCTCGCGCTGGACGGCGAGCTGCTCGGCCCGAGCCGCGGCCTCCTGGGCGGACTCGATACGGGTCTGGAGTGCCGCACGGGTCGTCTCCCACCCGGCGAGCCAGCCCTCGGTCTCCGCCAGCACCTCCTCGTCGGCGCGCTCCTGGCGGTCCAGGTCGGCGCGCTCGGCGACGAGCCCGGTCAGACGCTGTTCGGCGCGGCGGGCCGACTCCAGGGAGCCCAGTTCCTCGGCGGCCCGGCGTGCGGCGGCGGCGAGTCCGCCCGCACCGGCGTCCGCGTCGCTCCCCGTGAGCAGGGCACGCGCCTGTGCCTCGGTCCGGGCCGCCGCGCGGTGCTCGTTCTCGGCCGCCTCGCGCAGTTCCAGCGCCGGTGCGACCGCCTCCGCCTTGCGGGCCCGCTCCATGCGTGCCTGGGCCTCCCGGTGGGCGTCGGCCCGATCCTCCAGCCGCTGCGCCCGTTCCCGAGCCTCGGTGAACCGCCGCTGCAACCGGGCCACTTCGCGTACATCGTCCAGGGCGCGCTCGGCGGTGGCCTGGGCGGCCTCGGCGGCGGCGCGACCGCGGTGGGCGATGGTGAGCTGTTCCCGCGCGGTGCTGCGGGCGACGGCGGCCGCGGCGAGGACCGCCTCCGCGAGGCCCGGCTCCCCCGGTGCCAGGTCCGGCAGTTCCATGGCGTCGCCCGCGGCCTGCTGCATGCGGTGGGCGTCGGCGAGCAGCTCGGCGTCCCCCTCACGCACCCGTGCCTCGGTTGCGCGCCGGCGCTCCGCCAGGCGTTTCTCGACCTCGGCGAAGCGCTGGGTGTCGAAGAGCCGGCCGAGGAGCCGGCCGCGGGCCTCGGCGTCGGCGCGCAGGAAGCGGGCGAAGTCGCCCTGGGGTAGCAGCACGACCTGGCAGAACTGCTCGCGGCTCATCCCGAGGAGCTGGGTGATCTCCTCGCCGATCTCCTGGTGGGAGCGGCTGAGGTCCTTCCAGGCGCGGGCCGTGGCGTCGTACTCGCGCAGCCAGCTCTGCGCCTTGTCGAGGGTGGTGCCCGAGCCGCGCTTCTTCGGCCGCTCCCAGGGCGGCTGCCGGGTGACCTCCAGCCGTCGTCCCGCGACGGTGAGTTCGAGCGTCACTTCGGTGCGGGTGCCGGCCGCGGCGTGGTCGCTGCGCAGGGTCAGGCCCTGGCCGCTCTGCCGGGCGCCCGGCACGGAGCCGTACAGGGCGTAGCACACGGCGTCCAGGATTGAGGTCTTCCCGGCGCCCGTCGGTCCGTGCAGCAGGAAGAGCCCGGCGGCGGAGAGCTCGTCGAAGTCGACGCTCTGGGAGCCGCCGAAGGGCCCGAACGCGGTGATGTCCAGCCGGTGCAACCTCACCGTGCCACCTCCCGCACCGCGTCGTCCGCGCGGACGGCGTCGAAGGCGTCCCTCAGCACTTCCTGTTCGCGGTCGTCGGGGCCGGCGCCGCGCACATGGCTGACGAAGTCCTCGGCGATCTGCTGGTCGCTGCGGCCGGCGAGGCGGCGGGCGTACGACAGGTCCGGGTCGTCCGGCGCCCGTTCCGGGGCGAAGACGAGGCTGAGGGTGTGCGGGAAGCGTTCGGTGAGCCGGGCCATGGGGTCGGCGGGGCGGACGGCGTCGGTGAGGGTGGCCTCGACCCACGCCTCCTCGTGCCGCGCCAGCTCCGGGTCGGCGAGCAGGTCCTCCAGCGTGCCGCGCAGCCGGACCAGTGCGCGCGGCACGGGACAGTCGATCCGCTCGGCGGTGACCGCCCCGTCGGCGTCCAGGTCGACGAGCCACATGGTCTTGCGGTGGTCGGCCTCGGAGAAGGAGTACGGCAGCGGGGAGCCGGAGTAGCGCACGCGCTCGGTGATGGTCTGGCAGCCGTGCAGGTGGCCCAGGGCCGCGTAGTCGGCGCCGTCGAAGACGCCTGCGGGCACGGCGGCCACCCCGCCCACGGTGATGTCCCGTTCGCTGTCGCTGGCCTCGCCGCCGATGACGAAGGCGTGGGCGAGGACGACGGAGCGGGTGTGGGGCGCGCGGGTGGCGAGGTCGGCGCGGACCCGGTCCATGGCGGCGGCGAGCACGGCCTCATGACCGGCCTTCTCCACCCCGAACTCCTCCTTCACCAGGGCGGGTTCAAGGTAGGGCAGCCCGTAGAACGCCACGTCGCCGAAGGCGTCCGCGAGCACCACCGGTGTCCCGGCGGCCGACGGCTGGGTCCGCAGGTGGATGCCCGCGCGGCCGATGAGCCCGGCGCCCACTCCGAGCCGCCGGGCCGAGTCGTGGTTCCCGGAGATCATCACCGTGGGCACGCCGAGGCCTGCGAGCCGGTGCAGGGCGTCGTCGAAGAGTTCGACTGCGGCGAGCGGAGGCACCGCACGGTCGTACACATCCCCCGACACGACCACCGCGTCGACCTCGCGCTCCCGCACGGTCGCGACGAGCTGCGCGATGAAGTCCGCCTGGGCACCGAGCATGTTCACCCGGTGGAAGGCACGGCCGAGGTGCCAGTCGGACGTGTGCAGGATCCTCAAGACGCCACTCCGACCCGCATGTCTCCCCTTGCTCCACCCCTGGCCCGGGCCCCGATCCGCGCCCGGCCCTCACCAACCATCGGCACCGACCACGCTAACCCCTGCCGAGCGCTGATCCTCACGGACCTCAGTCTGCCATCGCCGCCCGGCGTCGGACGACGGAGGACCGGGACCCCTGAAACATCGTGTTCACGACAAGAGAAACCGGCGGTAACAAGCGGTTTCTAGCGTGCCCCTGGGATCGGAGCCGTATACAAGCCCGCACACGACTCATGACGGTCCGTCGACTGTCCCGCTCCGGCGACGACGCCGAGCGGGTTCTCCACTCCCCCAACCCCCGCACCCAGCCCCACCGGGAGGCGCGTCATGAGTACCACCGAGTCACCGCTGACAACGCCAGGAAGCACGAAGGCCGCCACGGACCAGGCGGTGAAGGAGACCCTGGAGGACTACACCCTCCGCTTCGCACCCCGCAGTTACCGCCGCTGGACCCCGATGGTCGTGGCCACCACGGCGCTCGGCGGCATCGCCTATATGGCCGACTTCTCCATCGGCGCGGGCATCGGCCTGGCCCACGGCACCGGCAACGCGCTCGTCGCGATCGCCGTCGCCGCGGTCGTCATCTTCGTCACCGGCTTCCCCCTCGCCTACTACGGCGCCCGCTACAACATCGACCTCGACCTGATCACCCGCGGCTCCGGGTTCGGCTACTACGGCTCCGTCCTCACCAGCGTCATCTTCGCCAGCTTCACCTTCATCTTCTTCGCCCTCGAGGGCTCGATCATGGCCCAGGGCCTCAAACTGGGCCTAGGACTGCCGCTCTGGCTGGGCTACCTGGTCTCCACGCTGATGGTGATCCCGCTGGTGATCTACGGCATGAAGGCGCTCAGCAAGCTCCAGGTGTGGACGACGCCCGTCTGGCTGCTGCTGATGGTCGGCCCGCTGGTGTACCTGGTCGCCACCGACCCGGGCACGGTCGACCGCTTCCTCGCCTACGCCGGCACCGACGGCGAAGGCGGCGTCAACACCGCCTCCGTCCTCCTCGGCGCGGGCGTGTGCCTCTCGCTCATCGCGCAGATCGGTGAGCAGATCGACTACTTGCGCTTCATGCCGCCCAAGACCGAGGCGAACAAGCGCACCTGGT
Organism: Streptomyces griseus subsp. griseus; assembly: GCF_000720255.1. Lineage (GTDB taxonomy): Bacteria > Actinomycetota > Actinomycetes > Streptomycetales > Streptomycetaceae > Streptomyces > Streptomyces griseus_I. The sequence continues at coordinate 92,303 of NZ_JOJE01000006.1, read as the reverse complement.
GGACCGCGGTCGTCATGGCCGGGCCCGGATGGGTCGTGCTCGGCGCGCTCAAGCAGGCCATCGGCGTCTTCCTCGCCGTCTACATCCTGGCCGAGGTCGGCGCGGACGCGGCGCCCGAGCCGATCCAGCAGTTCCGCGGCGCGTTCGACGCGATGATGCCGTCCTGGATGGTCGTCCCGCTGGCCGTCGCCCTGGTCGTCATCAGCCAGATCAAGATCAACGTGACGAACGCGTACTCCGGATCGCTGGCGTGGACGAACTCCTTCACCCGCGTCACCAAGCACTACCCCGGCCGCATGGTCTTCGTCCTGGTCAACCTGGCGTTCGCCCTGGCCCTGATGGAAGCCGACATGTTCAGCTTCCTCAACGACATCCTCGGCTTCTACTCGAACTGCGCCATCGCCTGGGTCGTCACCGTCGCCACCGACATCGGCGTCAACAAGTACCTGTTGAAGCTCTCCCCGCTCCAGCCGGAGTTCCGCCGCGGCATGCTGTACGCCGTCAACCCGGTCGGTGTCGTGGCGTTCGTCGCCGCCTCCGGGCTGTCGATCGCCATGTACTTCCACGCGCTCGGCGACACCCTCCAGCCGTACTCCCCCGTCGCCGCCGCCGTCATCGCGTTCGTCCTCACGCCGCTCATGGCGGTCGTCACCAAGGGCAGGTACTACCTGCGCCGCACCGACGACGGCATCGACGAGCCCCTCCTGGACGCGGACGGCAACCCGAGCGCGCTCACCCTGGACTGCCACGTCTGCCGGCAGCCCTACGAGCGCCCGGACCTGACCGCCTGCGCCACCCACGACGCCGTCGTCTGCTCTCTGTGCCTGAGTACGGACAAAGTCGGCGACCATGTGCTGCCGGTGGAACCGGCGGGAATCTGACAGCGAGTTGGCCTTCCGGGTCCGTGGTCGGTGAGGGGCAGCGGCACGAGATCGCCGCCGCCGCCCCCTCACCTCACCTCACCTCACCTCACCTTCAGCGTGGTCCACGCCGACCGCGGGCGATCGCGAACCCGGCCGACACCAGGCCCAGTACACCCACGACCAGCCCAGCCGCCCCGAGGCCACGAGCGGTCGAGTCGCTCGCCGATGCGACCTGCCCGGGGTTCTGACTCGGGCGGGGAGTGCCGGTCCCGGTGTCGCCCCCGTCGGTGCCCTTCGCCGTTAGCCTCACGACCGGCGCCGGGTTCTCCGGCTCGTCCCCGCCCTGTTCGGGCGCCTCGATCCAGCGGACCACCTTGCCGTCGGAGTACGTCTGGAGCGCCTTGAAGGTGAGTCGGCCGGTGTCGTCGGGCAGCTGCCCGAAGGCGACGTCGAAGTCCTCGTACTGGCCCGGGGCGATCCTGCCACCGGTCCACGTGATCTCGGAGACGGCGTCGGTGATGGTGCCGTCGTCGGTCTTGACCGGCGTCTTGAGCTTCGTGTCGGTCACCTTGGCGGTCCAGCCGTCCCGCGGCGAGACGAGCACGCCGAGGACGGGGTGGTCGGTGGGCAGGAAGACCTGGACCTTGGTGGTGGCGGCGCCGTCCTCCTCGTCGGGGACGCGGAAGGTCAGGGTGCCGTCCGTGGCGCCCTTGGCGTAGCTCTCCGGATGGACGGTGACGTGCGCGGCGGCCACGCCCGCGGTTGTGAGGACGCCCGCGGCGGCGAGCGCGGTGACGGCGCCCGCGCGGCGGAGGACGGTGTGGATCGGGGACATGGGTGGTCGGTCTCCGTACTGGGAAAGGGCGTGCAGGGTCAGTTCGCGTACGTGACCGACACCGGCGGGCCGCGCCGGTGGACCGCGTGCCGCAGCAACGCCTGCCGCACCGCCCTCGCCCCGTCCGCGGTCCGACCCACGAAACGGTGGACGCCGTGAACCGCCCCTGGCCCTCCCCGCACCCGCCACCAGGCGACCAGGCCCGGCACGAACGCGACGGCCCAACGCAGCAGCGACCACAGCGCGGCCTCGCCCCGCCGCAGCCACCAGGTCATGACGAGCGCCGCGGTGATGTGCGCGGCGGTGGCGTGGGGCATCAGGGCATGAGGGTGAACCATCCGCATGCCGTGCGTCAGCGCGTGGGACGGGGCCATGCGCATGCCCTGCATCCGTGTCATGCCCTGCATCCGTGTCATGCCCTGCATCTCTGTCATGGCATGCGTCCGAGCGGCGCCGAACGCGAGATGCAGCCCGCCCTGGGCGGCGAGCGTGGCGCCGCCGATGCCGGTGAGCGACCGCTCCCGTCCGCCCAGCAGCCAGCCGACGACGAACAGGGGCACGGACCCGGCGGCCTGGACCCACACGGGCGGCGCGACACCCGTCGCCACCAGATGTCCGCCGGCGGCCAGCAGCACGCACAGCGCGGCGAACACCGCCGCGCGCACGCTCCGTACCGCAGGGGACGCCTGGGACGCCCGGGACGGCTTCATGGCGCCCGATCCTGCCATGCGACACCCGGCGCGTTCAGCCAGCCTCCCGATCTGGCTCCGCCCGGCGGTACGAGCGCGGCAATCCGTCAGGCGTCCCCGTACGCCTCCCCGCCGAGCTCGAACCCCGCCGTCCCCGCCGTCGCGTCCGCGAGCCAGGCGCGGAAGGCGTCCACGTCGGCGTCCGGGAGCCCGATCTCCAGGGTGACCGCCTCGCCGTAGCGCACGTCGCGCACCTCGCGGCCGGTCGTGCGGAGGTCGTTCTCGAGTTTGCCCGCACGCTGGTGGTCGACCGTCACCGTGGCGAGCCGGAACCGGCGCCGGGTGATCGTGCCCAGCTCGTCCAGGGCCTCGCCGACCGCGCCGCCGTAGGCACGGATGAGGCCGCCCGCGCCGAGCTTGACCCCGCCGAAGTAGCGGGTGACGACAGCGACGACGTACCTCATGTCGCGGCGCAGCAGCATCTGGAGCATGGGGACGCCGGCGGTGCCGCCGGGTTCGCCGTCGTCGCTCGCCCTCTGGACGGCCGCGTCGGCCCCGATGACGTACGCCCAGCAGTTGTGGGAGGCGTCGGAGTGCTCCTTGCGGACGGCCGCGATGAAGTCCTGGGCCTCCTGTTCGGTGGCCGCCGGGGCCACCGCGCACAGGAAGCGGGAGCGGTTGACCTCGGTCTCGTGCGCACCCGCGCGGGCGACGGTGCGGTACTCGTCCTGCATCCGGCCAGCGTAGTGGGCCGGATCAGCCGCCCTTCCCTCCCCTGGGCACGGCCGTCCAGGTCAGCAGGGCCGTGCCGGGGGCGAGGTCGCGCCAAGTGGTGCCGCGCCAGGAGAGGAGCGCGATCGCCGAGGTCGGGAACTTCAGCCGGACGTCGTCCAGCAGGTCGTCCAGGCCGTCCCCGGCCAGGGCGAGGACCAGTTCCTCCAGGCCGGGGTTGTGCCCGACCAGCAGCAGGGTGGCGACTTCGGCCGGCGTCTCCTGGACGACCCCCAGCAGCTCGGGCATTTCGGCCGCGTACAGGCGAGGGTCGTAACGGACCGGGGGCGGGGTGCCCCACTGGGCGGAGGCGAGTTCCCAGGTCTCACGCGCGCGTCTCGCCGTCGAGCACAGGGCGAGGTCCGGCAGGCAGTCGACCTCGGCGAGCGCGCGCCCGGCGGCCGGAGCGTCCCGGCGGCCGCGCGGGGCCAGGGGGCGTTGACGGTCGGGTACGCCCTCCGGCCACGCGGACTTGGCGTGCCGCAGCACGGCCAGGCGGCGCAGCGGTCCCGCTCCTGTGCGCGGTGTCATGCCCAGGCTCCCAGGTCGCGGGTGAGTTCGAGACCGAGGAGCCGGTCGGCGTACGCGTACGTCTCGAACCGGGCGCCGTCGGGCAGCTCCGGGCCGGCCTCCTCCACCCGGCGCAGGACTCCGAGCACGCCGGGTACGTCCAGGTCGTCCTCCCAGGCTGTACGCAGTTGTCCGCGCACGTCCTCCGGCACCGGCCGCGAGGGCTGCCGCGCCCACTCGGCGACGGCGCGGCGCCACCGTACGAGCGTGGCCCGAGCCTCCTCCAGCGCCGGGTCGTCCAGCCGCACGGGGGCACTCCGTGGCCGCGAGAGCAGGGCCATGCGCAGGACCGCCGGGTCGGTGCCCCGCCCGTGCTCGGGGGCGCCCGGGTCGGCGCCGGACGCCGGTACGAGATCGGTCGGCTCGACGGGCGCGACGGTGATCCGCACGCCGTCGGGGGTCGCGTCGCCCTCGCCGACCACGTGGAGGGTCTGCGCCTCCCGCAGGCCGGTGTCCCGGCCCTCCTCGAAGGGTCGGACGCCCAGTGCCGCCGCACCCGCCCGGACCCGCGTCCGGTCCCCTTCGCCGGTGAGGAGCGCCCGAACGGGCGTACCGCCGAGTTCCAGGGCGCGGACGAGCAGGTCGGCGACGAGCAGCACGCGCAGCGTCCCCGTGTCGTAGCGCGTCGCGTGCGCCTCGACCCGGGTCAGGCCGCGGCGGACCGGGGCGGCGTCGAGGGGCTCACCGGTTCGGGCGTCGATGATGCGGAGCACGAGCCGAGCGTAGGCGCCCTGGCGGCGAAGCGCAGGTATGCGGCACGGATCCCGGACACGACGGCGCGGCGCGCGGGGACCGCCGTCCGGCGCCTCGGGGGCGCCGCGCACCCCGGAATCTCCCCGCGCCCGGCACTGTTGTCCGACACGACACCCTTTCCCGAGGTCACAGGAGGCCCAAGGATGTACGGCGACGAAGCGACGGTCCGCAAGATCCTCACGGGGCTCGGCGACACCTGGGCGATCGTGGGGCTGTCGTCGAACCGAGGACGCGCGGCCCACGGCGTCGCCGAGGTGCTGCAGCGCTTCGGCAAGCGGATCGTGCCCGTGCACCCCAAGGCGGAGACAGTGCACGGCGAGCGGGGCTACGCCTCCCTCGCGGACATCCCCTTCGAGGTGGACGTCGTGGACGTCTTCGTCAACAGCGACCTCGCCGGAGCCGTCGCCGACGAGGCGGTGGCGAAGGGTGCCAAGGCGGTCTGGTTCCAGCTGGGCGTGATCGACGGGGCCGCGTACGACCGGACCCGGGCGGCCGGCCTCGACATGGTCATGGACCGCTGCCCGGCGATCGAAATCCCCCGCCTGCACTGATATCGAGCTGAGAATTCCGAACACCCCTGGAAATTCTGAAAGGTTGCCCAGGAAACGCCCGCGTGCGGGTCAAAACTCCTTCCGTGCCCTTCAGTACAAGGGTCGGCGATTCCTAGCCTGAGGCCTCTGAAACACGGCGCACGATCGCTGTGTAAATTCTATGAGAGGCCCCTGAGAGAATGGTAAGCGTCGATCGCATTCCACAGGCCACGGGGAACTCCGGCGGCCTGAGACGAGATGTCGGACTGATCGGACTGATGTGGGCGTCGGTCGGATCCATCATCGGCTCGGGCTGGCTGTACGGCGCGGAGAAGGCGGTCGTGGTGGCCGGTCCCGCCGCGGTCGTGTCGTGGGGGATCGGGGCCGTCGCGATCGTCCTGCTGGCCCTGGTGCACGCGGAGCTGGGCGGCATGTTCCCCGTCGCGGGCGGAACGGCGCGCTATCCGCACTACGCGTTCGGCGGGCTGGCCGGCATGTCGTTCGGCTGGTTCTCCTGGCTGCAGGCGGCGACCGTCGCACCGATCGAGGTCGAGGCGATGATCGGATACGCCGGGCACTGGAGCTGGGCGCACGGATTCCAGCACGCCGACGGCACGCTCACGACGTCCGGATTCATGGTCGCCGTGCTCCTGATGGCTGTCTTCGTGGCCGTCAATTTCTTCGGTGTCCGGGCGCTCGCGCACACCAACAGCGCGGCCACCTGGTGGAAGATCGCGGTGCCGCTCGTCGCCATCTTCGTCATCGCGGCCGGCAACTTCCATCCCGGCAACTTCACTTCGGAGGGCTTCGCCCCGTTCGGCGCCAAGGGCGTGCTGAGCGCGATCAGTTCGAGCGGCATCATCTTCGCGCTGCTGGGTTTCGAGCAGGCGATCCAGCTCGCGGGCGAGAGCCGCGACCCTCGGCGTGACCTGCCCCGGGCGACCCTGGGCTCGGTGGCGATCGGCGCCGTCGTCTACGTCCTGCTCCAGGTGGTGTTCATCGCCGCCCTCCCGCACAGCGCGTTCGCCCACGGCTGGGCCAAACTGCACTACGAGGGCATCAGCGGCCCCTGGGCGGGTCTGGCGACCCTCGTGGGCCTGGGCTGGCTGAGCGTGGTGCTGTACGTCGACGCGGTGGTATCCCCCGGCGGCACCGGCCTGATCTACACGACCGCGACCTCCCGCGTCTCCTTCGGCCTCGCCAGGAACGGCTACGCCCCGAAGGTGTTCGCCCGCACGGACAAACGCGGCGTGCCGTGGTTCGGTCTGATCGTCTCGTTCGTGACCGGCGTGGTCTGCTTCCTGCCCTTCCCGAGCTGGCAGGAGCTGGTCGGCTTCATCACCTCGGCGAGTGTGCTGATGTACGCGGGCGCGCCCCTGGCGTACGGCGTGTTCGCCGACCGGCTGCCGCACCACGAGCGCCCCTACCGGCTGCCCGGCGGGAAGGTGGTCGCCCCGCTGTCGTTCGTGGTGGCCAACCTCATCGTGTACTGGGCCGGTTGGGACACCCTGTGGCGGCTGGGCGTGGCCATCGTCATCGGATACGTGCTGCTGGGGGCGTACGCCTGGTACGCGGTCACCGCGGGACTCCCCGACGCGCCGAGGCTGGACTGGAAGGCCGCACAGTGGCTGCCGGTGTACCTGCTGGGCCTCGGACTGATCTCCTGGCAGGGCGGTTTCGGCGGTCAGGGACATCTGGGCCTGTGGTGGGACATGCTGCTCATCACCGCGTTCTCGCTGGTGATCTACTACTGGGCGAAGGCGTCCGCGTCCTCCGCCGAGGACATCGAGCGGGGCATCGACGAGGTGGCGGTGGTGGCGACCCCGGCGCACTGACACCCCGTGAGGGAACACCCATAATGTGCGGGTGACCACCGACTCCCTCTCTTCTCGTCACAGTTCGGTCGTCGTCGTGGGCGCCGGGCCCGCCGGGCTCACCCTGGGCAACATCCTGCGGGCCGCCTCCGTGGACTGTGTGGTGCTGGAGACCGAGAGCCGGGAGTTCGTCGAACGGCGGCCGCGGGCCGGCGTGATCGAGGAGTGGGCCGTACGGGAGCTCGGGCGGCGGGGCCTCGCGGAGAACCTGCTGCGGCGGGCCCAGCCGCACACCGCGTGCGAGTTCCGCTTCGGCGGCGAACGTCATCGCTTCGACTACACGGAGACGACGGGACGTCATCACTACGTCTATCCACAGCCGTTGCTGGTCACCGACCTGGTGCATGAGTACGCGGACGTCCGGGGCGGCGACGTCCGTTTCTCCGTGCGGGACGTCCAGTTGCACGACCTGGACACCGACCGGCCGTCCGTGTCGTACACCTGCCCCGAGACCGGCGTGCGGCAGGTCCTCGACTGCGATTTCGTCGCCGGCTGCGACGGGGCGCGCGGAGTGTCACGGGCCGCGCTGCCGGCGGAGCGGACCCGTGTCGCGCGGCACGACTACGGCGTCGGCTGGCTCGCGCTGCTCGCGGAAGCGCCACCCTCCTCCGACTGTGTGCTGTTCGGGGCGCATCCGCGCGGGTTCGCCGGGCACATGGCCCGCAGCCCCGGGGTGACCCGCTACTACCTCCAGTGCCCGCCCGGCGACGACCCGGAGAACTGGCCGCACGACCGCGTCTGGGCCGAGTTGCAGGAGCGGCTGGGAGCGGCCGGCGCCGCGCCGCTCACGGAGGGACCGCTGATCGAGAAGCGCGTGCTGGCGATGCACGATTACGTCGTCGAGCCGATGGCGTCCGGGCGTCTGTTCCTCGCCGGGGACGCGGCACACCTCGTCGCACCGATCGCCGCGAAGGGCATGAACCTGGCCCTGCACGACGCGTTCCTGCTGGGGGACGCGCTGGCCGCCCGGCTCACCTCGGGCGACGACAGCGGGCTCGCCGGCTACTCGGAGGCGTCGTTGCGACGCGTGTGGGACTACCAGGAGTTCTCGCAGTGGCTCTCCGAGCTGTACCACGGCAGCGCGGCGGGTGACCCGTTCCGGGCCGGAACCACCCTCGCCCGGCTGCGCCGCCTGTTCACCTCACCCACCGCCGCGGCCGCCTTCGCGGAGCAGTACCTCGGCACGGCCGCCCGCTACTGAGCCCCGGCCCGGAACCTGCCGTCGGCGGTAGACGCCGTCAGTCGTGCAGGGGCTGGTCGCCCAGCCGGTGGTCCGCCACGTTCAAGGACTCGTCGACCAGTCGGCGCAGATGGCCGTCGCGCAGGGAGTAGATCACCCGGCGGCCCTCCTTCCGGGTGTTCACCAGGCCGGCGAGCCGCAGCCGGGCCAGATGCTGGCTGACGGCCGGCCGCGCGGCCCCGCACGCCTCCGTGAGGGTGCTGACGTCGGCCTCGCCGGCGGTCAGGGCGTGCAGCAGAGCGAGGCGGGTGCGGTCACCGAGCAGGGCGAGGAGTTCCGCGGCGAGCGCGAACTGCTCCTCGCCGGGGCTGCGCGGGTGCGCATGATGTGCAGCTGATAGGTGCATGCGTGCGCTCATACGCACATAATGGCGTCGTGGACGTCCGCGCGTCCACCTCCGCGCACCGGAAGGGGATCCACGTGAGCGACCGGCACGAGCACACACATGGGGACGGGCACACGCACGAGCACTCCCACGGTCACGAACACGCGCACGGCCACGCCCACCCGCCTCACCGCCACGACCCCGCCCCCGCGCCCGTCCTCGTTCGGGTGACGCACCGCCTCGCCCACCTCCTCACCCCTCACTCCCACGAGACCGCCGACAAGGTCGACCCCGCCCTGGAGGCCTCGGCCCGTGGGATGCGCGCGCTCTGGGTCTCGTTGGCGGTGCTCGGAGTGACCGCGCTCGTCCAGGGGGTCGTGGTGGCCGTGTCCGGGTCGGTGGCGCTGCTCGGCGACACGGTGCACAACGCGGCGGACGCGCTGACCGCCGTACCGCTCGGGATCGCGTTCGTCCTGGGCCGGCGCGCGGCGACGCGCCGCTTCACCTACGGTTACGGTCGCGCGGAGGACCTGGCCGGTCTGGTGATCGTCCTGACGATCGCCGCGTCGGCGGCCTTCGCCGGCTGGGCCGCGTTCGACCGGCTCCTCGATCCGCGTCCCGTCAGCCAGGTCCCGGCGGTCGCCGTGGCCGCCCTCGTCGGCTTCGCCGGCAACGAGTGGGTGGCCCGCTACCGCATCCGTGTCGGCCGGGCCATCGGGTCGGCCGCACTCGTCGCGGACGGACTGCACGCCCGTACGGACGGATTCACCTCACTCGCCGTGCTCCTGGGCGCGGGCGGCTCCGCCCTCGGCTGGCAACTCGCCGACCCGATCGTGGGGTTGGCGATCACGGCGGCGATCGTGCTCGTGCTGAGGGACGCGGCGCGCGAGGTCTTCCGGCGGGTGCTGGACGCCGTGGACCCGGCGCTGGTGGACCGGGCCGAGCGGGCACTGCGGGAGGTCCCGGGGGTGCGTGAGGTGGGTGAGCTGCGGCTGCGCTGGATCGGGCACCGGCTGCGTGCCGAGGTGGCGGTCGTCGTGGACGGTGAGGTGACCGTGCGGGAGGCGCACGCGATCGCCGTGGACGCCGAACACGCCCTGCTGCACGCGGTGCCCCGGCTCACCGCGGCCCTCGTGCACGCGGACCCGGCGCCGGTGCCTGGCGAGGCGGATCCCCACCTGGCTCTCGCCCATCACACGGCGGCCTGAGCCAGGGCCTGTCCTGTGCGACCCGACCCGAACGGATGACCCTAAGGGGTCCGCCCTAAGGGGTCCTTTCACTATGAGCACCCGATCAGGCCGCGTGGTCTGGTGCCGTGCATCGCAAGGCGCCGGAGAGCCCTCGTAGCGGAGCTACTAGGGCTCTCCGGCAACGCGGCGAGGCGCGGTGCCAGGCCGCGCGGCCCGGGTGGGCATAGTGAAAGGACCCCTAAGCCACGCCCAGCCCCTCCAGGACCACCGCCCCGGGCAGCTCCCCGAACGCCTTGCCCGGCACCAGCAGTTTGCCGCGTCGGCGGCCGCTGCCGACGAGGACGTACGGCAGGTCGACGACGGCCGGGTCCAGCAACACCGGCCAGTCGACGGGCAGTCCGAGCGGGGTGATGCCGCCGTATTCCATGCCGGTCTCCCCCGTCGCGGTGTCCATCGAGGCGAACGAGGCCTTGCGGGCGCCGAGTTGGCGGCGCACCACACCGTTGACGTCCACTCGGGTGGTGGACAGGACGAGACACGCGGCGAGTGTGGTCCCGCCGCCCCGCTTGCCCGCCACGACCACGCAGTTGGCCGACCTCTCCAGCACGTCCCGCCCGTAGTGCTCGACGAAGACCGCGGTGTCGGCCCACTCCGGGTCGGTGTCGACGTAGAGGATCTCCTCCGCGGGAACGCTGCCCCTCCAGTGGCGCACGGCCTCGGCGACCGGGGCGGTCAGCTCGTCGAGGCAGTCCGGGGCGGGCGTGGCGTGGTCGAAGTCTCCGATGGGTGCGCGCATGGCCGCACGGTAACAGCCCTGCCTCAGCCGACGGGCGGGACGGAGACGGCCATGACGACCTCTGTCGGCACGTCGCCGTCGTTGCCGTACGTGTGTGGGGTGTTGGCCTCGAAGGTGGCGCTCCCGCCGGCGTCGACGCGGTACTCCACACCGTCGACGGTGAGCGTCAGCTCCCCCACGGTGACATGGACGATCTCGACGGTGCCGGCCGGGTGGGGGTCGGACGTGCTGCTCTCGCCGGGCATGAGCCGCCAGTCCCACATCTCCAGCGGGCCGGGGGCCTCGGTGCCCGCGAGGAGCCGGTTGTAGCTGCCCGACTCCGTGTGCCACAGCCGTACCGTCTGGGCGGCGGTGACCACCCGGACCTTGGGGCCCCGTTCGTAGTCGAGCAGGGTGGTGATGCTGACGCCGAGTGCGTCGCCGATCTTGACGACCGTGCCGAGACTGGGGTTGGTGCGGGCCTGCTCGATCTGGATGAGCATGCCGCGGCTGACCCCCGCGCGCGCGGCGAGCGTCTCCAGGGTGAAGCCGCGTTCGGTGCGCCAGCGCCTCACGTTGCGCGCCAGGGACTGGGTCAGCAGGTCGAGGTCCGACACGTCGGGGCCACCACTCCTCACTCGTTGAGTCCAATGTGCTGGATGACGACGTACATCGCGGCGCACTGCGGTGAGGCGCATCCGATCATCCACCGAACTGTACTGCGAGGCGTCCGGTGGCCACGGTTTCCGCCCTGGCGTGAGGGCTCGTCAGGCCTCGAGGTCGAGGCCTCGGAGTCCTTCCTCGGCTCGGGCGTCGAGGGCGGCCAGTTTCGCGGCCGTCTCCTCGTCCAGCTCCGACAGCGCCACCAACTGCTCGGAGGTGACCCCGTCGGGGATCGGCACCGGGGCCGGCGTCCGCAGCGGCGGCTGCCAGCCCTCGACGGGCGTCCAGCGCCGTACGACCCGGGCGGGCGCCCCGGCCACCACGGCGTGGTCGGGCACGGTGCCCCGGACCACCGCCCCGGCCGCCACCACCACGTTCCGCCCGATCCGCGCGCCGGGCAGGATCACCGCGCCCGTGCCGATCCAGCACCCGGAGCCGATCTCCACGGGTTCCATGCGGGGCCACTGCTTGCCGATGGGCTCGTGCGGGTCGTCGTAGGAGTGGTTGGTGGAGGTGACGTAGACATAGGGACCGAAGTAGCAGTCGCTGCCGATGGTGACCGTGGTGTCCGCGATGACGTGGCTGCCCCGGCCCAGGACGACGCCGTCGCCGATGCGCAGGATCGGTTCGGGGCCGAGGTCGAGGTCGGGCATCAGACCGGCGGTGAGCGTGACCTGCTCGCCGACGATGCAGTGGGCGCCGAGGTGGATCCATGGTTCGCCGAAGACCGTGCCCAGCGGGAAGGCGAGCCGGGTGCTCTCACCGAGCGATCCGAACCGGAAGCGTCCAGGGCGCTCCGGGGTCACCGAGCCCGTGCGCTGCACCCAGGCCCAGCCCGCGTGGACGGCGCGCTGAGTGAGGCGACGCCGCCATGATGAGAACGTGTTCTTACTCTTGGGCACCCGCTCACCGTACTCAGCGCGCCGGCCGCCCACGGGGCGGCAGCCCTGTGATCTTCACCCCACTGGGTGGCGTACGGTGCGGGTATCACCGACCAGGAGGCGAGATGACGCACAAGGCGCTGATCACCGGCATCGGCGGCAAGGACCCCAAGATCCACGAGGAGGCGTTCGTCGCGCCCACGTCCTCGGTGATCGGGGACGTGACCCTGGAGGCGGGCGCCAGCGTCTGGTACGGCGCGGTGCTGCGCGGCGACGTCGAGCGGATCTCCGTCGGCGCGAGCAGCAACGTCCAGGACAACTGCACGCTCCACGCGGACCCGGGCTTTCCGGTGACCGTCGGCGAGCGGGTCTCCATCGGGCACAACGCGGTCGTGCACGGGGCGACCGTCGAGGACGACTGTCTGATCGGCATGGGGGCCACGGTGCTGAACGGTGCGGTGATCGGGGCGGGGTCGCTCGTGGCCGCGCAGGCGCTGGTGCCGCAGGGGATGCGGGTGCCGCCGGGGTCGTTGGTGGCGGGGGTACCGGCGAAGGTGCGGCGGGAGCTGACGGAGGAGGAGCGTCAGGGGGTCACGTTCAACGGGACGTCGTATGCGGAGTTGGCGAAGGCGCACCGGGATGTGCATCGGGGGTGACCGCCGAACGCGGGCTGCCGGCCCTGTTCGGTTGATCGCGCCCACGCGGCGGAGCCGCATGTCGACGCGGGCCCCGCGCCCCTTTTCGGCGCGTTCAGTCGCCCGCGGGGACCGGTTCCGGTTCCTGGTGCGCCGCCTGGGCCTTCTTCGCCTTGCGCTTCAGGATCAGCATGGACGTGAGGCCGATCCCCACCGCGAGGACCAGGCCCAGCCACGAGAAGCGCTTCAGCCAGGACTCGGCGACGACGCCGACGTAGTAGATGACGGCGGTGGTGCCGCCCGCCCAGAGGATGCCGCCGAGGACGTTGGCGATGAGGAACTTCCAGTACGGCATCCGCAGGACGCCCGCGAGGGGGCCGGCGAAGATGCGGAGCAGGGCGACGAAGCGGCCGAAGAAGACGGCCCACATGCCCCACTTCTCGAAGGACCGCTCGGCGGTGGCGATGTGCCCCTCGCTGAAGTGCTTGGGGAACTTCTTGCCGAGCCAGGCGAGCAGCGGGCGCCCGCCCTTGCGGCCGATGGCGTACCCGATGGAGTCGCCGACGATGGCGCCGAAGCTCGCGCACGCGCCGAGGATCACCGGGTTGATCCCCGCGTGCTGGGAGGACATGAGCGCCGCCGAGACCAGGATGATCTCGCCCGGCAGCGGGATGCCCAGGCTCTCCAGACCGATGACCAGCCCCACCACCGCGTAGACGGCGGCCGCGGGCACCGAGTCGAGCCACTCCTGGACGTGCACCGCCGGTTCCTCCCGATTTCGCGTCCCTGCATTCCGGGCGCGCGCCCGAGTGGGCGCACGCCCGGAAGCCTACCCGGTCATCGGGAGGCTCCGCGGTGTCCCGGAGCGCATCGGCGCCACCTCGCCTCGGCTCACCGTTCGTGCGAGCGACCCGGGACCGGACCGAGAAGCGTGGACACGTGGTGCGGAACGTCGAGCGTGGCCGGGAGTTGGCGCACGGTGTCCACCGGAGCAGGAAGCGCGATCGGCGGCAGAGCCGGGGGTGCGGCCGCAGGAATGTGGTGATCTGGTGTCTCACAGCAGGCCACTTGGGCGATGCGCGGCTCGTAGCCCGGTTGCGGCGGCGCGGGGCGCACAGGCGCGGGAGCCGCCCCGGGCGGCACGGGCAGGTCGGCCGGAGGTTCCGCCGAGGGGGTCACCTGCGGTCTGTCGCGCGGTTCGTCGCGCTGCCGCGATCCCGGATTCGCGTCCCGCTCTCCGTCAGCACCCCTGCCGGTGCCCGGCTCCAGGCGCCACCGCTGCTGCCGGGACCCGTCGCGCGCGGTGACGACGATGCTGGGGGGCGATCCGGCGCGTGCGGGAGCGACGATCAGCCCCTTGGTGTGGCGGAGCAGGAGTTCGCCGCGGACGGTGAGGTCGTAGGACACCGCCCCGGAGTGGACCAGGCAGCCGGCGAGGGTCACCGTCTTGCGGACGGCGTCGGAGTCGAGGCAGAGGGTGGGGTCGGCGGCGCTGCGCAGCAGTCCGTCCTCCTGGTACGACCACTGCTGCGACCCGGCGGAGGAGCACGCCACCAGCACCGCCGTCACGCCGGCCTCGGCCCGGCCGCCGCGCGCGTCGAGACAGAGGCCCTCGGTGAGGCTGCGCAACCGCCCGCGCGCGACCTCCTCCGACTGCCCCGCGACGGAGGCGGCGGAGGAGCCTGCCGGGGACGGCTCGTCGCTGGTGCTCGCACGGCCGGAGTTGCCGACCGGCGCTCCCCAGGTCATGCCGGGCCCGGGCGGGGCGCCGGTGTCCTCGGACCAGCCCTTGGCGACGAGGACGCTCGCGAGCAGGGCGAGCGTGCTCAGAGCGACCCCTACGAGGACGGCCTTGGGATGCCGGCGCGGTGTGTCGATCACGCGGGCGTGGGCGCTGCGGTGACGCCCGCCGCCGGGGCTCGCCGCCCCCGCGGGAACGGGCCCCGCCGGCCCGGTGGCGCGCCCGGGGCGCGAGTCGAGATAGCGGCGGGCGCCCCAGCCGAGCACCGTCTCCGCGAGCAACACCTCCAGGCCGCCGTCGAAGTGGCCGAGCTGTTCGGCGGCCCGGCGGCAGTACTGGCACTCCGTCAGATGCTTGCGCACATCGGGCAGCAGTTCCCCGCCGCGGCGCATGGCGACGTCGAGGAGTCGGTTGTAGTACCGGCATTCCGCGGTCGGCGCGAGTTCCCGGTGGGCGCGCACACAGCCCGCGCGGAATTGCTCCCGCGCCTGTTCCCGGGCTGCCGTCGCGGTGCCGCTGTCGACGCCCAGCAAACCGGCCGGTACGGATATGGGTTCGGCCTCGACCTCCGTGTGCCACAGCAGGCATTGCGAGGCTCCGGGAAGGGTCCGGAAAGCCCGTTCGGCGATCTGCCGCTTTTCGGGCGTCGCCCGACCGGAGGCACGCAGTCCGCGTCCGCCGACGGTTTTGCGCAGTTCCGGCAGGATCGTGGAAATGGCTTCGTCCCCGGCCCACTCGCGCACCGTCTCCCGTACGGCGACGAGCAGTTGTGGACGCAGCGCGCCGCTGACGGCGCCGCCCGCCGCCCGGCCGAGGACGCGGTTGAACGCGGTGGTGGCCACCATCCGGGCGGAGTCCTCGGCCGAGGCGAGGCAGACAACGGCGTAGTCGAAGGTCGCCCGCCAGTGCCGTGCCAGCAGCAGGGCGACCGCGCAGGCACCCGGGCCGCTGTCGGCGCCGCTCGCGCCCAGCTGGGCGAGGAGGTTGCGGTCGGAGTCCCCGGGGCTCCAGCCGGGGCGCGGCGGGTACGGCGGTCGTGGGGGGTTGGGGGACTGCACTGAACCATTTCCTTCCCGGCCGAAGGACGGAACACGGAATGCACGTCCTCGGAAAGCAGGGGCCTGATTGGTGCGTACCTATGGCCTGACCTGGCCCTCCCCGAAGGGAGGCTCACCTTCGCACATACGCCTCACAGGAAACAAGGAGTTCGAGTGACCCAAGTTCAAAACGCGGGAAATTCAGATATGTTACCGGCGGTATCCGCACCCGCATTCGAAATTTGTCGCCCGCGCTGCACCCAACTCGTGCAGGGAGAAAGGCGGATGGCACACGAAATCTCCAACTTGCGCCCCACGCACAGCGGACTCCCACGCGACTCCCGGCCCGCTCTCATCCCCGTGGGTCAGCATGACCCGCATGATCACCCCCCGCTCCGCAGCCACGCCCCCGTCCTCCCCCGCGGTCCGCAAGGCCGTCGTCCCGGCCGCCGGGCTCGGCACGCGCTTCCTGCCCGCCACGAAGGCGACACCGAAGGAGATGCTGCCGGTCGTCGACAAGCCGGCCATCCAGTACGTCGTCGAGGAGGCCGCGGCGGCCGGGCTGGACGACATCCTCATGGTCACCGGCCGGCACAAGCGGGCCATCGAGGACCACTTCGACCATGCCTTCGAGCTGGAGCAGGCGCTCGCAGCGAAGGGCGACACCGTACGGCTGGACGCGGTGCGCGACCCGGCCAGGCTCGCCGACATCCACCACATCCGGCAGGGCGACCCGCTGGGCCTCGGCCACGCGGTGCTGTGCGCCCGCCGGCACGTGGGCGACCAGCCGTTCGCCGTCCTCCTCGGGGACGACCTCATCGACCCGCGCGAGACGCTGCTGAGCCGGATGCTGGAGGTCCGCGAGCAGCATGCCGGCAGCGTGGTCGCACTGATGGAGGTCTCCCCGGAGCAGATCCACCTCTACGGCTGCGCCGCGGTGGAACCGAGCGCGGACGCGGGTGTCGTCCGCGTCACCGGACTCGTGGAGAAGCCGCCCCGCGAACACGCCCCGAGCTCCTACGCGGTCATCGGCCGCTACGTCCTCGACCCGGCCGTCTTCGGTGTCCTCGACCGCACTCCACCGGGGCGCGGCGGCGAGATTCAGCTCACCGACGCCCTCCAGGAACTCGCCACGCACGACATCGTCCACGGCGTGGTCTTCACGGGCCTGCGCTACGACACCGGCGACAAGGCCGACTACCTCCGCACGGTCGTCCGCCTCGCCTGCGAACGCCCCGACCTCGGCCCCGAGTTCATCGCCTGGCTCAAGGGCTTCGTCGCCGCCCTGGAGAGCCCCGGCCACGAAGACGGGGAGACGTTGGCAGCGTGAGGCACGGACGCCCCGTACCGGGCACGGCACCCGCCGGACCGGCCGGCCCCGCCGCCCGTTCCTCAGCCGTTGGGGCGGAGCGTCCAGGTCACCTTCATCTCGCCGGTGACGGCGCCGTCACCGCGACGGATCTCGATGGCCACCGGGAACTCGGGACGTTCGCCGGCGTCGAGTTGGGCGACGACCTCGGCGGCGGGGCGGCCGAGGGTGGCTGTGGCGGTGACCGCGCCCATCGCGAGCTTCTTGTAGGTGATCTCGGCACTGACAGCCAGCGGCACCGCCCGCGCGAGCTGGTCACCGAACGCGGCGAGCACGATCGCCCCGCTCGCGGACTCACCGAGCGTGAACATCGCACCGGCGTGCGGGCCGCCCACGTGGTTGTGGTAGTCGCCCTGGTCCGGCAGGGAGACCACGGCCCGGTCGGCGGAGGTCTCCAGGAACTCGAGGTTCAGGGTCCGAGCCATGGGCACCGTGGCGGCGAGCATCTCGCCGATGGACATCTGGTCTGCGCTCATGGCAGCTATGTTACCCGCGAGTAGCGGTGACTGGCCAGGGCGGTGTGATGATCCGCCGTATGATTTCCGCCCATGTGGCCAGGAGAGCAACCACCGGCCGGCGACCCGAATCAGCCGGCCCAGCAGCCGAATCCGTACCAGCAGCCCGGTTACCAGCAGCCCGGCCCGGACGCCCAGCAGCCCGGCCAGGGCTATGGGTACCCCCAGCAGCCCGGTCACGGCTACGGCTACCCCCAGCAGCCCGGCTATGGCTATCCCCAGCAGCCCGGCCCGGAGGCACAGCAACCCGGCTCCGGTTACGGCTACCCCCAGCCCGGCTCGGACGCGCAACATCCCGGCTACCAGCAGCAGCCCTTCGTCCAGCGGCCACCCGCCCCGTGGGAGTCCCCCGACTACGACTACGAGGACCCCGAGCGCCGTAGTCGCCGTATCAAAGTGATCGCGATCACATCGGCCGTGGTGGTCGTCGCGGCCGCCGCCGTGACCGGGGTCGTGTTCCTGGGGGGCAAGGACGACGACAAGGCCGCACCCGGCCCGACGGCTTCCCCCACCACCTCCAAGGCCTCCCCCTCGCCGTCCCCGTCCCGCAACCCCCTGAAGCCGACGATCGCCGGCTGGAAGGTCGTGGTGAACCCGGGCCTCGGCGTCGCCTTCGACGTGCCGGCCGACTGGGTGCCGCAGCCCAGGGACCACGTCACGTCCATCGCGGAGGACAAGGATCCGAAGCACAAGCCGCTGGTCGGCATGCGCGCTCCGGCCGTCCTGAAGTCGAAGTGGTGCATGCAGGACAAGAACAAGGACGGCAAGGTCGAGTACACGGCGCTGGCCGGCGCGGGCACCCGCGGCAACAACGGCGCGAAGAGCACCGCGCAGATCGCCGCACAGGACTCGGCGAACTGGGCCTACGGCGCCTACGCCCAGCCGGACCACAAGAACGTCAAGACCGGCCCGGTGACGTCCTTCACCACCGCCTCCGGCCTCAAGGGCAGCGTCGCCACCTCGCACGCGGTCCTCGTCACGGTGCGGGGCAAGTGCGACACCGCGGGCAAGGCCACGACGTTCGCCTTCAAGAACAAGTACGGCAGCTTCTCGTCCTGGTCGTTCTACGGCGCCGAGGGTGTCGAGGAGGAGGTCACGGACGCCACGGTCAAGAAGATCCTCAGCACGGTACGGGAGTTCAACCGGGTCCGCTCCGGCAAGGGGCGGTGACCTGCCCCTGTCCTGGACGGCACTATGGTTTCTCCGCATGTGGCCAGGACAGCAGCCGCCCGGGGGCGAGCAGAACCCGCAAGGGCAGAACCCGCAAGGGCAGAACAACCCGTACCAGCAGCCCGGATACCAGCAGCCGGGATACCAGCAGCCGAATCCGTACCAGCAGCCCGGCTTCCAGCAGCCCAACCCCTATGCGCAGCAGCAACCGCAGCCGCAGCAGCAACCGCAGTGGGGCGCGCCGACGCACGTGGGCGGGCCCCACCCGCCGCAGGGCGGAGGCGGTGGCGGCAACCGGACCAAGCTGATCGCGATCATCGCGGCCGCGGCCGTCGTCGTGGCCGCCGGTGTCACCGGCTTCCTGGTCCTGGGCGGCGACGAGGACACCCCCGCCAAGGCGGACGACAGCGCGAGCCCCTCCGCGTCGGCGTCACCGAGCGACACGGCCACGGGCTCGGGAACGGACGGCAACCCCCGGGGCGGTGACACCGAGAAGGCGACCGTCGCGGGCTGGAAGGTCGTGGTGAACCCCAGGCGGGGCATCGCCTTCGACGTGCCCGCCGACTGGGAGGTCCAGAAGGTCGGACTCAGCCAGGGCTTCGACCTGGAGGGCGTCGAGGACGACGCGATCATCATGTCGGCCACCGCCGAGCTCAAGTCGAAGTGGTGCACGGACGACGACGACAAGGACGGCAGGATCGACAAGACCCCGCTGGCCATGGTGGGCAGCAAGGGTGCCTCCGGCGCGAAGAACACGGACGAGATCGCGATCAACACCGCGCCCGTGTGGGTCTACGGCGGTTACACCCAGCCGGACAAGAAAAGCATCACCTTCCCCGAGAAGGCCACGCCCTACACGACCACCTCGGGCGTCAAGGGCAGTTACGCCTGGGCCCAGTCCAACAACACGCCCCAGAAGGGCAAGTGCGACAGCGACGGCAAGGCGATCACCTTCGGCTTCAAGAACTCCGCCGGTGACTACGTCTCGTGGAACCTGTACGGCGCCAAGGGCGTGAAGGACGAGCTGTCCAACGAGACGATCATGAAGATCCTCAGCACGGTCCGGCTGGCCGGAGAACCGACGGAGTGATCCGCCGGCGAGCGGTCCCGCCGGGCAAATCGTTTGGCACCTCGGCGCCCGGGCGGGGATAGTCGGCCGGTGACCTCAGCCGCCGACTCCCCCCGCCCCCCGCGCAGTTTCGGCTGGGCGGGGCGCAACTACAGCCTGCTGACCGCCGCGGCGGTCGTCACCAACCTCGGCAGCCACGGCTCCCTGATCGCCGCCGCGTTCGCCGTCCTCGACGCGGGTGGCGACGGCGGCGACGTGGGCCTGGTGGCCGCCGCCCGCACCCTGCCGCTGGTGCTGTTCCTGCTCATCGGCGGGGCGGTCGCGGACCGCCTGCCGCGCCACCGCGTGATGGTCGCGGCCAACGCCCTCAACTGCCTGTCCCAGGGAGCCTTCGCGACGCTCGTCCTGGCGGGCGAACCGCAACTGTGGCAGATGATGCTGCTGACCGCGCTCGGCGGCACCGGCCAGGCGTTCTTCAGCCCGGCCGCCGAGGGCATGCTGATGTCCTCGGTCGACGGGGAGCAGGCGGGCCGCGCGTTCGCCCTGTTCCGGATGGCGATGCAGGGAGCGGCCCTCGGCGGCGCTGCCCTGGGCGGCGCGCTGGTCGCCGCGATCGGCCCCGGCTGGGTGCTCGCGGCGGACGCCGCGGCCTTCGCCGTCGCCGGTGCCCTGCGCTCGTTCCTCGACGTGAGTCACATCCCGCCGCGCGAGCCGGGCGGCGGGATGCTCGCCGATCTGCGCGAGGGCTGGCGGGAGTTCGCGGGCCGTCCCTGGCTGTGGGGCATCGTCGTGCAGTTCTCGATCGCCAACGCGGTCGTCGGCGCCGCCGACGCGGTCTACGGCCCCCTGGTCGCCCGGGACCACCTGGGCGGAGCGGGCCCCTGGGGCCTGGCCCTGGCCTGCTTCGGAGCGGGCACGGTCGTCGGCGCGTTGCTGATGACCCGCTGGAAGCCCCGCCGCCTGCTCCTCGTCGGCACTCTCTGTGTCTTCCCGCTGGCCCTGCCGTCCGCCGCGCTCGCCGTCCCGGTGCCCGTCACCGTCCTGTGCGCCGTCATGGTCTTAACCGGCGTCACGGTGGAGGTGTTCGGCGTGTCCTGGATGACCGCCCTCCACCAGGAGATCCCGGAGGACAAGCTCTCCCGGGTCTCCGCCTACGACTGGTTCGGCTCCGTCGCCCTGGTCCCGCCGGCGACCGCGCTGGCGGGCCCGGCGGAGCTGGCGTTCGGGCGGACGTCGGCGCTGTGGGGCTGCTCGGCCCTGGTCGTGGTGGTCACGGCGGCGGTCCTGTGCGTGCCGGGCGTACGGAACCTGACCCGGCGGACCAAGCAGGTGGCGCTGAACGCGCCCGCCCCGGGCTCAGCCGATGCCGAACGCCCCGTCGGGGGGCTCGGGTGACGGTACGGCGTCCTCGTCGCGCACCGGCCGCGCCCCGCCGATGAACTCCCGCAGCTGCGGCCCGTACTCGACCCGGGCCGGGAAGGCGTCGGAGGCGGTGCGCCGGGCCAGGGCGGCCGTGTCGACGGGCCGGTGCGCCGCGACGAGCACCGCGTTGCCGAAGCGGCGCCCGCGCAGCACCCCTGGTTCGGCGATGAGCGCGAGCTCCGCGAACGCGGTACCCAGTGTGGCGAGCTGGGACCGCAGGAAGGCGAAGGGCGCCGAGTCCGGGAGGTTCGCCAGGTACACGCCCCCGGGGCGCAGCACCCGCTCGGCCTCCCGCGCGTAGGCGACCGACGTCAGATGCGCGGGGACCCGCGACCCGCCGAAGACGTCGGCCACCAGGACATCGGCCGAGTCGTCCGGCGCGGCCTCCAGCCACGCCCGCGCGTCCGCCGCGTGCAGCGTCACATCGGCGCCGTCGGGGAGCGGCAGATGCTCCCCGACCAGCTCCAGCAGCCCCTTGTCGGCCTCCACGACGTCCTGCCGCGACCCCGGCCGCGTCGCGGCGAGGTACCGAGGCAGCGTGAGCCCACCCCCGCCCAGGTGCAGCACGTCCAGCGGCTCCCCCGGCTCCGCCACGACATCCAGCACATGCCCGAGCCGACGCGCGTACTCGAACTCCAGATGCGCCGGCTCGTCGAGGTCCACATACGACTGCGGCGCCCCGTCGACGGTGAGCAGCCAGGCCCGCTCCCGATCGACATCGGGCATGAGCTTGGCGGTACCGAAATCAACGGCACGGAAGACGGGAAGGGACTCGTTCACCATTTCATTGTGCCTGGATGCAGCGCCCGAAAGGGGCGCGGGGAACTGCGCGACCAGCCACAACGGTCCCGCAGCCCCCCGCGCACATCAGCCACCCTCACAGAACAGCCGTCACGGTCCCCGCCCCCACAGTGCGACCGCCTTCACGAATGGCGAACCCGAGCCCCGCCTCGATCGGCATCTCACGCCCCAACTCCACGGTCATGACAACCGTCTCCCCGGGCCGCGCGAGAGCCGCCTCCCCCAGGTCGATGTCACCGACCACATCCGCAGTCCGGATGTAGAACTGCGGCCGGTACCCGGTGGTGACCGGCGTGGAACGCCCGCCCTCCCCCGTGGACAGCACATACACCTGCGCCGTGAACCGACGACTCGGACTCACACTCCCCGGCGCGACCACGACATGCCCGCGCCGCACCACGTCCCGCGCCACCCCTCTCAACAGCAGCGCCACACTGTCCCCGGCCTGCGCCTCCTCCATCGGCTTTCCGAAGGTCTCGAGCCCGGTCACCACCGTCTCGACGCCCGCACCGAGCACCTCGACCTTGTCACCGACCCGGACCGTCCCCCTCTCCACCGCACCGGTCACCACGGTCCCGCGCCCCGTGATGGTCAGCACGTTCTCCACCGGCAACAGGAAGGGCGCGTCGAGATACCGCTCGGGCATCGGCACATACGTGTCCACCGCGTCGAGCAGCGCGTCGATCGACGCCGTCCAGCGCGGGTCGCCCTCCAGGGCCTTGAGCCCCGAGACCCGTACGACGGGCGCGGAGTCACCGCCGTAGCCGTGCGCGGTGAGCAGGTCGCGGACCTCCAGCTCGACGAGGTCGGTGAGTTCTTCGTCACCCGCGTCGGCCTTGTTGAGGGCGACGACGATGTGGTCGACGCCCACCTGCCGGGCCAGCAGGACGTGTTCGGCGGTCTGCGGCATGATCCCGTCGAGCGCGGAGACGACGAGGATCGCCCCGTCGAGCTGCGCGGCGCCGGTGACCATGTTCTTGACGTAGTCGGCGTGACCCGGCATGTCGACGTGCGCGTAGTGCCGGGTGTCGGTCTCGTACTCGACGTGCGCGATGTTGATGGTGATGCCGCGGGCGGCCTCCTCGGGGGCGCGGTCGATACGCTCGAACGGTACGAAGGCGGAGGAGCCCCGCTCGGCGAGGACCCTGGTGATGGCGGCGGTCAGGGTGGTCTTGCCGTGGTCGACATGACCCATCGTGCCGATGTTGAGGTGCGGTTTGGTGCGTACGTACGCGGTCTTGGGCATGGCTCTACCTCGAAGCGTGTCCGTGTGAAGTGGGGACCCCGAGGAACCGGCCGACCCTCCCCCTGCGGGGTCCGCCGGACGATCCGGGGAGGGTCAGCTTCGGGCGCCGTCGACAGCGGCCGCGAAAAAGGGAACGGCAGCCTTCGGCGCGTCCGCGACGGCGGATGCTGCGAGGAGGAAGGCGTACCGGAACATGACGTCGATCATCGTCGGCCGCACGCGCCACGTCGAATGCTTTTCGGGGCGGTCGGGGCGACGGGAAACGGGCGTTCCGTGACGAGCGTGAGACGAACCATACGGCGATCACACACATATGTCGGTTAGGGTCGCCGGATGCTCGATGCCACCACCCGCTCTGGCGGCACCGCTACGGTCACTCCCCGGGCCGTCGCCACACCCGCGCCCGTAGCCGTAGCCGCAGCCACACGACCGGCACCCGCCGGCCTCGCCGCGCGCTGCAAGAGAGCCCTGCTCTCGCCGTGGGCCCGCTTCTCGCTGCTGCTCGCGCTGCTGGTCGGCGCCGCGTGCACCGTGCTGCTCTTCGAACCGCAGAGAGTGCTGTCGGACGGCTGGCCACCGCAGTTGGGCGGTGCCGCGGCGGCCGTGGTGTTCGCCGCGGCGTACGGGCTGTGCACCGTGGCGTTCGTACCGCGGCCGCTGCTGAACCTGGCCGGGGGCGCGCTGTTCGGCTCGCAGCTCGGACTGGGTGCCGCGCTCACGGGCACGGTGCTCGGGGCGGGGCTGGCCTTCGGCCTGGGCCGGATCCTCGGGCAGGACGCGCTCCGGCCGCTGCTGCGGGGGCGCTGGCTCAAGGCCGCGGACGGGCAGTTGAGCCGACACGGCTTCCGGTCGATGCTGGTGGCGCGGCTGTTCCCCGGTGTGCCGTTCTGGGCCGCGAACTACTGCGCGGCGGTCTCCCGGATGAACTGGCCCTCGTTCCTGCTCGCGACGGCACTCGGGTCGATCCCGAACACCGCCGCGTACGTCGTCGCCGGCGCCCGTGCGGCCACGCCGACGTCCCCCGCCTTCCTGATCGCGATGGCCTGTATCGCCCTACCGGCGCTGGTGGGCGCGGTGGTGGCGTGGCGCAAGCGCCACCGGCTGCGCCTGCGCTAACGGCTCGTCACGAGGTCTACGAGGGTCTACGAGGGCTGCGCCGCTTCGAGAACCATCGCGTCGGCCGGCACCCTCGTAGACCTCGCGGAGCTGCGTCACCCGCCGCCCGTCACGTACGGTGCGTCACACCCCCGTCACCCAAGTGGCCCCTGTTCCCGGCTTGTCACACCGGACCGCTACGCTGCCCTTCGACACCCCGCGATCACCGCACGCGGCGGCCCGGTGTGTCCATCGCCCTTTCCACGATCGGCACTTGGACTCCGTAACTTCATGTCTTGGTTTGAATCCCTCATCCTCGGACTCGTCCAGGGGTTGACCGAGTTCCTGCCGGTCTCCTCCAGCGCGCACCTGCGGCTGACCGCCGCCTTCTCGGGCTGGAAGGACCCGGGTGCCGCCTTCACGGCGATCACCCAGATCGGTACCGAGGCCGCGGTGCTGATCTACTTCCGCAAGGACATCGGCCGCATCATCTCGGCGTGGACCCGCTCGTTGTTCAACAAGGAGATGCGCGGTGACCACGACGCCCAGATGGGCTGGCTGGTGATCGTCGGCTCGATCCCGATCGGTGTGCTCGGCGTGACGCTGAAGGACCAGATCGAGGGCCCCTTCCGGGATCTGCGGATCACCGCCACGATGCTGATCGTCGTGGGCATCGTCATAGGCATCGCCGACCGGCTGGCCGCGCGCGACGAGACGGGCGGCAAGCACCGGGCACCCAAGCAGCGCAAGACGCTGGAGAACCTCGGTGTGCGGGACGGCCTGATCTTCGGCCTGTGCCAGGCCTGCGCCCTCATCCCGGGCGTCTCCCGCTCCGGCGCCACCATCAGCGGCGGCCTCTTCATGGGCTACCGGCGTGAGGCCGCGGCCCGTTACTCCTTCCTGCTCGCCATCCCGGCCGTCCTGGCGTCGGGCGTCTTCGAGCTCAAGGACGCGATGGAGAGCGACCATGTGTCATGGGGGCCGACGATCTTCGCCACGGTGATCGCGTTCGTCTCCGGATACGCCGTTATCGCCTGGTTCATGAAGTTCATCTCCAACAAGAGCTTCATGCCGTTCGTCTGGTACCGCATCGCGCTCGGCATCGTGATCATCGCCCTGGTGGCGACAGGTTCGCTGAGCCCGCACGCGGCCGAGTCGTCGGGCTGACGCGCCCTTCCCGATCGACTGATCCCCCGGGACACCGCCCACCGTCGCTCCGTCGGCCCGTGACCAACCCCATACGGCACGCGTAGCCACGCGGTAGCGTACGGTCAGTGATTGCCCCTACGCTTGTTCGCATGTCCCCCGAATCCGTCGCCCCTGGTTCCGTGCGGTCTCCTGAAGAAGTGAACGAGCAGATCCGCGCCCTCTGGCGGCGCGCGGGCGGCTCCCTCTCGGCCCAGGAGCGCGTGGAGTACGAGCTGTTGGTGGTGGAGTGGGCCGCGGCGATCCGCAGTGCGGTCATCGCGGCGGCCTGAGTCTCACCGCCCGCCGGAGACCCTCAGCACCGCCCCCGTCGTGTACGAGGCGTCCGGTGACATGAGCCAGGCCACGGCGGCCGCGACCTCCTCGGCCTGCCCGGGACGGCGCAGGGGAATCGCGGCGGAGGCCCGGTGTGCGCGGTCCGGGTCACCCATCGCCGCGTGCATCTCGGTGTCGATCATGCCGGGGGCGACCGCGTTGACGCGGATACCGTCCGGGCCGAGCTCCTTGGCGAGACCCAGGGTGAGGGCGTCGACGGCGGCCTTGGTCGCCGCGTAGTGGACGTAGTCGCCCGGGCTGCCGAGCGTGGCGGCCGCCGAGGAGACGTTGACGATCACACCCTCGCCGCGGGGCGCCATGAGCTGGGCGGCGCGCCGCGCACACAGCAGCGTGCCGAGCAGGTTGACGTCGACGACACGCCGCAGATCGGCCGTGTCGGTGTCCGCGAGGCGCCCGAGCGGTCCGGTGACGCCGGCGTTGTTCACCAGCCCGGTCACCGCCCCCACCTCTTCTTCCGCCGTGCCGAAGAGTCGTTCCACGTCCGCCTCCACGGACGTGTCCACCCGCACGGTGACACACCGTCCGCCGACCCCGCGCACCCCCTCGGCGACCTCCTCGGCAGCCGCGAGATCCCGGACGTAGCCCACCACCACGTCATGCCCGTCCGCCGCGAGACGCAGGCAGGTCGCAGCTCCGATACCCCGGCTGCCACCGGTGACAACAGTGACGGGACGCGTCACACGGGCCTCCTGATCTCTTGGGCCGACGACTCCGGCAGTCGACCTCTGACAGGGGGTCAAGGTCAAGTCGGCACCCCAAGCCTGCGGTGATCCGACAGCGGGCGATCTAAGGAAGTCCAATGTCCCGCACGGCACTTGGCTTCGTGCGGCGCAGGGCCAACACTCGGGCCATGACGCAGCGCGTGGAGCTCGCTACCGTGATGGACCGGCTGGCCGTGGACGGGGTGATCACCGACTACGCGGTGGCCGTCGACGACGGGGACTGGGAGGCGTACCGGGGGCTCTTCACCCCGGACGGGCGGGCGGACTACCGCTCGGCCGGTGGCATCGAGGGGGACGCGGGGAAGGTGGCCGCGTGGCTGGCGGAGAGCATGCTGCTGTTCCCGATGCGCCAGCATCTGATCGTGAACCGGAGGGTGCGCTTCGGGATGCTGGAACGGGACACCGGGGACACTGCCCTGGTCCGGGCGGACTACGTCAATCCGATGCGGTTCGCCGCCACGGGTGACGCCCCCGCCACTCCCGACACCGCCGCGCCCGCCCCCGCCGCCCCCGACTTCATCTGCGGCGGCCGCTACGCCTTCGGACTACGCCGCACGGACGACGGATGGCGGCTGAACGAGGTGATCGTCCAGGAGAAGTGGCGCAGCCTGCCGGCCCGGCCCGCGGCACCCGTGGCCGACTGAGTCGACATCGCTGTCCCGGCCGGAATCACGGGGCCGAATGTCGTAGATCGTCTGCAGGGCGCACACTGAAGCCACCGCTGGGTAGAAGAGACGGTATATGAAGACGTTCGACCACTGGCTCACTTCCTCGTGGCGGCGCTCGACCGTCGCCGCGCTGTCCGGCGCCCTGCCCGTCCTCGCCTTTCCCGCCCCGTCCCTGTGGTGGCTCGCCCCCGTGGCCCTGGTGCCATGGATCCTGCTCACCCGAACGGCCCCGACCTGGCGCCGGGCGGCGTACGACGGCTGGTGGGGCGGGGCCGGCTTCATGCTGGCCATGCACCACTGGCTGATGCCGTTCCTGCACGTGTTCACGCTCGTCATCGCGGTGCTGCTCGGCGCCCTGTGGGCCCCGTGGGGCGTGCTCGTACGCCGCTTCCTGGGCGGCAGGCCCTCACACGCACGGACGGCCGCCGCCCTGTTCGTGCTGCCGTCGGGCTGGCTCGCCGTCGAACTCGTCCGCTCCTGGCAGGGGCTCGGCGGCCCATGGGGCATGCTGGGCTCCAGCCAGTGGCAGACGGAGCCAGCGCTGCGGCTGGCCTCGGTCGGCGGGGTGTGGCTGCTGAGCTTCCTGCTGGTGGCCGTCAACGTGGCCGTCGCCGTGCTGATCGCGGTGCGCGAGTCCCGGGTACCCGCCGTGGCCGGCCTGGTCGCCACGGCCGCCGCGACCTCGGCCGCCTGGGCGTGGTCACCGCGCCCCGACGTCGACGGCCACGCCCGCGTCGCCGTGGTCCAGGCCGGTGTCCTCGACGGCGCCGACCCCCGCTTCGACCGCGAGGAACGGCTGACCCGCGAACTCGCCGGACGCGACGTCGACCTGATCGTCTGGGGCGAGAGCAGCGTCGGCTACGACCTGGAGGACCGGCCGGACCTGGCCCGCCGCATCGCGGCCCTGTCCCGCGAGACCGGCGCGGACATCCTCGTCAACGTCGACGCCCGCCGCTCCGACCGGCCCGGCATCTACAAGAGCTCCATCCTCGTCGGCCCCGGCGGCCTCACCCGCGACCGCTACGACAAGATGCGGCTGGTCCCCTTCGGCGAGTACGTCCCGGCCCGCTCACTGCTGGGCTGGGCGACCTCCGTCGGCAAGGCGGCCGGCGAGGACCGCAGGCGCGGCAGTGAGCAGGTGGTGATGGACGCGGGGCGCGGGCTGCGCGTCGGTCCCATGGTCTGCTTCGAGACGGCGTTCCCCGACATGACCCGCCACCTCGCCGAGGGTGACGCCGACGTCCTGGTGGGGCAGTCGTCCACGTCGACGTTCCAGCACAGCTGGGCCCCCGAGCAGCACGCCTCGCTGGCCGCGCTGCGTGCCGCGGAGACCGGCCGCCCGATGGTGCACGCCACCCTGACGGGTGTCTCCGCCGCCTATGGTCCGAGCGGGCAGCGCATCGGCTCCTGGCTGGGCACGGACGTGAGCGAGAGCGCCGTCTACGATGTGCCACTGGCCGACGGTGTCACCCCTTACGTCCGCTTCGGTGACTGGCCGGCGCACGCGGCCCTGCTGGTGCTCGCCGCCATGGTCCTGCTGGAGGGCGGACGGGCGGTCAGGACGCGCCGGCGCGCTCCCGAACCGCACGCACGACCCGCTCGCACAGCTCATGAGTCTCCAGTGCGTCCCGGGCGCTGAGCACCTTGCCCGCGCGCACGGCGTCCAGGAAGGCCAGCGCGGCCTGCTCGATGCCGCGCTGGCGGGCCACCGGCACCCAGTCGCCGCGCCGCCGCAGGGTCGGCTGGCCCTTGTGGTCGATCACCTCGGCGAGGTTGAGCACCTGCCGCTTGGTGTCCTGCCCGGACACCTCCAGAGTTTCCTCGGCCGAGCCGCTGAGCCGGTTCATCAC
This sequence comes from Streptomyces griseus subsp. griseus, assembly GCF_000720255.1. Classification (GTDB taxonomy): domain Bacteria; phylum Actinomycetota; class Actinomycetes; order Streptomycetales; family Streptomycetaceae; genus Streptomyces; species Streptomyces griseus_I. Next base: position 63,462 of record NZ_JOJE01000006.1, on the reverse strand, counting down.
GCCGAGCGCGGTGAACCCGTGCCCGGAGAGCTGGAGCACGACGTGGTGCAGCAGCCCGCCTTCGACGCGGGCGCGCACGGTCACGTCGTCGACCGGCCCGGGCACCAGGAAGCGCAGGGTGTCGACGACGTGGATGAAGTCGTCGAGGATCATCGCGCGCGGTTCCTCCGGCAGCCCGACGCGGTTCTTCTGCATGAGGATCAGCTCGCGCGGGTGGTCGGCGCACTGCGCGTAGGCCGGGGCATGACGCCGGTTGAAACCGACGGCGAGGGCAACACCACGCTCCTCGGCGAGCGTCACCAGCCGCTGGGAGTCGGCGAGTTCGTACGCGAGGGGCTTGTCGACGTACGTCGGTACGCCAGCCTCCAGCAGTCTGCCGACGATCTCGGGGTGGGCCGCGGTCGGCGCGTGCACGAACGCGGCGTCGAGGTCCTGGGCCAGCAGGGAGTCGAGGTCCCGGTGCCGCTGCGATTCGGGCAGATGCAGACCGTCGGCGACCCGGACGAGGGTCGCCGGGGTCCGGGTCTGCAGGTGCAGCGTGATCCCCGGCTGCACGCCGAGCACCGGCAGATACGCCTTCTGAGCGATGTCACCGAGCCCGATGCACCCGACCTTCATGGGGTTCCCTCCCTGCCTGCCCGCCTGCTTCCCCGGCAGCATACGGCGGCCGCGGCGGCCGTCGGCGTGGGTAAACCGCTGGTCGGGGCCGAGCGGGGTGGGCAATGATGCCGAGCATGACGACACAGCGCAGGGGGCCGGCCCTGAACGCCGACGAACGGACCATGCTGGAGGGCTGGTTGGAGTACCACCGGCAGACCCTGGCGTGGAAATGCGAGGGGCTGACCGACGCCCAGCTGCGGACCGCCGCCGTGGAACCGTCCGAGCTGTCGCTGATGGGGCTCGTGCGGCACATGGCCCAGGTGGAGCGCAGCTGGTTCCGCAGGGTGCTGGCGGGTGACGATCCGGGCCCGGTCTACACCTCCGAGGGTCGGAACGGTGAGTTCCACCTCACCGAGGCGGACACCTGGCAGGAGGCGTACGACACCTGGCAGGCCGAGATCGAGACAGCCCGGCGGTACGCGGCCGGCTTCGGTCTGGACGACCTCTCCAAGGGCCAGAGCCGTTTCACGGACGAGCCCTTCAGCCTGCGGTGGATCTACACGCACATGATCGAGGAGTACGCCCGGCACAACGGGCACGCCGATCTGATCCGCGAGCGCCTCGACGGCGCGAGGGGCACCTGACGTCAGCTCGTCGGGGCCGCGTCGCTCGTACGGGGGCTCGGATCACCCGTATGGGGCATTGTCCGCTCGTCCGCTGGGCCTCGGGATGCCTGACCCAGCAGAGTGGCGCGGGTGCATCGAACGACGACCACCGCAACGCTTCTGGTCACCGTGGCCGTCTCGGCCCTCGCGGGCTGCGTGACGATCCAGCAGCCGCCCGCGCCCGTGCAGCCGTCGGCACCGGCCCGGCCGCCCGGGCCCCCGCAGCCACAGCCCGTGGTGCCGCCGCCGGCGCCCGAAGCGCAGCCGCAGATCGTGCAGGCGCCGGCCCGCGAGGCGCTGGAGAGGGTCGGCACGCCCCGGAAGTCCGAGCCCACCCCGGACGCCACGGCCGAGGCACCCCCCGCATTGCACACCCCGTCCGACCGCACCCATCCGCACCCCCATCACCCCGCGCCCCCGCCACACCCTCAGCATCCGCAGCCCCGAGCCCCACGCCATCCCGAGCAGCGCCACCACACCCGCCCACGGGCCGACGTCCCCGACGTTCCCAAGGCCGGCCCAAAGGGCTCCGACGTCTGCTCCCTCGGCAAGAAGTACGGTGGCTGGCGCCCGGGCAGCCCGGAGGCGTCGATCTGCGAGCAGACCTACGGCCGCTGAGGGGGGCCGCCGCCGTGAAGATGCCTCCGCCGCGACTCGGGTCCCTCCTAGGGCCGCTGTCGCGGTGGCTCCCAGTCGCCGCCACCACCGCTCCCTCCTGCCGCCTCCTCCCCCGCCCCAGGTTCCAACCGTGACTCCAACCGGCTGATCGCCGCCCGTACCCCGTCGCCGTAGCGGTCGTCGCGCAGCGCGTCGGCCGCGCCGCGGGCCCGGCGCACATGGACGCGAGCGGCCTCGCGGCGGCCGAGTCTGACGTAGTCGGCGGCGAGGTTCAGGTGCAGGGAGGGATAGAGCGCCCGTACCGCAGAGGCGTCCTCGTGCTCGTGCCGCTGCCCGCCGGGCCGGTCGTCGGTGACCTCCTCCGCGGCGGTGAGCGCCCTGAGGTCCCAGGCGAGCTCGTCCGCGGGGTCGTCCTGCGTGTCGGCGAGGTAGTGCGCGAGGGTGCAGCGGTGCAGCGGATCGCCGTGCTCGCCGATCTCTGCCCACAGCTCCAGGAAACGGCGCCGGGCCTCCTCGCGGTCCCCTCCGTGATGCAACATCACGACCTGTCCGATCCGCGTCAACACCGCGTCCGGCGCCGCCTGCCCCTGCCGCTCCGCCACCGCGTCCTCCACACCCTCGCCGACTGCCCTCCGACGAAGCTAAGCCACCCGACCCGGAACCCCCCTCAGGCACCACCGGCCCGCCCCGCTCCGCTCAGACCAGGTTCGGGATCGTCCAGTCGATCGGGGTGTGGCCCTGCTGTGCCACGGCCGAGTTGATCTGGGTGAAGGGACGGGAGCCGAAGAACTTCTTGGCGGACAGGGGGGAGGGGTGCGCGCCCTTGACCACCACGTGCCGGGTCTCGTCGATGAGCGGGAGCTTCTTCTGGGCGTAGTTGCCCCACAGGACGAAGACCGCCGGGTCGGGCCGGTCGGCGACCGCGCGGATGACGGCGTCGGTGAACTTCTCCCAGCCCTTGCCCTTGTGCGAGTTCGCCTCAGCGGAGCGGACCGTGAGCACCGCGTTCAGCAGCAGGACGCCCTGCTGGGCCCACGGCATCAGATAGCCGTTGTCCGGGATCGGCGTACCCAGCTCCTCGTGCATCTCCTTGTAGATGTTGCGCAGGGACGGCGGGATCTTCACCCCGGGGCGAACGGAGAAGCACAGGCCGTGGCCCTGTCCCTCGCCGTGGTAGGGGTCCTGACCGAGGATCAGGACCTTGACCTGGTCGTACGGCGTCGCGCCGAGCGCGGCGAACACCTCCTCGCGCGGAGGGTAGACGGGCCCCCTGCCCCGCTCCTCCTCGACGAACTCCGTCAGCTCCTTGAAGTAGGGCTGCTGGAGCTCCTCGCCCAGGACCCCGCGCCAGGACTCGGGCAGCATGGAGGTGTCGGTCACGTCAACGTCCTTCAGTCGTACGGTCGGTTCCAGGCCACAGAACCTACAGGCGACCACTGACAACCGGCCGCCCGCACCGTCGCCTGGCGACCTACCAGCTCGTCTTCCGGGACAGCTCCCACACCATCATGATGGTCGACGGGTCCAGCGCCCGCTCGGCGCCGGAGACGTCCTCGTTGACGGCCAGGTACTGCCGGCCCTGCCACAGCGGGATCAGCCGCGCGTCGTTCACGAGGATCTGCTGGGCCTCTTCAAAGTCGTCCACCACCTCGGCGCGGTCGGCCTGCTGGCGGGAGCGGGGCAGCAGCACCTTGGTGATCTGCGGGGAATCGTAGGGCGTACCGAGCGCGTTCTGCCGGCCGACGAACGGCGCGATGAAGTTGTCGGCGTCCGGGAAGTCCGGGAACCAGCCGCGCCCGAACACCGGGTAGTCACCCTTCTGGTAGCCCTTCACGTAGGTCTTCCAGGGGCGGCTCTTGAGCGTGATCCGGAACAGCCCCGAGGCCTCCAGTTGCCGCTTGAGCTCCTTGAACTCCGTGGCGGTCTCGGAGCCGTAGCGGTCGGTGGTGTACCAGAGGGTGAGCGGGACGGGTTCGGTGATACCCGCGTCGGTGAGCAGCTTGCGGGCCTTGTCCTTGTCCGGGTCGCCATAGTCGTCGAAGTAGCCGGTGGTGTGTCCTACCAGGCCCTTCGGCACCATGGAGTACAGCGGGTCCACGGTGTCCTTGTAGATCTTGTGGGTGATCGCCGGGCGGTCGACGATCTGGGCGACGGCCTTGCGGACCTCGGTCTTTCTCGCCCAAGGGTCCTTGGGGTTGAACACCAGGTAGTTGATGTCGGTGCCGGAGCCCTCGACCAGGTCGAGGCCGTCGGCGTCGGGGCCCTTCTTCTGGAGGGCGACGATGTCGTCGGCGCCGAGCCCCCGGTAGGTCGCGTCGATCTTCTTGTCCCGCAGGGCCTTGACCATGGCGGCGGAGTCCTGGAAGTAGCGGATGGTCACCGCGTCGTTCTTGCGCTCCGCGAAGCCCTTGTACTTGTCATTGCGGACGAGTTCGGCCTGCTTGCCGTCGTCGTAGGAGGCGAGCCGGTAGGGCCCGGAGCCGGCGATGCCGCCGTCCTGGCGCAGCTTGTCGGCCGGGTAGTCCTCGGGGTCGACGATGGACATGGCGGGAGTGGCGAGGACGAACGGGAAGGTCGCGTCGGGCTGGTTGAGATGGAAGATCACTTCATGTTCGTCGCGTACCTGGACGCGTTCGAGGCTGCCGAGGAGTCCGGCCGGGCCGCTGATCGCGTTGATCTTCCGAATCCGGTCGATCGAGTACTTGACCGCCTCGGCGTCGAGCGTGTGACCGTCGGAGAAGGTCATGCCGTCGCGCAGCTCGCACCGGTACGTGCGCTTGGAGTCGTCCGTGAACTCACAGCTCTTGGCCGCGTCGGGCTGGGGCTCGCTCGCCCCGACCGGGTAGGCGAGCAGCGTCTGGTAGACGTTGCGGAACAGCTCCCAGGAGCCGTCCCAGGCCGCGGCGGGGTCCAGCGTGCTGGGCGCGCTGGTCGTGCCCACGACGATCGGTCCCGCGTCGTCGGACGCCTCGTCCCCGAAAACACCACATCCGGTCGCGAGGGATATGGACACGACAGCCGCCACCTGCTGCAGGCATCGGTTCCGGTTGAACACGCGCACGCTCCTCGATCTGCCATACCAAGGGTCGGCAGACCATACCGCAGTGCCACGCCGGACGAACCGGGTCGTCCACGGGGCCTTGATCACCCCTTCTGTGACGACGTTGTCATCGCTCTGTGAACCTTTCGCGCGCCCGATACACCCAGGTATGTCCCGTATGACGAAGGGGCGCCGCTTCCCGTCGGGAAATGGCGCCCCACGCTTGCGCCGGGACGTGTCAGGCGACGCCGGCGTTGAGGAAGATGCCGCCGTCCACGACGAGGGTCTGGCCGGTGATCCAGTCGGACTGCGTCGAGGTGAGGAACGCGGCGGTGCCGCCGATGTCGGAGGGCACGCCGAGACGGGCCAGCGGGTAGGCCGCGGCGGCCTCCGCCTCCCGGCCCTCGTACAGGGCCTGAGCGAACTTGGTCTTCACGACGGCGGGGGCGATCGCGTTGACCCGGACCTTGGGCGCGTACTCGTGCGCCAGCTGCTGGGTCAGGTTGATCATCGCGGCCTTGCTGACGCCGTACGCGCCGATGAACGGCGAGGCCGACAGGCCGGCGACGGACGCGATGTTGACGATCGCGCCGCCGTTGTCCTTCTGCCAGGCGTGCCAGGTGCGCTGGGCGAAGCCGAGCGCCGAGATCACGTTGGTCTCGAAGACCTTGCGCGCCACCTGGAGGTCGAGGTCGGCGATCGGTCCGAACACCGGATTGGTGCCGGCGTTGTTGACCAGGAAGTCGACGCGGCCGAACGCCTCCATGGCGCGCTCGACGGCCTCGGCCTGGTGGGCCTCGTCGTGCGCCTTGCCGGCGACGCCGATGGCCCGGTCGGAACCGAGCTTCTCGACGGCCTCCTTGAGCGCCTCCTCGTTGCGGCCGGTGATGCAGACGCGGTCGCCGCGCGCGACGAGCGCCTCGGCGACGCCGTACCCGATGCCGCGGCTCGCGCCGGTGACGAGGGCGACCTTGCCGGAGAGTGCGGGCAGTTCAGTCATGTCAGTGATCCCTAGTCGAGCGGTCCGCCGGCGACGTACAGCACCTGGCCGGAGACGAAGCCGGCCGCTTCCGCGGTGAAGAAGGCGATGGCGTTGGCGATGTCCTCGGGCTCACCGACGCGCTGCACGGGGATCTGCGTCGCGGCCGCGGCCTTGAACTCCTCGAAGCCCATGCCGACGCGGTCGGCGGTGGCCTTGGTCATCTCGGTGGCGATGAACCCGGGGGCGACGGCGTTGGCGGTGATGCCGAACTTGCCGAGCTCGATGGCGAGGGACTTGGTGAAGCCCTGGAGTCCGGCCTTGGCGGCGGAGTAATTGGCCTGGCCGCGGTTGCCGAGGGCGGAGGACGAGGACAGGTTGACGACCCGGCCGAAGCCCGCGTCGACCATGTGCTTCTGGACGGCCTTGGTCATCAGGAACGAGCCGCGCAGGTGCACGTTGAGGACGGTGTCCCAGTCGGAGGCGCTCATCTTGAACAGCAGGTTGTCGCGGAGCACACCCGCGTTGTTGACGAGGATCGTCGGCGCGCCGAGCTCCTCGACGACCCGTGCGACTGCGGCCTCGACCTGGGCCTCGTCCGAGACGTCGGCGCCGACCGCGATGGCCCTGCCGCCGGCCGCGGTGATCTTCTCCACGGTGTCCTTGCAGGCGGCCTCGTCGAGGTCGATCACGGCGACCGCGCGGCCCTCGGCCGCCAGCCGTACGGCGGTGGCGGCGCCGATGCCGCGCGCCCCGCCGGTGACCACGGCGACCCGCTGCTCAGTGGTGGACATTGCTGGTTCTCCTCGCCCTTGAGAATCCTGGTGCGCACCGGTGGTGAGCGACCGCTTAGTACCTTCAGCAGACGTGACGCTAGAAGCCCTGGCACGCGGTGTCAACGGCACACGGGCCGCGTGTGATCCATTACCTCACCAGGAGGTCCAACAACCGCTCCACCTCGGCCGCCGGATCGGCGGTCAGTCCGGTGTGTACGGATCCCGGCTGCACCACCGCCGAACGAGGCGCGACCAGCCAGCGGAAGCGGCGCCCGGCGTCGTCGCGGGCGGCCTGCCCCGCCTCCGGACCACCCGCGCACACGCGCTCCACGGCCCGCAGCGCCGCCCGGACGCCGGCCACGTCCACGTCCGGGTCGAGGGCGAGCAGTCGGGCTTCGTCGAGGTGGATGCGGACGCCGACGTAGGCCCGTGCGCGGCAGTAGACGAGCACACCCGCGTTGATGCACTCGCCGCGCTCGACCCGGGGCACGAGCCGCAGCACGGCGTACTCGAACACATCCCGGTCACCCCCCTGGCCGGCCCGAGTGATGTGCCGCTCGGTCATGCGGCCCGCCACGTTGATCTGCCGCTCGCTCACCGCTCCGCTCCCTCGATGCCGTTGATGCGTTCGTGGACGACCGCGGAGCGGGCCAGCAGCGGTCGGGCGTAGGTCCGCCGCAGGTCGTCCGGAGTGTCGAAGCCGGGTTCGTCGGCGAGCCAGATGTCCGGGATCTCGGCGGTGACCTCGGCGAGGAGGTCTTCGGTGACGAGCGGGGCCAACTGGGCCGCGGCTGCCTCGACATCGGGCCGGAAAGCCGCGAGGGCGTGCTCGGAGGCGTCGTACGGGCGGGCCGCGGAGGCCTGCGCGCCGGGCCAGTTGTGGTGCCAGATCATCGTGGCGCCGTGGTCGATGAGCCACAGCTCGCCCCGCCACATCAACAGGTTGGGGTTGCGCCAGGAGCGGTCCACGTTGTTCACGAGCGCGTCGAACCACACGATCCGCCCGGCCTCCTCGGGGCTCACCGGGAAGGCGAGCGGGTCGAAGCCGAGGGCGCCGGAGAGGAAGTCCATACCGAGGTTGGCGCCGCCGCTGGACCGGAGCAGCTCCTGCACCTCGTGGTCGGGCTCGCCCAGCCCCAGCACGGGGTCGAGGTCCAGCACGACCAGGCGGGGCATTCGCAGGCCCAGGCGACGGGCGAGTCCGCCGCAGACGACCTCGGCGACGAGCGTCTTGCGCCCCTGTCCCGCCCCGGCGAACTTCATGACGTAGGTCCCGAGATCGTCGGCCTCGACGAGTCCCGGCAGCGAGCCCCCTTCACGCAACGGCGTGATGTAGCGGGTCGCGGTGACCTCTCTCAGCATATTTCAAGGGCCTTACGGATAGTTTGCCTTACATTCCATGGACAGCTTAGACAGGGTGCGATCCAGGGAAACGTCCCTGATCAGCCCTGGGGAGCGCTCCCGGCCTCGGGCATGAAGTGAGCATAGTAACCAAGCGTGATGGCCGGGGTGGAATGCCCTTGCGAAGTGGTCTTGGACCTACGTCCATGAAATGGCTGGGCGGCCATGGACGTTGATCACGTCATGACTCAAGGACCAGCACCTCGCCCACTGTCCGACGAAGCCCTCTCCAGCCTGCTCGGCAAGCAGCAGTTCGGCACGCTCGCCACCGTCAAGCGCAGTGGCCACCCCCACCTGACCACCATGCTGTACAGCTGGGACCCCGAAGCCCGCATGGCGCGGTTCTCGACGACGGCCGACCGGGTCAAGGTCGGGCATCTGCGGGGCAACCCGCGTGCGGCGCTTCATGTGCAGGGTGGCGACGTGTGGTCGTTTGCCGTCGCTGAAGGCGAGGCCGAGGTATCCGAGAGCACGACCGTTCCCGGCGACGCCGTCGGGCGGGAACTCCTCGAGATGATTCCGCAGGCCGCTAAGCCGGAGGATGAAGGTGCATTTCTGCGGCAGCTGGTTGCCGAGCGCCGGGTAGTCATCCGGTTGAAGGTGGACCGCCTGTACGGCACGGCGCTCGACATCGACGGCTAGGACATACCAGGTCCGTGCTGGTCACAGTCACTCGTCGAGGATTGCGAACAGCACGGTCGCCTCGTAGCGGACCGCGTGCGTGTGGTACCTCGTGACCACGGCCCGGTGGCGCTTGAGGCGATTGACTCCGCATTCGACGGCATGCCGCTCCCGGTAGTCGAGATCGCCGAGCACCGGTGCGAGGCCGAGCACCTGCTGGTGCTCAGCGACCGGGACCGAATCGCCCGCGACCTGCACGACAGCCGCAGACAGCGCAGTTCATGGCGGCCGCCGAAGGTCCGCTCGAACGCGTCGTGCAGCAGCGGCTCCTCGTCCGCGAGGACGCCGTACGCGACGATCTCCATGTGCTCTCCTCCCGCCAGGCGGTTGATCGCCCCTCCACGACCCCGCCCATCACCCCGGCGAACCATCGTGGTCGCGGCAACTAGGACGGTGGTTTCGCCTCCGCTTGGGCGGCCTGCAGATCAGCGAGCAGTTCGGCCTGCCCGGCCAGCACGCCGGACAGGATCGTGCGGGCAACCCTGAGCAGCTCCGCCACATGCGGGCTGGTCAGCGAGTAGTACACGGTCGACCCCTCTTTGCGGGTCACGACCAGGTTCGCCCGGCGCAGCACGGCGAGTTGCTGGGAGAGGTGTGCCGGTTCGATGCCCACCTCGGGCAGCATCTCCGCCACCGCATGCTCGCGCTCGCTCAACAGCTCCAGCACCCGGATGCGCGCCGGGTGGCCGAGCGTCTTGAAGAACTCCGCCTTCAGCTGGTACAGCGGCGTACTCACCTGGCTGCCTCCCCGGTACACGACCGCACCGGCCAGTTCTGTGCCCGTTGCATCCACCCACTCGTCAACACCATGGGCCCATCCTCACGTGCGCGGACGGCCACTCCGAATCCGCCCGTGAGAACCGAACCGACACCTGTCGCCGCAACCAGCAGTGACGATCTCAACGATTGCTAAGTTTAGCAACTTCATAGGTGCATGGTTCATAGGTGCGTGGATGGACCGTGAGGCTCGGCCCGCTGCGCGGTACTGGCGTCGTCTGACTCAAGTGCCTTGCCCCCGCCGCGGCGAGGTCCGCAATGCCGGCCGCCACTGCTGGCTGAGGCCGTAGTGGATGTCGTCCAACGACCGTCCGGCGAAGGGTACTTGGAAAGACGTACCGGCATGCCCCATGACGAGGCTATGACGGTAATGGACGGGGGCAGCCCCCGTCGGGCACGAGGGAGCCGTCGGCAGGCAGGGGCGGCCAGCTCAAGGCTGCGGCCCGCTGCGGCGAGGCGGCGTGCGGCCTCGCCGATGGCCGACTGCCGCTCCGCCGACCAACTGCGCAGTTCGATCAGGTCGGCGACGACCGGAGAGGATGCCCAGGTCCTGTCCTGCTCGACGGTGTAGCGCCACTCGATGGTCATGGTCGTCGACTTCCTCGCCAAATCACCCTGTGCTTCAGAGGGGGAGGGTGATCCAGACGCTCTTTCCCTTGCCGTCGGCGTCCCCGCGGACGACCGCGGTGCCGCCCAGGCCGAGGGTGAGCTCCATGACGGTGCCCAGACCACCCGTTCCGGTGCCTGCGGCGGTGCCTGAAGCGTGCAGCAGCGGCGGCTGGTAGGGGTGGCGGTCGTGGACGGCGAAGGCCAGACAGTCCTGGCCTGCCGCGTAGAAGACGGTCACCTGCGGGGAGAACAACGCGGCGTGCCGGACACTGTTGGTGACCAGCTCGCTCAGGATCAGCAGGGCGGGTCCGACGGCGGGGTGGCGCGGGTCGATGCCCCACTCGGCGAGGGCCTGCTCGGCAGTCTCCCGGGCCGTCCGGACGGCGGGCGGCGTGGTGGGCAGGGTCAGCACATGCCGGTGCGGGAGTGTCTCGAGCTGCGTGCTCATCATGCGTCCCCGCGCGTCAGGCGGAACCCGGCCAAGGTCGTGGGGTGCAGACGCAGCAGGGTGTCGTAGGGGCCATGGATCCAGTCGGCGAGGGTGCGCCGGTTGGGGGCGCCTCCCATGCCCTCCCACGTGTGCCGACCGGGCCGGAGTACCGCCTGGTCACGCTGCATGTACACCAGCCTTCCCAGCGAGCCGCCGTCCAGCAGCCACAGGGCTTCCGGTCCGGGGGCCTCGACCATGCGCAGGGGTGCGGGCGGAGTGCTCATCCAACGGATTCCTCTGCTTTCTCGCTCACGGGCCGGGGCTTCTGGGCGGGCAGGGGCGGCATCAGACCGACGCGCTCCAGGTGGGCGCGCGCACCTTGGATCGCCTCGGGGGTGGTGGCGTACTCGCCTCCTTTCAGACGCAGCAGCTCCAACGCGCCGACCGAATCAAGGACCTGGCGTTGCTCGGGGCGGATCCCGGACGCCAGCACCACGGTGCCGCGCCGGTTCAGCTTCTCCACCGCGTCCTTCAGGACCAGGGCGCCGGTGGCATCGATGGTCGTCACCCGGGACATGCGCAGGATGACCACGCGCACGTCGGCGGTCTCGGCCAGCTCCAGCAGGAAGCGGTGCGCGGCGGCGAAGAACAGCGGCCCGTCGAGGCGGTAGGCCACGATGTGCTCGGCCAGCAGCGCGTGTTCCTCGGCGCTGTGGTCCCCCTGGTCGAGCGGCACCTGGTCGAGGCGGGCCTGCCGGGCGACAGCTCGCAGCGCGAGGGCTCCGGCGACCACCAGGCCGATGATCACCGCGTAGACGAGGTCGAGGGCGAGCGTGGCCACGGCGGTCAGCACCAGAATCAGCGCGTCGGAACGGGTCGCCTTCGCCATCGCCATGAGCGAGCCGACCTCGACCATGCGGATCGCGGTGGCCAGCAGCACACCCGCCAGCGCGGCCAGCGGAATCCTGGAGACCAGGGGCGCGGCCGCGAAGACGATCACCGCGAGGACCGCGGCGTGGGTGAGGGAGGAGAGTCGGGAACTCGCGCCCGTACGGACGTTGACCGCGGTCCGTGCGATCGCGCCGGTCGCCGGCACGCCGCCGAAGAGCGGGGCGGCGACATTGGCCAGGCCCTGGCCGAACAGCTCACGGTCCGGGTCGTGCTTCTGTCCGACCGTCATGCCGTCGGCGACCGAGGCCGACAGCAACGACTCCAGCGCGGCCAGCGCCGCCACCGCCACCGCCGGGGCAAGCAGCGAACCGAGGGCGCCGGGGTCGAGGAAAGCGAGCGAGGGGGCGGGCAGGCCGGACGGGAGGTCGCCGATCGGCTTCGCCGCGTCGAGATCGGCGAGTTGTGCCACAACCGTGGCCGCGATCACCGCGAGGATGGAGAAGGGGATCGTGGGCCGCCAGCGGGCGCCTGTCAGCATGACGACGGCGACCGCCAGGGCGAGGGCGACGGCAGTCCAGTTCGGGCTCTCCGCGAACTCCTGCGCCGCGTGCCAGGTGACGACCAGCACTCGGTCGCCCTCGGGCTTGGGTACCCCCAGGGCGTTGGGGATCTGCTGCAGCCCGATCACACAGGCGATGCCGAGGGTGAACCCCTCCACCACCGGTGCGGGGACGTACTGCATGTACTTCCCGGCCCGCAGCGCCGCCAGCGCGACGAGTATGAAACCAGCCATCAGACCGACGGCCAGCACGCCGGACGGGCCGTGCTCCGCGACGATCGGCACCAGCACCACCGTCATCGCGCCCGTCGGTCCCGACACCTGGAGATTCGACCCGCCGAACACCGCGGCCAGCGCCCCCGCGACCACCGCGGTCGCCAGCCCCGCCGCCGCGCCGAGACCGGAGGAGACACCGAAACCGAGCGCGAGCGGCAGCGCCACGATCGCCACTGCGAGACCGGCCAGCAGGTCCCGGCGCGGATCCCGGCACATCTCCGCCAGATCGGAACGGCCGGGCAGCAGCGCGGCGAGCCGGGGCCCGACCCGGCCAAGTGATCTCCTCATCGCGCGGTGACCTCGGCGTCCCGCAGCTGTGCCAGCAGTTCGTTCTGCCCGGCCAGCAACTCGGTCAGGATCCGGCGCGCGGCCGCCAGCAGGTCGGCGACGTCCCGGCTCGCCAGCGCGTACACCACTGTCGGGCCTTCGCGCTGGGAGTTGACGATGCCCGAGCGGCGCAGCACGGCCAGCTGCTGCGACAGGCTGGAGGGTTCCACCTCAACCGCCGCCAGCAGATCACGTACCGGCGTCGGCCCGTCCTGCAGCAGCTCCAGCACCCTGATCCGCACGGGATGTCCCAGCATCCGGAAGAACTCGGCCTTGGCCTGGTACAGCGGAACAGACACAGCCCCTCGACTTCCCACCAGCGCCCCCAGCGGTGCAGACACAAAAGGCGCCGTGCCCTCACCTATCTGCGGACACAACGAACCCAGCATCTAACCAATTGCAAAATTTTGCAATTCATCATCCTTGCGTCGACCAGCGCGATGCGCCACCGCTCCACGCGACCAACCGGCACCCGCACCCGCACCCGCACCCGCTCCATGCCCTGTCGGCCCAGCTCACCGCCGCCGCACGGACCCGGACTCACCCCAGACCCTGGCAACCGTCCTCAGCCCCGGACCGGCGCGTCCCGAAGACGCCTGACCACCAAGGGCCGGGCTGTCTCCGCACCCGGCACAGCGCCGTGGCGACCGCCACAGCGGCGATCCGGGCCCGCGCTGCCCGCCGCTCCCTTCTGCGACCGGTCAGTCCCCGCCGAACACGAGCGGTCACAGACAGCGCATCATCCGACATCTTTTTCGCTCCCTCATCCAGTACCGGAACAACAGGACTGCCCGGCACAGGCACTGCATAGGGTCCTGGGCACCGGCGGGGAGGGCGATGCCCGAGCCGCGCAGAGATCCCAGGAGGAGATGCTGGATGAGCAATGTGGAGGTCTCCCTGAAGGAGATCATGACGTCGATCGAGGGAACGTTGGGGACTGCCCTGGTCGACTACACCAGCGGTATGGCGCTGGGCACTCTGGGGGGCGGCAAGGACCTCGACCTGACTGTTGCGGCGGCTGGCAACACGGACGTGATCCGCGCCAAGGCCAGGACCATGGAACACCTCGGGCTCAAAGGCGAAATCGAGGACATGCTGATCACGCTCGGCAGCCAGTACCACCTCCTCCGGCCGCTCAAGGGCCGTGGTGGCAACGGCTTGTTCCTCTACCTCGTGCTCGACAGGAGGACATCGAACCTGGCCATGGCCCGCCACCAGCTCAAGCGGGTCGAGGCGGGACTGGACGTGTAGCAAGCCGCGTGCTCCATGGCCCCGCACGCCCACCACTTGAAGATTTCTTCAACTGGGCACATCCAGATCAGAGCAATCCCATGGGTGTGCGGGGCCGGATCCACGAGGATCGGTTCGCAGCACCGCCTGCGGTGGCACGCAGAAGGCCGCCGTGCCCCGACACAGCCCTCACGCGGCAGGGAGCGATTCACATGCAGGTCCCCCTCTACCAGGCCAAGGCCGAGTTCTTCCGCATGCTCGGTCACCCGGTACGCATCCGGGTCCTGGAACTGCTGCAGAACGGCCCCGTCCCGGTACGCGACCTGCTCAGCGAGATCGAGATCGAACCGTCCAGCCTCTCCCAGCAACTGGCCGTACTGCGCCGCTCGGGCATCGTGGTCTCCATCCGGGAGGGCTCGACCGTCAGCTACGCACTTGCCGGCGGTGACGTGGCCGAACTCCTGCGCGCGGCCCGCCGCATCTTGACCGAACTGATCGCCGGCCAAAACGAGTTGCTTGCCGAACTCCAGCAGGCAGACCGCCAGCCGGCCCTCACTGCGGACGGAGCCAACCGCCCCTCGCCCGTTTTGTAACAGCACGAGCGGTCACAGCACTGGCGTCGTTGTGGCCAGGTGATCGGTGACTCTGCGTACCTGGACGGGCTCAGCCACCGCGCTCGCGTCCGCCGACGGATCCCGGCACGGACGCGTCATCCGTAGCATCACCTTCCAGCACGGCGAGACCTGGAAGGAATCCCCCGACCCCGAGCGCGACGCCAAGCTCGACCGCATCGAGCACGTAATGGAGCACTTACCCGACCGGGTTTCGTCTTCGCCGAATTCGGCCCCTTCGAGATCCGGCCGACCTCAGGCTCCTGCCGGGTGTCTCGCGCGGTGTGTCCGCCGATCGACGGTCGCGGGAGGCGGGTCCCCCACGGATCGTCCGGCCGGCGGCAGGCGGCCGGCGGCCGGCTCCGTCAGGCGGCGGAGCGCTTGGCCCGCAGTTCGGCATCCAGTTGCTCGAACAGCTCGTTGCCGGAGGCCGTGAACTTGGCTACGCCCTCCTCCTCCAGCACACGCACCACGTCGTCGTAGGACACCCCGACAGCCTCCAGGTCATCAAGTACCCGCCGGGCTTCCGCATACGTGCCATGGATGGTGTCGCCCTGGATGCGGCCGTGGTCCGCCGTCGCCCGCAGGGTCTGTTCCGGCATGGTGTTGACCACCCCTGGCGCCACCAGTTCATCGACGTAGCGGGTGTCGTCGTAGGCGGGGTCCTTCACACCGGTGGATGCCCACAACGGGCGTTGCGGGCGCATCCCGGCCGCAGCCAGGGCCCTCCATCGCTGCGACGACCGTGCCTCCTCGAAGTGCAGGTATGCCAGGCGGGCGTTGGCGATCGCGGCCCGCCCGCGCAGCTCCCGTGCTTCAGGTGTGCCGATCTTGTCCAGTCGGCTGTCGACCTCGGTGTCCACCCGGCTGACGAAGAAGGAGGCCACCGACCCCGAGAGCCTGCACGGCACCCCCGGCCGCATGGCCCGCGCCTATGCCGAACTGTTCAGCCCGCGCCCCTTCGACCTGACGACGTTCCCCAACGACGAGGGCTACGACGAGCTGGTGCTGGCACGCAGGATCCCGGTCCGATCGGTCTGCGAGCACCACATGCTGCCCGTCATCGGCACGGCACACGTCGGCTACCTGCCCGGCAACCGCATCCTCGACCTGTCCAAACTGGCCCGTGTCGTCGAGCACTTCGCCTTCCGCCCTCAGGTCCAGGAACGCCTGACCAAGCAGGTCGCCGACTGGCTGCACACGCACCTCGAACCCAAAGGCGTCGGGGTCGTGATCGAAGCCGAACACACCTGCATGACCCTGCGCGGAGTCCAGGCCACCGGTTCCAGCACTCTCACCTGTCCTGCGGAGAGAAGTCGAACTCGCCGCCGGGGCCGGCGATGCGGCCGTCGAGCGAGACGCCGATGTAGTGCACGAGCTTTCGCAAGCCGTCCTCGGCGCGGCTTCCCACTGCCGACTCTTGGTCGTCGACGAGGCAGCACTCCTCACCCCGTTGCTGGGGGTCCCACCGGCGGTTGGGCTCTGCCCTCCTCCCCACCGCCGGCCGCCGGCCGCCGGACACCACGCACCCGCACCTCCTTCGCGCAGGCGTGCAGGTCGTTCCTCTGAGCGAACGCGTTCGTTTGAGCGCGCGAGAACTGTGCAGGCGTTGTTGGGGAAGACGATCGGCGAAGGGAACGACGTAATGGCGGCGACCGACAACGACGAGTCGGTGGATCCCGCAGCTGTGAAACGGCACCGGGTACTGTTCCGCGCGATCGAGAAGCGACGCAACCCGAAGCTGCGTCGCAGCGACATCACGGTGACCGACGAGGCCGCGGTCAAGCGTGCCACCAAGGCTGCCGCTCTGGGCAACGCGATGGAGTGGTACGACTTCGGCATCTACAGCTATCTGGCCTCGACCATCGGGAAGGTGTTCTTCGCTTCCGGGAACGACACCGCCCAACTGCTCAGCTCCTTCGCGACGTTCGCGGTGGCCTTCCTGGTGCGTCCCCTCGGCGGAATGGTCTTCGGGCCGCTCGGGGACAAGGTCGGCCGCAAGCGCATCCTCGCCCTCACCATGATCATGATGTCGGTGGGGACCTTCGCGATCGGCCTCATACCCTCGCATGCCACCATCGGCCTCTGGGCCCCGGTACTGCTGATCTTCTTCCGGCTGGTGCAGGGCTTCTCGACCGGCGGGGAGTACGGCGGCGCATCGACCTTCATCGCGGAGTACGCGCCCGACAAACGCCGCGGCTTCTTCGGCAGCTTCCTGGAACTGGGCACGCTCACCGGGTACGTCGGGGCCTCCGGCCTCGTCGTCGTCCTCACCAGCGTCCTCAGCGACGACCAGATGCTGCAGTGGGGCTGGCGCGTCCCCTTCCTGGTCGCGGCCCCACTCGGCTTCGTCGGCTTGTACCTGCGGCTCAAGCTGGACGAGACGCCCGCCTTCCAGAAACTGGAGGGCGGCCAGGTCAAGGCGAGCGAGGCCGCCGACGCCGTGGAGACCTCGGCCGCCGCCGACCTCGGCAAGATCTTCACCCGCTACTGGCGGCCGCTGCTGGTGTGCCTCACGCTCGTCGCGGCGTACAACATCACCGACTACATGCTGCTCTCGTACATGCCGACGTACCTGTCCGACGAACTGGGCTACGGGACCAATCACGGGCTGCTGATCCTGCTCATCGTGATGGTCCTTCAGATGTGCGTCATCACCCAGGTCGGGCGGCTCTCGGACCGCTTCGGACGCAAGCCCCTGCTGATGACGGGGATGCTCGGATTCCTCGTCCTGTCCGTGCCGTCCTTCCTTCTCATCCGGCAGGGCAGCGTCGTCCTCATCACCCTGGGACTGCTGCTGATGGGGCTCTCCCTGGTGACGATGCTCGGCACGATGTCGGCGGCGCTTCCGGCGATCTTCCCCACCCACGTCCGCTACGGCTCCCTCTCGGTCGCCTACAACCTCGCCACTTCGATTTTCGGCGGCACGACCCCTCTGGTGATCACCGCTCTGATCAGCGTCTTCGACACCACCCTCATGCCCGCCTACTACGCCACGGCTGCCGCGGTGGTCGGCGTCGTCGCCGTCCTGTGCATGAGGGAAACCGCCAACCAGCCCCTGGCCGGCTCCCCGCCCTCCGTCGAAACAGAGGCAGAGGCCGCGGAACTGGTCGAGGCCCAGTCGCCCCGCCCCAAGTTCTGAGCACCAGAGGGGAGTTGACGTCGGCGAGGGCACGTCATGGTGTCAGGTGTTCTGGCAGGCCCTCGATTTGAACTCCGCCATGGAGACGGTGATCGCGACTTCGTCGCCGTCCTCCGAGACGCTGTCGTAGCGAACCCTTCCCGGGGTGAGCCGGTCCCGGTCGGCCAGGGTGAAGGTGACGCTGCTCGCTGACCAGGAGTTGTCCTTGGTCCAGCCGTAGAGCACGTAGGTGGTCCTGGCGGTGAGCGGAACGAGAGATCTGGTCGTGGTCCAGCCGGCAGCAGGAGAATCGAGGGTCCAGGTGGCGAGACCCCGCGTGAGGGGGCGGTCGGCGGTCCACGAACCGACCTCCACCTGCTTGTTGGCGTCGGCGCTGTCCACGTAGAGGGTCGCGCCATCGATGTGATGTCCGCAGACGGTCATCACGCCGAGCAGGTGTCCGTCGGCGGTCACGGAGATGCCGGCGACGGCATCGACGGGAACGGTGCATCCTGTGGTCGCGGCCAGGGCCAAGCCACCCGCAAAAGCGCTGCCGAAGCGCCGGAACGTCCGTCGTGACGTGGTCAACCGCATGATCAGCCCCCTGTCCGGCACACCCGTATCCCCTGTCCGGACGGCAGGGAGCGATCGGCGCGGATGCGGCCACCGTTGATCATCGACGGGTGACGACAGAGGATCGGGCGGCCGCCGCAGGCCACAGCATAGAGTCGCCCGCCCCGGCCATCCATGCCGTGGAACCTGCCGGTGCCCCTCATGGAGCATGGGTCGGCACGCGAGGGATCCGGCGTGGAGTGGACGTTCCCGCGGTCGAACACCGTCGCCTCCGATGCGCGAGGCCGGGCCGGGCAGGTCCGCCCCACGCGCGTGGTTCGCGGCCCGACATCGCGGCCACCCGACGCGCTTCGAGAAGGCACATCCACTGGCCGGGCGACAGCACTCCGACAGCTGTGGTTTACCCACAGCAGACGTCGAACGGGTTTAGATCGCGACACGGTCTGAACAGCCCGGGCCCTCGGCCCGTACCTGTGCACGGATCACGAACCTCCCCCGGAAGGGAACGTCTGCAATGACCAGCGCCTCGTTCAAGCCCGCATCGGGACCTGCTCGTCGAACCGTCATGGCGGCGGCCGGAGCCGCGGGCCTCGCCGCCGCGCTGACCGCGTGCGGAGGCTCGGACGACAACTCCTCCAGCTCGACGGACACCTCCTCGTCCGCCGGTTCGACCGGTTCGACCGGCGGCGCGGACGCGGGCGGCAGCCCGAGCGGTGCCGCGTCGAGCGGCTCCGGCGGCGGTACCGCGCTCACGACGACCGCCGACATACCCGAGGGAGGCGGCAAGGTCTTCGCCGACCAGAAGGTGGTCGTCGTCCAGCCGAAGGCCGGCGAGTTCAAGGCGTACTCGGCCATCTGCACCCACCAGGGCTGTCCGGTGAAGAGCATCGCCGACGGCGTGATCAATTGCCCCTGCCACAACAGCAACTTCAACATCGCCGACGGCAGCGTGAAGAGCGGTCCCGCGAAGCAGCCGCTGCCCGCCGTGCAGATCACCGTGAGCGGAGACCAGATCACCCTCGCCTGACACTGTCGCGCTGCCGCTCGAAACAGGCCAGCACCTCGTCCGTGGTCGCGACCGTGGCGACCAACGCGAGGGTGTGGCGGATCATCGCGGGGGTGTACTCGGCGGGCACCCCCGCGATGGCGTCGGCGGGCACCACGACGGTGTATCCGCGGTTCACGGCGTCGAAGACGGCGTTGGGGACCGCCACGTTGGCGGAGACGCCGGTGACGATCAGTGTGCGGCAGCCCAGGTTGCGCAGCAGCGCGTCGACGTCGGTGCCCGCGAGGGGCGACAGGCCGTGCAGCCTGCGTACGACCAGGTCCTGCGGGGCGACCTGGACCGGGGCCGCCACCTGTACCGCCGGGGTTCCGGAAAGTTGCCGCACGGGGAGCCGTTCCGCGGCACGGAAGAGCCGGGCGTTGCGGCTGGCGCCGCGGCCGTCGGGACGCCGTTCGGCGATCGCGTGGACGACCTGGATCCCGCTGGTGTGCGCGGCCGCCACCAACCGGGCGACGTTGGGCAGGGCACCCGAGGCGTGCGCCTGACGCGCGAGCTCGGGCAGGGCGCTGTCGGGGCCGACCACGCCCTGCTGGCACTCGACGGTGAGCAGGACCGTGGTGGCGGGGTCGAGGAGTTCACCGAGCTGTTCGTACGACGGCATGGTGCCCCCTGGTCGCCTGCGGGGTGGGGCGGGTGAGCGTAGTCACCGTTGCGTGTGGAGGGAAGACGACCCATCCTTTTCTGACGTGATGTCAGAGGATCTCTCTGACACGACGTGGGAGAAGAGAAGAGGGGGCCGCATGACCGCAACTCAGCGCCGGGGCCGGAAGATCATGATGACACCGGGTGAGCTGGACGATTTCTTGACCAGCCAGCGCACCTGCCGGGTGGCCACCGTCTCCGCGGACGGCGCCCCGCACGTGAGCACCCTGTGGTTCGCGTGGGACGGCGTCTCGATCTGGCTGTACTCGGTGGTGCGAAGCAAGCGCTGGGCCGACCTGCGCCGTGACCCGCGGGTCGCGATCGTGGTCGACACGGGTGAGGAGTACGACGAGCTGCAGGGGGTCGAGCTGTCGGGGACGGTGGACTTCGTGGGCGAGAGCCCGCGCATCGGGGAGCTGTGCGCGGAACTCGACGTTCCCGAGACGTTGTTCGCGCGCAAGAACTTCCGCCTTGAGGAGATGCCGCACGACGGCCGCCACGCATGGATACGGCTGACGCCGGAGAAGGTCGTCTCCTGGGACTTCCGCAAGCTGGGCGGGGCGTAGCGGCCCTTCAGCCCACGCGTCGTGCCGCCGCCCGAAGGGACTCGACCGCCGCGCGGATCGAGGGGCGGCGGTCGGCGTCGGCCCGCCAGACGACGTAGACATGGCGGCGCACGCGCTGCCGGAGCGGGACGGTCACCACGCCGGGGGGTGTCGGATGGCGGCCGAGCAGCGGGGCGATGCACACGCCGAGCCCCGCTGCCACCAGCTGCAACTGGGTGTGGGTCTCCCCCGCGCGGTGGCCGACGATCGGCTCGACGCCCCGGGAGCGCAGGGTGAACATCAGCCACTCGTGGCAGAACTCGCCCTCGCCCCAGGTGATCCACTCGTCCTCGGCGAACTCCGCGAGGTCCACCTCGTCGCGTCCGGCGAGCGGATGCCCGGCCGGCATCGCCACATCGGCGGGGTCGTCCAACAGGGACGCCTTCACCAGGCCTTCGGGCAGTGCCATCGGCTTGTTGTACCAGTCCAGGACGACGGCCAGGTCGAGGTCCCCGCGGACGACGGCCGCGATGGCGTTCTCCGGCTCCAGCTCGCAGGAGCGCACCCGCAGCGCCGGGTGATCCGCCCGCAGCGCGGCCAGCGCCGTGGGGAACAGTCCGCGCGCGGCGGTCGGGAACGCGGAGAGCCGGAGTTCGCCGACGACCTGGCCGCGCTGTGCCTCCAGGTCGGACTGGGCGAGCTCCACCTGCGACAGGATGCGCCCCGCGTGCTCCGCGAGCAGCCGGCCCGCGTCCGTCAGCCGCACGCCCCGTCCGTTCTTGGCGAGGAGCTGCTGCCCGACCTCCCGCTCCAGCTTGGCCAACTGCTGCGAGACGGCCGAGGTCGTGATGTGCAGCGCCGCGGCCGCGCCACTGACGGAACCATGACGGGCGAGGGCGTCGAGGGTGCGTAGACGCTCAAGGTTCAGCATGCGTCCGATCGTAGGCATGCATAAGCGTTGCTACGAGGTACAGGGTGCGAAATCTCGATTGTGCTACGAGATCACGTCCAGCA
The DNA here is from genome assembly GCF_000720255.1 of Streptomyces griseus subsp. griseus. Taxonomy (GTDB): domain Bacteria; phylum Actinomycetota; class Actinomycetes; order Streptomycetales; family Streptomycetaceae; genus Streptomyces; species Streptomyces griseus_I. Next base: position 42,031 of record NZ_JOJE01000006.1, on the reverse strand, counting down.
TCGTTGCCGGCATGACCACCGCCACGACCCCACGCACCCAGTCCCCCGCCGCCCCCTCCGGCTCGCGCCGTGCCCTCGACTGGCGTCTGCGCTTCGGCGCCCTGTCGCTGATCTGGGGCTTCAGCTTCCTCCTGATCAAGGTGGGCACCGAGAGTTACGCCCCCTTCCAGGTCACCCTGGGCCGTCTGGTGTTCGGTACGGCGGTGCTGGTGGCGGCGCTGGTGGCGAAGCGGGAGCGGCTGCCACGCGGCGCGCGGACCTGGGCCCATCTGGCGGTCGCCGCCTTCCTGCTCAACGCGCTGCCGTTCTCCCTGTTCGCGCACGCGGAGCTGACCATCCCGTCCACGCTCGCGGGCATCTGCAACGCGACCTCACCGCTGTGGGGCATGGCTCTGTCCCTGGTAGCCCTCTCCGAGGACCGCCCGACCCGTCTGAGGGTCGCCGGGCTCGGACTCGGCTTCCTCGGGGTGCTGACGGTGCTCGGCGCCTGGCAGGGCTTCAGCGGCCTCGACGTCACCGGCACCGCGATGGCCCTGCTGGCCTCGCTCAGCTACCCGATCGGCTGGATCTACGTCCGCCGCACCCTCGCGGGGTCGCGCGAGTCGCACCTGTCGCTGACGGGTGCGCAGCTGCTGCTGGCCACCCTCCAACTCGCCGCGGTCACCCCGCTGTTCACGACCCTCCCGACGAGCTTCCCGGTCGTCCCCCTGCTCGCCGTCGCGGCGCTGGGCGCGCTCGGCACCGGCATCGCGCTGCTCCTCCAGTACGGCCTGGTCGCCGAGGTCGGCCCCACCACGGCCCAGATGGTCACGTACTTCACCCCGGTCATCGCCATCGCCGCGGGCGTCGCGATTCTAGGCGAGTCGCTGAGCTGGTCGACACCGGTCGGCGCGGTGATCGTGCTGGCGGGCGCCGCGCTGACGCAGGGGCGGGCCGGGAAGCGGCGGTGACCCCGCGCCGGCGGCCGGGCCCCGGGCCGCTGAAGCAGCGGCCCTCGCCCGGAGTCCCCCTGGCCGGGCGTCCTCAGACGTGACTGCGCACCGGGGCCGCCCCCACCGCGGCGGCGACCGTGTCCGCCAGCGGGACGATCTCGTCCGCCGTCAGCGTCGCGACGGTGATCCGGATGCCGGGCGGGGCGCTCATCCGGAAGCGAGCACCGGGGGCGACCGCCCAGCCGGCGTGCAGGAGGCGGGCGACGGCGCCGGTCTCGTCCCGGACGGGCACCCACACGTTCATACCGCTGCGTCCGTGCGCCGCGATCCCCCGCTCGGCGAGTGCGTCGATCAGCGCGTCACGCCGTTCCCGGTACGACCGCGCCACGGCCCGGGTGTCGATCGCGCCGTCGGCCCACAGCCGCAGCACGGCCCGCTGTGTGATCCGGCTGACCCAGCCCGGCCCGAGCCGCTGCCGCCCACGCACCCGGTCGAGTGTGACGGCGTCGCCGGTGAGCAGGGCGAGTCGCAGGTCGGGGCCGTACGCCTTGGCCACCGAGCGCACGAACGCCCAGTGGTGCGTGGCCCCCGCGAGCGGATGCAGGGGCAGGTCGACGATCCGGTCGCCGTGGTCGTCCTCGATCAGCAGGGTGGCTGGGTACTCCTGGAGCACGGAGCGCAGGGCACGCGCGCGTGGGGCGCTCACCGCGGCGCCCGTCGGGTTCTGTGCCCGGTCGGTGACGACGAGAGCGCGTGCTCCGCCCGCCAGGGCCCGGTGCACGTCCTCGGGCAGCGGCCCCTCGTCGTCGAGGCCGACGGGGACGGTGCGCAGGCCGAGCGCGGGGACGAGGTCCAGCAGGCCGCCCCAGCCGGGGTCCTCGACGGCGACGGTGTCCCCGGGCCTGAGGTGTGCGGCGAGGACCCGCTCGATGGCGTCCAGCGCGCCGGAGGTGACGGCCACAGGTCCGGCCGGCACACCGTCGGCGTCCAGGCCGGCCCGGGCGGCGCGGGCCAGTTCGGGCTCCACCGGCTCGTCCCCGTAGAGGACCGGCTGCCGGTCGCCCCGCTCCGCGGCCGCGGCGAACGCCGGGGCCAGCGGTGGCAGCAGCGCCGGGTCCGGGTTGCCGCTCGCGACGTCCCGTACGCCGTCCGGTACGTCCATCCCGATGAACTCGCGGTCCGTGGTGGCCGGCGCGGACCGCACCCGGCTGCCGCGGCGCCCGGCGGTCTCGATGACCCCGCGCTCGCGCAGGGTGCGGTACGCGGCCGCGACGGTGTTCGGGTTCACCTCGAGCCGCTCCGCCAACTCGCGCATGGGCGGCAGGAGTTGGCCCGGCTCCAGCTCGCCCGCACCGACCGCGCTCTCGATGCTCGCCGCAATGTCCGCCGCACGCCGACCTTTGATCGGATAGTCTCCTAGCACAAACATCATTATGCACTAGTACAATGGAGATCGCCATGCAGGGGACCCCGCAGACGACGACACCCGCCACCTACCCCCCGTCCGACCGCACCGTCCCCACACGTTCCGCCGAACGGGCTTCGTACGACAAGGAGTTGGTGCACGCGATCCTCGACGAGGGCTACGTCTGCCACCTCGGCTTCGTCCGGGACGGCGCGCCGGTGGTTCTGCCGACGCTGTACGGGCGGGTCGGCGAGCGGCTGTACGTGCACGGTTCGACGGGTTCCCGCCCCCTGCGCATGACGGGCCAGGCCGACCCCGGCCTCGCGGTGTGCCTCACCGTGACCCACGTGGACGCGCTGATCCTGGCCCGCTCGGCGTTCCACCACTCGATCAACTACCGCTCCGTCGTGGTGCACGGCATCGCCCACGACGTGACGGACCCCGAGGAGAAGCGGGCGGCGCTGGACGCCCTGGTCGACCATGTCGTACCGGGTCGCGCCGCGGGCTCCCGGCCGGCCAACAAGAAGGAACTGGCCGCCACCGCGGTGATCCGCCTCGACCTGAACGAGGTCTCCGCCAAGCTGCGCACGGGCGGGGTGAACGACGAACCCGAGGACCTCGCCCTCCCCCACTGGGCCGGCGTGGTCCCCCTGCGCAAGGGCTACGACACCCCGCTCGCCGACCCCGGCCTGGCGCCGGGCACCGAGCTGCCCGAGCATGTGGCGGCGGTCCTGTGACGGGCACTTCCCACGGGGCCCGGTCCCTAGGAAGCCGTCTTCCGCGCTGACGCCTCCCGCCCCGGGCCCCCCGCGGCCACCGGATCCGGGGCGGACCTGGCGGGCGTCCTCGACTGGGCGATGAACGCCCCGGCCAGGACCAGCGCACCGCCCGCGACCTGGGGCGCCGAGAGGTGTTCGCCGAGGAGGATCCAGGCCAGGACGGTCGCGACGACCGCCTCCAGACAGCCGACGACGCCCGCGACCTGTGGGGAGAGCCGGCGTACGGAGACCACGCCGGTGACGTAGGCGATGACCGTGGCGACGAGTACCACCCAGGCCAGGAGCAGCCAGGCGGGTACCGATGTGCCGTCCATGTCGACGGAGCGCGTGAGCACGGAGGCGTCCATCGCCCAGGGGCGGACGAAGGCGGTCAGCAGTACGGCGGCGACGAGCAGGCCGTGCGCGACGACGCCGAGGGGGTCGGGGGCTTCGTCGCCCGAGTCGCCGCCGTCGTCGGACAGGACGAAGTAACCGACCTGGCAGCAGGCGGCGCCGAGCGCGAGGAGGAGGCCGAGTGCGTCGAAGCGCAGTCCCGACCAGGCATCGACGACACAGGCGAGTCCGCCCACGGCGAGCACCACACCGAGCGCCGCGGCCCGCGTCACCGGTTTGCGCTGCACGAACCGGACCCAGAGGAGGAGGAGGAGGGCGGGCCCGAGGTACTCGACGAGCAGCGCGACACCGACGGGAATGCGGGAGATCGCGGCGAAGTAGCAGCCCTGGACACCGGCCGCGGCGACACCGTACGCAAGGAGCAGCGCGGGCCTGCGGCGCACGAGCGCGCGATGCCGTACGGCGATGGGGAGCATCACCAGCGCGGCGCCCGTCACCCGCAGCCAGACCACGTGCAGCGGGTCGAGTCCCGCCTCGATCAGCGGTTTGGCGGCGATGCCGGATCCTCCGAACGCGATCGCCGAGGCGACCGCGAGACCGAGCCCGACGCTCTTGCTCCGACCTGCCTGACTGCTCCCAGACGTATGCACGGTACGCAATGATGACAGGCGGCGACATGAGCGTCATCCCCGTTGACACCTGTCTCACCGGCTGGACGAGCGGGTGCGGGCCGCCGTCTCAGTGGCCTGGGTGGCCGTCGCCGGCGTACTCCCGGGGTCGTGACTCGATGCGGGCGGCCAGCCCACGTGCGTCGATACCGGCCCGGGTCAGCACCTCCACGGCCCGCGCCTGCGGGTCGGCGACGATCGCGGTGAGCAGGTCGAGGCCGTGGGCAGGTGCGGCGCCGCGGCGTGCGGCACGGGTGCGCGCGTCCGCGAGCGCGGCGGCGGCCAGTGGCGAGAAGCCCGCGACGTCGCTCACGACGGGTACACCGCCGGAGTCCTCGACGCTGCCCTGCCAGCGCAGGCCGTAGCCGATGCTGCGCTGCACGAGGTAGCCGAGGAGGCGGGCGATCCGCGCGCCGTCGCCGGCGACGGCGGCGCGCGCCTCGGGGTCGTACTCCAGGAGCGAGTGGAGGAGATGCGCGGTGTCGATCTGGCGGTCCCCGTCCCTGACCGCACGTCGGCGGGCGGCGCCGAGCACCGCTGCCAGCTCGGTACCGAGCCCGCCGACGACGTCCGCGGCGCGGGGGCCCTGGTCACCGAGAGCCCGGTCAGCGGGGCCCTGGGCGGGGAGGCCGTGGTGGCGGGCCGCCTGCCGGGGGATACGGGGTTGCACATCCCCACCCCATCACTCCCGTCCGGTGCGAGGCATCCTCGGTGGGGAGCATTTTCCCGTCCCACGCGAAGTGGACATCGGCCGCGGATTCTCCTCCTCACGGAGGAGATCAGGCGTTTCTGACGGTTCATCAGTATTGAATGTTGCAGGGTCTGCGGCTACGTTCCGCGACACCGTAGCCCGTCACGAAGAGGTGGTCGCATGGCCGAAGTCAGCGCGGAGGCACGCATCGGGGCACCGGCCGAGAAGGTCTGGACGCAGCTCACGGACTGGCCGGCGTACGGGGAGTGGAACGCGACGCACACCAGCTTCCCCCGGGGCGGCCCCGAGACGCTCGAAACGGGCGCGACCTTCCAGGAGAACATGAAGCTGATGGGGTTCCCGGCCGAGGTCGACTGGACCGTGGAGGAACTGGAGCCGGCCCGGGTGCTCGCCATCCGGGGCAAGGGCCCGATGGCGGTGACCGTCGCCACGCGCTACACGCTGACCCCCGACGGCGACGCCACGACGGTGCGCATCGACGGCGAGTTCACGGGAGCGGCCGTGTCGCTCATGGCGGGCAAGCTGAAGGACTCCGCGACCGCGGCCCTCAACGAGTCGCTGCGCAAGCTGGGCGGACTGGTGTCCTGACAGCACGGCCGCACTTTTCGATCGGACACGTGAAGGCGCCCCGCGGAGGTTTCCGCGGGGCGCCCGTCATGACCACCAGGCGCTCAGTCCTCGTCGGCGAGGATCAGGTACAGCTTCTTGCGGGCTTCGTTGATCACGGCCAGCGCCTTGTCGCGCTGCTCCTTGCTGCCGGTCTTCCAGACCTGACCGAAGGCCTCCATCAGGCCGAACCCGGCCTGCCGGATCTCACCGAGGGCCTCCCAGTCGACGCCACGCCCGGCCTCTTCCCAAGGCGCGTCGGGACCCTCGTCGGCCGCCGCGCGGCCCGCCTCAGTGAGGGAGAACAGCTTCTTGCCGCCCTCGCTCGCACTGGCGATCAGCCCCTCGTCCTCCAGCAGTTGGAGGGTGGGGTAGACCGAGCCGGGACTGGGCTTCCACGCCCCGCCACTGCGCTCGGCGATCTCCTGGATCATCTCGTAGCCGTGCATGGGCCGGTCCCTCAACAGGGCCAGGATCGATGCCCGTACGTCCCCGCGCCGCGCCCTCCCCCTGGGTCCGCCACGCCCCCGGCCACCCCAGGGGCCGGGCCCGAACCCGGGCCCTCCGGGACCGAAGGGCCCGGCACCGCCCGGCCCGAAGGGCCCGAAGGCGGCACGACGCCCTTCGAAGCCACCCCAGCCACGCCGTGAGGGCCCGCCTTCTCCGTGCCCACGTCCATGTCCACGCTCGAATCCATGGCTGTGCATCGCCATCACTCCATTCCATCTTGATCTGTCGCGATGGCTCAACGATATATCGGTATGGTTCCCGTGACAAGGGCGCTGATGACTGATCGCGTGAGGCTTTCAGCGAGAGTTGTCACATTTCAGGGTCAATTGACACCCAAAGAGGGCATTCGCCCACCGGCCACTATGGCGGGGCACCGTTTCGACCGCGGTCGAGCCGCGTTGGGGACGTCCGCCTCCGCTGAGGAGCCAGGCAATCGAAGGCCTCCAGGACGGCAATCCTGGAGGCTTCGCTTGGCGCCGATTCGAGGTCGATTCCGGACACCACCCGTGGTTTTAGCGGGCCTGGGAGTGTCCACGTCCTTACGAGACGACCCCACGGTGCCCCACCACACCCACCGGGCAGGTCCCTCGGTGGAGTTGCCCAGGACGTCGACCCGGTAGCCGTCCAGGCGGGACTTCTTGGTGTAGTTGCCGTTGTCGGTCGCGGCGATCTTCCACTGCTGGTTCGGGCTGCCGGTGGGGGTCCACAGCTGGAGTTGTGTGCCGGGCCAGGTGGTGGCGTGGTCGATGTCGAGGGCCTTACCGCTGCCGACGCCGGTGATGGTGTAGTAGCCGGCGCTGTTGCAGGTCAGCTTCCACTGCTGGTGGGTGCCTCCGCTGTAGGTCCACTGGTCGATCAGGGTGCCGTTGGCGGTGGCGGCCCCGATCGCTTCCAGTACCTTGCCGCTCTGGACGCCGACGATCTTGTAGGTGCCGGAGAGGTCGGGCACTGTACCGGGGGTGATGGACAGGTTGGAGTACTGGACGGGGTAGTAGCCGGCGGTGCCGAGAACGACCAGGCCGCCGCCGTAGCTGGTGTCGGTCACCATGCCGACGGTGGTGCCGTCGATCTTGGCGGTGAGGGTACTGCCCTGGAAGGACAGGGTCATCTTGTGCCAGGTGTTCGTGCCGGGCGCGATCACCGTGCCGCTCGCCAGGGTCGTCCACGTCCAGGAGGTGTTCGTCTTCAGCAGCGACCAGGCGCCGGTGGCGGTCCTGGCTCGCCGAGCGCCCGCCTCCCCTGGAGCAACTACACCGTCAGCTCCGACGTGCTGCTGGAGAAGAGCGGCGGCGCCGCGGAGATCCTCGGCCGGGTCGGCACCCAGAAGACCAACAACGGCGGGCTCAACGCCTATCACCTGCGGCTGTCCGACCGCAGCGCATGTCAGCAGGAGAGGTGCTGGACTGCCGCCGCACCTACGCCCTGCCGCGCCTGGCCGGAACCCCCTGCGCGTCCTGGACGCCGCCCGCAACCGCGAGACGCTGATCCCGGTCACCGTGCTGGCGGGCGGGCTGTCGCCATAAGGCTGCCGTGCGGAGGATCGACAACGCTGGCCGACGGCGCCTCGTCCTTCGACGCACGCGACGCGACCGTTCTCCCAGCGGGCTTCGCCGCCGGCGTCGGTGGGATCCTGGCGGCCGGCAGGCTGAGCCGTCCTCTCCTGCGCCTCACCAGGAACAGGACGCACGATCGCAGGCAGCGCCCAGCGAGGGAACACCGTGGGCTCAGGGATCCGGCCATCCCAAGAACATTCCTGAGACCGCTGTCGTACTCAAGCGGCGCATCATCGCGCGAGAGTCTCGACTCATCGGTTCCCGCTGCCCTGTAGCTCAAGAAGCGGATCAAGCGCTTCGCGCTGGACAACGAACTCGATCACCTGTCCCATCGGCGACATCGTCTCGGTCGCACGGGATGAATGGCTCACCGCCCGCGGGTTCTGAGCCTGACTTCAGTGCACGAGGGGCGGCGGCCCCACGCCGGGGTGCGGCCGCCCCTCGCGCCGACTATTCCATTGGCCCAATGGGACGGGTGGCCATCCGCCTGGCTGGACCGCCCGGAGCAGCTCTCGTGCCTGATCACTCCCCCTACGCCCGCCGACTGCGTGAAATCGCCGACGCGGTCAACGCCGAGTGCCAGCCGAACGACGACGCTCTTACGCCGCACCCGAACACCCTTGCACGTCATGACGGTGGTACGGCTCGCAGGGACGGGAAAGCTACTGGTCAGAATGGGTTGGGTAGTTGATCGAGCCGTTCGCGGGCGCTGGTGACGACATGAGCCCAGTGCCAGTGGCGGGCGAGGCGGAGGATCTGACGGCAGCCGGTGGTGACGAGGTGGCCGGCCGGGCTGAACAGGCGGAGCCGCAGGCGGCGGGGTTCCCATGCCACCGCTTGTACGGGCCGGAGCTACAGCTACGGTCCTGTGATGACGTTGAGAAGCCAGGCTTCGGTCTGCTCGGCGACTTCCTTCCAGACCGGGTCGAGCGACAGACAATGACCAGCGTCCTCGCGATAGATCTCGTACGCCCCGAGGACGCGGCCGAGGGCACGAACGTGGTCGGCCGGCGCAAGAACGTCGTCGCCGGCGGCGACTACGAGTGACGGCGCCCGGACCGCAGCGACGTCGACCTCAGCAGTCCAGCGTGTAGCCTGCCAGACGGCCGTCGGCGACTCCGGTTGGAGCCGCGCGTAGTACGTCTTCGCGACATCCTGGTTGACGCGCGGCCAGAACAGTTCGCGGGCGACTTCCAGCGGCGGCGGCCCCCATGGCTGGTCCATGTCGATCGCGAGATCCACCGGTTCTGGAGCGAAACGCCCTGGCAACACCGGTGCCATGAGCGCGATCGCAGCCAAGTCTCGACCAGTGGTGGCGGCGTAGGTCAAGGTGGCGAGTCCCCCCATGCTCTGTCCGACGACGATCGGTGCAGCGTCGGTCGTCTCAGCCAGGCGCGCGACCGCGACTTCGACGTCTTCGGCGACTGCAGTGATGGGACGCTTGAGCCACTGCTGCTGCTCCATGGGTGCCGAGGAGCCGTGTGAGCGCCAGTCCAATGCGACATTGCGCCAGCCGCGCGCGGCGAACCAACCCTGCCATTCGGCAAAGCACCACGCGCCGTGGCACCCACCGTGGACGAAGACGATCGGGTTGGCGTGGGTGGCTCCGCCATCCGGTTCGACCTGGGTCAGCGCGATTCCGTCGACAACTTCGGTTGTCGTAGAGGAAGTCTCTTTCAGCATATGTTGATAGTTCCTGCGAAGCGGGCAGTTCTGTGTCACCCGCACGGGGCAATTCGGGGGTCTAGGTCGGCACGGACCGACTCGCGACCGGGCACCGAGACGACGTACTCCTCACCAACGCGGTCGACGCCCGTGGCAAGCCCCCCACAGACCATCACCACACCATGATGCTCGTGCAGACGCCGGAACCACTTGCCCACCTCGTCCCCGAGGACCCGCGCCATCGGCACCGGCGCCACCTCGATGACCGTCGTGAGCACTCCGATCTCGGTCGCCGTGGCAGTCACCTCGAGCGCGGCGAAGTCGCCGCCGATCACCGCGACACGAGACGCGGCTCGCAGGCGTTCCCGCAGCGCCGCTGCGTCATCGGCCGTCCGCAGGTAGCAGATGTGCTACCGCAGTCGTCCACGCGCACGACCAACGAATTTCCATGTCCAGCAGTTTCCCTTTCACCCTGGGTGGCCGTCGCGGCGACGGGAAGTCCCGCCTTCAGGGCGACCACGGAGTACTCCTGAATCTCGGCCGTACTCGGTCCCGGCCCCGGCCCCGGCCCCGGGCAGGCCCAATACACCCGAACGGGGACTGTGTGGCGGCAGCAGCTTTCCTAGTGTTTTTGCCATCGCTGCAGCATCTGCAGGCAGAGCCGCAATGGAGGAAAGTGCCGTGAGTGGTCTGGTCGTCCGTAGGACCTTCGCCCAGATAGAGGAAACCCATCTCGCCGCCGGACGGACGGACGGCCAGGGGCCGCTGAAGAAGATCGCGGTCTGCGCCGTGGTCACCAACCCGTTCGCCGGTCGCGGTTACGTCGCCGATCTCTCCGAGCTCATAGAAGCGTCCCAGGAGATCGGCACCCGACTCGGTGAAGAGGCCGTGCGTCTGCTCGGCCAGGCACCGCAGAGCTACGGCAAGGCGGGCGTCGTCGGCACCGACGGCGAGCAGGAGCACATCAACGCCGCACTCACCTCCACCTTCGGCAACGCCCTGCGCGACGCGATCGGCGGCGGCAAGGCGTGGATCACGTCCGTCACCAAGGCGGGGGCCGCCGGCACGACCATCGACGTACCCCTCGCCTTCAAGGACGAGATCTGGGTCCGCAGCCACTACGACGCGATCACCGTGCACCTCCCTGACGCCCCCCACCCCGATGAACTGGTCATCATCGCGGCGGTCGCCAACCGGGGCCGGATCAACGCCCGGGTGGGTGGAATGACCGCCGCAGAGGCGAACGCCACGGACACTTCCAAGGCGACGTCGTGAACAGCATCGCCGTCACCGGCGCGGGCACGATCCTGTCCGGCGACCACCGGCAACCCGTCATCGAGGACGCCGACACCGTGATCGCCGTCGACGGCTCGATCACAGCGGTCGGCCGGAGGGCGGAACTGGCCGCACAGGTGGAGGCCAGCGAGGTCGTCGTCGACGCCCAGGGCGCGACGATCGCCCCAGGGCTGATCGACTCGCACTGTCACGTCGTACTGGGGGACTACACACCTCGTCAGAAGACCGTCGACTTCCTGGCCAGTTACGTGCACGGCGGCATCACCAGCGTGGTTTCGCCCGGCGAGATCCACGCCCCCGGACGACCGCACGACGCCGCAGGCGTCAAGGCGCTGGCCATCGCCGCCAGGTCCTGCTTCGCGGGCTTCAGCCCAGGGGGCATGACCGTGCACGCAGGGTCCGTCGTCTTGGAACCGTGCCTGACCGACCAGGACTTCACGGACCTCCAGGCCGCCGGTGTCCGCCTCGCCAAGTTCGGGTTCGGGCTCTACGAGGATCCGGCCGACGGATACGACCAGGTCCGCTCCGCGCAGAAGCACGGCATCACGGTCATGTGCCACTCCGGCGGTGCCAGTATCCCCGGCAGCAAGCCGATCACCCCGGCACACCTGCTCCACCTCGCGCCCGACGTGTGCGGACACATCAACGGCGGCCCCACGTCGCTGCCGGCTGCGGGCGTGGACACGATCATCGAGCAGACCGGGATGGCCCTGCAGCTGGTGCAGGCCGGAAATCTCCGGTCCGCGGTCCGGATCATCGAGAAATGCCACGCGGAGGACCGCTTCGACCGTGTGGTGATCGGCTCGGACACCCCGACCGGCACCGGGGTGATGCCGCTGGGCGTCATCAAGACGGTCGCGGAGCTCTCCTCCCTGTCCGGTATCGACCCGGCCCAGGTGTGGGCTGCCGCCACCGGGAACAACGCCCGCACCTGGAGCCTGCCCGCCGGCTTCGTCGCCGCCGGGGCGGCCGCGGACATCGTCGTGATGGACGCGCCCTGGGGATCGACGGCCGACGACGCGCTCGGAGCACTGGCCATCGGGGACATCCCCGGTATCACCGCCGTGATCACCGCCGGTGTCCTGCGCAACCTGACCAGCCGCAACACCCCCAGGGCGGCGCGCCTCGTGCACGTCGAGCCGGCCATGCCACACCTCGCCGCCACCGGTCACTAGAGCAATCTCCGACTGGGGCCATCAGCGGAACGTGCCCCGCGTGAACAGGAAGAGTGTCATGTCCGTCCAGGTGATCTTCGAACCGGCCAAGTGCCAGGGGTACGCCAACTGCCTCATCGAAGCCCCCGAGATCTGGGACTTCGACGAGGACGACAACAGAGCGGTCCTACGCCTGAGCGACCCCGGCGACGCCCTGCGAGCCAAGGCCGAGGCGTCCGCCCGCTGCTGCCCGGCCCAGGCCATACGCGTCGAGGAGCTGAACCCGTGAAGCGCATCGTGGTGGTCGGCGGTTCGCTGGCCGGCGTCAACGCGCTGGAGGAGATCAGGGAACGCGGCTTCTCCGGCGACCTTGTCCTCGTAGGCGCCGAGCCGCACCTTCCGTACACCAGACCGCCGCTGTCCAAGGAGGCGCTGGCCGACGGAATCGACCATGAGCAACTGGCGTTGCGGCCCCCCGGCTGGTACACGGAGCACGGCGTCACCCTCCGCCTCGGACATGCCGCCTCGGGCCTCGACCCCCGCGGTCGAGTCGTCGTACTGGACGACGGGACGACGATCGCCTACGACGGCCTGGTCATCGCCACCGGCTCGTCCTCGCGCAGATCCGCCCTGACGGCCGGGATCACCCGTGCCCACGAGCTCCGCGGCGTCGATGACGCCGAACGGCTGTTCCGTGCCCTGCGGAACTCGGGCCATCTCGTCGTGATCGGCGCGGGCTTCATCGGATTGGAGGCAGCTGCCACCGCGCGAGGACTGGGGCTCGACGTGACGGTCGTGGACATCGCCGCGTCGCCGATGCACCGGGCCTTCGGCCCCGAGGTGGGCGACTGGTTCCGGCGTCGGCACGAGGAACACGGGGTCCGGATCCTGTGTGCCACGGGTGTCGCACAGATCGAGGAGCAGGGCCCTCGAACCCTGGTCCGGCTGGCCGACGGCGAGACCCTCGCAGCCGACGCCCTGCTCGTCGCCGTCGGAGCCGCACCCGCCACGTCCTGGCTGGACGGATCCGAGGTCTCGGTCGGAGACGGAATCCTCTGCGAACCGGACCTCGCGACCAGTGTCCCCGACGTCGTGGCCGCCGGGGACGTGGTCCGATGGCACAACCGGACATTCGACGAGTCGATGCGCGTCGAGCACTGGACCAACGCCGTCGAGCAGGGCCGTCACGCCGCCGCGACCCTGCTCGGCGAGCGACGCCCCTTCGAGTCCGTCCCCTTCTTCTGGACCGACCAGTTCGACGCGAAGCTGCGCTGCGTCGGCCGGCCGGGGGCAGCGGACGACGTCGAGATCCTCACCGAGAACGACACCACCCTCGTCGCGGTCTACGGCCGCCGAGGACTCCTGAGCGGCGCCGTGTGCGTCAACGCTCCACGCCAACTCGCCGCGCTGCGCCAGGCGGTCGCCGCCCGCACACCCTTTGCCGAGGTGGCCGGGTCCGGCCTGGTCTCCTCCTGACCCGCCCCGGCACCACGCCTCACTACCCAAGGACACAGATGACCAGCACAGCCATAACCGAGAACCGTGACGCCCTGTCGATCATCGAACTGTTCCCGCAGGACGAGGACTGGTCGCTGCAGACGATGCGTCTGCTCGCGCAGGTAGCCGTAGGCGGCGCCGACCTCTTCGAATGCGCGCGCACCGCCGCCCGCATCGGCCGCACGACGACCGACGGCGAGGTCTGGCAGCGGGAATGGAGCCGTACCGCCGAAGAGGTCGCGGCTGCCGGCGAGGCGGCTCTGGAACGCGGTGACATCACCACCGCGCAACGGTCCCTGCAGCGGTCGTGCAGTTACCACCGGCACTCGGAGTTCTTCCTCGCGTCCTCCGACCCGCGCCGAGAGCAGGCGTACAGGAAGGGGACGGCGAACTTCCAGAAGGCCGCCGAGCTCACCGACGGACTGATCGAGCGCATCCAGGTCCCCTTCGAGGGCACGACGATGGACGGCTACTTCGTCCGGCCCGACACCTCGGACACGCCCCGGCCCACGGTCCTCTTCCTCGGTGGCGCGGACTCCTGGGCCGAGGAACTCTACTTCCTGGGCGGCTCCGAGTTCCCGGCCCGCGGCATCAACGTCGTCTTGGTGGACACTCCCGGCCGCGGCAGCTCCCTGCGCTTCAAGCAGCTCTACAGCCGTCCCGACTACGAAGTCCCCGTCGCGGCCATCCTGGACTTCCTGGAGCAGCGCCCCGACGTCGACGCCGACCGCATCGGACTCGCCGGCGTGAGCTTCGGCGGCTACTACGCTCCCCGGGCGGCGGCCTTCGAGCCGCGGGTGAAGGCGGTCGCGGCCTGGTGCGGCACGTGGAGCATCCTCACCGACTTCTACGAGTTCTACCCGCCCCTGCAGCAGCAGCTGCAGTGGCTGACCGGGTCCAAGGACGACGCCGAGGCGCGCCGCAAGCTGGCCGCTTTCACGCTGGACGGCGTGGCCGAGAAGCTCAGCATCCCGGTCTACGTGATGCACGGCACCGACGACATCATCATGGACATCGCGGGTGCCCGGCGCTTCATCGACGCCCTCACCACGGACGACGTGACCGCCGACATCTACGACGGCGCCGGCTCGCTGCACTGCAGCTACGACTACTTCTCCGTCGCGACCGCGCGCCTTGCCGACTGGTTCGTCCAGCGGCTCGGCTGAGGCACGGAGACCGCCGTGTACTCAATCCACCGACTCCTGTGGGACATCCGCCGGCATCCCGATGTGGCGGCCCGTTATCGGTCGAGCCCCGACGAGGTTCTCGACGCCTACGGCATCACCGGGGAGTTCCGCACCTGGATGAAGGACCTCGACTTCAAGTCGATGTACGAGCACGGGGTCAACCCGTACCTGCTGTATTTCTGCGCAATCCAGCTGGAGGTCGACCGCGCCGCGTACTACGCGCAGATCCGAGGAGAGAAGTCCTGATGAGAACGTACGGCCGCATCGTCGGCGCCTTCGCGGCATCCCACTCGCCCGGCATCACCGGGTGGCCGGAGCGCGCCGCGTCCGACGCCCGGGCCACGGTGGAACAGGCGTATGCCGACGTACGTCGTCGCATCGAGGACCTCGAACCGGACGCCGTGATCGCGGTATCGGTCGAGCACTTCACCAACTTCCACCTCGGCAACCTGCCCGCCTTCGCGATCGCCACCGGAGATTCCTATCTCGGGCCTGCGACCGCAGAGATGGCCGGCTTTCTGCAGGTCGAGCAGCACCAGTACCCGGGCGCGGCCGCCCTGGGCAGCCACCTGTACGCCTTCGCGCTCGAGGCGGAATTCGATCCCGCCCTGGTCGAAGGGGGACTGGAGTTCGACGAGAACTTCTGCGTCCCGCTGAAACACCTCGACCCCGGCTCCAAATATCCGCTGGTCCCCGTGATCGTCAATGGCGTGAACCCTCCGTGGCCCACGCCGAAGCGCTGCTACGACTTCGGGCGCATGATCCGCGGTGCCGTCGAGAACCAGACCGAGGTCAAGAGGGTGGTGGTCCTCGCCACCGGTGGCCTGTCGCACTGGGTCGGACTGCCCGAGTCCGGCCACATCAACGAGGAGTTCGACCGCGACTTCATCTCCCGGCTGGAGTCGGGCGATCCGGAGCGCCTGACGGACTACACCGGCGAGGAGATCGACCGGGCCGGCAACGGCGCCCACGAGATCCGTACCTGGCTCGTCGCCGCCGGCGCGGCCGGGGTCGGCTTCGACGTCCTCGCCTACGAGCCGGTACCCACCTGGCTCACCGGCACCGCGGTCGCCGCAGCCCGGCTGTGACCACCGCATAGGCCCCACAAGAAAACGCACTGCTTCCAGGAATTCAGGAATTACAGAAGGAGTTACCGTGAGCAAGCTTCCCAAGATCACCGGACGCGACATGCGCGGTGTGATGGCCTACCCCCCGACCCCGGCCCTGCCCGGCGCCGAGCGCGTCGACGCGGTCGACACGGTCGACCTGGACGAGACCGAGCGCATGATCCGCAACCTGATCAACGACGGCGTCGACGCGATCGCGCTCAACGGCACCCTCGGCGAGATGGCCACCCTCACCCTGGAGGAGTGGAAGGCGTACGCGGCCTGTGTCGCGGAGACCGTCCGGAGCGTCGACGAGGACTTCCCGGTCTTCATCGGCGCTACCACGCTCAACACCCGTGACACCGTCTCCCGGATGAAGTACCTGGCCGATCTCGGGATCACCGGCACGCTGCTCGGACGGCCGATGTGGGGAGAGATGGTCGCCCCGGTGATGGAGCGCTTCTACCGCGACGTCGCCACCGCCGTACCCGAGCTGGCGATCGTCGTCTACGACAACACCGCGGCCTTCCGCGGCATCATCCCCCGGCGGGTGTACAAGACGCTCGTGGAGCTGCCGCAGGTGGTGGCGGTCAAGTACGCCGGCGGTGCGTCGGTCGGCTTCCGCTACCACAACGACATGGCGCACACCGGGACGAGTTTCCCTCTGATGTCCATCGAGACCGACTGGTACCCGGCCTGGGAGATGTACGGCGAGGAGCTCGTCGGCATGGCCTGGTCGTCCACGACCGCGATGGGTCCCGGCCCGGTCCTGGAACTGCGTGACGCGCTCCAGCAGGGGCGGATGGAGGACGCACGCTGGCTCACCGAGCGGCTGCGCTGGGCCCACGAACCCTTCCTGGTGGGACAGGACTTCATGGAGTTCGCCAAGTACAACATCCCGCTGGAGAAGATCCGGGTGAACGGCGCCGGTTACCTCAACGTCGGCAAGTGCCGCCCGCCGTACACCGAGGACCTCGTCCCGCAGGAGCATGTGACCACGACCGACGAGCATGTGAAGCGCTACCTGCAGATCCGGACCGAGATCGAGCAGCGGTTCGGCAAGCGCACCCCGAAGCAGGCTCTGAGCCAGGTGTGACGGGATGAACACGAAACCGGAATCCCAGTCCCTCGCCGCGTGGGTCGAGGAGACCCGCGAGGGTATCGACAGCGGCCGGTTCCCCGCCCGCGCCTTCAACGACCAGGCCGTTTACGACCTGGAGCAGGAACGGCTGTTCTCCAAGACGTGGTGCTTCCTCGCCCACGAGAGCGAGATCCCCCATCCCGGCGACTACGTGACCCGGTACATCGGGAACAACAACCTCATCGTCGCCAGGGACGAGCACGGCGAGATCCACGCCAGCCTGAACATGTGCCGGCATCGCGGCAACGTGATGTGCAAGGCGGAGATGGGCAACGCCTCCCACTTCCGCTGCTCGTACCACGGCTGGACCTACAAGAACTCCGGCGAACTGGTGGGCGTGCCCTACATGAAGGAGGGCTACGAAGGCAGGCTCAAGCGCAAGGACTGGGGTCTGGTCCGGGTCAGGGTGGACTCCTACGAGGGGCTTGTCTTCGGCTGCCTGGACCCGGAGGCGCCGCCCCTGGACGAATACCTGGGAGGGTTCCAGTTCTACCTGGACCTCTACCTCAAGCACGGGCTCGGCGGGGTCGAGGTCCACGGGCCGCCGGACCACTGGATAGCCGACACCGACTGGAAGATCTGTACCGAGAACTTCGCCGGCGACGGCTACCACACCCCGGTGGCCCACCAATGGGGATTCCACCTCGGCTACTTCCCCTCCTCGGGCTCGACGCACAGCCAGGGCTGGGCCGTCAGCATTCCCGGAAAGGGCCACGGCATCGGTCTGGGACACGGTCCGAACTTCCCGCCTTTCGGGGGTTTCCCCGACGATCTGGTGGCGGAAATGAAGCAGTCGCTCAGCCCGGAGCAGGTGGCGGTGTTCTCCCGCACCCGGACGGCGGTCGGGTCGGTCTTCCCCAACCTCTCCTTCCTGATGCAGCCGTTCAGCCTGGAACCCGGCGAGATCGGGGTCCGATTCGTCACCATGAGGCTCTACCACCCCGTCGGTCCGGGCCGGATGGAGATGTACTCCTGGTGCCTGGTGCCCAAGAACGCCTCTCAGGAGTACAAGAAGGAGGCTTATCGCGCCTACACCTTGGCGTTCGGCCAGGCGGGCACCTTCGAACAGGACGACTTCGAGAACTGGACGAAGGTCACCCAGGCAGCAGGGATGACGATGGTCCGCGATGTCGACTTCCCCTACATCATGGGCATGGACAGCGCGCCGGACCCGGAGTTCCCGGGCCCGGGCCACGCGGTCGTCCCCTACGTCAACGACACCAACTTCCGCAACCTGTGGAGCCGGTGGGCGGACTACCTGGCAGGGGAGGCGTGATGGGCGAGCGACCCGTCGACCGCGACACCGTCTCCGAGATCCAGGAGTTCATGTTCCGTGAGGCGCTGGCGCTCGACGAACGCCGCTTCCGGGACTGGCTGGCGATGCTGACCGACGACATTCGCTACGAAGCGCCACTGCGAGTGATCCGGGAAGGCCTCGCAGTCTGGGATCTCTCGCCGACGTCGCGGATCTTCGACGACGACCGGCAGACCCTCGAGGTGCGGATCCAGCGGTTGGAGACCGACTTCGCCTGGGCGGAGCAACCGCCCTCCCAGACGCGGCACTTCGTCACCAACGTTCTGGTCGACCCGGGCGACAACCCGGACGAGTACAAGGTTCACTCCAACTGCTTCATCTACCGCAGCCGTGGCACCAGTCCGACACCGAGTCTCTACTCGCTTTCCCGCAAGGACGTCGTCCGTCGCACGGAGGACGGATGGCGCCTGGCCCGCAGATGGGCGGCCTTCGACCAAGCGCTGATCAACGCGCACAACCTGTCCATCCTGATCTAGCGAGGCACGACGTGGACGAGATCAGCAAGCAACCCACCATCGAGCGTCCGCCGGTCGGTGACGTCTCGCAGTACCCGGAGCAGTCGGCCGAGGGGCCGATCGTCATCGCGAACGAGTTCGCCGACGTCGTGATCCGCAAGGTCGAGACGCGCAACGGCATGCGGCTGGACATCTGGTCGCCTCGCCGGGGCAGCAGGATCCTTCTGGACGCGGTCGCCCTCGACTGCCTCACCTTCCAAGAGCCGGAGCTGATCTCGGAGCTGCTGGAGAGGAGGCCGGCACCGTGAGCGGGCGCCTCGGTGGTCTGAGCATGCTCGTCGCCGGTGCCGGTTCCGGCATCGGCAGGGCTGCCACCCTGGCCTACCTGCAAGAGGGCGCGACGGTCACCGCGATCGAGCGGTCCGCCGAGCACGCTGCCGCACTGCGCCGCGAGGGCGAGGGCTCGCCCCTGCACGTGGTCGAAGGAGACGCGACCCGTGCCGACACCCTCGCGAAAGCAGTGGAAGAGGCAGTCCTGGCCGGCGGAGGACTCCATCAGCTCACGTGCTGCGTCGGTGTGTTCGATCATTACGCCTCGCTCCGTGAGCTGCCCGTGGACAAGCTCGTCGGTGCCGCCGAGGAGACGTGGCGGCTCAATGTCCTCAGCACTCTGGTCGCGGTCGCCACGGCGTGGCCGGCGTTGCGCGGCACCCGCGGTTCCGTGACCCTCACGCTCTCGGAATCGGCCTTCCGCCCTGCCGGTGGAGGTGTCCTCTACGGGAGCTCCAAGTGGGCTCTGCGCGGCGTGGTACAGCACCTCTCAGTGGATCTTGCCCCACATGTGCGGGTGAACGGGGTCGCACCGGGAGGTACCACGGGCACCAGGTTCTCCGGCCTGGACGCTCTTGGGCAGGGCGAGTCCACCGTCGACGCCAGGGGCGGCCGCGACGAGCGCATCAGAGCCGGCACCGCTCTCCAGGTAAAGCCAACTCCCGAGGACCACGCCGGCGCCTTTGTCTACCT
The DNA here is from genome assembly GCF_000720255.1 of Streptomyces griseus subsp. griseus. Classification (GTDB taxonomy): domain Bacteria; phylum Actinomycetota; class Actinomycetes; order Streptomycetales; family Streptomycetaceae; genus Streptomyces; species Streptomyces griseus_I. Next base: position 22,694 of record NZ_JOJE01000006.1, on the reverse strand, counting down.
GGCCGACCCGGTTGCCGCACGGATCGTCACGGGAGTCGTCATCAACAGCGACGGCGGGCACACCGAGGGCTGACGAGGCACGTGTGGCTTGCGGCCGCGCCTCGTGCGCAACGTACGGCGAGGGTACGGCCGCGAGCCACAGGCACGGGGGTCATTCCTGCGTGCTTGCGGCACCGCCATGAGCCCAGCAGGGCGATTGCAAAGTTGCGGTGACCTCGTGAGTGTGCAGGTCACAGCGGGGGGACGATGCAGGGAGGGCGCGCGACCGGACGCACCGAAGCTCCGTTGTGGAGGTGACCTTGCCAAGTCGCCTGCGCCCAACGGAGCTTCGATGTGCCGTCAGTCTGGCACCGTCTGTCTGGTCAAGTCGCCCACTCGTCAGCACCGTGCCACGCGTCCGCCGGCCGAGCGGCCGGCCACGCCGGCCGATCCGCGGTGTCGGCGCGGGACGCGTCACCCCTTCGCGGGTACCGCCCAGCGGCGCGACGATCCGCAGAGTCATCAAAGACACCTGCCCCGGCGGCCTGGCCGACCTCCTCGGCCACGACCCGGCCGGCACCGACACCCTCGCGATCGACGGCAAGAGCGCCCGTGGCTCGCGCCTCGGTGCCACCCGGCCGCGCACCTGCCGGCCGCGATGACCGGCACCGGTATGACCGTCACCCAGCTCAGGGTCCCTGAGAAGACGAACGAGATCGCCTGTTTCGCCGCCCTCCTGGACCCCTATGACCTGCAAGGAGTCACCGTGACCGGCGACGCGCTACACACCCGGCGCGACCACGTCCGCTTCCTTGTCGAGGAGAAGAAAGCCCATTGCGCCTTCACCGTGAAGCGGAACCAGAAGAACCTCTACGAGCAGCTGCGGACCCTGCCCTGGCACAAGGCAACGGCAAATTACTACGACCGCTCCGAGGGGCACGGCCGTAAGGAGACCCGGGTCGTGCAGGTGCTCACCGTCACCGACCTCGGCGTCGGCTTCCCACACGCCGCCCAAGTCGCCTGGGTCGTACGCCACGTCACCGACAGCAAGTCGGGACAGCAGAGCCGCGAGACCGTCTACGTCATCACCGACCTGACCAGCCGCCAGGCATCCCCGGAACGCAGCGCGAAGATCTTGAGGGCGCACTGGGTGATCGAAAACAGGCTCCACTTCGTGAGGGACACCGCCTTCCGTGAGGACGCCTCCAAGATCCGAACCGGGCACGGCCCGGAGAACATGGCCACCCTGCGCGGCTTCGCCATCAATCAGCTCCGCACCGCCGGCCACACCAACATCGCCGCCGGACTCCGCACCACAGCCCTCCGCCCCTACGAACGGCCACTGACCGTCCTCGGACTCAACTGACCTGCGCCAAAGGCACGATCAACGGACTTTGCAATCGCCGTGGCGGGAAAGCGCAGCGCCCCTGACGTGAATCGAGGCGCATCGGCATGACCCCGGAGCTTGTCTTCACCGCGCGCTGTCGGCACCGTGGACGCGGCTGTCCTGGTCGTCCCCGAGTTGGTCACCAATGGCCGAGCTTCCGCCATCGTGTGCTCTCTGGCTCGTGATCACGGCGGGTACGACGACGCCGGCGGCGTGGTCCGATGGGCAGAGCCGGCCTGCTGAAGATCACCTTCAGACGGAGGGCGTTTACCGCATGGAGGCGGCTGCCGGTGCGTCGTCGCTCCCGCTGGAAGTCCGGACAGGGGGGCGGAACGCGAGGCTCGGACACCGCCACATGCCGATGAGACCGAGCACCGCCGCCACAAGGGTGGCCGCATGGCAAGCGGCGAACGCCGGGACGACCGGGCTGCGTTGGGTCGCGGTCCGGCGGTTCTTCGCCAAGGAGGCGCTGCCGGTCGCAACCGCACCGCTGAGGGCGAGCACCGTTCCGGTGATGCCGCGGCGACTCCCCCTGTGCCCACTTCGGGTCGGCACTCAGTGCGACGTCCCGCCGACGCTGTACGGGCGGCACTCGGCGTCGGCGGGACTGGTCTCCTCCTATCTGGGCGAAGGGCCAAGGGACAACCGGCGACTCAAGGCGCTTGCTCTACTCCAACGCAGCTCCGCCCCCCTGACAGCGTGGCGACGGACCGTGGGAACAGCGACGCCGTCGCACTGTCCCCCTGCAGGTGTATTGGAACTGCCTACCTCGGGCGCAAGGTTTGTGATGCTGGAGGTCGCAGGAGCTCAGGCAGAGAAGAACCGATTGTCCCCGTCCGGGTGACACTGCCGACGGTGTGGACCCCTGACAATCGTCGTCAACCCGGCCATGAGACGCGAGCAGCCGAAGGGCCGCCCACTGTGACGTAGTAGCCCACCAGGTCACCGGCATGAGCCTCCCCTACCAGCGCATGCCCGGCCCACGTACCCGCGCTCCTGCTCGGCTGCCAGGCCGTCCAAGGGCTGGCCTTGGCGGGCCGTCGGCAACCCCGATCCTCGCTCCCGGCCCTTCTGGACAAATCACGACCGGCTGGACCGATCACCAAGGATCGAGGTCTGAGGTGCTTCGCCCGACGGCACAGCCAGCGAAAGCCGTCCGCCACAGGCGCTGACCCGAGGCGCCTGATCTGCATCAGTGACCACTGAGTCAGCCCAGTAGATGTGATTCCCACCAAGAGGAGCAGTCGACAATGACCACGCCAAGTACACCGTTGCCGGCCACCAACCGGCCGTCCGCAATGCGCGCCTCGTTGATCTGCGGTCTCACCGGCGGACTGATGGGGGCCGTAATGAGCGCCCTCATCAACTATGCGCTGATCGGTGTGCCGAACAGCGCCACGGCCAATGCTTTGAATCATGCTCTGAGCGGCCTCATCAGTGGATTCGCTGCCGGTTTCCTCGGACTCCGCGCATATCAACGCAAGGCCTCCTCCGCGGCCGAGACCGAGGCCGAGAGAGCCGACCAGTGAGGCGGCTTCACACCTTGAGGCGACCGAGCCTCCCCATAGCGGCGGCGCATCGGAAAGCTGTGGGGTGAACGCCACCGGTTCCGGCATAGCCGTGACAGGAGGTACATGATGCGGCGATGGGCGACCTCTCCAACGTCCTGAGGGTGGCGACGCGGGGCGGCGCTCCGGCTCCCTGTGGGACGTCAAAACCAGGAGGATGCCGTGAAGGCAGGTGAACCTCACAGTGACGCCCTCGACGTGCGTGTCCTCGGAGCACTGGAGCTCTACGCGGGCGACCGGCGGCTGGAGATCGCGGGAGGGCGGACACGAGGTCTCGTCGGGCTGCTTGCCCGATCCGTGGGGCGGCCTGTGGCAACCACGGAGATCGTGCGACAGGTATGGGGGCTGGCGGAAAAGGAGGCGCACAAGCCAGGGGTCCGTAACGCCGTACAGGCCCGAGTGTCATCGCTGAGGCGCGTGCTCGGCCCGGGCGTGTTGAGTGCGGTGCCTGGCGGCTACCTCCTCGACCTTCCAGTCCAGGCTGTCGACTCGGCGCGGTTCGAGACCGCATTGTCCGAGGCCAGGGAAGTGCGCCGGCGGAGCGGCCTGGGTGGCGTGGCCGAGGCGTATCGGTGTGCGCTGGCGCAGTGGCGGTCCGAGTCCGCCTACACCGATGTACGGCACGTCCCTGCGCTCGCGGAGGAAAGCGACCGCCTCGCTGAGCTGCGATTGCAGGCACTCAAGGAGTGTCTGGCCGCGGAGGTGGACGAGGGGGCGTACGACATTGCTGCTGTAGAGCTGTTGACGCTGACGAGGCAGCATCCGCCGGTCGAGGAGTTCTGGGCGCTGCGGATGCTGACCCTGTCCCGGCTGGAGCGGCAGGCCGATGCCCTGGCCGTCTACCAGGAGGCTCGGCGCGTGCTGGACGACCGATACGGGCTCGTACCTGGGGCTCGCTTGCAGGAGATGGAGCGACTCATCCTGCGGGGTACCCGAGCGGCTGTCTCTGGAGCGAAGCCGTCCGGGACGACGAGCATAGGCCGGCCCGCCACGTCCTTCCTCGGCCGCGAGGGGGAAGTCGATGCGACGCTGAAGACTCTCGGCCGTACCAGGATTTGCACGTTGACCGGCCCGGGTGGCGTGGGCAAGACAAGGCTCGCGCTGGAGGTGTCGCGGGCGTTGGTCGACCGCCGGGCTCCGGCGGTGGCTCAGGACGCGATTGTGGTCGATCTTGTATCCTACGGTCCTGGTGATGATCTGGCCTTGGCCGTTCTCGACGCGCTGAGTGCCGCGACGCTGCCGGGCGGGACAGCCGGCCGAGGGCGTAACCCCGTTCAGATGCTGTGCGAGGCGCTCAAGGGTCGTCGGGTGTTGGTGGTCCTGGACAACTGTGAACACGTCGCGGACGAGGCCGCCGCACTCTCTGCCGCGCTGGACGCGGGCACAGCGGGGACCACGATCCTGGCCACCAGCAGGCAGCCGCTCGGTGTTCCCGGTGAGGCCGTTCATCCGGTCGCGCCGCTGGCCGTGCCCTCAGACCTCGACGACGTCGTGGCTCTGGCCACACTGCCTGCCGTCCGGCTCTTCCTCGACCGTGCGCAGGCGGTACAGCCGGGTCTGACCGTTGACGCCGCCGGCGTACGGACCATCAGCCGTGTTTGTCATCAACTCGACGGCATCCCCTTGGCGATAGAACTGGCGGCGGTACGTGCCGGTGCGTTGGGTCTGGCCGGCGTGGAGCGTCTGCTGGACGATCGGTTCCAGCAGCTGGACCGGGGCCCGGGAAGGGGCCCGGACCGGCACCGCACTCTGGAATCGGTGGTCGGCTGGAGCTACCAACTGCTCGACCGCCGGGAGCAGCAGGCGCTGGACCGCATGTCGGTGTTCCGTGGACCGTTTCTGCCCCAGCAGGTGCGTGGACTGTGGACTCATCTGGGCGAGGACGACACCGACGTCCGGGCCCTGCTCGGACGGCTGGCGGCCAAGTCGCTGGTGCAGGCCGAGGCGGCGGAGGGCTTTCCGGAGCGGTTCAGGCTCCTGGAGACCGTCCGTCTCTACGCTGGCCGGAAGCTGGAGGCCACAGGTGGGACCGAACGCGTCGTACATGCCCAGGTGGACGTCTATGTTTCTCTGGCGACCTCTTGCAGTCGTCGGCTTGTGGGAACCGGTCAGGCGCAGGCCGTGCGCACGCTCATGCTGGAAGAGGGCAACATCCGTGCGGCCTTCCAGCGTGCGCTGGACCGCGGCCTTGGTGACCGCGCCCACCAGCTCGTCGGTGCGCTCGGATACACGACCTGGATGCGCGGCGGCCGCACAACGGACTGGGAGCTGATCACCAGATCGCTTTCCCTGCCCGCACAGGACGCGGAGATCCGAGTGCGGGCCTTGGCATGGGCGGCGAACATAGGCTCTATTTTCGGTCACCTTCGGGAGGCCGTGCAGTTCGGGGAACAGGCTGCAGAGGCGGCCCGGGGGCATGAAAGCATCCGGATCGCGGACCTGGCCCTCGCCTACGTGGGCAGGGCGCACGCGCTGCACCGACTCGGCCGCTGGGAGCAAGGGGACGCGGTCCTGGAGGAGGCGCGGCGTCTGGCCCTGTCGTCAGGCGACCGGTGGACCATGGCCGCACCCTCGATGGTGCGTGGCCTGGGTTTGCTGGCGCGCGGACGGATCACCGCTGCCGAAACGGCCTTCTTGACTGCTGCCGAACAGTACAGCCGGTGCGCCGACAACTGGGCCCAACAGCGAGCGCTGTTGCGACGGGCGATGACCTGCGAGGCCCGGGGCGATCTCCGCGGCGCCGCCGTGCTGCTCGCCGAAGCGGTGCAGCTGGTGGAGGAACTCGATCTGCCGGAGGTCGCCGTACCGGCGAAGGCTGCATTGGCCCGGGTGACGCTGCTGGCCGGGCACATCGACGCCGGCCGACACATGGTCCATGAGTTGACCCGGTCGAATACCGTGCTGTCGCTGGACGCCCCGGCCGCACAGCTCGCCCAGTGCAAGGCCATCCTCGCCGATGCGGACGGCAGATCGGCCGAAGCGATCCGCCGCCACCTGGACGCCGGAGTCGGCCTGGCAGATGTGGGCCTGTATGCCGAGGCCGTGGAATCATGGGCGCGGGTCGTGCTCCTCGCCGAGCAGGACAGCCCCCAGTTCGCCGCCGCCCTGGGGGCCGCGGAGCAGGTAGCGGCAAGGATCCAGAGCCCGCGTGTGCTGGCCATCGTGCGGTACATGCGCGGCCTGCGAGCGGGATCGGACTCGGCTGCGGCCGATGAACTCGCCGCAGCCGAGAGACTGTTCACCCAGAACGGCCTTGGCCTGCCCGCCCTGCTGCGACGCGGCGGCCCTGCGGCAGGCTGATCCGAGAGGTCGAATCTGTGCGATCCAGAGCCCGGGCCGCCGGGCGAGCAACTTCGCTGCCCCGTTCGCATGGGTCATGAAGCGGCCTGGGATGACGGCCGTGTTTCGGAGCATCGTTGCTGCGGCCGGCCTTGGGCCTGCTGTCGCTGCCCGACGCCGCCGGACGCATTGCCGACTGACGGTTCAGGCGCCGCCGTGCATGGCACGAGTGAGCTCAACGCGTGACCGCAGTGACAGCTTGCGGTAGGTGCTCTTCAAGTACTTCTTGACTGTGTGGGGACTGAGGAAGAGCTGCTCGGCGATCTGCCCGTCTCTCAAGCCCGAGGCCACGAGGTCCGCGATCTCGTACTCCCTCGGGCTCAGGGCCTCCTGAATCAAAGCCCGTGCATGGGTAGGTGCCTCAGCCGGGGTGTGCATGATGGTGATGAGGATGTCGTCAGGCAACCGCGTCGACCGTAGCTTCAGACCGGTCTCTGGATCTTCGCAGGGACGCATCGTCCCCTCGGGTGCCTTTGCCGCTCCGTCGCGTGACCGGGCCAGGAGGTCGTCGAACGTCCGGCCGCCGGAGAGACCGCCGATGATGCGCTGCGCCGCAGCGTTCGCGGTGCGTTCGGCGGTGCGGATGTCGGTCACCACCACCGGCTCGTCGATCAGGTCGAGAGCCGCGGAGGCGCGTGCGAGTCGCCTGCCGAGCTCTTCGGCAATCCTGGCACTTTCCATCGCCAGGCCGGAGAGACGGCCAAGTGCCTCCACGACGGCCAGCTCTCCCACGGCGAAAGCGCCCTGGTCCGACGTACGAGCTACGTTCAAGGTGCCCCGTACCTCCCCCGCCACGATCAGGGGCGCCTGCAACGTATGAGCGATGCTGTGCAAGGCGAGAACCTGCCGGTACAGAGGGAGAAGCATCCACTCGGCCGGCTCGTAGATCTCAGCTTCCGTCACCGCTGAACGACTGGTCAGCACCGCCTCCAGCACCAGGTCCGAGTCACGACCCTGATGTTCATACTTGGCCAGGAAATAGTCGCTCACTCCATAGGCCTGGACGCTCGATGCTGCGTTCCCCACGCTGCCCAAGAGGTACACCCCTGAGGCCTTTCCGGGAACGACGCGGCCGAGCTCATCAAGGACCTTCGCCTGGAGGTCCTGCTCCGCGCAGGCCCCCGCCTCGGCAGTGAATCGAAGCAGCCTGCTGCTCACCGAAGAGTTCACGTCTGAAGCCCTTCGCTGGTAAAACGACTGATGCTCGCCTGGCTGGCCACCATCAAGTGCTCGTTTCGGTGCTCCGTCGTCATTCGCCTGTGTCCCGAGAACCTCGTGTCCAGTCGGTCCCGGAAGGCCGGCACGTGACGGTCTCACCGCTCACCGCTCGCGCTGATCCGAGGATCAACCCAATGCCGGAGAGCGGTCAAGTGTGCTGACCCCGTAGCAGCCACGGGGGACCGCCGTGTCCGGAAGATTACCCATTCGGGTGACACTCGGGCGCGGACGCGGCAGGGCGCACCAGGCTCGGTGGACCCCAACGAGTACCCAACCCGGCAACGGTACTCCCTTGAGGTCTGCCCCATCCGGTGGCGGGCAGCCACGCTGGCTCATGAGCACCAGAGGAACCACGAGAGGAACCAGCGGTGACGAAGATCCGAGCCAGTGACTTCCAGAATCCCTACTCGGCATACAGTTCGGAGTTCTCGTCACTGGACGTTGCCGCCGTCATGGCGCAGATCGGCATCCAGTACGACCCAGGAACCGACGTCCAGGACATGCGCGACCAGGTACTGCACGCCCTGGAAGCAGACGCCTCCGTGTATCAGATCGAGGCCGGACGACACCTGGACGCGGCCGGCCATGTCAACGACGTGTTCCTGGCGTACTGGGTCTCGGGGGACGACTACCGCCGATGGCATGCCGAGCACCCGCTGGAATCCTGGGTGCCGAAACCGGGCGAACGAAGCGTCGGGCTCTGGGTCGAGTCGCTGCAGGTACCGGCCCGCCGATTGGAGACGTCGTATTCCACGCAGGATGCACGATGGGGCATGGCGAAGAACCGGTCGAAGGAGCTCAACCCGTACCACTCCTACTTCGGGTCGATGCGCGACCGCATCCACGACGCAGAGGACGGTGGGCTGCCCGGAACAGTAACGGATGTGTCACCGGCCGCCGTGATGTCCGGCAGCCGTCTCGTCTCGTTCGAGGTACCGGAGAACATGTGCTTCATCCGGTCGCCTCAAGGGTGGCGGCACTGCCCCGATGCGGAGCGCGACTGGTTCAAGGAGAACCCCTCGACACCGGGTGTCTCAGCATCCGCAAGATCGACGTCCGCCACCCTGCTGATGCGCAGGTCCAGACTGCCACGCTGGCCTGGTGGCAGTCGCTCGCGCACCTCGAGGCCTGGGCGCACGAGCATCCCACCCATCTCGCCATCTTGCAGAGCTTCGGCGAGTTGGCCCGGCACTTCGCGCCCGACGTCACCGTGGTTCTCGGTCACGAGGTCTACGTCGTGCCGGCGGGCGGTGCCCGGGCGGAATACCTCAACTGTCACGACCGCACGGGTCTCCTGCCGTTCTTGGGACACCTGAGCGGCGCTGTTTCCGATCTCGTTTCTGACCACTGAGTGTCCCGGATCGCCCAGGGCGAAGGAGAACGCGATGCCTAACCACATCGTCGACTACGAAGTCGCCGGCCTCCACGTTGCCAGGCGGAGACCTGATCCCGGTTCGACCGCCAGGCCGACCCCCGTGCTGTTGGTGCACGGCGGACTCCACGGGGCGTGGTGCTGGGACGATTTCACCGAGTACCTGTCAGCCAGAGGCTGGGACTGCCACGCTCTGAGCTGGCGTGGTCACGGAAAGTCAAAGCCGTTGCCGCCGGAAGAGGCTCTCCGGCGTTCCATCGAAGACGTGGCCCCCGATATCGAAGCGGTGGCCTCCGGGCTCCAGGAGCCACCGATCATCATCGCTCACAGCATGGGTGCACTCGCGAGCCTGAAGTACGCCGAACGCAATCGGCACGCGGGCATGGTGCTCCTGACACCCGGCCTCCCAAGGGAGGCGACGCCTGACAAACTCGAGGTACCAACCGATCCCACTCAGATGTGGGGTCCGCCGCCGTTCGAGCTGACGAAAGAACTGTTCTTCTCCGGAACCGACGAGGAGCTTGCCCGGCGGTACTACGAGCTCCTCATCCCGGAGTCCCCACGGGCGGTGGCCCAAGTCACCACGGAGTGGAGCGTCACTGTCGATCCGGTGAGGATCTCGGGGCCGCTCCTCGTCCTCGCGGCTGAGCACGATGCCTTGTCCGATCCGGCCGCCGTGCACCGGCTGGCCCGGTTGCTGGGCGCGGACTACCGCTACGCGGCTGGCTTCGGTCATGGCGTCACCCTCGACCGGAACTGGGCGGACATCGCGGAGATGACGCACCGATGGCTCTGCAACATCGCCGGTGAGGGCAAGGGCGAGCCACAAAGGGAGGCGCTGGTCCAATGATCGACTGGGACAGCCACGGGATCCCGCCCCATCGGGATCTCGGATGTCCAGTACCACATCCGAAGAGGGAAGTGAGGGTGACCGCCGCCGTGGAGGAGGCGGCCCCCCTCGCGGCTGATCTCGACCGTGATCGACCGGGCCGGGCGCCCATGCTCACCCCGCTCGGCTTCGCTGCGCTGGTCAGTGCAGGAACCCCGGCTACGCTCTCGGGGGCGGCCGACGCTCAGACGGTGATCTGGTTCTGGAGCACATATCGGACCAGAGTGGCCAGGCTTTCCGACTCAGTCTTGGACTTGATCCGAGCCCGGTGGACATCGACCGTCTTGACGCTGGTGCCCAGCCGCCGGGCGATGACCTGGCTCGAAAGTCCGCTGATCACCAGTCGTAGCCCCTCTCGCTCGCGGGGCGTCAGGGTCTCCGGCCGGGAACGGATCTCCTGACGACGACGGTGCTGGGCAAAGAGCCGCGACGCTTCGAGCAGTTGCTCCTGAACGACTTCCAGCATCTTCTGCGGCTCGTAGGGTTTCTCAAGGAAGTCGACGGCTCCCTGGCGCAGGGCTCGCACAGACATCGGGATGTCGCCGTGAGCCGAGCAGAAGATCACCGGCGCCGGGAAGTCCCGGGCGAGGAGCTGCTCCTGCAGTTGGAACCCACTCAGCCCGGGCATGCGCACGTCGACGATCAGTACAGCGGGCTCCGCCGGATCGAACTCGGAGAGGAAGGACGCCGCGTCGGGACAGGTGAGGGCGTGGTCCCGGACTGTCCGTGGGGAGTTGTGGCCTGCCTCTATCTCGTACCAACGACCGGGCCACAGTGTGTGGCTACGGTACCCGCCGCGATGGCACTGTGGATCACTGCAAAGGCTTGACCGCGTTACCGCCATGCGCCCAAACACGCTGGATGAGTTCCGCCCTGTTGCGCGCGTCAACTTTGGCGAACATACGCTTGAGATGCTGCTTCACCGTGTTCTCGGTGATGAAGGCCTGTTCCGCGATCTGTCTGGTGCTGAGACCCTGAGCGACCAATTCGGCGATCTCCTGCTCTCGCCGGGACAGCACGTTCCAGGCCGGCAGGGTTCGCGTCCTTCCACTATCGGCCTTGAACACCAAGGTGACCGCGACGTCCTGCGTCTGCGACACGTTAAGGGATCTCGTGATCAGATGCTCGCCGGATCCGGGGTCGTGGACACTCCCGGTGTAAACGCGCCGGCCGTTCGTGCGGAATTCTTCCATCGCCTCGGCGATGGGTACGTCGAGAGGACCGCCCAACCCGTCGGCGCCGCCCGCCTCCAGTTTGCGTGCGGCCCGGTTTCGGAACAACGTCCGGCAGTCCAGGTCGGTGACGACGACAGGCTGTGCAAGCGAGTCCAGCGCCTGCTCGAGGAAGCCGACACGGCGGCCGGTGGCCTCGAAGCGCAAAGCCCGTTCCATGGCCAGGCCAAGCTGCTCACCCATGAACCCGGCTGCCACAAGGTCCCTCCGACTGAACCTGGGACGGCTCTGCGCCCGCGCGAAGTTCAGAGTGCCGAAGACAGCCCCGCCCACTATCACCGGCGCCTCCAGCGAGTGGACGAATCCAGCCACGCCCAGCGCCGCGTGCGCGCCGCTCGACTCCCATACCTCGGGAATGGGGACACGAGACGAATCGATAGCTCTTAGTTCGCGTAGCGCGAATTCGAGGACCGGGTCATCTCGTCTGCCGTAGTCCTCGTAATCGTCAAGAAAGCGTTGTTGTGCCGAAACTCCCATGATGCCGACCCGGTCGGCATCTGCGTGGAGCCGGTACGCCGCGTGGGCATCTGAAGGGATCATGGGTGCTCCGGCACGCATGAACGCGTCGGTGACCTCGTCCACACTAAGGGCCGACTGCAGCGCACGGACATACAGCTGACGGGTATCGATGGTCGCGGATGTCTGTGACTGCATTTTCTCGATCACCTTTTACTGTGTGCTGAGTTCGCGTTGGAGACCGCGTCAGCTATCCCGAGAGAATGGCCTATTCTTTCCCCGCCCGGCCAGGGTGTCAACAGAATGAGTGCGCCTCACGGAGAGACGTCAGGGGCACGTCAGCGAGAGCGCTCAGGCCGAAGACCTCGCGGTGCCCGTCGCGAACCGCGATGGGGTGGGCGCGGTGGGTTGACTGAACGCGCGTGTGAATGTTCTTGGGTACCAGCAGTTCGACTTGGCAGATCGCCGGAGTGGTGGTGGTCTGCGAGGCGCTGTGACCGTCGTGCAGAGCTGAGTGAGTTCCTGCGCACTCGGCGTGCCCGGCTCAAGCCGCAGGACGTGGGGCTTCAGGACTACGGACGGCACCGCCGCGTGCCCGGGCTGGAGTGTCCGTGGCGTACTACACGCGACTGGAGCAGGGCGACGGGCCCAATGTGTCGGCGGAGGTACTCGACTCCATCGCACGCGCCCTGCGGCTGTCCGACGACGAGCACGCCCACCTCATGCACCTGGCGCAGCCGAAGCAACACAAGAAGAAGCCGACGGCGCCGCCCAGCAGGTGAGGCCGGCGTTGCAGCAGCTGGACGCGATCGACGGCGTCCCGACGTAGGCCGTGGGGCGCCGCACGGACATCCTCGCCTGGAACCGGATGGCCGCGGCCGTCTTCGGCGACTGGGCACAGCTGCCGGCGCGGGAGCGGAACTGGTCGCGGCTGGTGTTCCTGCACCCGGAGTGCCGCGAACTGTATGTGGACTGGGAACAGAAGGCCTCCGACGTGGTCGGCTACCTGCGCATGGACGCGGGCAGCCATCTGGACGACCCGCGGCTGTCCGCCAACCCGAAGACCGTCGCACGCCGTCACGTCGCCGACGCCACGAGGCCGCCGTGGTGGCGTACGGAGCCTGAGAGGCACGCCGGGGCCCATCGAGAACTTCACCGAGGCCCAGAACGTCTACGCGTCATCCGCCTCGAAGAGCAGACGGAGCAGGTCGTTGAGGGGCTCGATGATGTCCAAGTCCTGATTCAGCAGCCATTTCCCCTGGAGGCCGCCGAGCATCGCCTCGATCATCAGGGCCGCGCTTCCGGGACTGATGCCCTTGCGCAGCCTGCCGCGCTCCGCGTACTCCCGCAGCCCCTCCGTCAGGTGCGCGAGCCCGTGGGCCTGACGGTCGACGAAGTAGGAGTGCGCGAGGTGGTCCGGGCGTGAGGCGGCGGCGGCGAGCTCGATCCACAGGCACATCAGCTCGGGGTGTTCCTGGTGCTTGCGGAGCCGGGCGCTGAAGTAGGGTGCGAGATCCTCCAGGCTTGCGACCCGAGCCGTACCCTCCGCCCACTCCTCGGAGTCGCGCTGCGCGAGGACCGCGCCGAGGAGTTCCTCCTTGCCGCGGAAGTGGTGGAGCAGCCCGGCGGCCGTTATGCCGGCGCGTTCGGCGATGTCACGCAGGGAAGCAGCGGCGTACCCGTGCTCGGCGAAGCTCTCGCGTGCCGCGCGCAGGATCTCCTCCCGCCGGGCCGCCGACTTGGCGTACGGCCCGCGTGCCTTCGCCTCACTCACGGTGTGGTCACCCTTTCTCGCGAACTGTCCGCGACAGCAGTCCGGCGGACTTCGCCTCACCTTACGCATCGAGCCAAGCCTTCAATATAACATTCCAATAACGAATGACGTCAAAAGTCTTCTCGTCCTTGCTTTGTGACCCTAGCGTCCGAGCGAAAGCCAAACGGGTGTTAGGAATTTGCTCCCCCCTCGAGATCACCGCTGCGCGCTCAACCCCGCTGAGGGCGACGGCGAAGGCCTCAGAACCTCCGGTCGGCGGACGAAAGAAGCCACCATGCGTATTCGACCCCCGCACACCTCACCCCGGTCTCTCGCTCCGGTCGCCCTGGCCACGACGGCCGTGCTGCTCACGACGACGGCGTGCGACGGCCAGGCGGCATCCTCGTCGTCCACGACCTCGACGCTCTCCCTGGCCGTCATGGGCACCCCGAACTCGTTCGCTCCCGCCCAGCTCACCGAGGGGCAGCAGGCCTACGTCTGGAGCTCCCTCTACGACACGCTGCTCCTCGTCGACGACGACGACGGCGAACTCCGGCCGGGCGCGGCACAGCGCTGGACATACTCCGACAGTGGCCGGACCCTGACCCTGACGCTGCGCACGGGCATGAAGTTCAGCTCGGGTTCCCCGGTGACGGCGGCCGCCGTGAAGGCGACCCTGGACCTGATCAGGACGTCCGGCCAGAACCAGACACAACTCGCCGCCGTGGAGTCCATCGATGCTCCCGACGACCGGACGGTGGTGCTGAAGCTCCGCAACCCGGACGCGTCGCTCCTGCACGCCCTGGCCGGAGCCGGCGGGGTGATCGCCGATCCCCAGACCATGAGGACCAGCAGTTCCGCGCTGAATCCGGTCTCCTCGGGGCCCTACACCCTGGACAAGGGCGCGACGGTCAACGGGTCGGTCTACGTACTCAAGCGGCGCGACGACTACTGGAACAAGCAGGCCTATCCGTTCCCCACCGTCAAGATCAAGGTGATCTCCGACCGTGCCGCCTCGGTCAACGCCTTGAAGGCCGGTGAGATCAACGCCGGGTCCGTGGAGGTGCAGCAGCTGAGCTCGCTGAAGTCAGCCGGCTTCACCACCAATCGCATCGAGGCGACCTCGGTAGCCACGCTCCTGCTGTTCGACCGCAAAGGTGAAGTGCTCAAGCCGCTCGGAGACGTACGGGTGCGCAAGGCCATCAACATGGCCTTCGACCGGGAGAAGATGGTCCGGCTCTTCCTCAAGGGCTCCGGCAAGGCGACGGAACAGCTGTACCACCCCCTGGCCGAGGGCTACGACCCCGCGCTCGACCAGACCTACCCCCACGACCCGGCCGGGGCGAAGAAGCTGCTGGCCGAGGCCGGATACCCGGACGGATTCTCGGTGAGGATGCCGAGCCTGTACTTCACCAAGCCCTTCGAACCCACCATCTCGCAGTCGCTCGCGGACATCGGAATCAAGGTCACCTGGGACCCCGTACCCGCCCAGCAGACCATCTCGGCCCTGGCCACCAGGAAATACCCCATGGCCCTGGTCATCGACGGGCTGGACCCCATCCCGGTGCAGACCCGCGACTATTTCTCCCCGAACGGGTACCGCAACGTGTTCGCCTCCACCGATCCCCGGCTGACCCGGCTGCTGCTGAAGGCGAACGGCGAAACCGATGCCTCGAAGGCGGCAGAGGTGTACAAGCAGATCGACGCGTTCACGGTGAACAACGCCTGGACGGCGCCCGTCTTCTACATCGGCGTCCACTGGGTGACCAAGAAGGGAATCGTCTTCCACGGGGACGGCTCCTCGACGCAGAACAGTCTCCGGCAGTTCGGTCTCGCCGACCAGGCCGGTGGGTGAGCCCCGGCATGATCCTCTATGTGCTGCGCCGCCTGATCGCGGGACTGGTACTGGCGGTCCTGGTGACGATGATCACGTTTCTGCTGCTGAGCACGTCGTTCGACGACATCGCAGGCAGCACCCTCGGCAGCTCCGCGACGCCGGCCCGCATCGAGGAGCAGAAGGCGCAGCTGGGACTGGATCGCCCGGTGCTCGTGCAGTACCTGGACTGGCTGTTCCACGCCGTGCGGGGTGACTTCGGACTCTCCTACTTCACCAGCGAGCCCGTACGGTCGGCCATCGCCGCGCGCCTCGGTGTCACCCTGTCCGTGGTGCTTGCGGCGCTTCTCCTTACCGCCGTCGTCGGTGTGACGCTCGGTGTGCTGGCGGCCACCCGGGGCGGAGTCGTCGACCGGATCGCACAGGGCGCCTCGCTGTTCGGCCACCTCGTGCCGAACCTCCTGATCGCCATCGGGCTCGTATGGCTCCTGGCCCTGCGCCTGCACTGGTTCCCGGCCACCGGATACACGCCGCTGGGGGAGGATCCCACCCGCTGGGCGGCCTCGATCGCCATCCCCGTACTAGCCCTGACGGCAGCCGGGGCCGCCAGTCTCACATCCCAGGTCCGCGGGGCCATGATCGACGAACTGCGCAAGGACTACGTCCGTACCCTCCGGACACGCGGGATCCGCCCCCGCTCGATCCTGCTGCGCCACGCCCTGCGCAACGCCGCGGGTCCCGCACTGACGGTGCTGTCCCTTGAGTTCGTGCAGATGTTCGGAGGGGCGCTGGTCATCGAGCAGGTCTTCGCACTGCCGGGCTTCGGCTCGTACGCCTTCAACGCGTCTCTCCAGGGCGACGTCCCGATCATCATGGGCATCACGCTCTTCGCGGTTCTGCTCGTGGTCTGCGTCAACCTGCTCGTCGACCTCGCGAACGGATGGCTCAACCCGAAGGCGAGGATTCGATGAGCACCGCACCGAGCAACGCCACCCCCGCCCGCGACCAGGGAGACCGGCACGACCCGGCAGAGGCCGCAGCGAGCCGCAGGTCACCCCTGCGCCGGTTGCTGCGGGACCCGCAGGCGGTCATCAGCGCGGGCATCCTGCTGGTCATCGTCGCGCTGGGCCTGCTCACCCCGCTGATCACCGATCACGGACCCAACCAGGCCTCGCTCGATGCGATCAACGCCGATGCCGGCAGCCACGGCTATCTCCTCGGCGGCGACAAGAGCGGCCGCGACATCTTCGCCAGGCTCCTCAGCTCCGTCAACACCAGTGTCGTCGCGGCACTCATCGGCACCGGCATCGCCCTCGCCATCGGCGTCGCTTTCGGGCTGATCGGCGGATACTACGACCGGCGCCTGCGGGCTGTCACCGAGTGGGTGTTCAGCCTCGTCATGACCTTCCCGGGGCTGCTGTTGCTCATCGTGCTGCTCCCGGTGACGAACGGCGACTACCGCGTCACGATGATGATCTTCGGGGTGCTGCTGTCACCCGGTGTCTACCGCCTGGTCCGCAACCTGGTCCTCAGCGTCAGGAGCGAGCTGTACGTGGACGCCGCCCGGGTGTCGGGTCTGCCGGACCGGCGCATCCTCTCGCGGCACATCCTTTACACGGTCCGAGGCCCGGTCGTCATCGCCACCGCGTTTCTCGCCGGAGCGTCCATCGGCGTGCAGTCGGGCCTCGCCTTCCTCGGCGTCGGGCCGAGCACGGTCCCCAGCTTCGGCGCGATGATCGCCGACGGGTTCACCAACTTCTACGAGGAACCCCTCCAGTTCCTCTGGCCGAGTCTGACGCTCGGTGTCATCACCGCCTCTCTGGTCCTGCTCGGCAACTCGCTGCGGGACGTACTGGAGGGCGGGCGGCCAGAACCGTCCAGGATCACCGCGCCCGCGCCTCGGCCGACGACCGGACTCACGACCGGGGCAGGGTCTTCAGGGCTGTTGACCGTCGAGGACCTTGCCCTCGCCTACCCGACTTCCTCGGGCGAGTTGAAGGAGGTGGTCAGTGGGGTCACCCTGAGCCTGGAGGCGGGAGAGACGCTCGGGCTCGTCGGCGAATCGGGGTCGGGCAAGACGCAGACCGCGTTCGCGATCCTCGGTGTACTGCCCGCGGAAGCGGTCGTCACCCGCGGCTCGGTCCGCCTCGACGGGCGCGAACTCCTGGGCCTGAGCGAGCGCGAACTGTGCGGTGTGCGCGGAAGGGCCGTGACGTACGTGCCCCAGGAGCCCATGTCGAACCTCGACCCATCCTCCACCGTGGGCTCACAACTGGTCGAGGGGATCCGCACGACGACACCGATGTCGCGGCGTGAGGCCGGCGAACGCGCACTTGCCCTGCTCAGCCGCGTCGGAATCTCCGATCCCCGGCGGGTGTTCGCGTCCTACCCGCATCAGATATCCGGCGGCATGGCGCAGCGCGTCCTCATCGCGGGCGCCGTCGCGAGCCGGCCGTTGCTGCTCATCGCCGACGAGCCGACCACCGCCCTGGACGTGACCGTCCAGGCGGAGATCCTCGACCTGCTGCGCGACCTGCGCAAGGAACTGAACATGGCGCTGCTGCTCGTGACCCATGACTTCGGGGTGGTTGCCGACAGCTGCGACCGCGTCGCCGTCATGCAGCAGGGCGAGATCGTCGAGACCGGGGACGTGCTCGACCTGTTCAGCGCGCCCCGGCACCCGTACACCCGCACGCTGCTCGACTCGCTCCTCGACGAGAACTCGGCGCGCACCGACCAGCCCGGCGTCGCCGACGAGTCCTGGCAGAAGGAGGCGCGATGACGGCGCCACTGCTCGACCTGAGCGGCCTGCGGGTCACCTATCCCGGCCGCGGCTTCAGGGCCCGCCCCCACGAGGTGCTGCACGGGGTGTCCCTACTGGCCCGCGAGGGCGAGACCCTCGGGATCGTCGGCGAGTCCGGCTCCGGGAAGACGACCCTCGGGCGGGCCGTCCTCGGACTGGTGACACCCAGTGGCGGACACGTCCGATTCCGGGGCCGGGACATCACCCACGCCTCCCGCAAGGAACGCCGCGCGCTCGCCCGGGACATCCAGGTCGTCTTCCAGGACCCGTACAGCTCACTCAACCCGGCCCTCGCCGTCGGCGACATCCTCAGCGAGCCGCTGACGACGCAAGGTGCCACGACGCGCGAAGCGCGGGACCGCATCGCGGAGTTGCTGGATCAGGTGGGTCTGCCCAAGGACGCGGCCCGGCGGCTGCCGCGCGAGTTCAGCGGCGGACAGCGGCAGAGGGTGGCGATCGCCCGTGCCCTCGCCTCCGAGCCGAGCCTGATCGTCTGCGACGAACCCGTTTCCGCCCTTGACCTGACGACCCGGGCCCGCGTGCTGGACCTCTTCGTCGACATCCAGCGACGTACCTCGGTCGCCTACCTGTTCATCTCGCACGACTTGGCCGTCATCCGGCACGTCAGCCATCGCGTGAGCGTCATGCGAGGCGGTGAGATCGTCGAGACCGGAGACGCCGGGCAGGTGACCTCACTGCCCCGACACCCCTACACCCAGATGCTGTTGCTCGCCGCGCCCGTCCCCGACCCTGTCGCACAGCGCGAGCGCCGCCAGGAGCGTCACAGGCTTCTGGCGCGCGAACGGGCGGAACCGGGCGCGGTTGAGCGCGTCGAGCAAGGCACCGATCCGGGGCAGTTCGGTTCATGAGCGGGGACATCGGTGATTGCTCACCCAGCCTGCGGACATCTCCGCGAGACGGCCCGGCGCGGACAAGAAACAGGAATTCGGAGGACCTATGCTGAAGCCCCTCTCCACCGCCACCCGTGAACTGGTGAACCTCGACGGCCTGTGGGACTTCGCCGTCGGCACCGCCGCGGGCGATCACCCCTGGACCGGGCCGCTCGACACCCGTCTGGAAGCCGCCGTGCCCGCCAGCTACAACGACCTGTTCACCGACAGCGCGATCCGTGACCACGTCGGCTGGGTCTGGTATCAGCGCCTGGTGCGTGTGCCCCGTGGCTGGTCGGAGGAACGGGTGATGCTGCGTCTGGACGCCGCCACGCACGAGGGCAGGGTGTACGTCGACGACACCCTGGTCGCCGAACACGTCGGCGGATACACGCCGTTCGAGGCCGACATCACCGAACACGTCGCCGCGGGGCACGAGTTCCGTCTGACGATCGGCGTCAACAACGAACTCACCAACCTGACGATCCCGCCGGGCACGATCACCATCACCGAGGACGGCCGTCGGCAGCAGAAGTACCATCACGACTTCTACAACTACGCCGGCCTCGCCCGCTCGGTGTGGCTGCACAGCGTGCCGCCGGTCCACATCGAGGACATCACCGTCGTCACCGGCCTCGACTCGACGACCGCGACGGTGGAGTACGAGATCGGGACCAGCGCACCCGCCGCCGTGCGCGTCCGCGTCCTGGACGCCGCGGGCACCGAGGTGGCCGCGGGCGAGGGCGCGAGCGGCACTCTGAGCATCGAGGACGTGACGCCGTGGCGGCCGGGGGCCGCGTACCTGTACGACCTGGTCACCGAGATCGTGGACGGCGAAGCGGTCCGCGACACTTATCACCAGGCGTTCGGCGTGCGCACCGTCGAGATCCGGGGGGCCAGGTTCCTCATCAACGGCGAGCCCTTCTACTTCACGGGCTTCGGCAAGCACGAGGACACCCCTGTGCGCGGCAAGGGGCACGACGACGCCTACCTGGTGCACGACTTCCAGCTCATGGAGTGGCTGGGCGCCAATTCCTTCCGTACGACGCACTATCCGTACGCCGAGGAGGTACTGGACTTCGCGGACCGGCACGGGATCGTCGTCATCGACGAAACCGCCGCCGTCGGCCTCAACCTCGCCGTTCAAGGAGGGCTCACCGGCCGCCCGCACCCGCCCACCTACTCGGACGACACCCTCAACAACGACACGCGTGCGGCGCACGCCCAAGCCATCCGGGAGTTGATCGGCCGCGACAAGAACCACCCCAGTGTGGTCATGTGGTGCGTCGCCAACGAGCCGTCCACCCACGAGGACGGCGCACGCGACTACTTCGAACCGCTCGTCGAACTCACCCGCAAGCTCGATCCGACCCGTCCCGTCTGCAGCACGGCCTCCCTGCTCACCACGCACGAGAACGACCGCATCGCCGACCTGTTCGACGTCGTGTGCCTCAACCGCTACTACGGCTGGTACATCGCCAACGGCGACCTTGTCACCGCGGAAGCGCTCATGGACTCCGAGCTGCGGGCCTGGGTCGAGAAGCTCGGCAAGCCGATCCTGATGACCGAGTACGGCGCCGACACGCTGCCCGGGCTTCACTCGGTCTGGGACCAGCCGTGGACAGAGGAGTATCAGGTGGCCTATTTGGCGGCCAACCACCGTGCCTTCGACCGTTGCGACGCCGTCGTGGGCGAACACGTGTGGAACTTCGCGGACTTCCAGACCTCCCCCGGCATCCATCGCGTCGACGGCAACCGCAAGGGCGTCTTCACCCGTGACCGCCGTCCCAAGGCCGCCGCTCACGCACTGCGGGCGCGTTGGATCTCTCTCTCTGGCCACAAGCCGTCGAACGACGCCTGACAGGCCTACCGGACACTGCCGCCATCAGCCCCGGTGTTCATCTCCTCTCAGGGAGCCGGAGATCCCACCATCGACCAGTCTGTCCTCCCCGGGCAGAGCGATTTCACCGTTCACAGAAGCGAGGTTTTCGACAGATGCCCTTACGTACGCGACGCCCCTTGAAACGAGTGCTGCCGGCCGGAGGTATAGCAGCGGTCCTCCTCATCTCCACGCAACCCGATGCGGTTCTGGCGGCAGAGACGCCTGAGTCGCCCGCCGGGGTTCGGGTCGACTTCGGCTCGACGGAAGGCCAACTGCCGCGACCGGAGAAGCACAACAACTTCGGGAGCCTCAACTCATGGCCTCAGCAGCGTGCCGACGATGTTGCGTTCCTCAACAAGAAGGGGCTGCACGGCGAGATCTACCGCGTGTGGGTCAGCAGTCCGAAGGCGCCGCCCGAGAGCAACGTCTTCAACCTGTGCCACCTGGAGACGCAGTCCTGCGACCTATCCATACTGGACGACTACCTCACCGACGCGAGCACCGTGTCCGATGAGCTGCTGGTGAATGTGAACCCCACGGCCTTCGTCGAGGGCAAGAAGCCCTGGAAAGACCTGGCACCGACGCTCGAGCTGATCATCCGCAGCCTCAAAGAGAAGTATCCGCGCGTCAAGTACATCGAAGCGTTCAACGAACCGGACTGGCAGTTCTACGGAGAGCAGCGCCACAACGGACACCCCGCGAACGAGACGACGTTGCAGCCCGACGGTCTGTATCGCTACTACGTGCCGTTCTACGAGGCCGTCAACAAGGTCAACAAGGGGCTGCGGCCTGCAGACCGGATCAAGGTCGGCGGGCCGAGTCTCTCCCTGATGGACCCCAAGTGGGTGAAGCCCTTCCTCGACGCGTACGCGGTCGACCGGAACCCGCGCAAGCGTCTGGATTTCCTTTCCTATCACTCCTACCTCGAGTGGGACGACGCCTACCAGGTGGCGAAGCTGTACAAGGACGACCTCCGAGTGGTGGCGTCACAGCGGAAGGTCCTCCGGGAATGGCTGACGGCGCGCCGACTCGACCGGCACCTCCCGGCCTTCATCACCGAAACAGGCATCTACCCCGGGCCGAGCTACGACGACACCGACCCGAAGAAGGACTACATCCGGCAGGCAGCCGCCATGGCCACGTACGGCTACCTGTACGCGAACCAGCCCGACACTCACTTGTTCAACTGGTGCGTCCGACACAGGGTCGAGGAACGCAAGGACCAGTTCGTGACCCGCACCCCGAACGGACCGCTGAAGGACACCTTCACCCCCTACGGGAACATGATGCTGATGCAGTCCAAGATGAAGGACACCAGGGTGTCCGCCGTCGTGGAAGATGCTCTCGAGGGAGACAATGGCCTCTATACGATGGCATCGAAGGACCGCACGGGCGCGTCGCTGATGGTCTGGAACTGGCAGCACGTAGGCGACCGCAGCTATCGGGCCACCGTCAACATGTCCCGGATACCCTCGGAGCTCCGACAAAACCAGGTCCGCGAGCGCGTGTACCGGATCGACCAGACGACAAGCAACTACTTCGGTGACCCGGCCAAGGCCGACCTCCACCTGGTCGAGGAGAAGATCGTCAGGCTGGGCAGGACCTACACCGAGACGGTCGACCTCGCGCCCAATGCGATCTACCTGATTCTCCTCGAACGCGCCTGACGAACAAGGATCGTCCCGAGGCGACACCAGGGCCTCGCTCGGGCTGGTGGATCACCGTATCCACACCGCACGGAAGTGAGGCCCTGTTGATCTTCGGCCGACTCGGATGCCAGCCGGTGTTGCCGGGCCCGCTGTCGCCTTGCCCGGGTTCGACGCCCCACGCGCGGAATTGCGCAGGCGTAGTCTCCAGCCCGACGGCACGTGGCAGAGAGAGGAAACCCATCTCGCCGTTGGCCGCACGAACGACCAGTGGTTCGCGGTAGACGATCCGCAGGGCCGACAGGACGCCGGCGTCCGCCTCGGCATACGCGGCGGCGAGCTCGTCATCGACCGGCTTGCCCGCCTGCAGCAGGCGCGTACGCCTGAGGCCTGTCTCCAGCACCGCCCCGACAGCCCCCCGCCGCCCCGCGTCCGGCTCGCTCTCG